>NZ_JBQIAR010000001.1:0-538026 GCF_052036975.1 Cellulomonas soli
GGACTACCAACCCCAAAAACCACGACAGCCCGAACCCTGATGGGTTCGGGCTGTCGCCGATGTCTTGCGACATCACATGGCGGTAGCGGTGGGATTTGAACCCACGGTGGACTTTCACCCACACACGCTTTCGAGGCGTGCTCCTTAGGCCGCTCGGACACGCTACCTCGCGCAGAAGAGTACCGGGTCGGAGCCCCAGCCTCCGAATCGGCCTCGGGCCGCCCACCCCGCTGGCCGTCGGCGGGCCCCGGCGGCGCACCCCGCGACCCCCGGCGCACCCGGACGTACCGTGGTCGTATGTCCTCCTCCGACGCCCGCCCGATGACCGCGACGTCCCTCGCGGACGTGGTCGAGGTGCTCGCCGGGCATCGCCTGGCGGTGCTGACGGGTGCGGGGGTGTCGACGGACTCGGGGATCCCCGACTACCGGGGGCCGGACTCGCCGCCGCGCACGCCGATGACGTTCCAGCAGTTCGTGGGCGATGCGGCGTTCCGCCGGCACTACTGGGCGCGGAACCACGTCGGCTGGCGGCACGTGCACCGGACGTTGCCGAACGCGGGACACCGGGCGTTGGCGGCGATGGAGGACCGCGGCGTGGTGACGGGGGTGATCACGCAGAACGTGGACCTGCTGCACGAGGCCGCGGGCTCGCGCACGGTGGTGGACCTGCACGGCCGCTACGACAGGGTGCTGTGCCTGCAGTGCGGGCGGGTGATGCCGCGGTCGGAGCTGGCGGAGCGGCTGGACGCGCTGAACTCGGGGTTCATCGAGCAGGTGCAGCAGGTGGGCGACGTGGAGATCGCGCCGGACGCGGATGCAGTGATCGAGCAGACGGCGCACTTCGTGGTCGCGGACTGCGCGGTGTGCGGGGGGATGCTCAAGCCGGACATCGTGTACTTCGGGGAGACGGTGCCGCGGGAGCGGGTCGAGCAGGCGTTCGCGCTGGTGGACGCGGCCGATGCGCTGCTGGTGGCGGGGTCGTCGTTGTCGGTGCAGTCGGGGTTGCGGTTCGTGCGGCACGCGGCGCAGCGCGGCATGCCCGTGGTGGTGGTGAACCGCGGTGCGACGCGCGGCGACCGGTACGCGGCGGTGACGTTGGACGCGGGCACGTCGGAGACGCTCAGCGACCTGGCCGAGACCCTGCCCGCTCCCCCGCACCGCGCCGCACCGCACGGCCCGGCGGCGCCCTGAGCCCACCGACGGCTCGGCCGGACGTCAGCCCTCGCGGTGCTCCTCGAAGAACGCCCGCAGCAGCTCGCCGCACTCCTGCTCGCGGATCCCGCCGACGACCTCGACGCGGTGGTTGAGCCGCCGGTCCCGCACCACGTCCCACTGCGACCCGCACGCCCCGGCCTTCGGGTCCCACGCGCCCAGCACGAGCCGCTCGATACGGGCCAGCACGATCGCCCCGGCGCACATCAGGCACGGTTCGAGGGTGGCGACGAGGGTGCAGTCGTCCAGCCGCCACCGTCCCAGGTGCGTGGCGGCGTCGCGCAGGGCCATGACCTCGGCGTGGCCGGTGGGGTCGGCGTGCACCTCCCGGGTGTTGCGCCCGCGTCCGACCACCTGGCCGTCGGCGTCGAGCACCACGGCCCCGACGGGCACGTCGAGCGTGGTCAGGGCCAGCCGGGCCTCGTCGAGCGCGAGGCCCATGGCACGCTCGTCCTCGGCTCGTAGCCCGCGGCGTTCCGGTCGCACGGGCCCATCCTGCCCGGTGGCGCCCGACGTGACCGATCGCACCGCTCGATCGCGCCGCGCAGGGCCAGGAGGGGCGTCCAGCACGTGGGACGCACGGTAGGTTGGACCCATGCGCCTGCACGTCGCGGACCACCCGCTCGTCACCCACAAGCTCACGGTCCTCCGCGACAAGAACACCCAGTCGCCGACGTTCCGCCTGCTGGTCGACGAGCTCGTCACGCTCCTGGCGTACGAGGCGACGCGCGACGTCCATACCGAGCCGGTCGAGATCGAGACGCCGGTCACCACGACCACGGGCGCCAAGCTCGCCGACCCGCGCCCGCTCGTGGTGCCGATCCTGCGTGCCGGCCTCGGCATGCTCGAGGGCATGACGCGCCTGCTGCCGACCGCCGAGGTCGGGTTCCTGGGCATGCAGCGTGACGAGGAGACCCTCGAGGCGATCACGTACGCGAACCGTCTGCCGGAGGACCTCTCCGGCCGGCAGTGCTTCCTGCTCGACCCGATGCTCGCCACCGGCGGCACCCTGGTCGCAGCGATCGACTACCTGCTGGCGCGCGGCGCCCGCGACGTCACGGCCGTGTGCCTGCTGGCCGCACCGGAGGGCCTGAAGGTCGTCGAGGACCATGTGGGCGACCGGGCCAACGTGTCCGTCGTCGTGGCGGCCGTCGACGAGCGCCTCAACGAGAAGGCGTACATCGTCCCCGGGCTGGGCGACGCCGGCGACCGCCTGTACGGCGTCGTCTGACCTTCACCACCTGCGCGTCCCGGGCGAGCAGCCCGCGGCGACGCGCGTGTTCCATCACCTGAGACGGGCGTGAAAACGCTTGGGCGTCCCCGCACGCCCGTGTGACGATCAGTCAGTGACAGATCCCACGCGCCGATACCGCACCGCCACGGTGCGCGTCTGCGTGCGCGGGACGTCCGTGTGCTGTCGGCACTGAGCCCACGCGCCCACCCGACCCCGCCACCGCGCCGACCGCGGTCGGCCACCCCCACGCACGGAGAACCCCATGAGCCTGTCGGCCCCCCGCGGCGCACCCGCAGCCGCCGCCCGCCCCGCCCCGCCGCCCCGCAGTGCCGCCGAACGGCGCGCCACCCGCACCGTCGCCGACCCGGTCGCCCCGGCCCTGCCGCCCGGCCGGGCCGGGTTCGTGCTGTACGTGAGCCTGCCCGAGGACGGTTCGCCGGCCGACGGTCGGCCCGGCAGCACCCTGACGGCCGCCGACCTGGCCGGTGTGGCCGAGCTGCTGCGTGAGTCGGCCCTCGACCTGCTGCCCGCCGCCGAGACGTACACCGCGCTGTCGCTCGCACCGCAGCGCCCCGGCCCGTCGGTCGAGTTCGGCCGGTTCGGCGAGCGGCTCTCGCACCTGCGACTGCTCGCTCCGCTGCCCGACGACGCCCCCACGGCCGGCGCGTCGGCCCCTGACGTCCTCGGCGAGTCGGGGGACACCCGCTGAGGACCCGCGCCACCGGACCCGACGCGGATCGGGGGACCTGCCCGGGTCCGGTGGCGCGAACCACGCACGAGGACCCCGCCGCAACCTGTGCGACGGGGTCCTCGTGGTTCAGGCTCAGAAGGCGGGGAGCACCTCGCCGTCGGGCCACCGCTCCTCGATGTACGCCCGGACCTCCTCGGAGTGCAGCAGCTCGTCGAGCTTGACCAGCGCCGGGTTGTCGATGTCCTCCGAGCGGACCGCCAGGAAGTTGGCGTACGGGTTGTCCACGCCGGACTCGATGAGCAGCGAGTCGGTGGCAGGGTTCAGGCCGGCCTCGAGCGCGTAGTTGCCGTTGATGATCGCCAGGTCGACGTCCTCCAGGGCACGCACGAGCGACTCGGGGGCCGTCTCGATGAACTCGAAGTTCTTCGGGTTGGTGTCGATGTCCAGCAGCGTCGGGTCGGCATCGCCGGTGTCCTTCAGCGTGATCAGGTCGTTGGCGACCAGCAGGTCGAGCGCACGGGCCTGGTTGCCCGGGTCGTTCGTGATGCCGAACTGCGCGCCGTCCGGCACCTCGTCCAGGCTCGTCCACTTCGAGGAGTACAGCGCGTAGGGCTCGATGTGGATGCCCTCGAAGTGGTCGAAGTCGTAGCCCTGCTCGGCGACCTGCGACTCGAAGTACGGCAGGTGCTGGAAGTAGTTGGCGTCGATGTCGCCCTCGGCCAGCGCCGTGTTCGGCAGCACGTAGTCGTCGAACGTCTCGATCGTCAGGTCGAGCCCGGCGTCCGCGGCCAGGTTGTCCTGCACGAACTGCAGGATCTCGGCGTGCGGCGTGGGGCTGGCGCCGATGGTCAGCGAGACGACCTCGCCGGCGGCGGCGGTCGTGGCGGTGTCGTCGGCCGCCGGGTCGCTCGAGGAGCAGCCGACCAGGGTCAGGGCGGTGGCGGCAGTGAGCGCGATGGCACTCAAGGTCTTCCTCATCGTGTCCTCCTGGACGGTCGGTGGTGCGGGGTCGTGCAGCTCCCGAGGATCGGGAGGGGTCGGGGTCTAGCGGTGGTCGAGCGCGCGGGCGATGACGTCGCCGAGGGCCTGCACGACCACGACGAACACCGCGAGGACGATCACGCACGCAGCCATCACGGTGTTGTCGAAGCGTTGGTACCCGTACGAGATGGCCAGCGCGCCGATACCGCCCGCGCCGATCACCCCGGCCATGGCTGAGTAGCCGACCAGGGCGATCACGGTCACGGTGAAGCTCGCGACGAGCGCCGGCAGGGCCTCACGGATGTGCACCTGCACGGTGATGCCGACGCGCGTGGCGCCGATGACGCGGGCGGCCTCGATCTTGCCGGGGTTCACGTCACGCACCGCGGTCTCGACGAGCCGGGCGAAGAACGGCACCGCGCCGATGGTCAGCGGCACCACGGCCGCCTTCCACTGCAACGTCGTGCCGACCAGGGCCCGGGTCAGCGGGATCACCGCGATCATGAGGATGAGGAACGGCAACGAGCGCACGACGTTCGCGACGAACCCGATCACGGCGTTGACCGCGCGGTTCGGCGTGAGGCCGCCCAGCGACGTGGCGTGCAGCAGCAGGCCCAGCGGCAGGCCGAGCAGGGCCGTCAGCACCGCCGACACACCCACCATCTGCAAGGTCTCGAGTGTCGCCTCGGGCAGCTTCTGCTGGATGACCGGGTTGGTCACCAGCTCGTTCCACCAGCCCATCACAGCCCCCGCTCGAGCGTGGTGCGGACCGCGTCGGCGGTGTCCGGTGCGGGCGGTCGGTGCCCGGGCGGGCCGTCGGCGTGGCGGTCGTCGGGCACGGTGTCGTCCTCGTCGGTGGGCGGCTCGACCTCGGTGACCACGGCGTGCAGCCCTGCGGCGTGCAGCGCGGCGAGCGTCGCCTCGACGTGCTCGGCGTGCACGTCGAGTTGCAACCGGCCGACGCGTCGCCCGGCGATGGTCTCGATGGCCCCCGCGGCGACCTCGACGCCCTCGCCCAGTCCGGCGACCACGCGCAGCACCTGCGGCGTGGGCACGTCGTCGGTGGTGTACGCGACCTCGACCAGGCTGCGCTCGGCACCGACGGGCAGGTCGGGCACGGGGATGAGCTCACGGGCCAGGCGTGTGCCGTACCGGGCGACGACCTCGCCGACCGGGCCGTGCTCGGCGACCTTGCCGTGCTCCAGCAGGGTGACCGTGTCGCACACCTCGCGGACCACGGTCATCTCGTGCGTGATGATGACGACGCTGATGCCCAGGCGGTCGCGCAGCTCGCGGACCAGGGTGAGGATCTGCCGGGTGGTGGCCGGGTCGAGCGCGGAGGTCGGCTCGTCGAGCAGCAGCACGGCCGGCTCGGCGGCCAGGGCCCGGGCGATGCCCACGCGCTGACGCTGCCCACCGGACAGCTGGGCCGGGTAGGCGTGGGCGCGATCGCCCAGGCCGACGATCTCCAGCAGCTCCTGGGCGCGGGCGGCACGCTGCGCGCGACCGACGCCGGCCACCTCGAGCGGGTAGGAGACGTTGGCCAGGATGGTGCGCGAGTCCAGCAGGTTCACGTGCTGGAAGACCAGCCCGATGCGGCGCCGGGCGGCCCGCAGCTCCTTCTCGGGCAGGGCGGCGATGTCGACGCCGTCGACGACGACGTGCCCGCCGGTGGGTCGCTCGAGGGCCGTGAGGCAGCGGATCAGCGTGGACTTGCCCGCACCGGACCGACCGACGACGCCGTGGATCTCGCCGGGGCCGACGGTCAGGTCGACGCCGTCGAGCGCGACGACGGCACGCTCGCCGTCGCCGTAGACCTTGCGCAGGTCGGTGACGCGGATGCGCGGGGGAACGCCGGTGGATGCTGTCACGGGGTCGCCTTCGGGGCTGTGACGTGCGGGGGCACGTCGGGGCAGGGCACGGGAGGCGGGTACCGACCTGGCCTACGGGCCGGGCGGGCTCCTCCGGGGGACGCGCCGGGGCGTCAGTCGCTCAGCTCAACAGCAGCGGCGACGGCCGACGGCGCGCACCGGCATTCGACCCGGGAGGGTCGTGCGGAAGGAGGCGTCGGACATGACGTCATCAGACCACAGGATGAGACGGGCCCTGTCCACATGTCCATGGAATGGACGGGGTGGTGTCAGAGGGCCCGCGGGCAGCGGCCCGCACGCGTCACTTGAGGTCTCGCTGGAACAGCGAGATCACGCTCACCGCACCGCTGCCCGACTCCGGCGCCACCGCTGTGACCAGCACGCTCAGGTTGCCGCCGGCCTGGCCGTACGGCACCCGCAGCGACACCGGCAGCTCCCGCACCTCACCGGGCGCCAGGCTGCCCACCGTGCACACCACCGCGTGCGACCCGGGCTCGGCGCGCCGACTCTCTGCCACCCGACCACCACCCGGCCTATCAGCCACGCACGTCCAGCCGTCACCGTCCGTCGCGACCAGCCGCACCGCCGAGGGCGCCACGACCGCCACCGCGACCGGTGCCGCCACCGCACCACCGTCGTTGCTGACACTGACACCCAGCGGCTGCTCGCCGTCACCCGGTGCCACCAGCAAGGACTCCGGCGCCGCGAGCGCAAGCCGCGGCGGGCTCGACACCTGCAGGGCGATGACCCGGCTCTCGCTCGCGCCACGACCCGACGGCGCCAGCTGCACCAGCACCGTCGACGACGCCGCAGCCTTCTCGCCCGCCGTCAACGACAGCCGGACGCTCGAGGCCGAGTGGCCCGCGAGCACCTCGCGCACGCACCGCACCGTCGCGGAGTCCTGCGCCGTGCACCCCCAGCCGTCGGACTCGGGCGCCTGCTCCCACGCCACCCCGGCCGGCAGCGTCAGCTGCACCACGGCAGGTGCGGCGGCAGTCGTCGCCGCGCCCCCGAGGTTCTGCACCGGCACGACCAGCTCCCGCGCGCGCCCCACCACGAGGTCGAGGGACCGCGGTGTCGACGGAGCACTCACCCTCGCCGCCGACGGGGTGATCCGCATCCGCAGCGGCGCCGGCTGGGCCTTCACGCCCGCACCCTCGACCACGACCGCGACGGCCGCATCCGTGCCCTCGACGGCCTCGTCGACAGAGACCCGCAGGCTCAGCCGGGCCGTCTGCCGGGGGCCGAGCGACCCGAGGACGCACGAGGCGCTCGCCGCGTCGGCCGCGGGCACGCACAGCCACCCCGTGACGGCCGCCGGCGCGAACCCGGCCGTGACAGTGGTCGAGGCCGACGGCTGCGCACCGTCGAGCGAGAGACCCGCGGGCATCGTGACCGTCGCCGTCAACGCGCCGGTCGCCGTGCCACCGGAGTTCGTCACGTCGACCGCCAGGTCCTGCGCCCCTGCACCGGCCTCGAGCACATCGGCCGAGGCCGGCAGCGCGACCTCCACCGACGCCGGCGCCGGCGCGGGCGGAGCGGGAGGCGGAGGTGCCGCGGGCTCGACGCCCGTCCCGCCGCCGCTGCCGGACGGGTTCACCGCGTCGGCGTCCGAACCGCTACCCGTGCCCTCCCCCGTGTCGGAGGACGGCGTGAGACCGTCCTGCACGGCGACCGCGTCGCCCGGCGTCGCCGCATCCGTCGGCATCAGCGGGTCGTCCGGGATCGCCGAGGGCCCCGCGGTGACATCCGGCGTCGGCGACGACGTCGGAGGAGCCGTGCTCGCACCAGCGGCGCCGGTGCCGTCGGCCGCCGCCGACTCCTCGACCCCGAGCGCCCCCTCCGCCACCGGGTCACCGCCGAGCACACCGGTCACACCCGAGACGACAAGGGCCCCGGCCACCACCACCCCCGCGGCCGCCGCCATCAGCGGCACGGACGAGAACAGGGCGGCCAAGCCACCGACCGTCGCAGCGCCCGCCGCGGCACCGGCGGCACCCGTCACGGCACCCGCACCGACCAGGGCAGCCGCGCCTGCACCGGCGGAGGTCGCCGTGACCGCGCCGGTCCCCGCAGCCGCCGAACCCCCGACCGCCGCGAGCTCCGCCCCCGCGGCACCCGTTCCCGCGGCACCGGCCCCAGCGCCGGCACCCGCCATGCCCGAAGCCGCACCGGCACCACCCATCGCAGCTGCACCCGCCGCCAACCCGCCGGCCACCGGCAGCTCGTGCGCCAGCGCACCCAGCCCGAGCACCCCCAGCACCATCGGTGCGATGACGCCGCGCATGCCGTGGTTCACGTCGCCCAGCTCGAGCACCAGGGTGCGGCACCGGCCGCAGTCGTTGAGGTGCGCCTCGACCCGACGGGTGTCCCGCGCGGCCAGCCCGCTGCGCACGTACGCGCCCAGCAACCCGTGCACGTCGCGGCAGCCGTCGCCGGTCGCACCGGCCAGGTGTCCCTGCAGGTAGGCCTGGCGCAGTCCCTCGCGTGCGCGGTACGCCAGCGCGGCGACCCCGTTCGCGGTCAGCCCGAGCAGCGGGGCGACCTTCGCGGGCGCCAACCCTTCGACCTCCGTGTACCAGAGCACGGCCTGCCACCGCTCGGGCAGCGAACGGTACGCACCGGCCACCAGCGAGCCCTCGAGGCCCGCGAGCACCGGTTCCTCGGCGGCCGCCTCGGGGATCGCAGCGGCCTCCAGGACCCGCTCGTCGTCCGTAGGGAGCGCACGGGCCCCCTGGGCCCGCCGGGCGGCCGCGGTGCGGCGCACCACCGTGAACAGGTAGGCGCGGAACGCGACGTCCGGGCCCGAGCCGCCGACCAGTGCGGAGTACACGGCGGTGAAGGCCTCCGCCACCACGTCGTCGGCGTCGGCGCGGGAGTCGACGTACTGGCGCGCGACGACCCACGCGGCGCCCGCGTGCCGCTGGTACAGCTGCCCGAACGCGCCGGAGTCACCGCCGCGCGTTGCGGCGATCAGCTCGGCGTCCTCGTTGACGGGACCGAGCTCCGCGTCCCTGTCCACGTCACTCCCCTGGTCCATGGTCCGACGGCCCGCGATCACGCGGAAGTTCCGTGGGATCAGGGTCCCATAGTGCGCCGAACGGGTGAAAGTGCGCCAGTGGTTGGAATCCGGCGTCATGGACAGGCACGACGCCCCTCTCATCCCCCGTGAAGACCGACGAGGGGACCGGCGGGCCGCTCCTGCCCGACGCCCTGCGTGAGCTGTGGCGGCACGAGAGCACGACCAGCACGTGGCTGCGCCCGAGCGACTGGTACCACCCGGCAGTCGACGGGCTCGCCTCCGCCGTGCTCGAGCAGCGCGACCCGACCGGGGCGGCGCACGGCCTGGGGCATGCCCGCGGGCACGACGGCGTCGGCATCACCGAGGCCCTCGACGACCTGGCCTGCCTGTACCGCTCGACGGGGCTCGCCGACCCGCCGCACGCCGTGGTCACCGCCTTCTGCGCGGGCTGGGCCGACGCGCAGGCCGCCGGGGCTGTCGCCGTGCCGTGCCTCGACGCCGAGTCAGGACTGCCGACCAGCGACTACCTGTCCGTGCGGCTCGCCGAGACGTACCTGATGGCGGCCCGCACCGGGCGCCCTGCGCACGCCGACCACGATCTCATCCTGCTCGACGTCGCCACCGGCGAGCTGCACCCGTTCCTGCGCATGGCCCGTTCGGCGGCCGTGGGTGCGGCACTGCTCGCGACCTACGGGCACGGGCACCCGATGGCCACGCTGGGTGGTGGTGCGTTCGCCGTGCTCGTGCGCCACGACGAGGCCACCCGTGGCATGCGCATGTTGCGCACCGAGGTCGACCGGCACTGCGAGGCGCTCGGCCTGGGCCCGGAGGCCCTGCGTTCACCCGCTCGCATCTGGCGGCGTGCGCTGCCCGACACGCACGACGAGGCGGTGCAGGCCCTGACCCGGGCGGGCCGAGGCTGAGCGGACGCGTGACCGCTGCGTGGTCGGTGCGGACCAACCCTCGAGACGCAGCGGGGGACAAACGCGCGCCGTTCGCCTACCGTCGAGGGCATGCTCCCCGCGACGTCGCACGGAGAACCTGTCGTCCCGACCCCGCTCGGCCCGGTCGTCGCGACGGGTGCGTTCGCGGACGTCTACGCGATCGACGAGGCTCGCGTGCTGCGCCGTTACCGGTCAGGACGGGACGCCTCCGGTGAGGTCGAGCTGCTGGCACACGTGGTCGCGCACGGGTTCCCCGCCCCCCAGGTCCTCGAGGCGCACGGCCCCGACCTGGTGATGGAGCGGCTCCACGGGCCGACCCTGCTGCAGGCCGTCGTCGCGGGCATGATGCCGCTGCGCGAAGGCGCGGAGATCCTGGCCGACCTGCACGCACGCCTGCACGCGATCCCCGCCCCTCCCGGCTGGACGTCCACCGGCGTCGCCCAGGACTGGGGGCACGCCACCGGCGGCCCGGTGATCGCGCACCTGGACCTGCACCCCGGCAACGTGATCCTGTCCGACACGCACGGTCCGTCGCTGGTCGACTGGGCCAACGCCCGCACCGCCACCGCCGAGCTCGACGTCGCACTCACCGCGCTGATCCTGGCCGAGGTGGCCGTCGACGACGACGGCGAGTTCGCGCGCGGCGCCCGCGCACTCACGGCGGCGTTCCTCGCCTCCGCGCACGTCGACCCGCGCCGGTCGATCGAGGACGCCATGGCCGTACGACGGCAGGACCCCGGCCTGGTGGCGGGGGAACGCGAGCTCGTCCCCGCGGCCGCCCGGCTCGTGCACCAGCTGCTCGACGAGCTCGCCGAGGCGCACACCGCCCGCATCGCCAACTGACCGGTCGGCGGACGTCGGCCGGTCGACGTCAGCTGCGGGGATCAGCGCGGGGCGAACGTCAGGCAGTCGGCCAGGTCGTGGCCGGCACCGACCCGCACGGAGGTCGCCGAGCACTCCAAGGCGGAGTTGTGCGTGCAGTCCTGCCGCTGGCACGCGCCGACGTGCGTGACGACCTTGTCCAGACCGCCCTTGACGCCCAACGGGATGAACGTGGCGCACTGCGCGTCACCGTTCACACCGCCGATCGTCACCGCGGCGGCGTGGCAGTGCGAGTGGTCGTTGTAGGAGCAGCCGGCCACCGAGCACTCGGAGACCTCGGGCAGATCCATCAGCGTGCTCATGGCGTCCTCCGGCGAGGGATCAGGGGGGCGGCGGTGCGCGCCGTCCTGACGACCGTAGACCCGTCCGGGCCGCCGCGCCCGGCGGGGCGGACACGAGGTGGGGCTACCCCCACCTTCGACTCGCCAGCAGCCGCCACTGCGCTGTGACCTGCGACGACGCCAGACTGAAGCCATGACCACATCGACCGCGGCCCAGCCGGCCGCACCGACGTCGCCCGGCGTGCTGCGCGACACCCTCGCCAGGTCCCGGTACCTGCTGACCTCCCTGCCGCTCGCCCTCGGCTCGTTCACGGTGCTCGTGACGGGGCTGTCGTTGTCGGCGGCGCTCGTCGTGCTCGTCGCGGGGATCCCGCTCGCAGCAGCCACCCTCGACGTCGCCGGATGGTTCGCCGCGGCGGAGCGCCGCCGACTGGAGGTGATCGGCCACCCCGTGGGCCGGCCCGCTTACCGCCAGGCCCGCAACCAGGGCCTCGTCGGGTACGTCGACCGCCTCCGGGACCCCGCGCGCTGGGCGGAGGCCGCGCACGGACTGGTCCAGATGCCCGTCTCCGTGGTGACCTGGTCGGTGGCCTGCATCTGGTGGTCGGGCGCCGTCGTGGGGCTGACCTCGTGGATCTGGACCCCGCTGCTGCCCGAGGGCACGCACGGTGAGGTCGGGATCACCGGCCTCGACATGGTGTTCCCCGACGTGCCGCGCGTGGTGCTCGACCTGGCCGTCGGGCTGATCTTCGCCGCGACGCTCGTCCCGGTGATGCGCGGCTGCACCGCAGCGCACACGGCCCTCGGCGAGGCACTGCTGTCCTCCGACTCGGCGTTGCTGCGCCAGCAGGTGGAGCACCTGTCGCACAGCCGCGCCCAGGCCGCGCACGCCGAGGCGCAGTCGTTGCGCCGGTTGGAGCGCGACCTGCACGACGGCCCCCAGCAGCGGCTGATCCGGCTCGGCATGGACCTGTCGACCGCCGAGCGGCGACTGTCCGCCGACGACGTCGACGAGGCCCGGGTCGTCATCGCCGAGGCCCGCCGGCAGACCGACGAGGCACTGGCCGAGCTGCGGGCGCTGAGCCGGGGCATCGCTCCGCCGGTGCTCGCCGACCGGGGGCTCGTCGCCGCGCTCGTCGCCGCAGCGGCCACCTGCACCGTGCCGACCGCCCTGCACACCGACGTCGCCGAGGGCGTCCGCCTGCCGCCGGCCGTGGAGAACGCCGCCTACTTCGTGGCCTGCGAGGCCCTGGCCAACGTCGCCAAGCACGCCGGGGCGACCCGGGCCGACGTGACGCTCGTGGTCGACGGCGGGGTCGTCCGGCTGACGGTCGCCGACGACGGCCGCGGCGGCGCCCAGGTGCTCCCGGGCCACGGACTGGCCGGGCTGCAGGACCGTGCGGCTGGTGTCGACGGCACCGTCGAGATCACCAGCGGTGCAGGTCAGGGCACCATGGTCACCGTGAGGATCCCGTGCGCATAGTGCTGGCCGAGGACTCCGTCCTGCTGCGCGAAGGTCTGGTCCGTCTCCTGCAGGAGGCGGGCCACACCGTCGTCGCGGCCGTCGGCACCGCCCCCGACCTGATGACCGCCGCCCGCGATCACCGCCCGGACGTCGCCGTCGTCGACGTCCGGATGCCACCCGACCACACCGACGACGGGCTACGAGCCGCAGTCGTGCTGCGGCAGGAGCAGCCGGGCCTCGGTGTGCTCGTGCTGTCGCAGTACGTCGAGGAGACGTACGCCCGCGACCTGCTCGCCGACGGCCGCGGCGGTGTCGGCTACCTGCTCAAGGACCGCGTGCAGGACCTCGACGTGCTGGCCGACACCCTCGACCGGGTCGCCGCCGGTGACACCGCGCTCGACCCGCAGGTCGTGGCCCAGCTGCTGGTCCGTCGCCCGGCCGGGTCGCCCCTCGACGCCCTCAGCCCCCGCGAGCGCGAGGTGCTCGAGCATGTCGCCCAGGGGCGGACCAACGCCGCGATCGCCGACCGGCTCGTCGTCACGCACGGTGCGGTCGAGAAGCACGTGTCGAACATCTTCACCAAGCTCGGCCTGGCGGCCTCCGACGGCGACCACCGCCGGGTGCTGGCCGTGCTGGCCTGGTTGCGCGGGTAGGCCCTGGGGCGCCGCCTGTCGGACGGCACCGTCAGCGCGAGTCGCGCTGGGCCTGCCTGCGGGCGCCCTGCGAGGCGCTCGAGGCGTCTCGCTTCGCTCCCCCGGTGGTCTGCTGGTGGCCGGCGACGCGGCCGGGGCCGTCGACCGGTCCGGCGGAGGACGGGGACGAGTCGGGTCCGGTCGATCGGCCGGCTCGGGCCTGCGCGAGCCGCTGGGCCTTGAGCTCCTCCGCCTGCTCGTGGGCGACCACCGCGAGCCGCGCGCTCACCAGGGACAGTGCCTCCTCGAAGGCTTCCGCCCGGAGCCGCGCCTTGCCGCCCTTGGGTCCGGCGGCACCTCGACCTCCGGCCTCCTCGACGCGTTTCGCGCCTCCGCGGCGGTAGTTCGTCGTGTGCTTGTTTCGGGCTCTGCGGACCCGCCGGTGCAGGTCGATCAGGGCGTCCTCGTCGAGCGCGCCCATCCGGTCGGGTTCGATCTCCCGGACCAGGTCCTGCTCGGACTCCTTCAGCACCCACATGTACTCGTCCACGAACCCTCCTGGCCGGCTGAGTCTGCTGCACCTCGGCGTGCAGGTTCACCGTCCCACCTGGTGCGCCTGGGTGCGCGGCGAGGGAGCGACGACCGGCATCCCGCGACGAGGTCCGAGGTTCCTCTTGACACCGTTAACTGAGTCGCCTCATTATTGAGTCCACTCGGCCAGTCGCTCGACGGCAGACCGCCAGACGCGGCGCAGCGCGCTCCTCCCCCGAAGGACCACCATGAAGGCGTTCGGCATCACCGGCTACAAGCAGCCCCTGACCGAGATCGACGTCCCCGAGCCGACCGTCGGCCCCCACGACGTCCTGGTGAGCGTCCAGGCCGCGGGCCTGAACCACCTCGACGAGAAGCTCCGGGTCGGGGAGTTCAAGTCGGTCCTGCCTTACAGGACCCCCCTGGTCCTCGGCCACGACCTGGCCGGGACCGTCCTCGGCGTGGGCGCCCAGGTACGCGGGTTCCAGCCCGGCGACCAGGTGTACGGGCGTCCGCGCGACGGCCGCATCGGCACCCTCGCCGAGCGGATCGCCGTCGACGAGTCCGACCTGGCGCCCCTGCCCGCCGCACTGACCGTCGACCAGGCAGGAGGCCTGCCGCTCGTCGCCCTGACCGCCTGGCAGGCGATGGTCGAGGTCGGCGGGCTCGAGGCCGGGCAGAAGGTGCTCATCCACGCCGGCGCCGGTGCCGTCGGCTCCCTCGCGATCCAGCTCGCCAAGCACCTCGGCGCGCACGTCGCGACCACCGCCAGCGGCGACGGGATCGACCTGGCACGCGAGCTCGGCGCCGACGTCGTCATCGACTACCGCACCCAGGACTTCGCCGCCGAGCTGACCGGCTACGACCTGGTGCTCGACAGCCTCGGCGGGGACAACCTCAGCCGGTCCCTGCGCGTCCTCGCACGCGGGGGGACGGCCATCGGCATCGCCGGCCCGCCCGAGCCCACCTACGCCCGCGCCGCCGGCCTCAACCCCGTCCTGCGGCTCGCGATCAGCGCACTGAGCAGCAAGGTCCGCCGTCAGGCCAAGCGCCTGGGCGTGACCTACCGGTTCCTGTTCATGCACGCCTCCGGCGACCAGCTGCGCCAGATCAGCGCACTGCTCGAGTCCGGCACCCTGCGCCCCCTGCCCGTCGAGGTGTTCCCCGCCGACCAGGCACCGCGGGCGCTGGACGCACTGGCCGCCGGACGGCTCCGCGGCAAGGCAGTCATCACCCGCCCCTGACCGCGCACCACCCAGACCGCCGACTCCCCGCCACCGACGTCCCCACCCCGCAGGAGAGCACCCGTGAGCACCACCGGCACCGAACCCGTCATCACCACCTACGCCCAGGCCCCCGCCCGCACCCTCCGCGTCGGCACCGACACCTTTGCCTACCGCGAGCTCGGCCCGACCGGTGGCGTCCCGGTCGTGTTCTTCGTGCACCTCGCCGCCACCCTCGACAACTGGGACCCCCGCATCGTCGACGCGATCGCGGCCCACCGGCACGTCATCGCCTTCGACCAGCTGGGCGTCGGCGCCTCCAGCGGGAAGGTCCGCGACACCCTCGAGGAGGCCGCCGACGACGCGTACGCCTTCATCCGGGCACTCGGGCACGACACCGTCGACATCTTCTCGTTCTCGATGGGCGGGATGATCGCCCAGGACCTCGTGCTCAAGCACCCGGACCTGGTGCGCCGGTTGGTGCTCACCGGCACCGGGCCGCGCGGCGGCAAGGACATGGACAAGGTCGTCCGCACGACCTACTGGGACGTCGCACGCGCCACACTGACGCGGTCGGACCCCAAGGAGTTCCTGTTCTTCCCCCGCGACGCCGAGGGCAAGCGCGCCGGGAAGGCGTTCGTGGCGCGCCTCAAGGAGCGGACCTCGGACCGCGACCAGGACGTCACGCTGGCCGCGTTCCGCACCCAGCTGCGTGCGATCGTGAAGTTCGGCCGCTCGGCCCCGTCGGACCTGTCCGCCATCACCCAGCCGACCCTGATCGCCAACGGTGACAACGACCGCATGGTGCCCTCGGTGCTCTCCCAGGACCTGCATCGGCGCATCAAGGGATCCGAGCTGATCATCTACCCGCGCTCGGGGCACGGCGCGATCTTCCAGTACTGGGAGCAGTTCGCCCCCGTCGCCGCGGCCTTCCTCGCCGACCCGCCCGCCGGAGCGGCCTCCTGAGCCCGCGGGGCAGCGACTACCCTCGCCACTGAGCACAGTCAGAGTCTCGCCCCGGAGGATCCGATGCCCCTCGACCCCCCGCCGGTCGGACGACGCGAGCGCAACAAGCAGGCCAAGCTCGAGCGGATCGTCGCCGCCGCCGGCGAGCTGTTCGCCGCGCACGGCGTCGACGACGTCACGACCCAGCAGATCGCCGAACGCGCCGACATCGGCACCGGCACCCTGTTCCTGTACGCCAAGACCAAGGGCGAGCTGCTCCTGCTGGTCCAGAACGCCGCCTACGTCGACGCCCTCGCCCGGGGCCGCACCGCCGCCGAGGGCACGCCCGACGTGGTGGACGCGGTCATGGCGATCGTCCGCCCCGTCGTGGAGTGCAACCGCACCCAGGTCGACAACGGCCGCACCTACCTGCGCGAGATGGTCTTCGGCGACCCCGAGGAACCCCGCCACCGCGAAGCGCTCGAGATCGTCGCCCAGACCGAAGAGGCCGTCGCCGCCGTGCTGCGCCGGGACGCCCGCATCACCGGCGAGCACGCCGCGACCCTCGCGCGGATCATCTCCGCGGTGCAGTTCGTGACCATGGCAGCCGGCGTGAACGCGACGGCCGAGGTCGAGGAGATCCTGCAGGACGTCCGCAGCCAGGTCACCGCGATCCTGCCGGGCTGACCGGACGACAGCTCCGGCGCCCCTCGGGGGGACCGGGGTGAGGTCGCCTCACGGAGGCGACCTCACCCGACGATCAGAAGTCCCAGTCCTCGTCCTCGGTGTTGACGGCCTTGCCGATCACGTACGACGAGCCCGACCCCGAGAAGAAGTCGTGGTTCTCGTCCGCGTTCGGGCTCAGCGCCGACAGGATCGACGGGTTCACGTCGGTCTCGTCACGCGGGAACAGCGCCTCGTACCCGAGGTTCATCAGCGCCTTGTTGGCGTTGTAGCGCAGGAACTTCTTGACGTCCTCGGTCAGACCGAGCTCGTCGTAGAGGTCCTGCGTGTACTCCACCTCGTTGTCGTACAGCTCGAAGAGCAGCTCGAACGTGTAGTCCTTGAGCTCGGCACGCTCGGCCTCGCTGACCAGCTCGAGACCCTTCTGGTACTTGTAGCCGATGTAGTACCCGTGCACGGCCTCGTCACGGATGATCAGGCGGATCAGGTCGGCCGTGTTCGTCAGCTTGGCGCGCGACGCCCAGTACATCGGGGCGTAGAAGCCCGAGTAGAACAGGAACGACTCGAGCATCGTCGAGGCGACCTTGCGCTTGAGCGGCTCGTCCCCGCGGTAGTAGTTGAGGACGATCTCGGCCTTGCGCTGCAGGTTCGGGTTCTCCTCCGACCAGCGGAACGCCTCGTCGATCTCCTTGGTGGAGATCAGCGTGGAGAAGATCGAGGAGTACGACTTGGCGTGCACCGACTCCATGAACGCGATGTTCGTGTAGACGGCCTCCTCGTGCGGGGTCAGCGCGTCGGGGATCAGGCTGACGGCACCGACCGTGCCCTGGATGGTGTCCAGCAGCGTCAGGCCGGTGAAGACGCGGGTCGTCATCGTCTTCTCGGCCTCGGTGAGCGTGGCCCAGCTCTGGATGTCGTTGGACACCGGGACCTTCTCCGGCAGCCAGAAGTTGCCGGTCAGGCGGTCCCAGACCTCGGCGTCCTTCTCGTCCTCGAGCCGGTTCCAGTTGATCGCCTGCACCCGGTCGACCAGCTTCAGCTTCCCCGTGGGGGTCATGTCGTTCCTTCGTCGTTCGATGCGTGATGGATGTGCGAGAGGGAGTGTGCGCAACCAAGTGTGACCTACGTCACAACATGCAGGAAACGCAACCCTCCACTTCCGTGCCCTCCAGCGCCATCTGCCGCAGGCGGATGTAGTAGATCGTCTTGATGCCCTTGCGCCAGGCGTAGATCTGCGCCTTGTTCAGGTCGCGCGTCGTGGCGGTGTCCTTGAAGAACAGCGTCAGCGAGAGGCCCTGGTCGACGTGCTGGGTGGCCTCGGCGTACGTGTCGATGATCTTCTCGAAGCCGATCTCGTACGCGTCCTGGTAGTACTCCAGGTTGTCGTTCGTCATGAACGGCGCCGGGTAGTAGACGCGCCCGATCTTGCCCTCCTTGCGGATCTCGATCTTCGACGCGATCGGGTGGATCGAGCTCGTCGAGTGGTTGATGTACGAGATCGAGCCGGTGGGCGGCACGGCCTGCAGGTTCTGGTTGTAGAGACCGTGCTCCTTGACGAGTGCAGCCAGCTCGCGCCAGTCGTCCTGCGTCGGGATGTGGATGCCCGCCTCGGCGAACAGCTCGCGCACCCGCGCGGTCTTCGGCTCCCACGTGCCGGTCACGTACTTGTCGAAGTACTCGCCCGTCGCGTACTTGGAGTCCTCGAACCCGTAGAACGCCTGCTTGCGCTCCTGCGCCAGCAGGTTCGAGGCACGGATCGCGTGGTAAGCCACCGTGTAGAAGTAGATGTTCGTGAAGTCCAGCCCCTCCTCGGAGCCGTAGAAGATCCGCTCGCGCGCCAGGTACCCGTGCAGGTTCATCTGGCCCAGGCCGATCGCGTGCCCGCCGGCGTTCGCGCGCTTGACCGACGGGACCGACTCGATGCTCGTCTGGTCCGACACGGCCGTCAGCGCCCGGATCGCCGTCTCGACCGACTGGCCGAAGTCCGGCGAGTCCATCGACAGCGCGATGTTCATCGAGCCGAGGTTGCACGAGATGTCCCGGCCGACGTGGTCGTAGGACAGGTCCTCGTTGAACGTGGAAGGCGTCGAGACCTGCAGGATCTCCGAGCACAGGTTCGAGTGCGTGATCTTGCCCTTGATCGGGTTCGCGCGGTTGACCGTGTCCTCGAACATCACGTACGGGTAGCCCGACTCGAACTGCAGCTCGGCGAGCGTCTGGAAGAACTCGCGGGCGCTGATCTTCGTCTTGCGGATCCGGCCGTCGTCGACCATCTCGTGGTACTTCTCCGACACGTTGACGTCGGCGAACGGCACACCGTAGACGCGCTCGACGTCGTACGGGCTGAACAGGTACATCGGCTCGTTCTTCTTGGCGAGCTCGAACGTGATGTCCGGGATGACGACGCCCAGCGAGAGGGTCTTGATCCGGATCTTCTCGTCGGCGTTCTCACGCTTGGTGTCCAGGAACCGCATGATGTCCGGGTGGTGCGCGTGCAGGTACACCGCACCGGCCCCCTGGCGCGCGCCGAGCTGGTTGGCGTAGCTGAACGAGTCCTCGAGCAGCTTCATCACCGGGATGACGCCGGACGACTGGTTCTCGATGTGCTTGATCGGCGCGCCGTGCTCGCGGATGTTGCTGAGCAGCAGTGCCACGCCGCCGCCGCGCTTGGACAGCTGCAGGGCGGAGTTGATGCCGCGCGCGATGGACTCCATGTTGTCCTCGATGCGCAGCAGGAAGCAGGAGACGGGCTCGCCGCGCTGCGCCTTGCCGAGGTTGAGGAACGTCGGGGTGGCCGGCTGGAACCGACCGGAGACGATCTCGTCGACCAGGTGGAGCGCGAACTCCTCCTTGCCCTCGGCGAGCGAGAGGGCGACCATGCAGACGCGGTCCTCGAACCGCTCCAGGTAGCGCTTCCCGTCGAAGGTCTTCAGCGTGTACGACGTGTAGTACTTGAACGCGCCGAGGAAGGTCTGGAACCGGAACTTCTTGGCGTAGGCGTGCTTGAAGAGCGTCTTGATGAACGCGCGGTCGTACTGCGCGAGCACGGCCGGGTCGTAGTACTTGTTCTCGACCAGGTAGTCGAGCTTCTCGTCCAGGTCGTGGAAGAACACCGTGTTCTGGTTGACGTGCTGCAGGAAGTACTGCCGCGCGGCCTCACGGTCCTGGTCGAACTGGATCTTGCCGTCCGCGTCGTACAGGTTGAGCATCGCGTTCAGGGCGTGGTAGTCCAGCCCCGTCGCGGGAGTCACGCGGGAATCTGTCGCTGTCGCTGCCAAAACTGCCCCAATCCTTCTCGGACGCGCTGCACGTCCTCAGTGGTTCCCATGAGCTCGAAGCTGTACAGGTGGGGGACGTGGCACTTGGCCGCGATGATGTCCCCCGCGATGCAGTACGCCTCGCCGAAGTTCGTGTTGCCGGCCGCGATGACGCCGCGGATCAGCGCACGGTTGTCCTCGTCGTTGAGGAACTTGATGACCTGCCGGGGGACGGCGCCCCCCTCGTTGCCGCCGCCGTACGTCGGCACCACGAGCACGTACGGCTCGTGGACGCGCAGGAAGGGCTCGGCCGGGAGCAGCGGGATGCGCTGCGCGTCGATGCCGAGCTTGGCGACGAAGCGGTGGGTGTTGCCGGACGCGGAGGAGAAGTAGACCAGCGAACTCATCGACCTGCTCTCCTCGCCTGGTGGAACCGGTGGGTCAGGTGGGCGACGAACGTGCAGGACGGGTGCCCGCCGGGCCGACGCGGTGCTCCGACGCCGGCCCGGGGCGTCCGGTCAGGCGATGACTGCCGCCAGGCGCTGCTCGAGCGCCTTGATGCGGTCGGGCCGGTAGCCCGACCAGTGGTCGCCGTCGACGATGACGACGGGTGCCTGCAGGTGCCCGAGCGACATGACGTAGTCACGCGCGTCGGCGTCCTCGCTGATGTCGACGACCGTGTAGTCCGCGCCGAGCTTGTCCAGCGCGCGGTACGTGGCGTTGCACTGCACGCACGCCGGCTTGCTGTAGACGGTGATCGTCATGCCCACTCCCCCGAATGTCCTGTCCGTGATCCCCCCGACGGGCCTCCCGTGAGGCCCTGGCGGCCAGGTCCCGGAAGGCCACGAGGCCCCGTAGGACCTTCGTCGGCGCCTCGGTCGGCCGCGTGAAGAAGACACTACACCTGGTGTCTGACACTGCAATGCACCACTAGGTGTTGTGTTGCACACGTGTCGTTTTCACCCTGTGCACGGCGTTCTGCACCGCCTGTGGGCGGCGGGGCACCGCCCTGGCCTGCGTCTTCACGGGCCGATCCGGCCACCCTGGCGCCCTACGCACAGGGGCGTCCACAACGACGCGCCGCTCGTCCCCAACGGCGTCCACAGGGCGCCCGCCCGGTTCGCCCGGATCTCACCGCCACCCCGGTGCACCCACGCGTCCGCGCACGCGCACACCCGCCACCGAGTCCCGCAGGTCCTGTGCAGGACCCGTGACCGCGCTGCGAACCTGGCATGCCACGCCCCCGCGCACGGCAGGCTCGACCCGTGCCACCCACCACCCCGCCCTCGCCCCTGCGGTACCCGTGATGGAACTGGCCGTGGGCCTGGTGATCCTCCTCCTGATCGGCCTCGCGGTGCTGGGCGTCGTCCTGACCGGGATGCACCTGCACAACGCGCTGCGCCCCTCCCACGCCCGGCGCCCCCGAGGGGTCGAGCTGACGATCTACCTGCTCGGGCTCCCGCTGACCGGCCTGCTGCTGTCGATCCTGGGATGGCGCAAGGACTGGCCGGAGGCCCTCGAGGCCGGCGCCTCGTTCGAGGACCTGCACAGGCCGGTCGCCTCCTGGCACACCCCGACGGTCGCCGCGCTGGCCATCGCCGGGCTGCTCGCACTGGCGGCCCTCCGCCGGTCGCAGCGCCACCAGCCACCCCTGGTCACCGTGCTGTGCCTGTCCGCCACGTACCTGGCGGCGGCCGTGTGCCTGGCGTGGCTCGTGCAGGTCGGGCCTCACACCACGCAGAGCCCGCTCACCGCGCTGGTCTGCCTCGTACCGTTCGCGTTCCTGGTGTCGACCGTCGACGTCACGCGGGCCGTGATGGCCACAGCGCTGACCGAGCGCGCGCGCACGGCCACGCCGCACCCGGGCGTCGCCTCGACGAGCGCGGTCGACCCGGTCCCACCCCAGCGCGCGAGCCTGCAGGGGGTGCTGGCCTGGTCGGAGCAGGTCCTGCACCGCGTCTCTCGCTGGCCGGTCGCGGCGCTCGCCCTCGCGCTGCCGGTGTGGGGCGTGCTCACCGCCGTGCTGCTCCTGCTCGGACAGCGGCCCGACTCGGCCGTGCGGGCGTTCCTGGACACCAGCGACTGGACGCTGTCCACCCGGCAGTCGCCGCCGATGGTCCAGCTCGACCAGCACTACCTGTGCACCGTCGCCGCGGGCGGTCACCGCAGGCTGGTCCGTCCGCTGCGCCGCGGGGTCCGGCACGGGCACGACGTGGTCGTCAACCGGCAGCTGTGCGTCGCGAACGCGTTCGAGGACGTGCTCGCCGAGCGCCTGCCGCGCACGCACAGGGCGGTGCGCGGGTTCTACGACCGGTGCGGTCTACCCGTCGCCCGGCACGTGACGACCTCGTGGCGGGCCGACGCGGTCTACCTGGTGATGAAGCCGCTCGAGTGGGTGTTCCTCGCGGTGCTCTACGCGAGCGACGACCACCCCGAGCAGCGGATCGCCCGTCAGTACCTACCGGGCGCACCGGCGCGCCCGCGCTGACGCGTCCGGTAGGGACCGGCGGGCACCCGCGCGGCCCCGCGAACTGATGGACCGAACGCGCCACCCGGACGGGACCGGATCGGTACGGTTCGGCCCATGACGACACTGCCGACCCTGCTGCTCACGTCCGTCACCACGACGACCACGACGACCACGACCACCGGCCCGTCGGGCGGCGCGATCGTCGGCATGATCCTCCTGGCGATCGTCGGCTGGATCATCGGCGGGCTGCCCGTGGCCGGCATCTTCGAGAAGGCCGGGGAGCCGAGCTGGCAGGGATTCGTGCCGTTCTGGAACACGATCGTGCTGCTGAAGATCGCCGGGAAGCCCTGGTGGTGGTTCCTGCTGATGGTCGTGCCGGTCGTCGGGATCGTCCTGCAGATCCTGCTCTACCACCAGGTGTCACTGTCGTTCGGCCATGGCGCCGGGTTCACGGTCGGGCTGGTCCTCGTGCCGCTGATCTTCCTGTACGCGCTCTGGCTCGACTCCAGCACATACCGGGGCCCGGCCGCAGGCCGACCCGTCGCCCCGGCGGTCTGACCCGCACCTCGACCACCGGCTCGCCGCCCGCGAGCCGAACGTGAAGCCCCCTCGGGGACCGTCAGCGCGAGCCGGGTCGCCAGAGCACGACCGACCCCGACTCGATCTGCGCCACCGGGCGTCGCGGCCTCGCCCCGCGCGGACCGGCCACCACGTCACCGCGGGCGTCGGCGGTGAACACACGCCGACCCGGCTCGATGAACGCGCGCAGGTACTCCACCTGCGTGACCAGCCGCTCCACCTGCGACTCGAGCTCGAGGATGCGCTTGATGCCCGCCAGGTTGACGCCCTCGTCCTGCGAGAGGCGCTGCACCTCGCGCAGCATCGCGATGTCCCGCACCGAGTACCGCCGGCCGCGCCCACGCGTCCGGCCGGGCGAGACCAGCCCGAGCCGGTCGTACTGCCGGAGCGTCTGCGGGTGCATGCCCGCCATCTCGGCGGCGACCGAGATGACGTAGCGCGGGGTGTCGTCGAGGGCCATCAGGTCACTTCTTCGCGGCGTCCATCAGGTCGGCCCGCACGTTCTCACCCGAGGTGGCGATGCCGAACGCCTGCACGGCCTCGCGTGCGGCACCGGTGAGCCGCTGCGGCACCACGATCTGCACGGTGACCAGCAGGTCACCGGCGGTCTTGGCCGTGGCGACACCCTTGCCCTTGACGCGCAGCGTGCGACCCGACGGAGTGCCCTCGGGCACCTTGACGCGCACGGTGCCGCCCTCGAGCGTGGGCACCTCGATGGTCGCGCCGAGCGCCGCCTCGTCGAACGCGACGGGCACGGTCAGGCGCAGGTCGGCGCCGTCGAGCGTGAACACCGGGTGCGGCGTGACGTGCACGGTGACCACCAGGTCACCCGCGGGGGCGCCACCCTGGCCGGGACGACCCTTGCCGCGCAGCCGGATCTTCTGCCCGTCGCGCACCCCAGGGGGGATGCGTGCGGTGACCGTGCGGCCCTCGACGCCGAGCTGCACGGTGGAGCCCGTCGCGGCCTGACGGAAGGGCAACGTCGTGGTGGCCGCGAGGTCCACGCCCTGCTGGGCGCCGCGCCCCCCGTACCCGGACCCACCGCCGAAGAGGCCGCCGAGCAGGTCCTCGAACCCGGGGGCACCGCCGGCACCCGCGCCCGGGGTCGAGTACCGCACGCGAGGGCCACCGGCGCCGCCGGCCGCGCCCCCGCCGCCGAACATCGACCCGAACAGGTCCTCGAACCCGGCCGTGCCGCCGCGCCCGCCGGAGGTGAAGCGTGCGCCGCCCGCCATGGCCCGCAGCTGGTCGTACTGACCGCGCTGCTCGGCGTCCGACAGGACGGCGTACGCCTCCCCGATCTCCTTGAACTTCGCCTCGGCGACCGCGTCACCCGGGTTGTGGTCCGGGTGCATCGAGCGGGCGAGCTTGCGGTAGGCCTTCTTGATCGTGGCCGCGTCGGCGTCCTTGGGCACACCGAGGACACCGTAGAAGTCCTTCTCCAACCAGTCCTGGCCGGTCACCGGGTCTCCTTCTCGTCCGTCCCACGCTCACATCGCCGACCTACCGCCTCGCCCGCGCTCACGGCGCCGAGGATGTCATGCCTCCGGGTCGACGACGGCCACGCGCGCCGCCCGCAGCACGCGGTCCTTGGTCCGGTAGCCCGGCTGCAGGACCGCCTGCACGGTCGACTCGGTCACGTCGGCCGAGTGCGCGTGCATGAGCGCCTCGTGCACGGCCGGGTCGAACGCCTCGCCCGCCTCGCCGTACCGCTCGACACCGAACCGCTCGAGCGTGGACTCGAGCTTCTCGGCGATCGAGGCGAACGGGCCCGTGAGGTCACCGTGCTGCCGGGCGAGCGCGATGTCGTCCAGCACCGGGATCAGCGCCTCGGCGAGCGCGGCGACACCCCGCTCGTGCGCGGTGATCGCCTCCGCCTTGGACCGCTTCACGTACGCCGAGTACTGCTGCTCGAGGTTGTAGTGGGCGGCCTGCGCCCGCTGCAGCTCCTCGAGCCGCTCGGCCGCGAGCTTCTGGGTCTCGACGAGACCCTCGAGCACCACGGCCTCCTCGGCCCCGGCCAGCGTCTCCGCGGCGTCGGCGAGCACCTGCTCCTCGGGCGTGCGCACCTGACCCGTCTCCGGGTCGATGCGCCGCTTGTCCGTGAAGCGCGGGACCTCGTGCTCGTCGCCGCCGGCGCCCTCGTGCGAGGTCACTTCTTCTCGTCCTCGTCGTCCACGATCTCGGCGTCGACGACGTCGTCGTCAGCGGCCGAGGTGCTCTCGGCGGGCGCGTCGGCCTGGGCCTGCTGGGCCTGGTCGGAGGCGTAGAGCGCCTCGCCGATCTTCTGGCCGACGGCCAGCAGCGCGGCGTGCTTGGTCTTGACTGCCTCGATGTCCGTGCCCTCGAGCGCCGTCTTGAGCTCGGTGACCGCGGTCTGCACCTCGGTCTTGACGTCCTCGGGCAGCTTGTCGCCGTTGTCGGTGAGCTGCTTCTCCATCGAGTAGACGAGCTGCTCGGCGGTGTTGCGGGTCTCGGCCTCCTCGCGGCGCGCCTTGTCCTCGGCGGCGTGCTCCTCGGCCTCCTTGACCATGCGGTCGATGTCCTCCTTGGGGAGGGCCGAGCCGCCGGTGATCGTCATCGACTGCTCCTTGCCCGTGCCGCGGTCCTTGGCGGACACGTGCACGATGCCGTTCGCGTCGATGTCGAAGGTGACCTCGATCTGCGGGACGCCGCGCGGGGCCGGCGCGATGCCGGTCAGCTCGAACGTGCCCAGCGGCTTGTTGTCGCGGGCGAACTCGCGCTCGCCCTGGAACACCTGGATCAGCACGGACGGCTGGTTGTCCTCGGCCGTGGAGAAGATCTCCGAGCGCTTGGTCGGGATGGCCGTGTTGCGCTCGATGAGCTTGGTCATCACGCCGCCCTTGGTCTCGATGCCGAGCGACAGCGGGGTGACGTCGATGAGCAGGACGTCCTTGCGGTCGCCCTTCATGACACCGGCCTGCAGCGCGGCACCGACGGCCACGACCTCGTCCGGGTTGACGCCCTTGTTGGGCTCGCGCCCGCCCGTGAGCTCCTTGACGACCTCGGTGACCGCGGGCATGCGGGTCGAGCCGCCGACCAGGACCACGTGGTCGATGTCGGCCAGCTTGATGCCGGCGTCGCGGATCACCGAGTGGAACGGCGCCTTGGTCCGGTCGATGAGGTCCTGCGTCATCTGCTGGAACTGCGCCCGCGTGAGCTTGGTGTCCAGGTGGACGGGGCCGTTCTCGCTCATCGACAGGTACTGCATGGAGATGTTGGTGCTCGTCGCGGACGAGAGCTCCTTCTTGGCCTGCTCGGCCGCCTCACGCAGACGCTGCAGGGCGATCTTGTCCTTCGACAGGTCGACGCCGGTCGTGTTCTTCACCTCGGCGACCAGCCACTCGACGATCCGGTTGTCCCAGTCGTCGCCGCCGAGGCGGTTGTCGCCGGAGGTCGCGCGGACCTCGATGGTGGAGAAGCCGTCGTCGTCCTTGCCGACCTCGAGCAGGGACACGTCGAACGTGCCACCACCCAGGTCGAAGACCAGGATGAGCTCGTCCTCCTTGCCCTTCTCCAGGCCGTAGGCCAGGGCGGCGGCGGTGGGCTCGTTGATGATGCGCAGTACGTTGAGGCCCGCGATGGTGCCGGCGTCCTTGGTGGCCTGGCGCTCGGCGTCGTTGAAGTACGCCGGGACGGTGATGACGGCCTCGGTGACGGGCTCGCCCAGGTACGCCTCGGCGTCGCGCTTGAGCTTGGAGAGCACGCGCGCGGAGATCTCCTGCGCGGTGTACTTCTTCTCGTCGATCGCCGTCGACCAGTCGGTGCCCATGTGGCGCTTGACCGAGGTGATCGTGCGGTCGACGTTCGTGACGGCCTGGCGCTTGGCGATCTCGCCGACCAGCACCTCACCTGTCTTGGAGAACGCGACGACGGACGGCGTGGTGCGCGACCCCTCCGCGTTGGCGATGACCGTGGGCTCGCCACCCTCGAGAACGGCGACCACCGAGTTCGTGGTGCCCAGGTCGATACCGACTGCTCGTGCCATGTGCTGTGCCTTCCTTCGTGCCGGCGGCGTGCCTCCGTGCCCCGTGGGTCCAGGGGTGCCGCGCGTGCGTGTCTTGAGCCTGCTGCGCTCAAGTCTGCGACGGCGGGCCGGTCTGTGCAAGCCCAGTCGATCAAACTTGAGTCTGACAGGCTCAACTTGAGGACGGCGCGATCTGTTCCCCTGGGCCGGCGGACCCGCCCCTACGGTGAGGGCATGGCCTCCCGACTCTCCGAGCTGGTGATCGACTGCCAGGCCCCGCAGCGGCTGGCGGAGTTCTGGTGCCAGGTGCTCGACTACGTGGTCCTCGACACCGACGAGGGCGCGATCGAGATCGGCCCACCGAGCGGGTTCGGCGGACTGCAGCCGACGCTGATCCTCAGTCCCTCGCCCGAGCCGAAGACCGGCAAGCTGCGACTGCACATCGACGTGAACCCGGTCGACCGCGACCAGGACGCCGAGCTCGCACGCCTGCTCGAGATCGGCGCGCGGCCGGCCGACATCGGGCAGACCGGCGAGGAGCCCTGGCACGTCCTGCTCGACCCGGAGGGCAACGAGTTCTGCCTGCTGCGCCGCCGCCTGGACTAGGACCCGTCGGGTCTCGCACGCGCGCGAGGCGGCACGAGGTATCTTGACGTCAAGATAATTGCCCGCAGGGCTTCCCCGCTCCTGGTGGCAAGCGGCCCCGACCAGGGAGTGACCGTCGTGCCAGTGGACTTCCACGATCCCGCGAACGCGCTGACCTACTCCGGCCGCAACGCCGACCCCGCCTGGGGACGAGCCGTCACGAGCCTCGTCGACGCCACGGGACGCACCGTCGTCGACATCGGCTGCGGCGGCGGCACCTACGCGCGGGAGTGGCTGCGGCTCGGGGCGTCCGCCGTGGTCGGCGTCGACTCCAGCATCCCGATCCTGGGCGCCGCCCGCGCAGATGCCCCCGCGGGCCTCGAGCTGCGCGAGGGCGATGCGGCAGCCACGGGTCTTCCCGGAGGCCGCCACGACATCGTCTTCGCCCGTGCGCTCGTCCACCACGTCCCCGACCTGCGATCCGTCGTCGCCGAGGCCCACCGTCTGCTGCGCCCGGGCGGGCACTACCTGGTGCAGGACCGGACGATGGAGGACGTCCACCAGCCAGGGTCGCCGGACCATCCGCGCGGGTGGATCTTCGAGGTGTTCCCTCGCCTGCGGGACGTCGAGGCTCGTCGCCGCCCGGACAGCGCCACCCTGCGCGACGCGATGGTCGCTCAGGGCCTCGACAGGCCGGCCGTCCACAGCCTGTGGGAGGTGCGACGGCACTACCCCGACCGCAACGCCTACCTCGCCGACGTGAGCGCCCGGACCGGACGGTCGCTGCTGCACGAGCTCGACGACGACGAGCTCGTGCACCTCGTGGCCGAGCTGCGGCGGCGCCTGCCGGACGGACCGATCACGGAGCAGGACCGCTGGACACTGTGGTGCGCAGCGCGCCCGTGAGCCTCCCGGCCCCTCTGGGCCGCAGCATCCGCCGACCGGCTCGTCAGCGCGCGAGGAGTTCCACGTGCACCGTCGGGAGAGTGGTGATGCCGTTCTGCAGGTCGACCAGGACGCGCATCCTCACCTGGGACGAGCGCCACCCCCGATAGCCCGCCGGGTGAGGTCGACGGCAGCACTCAGCGCGACCACGGCCACCACGACCGACGCGTCGGCCTCACCGAGGGAGCCGCCGAGGCCGGGTATGCGGGCACCGAGGCCCGCACCGCCGCATAGGTCTCGACGAAGCGGAGCAGCTCACCCTCGTACTGCTCACGATCGAAGACGAACGGTCCGCCCTCGAACCGGATGTCGTCCTCACCGTCGTCCCAGTCGGTGTCCCAGCCGAACTCCCGCCACACGACTGTGGCCTCCGACCACTCGACGGCGGCCGAGACCACCCCGCAGCCGGCGTCGCCGCAGACCGAGCACACGTACAGCGCGACCCGGCCACCGGGCAGCGCCGAGGGCTTCCGCCCCAGCAGCTCCTCGGCCCCGTCCGTACCGGCCACCGGCCAGTTGTGGACGAGCACGGGGACACTCTCGCCAGCCGGGCCGACGTGCTCGCGCTCACCGACCTGACCCGTCGCGTCCGGGTCATGGAGCAGCCCACGCACCGGGCGGCCGTCGACGAGCGGTTCCCAGTACGCCAGACCGAACCGGCTCGAGGTCACCTGCTCGAACGTCAGGCGGTTCACGTCGGTCATCCTCCCGCGCCGGACGGGACCAGCGTCGTGGCTGCCCACGACGCCAGCAGCTGCAGCCCGTCCGCGGACGGAGAGCCCGGCACCGCCGTGTAGACGTTCACCTGCAGCCCGGGGTCGGCCGGGAGCACGAGCGCCTCGTAGTCGAGCTCGAGCCGTCCGACTGCCGGGTGGTGGAAGACCTTCGTGCCCGAGCGGTGGTAGCGCACGTCGTGCGAGGCCCAGAGGCGACGGAAGTCCTCGCTGCGGGTCGACAGCTCGCCGACCAGGTCGGTCAGTCGCTTGTCGTACGGGTTGCGCCCCGCCTCGGCGCGCAGGAGCGCGACCGAGTCGTGCGCCATGCGGTCGGCCTTCGCACCCCAGAACGCCTCGGCGCCTGCCGGGTCCAGGAACATGAACCGGGCCGAGTTGATCGGCTCGCCCGGCGCGCAGGAGAGCGAGTCGTACAGCGGCGCGTACAGGGCACGCCCGAGCAGGTTGGTGCCCAGCACGTCGAGGCGCCCGTTGCGGACGAAGGCCGGTGCGCCCAGCGCGTCGAGGATGCGTTGCACCGCAGGTCGCAGCACGGCTGTCGGCGCCCGGCGGGCCCGGGACCGCGCCGCGCCGGAGGCGTTGGCCGTCCGGGCCAGGTCGAACAGGTGCCCGCGTTCGGCCTCGTCGAGCTGCAGGGCCTGCGCCAACGACTCCAGGACCTCCTCGGAGACACCGGCCAGGTTCCCGCGCTCCATGCGCGTGTAGTAGTCGATGCTCACGCCGGCGAGCATGGCGACCTCCTCGCGGCGCAGGCCCGGCACGCGGCGGTTGCCGCCGTACGCCGCCAGGTTCGCCCGCTCGGGGGTGATGCGCCCGCGGCGAGTCGTGAGGAACTCACGGGTCTCGGCTCTCAGGTCCATCCGTCGACGGTACGACCGGCGGCCGGATGCCGGGAGGCCCTGGCGTTACCGGGCAGGACGATCCGTCGTGCCCGGGCTGGCAGAGCGAGGTAATGACAGACCCTCCCGCACGGCCCGGCCGCTTCCTAGCGTGCACGACATGACGACGCCCCCGATCCCCACCCTCACCCTGAACAACGGCGTGACGATCCCCGCCCTCGGGTTCGGGGTGTTCCAGACCCCGCCCGAGCAGACCGTCACCGCGGTGCGCACGGCTCTCGAGGTCGGCTACCGGCACATCGACACGGCCGCCGCGTACGGCAACGAGCGCGAGGTCGGGCGGGCCCTGCGCGAGTCGGGGGTGCCGCGCGAGGACGTCGTCGTCGAGACGAAGGTCTGGGTCAGCGACTACGGGTTCGACGCGACGTTGCACGCGTTCGAGAAGTCCGCCGGCAAGCTCGGCCTGGACGTCATCGACGTGCTGGTCCTGCACCAGCCGCTGCCGAGCGAGCCCGACCTGGCCGCCGACGCCTACCGCGCGCTCGAGCACCTGCTGGCCGAGGGCAGGGTGCGCGCGATCGGGGTCTCGAACTTCATGCCCGACCACCTCGAGCGCCTGCTGGGCGACGCCACCGTGGCGCCCGCGCTCAACCAGGTGGAGGTCCACCCGTACTTCCGGCAGCCCGACGTGCTCGCGACCGACGCCGAGCACGGGATCGTGACGCAGGCGTGGTCGCCCATCGGTGGCATCACGTTCTACCCGGGCTGGGGCGACGGTGCGCGTCGCAGCACCCTTCAGGACCCGACCATCGGCCGGATCGCCGCTGCGCACGGTCGGACCCCCGCGCAGGTGATGCTCGGGTGGCACCTGCAGCAGGGTCGCTCGGCCATCCCGAAGTCCGTCACCCCGGCGCGCATCGCGGAGAACTTCGCCGTCGCCGACCTCACGCTGACCGACGACGAGCTCGCCGCGATCGACGCCCTCGACACCGGCCTGCGCGGGGGTCCCGACCCGGACACCGTCACGGTCGCAGGGTGGGGCCGCGACATCCCCGAGGCCTGAGCGCCCCGCACCACGACGACCGGCTGGACCCCTGCCGACCTGGGAGCCATCGCGCCCACCCGGACCGGAACGGCCACGGCTCGCCGGTGCGGGCGATCACCAGCGCCGTCGCGACCGCGACCACCCTGCGCGTCGACCCGCGCTGAACGCCCGGGCGGTGCGTCAGAGCAGCTCGACGTCGTCCGCCTGCGGGCCCCGGTCGCTCTGGCGCACCTTGAACCGGACCCGGTCGCCCTCGAACAGCGACTCGCCACCGCGCACCACCGACACGTGCACGAACAGGTCCGCGCCACCCGCGTCCGGGGTGATGAAACCGAACCCGCGGTCCGCGTCGAAGCGTGCGACCACGCCCTCACCGCCGCGCACCGGGCCGGACGCCGACGACGAGCCCGGACGGCCGCCGCGCGGCGACGACGCGGGTGCCGAGCGGTGCCCGGACCCGCGGACCAGGTCCACGTTGCGGGCCTGGGGCCCACGCTCACCGGGGGCCACGTCGAACACCACACGGTCGCCCTCGGACAACCCGGTCAGGCCCCGACCCAGGGCCTTGACGTGCACGAACACGTCGTCGCCACCCGAGTCGGGCGTGAGGAACCCGAAGCCCTTGTCCGCGTCGTACCAGGTCACCGTGCCGTCGGCACCGTCGGACGCAGCGGCCTGCGCACCGCCACCCGCCCCGGCACCGGCACCGAGCGGCAGCAGATGGTCCGCCTGCGGGCCCTTCTCGCCGTCGACGACCAGGAACGCCACCCGCTGACCCTCGGCGATCACGCCGCCACCGACGATGGCCGAGCTGTGCACGAAGATCTCCGCGCCACCACCGTCGGGCGACACGAAGCCGTACCCCTTGGCCGGCTCGTACCAGGACACCGTGCCCAGCACACCCAGCGCGGCGTCGGGCGCGTGGCCGCCGATCACCTTCACCCGACGGGCCTGCGGGCCGCGGTCACCCTCACCGACCTCGAACTCGACGACCTGGCCCTCGCGGAGCAGCCGGTCCTCCCCGAGGATCTCGGAGGCGTGCACGAACAGGTCCTCGGCGCCGTCCTCGAGGGCGAGGAAGCCGAACCCCCGATCGACGTCGAACCAACGGACGGTTCCCTGGGGCACGGCTGACTCCTTCTCGAACGACGAACTGCTGCCCCCCAGTGTCCCCGACAGAACCGCCCCGCGCGGAACCAGGTGACGGCAGTCACGGCACGCCGGTCAGGCGCCCCGGTACTCCTCGTCCGGCACGTGCTCCAACCACGTGACCACCTGACCGTGCTCGTCGGCCTCCTGCATGGCCACGTGCGCCATGAACCGGTCCGGTGTGGCCCCGTGCCAGTGCTCCTCGCCGGGCTCGATGACGACCACGTCACCCGGGCGGATCTCCTGCACCGGGCCGCCGCGGCGCGCCACGTAGCCGACACCGTCGGTCACGTAGAGCGTCTGACCCTTCGGGTGGCGGTGCCAGGCCGTGCGCGCACCCGGGGCGAACCGCACGTGCGCGCAGCCGATCGCCGACTGCTCGTCCGGCGTGCGGACGCCGTCGATGTACACGGTGCCGGTGAACCAGTCCTCCGGGCCGGCGGCCGTGCTGCCGCCGCTGGGGATGAACCTCATGTCCGTCGTCCCTCCTAGAAGGTCAGCAGCACCTTGGTGGCGCGCCGCTCGTCCATGGCCCGGTAACCCTCGGCCGCGTCCTCGATCGGCAGCGTCAGGTCGAAGACCCTGCCCGGGTCGATCGTGCGGTCCCAGATGAGCCGGATCAGCTCGGGCAGGAACCGGCGCACCGGAGCCGGGCCGCCGTGCAGGTGGACACCCGAGAAGAACAGCTCCAGGCCCGGCAGCGCCACGTCGTGCGACACCCCGACGTACCCGACGTGCCCGCCGGCGCGGGTCGCACGGATGGCCTGCAGCATCGACTCCTGCGTACCCACGGCCTCGATCGTGGAGTGCACGCCGAGCCCACCGGTGAGCTCCTTGATGCGGGCCACACCCGCGTCGCCGCGCTCCTCCACGATGTCCGTGGCACCGAACTCGCGGGCCAGTGCCTGCCGGTCGGCGTGCCGCGACATCGCGATGATCCGCTCCGCACCCAGCTGCCGGGCGGCCAGCACACCCAGCAGGCCCACCGCGCCGTCCCCGACCACGGCAACCGTCTTGCCCGGCCCGACCTCGGCGGCCACGGCCGCGAACCAGCCGGTGCCCAGCACGTCGGACGCGGCCAGCAACGACGGGATCAGGTCCGCGTCGGGCATGCCCGGGGTGGCCACCAGCGTGCCGTCGGCCAGCGGGATCCGGGCGTACTCGGCCTGCGCACCCGGCAGCGCACCGGGCTTCCGGTGCACGCAGTGCGACTGGTACCCGGCCTGGCAGATCTCGCACGTGTTGTCCGAGGCGAAGAACGACCCCACGACGAAGTCCCCGACCGCCAGGGTCGTGACTGCCGAGCCGATCTCGTCGACGACACCCACGTACTCGTGGCCCATCGGCTGGTGGTCGACGTGGTCCGCCCCCCGGTACGGCCACAGGTCGGACCCGCAGATGCAGGTCGCGGACAGCTTGATGATCGCGTCGGTCGGCTCGACGATCGTCGGCCGGCTGGTCTCGTCGACCCGGACGTCGCCCGGGGCGACCATGACGACTGCACGCATGGTGATGCCTCTCTCTTGTGGTCCTCCCGCCGCACGGCGACGCGCGACGACCGGGACACCCCAGGTTCGCGCCCCGGCCGCTGCCCCGGGAGTCCCTGCTGGGAGGTGTACTGCCAGGGCACCCCACCAGGGGTGTGCGCCACCTAGCCTGCTGCGCATGGACACCCGAGCCGAGGTCCGCGAGTTCCTCATGACCCGCCGCGCCCGCGTCACGCCCGAGGCCGCCGGCGTGGTCGCCGGGTCGAACCGGCGCGTGCCCGGGCTGCGCCGCAGCGAGGTCGCGGCCCTCGCGGGCGTCAGCGTCGAGTACTACGCCAAGCTCGAGCGCGGCGCCATCGCCGGGGCGTCGGCCTCCGTGCTCGAGGCGGTCTCCCGTGCCCTGCAGCTCGACGACACCGAACGCGCCCATCTGCTCGACCTGGCCCGTGCCGCCGACGGCATCCCCACCAGCAGCCGCCCGCGCCGCCGAACCAGCAGGCCCGGAGCCACCCGACCCAGTCTGCACTGGGCGCTCGCCGCCATCACCCACGCCGTCGCGTTCGTCCGCGACCCGCAGCAGAACCTCCTGGCCACGAACGACCTGGGCCGCGCGTTCTACTCCCCCGTGCTCGGCGACGGCGGCCGCACCCCGAACCTGGCGCGCTTCCAGTTCCTCGACCCGGCCGCCCGCGACTTCTACCCCGACTGGGACCTGTTCGCCGAGATGTGCGTCGGGATCATGCGCGCCGAGGCCGGTCGCGACCCGCACGACAAGGCCCTGCAGGACCTCGTCGGTGAGCTGTCCACCCGCAGCGAGACGTTCCGGCGCCTGTGGGCCGCGCACGACGTGCGCACGCACGGCTCCGGCACCAAGCGGTTCCACCACCCCGTCGTCGGCGAGCTGGTGCTGGCCTACGAGGAGCTGGCCATCACCGCCGAACCCGGGCACGTGCTGCTCGTCTACACCGCCGAACCCGGCTCCCCGTCCGCGGAACGCCTGCGGCTGCTGGCCTCGTGGGCCGCCGACGCGACGGTGCCGGAGAGCGCCCCACCCCGCTGACCGTTCGCTGCCCGACCTGGGGGTGTGCGGCGAGAACCCGCCGTTGCTTACGATTGCCCGGGCCCGCGAGACCGCGACAGCCCTCCCCCTGCAGGACGGACGGCGCATGAGCGCGCAGACAAGCACGCCGGCGCCCGGTGTCGGCGACTCCCTCGACGCCACCGCTCCCGAGCAGCCCGGCGTCCTGCCCGCCGACTTCGAGACGTTCCTGCGGGTGGCGGACCAGGTCGCGGCGCTGCCGCAGACGCACCCGCAGCACGCGCAGGCCCGTCGCGCGGCCGCGGCGCTGTTCAAGGCGGCCAAGAAGCACCGGCGCGACGAGAAGCGCCGCATGGTCTCCGAGGCCGACGCCGCCGTCGTCGCCGCGACCGCGACCGGCAGCCCGGGGCGGATCGACGACGAGACCAACGGCCTGGCGTTGACGTCCGCGGCGACGAGCGCCATCGCCGGGACCCTGCTGCGCCCGCGTCCCTGCTACGTGTGCAAGCGGGACTACACGGTCGTCGACGCGTTCTACCACCAGCTCTGCCCGGAGTGCGCGGCGCTGCACCACGCCAAGCGCGACGCCCGCACGGACCTGACCGGACGGCGTGCCCTGCTCACCGGCGGCCGCGCCAAGATCGGCATGTACATCGCGCTGCGGCTGCTGCGCGACGGTGCGGACCTGACGATCACGACCCGGTTCCCGCGCGACGCCGTCCGGCGGTTCAGCGCGATGGAGGACGCCGGCGACTGGCTGCACCGGCTGCACGTCGTCGGGATCGACCTGCGCGACCCGTCGCAGGTGGTGTCCCTCGCCGACCACGTCGCCGCGCAGGGTCCGCTCGACATCCTCATCAACAACGCCGCGCAGACGGTGCGCCGGTCGCCCGGCGCGTACACGCACCTGGCCGACGCCGAGTCGGCGCCGCTGCCGGCCGACGCCGCACGCATGATCACGACGTTCGGGCACACCAGCGACGCGCACCCGCGGGCGCTGGCCGGGTCCGTCAGCGAGCTGTCGAGCCCCGCGCTGGCGATCGAGCGCGCCGCCGGCGCCGCCGCGGACGACCTCGTCGCGCAGTCCCTGACCGCGCACGCCGCGAGCCTCGAGCGGCTCGTGGCGGGCACGTCCATCGACGCCGGCGGGCTGATCCCCGACGTGGCCGAGACCAACAGCTGGGTCGCCACCGTCGAGCAGGTCGACCCGATGGAGCTGCTCGAGGTGCAGCTCTGCAACCAGACCGCGCCGTTCATCCTGGTCAGCCGGCTCCGGCCGGCCCTCGCCGCGTCACCTGCGCGCCGGACCTACATCGTCAACGTCTCGGCGATGGAGGGCGTGTTCTCCCGCGGCTACAAGGGCCCCGGGCACCCGCACACGAACATGAGCAAGGCCGCGCTCAACATGCTCACCCGCACCAGCGCGGCGGAGATGCTCACCGACGGCATCCTCATGACGGCCGTCGACACCGGCTGGATCACCGACGAGCGACCGCACCACACCAAGGTGCGGCTCGCCGAGGAGGGCTTCCACGCACCCCTGGACCTCGTCGACGGTGCCGCGCGGGTCTACGACCCGATCGTCCGGGGCGAGGCCGGCGAGGACCTGTACGGCTGCTTCCTCAAGGACTACGTCCGTTCCCAGTGGTGAGCCGTGGCGGAACCGCCGCAAACGGGTGATTGGCCGCAGAACTCGCGGAGCGCCCGAAGGGCGCGTGCCACGATCGTCGGGTGAGCTCCCTCCCCCCTGCCGGCTGGTACGACGACGGCGTGACGGCCGGTGTGCTGCGCTGGTTCGACGGCACAGCGTGGACCGAGCACACGACAGCGAACGCACCGCAGGTCCAGGCCCCGGCCGTCGTCCCGGCGATGGCTCCGGAACCGGTGGCCGCCCCGGCGCTCGCCTCGACGTTCGGCAGCGTCCCCGCCTGGCGCATCGGTCAGTCGCTGAACCTCGCTGACCGCGTCGTCGAGGACGACGCCTTCCAGCGCAACCGCCTGCACGAGGCGATCGCGCTGCGCCGCAGGGGCTTCACGATGTTCGGCGGTGCACTCGCCGTGCTCGTGGTGACGGGCGCGATCGGCATGGCGATGCACGGCGCGGACACCGTCTGGTACGTCGGCGCGGCAGCGGCCGTGTTCCTCTGCGTCCGCGCGTGGCGCGACTACCAGAACGCGACGTTCCGTGGCGCGCCCACGCTCACCGCGGGCGGCTGGGCCCTGGCGGGTGTCGCACTCGTCGCGGCGCTCGTGGTCCTCCTCGTCGGCCCGCTCGTCGCGATCAACTCGCTCGCGCACCTCGGAGACACCGTCGGGCAGTAGCCCCTGTCGGTTACCCGGCGGCGGCGAGCGCCGCCACCAGCGCGCTGGCGAAGCCCGCGGGATCGTCGAGCATCATCACGTGGCCGGTGTCGGGCACCACGTGGACGGGGATCCGGGCGGCGCGCAGCCGCGGGTCGTCGGCGAGCCAGCCGCTGAGTCCGCCTTCGATGACCGCGCGGGGCATCGGCAGGCGGAGCAGCACGTCGTCGAGCACGGGCATGCCGGCACCTAGGCCGAGCTCCGAGCGGTACATGGCGACCGGGTCGGCCAGGCGCATGGTGGCCGCCCACTGCGGGCCGGCGTCGTCCAGCCGCCGGGCGAACCCGGACTGCACGTACTCCTGCTCGGTGGACGACTCGGGGATCGGCCGCGGGGTGGGGTGCAACGACGGCTCGACGAGCACCAGACGGCCCACCAGGTCGGGGCGACGGTCGGCGAGCGCGACCCCGATGCCCCCGCCCATGCTGTGCGCGACCACGTCCGCGCCGGTGACGCCCAGCGCGTCGAGCGCCCGCGCGACGGCGTCGGCGTGATCGGTCACCGTGTACCCGAACGCGGCCGGGCGGTCGCTGAGCCCGAAGCCCAGGAAGTCGAGCATGAGCACGTGCCGGCCGGCGATGCCGGGCTCCGCGGCGGGCCGGGCGAAGTACGCGACCGAGCACGAGCCGAGCCCGTGCAGGTACACGAGCGCCGGGCCGTCACCCTCGAGCTCGACGTAGCCCATGCGTGCACCGTCCGGGCCGACCTCGACGTGCTTCATCACCGCTCCTGTCCTCGGCGAGGGTCCTGACGACCCGTCGCACCGCGGCTGACAGTAGAGGCAGGGTCCGACAGCCGAACCGTCGCGCGGCGGGTGATGGCGCAGGTCAGCGTGCGGATCTCGTCACGGGTTCGACCGACGCCCGGGTCCGAGCGGTTCGACGACCTGCTTGCGCGTGTGGTCGAACACGATGGACGTGCGGATGTCGGCGATCTCGGGCCGCTTGGCCAGGGCGAGCACGAACTCGCGCAACCGGTCGGTGTCCGGCACGGCCACGTGCACCAGGAAGTCGGACGCGCCGGAGACCATGAACACCGACAGCGTCTCGGGCAGGTCGGCGATCCACCGTTCGAACGTGCCCGCGGAGCCGAACGCCTGCGGTTTGATCTTGAGCGCGACCATCGCCTGCGCGCTGCGACCGATCGCCGAGAGGTCCACGTCGACGTGCGCACCGCGGATCACACCGGCCTCACGCAGGGCACGGACGCGGGCCAGGCACGACGACGGCGCGAGTCCGACGGCGGCCGCCAGCTCGCGGTTGGTCTGCCGCACGTCGTGCTGCAGCCGGTCGAGGATCGCCAGGTCGAGTTCGTCCATGACGACGATCATGGCAGCGACGCCCGCACGTCGTTCGGCCTGGGCCGATCCAACCGCTCGTCCGTTCTAGCGTTGTCGGCGATCCCCGAACGGAAGGACGCCTGCCGATGCCACCCGAGACCTCCGACACCCGCCTGGTCCTCGCCCTCGTCGACGACCTGCCGACCGGCCTGACCCTCAACGCCGGGGCCCTGCTCGGCATGAGTCTCGGGCGGATGTTCCCCGACGTCGTCGGGCACGACGTGACGGACGCCTCCGGCGTGGTGCACCCGGGCATCAGCACCCGCACGTTGCCGGTGCTCAAGGCGTCCACCGAGCGGCTCGCGCACCTGACCGGCAAGGCGCGCGCCACACCGGGCGTCACCGCCGTGGACGTCACGGACACCGCGCAGCGGGCCCGCACGTACGACGACTACGCCCGCCGGCTCGCCGACGCACCCACCGAGACGCACCGGGTGCTCGGGCTGGCCTTGCACGGCCCCGACGCGGCGATCCGGTCGCTCACGGGCGACCTGCCGCTGTACCGCTGACGCGTCAGGTGCCCGGCCGGTCCGGACTGCGCAGGCGCTCGACGAGCGTCGCGCGCCGACGGGACACCCGCGCCCAGATGACCTGCTGGGCGAAGAGCATCAACCACCCGGCGAGCGCCATACCCGTGAGGTTCACCACGAGCTGCAGCAGGCTCCCCCACACCTCCGTCGAGTCGCCGAGTGCCAGCGAGAGCGCCACGTTGCCCGCGGCGGGCACGGTCGTGACCGAGATGAACACCCCGGCCAGGCCCCCGACGCGCGCGGAGGTCAGGGACAGCACACCGGCGGCGCCGGCGATGACCGCGACGACGAACGACCACTTGTCGGGCGAGTAGATGAACGAGGTGCCCGGGCGGCTGGCGGTGACGTGGTCGAGGCTGATCCAGCCGAGCCAGCTGGCGACGAGCGCAAGCACGGTCGTCGCCGCCATGGCCACGAGGAAACCGACGACCAGGGTGCGGCCCGCGAACCAGAACAGCTGGGGGCGTCGCCGCACGAGGGCCACGCCGAGCGCCGCCACCGCACCGAACTCGGGGCCGAGCACCATGGCGCCGATGACGAGCACCTGGGAGTCCAGCACGATCGCGATGGCGGCGATGATCGTGGCCAGGGACAGGAACGTGAGGAACGTCCAGTTCAGCTCGCTGTCCTCGTAGGCGCGCTGGGTCACCTCGGGCCAGACGACCGAGTCGGCGCTCGACCCGGGGGCCAGCTGCTCGGCCTCGTAGCCGGCCTTCGACACCCACGTCGTCACCGGTTCCAGGTGCAGGGAGCCCTCGCGGTGCACGTCGAGCGCCAGCAGCCGTTCGACGACGTCGTTGCACGCCTCACGGGCCACGTCGGCAAGGAACACGTCGCCCTCGGGCCGCACGGACGCGCCGCGCAGCACGGCCAGGCTGCTGACGGCGGGGTCGTCGGTGAGCACCGTGAGCACCTGGTCGCTCAGGTGCGTCGGGACGGTGACGCTCAGTCGTTGCACCCGGTGATTGTCCCGCCCGGCCGGTCAGCCCGCGACGAGCAGGCCCAGCAGTGTCAGGTTGAGCGCCACCACCAGGACGACGACGAGCACGAGCGCCGCGTGCGTCCACGGCCCGTTGCGGTGCTCCCCCATGAGCGAGCGGTCCCGGGTGAGGCGCACCAGCGGGATCACGGCGAACGGGATGCCGAAGCTCAGCACCACCTGACTGACCACCAGCGTCCACGTGGGGTCGGCGCCGACCGCCAGCAGGACGAGTGCCGGGATCAGGGTCACGGCGCGGCGCACGAGCAGCGGGATCTGCCGGTGCACGAGCCCTTCCATGATCGTCGCGCCTGCGTACGCGCCGACGGAGGTGGAGGCCAGGCCGGAGGCGAGCAGGCCGATGGCGAAGACGATCGCGACGCCCGGGCCCAGCGCGGACTGGATGGCGGCGTGCGCACCCTCGATCGAGTCGGTGCCGGGCACGCCGCGCAGCCCGGAGGCGGCGAGCAGCAGCAGGCCGATGTTCACCAGGCCGGCGAGCAGCAGGGCGCCGGCCACGTCCCAGCGGGTCGCGCCGAGCAGCGTGCGGTGCGCGAGCCCAGGTCGGTCGGTGGCGTGGTGGGCCTCGAGCGCATGCTCGGGTGCCCGGCCGAACCGGTCCCTGACCAGGGCGGAGTGCACGTAGATGGCGTGCGGCATGACGGTGGCGCCGAGCATGCTGGCGGCGAGCAGCACCGAGTCGGGGCCGTCGAACCGGGGCACCAGGCCGGAGAGCACCCCGCGGGCGTCGGGCGGGCTGAACAGCAGCCCGGTGAGGAACCCGACGGTGATGACCAGCAGCAGACCGACGACCACCGACTCGAACCGGCGCTGCCCGTACCGGTTCTGGGTGGCCAGCAGCAGCATCGAGACGCCCCCGACCACCAGGCCGCCGACCGGCAGCGGCACCCCGAACAGCAGGTGGAGCGCGATGGCGCCGCCGACGATCTCGGCGAGGTCGGTGGCAGCCGCGACGACCTCGGCCTGCAGCCAGAACGCCAGCCGGGGACCGCGGCGCAGGCGGGCGCCGAGCACCCCGGGCAGCGACTCCCCCGTGACGATGCCGAGCTTGGCCGACTGGTACTGCACGAGCACCGCGATGACGTTGGCGGCGACGAGCACCCACAGCAGCAGGTACCCGTACCGGGCGCCGGCGGTCAGGTTCGCGGCGACGTTGCCGGGGTCGACGTAGGCGATGGCGGCCACGAACGCCGGGCCGAGCAGCGTCGGGGTCAGGTGGCGCGGGCGCCGACCCGTCGGCTCGTGGGCTGCGGGCAGCACCTGCGGTGGCGCATCCGTCATCGTCCCGATCACCCCTGATCCGTTTCCCCGCACACATCTTTTCGGTCACCCGAACTTTACGGGACCCGGGTGACCCCGGCCAGCCCTGCCGGGGTGTGCCCAGGGTCAGGCAGCGACCTCCACCGCGCGCTCCCAGCCGCCCTCGACCCGGCTGAAACCCACCCGCGTGAGGTACTCGCGCGACTCCGGCCGCTCACCGGTCACCAGCAGCCGCTCGAACCCGTGCGCGCCGAACACCCCGCTGCGCCGGTACACGAACTCACCCGGCGTGAAGTCACGGAACCGCGGCGTCACGTAGTCCAGCTCGACGACACCCGTGCCGTCACCCTCGCCGCGCACGACCACGACACCGACCGTCTCGTCGCCACGGACCACCAGCAGCGCCGCCCGGGCACCGTCACCGGCCTCGGCGGCCGCCGTGAACCGCGGCACGAAGCCCGGCGAGAACCCCTCGATGTCGTCCGCGTGGACCGCCAGCACGTGCCGCAGGTACGCGTCGTCCGGCGTGACCTCGACGACCTCGTAGGCACGGTCGTCGTGCCGCTCCCGCTGCAGACGCACCAGCCAGTACACGTTGATCAGCGCGATGACACCGTTCATCACCGCGAACGGCCAGATGCCGACGATCGCGTTGTACCCCGCCGCGATGACCGAACCCACCAGGTTGAGCACCCGGAACCGCAGCACCCGTGCCTGCGTGAGGGAGACGATGACGAGCAGGGAGCCGGTCCAGCCGACGATCTCGAGCCACATGCGCACGAGCCTAACGAGATCACCGAGCCTCGCCTGACTCGTCGAAAACCGCTCGACGGCACGGTGCCCGGCGCCGACCCTGGAGGCATGCCCCCGACCCAGCCGTCACCGCCGCCGGCCGGGGTGTCGATGCGCGAGCTGCCGGTGCCCGCCGACCTCGACGCCCCCGACGCCTGGCTCCTGCGCGGCCAGATCGACGCCGCCAACGAGGTCGCCCACCACGTGTGGGGCACGCGCGACCACTGGCGCACCCCGCACGAGGCCCTGCGCTCGCTGCACATGCAGGAGTACACGACCAAGCTGCGCCTGGTGGCCCTCGACGAGAGCAGCACCGCCCAGGAACCCGCCCGGGTGCTCGGGTACGCCGCGCTCGACCTGCCCCGCCAGGACAACACGCACACGGGGTACCTGGGTGTCGCGGTCCGGCCCGCCGCGCGGGGTCGCGGCATCGGCAGCGCGCTGCACGACGCCGCGCTGGAGATCGCCCGTACGCACGGCCGCACGATGCTCACCGCCGAGACCGACCAGACCAGCGAGCCGGCCGACGACGAGCACGCCCTGGCGCCCACGTCCGGCACCGGACGGGTCCGCCGGGACGACCCCGACGTGCGCTTCGCGATGGCCCGGGGCTGGACGCTCGAGCAGGTCGAGCGGTACTCGGTGCTCGACGTGCCCGTGCCACCCGCGGTGCTGGCCCGGCAGCGCGCCGACGCGCAGGCCGCCGCCGGTCCCGACTACCGGGTGGTGCTCTGGTCGGACACCTGCCCGCAGGCGTGGGTCGACCAGTACGCCGTGCTGCTCACCCGCATGAGCACCGACGTCCCCCTCGGCGGGATCGACTGGCACGAGGACGTGTGGGACGCCGCCCGGGTGCGGAGCGTCGAGCAGCTGCTGCGCGAACGCGGCATGGACCACCTGGTCGCGGCCGTCGAGCACACGCCCACCGGCACGCTCGCGGCGTTCACCTCGCTGGAGACGACCCCCGTGACCGAGGAGTTCGTCTACCAGGACGACACCCTGGTGCTGCGCGAGCACCGTGGCCGCCGGCTCGGCATGCTCGCGAAGACCGCGAACCTGCAGCGCCTGGCCGCCGAACGGCCCGCCGTGCGTCGCATCGGCACGTGGAACGCCGAGGAGAACGCGCACATGCTGGCCATCAACGTCGCCCTCGGGTTCCGGCCCGCGGGTGGCACCGGGGAGTGGCAGCGGAGCCTGTGACCTCGACGACCCCGCCCGACGCGCTCAGCCCCGGGCGGTGACGCTCGGCCGGTGGGCGGGGTGCGAGGCCGTCTGCCACCAGCCGCCCCACCGGCGCTCCACCTCGGCGAACAGCGCGTCGTCCATCCCGTAGGTCGACAGGATCGCGTCGATGTGGCCGTGCGGCGGGTGGTGCGCGGCGGGCGTGATCATGACCACCAGGAACGACTCGGCGAACCCGTGCAGGTGCACGCCGAACTGCAGCTCGCCCTTGTGCAGCAGAGTCCCGCCCAGCTGGGTGCCGTCGGGCCGGCGCGCGTGCACGTGCCCGCCGACCGGGACACCCCGCGCCCCGTGCAGCCCCGCCCGGTCCAGCAGCGGATCCTGCCGGGAACCGGCGTCCAGGCCGAACACCGCCAGCGTGCGCCGGTCCTCACCGGGGTGCACCGTCAGGGCGAAGCGCAGCTGCTGCGTCCACGCGATCCACCGTTCGTCGATCTCGTCCCGCACGCCGTCGAACGAGGTGAGGCCCTCGTGGCTGCGGCGCGTGAACTGCAGGCGGGTGCGATCGGGCCGGTCGACCGAGCCCGTCACCGTCAGCACGTCCAGGTGCGGCCAGGTCAGGGTGTGGGTGGTGGTGCCGTCGTCGACCCGCACGTGCTCGACCGCCTGCTCGCCGAACACGTGCCGGATCTCCTCGTCGAGACCCGGCCAGTCCCACGCGTACCAGCGGCGGATCAGGTGCGGGTCGCGCAGGTGCTCCCACACGGTCGCCAACGGGGCCGGGATGTCGATCGACACGACGACTCGTCGCTCCAGGGTCATCCCGCTCACCTCACGTCCGCGTGCGTGGTCACCTGCCCTTCGACCGTAGCCCGGCCGCCCGCCGCGTGCAGGCGGACGCGCTCGTCGGCGGGCACGAACGCGACGGCCGTCGGGTCGACCGCGAGCGCGACGACCATCCCGACGTGCGGCTCGGCGCCCAGGGCGGCGACGGCGGTGAGCGCACCCAGCCCGTCGACCTCGACCTGCACCTCGGCGCGCCCGCGACGCGCGACGACCCGGATCACGGTGCCCTTGAGCGCCGGTCCGTCGCCGCGGGGGCCGTGCGTGCGTTCGGTGACCACGAGCGCCCCGGGCGCGAGGGCGAGCAGGGCCGTGGGGTCGCCCGCGCAGCCCGCCTCGGTGGCCACGTGTACGACCTCGTCGACCTCGGGGCCTGCGGACCGCACGGGGTCCGCCGGGACGAACGCCTCGTAGCCGAGGAACTCGGCGACCTGCCGGGTCGCGGGGTGCCGCCACAACGCGCCCGGGGTGTCGACCTGGCGCAGCCGGCCCGCATCCATCACGGCGACCCGGTCGGCGACGGCGAACGCCTCGTCCTGGTCGTGCGTGACGAACAGCGCGGTGGTGCCGGTGGCGACCAGCGCGGCCCGCAGGTCGTCGGCGAGACGTTCGCGCAGCGCACGGTCGAGGGCGGAGAGGGGTTCGTCCAGCAGCAGCAGGCGTGGCCGGGGGGCCAGGGCCCGCGCCAGGGCGACACGTTGCCGTTCACCCCCGGACAGCGTGGCCACGGGCCGGTCGCCATACCCGGTCAGGCCCACGACGGCGAGCAGCTCGGCGACCCTGGCGTCCCGGACCGTGCGCGCCGTGCGACGGCGGCCTCCCCCGCCCGCGTGCAGGCCGAACGCGACGTTGCCGGCCACGTCGCGGTGCTCGAACAGCTGCCCGTCCTGGAACATCAGCCCGAACCCGCGGCGGTGCACGGGCATGTCGGTCACGCTCACGCCGTCCCAGCTCACCTGCCCGCCGGCGAGCGGTTCCAGACCGGCGACGGCGCGCAGCAGCGAGGACTTGCCGCAGCCGGACGGCCCGAGCAGGGCGACGACCTCGCCGGTGCCCACGTGCAGCGAGACGCCGTCGACGGCCGTGGTGCCCGCCCCGCCGTGCCGTGAGCCGTCCCCGGTGTACCGCACGACGACGTCGTGCAGCCCCAGGCCCGTGCCGGTCGGTTCGTCCGTCATGCTCACCACTCGCTCCCCGTGGTCCGCAGGCGTTCGCACAGCGCGACGATCCCGGCGGTCAGCACCGCGAGGACCACCGACGCGGCGAGCGCCATGCCGTAGTTGTCGGCGCCGGGGCGCCCGATGAGCCGGAAGATGACCACCGGCAGGGTGGGGTTCGCCGGGCGGGCCAGGAACGACGTCGCACCGAACTCCCCCAGGGACGCGGCGAACGCGAAGCCGACGGCCAGGCCGAGCGACCGGGCCGCGATGGGCAGGTCGACCGCGGACAGCACGCGCGCCGGTGAGGCACCGAGGGTCGCGGCGGCCTCCCGCAGCCGCGGGTCGATGGCCCGCAGCACGGGCAGCACGGTGCGCACCACCAGCGGCACCGCCACCACGGCCTGCGCCACGGGCACCAGCATCGGGCTGGTGCGCAGGTCCACCGGCAGGCCGAACGGCTCGTGCATGGCCAGCAGGAACCCGAACCCGACGGTCACCGCCGAGACGCCCAGCGGCAGCATGAACACCGCGTCGAGCCCGGCGACGGCGTGCCGGGCCCTCCGCGAGCGCGGCCGACGGGACACCACGAGTGCCACCAGCCCGCCGACGACCAACGCGATGGTCGTGGCGTCGACGGCCGTGCGCAGCGAGGTCGCGGTGGCCTGCCACACGGAGACCTGCAGCGTGTCGCCCGGGGTGCCCAGCGCGCGGTAGTGGTCGACCCCCCAGCCGTCGGCGGTCTGCAGCGACCGGACGACCAGGTTCACCAGCGGGAGTGCGAGCAGCACGACCACGGCACCGGTGATCGCCGCCGCCGCCACGTCGAGCCCGTGGCCGTCACCGCGCGGCACGCCCGCGGGGCGCCGCAGGCGCAACGGCGCCACCGCGCTGTCGGGCACGGCCAGGGTCAGTGCGCGTTCCCGACGCGAGCGCGCGCGCCCGGCCACCCCCAGGGCTGCGGCGACGACCACGAGCTGCACCACGGACAGCACCGCGGCGGCCCGCAGGTCCAGGTACTGCGTGGTCTGCACCCAGATCTCGGTCTCGATGGTGCCGAACTGCAACCCGCCGAGCACCAGCACGGTGCCGAACGCCGTCGCGCAGAACAGGAACGCCAGCGAGGCCGCCGACGCGATCGCGGGCGTCAGGGCCGGAAGCGTGACCTGCACGAACGCACGCCATGGGGACGCCCCCAGGGCACGCGCGGCCTGCTCGGCGCGCGGGTCGAGCCGCTCCCACAGCCCCCCGACGCCGCGCACCACGACCGCGTAGTTGAAGAACACCAGGGCCGCGACGATCGCCGCGAACGTGCCGTCCAGGTGCAGGAACCCCAGCGGGCCTCCCTCCACCAGCAGCGACCGGAACGCCACGCCGACCACCACGGTCGGCAGCACGAACGGCACGGTGACGAACGCCCGCACCACGGCCCGCCCGCGGAACCGGCGCCGGTGCAGCACGTACGCGCCGGGCACCCCCAGCGCGACGCTGATCGCGGTGGCCAGCCCGGCCTGGGCGAGCGTCAGGCCGATGATCCGCCACGTGCGGGGCCGGGAGAACACGTCGGCGAACCCGCCGAGGTCGAGCGCGCCGTCGGCCACGAACCCGCGGCCCATCATCACCAGCACCGGGTAGGCGAAGAAGAACCCGAGGAACAGCACGGGCACGGCCACGGCCGTCGCCCAGAAGAGCACGCGGCCGACGGACCGTCGCACCTCGGCAGGTGCGACGGCCGCCGGCCGCGTGAGCGTGGTCATGGACGGACCGTCAGCCGATCACCGTGTCGGACCAGGTGGTCAGCCACGCCTCACGGTGCGCGGCCACGTCCGCCAACGGCACCTCGAACGGTGCGTCGGCCAGCGGCGCCCACTGCGTCCACTCCTCGGGGAGCACCACCGACGCGCTGACCGGGTACATGTACATCGACCCGGGGATGTCGGCCTGCACCTCGTCGGACAGCAGGAAGTCGAGCAGCTGCGCGGCGCCCTCCGGGTTGGCGGCACCGGCCAGCACCCCGGCGTACTCGACCTGCCGGAAGCACGTGTCGAGCAGCGCACCCGTGGTGGGTACGTCGCCGCCCTCGGGCACCGTGAACGGCGGGGACGAGGCGTACGACAGCACCAGCGGCCGCGGGCCGTCGCCGCCACCGGCCGTGAAGTCCACGTAGTAGGCGTCCGACCAGCCGTCAGCGACCTTGAGCCCGTTGTCCTTCAGCTGCTGCCAGTACGTCGGCCACGCGTCCTCGCCGAACGCCCCGACGGTGGCCAGCAGGAACGCCAGACCCGGCGAGGACGTCACCGGGTTCGGCACGACCAGCAGGTCCTTGTACTCGGGCTTGGCGAGGTCCTCGAGCGTGGTCGGCTCCGCCAGGCCCTGCGCGGCGAACCACTCGTGGTCGACGTTGACGCACACGTCGCCGAAGTCGACCGCGGTGAGCGCACCCTCGTCGCCGTCCACCGCGTACGCCGCAGCGTCCTCGACGGCCGGTGCGGTCAGCTCGGCGGGCACCACGACGCCCTCGTCGATCACGCGTGAGGCGAACGTGTTGTCGATGCCGAAGACCAGGTCGCCCAGGGGGGCGTCCTTGGTGAGCACCAGCTGGTTGGCCAGCACGCCCGCGTCGCCGGGCTGCACGATCTCGACGGTCAGGCCCGACTCCTCCTCGAACTGCTCGAGCAGGCCGTCGGACAGGCCGAACGAGTCGTGCGTGACGAGCGTGACGCTGCCGGACGCGGCCGCCCCGGACGCGCTGGGCTCCGCGCCGTCGGACTCGAGGGCCGAGCAGCCGGCCAGCGCCGTGACGCCGACGAGCACGGCAGCGGTGGTCGTCAGGACGCGGGCGCGTCGGGGGGTGCGGCGCGGGGCCGCGCGGACGAGTGTCCTCGTCATGGGTGATGCTCCTCCTCGGTCAGCAGGAGGGGGTCACGCGCCCGCCGCGGGGCCACGCACGGCACACCCGTGCACGGACCGCGACGGGGTGGTGACTGAGATTCCCGACTCCCTACGCCGGTGCAAACCGGATCAGGTTCGAGGGTCTGCGGTGGTCCGCACTCTCAGCGCCCCGGCCTGCCGGCACCGTGCCGGACGACCCTGACGCTCCCCTGTCGTTCGAGGTCGATCCTAGCGCGCCGTGAACGAGCCCCGTCGCCCCGCACGAGACGGGCGACGCGCACCACCCGGCCTGCCGCCAGCTCGACCGCCGCGTGGAGATCGTGCTGCCCGCCGGCGCGTGACCGGGGGCGCGGCTCGCTACGGTGGACCGACGTCCGCGCTCACCAGGAGGTACCCCGTGGCCGACAAGCCGACCCGGCCCAACCAGTCCGTCCTCACACTCCTGATCGACACCGCTGCCACCCTCGCGGCGGCGTGGTTCGTGCAGGAGGCGGTCGAGCAGGCGTGGAAGGCCGCGCGCGGCCACAAGCCGCCACGTGCCGACAACCCGACGGACGGCGGGCTGAAGGAGGCGCTGGCGGCGGCGGCCATCACCGGCGCGCTCGTCGGGGCGTCCCGGGTGCTCGCCACGCGCGGCGCGGTCCGCGTGGCCGGTCAGGTCGAACGCAAGCGCACCCGCCACCTGCGCTGACCGGCCCCGACGGTCAGTCGCGCTCGCCGGGTGTCGGCTCGTCGGGCTGTGCGCCGAACCCCTCGGGGTCGAGCACGACGCCCGCCCCCGCTGCGGCTTCGGCGGCGGCGCGTGCGCGGGCCATGTCGCGGGTGAGCTCGTCGACGACGAGCAGCTCGCTGCGGACCTTGCCGGTGCGGTACCCGGCCCGGCCGACCATGTGCGCGGCGACCGGGGCGGTGAGCATCTGGAAGACGGCGACGAGCACGAGCGCCCACACCGCCCCGCCGGACCGCAGCCGCAGGGCCAGGCCGACGAGCACGAGCACCAGTCCGAGCACCTGCGGCTTGGTCGCGGCGTGCATGCGGGCCAGCAGGTCGGGGAACCGCAGGGCACCGACGCCGGCGGCGAGCGCGAAGAACGCCCCCCCGAGCAGGCACACGGCGGAGGCGACGTCGGCGACGGTCGTCCAGTCGTCGGCGGTCATCGTCCGTTCCCTTCCGGCGCGTCGTCCGGGCCGGGCTGCGGGCCCGGTGGGGTGCCGTGCTCGCGTTCCTGCGCGCGGCGCAGCGCCCACGCCCGGCGGCGCTCCTCGGTCTCGGCCTCGACGCGGCGGCGTTCGGACTCCTCGGCGGCGATCTCCTCGCGGGTGCGCACGCGGCCCTCACCCTCGGGTTCCACGGACGCGAACCGGGCGACGGTGACCGAGCCGACGAACCCGACGAGGGAGAGCACCACGAGCACGGGGACCACGTCGGTGCGGCGGTGCACGGCGGCGTAGAGGGCGACACCGGCGATCATCATGGTCACGACGATGTCGAGCGCGATGGTGCGGTCGAGCATCGAGGGGCCCTTCTCGGCGCGGGCGATCGACAGCACGGTGCCGACGGTCAGCATCACGGCGCACACGATGGCGACGGCGGTCACGGTCGGCCCTCCGTTCCGCGGGGAACCGCCGGCTGGCGGGTCGGGGTGCCGGGCATCAGGCCCGCGTCGGCCAGCTCGGAGGCCGAGGCGAACGCGCGCAGCACCCGTTCCTCCTGGTCGAGCACGTGCTGCCGGGCCTTCTCGACCCCGCCGGCCTGGCGCACGTCGAGCACGTGCAGGTAGAGCATCCCGGTGAGCCGGTGCGCCTCGACGACGATCGAGCCGGGCACGAGCGAGCACAGCTCGCCGGTCATGGTCAGGTACAGGTCGGAGTGGCTGCGCAGCTGGACGCCGATGACCGCGCCGCGCGGGGTGTACCCGGGGCGCAACGCGATGAACGCGACCTCGAACGACGCGCGGACCAGGTCGATCCCGAACCGGGTGAACAGGTGGAGCACGGCGAGCGGGCGGACGCGTCCGTGGAACTCGATGGGCGTCATGCGCAGGCCGAGGGTCACGGCCAGGGCGACGCCCAGCCCGGCGAGCACGTTGCCGACGGACAGGTCGCCCCACAGCAGCACCCACACGGCGGTGAGCCAGACGATCGTGCCCCACTGGGTGCGGACGCGGGCACGGCGGGCGTGGAGCGTCATCCGTGCACCTCCTCGTCGGCGGAGGCCTCGTCAGGACCGACGACGTCGGCGGACTCTCCCGGGCCGCGTTCGCCGTCGGGCAGGACCGCGACGATGTACGGGTCACGTTCGGCCAGGGCCTGTGCCGCGCGTGAGGTGTACGCGTACAGCGGGCCGGCGGCCAGGGTCAGGGCGAGCCCGATGCCGACCAGCGCGGCGGTCGGCAGGACCATGCCGACGGGCAGCCGGGTGGGCGGCGGGTCCTCGGGCGGGGTCTGCCAGAACGCCTTGTTCCATGCCTTGACCAGTGCGTAGAGCGTCAGCAGCGACGTCAGCACCGACCCGGCGACGAGCGTGTAGGCCAGCGGGGTGCCGGCGGCGACACCCGCCTCGAGCAGCCCGACCTTGCCCAGGAACCCGGACAGCGGCGGGATGCCGGCCAGGTTCATGGCGGGCACGAAGAACAGCACGGCCAGCAGCGGGGCCAGGCGCGCCAGCCCACCGAGGCGTTCCAGCGACGTCGACCCGCCGGCGCGTTCGACCAGGCCCACCACCAGGAACAGCGCGGTCTGCACGGTGATGTGGTGGGCGACGTAGTAGATGGCCGCGGTCATGCCGGCCTGGCTGGACAGGGCGATGCCGAACACCATGAACCCGATGTGGCTGACCAGCGTGAACGACAGCAGACGTTTGATGTCGTCCTGCGCGACCGCGCCCAGGATCCCGATGAGCATGGTGGCCAGCGCCGCCCACATCAGCACGCCGTCCAGCCGCCCGTCGGGGAACAGCAGGGTCTGCGTGCGGATGATCGCGTACACGCCGACCTTGGTGAGCAGGCCGGCGAACACGGCGGTGACGGGTGCGGGCGCGGTCGGGTAGGAGTCCGGCAGCCAGGCCGACAGGGGGAAGATCGCGGCCTTGATCGCGAACGCCAGCAGCAGCATGACCTGCAGCACCAGCTGCGTCCCGGGGTCGATCTCGGGCAGCCGGATGGCCAGCTGGGCCAGGTTCACGGTGCCGGTCGCGGCGTAGATCATCGCGATGGCGATGAGGAACAGCACGGACGACAGCAGGGCGACGACCACGTAGATGGTGCCCGCGCGGATGCGCTCACCGGTGCCGCCCAACGTGAGCAGCACGTACGAGGCAGCCAGCAGGATCTCGAACCCGACGTACAGGTTGAACAGGTCGCCGGACAGGAACGCGTTGGCGACCCCGGCGGTCAGCACCAGGTACGTCGGGTGGTAAATGGAGACGGGGGCGGACTCCTCGTCGTCCTCCTGGCTCTGCGCGAGCGAGTACAGCAGGACGCACAGGGTCACGGCGCCGGACACCGTGAGCATCAGCGCGGAGAGTCGGTCGGCCACCAGGTCGATGCCGACGGGTGCCGCCCACCCGCCGATCTCGACGACCAGGGGCCCGTCGTCTGCGAGCACGAGCAGGGTGACCGAGGCGAGCAGGGCCAGGCCGAGCACGGACACGCTGACCACGCGCTGCACGCGCGGGCGGCCGTACAGGGCGAGCGTGAGCCCGGCGCCCAGCAGCGGGAGCATCACCGGGAGCGGCACGATCCACGTGACGTCGTTCACCGCTGCTCCCCTTCCGCCCCGTGGCCCTCGTCCGTCTCGTCGCGCGCGAGTGCGGCCTCCTCGTCGAGGGACTCCACGAACCCCTCGGTGTCGGTGTCGACGAACGCCCGTTCGTCGAGCCCCGCGAGGCGGACGATGCGGCGGTCCTCGATGTCGTCCTGCACCTCGTCGTGCCCGTGCAGCTGCCACGACCGGTAGGCCATGGCCAGCAGGAACGCGGTCATGCCGAGGGTGATGACGATGGCGGTGAGCACCATGGCCTGCGGCAGCGGGTCACTCATCTGCCCCTCGGGCTCCAGCCCGACGATCGGTGCCCTGCCCGCGGCGCCGCCGGCCACGAGGAACAGCAGGTTCGCGCCGTTGCCGACGAGGATGACGCCGATGAGCACGCGCGACAGGCTGCGCTCGAGCAGCAGGTACACGCCGACCGTGAACAGCGCGGCGATGGTCACCACGAGCACCAGGTTCGGGGTCATGTCGATCATCGGGCCCCTCCGCCCTGGCCGGGCAGCCCGGCGGTCACGTCGGTGCGGTCGGCGGCGTCCTCGAGGTCGTCCTCGCCCGCCTCGGCCCGCCGGTCCAGCTCGGCGCCGAGGCTGCGCAGGATGTCGAGCACCAGCCCGACGACGACCAGGTACACGCCGACGTCGAAGAACAGGCTGGTCACCAGGTGCACGGTGCCGATGACCGGCACGTGCACGTCGATCAGCCAGGACTGCAGCGCGGAGCCTCCGAGCAGCAGCGCCGCCAGACCGACACCCACCGACAGGAACAGGCCCAGGCCCAGCAGCGCACCGGGCTGGACCGGCGCGGCTTCGCCCAGCTCGTACCGACCGCCGGCCAGGTAGCGCACGATCAGGGCGATCCCGGTGACCAGGCCCGCGGCGAACCCGCCGCCGGGGGCGTTGTGGCCGGAGAACAGCAGGTACACCGAGTAGACGATCATCGTGTGGAACAGCAGCCGGACCACGACCTCGAACACGACCGACCGTCGCTGCGGCGCCAGGGTGCGGCCGGCGAGCAGCCACTCGCGGGCCCGCGCGCCGGAGGTCGCCGACCCGGAGTCCATGGCCTGCTGCCGGGCCTCGGCCACCTCGCCGGGCCCCTGGTGGTGGCGCAGCGCGGCCATCGGATCGGTGCCCGCACCGGCCCACACCGCGCGGTCCTGCGGGGCGTCCTCGGCGCGGAAGATCGCCCCGGTGCGGCGCGAGAGGAACACCAGGGACGCGACACCGGTGGCCGCGACCAGCAGCACGGAGATCTCGCCCATGGTGTCCCAGGCGCGGATGTCGACGAGCGTGACGTTGACGATGTTCGTGCCGCCCCCGAACTCGACGGCCTCACGGGCGAAGTGCTCCGACACCGGCACGTGCACCCGCGCGCCCGGTACCACGAGCGCGATCCCGCCCACGGTGAGCCCCACTGCCAGCCCCACCGCCAAGCGCACCCACCGGGAACCGGCCAGCGGACGGTCGGAGAAGTACGGGGGCAGCCGGCGCAGCACGAGGACGAACACGACGAGCGTCACGGTCTCCACGAGCACCTGCGTGAGCGCCAGGTCAGGGGCACCGTGCAGCAGGAACAACCCGGCGACGGCGTACCCGCCGATGCCCAGCAGGATCACGGCCTTGAGGCGCCGGCGGGCCCGTGCGGCCAGCACCGCCGAGATGATCACGACGGCACCGAAGACCACCTGCGCGGGCTGGTCCCACCACCGGGGGCTGGTCGGACCCGTGCCGCCGACGACGAGCGCCGTGCCCACGCCGACGACGAACACCACGAGGATCCCGCCGAGGTACAGCGGCAGGGAACCACGCTGCGTGACGGCTGTGACATCGGCCGCGAGGTCGTCGAGCCGACGCATGGACCGGCGGTACACGCGATCCGCCTCGGGACCCCGGTACAGCCCGGCCTGCAACCTCTCGACGCGGTCGCGCGCCAGGAACAGCAGCAGACCGGCGAGCAGGATCCCCGCGGTGAGCGCGAGCGTCGGCGTGAGGCCGGCCCACAGCGCCAGGTGACCGGGCTCGCCCGCACCGGCCGTGTCCGCGTACGGCTGCAGCAGGTTCTCGCCGAGCCCGGGCAGCAGCGCCACGGCCACACCGAGCACCGCCAGCACCATGGCCGGCCACACGAGCAGCAGCGACGGGTGCGTGATCGGGGCCGGTTCGGCGGTGCCGTCCGGCACGGGGGCCGACGCGGCAGGCACCGTGCCGTCCGCGGCGGGCTGCACCGCCTCGTGGGCGACGACGCGCTTGGTCGCGAACGCCCCCCACCAGAGGCGCAGCCCGTACGCGACGGTCAGCACCGACCCGACGGCGACGGCCACCACCAGGAACGTGCCGAGCCCACCGCCCAGGTGCGCCAACGACTCCAGCGCGGCCTCCTTGGCCACGAAACCGGCGAACGGCGGCAGACCGATCATCGAGGCGGTGGCCAGTGCGCCCGCGGTGGCCGTCCACGGCAGCTCGCGACCCACCCCGGACAGTCGCCGCAGGTCACGGGTGCCGGTCGCGGCGTCGACCACGCCGACCACCAGGAACAGCGACGCCTTGAACATGGCGTGCGCGCCGAGCATCGCCACGCCCGCGAGCGCGGTGGCCTGCGTGCCCAGTCCGACCAGCAGCACGATCAGCCCGAGCTGGCTGACGGTGCCGAACGCGAGGACGAGCTTGAGGTCGTGCTGCCGCAGCGCCCGGTAGCCGCCGAGCAGCAGGGTGCCCACGCCGAGGGTCACGACGATCGCCTGCCACACCGGTTCCTGCCCGTAGGCGGGCGCGAACCGGGCGACCAGGTACACACCGGCCTTCACCATCGCGGCGGCGTGCAGGTAGGCGCTGACCGGGGTCGGGGCGGCCATGGCGGCGGGCAACCAGAAGTGGAAAGGGATGAGGGCGGACTTGGTGGCGGCCCCCGCGAGCAGGCACACGAGCGCGACGGTGACGGTCGTGCTGCCCCGCGGCGGGTCGGCGAGCAGCTCGGACACCCGGTACGTGCCGGCGGCGTCGCTGAGCAGCACGAGCCCGACGAGCATGGCCAGTCCGCCGGCGGTGGTCACCACGATGGCCTGCATGGCGGCCCGTCGGCTGGCCTTGCGGTCGAAGTAGTGGCCGATGAGCAGGTACGACGTGACGGTCGTCAGCTCCCAGAACACGAACAGCAGCAGCATGTCGTCGGCGGCGACCAGGCCGAGCATCGCGCCGGAGAACGCGACGAACACCCCACCGAACCGCCCCAGGCCGTGCGCGTGCACCGAGAAGTAGGCCGAGCAGTAGAGGAGGACGAGCGCCCCGACGCCGCCGACCACCAGCACCATGAACCACGACAGGGTGTCGAGCCGGAAGGCGAGCTCGAGGCCCAGCTGCGGGATCCACTCGACGACCTCGGTCGGTGCCTGCCCGCTCTGCACACGGGAGGTCCACGTCAGCGCCCAGACAGCTGCGGAGGCCGGTGCCAGCGCGAGTACCCAGAACGCCCGACGCCCCATCAACCGGACCAGCACGGGCGCGACGAGAGCGGCGAGCAGGTGCACGGCCAGCAGGGTCAGCACATCCGGCTCCGTCCTCGTCGGGGGCGGGTGGTCGGTGAGGTAACCCTATCAATGAGATTCCCACGGTCTTCCCACGACTGTGCCAACTGTCCCTCAGGTGCACGTCGGACGCGCGGCACCACACCCGTCGGGTCGGGGTGCGGAGGGGCCTGCGACGCGGTGATCTGCGGCCGGGCGTCCCGACCGGGCGGCACCCGGGCCGGTTAGCGTGTGCGCGTGGATCTGCTGCGGGGTGTGTGCCTGGCGCTGGTGGTCGTCGCGACCGTCGGCGGTGTCGCCGTGTTCGTCCGCGGGGTGATGCGCATCGTCGCGACCGTGCGGATCGGCCGCCCGGCACCGGGCCGGTTCGCGCCCGTCGGGCCGCGCCTGGGCATGCTGCTGCGCGAGCTGATCGGCCACGGGCGGTTCCAGCACAAGCCGGCCGTGCGGATCGCGCACTGGGCGGTCATGGTCTCGTTCCCGCTGCTGTTCCTCACCCTGGTCAGCGGGTACGGGCAGGTCGGCAACCCGGAGTTCGCGCTGCCGCTGATCGGGCACCTGCCGCCACTGGAGTGGGCGATCGAGGCCATCGCGTGGCTGTCCCTGTTCGGGATCATCGGGCTCATCCGGCTGCGGCTGCGCATCCGACCGCGCGCCGACCAGCCGGAGGCCACCCAGCGCCGGTCGCGGTTCTTCGGCTCGAACCAGGCGCAGGCGTACTTCGTCGAGGCGACCGTGCTGCTGGTCGTCGCCGCCGCCCTGACCCTGCGTGGCCTGGAGTACGCGCTCGCGTCGCAGGACCCGGCGACCGAGCACCTGGCCAGTGCGTGGCACTTCCCGCTGACCGCCTGGTACGGCTCGTGGATGTCCGGCGCCTCGACCGGTGCGCTGGAGACGGCGGTCGTGCTGGTCGCGACCGTGAAGATCCTCGTGTCGATGTCGTGGTTCGTGGTCGTCGGCCTGCAGCCCACGATGGGTGTGGCCTGGCACCGGTTCCTCGCCGTCGTCAACGTGTACGCGCGCCGCACCGCTGACGGGCGCCCCGCGCTCGGCCCGCTGATGCCGCTGGCCGGGCCGGACGGTTCCCCCATCGACCTGAACGCCCTGGAGGACCTGCCCGACGACGTGCGCCTGGGCGCCGGCGCGGTCGAGGACCTCACCTGGAAGGCCCTGCTCGACGTCTCCACGTGCACCGAGTGCGGCCGCTGCCAGGACCAGTGCCCCGCCTGGGCCACGGGCAAGCCGCTGAGCCCCAAGCTGTTCACGCTCGCGCTGCGCGACCACGCCGCCGCGACCGCCCCCTACCTGCAGGCCGCCCGCGCCGGCAGCGGTGAGGTCGAGCCCGACCCGCACGCGGGCGTCGACCTGGTCGCCTCGGGTGTCATCGACCCCGACGTGCTGTGGGCCTGCACCACGTGCGGCGCGTGCGTGCAGCAGTGCCCCGTCGACATCGAGCACGTCGACACGATCCTCGACATCCGCCGCTACCAGGTGCTCATGGAGTCGGCGTTCCCGAACGAGCTCGGCGGGGCGTTCACCAAGCTCGAACGCCAGGGCAACCCGTGGGGCCTGCCCGCCCGCGCCCGCCTCGACTGGGCCAAGGGCCTGGACTTCGATGTGCCCGTGGTCGGAGCCGACGTGGAGTCCGCCGCGGACGTCGACTACCTGTTCTGGGTCGGCTGCGCGGGCGCCTACGAGGACCGCGCCAAGAAGACCACCCGCGCCGTGGCCGAGCTGCTGCACATCGCCGGCGTCTCGTTCGCCGTGCTCGGCGACGGCGAGACCTGCACCGGCGACCCCGCCCGCCGCGCCGGCAACGAGCTGCTCTACCAGATGCTCGCCGCGCAGAACGTGGAGACCCTCACCGAGGTGGGCGCCCAGCGCATCGTCGTCACCTGCGCGCACTGCTTCAACACGATCAGCCGCGAGTACCCGCAGGTCGGCGGCCGGTTCGAGGTCGTCCACCACACCGAGCTGCTCGACACACTCGTCGCCGACGGCCGCCTGGTGCCCACCGCGCCCCCCGAGGCCACCACGACCACCGTGACCTACCACGACCCCTGCTACCTGGGCCGGCACAACCAGGTCTACTCCCCGCCGCGCGAGCTCCTGGGCGCCCTGCCCGGCGTCGAGCTCGCCGAGATGCCCCGCAACCGGGAGATGTCCTTCTGCTGCGGCGCCGGCGGTGCCCGCATGTGGATGGAGGAGTCCATCGGCACCCGCATCAGCACCACACGCGCCGCCGAGGCCGTCGCCACAGGTGCCGACGTCATCGCCACCGCCTGCCCCTACTGCACCGTGATGCTCTCCGACGGGGTCGCCGCCGGAGCTGCGGCAGCGGCCTCACCGGCCGACGCGCGAGCGCAGGTCGGCGTCCCCGAGGTCGCCGACATCGCCGTCCTGCTCCTCGACCGCGTCCGAGGGAGCTGACGGCCTCGCGGGTCGTCGGGCCCAGAACGGCAGGGTGACCGGCCGCCACACGCCGAGGGACACGAGCACAGCTGCGACCACCAGCCCCGGCGACGGCGCACCGGCGCCCCTGACGACGAGGAGTCCGACGGCCACGAGCGCCGCTCCCAGCACGATCCCCTGACCGGTCGCTGCCCAGGACCTCAGTCGGCGCGGGCCAGGAGGCGGGGTCGAGACGTCCGCGTCCGCCGATCCGGACTCCGCCTCGGAGCGCGCCGGGGCGACGGTGACCGGCGGCCGAGCGTCCAGGTCCGGCCCCGAGAAGGGGCTCACGGCATGAATCGATAGGTCGGGCGCAAGGGCTCGACGTGGATACCCAGCCCGGTGCGCAGGGCGACCAGCTCGTCCATCCTTCGGCGGCGCGAGACGGTGAACTTGCAGCGGTCACCCGCCCGGTTGACCAGACCCAGGCGACGTCCGCGAGCGCGTACCTCGACCATGTCCGACCACTGCTCGGACCAGAGCGTCCCGCGCGTCACCCAGTCGTCGGGCCCGACCTCCCGCGCGAAGCCCCGACCCAGCACCCGCGCGAGGACGTGCCGCGGCTCGACGACGACCCCGTCGGCGGTAGCTCGGAGCACGGCCTGAGGGATGGCCAACGTCAGGACCACGTCGGACACCCGCGCGTACGTCCCGCCGTGAAGGGTCAGCTCCGCGGTACCGAGGTCCGTGCGCGTCATCGTGCGTCGCCACGAGCCGAGGAGCGCCGCAGGTGGAACGCACCCCGGATCAGGTCACGACCGGCAGAGACCACGAGCCACAGCCCGAGCATGACGAGCGGCACGGCCATGACCGCATCGCCCTCCTGCCGGACCAACCATGCGCTGCCCGCGAGCGCGAGGGCGCCGAGCAGTGCGTCCCGCGCGGTGTCGGCCCCGCTACGGGACCTGGAGGACGTCCGACCACATCGCCCGAGCAGCGGCGGGAACGCGCGCACTCGATCGAGGTCCGGGTGCACCCGCTGCAGCAGGAAGCGCCTGGACGGGTACACCTCCTCGACGGGCACGCCCAGCTCGTGCAGACGCGCCCTCAGCCGCGCGGCCTGCCGACGGGACCGCAGCGTGAACCGGCACGCGCCCGACGTCCCCGAGACAACACCGAACGCCCGACCGCTGCACGCCAACGTGAGCGCGTCGGCCCACGGTGCCGACCACAGCTCCCACCGGTCCAGCGGCACCGGCACCCCCGCTCGCGGGCAGGTGCAGCGGTGAGCCAGGTCATCGCCCCGTAGCGCACCGACACCCGGACACCGTCGTCGGACAAGGTCAGCACCGCCAGCGACTTCGAGAGGGCGTAGTCGTGGTCGTCGACGCTGAACCAGGTTCCGCCGACGAACCGCTCGTCAGTGCTCAAGGACGGCTCGCACGTGACGCCGAGCGTAAGCCCGGCACCGGATCTCGACCACCACGTCGCCGTCGATGCATTCCGCGACCGCCCACGGGCCATCGGCCCGGCTGCGCACGAAGCGCAACCCGCCCAACGGCACCGGGTACTCGATACCTCCCGGCGCGTTCAGCCAGGACAGGCGTCGGTCGGCGATCCGGAGCATGCCCCCGGGCGGATGGCAGTAGCGAAGGCGACCCACGATCGGCCGCTGGAACCTCGGGCGCGACACCTGGTGCGCGCGCTGAGGGGCCGCACCCGGGTCGCCCGGTGCTGCCGAGGGCCGGTACACGAGGAACGGCACGGCCCCGGCGACCGCCATCAGGGCCAGCCCCAGGCGAATGAGATCCGATCCCGACGCGAGCAGCCGCCCCAGCGCGACCATCGAGACCCCCATCAGGACGAGCGTGCCGCACACCCTGAGACCACGGACGGTCGCCGGCCAGGCGTCGATCTCGACGTTTCCAGCCGCTGTGGTCGCGGAGGCTGACGACAGCCGCGACCAAGGGGAGGACCGTCATCGACTGCAGCACCTGGCCCAGGCCGCCCGGGCTCTCCATCATCGCCACCCTGCTGCGTGGTGATCCCGTACCGGAACTCCTCGCTCGTGCCGCCGGGGTCGAGACCGAGCGGGCCACGATCCGGTCGGACGCGTCGCGCTGGTAGGTCGCGGCGTTCCATTGAATGCGCTGCTGACTGCCCCGAGGAATGTCCGCTACAGCACTGCGAGCAATGAGGTGGCGATTGAGGCCGCTACCGAGCTGAGGAAACTGCCGAGCCAGATTCTCCGTGACCGCCGAGTGAGGCGCCTTACGGGCTGCGCGAAACGTCCACGCGGACTCGGTTCCAGCACACTGGCGTCGAACTTCGGCCTATACAGCACAAACGTGGCACCTGAGATCATCTGAGCCAGGAGAAACACGAGTCCTGGAATTGAAGTCAGGGCCTGCAACGAGCCCCCCTTCTCGAGATGCAGTCCCGCCGAAAGGGCCGCCAAGCTGATAATGACGAGCGTCCCGCGAATCCGGTTTCCGCGAATGGCGCCGCGACTGGCATCTAGCTCGAAGTTCACGCCGCTGTGATTCCGCAGGGAGCCCAGAACGAGGAGCGCCAAGATCACCGACGAGAACACGAGTATGGCGCCGATCTCCATGGTCTCTTCCTTCCCCCCTACCAGTTCCGGCCAGTGACACTGCGCCATGCGCCGTACACGTAGGACGCTGAACGCAGCGCTGTCCTGGTGGGCCTTGCGCGCCAAGCCGACCTCAGGGTTGCACTCGAACGGGCGCCTACGATTGGCATCGCCCTTGTAAGCCTTGAGGTGCGCGCGAGCTGCAAACCACTGTTCTCAACAGCCCTGATCCCCGAAGCGGCACGCGCGCCTGGAATGAACGCGGTCCCCACATCGATCACACTATTGACCGTAGCCTGCTTCCAAGACATCTCATGGTGAGCTGCTGCCCATGCGTTGTTGCTGACCGAGGCCACCGTGGCGGCAGCCAGCACTCCCGCGCAGATCCCTGCACTAGCCACGACGCAAGCCACCGCCGATGCGACGCCAATCGCCATCACACCAACCTTGATCCACTTCCGAAGAGCGAAGGCACCGTCGAGGTCGAAGGAGTTGATCGGGTCGCCAGGGTAGGCGTAGGCGTTGTCGCACCCGCCTTCGATTGGGTCGACCGAGAGGAACCTGCCCAGCGCTGCCGTGTACTGGCGGGCGCCCATCTCGATGGTGGCGATCGTGGCGGTGTGCTCGTCGAGCTTCTGGTGGGAGCCGACCCAGCCGTTGTCGGCTGTGCCGGGCTGGTTGTCCGGGCCTGCGTCATCAGCAGTGATGGTGCCGATGGCGCCGGTGGCCGGGTCGAGGACCTGGCCGAACGGGTCGTAGCTGCTCAGCGCTCCACGGGTGCCGGCCGCGTCCGCGGTCGTGACCACGTCGCCGTGCACGTTCGGGTAGGACCACGTGGCCTGCTCGCCCGTCGGCAGGGAGACGACCACACCGCCGGGCAGCGCCAGGGTGCGCTGCAGCAGGGCACCCTCACCGTTCAGCACCAGGTCGGGGCTGTCTCCGCCACCGGTGAACCCATACCGGAACTCCTCACTCGTGCCACCCGGGGTTGAGACCGAGCGGGCCACGATCCGGTCGGACGCGTCACGCTGGTAGGTCACCGTCGTGGCCGCCACCGTGGTGGAGGCGTGCCGGTTCGACGCGTCGTAGGTCAGCGTCTGGTCGGCCAGAGCGGTCGTGTTGCCGCGCGCGTCGTAGGCCAGCGTGCCGGCCTGCTGCGACAGGTTCGTGCCGGCCACGGGGTTCGCACCGACCACCGGGTCCGTCACCGTCGTGGCCGTCAGGCGATCCGAGGAGTCGTAGCAGTAGGCCGTCGTGCTCGTGGTCGTCACGCCGGCGGACGTGAACACGTCCTTCGCGGCCGTGCGGTTCCCGTTCAGGCCCGCTCGAGTGGAGACCCCGCAACCGCCCGTCGCCGCGAACTCGTAGCTGAGCTCGTGGCCCGGGATGGAGGCCTTCACCAGGCGCCCGGCGCCGTCGTAGGAGTACGACGAGGTGGACGTCGCCGACCCGTCACTGACCGTGTCGGTCAGCACCCGACCCGACTGGGAACGCACCACGCGATCAGTCAGGCTCACCCCGGCCGCGAAGGACCACGCCAACGACGTCGTCGCACCGGTCGCGTCCCGACCGATAGCGAGAGCCGTGCCGTTGCCCGCGTTGCCGTCACCGGACGGGTAGGCGACCGACGTGAGGTCACCAGCGGTGTACGTCGGGGACGCGATCAGCTTGCCGCCGTCGGTGACAGCCGTGACGTTGCCGTCGGCGTCGTACTGCTGGCCCGTCGTGAAGGTCCCGCCACCGGGCACGGTCGTGCTCGACTCCTGGGGCCGACCCGCAGCGTCGAAGGTCGTCGCGGTCACCACACCCCACACGTCGGTGTATCGGACGGCCCGTCCCAGCAGATCGCTCGCGCCCGAGACGACTCCTCCACCGGAGCCAGCCGCCGTCAGTGAGCTGTCGGTCGTGGCGGACGTCAGAGGATCACCTCCGACCGCGTAGTCGGTCGTGACCACGCGTGCCGTCCCGCCCGTCGACGGGTACGTCGTCTTCGTGACACGCCCGCGCTCGTCGTACGTCACGCACGTCCAGTCGGCGTCGCCCGCCTTCTTCGAGCCGACCGCGCGGCCCCACTGGTCGTACACGAACGTCGTGCTCACGGCCGACCCGCTCGCCGGGGTCGGCTCCACGACGGACTTCGGCAGACCCGCGGGCAGCGCACCCGCCGGGACCCCGCAGACGTTGGGCTGCGTGTCCGTCGCCGAGTAGTAGGTGTACGTGTAGCCGTGGGCCGCGTCGAGCGTGCCCGCGGCGGTCGCGGCCGGCAGCCACTTGCCGATCCGTCGGCCGAAGCCAACGCCTGGGGCCTCGAACGCGGTCGTCGTGGTCAGGGCCAGCCCACCGGCGTCCTCGGTCGAGGTCTCCGCGTGACCGAGCCACGGCGCCTTCCCGTAGCCGGTCGTGGTCGTGGTGCCCGGGACCTGGGTGGAGGCGACGGCGGGGTTGCCGGCCGGAGCCGCGTCATCGACCTTGGTCGAGGTGACCAGGCCGTAGTCCGGCTCGAGCGCCGAGGACGGGATCGGCGTCGTCCCGGTGAGGCCTGGACCCGCCCAGGTCACGTTCAGCGAGCCTGGCCCGCCCGTGTTCGCGTAGTCGACGCGGATGCGGGCAGGACCCGCGGCCGCCCGGACCACCGCGACGGAGTTCGTCGCCAGGTTCGGCGGTGCCAGGACGAGGAGGTCGTCGATCCACACCTTGACGACGTCGTCGCCTCCCGCGCTGAGCGTGTAGGTGCCGGCTGCGGGGAAGTTGACCACGCCCGTCATGCGCAGGCTCCAGGCGGCCGCAGTGATCGCCGGGTCCGGCACACCGGTGCCCCAGTTGACGGTGGTCGACGAGCCGATGCCGAGGCCGAACGACGCAGGCTGACCCGACAGGTTCGGGTTGTTGTAGAACGAGACGCTCAGCCCCTGCATCCCCTGGTCGTACGCCGTGGCGGTGTGCGCCGGCGTGATCGGGCACGAGGCGAGCGGTCGGCGGTCCGCGCCGAAGCACGCCGTCGGGGCCGGACCGTACGTGTCCGTGACCCGGTCGCGGGCGTCGTACACGGTCGTCGAGGTCCGGCCCGCGGGGTCGGTCGAGGAGTAGACGAGGTCCTTCGTCGCGTCCCACACCTGGCTCGAGGTCAGCCCGGAGGCGCTCGTGTCGGTCACCTGTCGGAGCGTGCGGTCGTAGGTGACCGTGCGCGCGTGCCCGGTGGCAGCGCCGGTGACACCCGTGCGATCCACCGACGTGGTGCCGTTGACGGTGCCCGTCGGGGCGACGTACGTGAACGTGGTCGACAGACGACCCTCGGCGCTGGCACCGTCGGCCGCGGGCAGGGTCACCGAGGCGGCCTTGCGCACCCGCCCCGCCTCGGCCGTGTAGGCGATCTGCACCAGGTTGGCGTCGGAGGCCACCCGGGCGCTGTCGGCTGCCAGCCAGTCGTTGACCGCGGGCGTCCGTACCCCGGTCAGCTCACCGGTCGCCGCGTACTGGAAGTCCGTGACCTCCGTCCCCGGATCGACGATCCGGGCGAGCCGGCCCGAGGCGTCGTAGTAGAGGAACGTCGACGACCCGACCCCCGTGCCCGACGCCGACGGGTAGACGATGCGGCATACGTTCCCGGCCGGGGGCGCCGCGAAGCCCTGAGGCACGGTGCAGGCGGCTCCGCTCCCCTCGGGCGCGGTGTCACCGGCGTAGAAGAACCGCACCTTCTTGCCCGACGCTCGATCAGTGACTGCGTCGAGCTGACCCGTCCCGGTCCGCCACGTCATCTTGGGGGTCGCCGGGGTCTTCGAGTCCTCCGGAGACGTGGCCGACTCGAGCCGGCCGTTCGCGCCGAAGACGTACACCGTGCCGTCGGAATCGGTCAGGTTCACCTGGCCCGACGACGACAACCCGAGGACGCCGTACTCCCCCGACGGCGGCGTGTACCCGCCGGCCGACGTGCGCGTGTACGTGTGGGTGGTCCCGGTCTCGTCGGTGAGCACCACGGAGCCGGATTCGACCGACGCCGAGACGTACGCGGAGGCGTCACCGGCCAGGGCGCTCGACGCGGACCACCCGGCAGGGAGGGTCTCGAAGGTCGGGGACAGCCAGTCCGACGGCACCACGATGCCGTTCGGGTACCCCGGGCCCTTCGCCCAGAGCGAGAAGGTCGCCCCGCCACCGTTCTCGTAGTAATCGACCTGGATGGCTGAGCGGGTCGTCGAGGTCAGCCCGATCGCCGAACCCCAGTTCGGTCCACCCGCCTGGTCGGACCAGCGGTCGAGGACGGTCGTACTGCCGATCTTGACCCTGGCCCCGTCGTCCTGCACCACACCGAACGTCCACTGGCCGTCCGTCGGGACGGTCACGTAGCCCGTCCAGCGCACCGCGAACTGGTCGACCGGCACCGACGGCGACGGCGAGCCGAGCACCCAGCTGAAGTTGAGTGACGGGTCGACGCGGGTCGTCAACGGTTCGGTCCCCGCGGGGAACGTGAACGCCGAGGGCGTCGTCCCCGCCGCGTAGTAGCGACCGAGCAGCCCCTTGGTGCGGGACGCCTGGGAGTTGTAGGAGAACGACAGACCCATCGGCCCGCCCACCGTGGAGACTGTGGGCGAGGCGAACCGCAGGCCCGCGTTGCCGTTCGCGAGGTTCACCGTCACCGGCCCGACCTGCTCCGTCGGGGACGGACCCGATTCCGCGAGGCGGCGGTTCACCACGAACTTCCCGGTCCACGGCACGGCGCCCTCACCGAGCGGGTCCTTGGTGAGCACGGTCCACGAGTACACCCCGCCGTCGCTCAGCGACCCCTCGGGCACCTGGAACGACGTCCCGGTCTGCCAGCCTGAGGAGACCACCGTCCCGGTCGTGGCATCTCCACCGGTGGCGATCCGCACCATGTACTGGACCGCACCGTCGGAGTCCGGCGTGACGGCCGGCCAGGAGAACGTCGGCCAGGTCGTGACGATCGTGGCGGTCCCAGCAGTCGGCACGGCGACCCCGTCCACGGTCACCGCCGCCCGATTGACCTTGGGCACCGTGTTCGTGGTGAACGACCGGACCCCGGAGGCGCGGACGGTCGACACCCCGTAGGCGCCGTCCCACGCGTTGCGGACGTAGGCCTTCCAGTAGTAGGTCGTGCCCTCAGCGAGGCGCCCGGCGGGCAACGTGACCGAGTCCTGCCCGACCCAGCCCGAGTCGTAGACCGCACTGTCGTCGACCGTCGGCGTGATGCCGACCCGGAACAACCGCTGGATCCACTCGGAGCCACCGGGGTCGGAGAAGGACCCCTGCAGGGTCGGCGCCGACGACGTCCGTCCACCGTTCGCGGGTGCCACCTGCGCCGAGGTGGGGAACTGCGCCGTCGTGACCACCAGGTTCGAGGCCAGCTTCTTGTACGTGTAGAGGCCCGCCTGCTCCTGCCCCGTGAAGTGCACGTAGGCGCCGCTGCCTCCGCCCGCGACCCAGGTCGCGTACATCTGGGTCAGAGGGACTGTGTTGAAGACCCCCGCGGAGTCGATCGCCGTCGTCGCGACGACCGAGCCCACGCAGTCGTATGCGAACGCCTTGGCCCAGCCGGTCTGCGCGCTGTAGCCGTTCACCGTCCCGGCCACCACGCCGACCTGCTCCTGCACGTCGAGCACCTGGCTACCGGCGAACTGCGTGTAGTTGTAGGTGAACATCGAGCGCCAGTACCGGTCGCCGTTGTCCCTCGAGTTGCCGATGCGGGCGTAGCCGTCCTGGATCACGGTGCCGTCACTCTTGTAGGCGTGCACGCCGATCTGGCCCGTAGCCTGGACGGTCGGGTCCACCGACACCGGGTACACGCGATCAGGCGACTGCAGCCACTCCAGGTCCGGCGTGACCGACAGCACCCAGCCGTTCTTGTCCGGCGTCACCGACATGGGCGCGTTGACGGTGGCAGGCTCCGACACCTGGTCCTTACCGGAGGAGTCGACCATCACGGCCGGCGGGATCGTCATCGCCACGGAGCCGTCTGCGGTCGACACCAGCTCGATGGCCCCCGACTCGCCGTCGCGCACCGTGAACCCGGTCCCGCTGATGCGCCACCGATAGGTGGTCGCGCGACGGGGAGCCGCAGCCAGGACCACCGACTCCTTCACGGAACCCGGCGTGACCTCGTAGGTGAGGTCCGCTCCCGGCAGCACGTCCTCGTACTCCGCGACGGAGCCGTGGCGCGACAGCCGCGACGCCCGGCCCCCGATGAGCCGGATCTGCACCTCGGCGCCGTTCCGCTCGAGCTGAAGAAGCCGGTTCGAGCTTCCCGAACTGGCGAATCGCGGCGAGAGCGGGTGCGCGCCGACAACGCCTCCCCCGTCGGGGAGAGATGCCACCCGGGTGGACGAGTCGACCCATGTGCCCGCCGCGTCCTCGACGCGCTGCGCCTCGCTGGACAGCACGGTGGAGTAGGTCCCGTCGGCGTTGCGGTAGACGGTCGACGACTCGTCCTGCGAAACCAGGACCGAGGTCGCCAGGTCCAACCCCGTGGTCTTGGTTGTGGGGGTGAGCGTCGGCTCCGTCGGGTCGACCGGCAGAACCTCCGGCGTGCCGGTCACAACCGACGATGGCGTCGTCGAGAGCTCAGGCGACGTCAGCGGCGCCACCTCGTCCGGCGCTACGGCTGTCGGCGCATCCTCGGCCACCGGGTCGTCGGCGGCCACCGCCAACTCCGCCTGCCCGAAGGCCAGCACCACGGACAGCAGCGCCGCCCAGATACCGGCCTGACGAACCCGCCCTGCGTCACGCACCGCATGAGAACGCACAACCACGCCCCTTGCCCCGGCCACCGATGGCCGGCCCGTCCCTGACCAGCGGGTATGCACCAGCCGGTGCGCAGGGCCACAGCGGGCACATGGCGCAGCGGGAGCGTAGCCACAGGAAGTCATGTATGGCTAGACGAACGTTATTTACGCCATTACACCGGCCCATATGACCGGATTCACCCAGTCGATATCGACCATCCGGGCACGGCTCGGAGGAAGGTCCTCAACTCGATGGTGTTCGGGTGCCGCACGCGCCCTGAGTGCGGCCCTGCCCCAGCGCACCTCCACTCCCCCGAAGGGGAGCAGTCGTCTTCATGGAGTTGCCCCTCAGAAGACCGACATGCCCGTCGATCCGTCGCGCACGCGGGTGTCAGGCGGTTGCCTCGCGGCGGGCGCGGGAGCGGAACACCCACCAGATGATGCCGCCGATGGTGAGGCCCAGACCGAGCATGCCGAGGCCGATCGCCACGAACACGCCGAGCACGGAACCGAAGATGCCGGCGAAGAACGGCGCGAAGGCCTGGTCGGGGGCCACGAGCACGCGGGCGTCGTCGACGTCCGCGGACGGCACGGTGATGTCGTAGACGCCGTCCTCGGGGGCGATGAACGCGGCGACGCTCTCGGCGTGCCAGCTGCCCATGGTCGTCTCCATGTGCACCGCGGGGCTGCCGTCGACGTCCACGGTGTCGCCGGAGGGTGAGGTGAGCTCGACGTCGCCGAGCAGGTCGGCGTCGTCGCCGTAGCCGGGCGTGACCAGGTGCAGCGCGTACCGCTCCCCTGCCTCGAGCTCGACGGTGCCCGTGCCGGGTGCGTCCACCTCGGCGATGACACCGGAGCCGACGTGGCCGTCCATGGTCAGCACGCCCGAGCTGGCCGTCCGGACGAGCAGGACCACGACGCCGATGCCGACGCCGAGCGCGACGAGCAGGACGACGACGCCGGAGACGGTCAGCCAGACGGGTCCGGTCAGCGAGGTCGAGCGCGGGGGACGAGCCGGGGGAAGGGTCACCCTGCGAACGCTAGTGCCGGTTGTCCTTCTCGTCGCAGGATCGAGCTCCCTCGGCCCAGGCCACGAGCTCACCGGCTCCGCGGCTGCGCGACCTGCTGCGCGCGCAGCGCCGCGTCGAGGGCTGCGAGCGCGGCGGTAGCGGCCTCGAGGACGGCGGCCTGCTGCGGGTCGCGGGCAGCCAGGTCGGCGAGCGCCTCACGGATGGAGCCGGACCACGCGGCGGCGATGCGTTCGTGGTCGGCGAGGGCCAGGTCGGTGGGCACGACGTGGGTGATGCGCCGGTCGGCGGGACTCCCCTCGCGCGCGACGAGGCCGCGCTCGACGAGGGTGCGGACGGCGGCGCTGGTGTTGGACTGCCGCAGGCCCATGTGCCGGGACAGCTCGTTGACGGTGATGCCGGGGGTGTCCATGACGTGCCGGAGGACGGCGAGCTCGGTGGCGGGCAGCGGGTCGAACCCGGCGACCTCGGGGGCGTGCCGGTGGACGGTCCAGGCGAGGTCGCGCAGCGTGGCGGCCAGGTCACGGCTTGCCGTCGGCTCGTCGATCGGGGCGCTCACAGGCTCATGCTACTTTATATTTGATCATATATATCTGTGCATATACACAAGGACTCCCATGCCTCACGCGCTCCCGCTCGACCGCCCACTCGACGGCCCCCTCGAGCTCCCCCTCGAACCCGGCCTCGACGCACGACCGGCCACCCCCGCGCTCGTCGTCGTCCTGGCGCTGCTCACCGCCGTCGCCCCGCTCGCCATCGACATGTACCTGCCGGCGTTCCCCGACATGGCCGACGACCTCGGCACGAGCGCCACCGGCATCCAGCTGACCCTCACGGCGTTCCTCGTGGGCCTGGCCGTCGGCCAGCTGGTCGTCGGCCCGCTCTCCGACCGCATCGGCCGCCGTCGGCCTCTGCTGCTCGGCTCACTGCTCTGCCTGGTGGCGAGCGTCGCGTGCGCCCTCGCGCCCTCCGTCGGGGTGCTCGCCGGCGCCCGTCTGATCCAGGGACTCAGCGGGGCCGCCGGGGTCGTGCTCGCCCGCGCCATCGTCGCCGACACCTCCCGCGGCGCCGCGGCCGCCCGCCTGCTGGGCGTACTCCTCATCATCAGCGTCATCGCGCCCGTCGCCGCACCGCTCGGCGGCGGCGCGATCATCGCGACCGTCGGCTGGCGCGGCGTGTTCTGGGTCCAGGCGGCCCTCGTGCTCGCGATGCTCGTCGGCGCCGCGCTGCTGGTGCACGAGTCGCTGCCCGCCGCAGCGCGCACGCGCGGCGGCCTCCGGGCGACGCTCGCCGACGTCCGGCACGTGCTGGGCGACCGCACGTACGTCGGCTACCTGCTGACGTTCGCCTTCGCGTTCGCGGCCCTGTTCGCGTACATCGCCGCCTCGCCGTTCGTCGTGCAGAACGTCCTGGGCCTGTCCGAGACCACGTTCACCCTGGTGTTCAGCCTCAACGCGCTCGCCATCACCGTGACCAGCGGCGCCGCCGCCTCGCTGGCCGGCAAGGTCGCGTACCGACGCATGATCGCACTCGGGCTCGTCGTTGCGGGTGCCGTCGGGGTAGGGCTGCTGGTGGCCGTGCTGGCCGGGGTGCCGACCGTGCCGACGCTGGCCCTGTTCACCGTGTTCCAGGGCTCGCTCGGCCTGGTGTTCGGCAACGCCACGACCCTGGCCCTGGCCCAGACCGGGGCGCACGCCGGCACCGGGTCGGCATTCCTCGGCTTCGGGCAGTTCACGCTGGCCGCGATCGTCTCACCGCTGGTCGGCATCCGGGGCGAGACGACCGCGACGCCGATGGCCGTGGTGCTGCTGTGCTGCCTCGCGGGCGCGGTCGTCGCGTTCGTGACGCTCACGCGCGACGCAGGTGTCGGGACTACTCCCCGGGCGGCCGATGTCATCCGCACGGACCACACCGCCTGAGGCCGGCGGATGACCTGCGCACCGTCAGACAGCCGTCGCGGACGGATGCGCAGGTCAGGACCCCGGCGGCAGGCTCGGGTGCATGAGCGAGACGCAGAAGGACGACCGTGGGACGACGCGGTGGAGCAGGGTGCGGCGACGGCTGCGGTGGGTGCTCGGCGGGCTGCTGGCCCTCGTCGTGCTCACCGTCGTCGGAGTGAAGGTCACCGACGCGGTGATGACCGCGCAGGAGCGCGACGCGCACCCGGCACCGGGCGAGCTGGTCGAGGTGGACGGGCACACCATGCACGTGGCCGTGTCGGGATCCGGTGACACCACGGTGGTGCTGCTGCCGGGATTCGGCACGGCCGCACCGGTGCTCGACTTCGAGCCGCTGACCCGCGAGCTGTCGACCTGGGCGACCGTCGCGGTCGTCGAGCCGTTCGGCTACGGGTGGAGCGACGCGACGGACGACCCGATGCTGCCCGACGACGTCGCGGCCGACGTGGAGCAGGCCCTCGACGCGGCCGGGATCGACGGTCCCGTGGTCATGGCCGCGCACTCGATCGGTGGGCTGTACGCCCAGGCGTTCGCCGACGCGTACCCGCAGCGGACGGCCGCCGTGGTCGGCCTCGACCCGACGATGCCGCGCGCCGACGACGTCGTGCCCGCCGCCGAGAAGGAGGAGGACCCGTTCGCCGACCCGATCCCGGCGTCCCTCGACCTGCTGGCCCGCGGCGGCTGGGTCCGCGTGATGCAGGCGATCGGCGGCGACGACCCGCAGATGTTCAGCGGCGCGACGGCCGCCCAGGGGTACAGCGAGCAGAACCTCGCCCTGCAGAGCACGGTGTCGAACTGGTCGGCGATCAGCAGCAACGTCGTGTGGCAGGCGGACCACCTGGAGGAGGCCGTCGACGAGGTGCACGACCTGACGTTCGCGCCGGACGTACCGGTGCTGGTCTTCACGGCCGACCCCGCCGGTGAGCGCCCGTCCTGGCGGGACGCGGCGTCCACGGACTACCTGCGCGGCTCGGGGTGCGCGAAGGATGTGCCGCTGGTCGGCGAGCACTACGTGCACCACGAGCACGCGGCGGAGATCTCCGCGCAGGTCGAGGCGTTCCTCGCCGGGTGCGCAGCGAGCGGCCGAGGCTAGGTCGGCGGGCGCGGGCAGGCGCGGCGCCGGGAGGCCGGGCGCTACGCCTGCCCGGTGCCGTCGCCGACGGGTCGGGCGCGGCTGTCGATCATGGTGAGCAGCAGCCGGGACGGTTCGAGGGCCTCGACGGTGTGCGGTACACGCGTGTCGAGGTGCACCACGCCACCCGGCACCAGGTCGACGACGCGCCCGGCCGCGCCGATCCGCAGGTGACCGTCGAGCGTCTGCAGCAGCACGGGCATGGCGGCGGTGTGCTCGGTGAGCACCTGCCCGGCGTCGAACGCGAAGAGCACCAGGCGCACGCCGTCGGCCCGCAGCACCGTGCGGGAGACCGTCGACTCCGGCTGCACGCTGACCAGGTCCGCCAGGGTGGGGACATCGGTCATCGTGGAGTCCTCGGCGGGGGTCGTCATGGTCGCTCCTGGTGATCTCGTGGTGATCGGATCGGGTGGGGTGCCGGCTACCGGGCCAGCGTGAGGATCTCGGCGCCGTCCTCGGTGATGGCGATGGTGTGCTCGCTGTGCGCGGTGCGGCAGCCGGTCGCGCTGCGCAGGGTCCAGCCGTCGGCGTCGGTGACGAGCGTGTCGGTGTCGACCATGACCCACGGCTCCAGGGCTAGCAGCAGGCCCGGTCGCAACGTGTAGCCGCGGCCGGGCCGCCCGGTGTTGGACACGTGCGGGTCCTGGTGCATGGTCGAGCCGATGCCGTGACCGCCGAACTCGGTGTTGATCGGGTACCCGGCCGCGCTGAGCACCGTGCCGATGGCGTGCGAGAGGTCACCGATGCGCGCACCGGGGCCCGCCGCGGCGATCCCGGCCTCCAGGGCGCGCTGCGTGGCGTCGATCAGCGCGACGCTCTCGGCGGGCCGGGACGCACCGACGACGAAGCTGATGGCGGAGTCGGCGGCGATCCCGTCGAGGGACACGGCCAGGTCGAGGGTCAGCAGGTCACCGTCCGCCAGCCGGTAGTCGTGCGGCAGGCCGTGCAGCACGGCGTCGTTCACGGACGTGCAGATGTAGTGCCCGAACGGACCGCGGCCGAACGACGGCGCGTAGTCGACGTAGCAGGACTGCGCACCGGCCGCGACGATCAGCTCGTGGGTCCAGCGGTCGATCTCGAGCAGGTTCGTGCCGACCGCGGTGCGGCCCTTGAGCGTCTGCAGGATGCCGCCCAGCAGGGCGCCGGTGGCCCGCGCTCGGTCCAGCTCGACGGCGTTGAGGATCTCGATCATGCGGCCATCTTCCCCTGGCGGCCGACGACCCCGGGGTCGTCGGGCCTAGATCAGCGCGCGGCGCTCCACCTGCTCGAACGTGGCCGTCGCGTCGACCCGGTGCTCCCACAGGCGCACCTCGCCGGCCGCGAGGGTGGCGGGCACGTCGACGAGCCGCTGGTTGCTCGACCCGCGGAACTGCAGGCCGGGGTCGCGCAGCTCCTGGCGGAACCGGCCGTCGACGAGCACGTCGACCTCGGCCAGCAGCGCCCGCTTGTCCTCGCTGTCGGCCAACAGCTCCTCGACCGTGTACCCGGTCCACGCCCACACGTCCTTGGCCTGCCCGTGCTCGCGGCGCAGGCGCTGCACCAGGCGCAGGCACACGCCCGTGTTGAGGAACGGTTCACCGCCCAGCAGGGTCAGCCCCTGCACGTACGGCTGGGCCAGGTCGGCCAGGATCGTGTCCTCGAGCTCGTCGGTGTACGGGCGGCCGTAGCGGAAGCTCCACGTCGCCTCGTTGAAGCAGCCCTCGCACGCGAACAGGCAGCCCGAGACGTACAGGCTGCACCGCACACCCTCACCGTCGACGAACTGGAACGGCTTGTAGTCGCCGACGTGGTCCTGGCTGAGCCGCGCCGACAGCCACTCGCCCGGCTGCGGGTCACGCACGTCAGGCCTCGGCGGGCGGGACCGGCGTCGGGAGCACCGCACCGGCGACGCCGGGGACGAAGCCCACGGAGCCCTCCATGTGCTTGACGCGCGAGGAGATCTCCACGTGCCGTCCGTGCACCATCGGGCGGGCCTGCGGGTTGCCCAGGTAGCCGCACGTGCGCTTGACGACGTCGCAGGTCAGCGGGTCGGCGTTGCCGCACTCCGGGCACTCGAACCCGCGGGCCGTCGCGTCGAAGTCACCCACGTAACCGCATGCGTAGCAGCGGTCGATGGGCGTGTTCGTGCCCAGGTAGCCGACCCGGTCGTACGCGTAGTCCCACACCGCCTCGAGCGCCTTCGGGTTCTGCTGCAGCACCGGGTACTCGCAGTAGTGGATGAACCCGCCCGACGCGTACGCCGGGTAGTCCATCTCGAAGTCGAGCTTCTCGAACGGCGTGGGGCTCTTGCGCACGTCGTAGTGGAAGGAGTTCGTGTAGTAGTCCTTGTCGGTGATGTCCGGCACCGAGCCGAACTTCTCCTTGTCGAGCCGGCAGAACCGGTCCGTCAGGGACTCGCTGGGCGTGGAGTAGACGCTGAACTGGTAGTGGTGCTCGCGCGTCCACGCCTTCGTGTGGTCGTGCAGGTGCTTGAGGATGTCGAGCGTGAAGGCCTTGGCCTCCGGGTCGCCCTCCCACTGCCCGCCGAAGAACGCCGCGGCGACCTCGTACAGGCCGATGTACCCCAGGGACACGGTCGCGCGGCCGTCCTTGAACAACGTGTCGACCGGGTCGCCGGCCGTCAGGCGCTGACCGAACGCGCCGTACACGTACAGGATCGGCGCGTTGGCGGGCGTGGCTTCCTTGCAGCGCTGGATGCGGAACAGCAGCGCGTCACGGGCGGTGCTCAGCCGCTCGTCGAGGATCGACCAGAACCGCTCCGTGCTGCCCTGCGCCTCGAGGGCGATGCGCGGCAGGTTCAACGTGACGACGCCCAGGTTCATCCGGCCCTCGGCGACGTCGTCACCGTTCTCGTCACGCCAGCCCTGCAGGAACGAGCGGCAACCCATCGGCACCTTGAACGACCCGGTCAGCTCGACGATCTTGTCGTAGTTGAGGATGTCCGGGTACATGCGCTTGGTGGAGCACTCGATGGCGAGCTGCTTGATGTCGTAGTTCGGGTCCTCGGGGTCGAGGTTGAGCCCGCGCTTCAACGTGAAGATCAGCTTGGGGAAGATCGCGGTGCGCTTCTCCGAACCGAGCCCGTCGATGCGGATGCGCAGGATCGCCTTCTGGATCTCGCGCTCGAACCAGCTGGTGCCCAGACCGAAACCGAGCGACGTGAACGGCGTCTGCCCGTTCGACGTGAACAGCGTGTTGATCTCGTACTCGAGCGACTGCATCGCGTCGTAGATGTCCTTGCTGGTGCGCTCCTCGGCGTACGCACGGTGCTGGGACTCGTCGGCGATCCACCGGGCCGCCTCGGCCAGGTGCTTCTCGAAGTTGCGCATCGCGTAGGGCGCGAGCAGCTCGTCGATCCGGTTCGCGGAGCAGCCGCCGTACTGGCTGGAGGACACGTTCGCGATGATCTGCGAGATCTGCGCGGTGGCCGTCCCGATGGACCGCGGCGGCTCGACCTCGGCGTTGCCGATCCGGAACCCGCGGCTGAGCATCGTCTGGAAGTCGATGAGGCAGCAGTTCGTCATCGGCGCGTAGGGGTGGTAGTCGAGGTCGTGGTAGTGCAGGTCGCCCTTCTGGTGGGCGTTCGCGACGTGCGGCGGCAGCATCTTCAGGCCGATCGCCTTGCCGACGGCACCGGCGGTCAGGTCGCGCTGGGTGTTGAAGACGTCCGAGTCCTTGTTGGCGTTCTCGTTGACGACCGTCTCGTCCTTGCCGATCAGCTTGCCGATCGAGTGGTTGATGTCGGTCGCCTTGCTGCGCGCGAAGTCCCGCTGGATGCGGTAGCTCATGTACGCCTCGGCGACGGCGTACTCGTGGCTGTCGAGCAGGGCGTGCTCGACGACGTTCTGGATCTCGTAGATCTTCACGTCGACGGGGAACCGCTCGGCGATCTCGCGGTCGATGCGCGCGACGAGGTCGCGCAGGGTGCGGTGCGTGACGGGCGTCGTCTCGCCGTGCACCTCGACGAAGGCCTTGGTCAGGGCGGCGTAGATGCGCTCGTCGTCGAACGGCAGCCGCCGACCGTCACGCTTGGCGACCGTCACCGTCCGCACGGTCGTCGGGGGCGTCGTCGGACCCGTCGTCGTCGTCTCGTCGGTCCCCGTCAGCAGCGTCACGCGTCCGTCTCCCCCTGTTGCCCGCCACGGCCTCGAAGGGCGTGCAACAACTAGATCTAGGTGTTCAAGTGCGTGCGCAACGCTAGATCTAGTGCCCCCGCTCCCCTGGGCCCTTGGTCCCACCGAGGGCCCGACGCGCGCACGACACGCGGCGCGGCGCACGAACTTCCGCCCGCAGGTTCCGGCGTGTCGCGCAGCGCCCGGCGCGCCTCAGGGACGCGTTCCGGGCACCTCGGCACCACTGAGCGCGTCGATCACCTCGCGATCACCCAGAGGGTCCCGGAGCTCGACCGAGATCACGTCGAGGCAGCTGTCGCCGACGCTGCGCCACGTCGAGGTGACGCCCACCGTGACAGCCGTCGAGGTCTCCTCGAGTGCCGTGACCTCGGGGCGGCCGTGACACGTGGCCACCGTCAGCTCGACGCCCGATCCCACCGCCCGCCAGCCGGTGATCGGCTGCGGGCCACGCGACTCCTCGGACGAGCAGGCGCCCACGGTCATCAGCACCGCCACCCCGGCCAGCAGCGCCGCGGGTGTCGCCGCGCGCGGTCGTGGACCCATGCGGCGACCGTACCGGCGGCAGGAGCCCCCGGGCGCTGTGGACGCCTCACACGCGCACAGCACAGTCATCGCTTCCCCGATTCAAGCATTTCCTCATATGCTGTCGCCTACCGGACGAGAGGACGGACTTGTGGCGCATTGGGAACGGGTCAGCGTCCCGCCGGACTTCCGGGGCGTGACCCGGCGGGAACGCGAGGGCGGCACCTACCTGCGCTACCACCCCGACCTCCTGCCCACCGCTGCCCGGGCGATGAGCCCCGGGCTGAACGAGACGATCGTCGACGCAAGCTCCCGTGTCGCGGCGCTCGGGCAGCGTCTGCGCGACCGGCCGCTCCGACTGCTGTACGCCACCCTGCTGCGGTCCGAGAGCATCGCGTCGTCCTGGATCGAGGGGCTGCGCGACACCCCGCGGAACGTCATGGCCGCACGCGTCGACGACGTCGACGGGACGAGCGGCACCTCACGCGAGGTGGTGCGCAACCTCGACGCGATGGAGCAGCGCGTCGGCGCCCTGGTGAAGGCGGAGTGGACGCACGAGGACGTGCACGCCGTCCACGCGTCGCTGCTCGCGCACCGCAGTGACGGCCGCTACCGCGACCGTCAGGTGTACATCGGCGGCACGTCACCGCTCACCGCGCAGTACGTCGCGCCCCCCGAGGACGAGGTCGAGGGCTACATGGACGACCTGCTGCGCTTCGTCAACACCGCCGGCGACCCCCCTCTCCTCAAGGCCGCGCTGGTGCACGCCCAGTTCGAGACGATCCACCCGTACGAGGACGGCAACGGGCGTACCGGCCGGGTGCTGTTCCACGGGGTGCTCGCACGTGCGGGCACCGTCGACCAGGGTGTCCTGCCGCTCTCGCTCGTGCTGCGCGACGACGTCGAGGGCTACGTGAGGGCGCTCACCGCCTTCCGCCACGACGGGCGCGAGCCCGAGGCCGCGACCGAGGCGTTCCTCATGTTCTTCATGGATGCGGTGCTGCGCGCCGCCGACCTAGCCGACGAGACGATCGACGAGGTCGTGCGCATCACCGAGCGCTGGCGCCCGTACGTCGCCCGGCTGCGCACGGACTCCAAGGTGCACGACGTGCTGGACCTCCTGACGGAGCAGCCGGTGCTCACCCATGGCTACGTCAGCCAGCACCTGGGCGTCACGGCGCAGACGGCGATCAAGGCGCTCGCCGAGCTGGAGAAGGTCGGAATCGTCCAGCGGGCTGGGGGCCGGTACCGCCGTCAGCGGGTCTTCCAGGCGGGCGAGGTGCTCGCCCTGATGGACAGGTACGTCCCCGGACCGCCCACTGTCCATGTGCCCCCTCCCCCCGTGGAGGTACCGGTCCGTCGGTACGGCGGCCCGCGGTGCAGGTACCTGCTGCCGCGCAAGGGTGTGCCGTGCACGCTCCCCGTCGGGCACCCCGGACCGCACCGGGCCGTCTGAACCGTCAGAGGTGCGGGTCGGGCAGCCGCCAGACGGCGTTGCGGTCGCCGTCGCGACCCGCCGCGAGCGCCGGGCGGACAGGGTCGCGGCGCGCCCGGTAGTCGTTGACCGCGAGCGCACGGGAGATCGCGCCCAGCTGGGCGGTGTCGTCGAGCGCGCCCGGTTCCCAGGTGGTCGGGGCGTCGTGGTCGACGACCGTGCCGACCAGCGCGACCGTGCCGCCGGGTTCGCGCACGAGCTCGAGGATGCGCAGCTGCTGCGGCCAGTCGACGAGCGAGGCGGTGGTGATCTCCCACAGGCCTTCGCCTCGCTCGCCGCGCGGGCCGGGTGCGGTGTGCCGCAGGGCGCTGTGGGCGTGCACGTGGCCCGCGCACCAGGCCACGACGCCGGGGTGCCGCAGCAGCACGGCGAGCACCGCGTCGGCACCGTGCCGGGGCGGTGCACCCGCCGGGGCGTACAGGTTGGTCAGCGTCCACGACGGGTGGTGCGAGGTGACGATCACGTACCGCCCGCGCGCGGCGGACAGCTGCTCGTCGAGCCAGGCCAGCTGGGCGTCGTCGACCGAGCCCTGCCAGCCGCCGTGCGGGTTGACCGTGTCGAGCGCGACGACCCGGACCTCGCCGACGTCGCGGGCCCACGCGTTGCCGTGCCGGGCGACGACGGCACCGGCGCGCGGGTCGTCGTCGCGGGGATCGCGCAGGCGCGCGGTGAACTCGCCGTCCTGGACGAACGCACGGTCGGGATCAGCGGCGACCGGCACGGTCGGCGAGTGCGCGGTGTCGGTGTACCGGGCCGGGCCAAGCGGGGCGACCGCCTCGAGCACCACGAGCGGGGTCTGACCCGGGGCCAGGTCCACCACGCGGGCGCCGCCCGTCGCCCGCAGGCCCAGCGCGGCGTCCGGGGCGACGGTGCCCTGCAGCAGCGCGTCGTGGTTGCCGTGCACGGTGTGCCACGGCAGCGGCGACCCGGGCGAGACGAGGTCGGCGCGGGCCGCCTCGGCCAGGCCGGGCACGCGCGGGTAGCCGAACAGCGCGGTCGGCCGGTCGACGGGCTCGCCCGCCGGGGCACCGTCCGGGTGCCAGAAGTGCGTCGACCAGGCACCCGTGCCGAGAGCGCCGACCCAGCTGCTGCGCTGCTCGTCGCCGCTGCGCGGGGACACCGTCCAGCCGGACATGAGCGCGTCGTACCAGGTCAGCTCGTTGCGCTGGGCGTTGTCGGTGACGTCGCCGGTGACCAGGACCGCGTCGAGGGGGCGGCCGGTGACGGGTGCACGGTCCAGGCGGTGCAGGGCGTGCAGGGCGCGGGCAGCGACCTGCACGGTGAGGATCTCCTGCGGGCGGTAGGTACCGATGATGCCGAGGCGACCGGCGTAGGGCGCACCGGGGTCGCCGTGGTGGTCCAGGTGCTCCTGCCGGACGGGCGACTCGGCGTCGCACAGGTGCAGGTCGGACAGGTGCGCGAACGCGGCGAGCGTGCGGCCCTGCGGGTGTGGCGGGGCACCGATGTACGGGTCGCCGTGCGTGACGACGACGGGCGCCCAGCCGCCCTCCCCCGGTTCGCCGCGGACCAGCCGCCGCTCGACGGTCGTCGCACCCGGGGTCTCGCCCGGGGCCGCCCCCGGAGTCGCACCGCGCCCAGCGGGCAGGCCGGTCACTGCAGCACCACCGCACCCGCGCCGTCGCGCACCCACAGCTCGACGGCGTCGCCGATGACCAGGTCGGCCGCGTCGTCGCCGAGCAGGTCGGCCAGCACAGGGCCCTCGGCGGGGTGCTCGACCCGCACGCGGGTCACCGCGCCCAGGAAGCTGACGTTCGACACCCGTGCCACCTGCTCACCGGCAGCGGCAGCGGCAGCACCACCGTTCGCCGCCGCGGGGACGTCGCGCAGCGGCACGACACGCACCTGCTCGGGGCGGACGACCGCGCGCACCGCACCGGCCTCGTGCTCGTCGCCCTGGGCTTGCACAGGCCGACCCAGCACGTGCCAGCGGCCGTCGTCGCCGCGGCGGGCGCCGAGCCGGTTGACCGTGCCGACGAACCCCGCGACGAACGGCGAGGCGGGCTCGCGGTACAGGGTGCGCGGGGTGTCGATCTGCTCGAGCACGCCGTCGCGCATCACGGCGACCCGGTCGGCGACGGCCATGGCCTCGCCCTGGTCGTGCGTGACCAGCACGGTCGTGACGCCGACCTCGAGCTGCAGGCGGCGGATCTCGTCGCGCAGGTGCTCGCGGACCTGCGCGTCCAGGGCGGACAGCGGCTCGTCGAGCAGCAGCAGGCGCGGCTGGGTCGCGATCGCGCGGGCCAGGGCGACGCGCTGCTTCTGGCCGCCGGACATCTGGTGCGGGTACTTGTCGGCGTGCGCCTCCAGGCGCGTCGTGGCCAGCAGCCGGTCGACCGTCTCGGTGACCTCGGCCCGGCCGGCGCCGCGCACCTTCAGGCCGAACGCCACGTTGTCGCGCGCGGTGAGGTTCGGGAACAGCGAGTAGTCCTGGAACACCAGGCTGAACCCACGGCGGCGCGGCGGCACCCGCGTGACGTCCTCGCCGTCGACGAGGATCTGGCCGGCGTCGGCCTGCTCGAACCCGGCCAGCAGGCGCAGCGCGGTGGTCTTGCCGCAGCCGGACGGGCCGAGCAGGCAGACCAGCTCACCGGAGCGGACGGACAGGTCGAGCGAGGCGAGGGCGACGGTGCTGCCGAACGTCTTGCGGACGCCGGTCATCTCGATCGTGGCCATGGGTGTTCTCCGGTGGGTTGCGGCGGCAGGGGTCTACAGGCCGGTTGTGCTCACGCCGAGGCCTCGGCGCCGCAGCAGCCGGACGACGGTGCCGAGCAGCACGGCGGTCAGCAGCAGGACGGTCAGCGCGAGGGCCATACCGGCCTGCGCCTCCTGCTTCTGGTAGACGACCAGGTAGGTGGGCAGGGTGTCCTTGAGCAGCAGCGAGGCGAACGCGAACTCGCCGAGCACGAGCGCGGTGGTCAGGCCACCGGCAGCGACCATCGACGGCACGAGGTTCGGCAGCAGCACGCGCAGCAGGACGCGCGGGGTGGACGCCCCCAGGCTCTGCGCGGCCTCGACGAGCGTGCGGGCACCGATCGAGCGCAGACCCGCGTCGAGCGCGCGGTAGGTGAACGGCATCGCCCAGATCGCGTAGAAGGGCACCAGCGCGAACGTGCTCGACAGGAACCACGGAGCCAGGGGCCGGAACGTCGCGGCAACACCGACGACCAGCGCGATCGGCGGCACCACCCAGGGCAGCAGGGTCACGGCCGACAGCACGCCGCGCAGCCGGGGCACACGCACCTCGGCGAGCACGGCCAGCGGCAGCAGCAGCGCGAGCGTGAGCGCCACGGTGGCCAGGGCGAGCAGCGCGGACGTGCGGGCCGCCTCCCACAGCGCGGGTTCGGCCAGCGCGTCGAGCAGCGGCCGCAGCGACCAGCCGCGCAGCAGGTCGTCCGGCCCGAGCAGCACGACCGGCACGTTCTGGAACGCGAACCGGGCCATCGCCAGCTGCGGCACCAGGAAGTACACGGCGACCACGCCGAGGAACGTCCAGCGGACCACCCCGACGAGCCGGCGCCCGGGCGCCGTGGTGCGCGGGACGGCGGCGCGCGGGGCACCGGTGCGGGCCACGTTCCGGGCGGCGCGACGGGCGCCACGTCCGGCCGGTGCCGCGGCGGGCGGCGCTTCGGGCGTCGGTGCGTGCGGTGCGGCCTTGCGGGGCGTCTCGAGGCTCATGCCCGGCTCCATCGTGCGGCTCGGCGCTGCAGGGCCTGCACGAGCAGCAGCCCGGCCCCCAGCAGCGCGATCGTCCAGGTGACCAGCGCGTACCCGAGGTCCTGCTCGCCCGTGATGACGTTGCCCTGCAGCACGAACCGGATCTGCAGCGGCACGAGCTGCCCGGACGAGCTGAGCACGTAGGCGGTGGCGTACGCGCTGAAGGCGTTGATGAACAGCAGCAGCATCCCGCCGAGCACGCTGGGCGCCAGGACAGGCCCGGCGACGGTGCGCCAGTACCGGACGGGGCCTGCGCCGAGGATCGTCGCGGCCTCCTGCCAGGTGCTGCGCAACCCCTCGACCGCCGGGCTGACCACCAGGAACATCAGCGGCACCTGGAAGTACAGGTACACCAGCGCCATGCCGGCGGTCGTCGACAGCGAGAAGCCCGAGCCGACCAGGTCCACGCCGACGCCCAGCAGCGCCTTGGTGACGATGCCCTGCGTGCCGACGGCGGCGACGAACGCGAACGCGAGCGGCACGCCACCCAGCTGCGAGGCGACCGAGCTCCACGAGTCGAGCGCGGGCCGCAGCCACCGCGGCCGGGTCAGGCCGCGCATCGCCAGGGCGAGCGCCAGGCCGAGCAGCCCGCCGAGCAGGGCGGTCACCGCGGACAAGGTCAGGGAGTTGACGAACGCGCTGCGGTACGGCCCGGAGACCGCCCGCTCGAGCGCGGACAGGCCGAACGTGCCGCCCGGGGTGACCGAGCGGACCAGCACGGCGGCGGTCGGCCAGAGCAGGAACACGCCGACGAACGCGAGGAACGGCACGAGGACGAGCCCGCCGCGCGCACCACGGGCCCGGGCTGCGAGCCGCTGCACGGCACCGCCGACGGGCCCGCCCGCCCCGACCCGGCTGACCGGGTGGGGGCGGGCAGGACCGGCGGGTCCGACCGGGGTGGCAGTGGTCACTTGTCGGCGACCAGCGGACCCCACTGCTCGGCCAGCGTGGCCTTCGCAGCGTCGATCTGCTCCTGCGTCGGGAACTCGATCTTCTCGATCGTGTCGGCGTCGGGCAGGTTCTTCGCCAGGTCGGCGTCGACCTTGCCCTCCTCGACGAGCGTGGCGTAGCGGGCCGGGATGGCCCCACCCTCGAGGTAGCCGAGCGCACCATCGTCACCGACGAGGTGCTCGAGGAACAGCCGCGCGGAGCACGGGTGCGCCGACTCGGTGACGACCGACTGGGCGTAGTACCCGCCGTAGACACCATCCGTGGGGACGGTGACCTGCAGGTCGAACCCGGCCTCCTCCAGCTGCGGCACGATGCCGGGGAAGTTGTACGTCCAGTCGAGCGCGATCGGCACCTCGCCGGACAGCAGCGTGGCCTCGGTGACATCGACCGACTGCAGGTTGCCCGACGCCTTGAGCCCCGCGAAGTACTCGATGCCCGGCATGATGTCGTCGAAGCTGCCGCCGTTGGCGAGCGAGGCGGCCATGACGGCACCGAACGCGGCACCGGCCTCGCGCGGGTCGCCGTTGAGCGTGACCTGGCCCTTGTACTTCGGGTCCTCCAGGTCGGCGAACGTCGTCGGCGCGTCCGTGACGATCGTGGTGTTCGTCGCGATGGCCATGACGCCGTAGTACGAGGCGACCCAGTGGCCCTCAGGGTCCTTGAGCGCGTCGGGGATCTCGTCCCACACGGTCGGCTTGTACGCCTCGGCGTAGCCCTCGTCGATCATCTGCTGCGTGAACGAGGCGCCGACGTCGACGACCTCGGGCATGTCGGCCTGGCCGCGCAGGGTCTGGATCGCGGTGATCTCGTCGGCGGAGGACGCGTCGGGGTTCGCGACGGGGGCGTCGATCCCGTAGGTGTCGGTGAACGACTTCAGGATGCCGCCGTAGTTGGCCCACGTGTCGGGCAGGGCGATGAGGTTGACGGTGCCCTCGTCCTTGGCGGCGGCGGCGATCTCGTCGACAGTCGTGCCGCAGGTCGAGGCGTCACCGGCGGTCGTCGTGCCCGCGTCGGTCGCAGCCTCGGAGGACGCGCTGCACGCGGAGAGCGTCAGCGCCAGGGCTGTGAGCGGGACGAGCAGGGGGAGCTTGCGCATCGCGGATGAGTCCCTCGGTCGGGTCGCAGGTCGCGCCGATCGGCGCACCAGGACAGGGGTACTCGCGCCGGGTGGCGGTGCGGGGTCACGACCGTGAACTCCCAGGGACGCCGCGGTGAAGACCTGGACGGACGTCCGTCAGTCAGTGCCGGTGGAGCGCCCCGGCAGACACGAGCGCGACACCGCAGCCGACCGCCGCGCCGATCGCGGTCTCGACGGCCCGGTCACCGAGCAGCGCACCCGTGGAGGCCGTCCCGCCCAGGGTGTTCATCAGCAGGGCGAGCGGGGTGATCGTCAGCATCGCCAGCCCGTAGTTGCGGACGACGAGCAGCTCGGTGACGACCTGCAGCAGCACGACGACCAGCACGAGCACGCCACCCGTCAGGCCGAACGAGAGCAGCACGGCCGCCACCAGAAGCCCGACCGCCGTGCCCGCCACGCGGTGGGCCGCGCGCAGCACCTGCCCGGGGGTGTCGGAGACGGACAGCGGGGCGACGGCCGCGACCATCGCCCACGCCGGGTGCCCGATGCCGGCGAGCGTCGCGACCGACCCGGCGATCAGCACGGCGACCGCGTACCGGGCGGCATGCCGGCGGGCGGCGGGCTCGTCGAGCACCAGGTGCAGCCCGGCGGGCGGCGACGGGAGCCGGTCACGCGTGCGGCGCCGCGGGCTGATCCCGCCGGACAGCCCGACGAGCACCGCGAACGCAGCCGAGGCGCCCGCCACCAGCGCGGCGGCACCGACAGCGCCCGGGCCCGCGGGCACGGACGCGCACGTGGCGACGGCGAACACGGCGAACAGCGGCCCGGCCGGCCGCCACCCCACGACGTCACCGACCAGCGACCCGGCCACGGCGACGAGCGCCGAGGCTCCCACGACCGCCCACCGCGCCGCACCCCCGGTTCCGAGCACCGCCGAGACGCCGGCCCCGCTCACCACGGCCACGGTGAGGGTGATCGCCGCAGCGACCTGCATGTGGGCGCGGCGCCGGTAGCCCGACCCCCGCCCGTACACGGCCGCGAAGGCACCGAACGCCGCGTAGACGGCCCACTGCATCCGTCCCGTCGCAGTGAGCACGCTCAGCGGTGCGGCCACGGCGATGCCCGTCCGGATCGCCACCCAGTGCGCCTCCGCGTGCGGACCGACCCTCAGCAGCTCGCGCGGGTGGGGCAGGTGGGCGGTGACGCACACGCGCAGAGACCTCCGAGGCAGGGGTGGATGGGACTAGTTTACGCGTGAACGATCTCGCCGCCCGCGCCCCCGAGGACCTTCGTGACCCACGACACGCACCCGCCCACGCCCGCCCCCGAGCCCGGCCCCCGCGACGCCATCGACGACGTCCACGACCGCTGGTCAGCCCTGCGCCCCGAGCTCGACCTCGAACCCATGGCCGTCGTCGGCCGGCTCCTGCGCCTCGTCCCTCTGCTCATGGCCCGCTGCGAGACGTTCCTGGCACCCCACGGCCTCAGCCGCGCCGAGTTCGACCTGCTCACCGCGCTGCGCCGCGCCGACCGCCCGGTCAGCCCCGGCGAGCTCACCCGCCAGCTGCTGTTCACCGGCCCCGCCACCACCAAACGCCTGCGCCGCCTCGAGGACACCGGCTGGATCACCCGCCGCACCAACCCCGACGACGCCCGCGGGTTCCTCATCGAACCCACGCCCGACGGTGCCCGCCGGTTCGACGACCTGCTCCCCCGGTACGTCGCCTTCGAGGCGACCCTCATCGAGACCCTCGACCCAGCCGGCCGCGCCGACCTGGCCGGGCACCTGCGCACGCTGCTGGTGGCGGTGGAGGCCTGACGCCCAGCCATCGCCGAGGCACTCCGCCATCCGGACCGCGGAGACCTCGGCCTCCCCGCAGGTACGCTGCGATCCGAACCCCGCGCGCTGCTCCCGGAGGCCGCCCTGCCCCGTCACCTGGTCGGTTGTGCCGTCGCCCTGCCGGAACGGTGGGAACACTGGCCGCCCGGCGAGGGCCCCGCCCACCGCGATCACGTGGCCGCCGAGCTCGGCAGCATCGACGAGGCGCGCGCCATGGTCGCCGCCGCGGTCGACTGGGTCGACGAGCGCGAGGCAACACCCGGGCTGATCGACCTCGCCATCTGGGTCCCTGACCCCACGACTGGCGTCACGGCCGGCGTGCTGACCGTCGTCCTCGCCGACGTCACCCCCGGGCCCGACCCGGCCGGCCGATGGCTGCACGACATCCGGCGGAAGCCTCGACTGCGCGGGATCCGCGTCCTGCACCACGACACCGCACCGGCCCGCGTCAATGCCGGCCCGACAGTCCTCGAGCTGCTGACGACCGCGGACAAGCGCACCGGTCAGATCACCGCGCAGGCGCTGTGGCGCATCTTCCCCGACGACGCGGACGGCGCCATCGGCCTCACGGTCCGCACCACTGAGCTGGCACTCACCCCGGCCCTCGTCGCGGACTCCGAGCTCATCGCCCAAGGCCTCGAACCGCTGTGGGCCGAGGCATGAGCTCGCGTCCGAGCGACGGCATGCACACCGTCCGCACGGCAGGTGTCGGGTTCCTTCTGCCCGAGGGCCGGTGGGGCGTCTCGACGGGCGACGCCGAGCACGTGCCGCAGCTCCGCGCGGACTACTGGCTCGACCCCGACGACGATCGCGGGCTCGTCCTGCTGGCCTTCTCCTCGCCCCTGCTGCCGCTGCGCGACGACCTGGTCGAACCGTTCGACTCGATCGTCGCAGGCGTGCGCCGGGTCCACGACGAAGATGCGACCGCAGGCCCGACGGAGACGGCCGCATGAGCGAGTCCCGGCACTCGTGGGGCATGCTCACGTTCCTGGCGATCCTTGCAGTCGGCTTCCTGGTCGGCGTCTACCAGGTGTGCACCGACGGCCCTCTGGACCAGCAAGTGGCGCTCGCGGTCCTCGTGACGTTGGTGGTCGGCGGCCTGTGGGCATTCGCGCGGCGCAAACGGCGGCAATCGCGCCGCCGGCAGGCAGCGGTTCTCAGCCGTCGACCGGGCGCGCTCGTGCACGAGGTCTTCCCCGACGTCACTTTGGCAGCGTCCGCCCGCAAGCTCGGTGAGACGGTCGAATTGGCGTCCCTGCAGCGCACGGGGATCACGGTGTCCGTCGACGCCCGCGGCATCGCCCTCTGGGCGAACGGGGACCGGCCCGTGCTCGACCTGGCCGCCGCCGACATCGACGACGTCACCGAGTGCGCCGGCTACGCGAGCATCCTGCGCTCCTCGGCAGTACGCATCTCCGTCCACGGCGTCTCGGTCCAGGTAGTACCCGCGCGGCGGGTCGACGGAGCCCTCTGGCCAGCAGCCCGGCGCACGACGGAGCGACTGGTGAGTGACGTGCGGGTAGCACTTGGCACCGGAACGGCAGGGGCGCGATGAGCTGGCAGCCGCTCACGAGCGGCGCGGACCCGGTTCCAGGAGACCCAGCGGCACTGAGTCGCTCGGCCGCGGACTACACCGCGGTGGCTGAGCGCACCCAGTCCGCCGCAGCACATCGTGAGGCACGGATGACGACGCTCAAGCTCGACCCGGCAGCACTCGAGGCAACCGCCCAGGACCTGCAGGTCGTCGCGAACGAGTTCACCGCCGCGGACGCGAACGGTGAGGCTGCCGCGGCGCTGCGCTGACGATCAGCACGGCCCGCACGATCGGTCGACCACGGGAACACGCGGGGGCACACCCCGGTTGACCTTCACGGCGACGGCCGCCCCTCCGGGCCGCGTCACGGAGGAGGCGCCTGATGGCGATGCAGCACGGTGGACCGCCCCTGGCGACGTTCCGCCAGGACGACTCGGTCAAGACCCACCACCTGCGCACCGGCACGGTGCGTCGCGTGCTGCGTTTCGCCACCCCGTACCGGCGGGCGCTGGCCGGGTTCCTGGTGCTCATCGCGCTCGACGCGGCCGCCGGTGCCGCCACCCCGCTGCTGGTCCGCCGGCTCATCGACGACGGCATCAGCGCCGGCGACAGGGGTCTGGTCGTCGGCATGGCCGTCGGCATCGCCGCGCTGGCACTGGTGGCGGCGGGACTGAGCGTCGGTGAGCGGTGGGTGTCCTCGCGCATCGGTGAGGGCCTGATCGCGGACCTGCGCACCGAGGTGTTCGACCACGTGCAGCGGATGCCGTTGGCGTTCTTCAGCCGGGCGCGCACGGGGGCGTTGGTGCAGCGGCTCAACGGTGACGTGCTGGGCGCGCAGCAGGCGTTCACGTCGGTGCTGCAGAACACCGTCAGCAACGGGCTGACCATCGTGTTCGTGCTGGCCGCGATGCTGTCGATGTCGTGGCAGCTGACGCTCGTGTCGTTGGTGCTGGTGCCGGTGTTCGTGCTGCCCGCCCGGTGGTTCGGCCGCAAGATCGCGACGATCACGCGCGAGAGCTACGCGCTGAACGCCGATGCGTCGCAGACCATGCAGGAGCGGTTCAACGTCGCCGGGGCGCACCTGGTGAAGATCTTCGGCGACCCGGCCCGTGAGTCCGCGGCGTACGCCGAGCAGGTCGGGCGGGTGCGGGACATCGGGGTGCGGCGCGCCCTGTACTCCACGTGGTTCCGCGTCGGGCTGACCACGGTCGCGGCGATCGCGACCGCCATCGTCTACGGCGTCGGCGGCGTGCTGGCCATCGACGGTCAGCTGACCGTGGGTGTCGTCGTGGCTCTCACGGCCTACCTGGCCCGGCTGTACGGGCCGCTGACAGCCATGTCGAACGTGCAGGTCGACGTGATGACCGCGCTCGTCTCGTTCGAGCGGGTGCTCGAGGTGCTCGACCTGGAGCCGATGGTCGCCGAGAAGCCCGACGCGAGCGACCTGCGCGCCGAGGTGGCCGCACACGGGGCGTCCGTCGAGCTGGACCACGTGGGCTTCCGGTACCCGTCGTCCGACGAGGTGTCGCTGGCTTCCCTGGAGGCGGCGGCCGCGCTGCCCAACGACCCGGTCGCCGACACCCTGCTCGACGTGTCGTTCACCGTGCCCGCCGGGCACCTGGTCGCCCTCGTCGGGCCGTCCGGGGCCGGCAAGACGACGATCTCGCAGCTCGTCACCCGCATGTACGACCCGACGCGCGGCACGGTCCGCGTCGCCGGCACCGACCTGCGCAACGTCACGCACGAGTCCCTGCGTGCCACCGTCGGGGTGGTCAGCCAGGAAGCGCACCTGTTCCACGACACGATCGCGGCGAACCTGCGTTACGCCCGCCCCGAGGCCACCGACGCCGAGCTGGAGCAGGCCCTGCGGCAGGCGCACGTGTGGGACCTGGTCGCCTCGCTGCCCGACGGCACGGCGACCGTCGTCGGCGACCGCGGCTACCGCCTGTCCGGCGGCGAGCGTCAGCGTCTGGCCATCGCCCGGCTGCTGCTCAAGGCCCCCGACCTGGTGGTCCTCGACGAGGCGACCGCCCACCTGGACTCCGAGTCGGAGGCCGCCGTGCAGGCCGCCCTCGACCAGGCACTCGCCGGGCGCACGTCCCTGGTCATCGCGCACCGCCTGTCGACCATCCGCGCCGCCGACTCGATCGTCGTCCTCGACGGCGGACGCGTCGCCGAGCAGGGCACGCACACCGACCTGCTGGCCCGCGGCGGCCTCTACGCCGACCTGTACCGGACCCAGTTCGGCGCGACGGCCTCCCCTGCGGATGCGGCAGACGCCGGCGAGGAGCCGGACGTCGACCTGGACGAGACGCCGGGCATCGACCCCGCGACGGACTCCCTGGTCGGCACCACGCCTTGACGCGGCGCCAACGCCCTATCCCACAACCAACCTGCTAAACATGCTAATTTGCATCGTCACTTAGCATGTTTAGCAGGTTGGTTGGAGCCTTGATGAAGTCCTTCGACGATCTCGACACGCTCGTCGGCGCGGTCCCGTTCTCGATCGTGAACGACCTGCGCACCATCGACACCGGTCGCGGGAGCGAGGCTCTGTACCGCGACAAACTTCCCGCGCTCCTGACGAGCCTTGCCGACCGAGCCAGGGTGGCGAGCATCGAGGCGTCGTCGGCGATCGAGGGTGTGGTCGTCGAGGATCGCGCCCGTGCCGCCGACATCGTCGCAGGCAGGGCCGACCAGCTCCACGACCGGAGCGAGCAGGAACTCGCCGGCTACAGGGCTGCGCTCGACTACCTGTACCAGGAGCAGTGGCGCCCGCTGAACGTCGGGTTGATCCTTCACCTGCATCGCCTGCTGTTCCAGTTCACCCCCGTCCCCGGCGGACAGCTGAAGCAGGTCGAGAACCTCGTCGTCGACAAGATGACCGACGGAACCAAGGTCAAGCGGTTCACACCGGTGGCTGCCGCTCAGACGCCCTACTACCTCGACGAACTCATCGGGCGCTACCTCGCCGCGCAAGCCGCAGGACGCCACCACCCGGTGATCCTGACCGGGCTGTTCGTGCTGGATCTCCTGACCATCCATCCGTTCGTCGACGGAAACGGTCGGATCACCCGCGCACTGACCAACGCTCTCCTGCACGACGCCGGCTACGACGTCACCCGGTACGTCTCGCTCGAGACGGCAATCGCCAGGTCCGCCGACGCGTACTACGCGGCACTGCTGGCGTCGACCGCGCACTGGCACGACGGCGAGCACGATCCGTGGCCCTGGTTGCGCTACTTCGTCGGGCTCGTCGCCGGCACCTACCAGGACTTCGCCACCCTCACGTCGCGGGCCCGCTCCGGCGGCAGCAAGCAGGACCGCGTCCGCGAGTACGTCCTGGACCACGCGCCGTCCACGTTCCAGATCGGAGACGTCCGGGCCGCGCTGCCCGGAGTCTCCGACCAGACGATCCGCCTCGCCTTGGGCCAGTTGAAGGCGGAGGGGCGTATCGAACCGGACTCGCTTGGACGAGGGGCCACCTGGAGCAAGCGCTCCTGACCGCTGCCCGCTTGGCTCGGTGTCGAGCATCTGCGGCACCGCGGTGAACACGAGCCTGTGAGACCGTGGCCACCGAGACGAAGATCCGACGCGGGGGGGCGAACAGATGACCGTCGAGACCACCGGTGGGCGGAGGGGCCGGGCGATGCTCGCCGGGCGGGCGCCGGGTGCCGCGTCAGCGATCACCCTGGTGCTGGTCATGACCGGCTGCACCTCGACAGGCATCACACTGAGGGACTCCAGCGAGCTCAAACCATGTGAGGTAGCAGACACCATCGAGACCGTGACGATTCCCGTCGAGGACCTCTCGCAGTACGGCGAATGCGATCTCGCCGGTGTCTGGCTCCTCTACCCCACGGGGGACACACGTGAGGTGGGCGCTCCAGCGGTGAACTCAGGCGGCGACGCCTCCGACGACTCGGTGATCGGATGGACGAACTGGGGTCCGGACGGCGTAGCCGCGTGGCGTCAGACCGACGATTCCGTGACCGTGTGGGGCACACCGGCGGGGGTGCAGTTGTCCATCAGGGGCATGGCTGAAGACGGCCGCGCCGAAGGATCCCCCGCCCGTCCCACCACCACCGCCACTCCCTAGCCTGGGGCGGCAACGGTCCGCGCCTGCCTACTAGTCGCAGCAGTCGTCCCGCGGCTCGTCCTCGCCGCCGATCAGCTCGGCCAGCGGTGTCCCGCAGGCGTCGCCCTCCCAGGCCTCCATCCCCTCGCGGACGGCGAACGCCGCGATCAGCAACGCAGCGATCGGGTCGGCCCACCACCAGCCGAGCGCGCTGTTGAGCACCAGCCCGACGAGCAGCACGGCCGACAGGGAGGCGCAGATCAGCGTCTGCCGGGAGTCGGCCACGGCCGAGGCGGACCCGAGCTCGAGGCCGGTGCGCCGCTCGAACCACGAGAACCCCGGCATGACGAGCAGGCTCACGGCGGCCAGCACGATGCCGACGGTGGAGTGCTCGGGCGCCGACGCCGTCAGCAGCGCACGGGCTGCCTCGACCGTGACGACCAGCGCGAGGCCGAAGAACGAGAACGCGATGACCCGCATGGCCGTCCGCTCCCGCGCCTCGGGGTCGGGTGCGGCGAACTGCCACGCGACCGCGGCGGCCGAGAGCACCTCGACCACGGAATCCAGTCCGAACCCGAGCAGCGCGGACGACGACGCGAGCCGCCCGGCCGTGAGGGCGACGACGGCCTCGACCACGTTGTAGGCGATGGTCGCCGTGACGACCCAGCGGATGCGTCGACGCAGCACCGCCCGACGGGCGGCATCCGGCGTGCGCGCGGTGCCTGCTGCGGCAAGGGACTTCGACATGGGCCCATCCTCCCCCGCGGTCAGGGCGTCAAGCGGTGCAGGTCGCGTGGGAACAGGGTGACCTCGCGGATGTTGGAGGCCTCGACGAGCCGGCCGACCCAGCGTTCCAGGCCGATGGCGAACCCGCCGTGCGGGGGCATGCCGTGCGCGAAGGCCTGCAGGTACGCCGCGTACGCGTCGGGTGACTCCCCGCGGGCCTCGATGGCGGTCACGTAGTCGCCGTACCGGTGCAGCCGCTGACCGCCGGTGACCAGCTCCATGCCCCGGAACAGCAGGTCGAAGCTGTTGCTCCACGGCCCGCCGGGGTGCGGATGCCCGGTCCACGGGTGCGTGTAGAACGGGCGCTTGCGCAGCGGGTAGCCCTCGACGGCCAGCAGGTCGCTGCCGAGCTCGTCCTTCGCCCAGGCACCGAGCGCCCGCTCGTGCTCGGGTGCCAGGTCGGGCTCCGCGGGGTCGGCGCCGACACGACGCAACGCCTCGGCGAAGTGCACGACGGGGATCTGCGCCGGCACGACGGGCAGGGTCAGGCCGAGCCGTCGCACGGCCTGACCGGCATGCTCCTCGATCGCCTCGACCATCCCCGCGAGCACGTCGCGCAGCACGGCGAGCACGTCCCGGTGGTCGTCGACGAACCCCAGCTCGGCGTCCAGCGAGACGTACTCGGCCAGGTGCCGCACGGTGTCGTGCGGTTCGGCGCGGAACACCGGGCCGGTCTCGTAGACCCGTTCGAACACCCCGACGAGCTGCTGCTTGAAGAACTGCGGGCTCTGCGCCAGGAACGCGGGGCGGCCGAAGTAGTCGACGGGGAACACGTTCGCACCGGACTCCGTGGCCGAGGCGACGAGCTTGGGCGTCGAGACCTCCGTGAAGCCGGACGCGTCGAGGGTGCGGCGGAACCCGCGCAGCGAGGCGGCCGCCAGCTCCCCCTTGGCCCGTTGGTGGGGGTGCCGCCAGGTCACCGGCGCGTGGTCCAGGAGCGTCGGCAGCGCGGCGGACAGCCGCGGTCGCCACAGCTCGACGGGCGGTGTGAGGGCCGGGTCGGTGAGTGCGGTGATCGTCGGCCGGGTCACCTCGACGCCTCCTGGGGCCCGCTCACCGGGTGTGGCGAGGCCGATGACCTCGACGGTGGTCTCCTCCGGCGGCACCTGCTGACCGTCCTCGGGGCGGACGACGACCTGGGCGAGGCCGCTGCGGTCGCGCAGCACCAGGAACGTGACGGCGCGCAGCTCGCGACGGCGGTGCACGTGGCCCTGCAGCCGGACGGTGCGGCCGGGTGCGGCGGCGCCGAGCTCGGCGGCGAGGGTGCGGGCGGGTACGGACGGTCTCATCGGTCCTCCAGGTCGCTCGAGGGCCCTGGAGGTGCGGGCGGGGGCTGGGTCGCTGTGCCACCGCACCTTCGCCGACGTCGATCCGTCGGCCTCTCGTCGGTTCGCCGGGACGCGCGGGCGCCGCTCGCCTGGTCCGCGTCCGGCCGTGGTCGGGTGCGGGGGCCGAGGGTCGTCACGCCTCGCGTGCGCCGTGCCGAGGCTAGGTCTGGCGCGTCGGGCCGGGCAACGGCAATACCCCGCCGACGCCGACGCCGTCCCGGTCGGCAGTCGGCCGCACTCACGGGACGTTGGTCATACCTGACGCGTCAGGTGATGCGTCAGCGTAGAGGCGTCGACAGCAGCGACCGGTGACGACGCCGGCCGACCGCCCTGTCCGTGACCCGTGCCCGCGCGACCCAGGAGGACCCCGATGACCAAGTACGTGATCAACGGCGTGGACGGCCACTTCGGCTCGGCCGCCGCCGCCCTCGCCCTCGAGTCCGTCGCCCCCGAGGACCTCATCCTGACCAGCTGGGACGTCGAGGCGATCCGGCACTGGGAGGACAAGGGCGTCACCGTCCGCCAGGCCGACTACGACGACCTCGCCATGACGACCGCGGCGTTCGAGGGCGCGGACGTCGTCCTGCTCATCTCCACGATGAAGGTCGGGCCCGTCCGTCAGCAGCAGCACCAGAACGCGATCGACGCCGCCGTCGCCGCCGGTGCCAGCCGGATCGTCTACACCTCGTACCTCGGTGCCGGCGACCCGGACGCCAGCTGGTACACCCTCACCGACCACCGGTACACCGAGAAGGCCATCCGCGAGTCCGGCCTGACCTGGAACTTCATGCGCGACAGCCAGTACCAGCAGGCCATCACGCAGATGCAGGCCGCCGCCGCGATCCAGACCGGGTTCTGGTACACCAACAGCGAGCCGGGCAAGATCAGCATGGTCCACCGCGACGACTGCGTGCGCTCGGCCGTGGCCCTGCTGCTCGGCAAGGGCGAGCCCGACACCGCGTACGACATCACCGGCCCCGAGCTCGTCTCGTTCCGCGAGTGCTACGAGATGATGGTCGAGCTGTCCGGCGCCGCCATCGAGTTCGTCGAGATCACCGACGAGCAGATGTACGACATGTTCCACGCCATGGGCGTGCCGCGCTGGGCCACCGACGACTTCTCCGCCTCGCCGTTCCCGTGGTGCAGCGAGGACATGGTCACCAACGGTTCGGGCATGCGCACCGGGGGCATGGCCGTGCTGTCCGACGCGGTCGAGCGGCTCACCGGGCGCGCGCCGATCTCCGTGCGCGACACGATGAAGGCCGACTCCGCGAACTGGCCGATCGCGCCGGCGCGCTGAGCCGCGGCGGTCGGGTGGCAGCGGCCGCACGCCGACCACCCCCACCCGACCGCCTACGCTCCTGGCCATGACCGACGAGCTGCTGAGCGAGACCCAGCGTGCGGCGTGGGTCGCCTACCTCGACCTGTCACGCGTGTTCTTCACCGAGCTCGAGCGGGACCTGCAACGCGTCGCCGCGGTGTCCGTCGCCGAGTACGAGCTGCTCGCCCCGCTGCTGGCCCACCACCCCGAAGGGCTGCGACCCAGCCGGCTCGGCGCCGCCGCCGACTGGGACACCAGCCGTGTGTCCCACCAGCTGCGCCGGATGGAACGCCGCGGGCTGATCCAGCGGGTGCGCGACCCGGAGAACGCCCGGGCCAAGATCGTCGCGCTCACCGACCTGGGACTCGAGGCCGCACAGGCCGCCGTGCCCGCGCTCGAGCAGTCCGTGCGCACGCTGCTGTTCGACCCGTTGGACGCGCAGCAGACCGACAGTCTGCACACGCTGTCCCGCGCCGTGCTCGACGCGCTGGCCAGCCGCCGTACGGCCGAGGCCGGCGCGGTCGTGGAGTTCCCGCGGCTCTGACCGCCGACTACGCCCGCGCGCCGTCGATCTCGTCGCGCCGCGCCGTCACCAGTGCACGCACCACAGCGTCGGGCAGCGGCGAGGCGGGCTGGAACCGGATCGTGCCCTTGGCGGTGCTCGTCCCCGCGACCAGGGCCACCTGTTCGGCCACCGCGGCCACCGCCGCCGGGCTGAACGGGTACAGGCCGATGTGCTTGGCGGCCCGCATCACCGAGAGCAGTGGCTTGCCGCGGTAGGTGAGCGCGGGCATGCCGTAGCCGAGACCCTCCTCCACGTCGGGCACCACCTCGCGGGCCACGGCGTACACCCGCCCGATCGCGTCCGCGTCGGTGGGCTCCAGCTCGGTCAGGTACGTCGTGACGGTGCCGCTCACGTCCACCACCTCCGCCGACCAGCGTGGCAGCGCGCCCGCCACGACGCCAGCACTCGGGCGCTCTACAGGTCCTCGGGGTCGACCAGGAACCCGGACTCGTCGGCGATCTCGCCACCGGTGACGGCGTGCACGGCACGGGTGATCGCCTGCACCTGCGGCACCGCGCGACCGCGGGCCACCCGGTGCTCCAACGAGGGGCGCTCCGCCTCGAGCTCCTCGATCAGCAGCGGCTCCCACCGCACCCGGTACGCGACGACCTCGGCCTGCGCCCACGGCAGCTCGCGCATGATGGGCGGCACCACGTGCTCGACACCGACCTCGACGGCCACCATGCCGTCGACGGCCAGGTCCACGAGCACGCCGAACCCTTCGGGGGTCGGCGGGTTCTCCCGCATGTACGCGTCGAACGCCTCGGACTCGGCGAGCACGCGTCGGCGCAGCTCGGTGTCACGCAGGCCGTGCTCCTCGAGCGCGGTGCTCAGGCCGGTACCGCCCGGCTCCGGCATCCCCGGCACGAGGCGCACCCCGCGGCCCGCACCGGGCATGGGTCCCTGCCACGTGCTCGTGGGCGCCGAGATCCGGGCCCGTGGTGCGACGCGCTGCACGGCGGCGAGCACCTGCTCGGGTTCGAGCCATCGCGCGGTCAGCACGGTCAGGTCGATCGCGCCGTCCGTGTCGGGGGTCAGCACGACCCCGCTCGGGCCGGTGCGCACGGAGCCGCCGAGCCGCCGGGCGGCAGCGACGAGCCACTGCAGGACGCGCTCCTCCTCACGGACGGGCATGCCGTCGGGGAACGCCCGCTTGAGCCCGTCACGGTCACCGCCGGGGAAGGGCTTCGCGCCACGTTCCACGGGTGCGTGCACGTCGTAGGCGACGACGGTCGAGGTCGGCAGGCCGAGCGCCACCGCGTCCTCACGCTCCACCCGGTACGGGCCGACGAGCGTGGTCAGCCGGCCGACGCGCAGGGCACGCACGGGGGCGACGGCAGCCACGGCACGGATACCCAGCGCGGCGGTCAGCGGGCGGCGCTCGGTGCGTGAGCTGGTCGCGGCCGCGTCGGGCAGGCCCTCGTCCCAGCGCACCGAGGTGAACCGGCTGGCCGCGAGCACCTCGATCTCGTCGGTGTCGATGCCCTCGGGCAGGGCGAGCAGATGCCGCGAGCGCACACCGGGATCGTCGGCGACCAGGCGCGGCAGGGTGGGTTCGGCCACCGGTTCAGACCTCGCTGCGGTGGAAGTTCTGCCACGACCGGGAGGCCGTGGGGCCGCGCTGCCCCTGGTACCGCGAGCCCTGCGCACCGGAGCCGTACGGCTGCTCGGCGGCGGACGAGAGCCGGAAGAAGCACATCTGGCCGATCTTCATGCCGGGCCACAGCAGGATCGGCAGGGTCGCCACGTTCGACAGCTCGAGGGTCACGTGCCCGCTGAACCCGGGGTCGATGAACCCGGCGGTGGAGTGCGTGAGCAGGCCCAGGCGACCGAGGGACGACTTGCCCTCGAGCCGGGCGGCGATGTCGTCGGGCAGGGTGACCTGCTCGTACGTGGAGCCGAGCACGAACTCGCCGGGGTGCAGCACGAACGGCTCGTCGCCGTCGACCTCGACCAGGCGGGTCAGCTCGGGCTGGTCCTTGGCGGGGTCGATCACCGGGTACTTGTGGTTGTCGAACAGCCGGAAGTACCGGTCGAGGCGCACGTCGATGCTCGACGGCTGGATCATCGCGGGGTCGTACGGGTCGAGGACCACGCGCCCCGAGTCGAGCTCGGCCCTGATGTCACGGTCGGAGAGCAGCACGGGGGCAACGGTAGCCGCCGCGCGGGGCGTTCCGCCCGGACCACCGACCCCGGGCGGGTGGCATCCGGGTCGTGCCCGGGGCACCGTCAGCCGCCACCTGCGACGGTGCCCCCGTGCTCGATCCAGAGCGCCTTGCGCGGGCATGCACGCACGGCCCGGCCGGCGGACGCGACCTGGTCGGGGCGCAACGGGCCGACGACCGGGTACCCCCACTCGTCGAGACGGACGGCGGCGGTCAGCCGGGCGCACATGCCGATGCCGTCGCACGCCACCGGGTCGACATGCAGGCGCTCGTCGGCACCCCGGCCGGTCCCGTCGGCGGGCCCGGGCAGGGCGGCACCGGCCGGGGTGCCGACGCGTCGGGTGCCGCTCATGGGCGCACCTCCGCACCGTGCGCGGCGGGTGGCACACCGAAGCCGGGCCGGCCGGAGCCCAGGCAGGGCGCCCCGGCGGCGTGCTCGGCGAGATCAGGCCCGAACACCTGCACGGCGGAGGCGACGAGCCGGGTGACGCCGTCGGGGTGGTGGCAGGCCCCGCGCCCCTCGACGGCGGTCAGCAGGGCGCGCAGCCGGGCGAGGGTGTCGGCCGGTGGCTTGCCGGCGACGAGCGCACCCAGGGTGCGGGCCAGCGAGGGCAGGCCGAACAGGCACGGCCCGCACTGGCGGGCGCTCATCGCGGCCAGGTACTCGGCCAGCTGCGCCGTCTGCGCGATGCCGCACGCCCCGGCCGCCAGCGGGACGACCACGCCCGCACCGAGGCCCAGGCCGACGGCCCGCAGCGCGGGTTCGTGCACGGTGACGTCGCAGACCTGCTGCCACGTGGCCCACTGCCCGCCGTACCCGCCGAGCAGCACGGCCTGCGGTGGCGTGTCGACCGTCCACCCGGTGCGGGCAAGCACGTCGGCGACGGTGTCGGTGCGCCGGGCCTCGTGCACGTGCCGACCGGTCGGGGTGACCACGGTGAGCAGCACGGTCGTCGGGTCGGGCAGCCCACGGGCCAGCAGCGCCAGGCGTGCGAGCGTCTCGACGTTGTGCACCAGGGTCCGTGGGGCGTGCGGGTCGGGCACGGGTCGACGGGCCGTCGGCAGCGCCGGACCGCCCGCGAGCGCCTGCGTGATGGCGCTGCCCTCACCCGCCAGGTAGTGGTGCGGGCCGCTGACGACCTCGACCTGGAGGCTGTCCGTCCCGTGGCGGTGCCGCTCCTCGAGGGCGTGCAGCGCGGCCCGGCGGGCGCCGTCGTCGTCGCCGTGCAGCCAGAGCACCGCACGGTCGGCCCCGAGGGCTTCGGCGAGCACCGCGAGCCCGTCGAGCACCAGGTGCGGGCGTTGGCGCAGCAGGGTGCCGTCCTTGCCGCTGACGGGTTCGCTCTCGGCGCCGTTGGCGACGACGGTCAGCGGCCCGGTGGTCCGCAGCACCCGGCGCCACTTGGCGGCGGCGGGTACGTGGCCGCCGCCGTGCCCGGTGAGCCCGGCGCGGGCGACGACGTCCAGCAGGGTCGGGTCGCCGACGGGTCGGGGTCCGATCCGGTCGCGGTGCGCGGCGAGGTCCTCGGTCGGTGCGGGCGACCGACCCGGCGCGGCGTCGGCGGGGCCGAGCGGCGTGAGCGTCGTCGTGCCGGTGAGCAGCAGGCGCCTGTCGGGCTGCCCCGCCTGCGCGGACGCCGGTGCTGGCGCCGGCGCCGTCGCCGTCGCCGGGGGCAGGACCTCGCGCACCGACCAGGAGGCCGCGGCGCTCATCGGAGCCCCCCCGACGTGCGCAGCTCACCGACGAGCTCGCGGACCCGGTCGGTCGACGTGCGGGCGCCGTACCGCGTGACCGCGAGCGCCAGCACCCCCAGCCCGGTGGACGCGTAGAGCACCCGCAGGGCGGAGACGTCCGAGCCGGCGAGCACGCTGTGCGCCCACACCAGCACGAACGACCCCGCGGCGACCTTGTGCACCGGCCACCAGATGCGCGCGGCGAACCGCCCGGCCAGGCGTGCGGTGACGCCGGTGAGCAGGCCGGACCACAGGCCGAGCAGCCCGAGCGTCACGGCCACCGGCCGGTACCCGGAGGCCATCGGCAGCAGTGCGCCGGCCCATCCGACGTGCGCCCACGGGTCGAGCGCGAGCACCACGACGTGCAGGGTGGTGAACGCGAGGGTGAACGTGGCCAGCGACACGTGCACGGCCAGCCGCGCCGACGGTGACGGGTGCCGCAGGCCGCGCGCCCACGGGTGGGCCTGCAGCAGCCCGGTGACGACCAGGGCGAGCAGCAGCACGTACGACGCGACCCCACCGGCCCGCCCGAGCACCCACGTGCCGGCCTCCCCGGTGGCGGTGTCGAGCACGAGCCGGCCGACCGCCCCGAGGGACACGACCGCGGCGACGAGCAGGATCGCCCGGAGCACGCGGTCACGCACGGCCGCACCGCCACAGGACGACCGGGTCCAGCCCGGACGACGTGCCCACGGTGCCGTCGGTCAGCACCCAGGCGGCGGCGAGGCCGCGGTCCTCGGCCTGGGCGCGCACGTGGGCCGCGCCGCTCAGGAACAGGACCTTGCTCCACACCTCGGCCCACGCCGGGTCGGGGCTGACGACCGTGACGGACGCGATGCCCTCGCCTCCCGGGCGGGCGGTGCGGGGATCGACGAGGTGGTGCACGGGTGCGCCGTCGACCGTCCAGCGTCGGCGGCGGGTGGAGGACGTCGCGCACGCCGTCCCGACGGGCGACCCGGGCGCGCCGGGTTCCGGGTGCGGCAGGGCGAGCACGAGCACGGGCTCGTCGCCCCCGAGGGGGTCCTCGACTCCGACGTGCCAGGCGCGGCCGTCGGGTCCGGTGCCGGCGAGCGCCAGGTCACCTCCGGCGTCGACGAGGTGCCCGCGACCGGCACCGGCGAGCGCGTCGGACGCCCACCGCACGGCCAGGCCCTTGCCGATGCCACCGAGGTCGACCGGGTGACCGCCGAGGTGCACGAACGCCTGACCGTCGCGGATCACGACCTGGGGTACCCACCGGGTGCCGACCCATGACAGGTCGCTCGCACCGGGGCGCAGCAGCGCGACCGTCGGGCTGGAGCCCACGGCGGGGCGGGGGACGTCGTCGACGAAGGGCAGCGTGCCGTCGTCGCCCCAGGCCTGCAGGGTGCGCAGCACACGCGGGTCGAACAGCCCGCCGGTGGCCCGGTGGGCCTGGGCGGCGGCGTCGATCGCCGAGGCCAGCTCGGTCGGCACCGCGTGCCACGCGTCGGGTGCGAGGTTCGCGCGGGACAACGCGCTGGTGGGTTCGTACCGGGTGCAGTGCGTGGCGACGGCCTGCACGACCCGCTCGGCCTGGTCGAGCTGGACGCCCGCTGTCGGGGTCGGCTGCACGACGCGCAGCCGGACGGTGCTGGCCATCGACGAGAACGTGCGGTCCACGGTCAGGGCGGTGTCGACGGCGCTCATCCGGATGCCCTCGTCGTGGTGTCGACAGGCGGTGGGGCGGGCACGGGCGGGGCGGCGGCAGGCGCGGCGGGCGCCGGCGCGGGCGCAGCCGGCGCGGGCGCAGAGGGCACGGGCGCGGCGTCCGCGGGGACCGGCGCGACCGGCTGCGGTGCGGCCGCGGCCTGCTGCGCGAGGGTGTCCCGCAGCTGCTGCACGCGAGCCTGCGCGGCCGTGATCTGCGCGGCGATCTCCTCCAGCGTGGGTCCGGCAGCGACCGCGGGCGCCACGTCGGGTGCAGGGGCTGCGGGGGCTGCGACGGGTGCGGCGGCCACGACCGGCGCGACGTCGCCCGTGGCGGCAGGGTCGTGGGCCTGCGCCCAGGTGATCGTGCCCCCGAGCACCGCCGCGGTGACCGGGACCAGGGCCAGCGCCACCAGCCCGCGGCGGCCGGCGTCCGGGTCAGTCATCGGTCCCGTCCTCGCCACCGTGGTCGTCGCCGACCTCGGATGCGTCGTCGTCGCCGTGGTCGTCGCCGGGCTCAGCACCGTCGTCCCCGTGGTCGTCGAACGGCTCGAACGCGTCGTCCCCGTGGCCGTCACCCGGCTCCGCGCCGTCGTCTCCGTGGTCGTCGGCGGGGTGCGCGGCCGGGACGGCAGCCGACGAGGTGCCGCCCCCCGTCGAGCCGCGGTCCGTGGCGGGGGCACGGCCTGAGGTCGTCCCTGCCGATGCGGCGGCTGCGGTCGGCGCGGTCGCGGCCACCTGCGCCTCCAGCCCGTCGACCTCGGCCAGCAGGTCCTGCAGCGACCGGGCGAGCTGCTCGGTCTCGGGTGCCGGTGCGGGGGCGGGGTTCGCCTGCCCGGTGACGGCCGGGGTCGGCTCCGGGGTCGACGGCGACGAGGTCGCGGCGAACGCGGCGACGCCCGAGCCGACGACCACCAGCGCGGCGGCGGAGGCAAGGACTGTTCGGCTCTTCCAGCTCATGGTCGGCTCCTCGGTGGGGTGCTCGACGCGTCTGCGCCGATGACCCCACCGTCGCCGGGCCGGGGTGAGGGGGGCGCCAACGCCCCGCTAACGCTCGGTTAAGGCCGGGCGGGCAGCTCGAACGTCAGCCGGGTGCCTGTGCCTGCGCGGCTGTCGACCCGGAAGGTGCCGCCGGCGCGTTCGGCGGTGCGCCGCGCCACGTCCAGGCCGAGGCCGGTCGATCCGCTGCCGCTGGTGCCGCGGGGCACGTCGGTGTCGGCGAGCCCGGGTCCGTCGTCGGCGACGGTGAGCGTCACGGTGGGCCCGGCGGCCGTGACGGTGATGGCGAAGGGCGTGCCCTGGGGCGTGTGCCGGAACACGTTGTCGACGAGCACGTCGAGCGCAGCACCCAGGTCGACGGCGGTGACGCCCACGGGTGCGGGGCCGGACGGCAGGTCGACGTGCAGCTCGCGGGACGCGTGGGCGGCGAGCACCCCCCAGAACCGTGCGCGTTCTCGGACGACCTCGCCGGCGTCGCAGCGGGGCGGTACGGCGGGGCGGGTGTCGCGGGCGGTGCGGATCACGGTGTCGACGGCGTCGACCAGGTCGTCGACGTGGCGGGTCATCCGTCGGCGCTCGTCGGGGTCGTCGAGCGTCTCGACGTCCAGGCGCAGTGCGGTGATCGGTGTGCGCACCCGGTGGGAGAGGTCGGCGACGAGCTCGCGTTCGTCGGCCAGCAGCCCGACGACCCGTTCGCCGAGCCCGTTGAGCACCCGTCCGACGGACGCGACCTCGGCCGGTCCGGACGGTTCGACGCGGGCGGTCAGGTCACCGGCACCGAGCCGGTCGGCGACGGATGCCAGGTCCTGCACGGACCGGGCGAGCCGGGCGGCGATCCGGTCGCCGACGAGTGCGGTGCCGCCCAGGAGCACCACGCCGACGACCGCGAGGACCGTCCACGACCGGGCGACGCCTTCGGTGAGCTCGGCCTGCGGCACGGCGGTGCGCACGACGGCCACACCGTCGGTGCCGCCGACGGGCAGCAGCACCTCGGCGCCGTCGGCGGTGCGGGCGGTGAACGCCCGACCCAGGGCGGCGAGCTCGACCGAGTCGGTGCGGGCGGCCTGCGCCCCGACGACCTCGCCGTCGGGCAGGAACACCGTGGTGGACCGGTGCCCGTCGTTCGCGGTGAGCAGGGCGGCCTGCAGCAGCGCTTTGTCCTGGGTGGCTCCGCCGGCGAACGCGGCGACCGTCTGGGCGTCCTGCCGGGCGGCGGCGAGCGCACGTTCCTCGGCGAGCGAGCGCGCGAGCAGGCCGAGCGGCACCAGGAACGCGACGAGCACCACGGAGGCCATCGCCAACCCGTACCGGACCAGCAGGCGTCTCATGCGGGCGGCTGCAGCTTGACGCCCACCCCGCGCACGCGGTGCAGGTAGACGGGGTGCTCGGCGGTCTCGCCGAGCTTGCGTCGCAGCCAGTGCAGGTGCACGTCGACGGTCTTGTCGGCACCGCCGTAGGGCTGGTTCCACACGTGCGACAGCAGCTCGCGCTTGCTGATGACGTCCCCGGCGCGTTCGGCCAGGTACAGCAGCAGGTCGAACTCCTTGGGGCTGAGCACGAGCGGTGTGCCGTCGAGGTGCGCCTCGCGGGTGCGCCCGTCGACCACGAGCCCGCCGACCGTGACCTCGCTGGGGGTGCGAGCGGTCTCGGTGCGGCGCAGCACGGCGCGGATGCGGGCCTCGAGCTGGTCGGGTGCGTAGGGCTTGACCAGGTAGTCGTCGGCCCCGGCGTCCAGCAGCGCGACGATGCCCTCGCCCTCGTCGCGGGCGCTGACCACGATCACGGGGACGTCGCTGACGGCCCGGATCATGGCGAGCAGCGCGGCCCCGTCGAGGTCGGGCAGGCCCAGGTCGAGCAGCACCACGTCGGGCCGGTGCGCGAGCAGGCTCTGCAGGCCGGTCATGGCGTCGGGTGCGGTCATGGTCGAGTGGGAGCGCGCGGCGAGGGCGCGCACGAGCGCGGTCCGGATCGTCGCGTCGTCCTCGATGATGAGCACGTCGGCCACACCCGTGACGGTAGGGCATGGGTCTGCACGACCGCCCCCGCGGGAGCGCGCCGGGGCGGACCTTGTCGGCGCGTTGTCGGTGCCTTAACCCTGGGCGCCGGTGGGTGCGTCACGATGGTCCGGTGAGCGAGCCCGGGCGTGACGCTGGGCCCTCTGCGTCGCGGGCGCGGGTGGGCCGCCGCACGGTGCTCGCCGTCGCCCTGTGGGCGGTGGCGGCCACCGTCGCGGTGCTCGTCGCGTGGCGTGCGGTGGCCGCGGTCGACGCGGACTCCCCGCGCACGGGGGTGCTGAGCGCGTCCGACGTCACCGCCGAGCTGGCTGACGCGCGCGCCGCTGCGACGGCGACCGCCACCACCACCCCGAGCGCGAGCCCGACCCCGAGCCTGAGCGCGGGACCGGACCCCGCCCCGAGCGCGTCAGCGGTCCCGACGCCCGCGAGCCCCTCGGACCCGACGCAGCCCGCCGCGGTCGACCCGGCGGTGCGGTCCTGGAGCGTCACGGGTGGCACCGTCGCGGCGACGTGCGCCGGGGCGGCGGCCGGCCTGCTGTACGCGACCCCGTCGGACGGCTGGGGCGTCGAGGTGGGTTCGTCGGGGCCGGAGCACGTCGAGGTGACGTTCTCCCGCGAGGGCGCCGAGTCGAAGGTGGAGGTCCGGTGCGAGGCGGGGGTGCCGGTGCAGTCCGTCGAGGAACGGTCGGAGGACCAGCGGTCGCAGGACGACGACTGAGTCCGCGTTCAGCGGACCGCGACGACGGTCAGCTGGTCGGCGGGGGCTGGCCGGGCCAGGAGGTAGCCCTGCACGTGGTCGCACCCGGCGTGGCGCACGGCGGCCAGCTGGTCGGCGGTCTCGACGCCTTCGGCGACCACGCTCATCCCGAACGCGTGGGCGGCCTGCGCGACGAGGGCGACCAGCTCGCGGGCGCCGGTGTCGCCGGAGGACACGAGGCTGCGGTCGATCTTGAGCGCGGTGGCGGGCAGGTGCTGCAGCTGGCCGATGGAGGTGTAGCCGGTGCCGAAGTCGTCGATGCTGACGCCCACGCCGATCGCCCGGAGGGCTGCCATCTGGGCGCGCGCGGAGGGGTGGTCGACGAGCACGGTCTCGGTGATCTCGACGGTGAGCAGCCGGGCGGGCATCCCGGTGACGGCCAGTGCGGCCTCGACCTCGTCGACGATGGTGCGGGTGACCAGGTGCCGACCGGAGATGTTCACGGCGACGGTCAGCTCGGGTTCGCCGGCGGGGCGGTCGAGCCGCCACGTGGCGGCCTGGGCGAGGGCGGTGCGCAGCGCCCACCGGCCGAGCTCGCACACCAGGCTCGACTGCTCGGCGACGGGGACGAACCCGGCCGGTGAGACCAGTCCGTGGCCGGGCCGTTCCCAGCGGGCGAGGGCTTCATACCCGGTGACGGCGCCGCTGGCGACGTCGACGACCGGTTGGTAGTGGAGCATGAACTCGCCGGTGGCGAGGCCGTCGCGGATGGCCGACTCGAGCTCGGCACGGTCGCGCATCTCGCAGCGCAGCGCCTCGTCGAACTCCGCGACGCGCCCTCGCCCTTCGCCCCGGGCCTGCGTGACGGCCGCCTCGGCCTCCTGCAGCAGGTGCTCGGCGTCGGCGTCGCCGCGACGTGAGCTGGTGACCCCGACGCTGGCGGTGACGTGGATCTCGCGGTCGCCGACCATGACGGGCAGCTGGACGATCTCCAGGATGCGCGCGCCGAGCCCGGCGAGCTCGTCGGGTGACCCGGGCTGCTGGACGAGCAGTGCGAGCTCGTCGCCGCCGACACGTCCGACGAGGTCGCCCGGCCGGGCGGTGCGCCTGATGCGCCGGGCGATGGTGCGGAGCACGGCGTCGCCGGTGCCGCGCCCGTACCGGTCGTTGACGGCGCGGAAGTGGTCGAGGCTGACCAGCAGCAGTCCGACGTCGTGCCCGGTGGTGTGGGCGCGGTCGAGGGCGGCGGCGGTCTCGTCGAGCACGGCGGCCCGGTTGGCGATCCCGGTGAGGGCGTCGTGCGCGGCCTGGTGGGCCAGGTCGTCCTGCACCTGCACGCGGCGGCCGGCCTCGGCACGGGCCTCGAGCACGGCCAGGTAGAGCCGGATGAGGGCCAGCCCGACGAGGAGCAGGTTGGCCACCTTGACCTGCCATCCGTCGACGGGCACTCCCCCGAGCAGCTCGAGGGCCTCCAGCGCGGGGGCGACGAGCACGGCCAGGGACAGGCCGATCATGCGGCGCCGGGAGAACCGCCGTTCGGTGGCGGCGGGTTCGCAGAGCCCGCGCATGGAGGGGTGCAGGGCTGCGGCGCCGAGCAGCACGTAGGAGGCGAGGAAGAGCAGGTCGAACCAGGTGCCGCCGCCGGCGACCTCCTCGCCGAGGAACGTGAAGCACACGTCGGCGGCGAACAGCGCGGACATCGACGCCATGAGCAGCCGGTAGGACACGGACCGGGCACCTGGCCCGGAGGCGAGCCGCACGAGTGTGGCGAGCAGCACGAGGTCACCGGCCGGGTAGGCCAGCGCGAGGGCTTGTTCGGCGGGGGTACCGGCGGCGGCGACGGCGTCGCTGATCAGCACCCACCCGACGGTGCCGACGGCCACGGCGAGGATCGAGGAGTCGACGAGGGTCGCGAGGTCTCGTTCGGCGCGGCGGGCACGGACGAACAGCAGGAGCCCGGCGGCGAGCACGGGGTAGGCGAGCAGGTAGAGGGCGTCGGCGGGTGAGGGGTAGGGCTCGACGTGCAGCAGGTCGAGGTACCAGGTGTAGACGACGTCACCGGAGACGAAGATGAGCTGGCCGGCGGCCAGCAGGTACCAGGGGGCGCGGCGCGGGGGCTTGTTGAGGCGGATCCCGACGAAGGCCGCGGCGACGCCGACGAGGCCGACAACGACGAACATGACGTCCTTGGGCAGCCCGCTGGGCGCGACGGACCACAGCGCCACGCTGAGGGTGGCGCCCGCGAGATATCCGGCCCACCGTCGGTGCACACCCGCTAAGTCGACCTCCATGACCCGATCCTGAGGCCGGGAGCGCTCCCGTACCCAGCGGGGGGACAGATTCACCCGTGCGCACGGCGGCCGGTCACCTGACCGGCGTGGATTGTCATTTCGCCATTGACCATCGTCACCAGCACCTTTACCGTGTCGACCACCACGCTCCGCCCATCCACCGCACCCGAGCCCGAGGCAGGAACCGATGACCCTCCCCACCCGTGCACGTGCCGCGGCGGCCCTCGCCGTCGGACTCGTGCTCGCCTCCACCACCACGAGCGTCGCGCTCGCCGCCGGCACGACACCCACGGCGGCCGCACCCGCAGCCGACACAGCACCCGCAGCCGACCTCGGCAGCACCGACCGGCTCATCGTCAAGTACCGGGCCCAGGGACCCGGGGCGACCCCGGGCGCCACCACGCAGGCCGCACGCGGCGACCGCATCGAGAAGGCCGCCGCGCCGTACGGTGCGGAGGCCGAGCACGTGCGCGACACCGTGCAGGGCGCCCAGGTCTGGTCGCTGGGCACTCCCCTGACAGTCGCCGACGTCGAGGCGATCGCCGCGCAGGTCGCCACCGACCCGACCGTCGAGTACGCCGAGCCGGACCGGCTCATGCAGCCGCTCGCCGCCGCACCCGACGACACGCGCTGGTCTGAGCAGTGGGACCTGAAGACCACCGCCGTCGGCCTCGACGTCCTCACCGCGTGGGACACCACCCGCGGTGCCGGCGTCAACGTGGCCGTCATCGACACCGGTTACCGCCCGCACGCCGACGTCGCCGCGAACATCGTCGGCGGCTACGACCTGATCTCCGACACGACGGTCTCCAACGACGGCAACGGCCGTGACTCCGACGCGTCCGACCCCGGCGACTGGACCACCACCAACCAGTGCGAGAGCGGCTGGACCGCCACGAACTCGAGCTGGCACGGCACGCACGTGGCCGGCACCATCGCCGCGGTCACCGGCAACGGGGCAGGTGTGGCCGGCATCGCCCCCGCGGCGAAGGTCGTGCCCGTGCGTGTGCTGGGTCGCTGCGGCGGCTACACCTCGGACATCGCCGACGCCATGGTGTGGGCGTCGGGCGGCACCGTCAGCGGCGTGCCCGCCAACGCCAACCCGGCGCGCGTGCTGAACCTGTCGCTCGGCGGCTCCGGCACGTGCGACACGACCAGCCAGAACGCCATCACCGCCGCCCGCGCCAACGGCGCCGTGGTCGTGGTCGCCGCCGGCAACTCCAACGTCAACGTGTCCGGCTCCAGCCCCGCCAACTGCTCCGGCGTGATCGCCGTCGCCGCCTACGGCCCGACCGGTGCGCGCGCGTACTACTCCAACTACGGTGCGCTCGTCGACATCGCGGCCCCCGGCGGGGACACCTCGGGCGGCAGCGCCAACGGCATCCTGTCGACCCTCAACTCCGGCACCACCACCCCGGGCTCCGACTCGTACGCGTTCTACCAGGGCACCTCGATGGCCACCCCGCACGTGGCCGCCGTGGCCGCGCTGATGATCGCCGCGAAGCCCTCGCTCACACCCGACCAGGTGGAGTCGCTCATCAAGTCGAGCGCCCAGCCGTTCGTGGCCACCTGCTCCAGCTGCGGCGCGGGCATGCTCGACGCCGCCACCGCCGTGGCCGCCGCCGTCGGTGGCACCACACCCACCCCGACCCCGACGCCGACCACCCCGGTCGGCACCATCGCCGAGTCCGAGTCGAACAACTCCCGCGCCACCGCCGACCCGGCCACCCGCCCGTCGACGTTCACCGGCACGATCGGCTCCAGCAGCGACACCGACTACGTCTCGGTGCCCGTGCCCGCCGGCGCGACGCTCACCGTGAAGCTCACCCCGGGCGTCTCGACGGCCGACTACGACCTGTACCTGTACAACTCGTCCGGCACCCGCGTGGCCACCAGCACCCTGGGCGCCGGCCAGGTCGACACCGTCACCTACACCAACAGCGGATCCGCGAGCGCGACCTACTACGCCCGCGTCCTCTACTACTCCGGGGCCACCGGCACGAGCGGCACCTACACGCTCGCGATCAGCTGACCCGGAGCCGCACCCGCACCACTTGGACGCCCGCCCCTGTGCCGACGGGGGCGGGCGTCCGGCTGTGTCCGTCGACGTACCAGTCAGCCCGCGACCTCGGCGTCGTGGACGCAGATGGCGATCTGCACGCGGTTCTCGGTGCCGAGCTTGTCGAACAGCCGCCCGATGTGGGTCTTGACGGTGGCGACGCCCATGAACAGCTCGGCGGCGATCTCGGCGTTGCTGAGGCCGCGCCCGACGGCCAGGGCGACGTCGTGCTCGCGTGCGGTCAGGCCGGCCAGGCGGCGGCGGGCGTCCTGCCGGCGGGTGTCGTCGGGTTGGCGGGCCACGGCCGCGACGAGCTGGTCGGTGACGGACGGCGACAGCGTGGAGCGACCCTCGGCGGCAAGGTGCACGGCCGCGACCAGGTCGGCGGGGGCGGTGTCCTTGAGCAGAAACCCGGCGGCGCCGCGGCGCAGCGCGGTGAGCACCAGGTCGTCGGTGTCGAACGTGGTCAGCACGACGACCTTGACGTCGCTGGTCGCCGCACGGATCGCCTCGAGTGCGGCCAGGCCGTCGCGGCGGGGCATCCGGATGTCCATGAGGACGACGTCGGGGCGCAGCCGCAGCACCATCTCGGTGGCTTCGAGCCCGTCACCGGCTTCGCCGACGATCTCGATGCTGCGGTCGCCGCCGAGGATGAGCCGCAGACCCGTGCGGACCAGGGTGTCGTCGTCGGCCAGCACCACACGCACGGTCCGGGTCGGTTCGGGGGTCGGCCCGGGGTTCAGCTCTGCCACGGCAGCCAGGCTCTCACGACGAACAGGTGACCTGGCCGGTGCCCGTAGGTGAGCTCACCCCCCGCCAGCCGCGCGCGTTCGACGAGTCCGGTGAGCCCCATCCCCGCACCGGGCACGGCGGTGGCGGCGTCCCGCACCCCGTCGACCAGGTCGGTGACGGGCAGCGGGTTGCTGATCTCGAGGACGAGCCGGTCCCCCGGCGCACCGGTGAGCCGCAGCACCGCGGGCCGACCGGGTGCGTGCTTGCGCACGTTGGTCAGCGCCTCCTGCACGATCCGGTAGGCGTTGCGCCCCACCGGCGCGGGCAGCTCCACGGCCCGTTCACCGACACCGTCCTCCACCTCGAGCCGCGCACCCGTGGCACGGAACTCCGCGAGCAGCTCTCGCAGGTCGCACAGCGTCGGCTGCGGTCGGTCCGGCTCGAGCCCGCCCTCCGGGTCGCGCAGCACCCCCAGCACCTCCCGCAGCTCGGTCAACGCCCGGTGCGCGTTGTCCCTCACCACGGTCGCGGCCTCCGCGGTCTCCTCCCGCGTCAGGTCCGTCCGGTACGCCAGGGCGCCGGCGTGCATCGCCACCAGCGAGATGCGGTGCGCGAGCACGTCGTGCATCTCGCGCGCGATCCGCGACCGCTCCGTCAGCCGCGCGCGATCCTCGAGCCCGAGCCGTTCCCGGTTCGCGGCCTCCACCTGCGCCCGCAACGACGCCACCAGCTCCCGACGCCCTCCGATGTACGCCCCGACCGCCACGCACAACGCGAAGATCAGCAGGTCGCCCAGGGCCGTGAACCCCATGCTCACCACCGTCGACGCCGGCGGCGTGCTCCCCTGCACCGCCCCCGCCGCCACCCACACGGCAGCCACCACGAGCAGCTGCCGCCACCGCCGATGCGTCGCGTGCGAGATGACGATGATCCCCACAGCCCCCACGCCCAGTGCGGAGAACCCCGACGCGACAGCCGCCACGATCGCCACCGCGAACGGCCACCGCCGACGCCACGGCAGCAACCCGATCACGGCCAGCCCGAGCACCACGTCGACCGCCACCGACCACCCGGCCGGCCGCGGCGGCACGACCGCCATCGCCACGAACAGCACACCACCGAGCAGCACCGAGACCAGCAGCCGCCACGTGGTGCCCCACACCTCACGGCGCCGACCCGCACGCGCGCCCCGCACACCCGGGGCGACCGGGGCGGCGGGAGCGAGGGCGGCGAGGGGCGCCGTCACGGTGGGCATGGCGTCAGGGTAGGGGCGCGGCTGCGGCCGACGGCTCCCGCACAGGTCGCTGGGGACGTCCGACCAAAGTCGGGGCGTCGCCGCTCAGCCGCGTGGGTCGGGGGCGGGATCGCTGCATGGGCACACCCAAAGTCGCTTCGGCCTCCCGGCGCAGGCCGGCAGAAGACGTCGAATCCCGCCAGCCGGGGGCGCACCGGTGCGCGGGCGCTCGTCGACGCGAGTCCAAGTCTGTGACGCGAGCCGCGGACGCTACACAAGGACGAAGAACAGCGCGAGCATGAGCCCGATCGGGGAAGCATAGAGAAGGTCGCGATGGCTAGGCTGGGCGGCACCTGACATCGGTTCGCCAGGACGGTCACTCCGCGCGAACGCCCAACGGACTGCCCAGACAAACCCGAGAGCCATCAACGGGGCAGTGAAGGCCACACCGAAAGCACGCGCAACGATGTGTCCCACGCGGGCACCGCTCATCAAGTCGACGACTAGGCCGATCAGCACGCCTGCGATTCCAGCTATCGCTCCCAGTGTGATCGCCGAGTAGGTCAACAGCTCGAGCAGATCCCGGCGCCGTTCCGCCGAGCGCCTAGGACCGAACGCCTGCTCGACGACTCGGGCAGCCGCAGCTTCGACGGTCAGGTTTTCGACCAGAACAGAGTCGCTTCGGCGGACGAACGGCCTCAACACCCGTTCAGCCCACCACCACGTGAACCCGCCGGGCCGCGCGGGCCGCTGAGGACCAAGGGTCAACTCGACCACGCACCGAGAACGGTGCACCGTACCGACAATGCGCCGTCATAGCCGGCGGTCGCACCCGTCCAGAGGTCATCCACCCGGTCCGGCCAGAAGGCGAAGTTCCGAGCCGCCCGCCCGGTCCCGAACCTCACGGCGCGGGTGGTGGCACTGGCCGCACCGGTCGCATATCGGAGGCCCCCTGAAGCCGCCCTGCCGCCCAATGAGCCGACTGCGGGGAGCGCACCGACGAGACTGAGCACGGTAGAGCCTACGTCGCCGCCCTGAGAGTGCTTGCAGGCCGCTCCGAGGCTCACCGCAGTGGAGCGCCCTCCCAGGATCGCTCCCACAGGCGACAGGACTCCGGAGGCCGTCAGCGCGAGTGCTACTCCGCCGAGGAGCGTCGACACTGTGTCGAGTTCGTCACCAGTCCAGTTGAGCGGATTCCAGCCCCACAGCCCGAGAGGGTCGACCACCTGAGCGGGTCGCCGGCTGCATAGCCATACCGGCTCCTCGTCACTTCCACGAGCGGGTCGACGCTGAGAAACTGGGCGGATTGTGGGTCGTGGTAGCGGGCGCGCAGCAGGGGCTAAGGGATGACCGCAGACCGCCCGGTGATGCGCGCCAGGCATGACGGTCGCGATGTCAACGCAGGGCGCCGACACCTCGGCCTGCTGGTCCCAGGACTATCTGTTCTGGCTCATGACGTTGGTGACGCCTGCTCGGCGGCGCGCGGCCAGGGGCTGGTCGCCGGTGGCGGTGTGAGCGCGATGGGCGTCGGCGGTGGTGGGCTGAACCAGGAGCGGTGAGGGACGAGGATGGACTCGGGACTCAGCCCACGGGGCCGAGGTCTTCGAGCTGGACGCGGATCGAATGCTGGGAGAGCCACTGCATGGTCGCCTCACGGCTGCGCTGGCTGAACGGCGCATAACTTGCCACGTGGAGCACTCTGCCGTCCTGCGACACGAACAACCGGTACATATCGAAGAAGGCCAAACCGCGGCGGGGCTCGCGAACGAACTTGACCGTCGCCGGGCCTGGCTCTAGTTGTATCTTCTGGCCACGGAATCCAAGGCGCCCCCAAGGGGACGCCAGTTCGACACGCCCTCCGACTTCGCGGGCGTAGACGCTGGCCAGGATCCGGAACCCAACGAGTGCTTGCACGAACCCGAACACCAGGAAACAGCTAGCGGCCGTCGCGCCGACAGCGATGAACACGCGCTTCGAGGTAATGCTCAAGTACGGTCTGGTCGACTGCAGAGAATCGACGTCTAGTGCCGACGGCGTGTAAGCCAGGATCGCCGCTGTTATTGCGAGCAGCACCAGAGGCGGAAGGCCACCCTTCCAGGAGTTGGGCTCCGCTTGCACCAACCGACTCACTCGGCTACTCCCTTGAACTCACTACAGCAGATCTCACGGTCTCGAACTTGCGCCAGCTCGGTTGCCGACAAGCGAATCGAAGGCCTCACCACTCTCCTTCTCCGCGTAGTATCCGGCGATCCCACCGGCGGCGCTCGCACCGACGACGACTGCGACGGCACAGGTTGCTCCGGCAGTGAAAGGGCAGGCTAGTCCCAGGAGAACCACGGTAACCGTTGTGCCCACGGCGACTCCTGTGGCCGTCGTGGTGGCGGTTCGGCCGACAGTCAGACCTGCGCGCAGCATCGGGTCGGAGACACCGCCATACCGGTCCGTGTATTTCTCGTAGCCATCGTAGAGCGTCATAGCTGCGTCGAGGTACAGCGTGGACTTTCCCGCAACAACGAGTGCACGATTGTCCAAGACCGGCAGTCGCCAGTCCGTGGGCTGACCGATGAACGTCATCGACGTGGGAGTGCCCGTGCCGTACAGCGCTCCACCCGTTGCGCCTTCTCCGAGCACCTCCGTGAGGAAGAAGCCTCCCGAGTTCCCCGCAGCGCCGAGCGATGCTTCCCACCATGCACCATCGGCCTCTCCCGAGCAGGTTTGCTGCGCGCCCCCGATGCAGCCCATTCCTGCCGCACAGCCCGTTCACGGCCGCGCGGAGCCCCAGTCGCTCTGCCAGTCCAAGCCAGTGGGATCTGTCGCCTGCAGGGGGTTGCCGCCTGCGTAGCCGTAGGAGCTGAGCGTCTTGTCGACGAGCGGGTCGACGGAATGTCCGTGACCGGTTGGGGCCGCCCGTAGGCGTCGTAGTCGGCGTCCGAGGTGACCTACCCGGTCGCATCGGTGGTGGAACGCACCGAGCCGATCAGGCCGGTGTGCAGGAAGTCGACCGTGCCGTCGTCAGCCTGCACCTGCTCCAGGGGTGCGGCGCCCAGGCCGTACACGTGCGCGAAGGTCGCATCGCTCAGCAGCAGCGGGACCCCGATGAGCGTGTTCGACTGATTGGCTACAGACGCAAGACCAACTGGGCAACGGCCAGAGCCTAAGATCAAGACAACCCAAGCCAGCGCTCAACTTCCCTCAGCGACATCTCCCGGCAGGGCGGCAGCACCAGCACCCGCGGTCGACCGGTTCTCACGGTGATGGCGATCTGCAATGCACCACCGGCGATCACAAGAGGTGAGCAGATGGCCGCCCAATACCCAAGGGTGCCGCCAGGCCCGTCGTCCGGAGTCGCCACTATCAGCGGATACCCGATCAAGAGCGCCAGCCCGGTGCATCCCAGGAAGAGAAATGCCGGAATCATTACCCGGACGTACTGCAGTGCGTTCAAGTTGAGGAACGCGTGGGCGTTCGCCGCCCGGCGGCCCAGCGCGTGACGGTTCTCGTTCGACCGCGCGAACAACCACCAGGTTCCGGACGCCGAGATGCCGATGGCGATGACGGCGATCAACTCAACTAGTACTAGATCACGCACTGCAGGCGCCTCCAAGGCTCTTCTAGTAGTAGATCTTGTTCTGACCTGCGACAAGGATGCTGTTTGCAGCCCACGCGATGGCTGCGCCGACTACCGCTCCGGCGACAAATCCGACGATTGTTCCTAGACCAGGAACCACTGAGCCTACCGCCCCGCCAACCCACGCACCGGCCGCCATGCCTGCCATCACGCCCGTGGCAGAACTGGCCACAGCGGCCGAAGCGCGGGCATAGGCCATGCCCGACTCTTCACCAGAAGAGACCGAATCGTTGTAGGCCTGATACCCACTGACAGCCACACCGGCGACACTTATTGTCGAACTAGCAGCTCCAACGAGTCCACTGCGCCCGACTGCGTTCATTGTCGACGCATATCCCGGTCGAGAGTAGGTCGAAAGAGCGGCACCGCTTCGTGACGCGGCCGAACTGGAAATCGCTCCTTCGCCGTACCAACGCCAGTTCGCCAAGTTCCTGGCAGCTTGGCTCGCTGTCTCCGAGTGGAACGAGACGCCGAAGCGCATGGCGTCTGCGGAAGTGACGCCCGCGGCACCGCCGGTGAACATCTGACCGAACGCCGAGCCAAACGGCCCGACGGAGTAGCTATCTCCGCAACTGCTCGACCGTGAGCCTGACGGCCCACCAGAGTCAGTTCGTAGTGCGCTCGCCAGACCCGTGGGGTCGGTGAGTTGCAGCGGATTGGCGACTGCATAGCTGTAAGGCTCGGTGGTCGCGTCCACGAGCGGGTCGACGCTCAGGAATTGCGCGGATTGTGGGTCGTAGTAGCGGGCGCGCAGGTAGGTCAGGCCGGTGGGGTCGGTGTACTCCCCGGCGTACCCGAACCGGGTGATCGTCGCCGTGGCCGTGTCGGTGACCGGTTGGGGGCGCCCGTAGGCGTCGTAGTCGGTGTCCGAGGTGACCTGCCCGGTCGCATCGGTGGTGGAGCGCACCGAGCCGATCAGGTCGGTGTGCAGGAAGTCGACCGTGCCGTCGTCGGTCTGCACCTGCTCCAGGGGTGCGGTGCCCAGGCCGTACACGTACGCGAAGCTCGCATCGCTCAGCAGCAGCGGGACGGCCGCCTGGCTGTCCCACACGTACTGCTCGGTGCTGGTCTGCTCACCGGTGGTCGTGGTCGCCGAGGCCCGCAGGCCAGTGGCGGCGTAGGTGTAGGTCGTGGACGTGCCGTCCGCGCCCGTCCAGGTCGTCAAGCGGTTGGCCAGGTCGAACACCGCGCGCGTCGAGGCGGTGCCGTCCGTGCCGGTCGTGTCCGCCGTGGTGCGGTTGCCGCGGGCGTCGTACCCGTAGGCCGTCTGGGTGTTCGCGGTCGCGTCGATCAGCGAGGTGACCTGCCTGGCCGCGTCGTAGGTCAGGGTGCGGCCACCGGACAGCTCGGTGACCGAGCCGGCCTCGTCGTAGGCGAACGTGCCGGCCAGGGCACCGGTGATCTGCGCCAGGCGAGCCTGCGGGTCCCAGGTGTACGACGAGGTGGTCGTGGGCTGGGTCGGTGGAGCTCGGGCCTCGGTGGACCGGGTGGTGGTCTGGTCGGTGAGCAGACCGGCGTCGGTGTAGGAGTAGGCCAGCTCGAGCAGGTCGATCCCGGTGGCCGACTCCGTGCTGATGCCCGCGACCTGCCCGGCGGCGTCGTGGTCGTAGCTGGTGGTGACCCCGTTGGGGTAGGCCAGCCGGGCGACCTGCCCGTCGTCGGTCCAGTCGTAGTCGAAGACTCGGTCGGCCCAGTCGGTCAGCGCGGACAGCTGACCGTCGCGCATCCGCGGGACGACCTCGTCGCTCTGCCGGCCCGCCCCCTCCGCCCTATGCCGGCCGCGCGGCTACGGGCGCCGTCCGTTCGGTGACGTACGCCATGACCGTCGCCGCGACGTCCTCCCGATACGGCAGCCCGGCGGCGGCGAACACCTCACGCGCGTCGCGGTCGAACTCCCCCATCCCCCGCACCAGGGCCGTCCGCAGCGAGTCCAGGTCCGGCGTTGTCGCGTACGTGAGCAGGTGGGCCTGCTTGTCGGCAGGGACGCAGTGCTTCACCTTTGACTCCCAGCCACCCCAGTCGAGGGTGTCGTAGCGGCTGAGCAGCAGGTCGGCGTGCGACTGGCGCAGGAACTCGAAGTTCTTGAGGATCTTGAAGACGTCGCCGCGCAGGACGTACTTGATGAGCATCTCGGCGTGGAACCAGTAGGTGTCGAAGCACCGGTTGGGGTCGGGGCGGGCATCGTCGGTGCGCAGCCCTCGGTCCAGCAGCTCCCCGACGCGCCCGTCGCGGTCGAAGACGAGGTTCTTGCGGGTGGCCGACTTGAGGTGCTGGCGGCACCACCAGTCGTCGACGTGGTCGGCGTTGACCATGAAGAAGTCGAGCTGGTGCAGGGTCTGGCCGGTGCGGACCAAGTTGCAGAAGTTCTTGAACACCGGGGAGTTGTAGTCCTCCGGCCAGGAGATCAGCAGCTCGTCGCACGCACCGGCCACCAGCGTCGACACGTCGGCGGCGACCGCCTCGAAGTCGGCGTCGTCGATGAGGAAGACGACGTCGTAGTCGGACAGCTCGTCCCACCCGCCTCGCCCGACCGACCCGTAGAACCAGCCGCCGTGCACGCGCGGATCCTCGGACAGCGTGGCGACGAGGCGGCCCAGGACAGCGGTGAGATCGGCGTGCACGGTTCCTCCGGCGGTCGGCGGTGACGGTCCGATCGTAGGGATCGACCAGCGCCTTGACCTGCCGTTTCGACGATCTGGCCGCGCGCGTGCGAGCACCCGCGGACACCAAGGGGCTCCGCAGGGTGGAGCCTGGACGCTCCGCAGAGTGCAGTCTGGGAACTCCGCAGAGTGCAGTCTGGGAGCCGGTTGTCCTTCGCACGCAAGCCGGTCACACCCCCAGGTACCGCCCCGGCCGGTGGTTGAGGGCGAGCACCAGGTTGACCACCACGGCCCCGATCAGCGAGAGCCCCACGGTCCGCCAGTCGGCGACGGTCGCGGCGAGCAGCACGGTGGCCAGGTCGAGCCCCATCTGCACGTACCCGGCCCGCCAGCCGCGGCGTTCCTGGGCGAGCAGGGCGACGACGGTGTAGCCGCCGAGGCTGGCGCGGTGCCGCACGAGCACGAGCAGGCCGATGCCGACGAGCAGGTTGCCGACGACCACGGCGTACAGCGGGTCGGGGTCGAGCCCGGGCAGGGCGTGCGGCTGCAGGGCGGAGAACGCGCAGACGAGCCCGACGGACAGCAGCGACCGCAGCGTGAACTGCCAGCCCTTGCGGGCGAGGGCTGGCACCAGGAACGGGGTGTTGACGGCCAGGAACAGCACGCCGAACGGCAGCTCGACGGCGTGCCGCAGCAGCAGACCGAGCCCGGCGGTGCCGCCGGTGACGGCGCCGCCGATGTCGAGCAGGTGGACGCCGAGGGAGACGACGAACGTGCCGGTGAGCAGCCCGGCGACGTCCTCGACGCGACTGTGCCGGAGTGCGTCGGGGGTGGCGAGGGATGCGTCGGCGGGCGTGTCAGGGGCGGCGGGCACTTCGGGTCGACCAGGGGTGTCGGCGGCACGGACGGGGGCGAGGGTCACGTGCGCGATGGTCGCGGTCGTCCACAGGTGTGCACAACTATGTGGGTAACCGGTGGGCATATTGCTCGCTCATCGGGCCGCTGATACGTCAGACTGCACAGCATGACGACGCTCGACCCCCTCGACGCCAGGATCCTCCTGGCGCTCGACGACGAGCCCGACGCCCCGGCGGTCGTCCTGGCCCGCACGCTCGGCATCTCCCGCAACACGGTGCACGCCCGGTTGCAGCGGCTCGCGCGCGAAGGGACACTCGAGCCGTTCAGCCGTCGGGTGCCGCCGGCCGCACTGGGGTTCGAGCTGGTCGCGTTCGTCTCGCTGCAGCTGGACCAGGCGGCCGGTGACGCCGCACTGGAGGGCCTGGCGTCCATCCCGGAGATCGTCGAGATGCACGCGACCACGGGCGACGGCGACGTGCTGGTGCGGGTCGTCGCCCGCGACACGCAGGACCTGTACCGGCTGGCGAACGCGATGCTCGCCATCGACGGCGTGGTGCGCGCCGCGACGTCCGTCTCCCTCGCGCAGGTCATGCCGTACCGGACCCGGCAGCTGCTGGAACGGGCCACGACCCAGCCGGCCGCCCAGGCCGTCGATCAGGGCCCGGACGTGCCTGTCACCTGAGTGTTCGCCACGCACAACCGCAGGCACTATGCTCGCCATCGTGAGTGCGTGGGAGCGCTCTCGCACCGTCCCCGCCGCACGGACCGGCACAGGCGCCCAGCACCGCTGCGGGCCGCCGCCCGACGCGTGGCTGCTCTCTCCCTGTGGAACCACCCGGAAGGCTTGGGCATGCGTTACGGCCACTTCGACGACGAGTCGCGCGAGTACGTCATCACGACGCCGCACACCCCGTACCCGTGGATCAACTACCTCGGCTCGGAGCAGTTCTTCTCGCTGCTGTCCCACCAGGCCGGCGGGTACTCGTTCTACCGCGACGCCAAGATGCGCCGTCTGACGCGGTACCGCTACAACAACGTCCCCGCGGACGCCGGCGGCCGGTACCTGTACGTCAACGACGGCGGCGACGTGTGGACCCCGTCGTGGATGCCGGTCAAGGCCGGGCTGGACCACTTCGAGGCGCGCCACGGCCTGGGCTACTCGCGCATCGTGGGCGAGCGCAACGGCCTGTCGGTCGAGACGCTGTTCTTCGTGCCCATGGGCGAGAACGCCGAGGTGCAGAAGGTCACCGTCACGAACACCTCGACGGAGCTGAAGTCCGCGACCCTGTTCTCGTTCGTCGAGTTCTGCCTGTGGAACGCCCAGGACGACCAGACGAACTACCAGCGCAACCTCTCCATCGGCGAGGTCGAGGTCGAGCAGGACAGCCCCTACGGCTCGGCGATCTACCACAAGACCGAGTACCGCGAGCGCCGCGACCACTACGCCGTGTTCGCCGTGAACGCCCGCGCCGCCGGTTTCGACACCGACCGCGACACGTTCGTCGGTGCGTACAACGGCCTGGGTGAGGCGACGGTGCCGTTCAGCGGCAAGTCCGCCAACTCGGTGGCCTCCGGCTGGTACCCGATCGGTTCGCACTCCCTCGAGGTGTCGCTGCAGCCGGGCGAGTCGCAGACCTTCACGTTCGTGCTCGGCTACGTCGAGAACCCCGACGAGGAGAAGTGGGCGGACGACGACCACCAGCTCGTCAACAAGGAGCGTGCGCACGCTCTGCTGAGCCGTTTCGCGACGACCGAGCAGACCGACGCCGCGTTCGAGAAGCTGCGCGACCACTGGACGGGTCTGCTGTCGACCTACTCGGTCACCAGCACCGACGAGAAGCTCGACCGGATGGTCAACATCTGGAACCAGTACCAGTGCATGGTCACGTTCAACATGTCGCGTTCGGCGTCGTTCTTCGAGACGGGCATCGGCCGTGGCATGGGCTTCCGCGACTCGAACCAGGACCTGCTGGGCTTCGTGCACCTGATCCCCGAGCGTGCGCGTGAGCGCATCCTCGACATCGCCGCCACGCAGTTCCCCGACGGGTCGGCGTACCACCAGTACCAGCCGCTGACGAAGCGCGGGAACAACGACATCGGCTCGGGCTTCAACGACGACCCGCTGTGGCTGATCGCCGGCGTCGCCGCGTACATCAAGGAGTCGGGCGACTTCTCGATCCTCGACGAGCAGGTGCCGTTCGACAACGACGAGTCGCTGGCCGAATCGCTGTTCGAGCACCTGACGCGCTCGTTCCGGTTCACGGTCGACAACCTCGGCCCGCACGGCCTGCCGCTCATCGGCCGCGCCGACTGGAACGACTGCCTGAACCTCAACTGCTTCTCCACCACGCCCGGCGAGTCGTTCCAGACGACCGAGAACCAGGCCGGTGGCGTCGCGGAGTCGGTGTTCATCGCCGCGCAGTTCGTGCTGTACGGCGCCGAGTACGCCGAGCTGGCCGAGCGTCGTGGCCTGACCGAGGTCGCCGCGGAGGCCCGCAAGGCCGTCGAGGCGATGCGCGAGGCCGTCCTCACGCACGGCTGGGACGGTGACTGGTTCCTGCGCGCGTACGACTTCTACGGCAACAAGATCGGCACCGACGAGCACCCCGAGGGCAAGATCTGGATCGAGCCGCAGGGCTTCGCGGTCATGGCCGGCATCGGTGTCGGCAACGGCCCCGACGACGTCGACGCCCCCGCGGTGAAGGCGCTCGCCTCGGTCAACGAGATGCTCGCGACCGACCACGGCATGGTGCTCCAGTACCCGGCGTACACGACGTACCAGATCGAGCTCGGTGAGGTCTCCACCTACCCGCCCGGGTACAAGGAGAACGGTGGCATCTTCTGCCACAACAACCCGTGGGTCATCATCGGCGAGACGGTCGTCGGCAACGGCGCCCGCGCGTTCGACTACTACAAGCGGATCACCCCGGCGTACCGCGAGGACATCTCCGACGTGCACCGGCTCGAGCCGTACGTGTACGCGCAGATGATCGCCGGCAAGGAGGCCGTCCGGCACGGCGAGGCCAAGAACTCGTGGCTGACCGGCACCGCGGCGTGGAACTTCGTGACGGTGTCGCAGTACCTGCTGGGTGTCCGGCCGGACTACGACGGCCTGGTCGTCGACCCGCAGATCGGCCCGGAGGTCCCCTCGTTCACGGTGACCCGGGTGGCGCGCGGTGCGACGTACGAGATCGTCGTGACGAACTCCGGCACGCCCGGTGCGCGCGGCAGCCTCGTGGTCGACGGCACCCCCGTCGAGGGCAACCACGTGCCGTACGCCCCGGCCGGGTCCACGGTCCGCGTCGAGGTCACCCTCTGACCTGCGGGTCGGTTCTCCGCCCATGACGCACGCTCAGCACGCGCGCACGGGCTCGACGGTGGCGGCTGCGGTCGCCACCGTCGGGCACGGCGTGCACACCACGTCCCCCGTCCTCGACGAGCACCCCGTCGATCCGCGCCTGCTCACGCTGCGCTCGGACCGCTGGGAGCTCGACGTGCTGCCCGCGACCGGTGCGGCCCTGGCCGCCGGGCGCATCCGCACGGCCGACGGCACGTGGCGCGACCTGCTGCGTCCCACCCCGCGCACCCGGCTCGGCGACCCCGAGAAGTGCGCGAGCTTCCCGATGGTCCCCTGGTCGAACCGCATCCGTGACGGGCGGCTGCCGTTCGGCGGCGGCACGTGGCAGCTGCAGCGCAACGGCGCCGACGGCACCGCCATCCACGGCGCCGTCCGGTACGCCGAGTGGACGGTCGTCGACCGCACAACCTCGGCCGTCGAGCTGGAGCTCGACACGAGTGCGCTGATCGGCGTGAACTTCCCGTGGCGATTCGTCTCCCGGATCGGCTACGCGCTCGACGGCGACGCGCTGTCCGTCACGACGAGCATCCGCAACGTCGACACCACGCCGTTCCCCGCCGGGTTCGGCCACCACCCGTACCTGCAGCGCACCCTGATGCCCGTCGGCTCCGGTCACGCACCGGGGCTCGGGGGCACGGGCACGCCCGCTGCGCTGCTCGGCGACGGCCCCGTGCTCGACGTGCCCGCGCATCACGGGTACGCCCTGGTCGACGCGATGGCCGCCGGCCCCGCCGGTGACGTGCCGCGCCGCGCCGACTTCCGCACCCCGCACCCCCTGGGTCACGCGTTCGTCGACGACGTCCTCACCGACCTCGAACCGGGTCGCCCGATCCGCATCACCTACGACGACCCGGCGGTCACCGTCGACGTCGAGATGGACCCCGTCTACTCGCACGTGGTGCTCTACGCCCCGCGCCGCCGCGGCTACTTCGCCGTCGAACCCGTCACGAACGTCAACGGCGGCTTCGCGCTGCACGAGGCGGGCGTCCCCGGCACCGGCGTGTTCGTCCTGGCCCCCGGCGAGGAGCGCACCGGCACGTTCACGCTCCGCATCACGGGCTGACACCGGAGCTCAGCCGGCGTCGAGTGCCGCCTGACACGACTCCCGCAGTTGGGCGATCGGTGCCTGGATCGTCGCTCGGACGACCTGCGCGTCGAGCCTGTAGTAGTGGTGCCCGATCAGGTCGCGCATGCGCGCGATGTCGGACCACGGCACGTCCGGGTGATCGTCCCGCAACGACAGCGGAAGCGCCTTGACCGCCTCACCGATCGTCATGATGCGGTACTGGATGGCGTCGAGAGCGACGAGTGCGAGCTCGTCTTCCGGGCCGTGAGCTCGCAGCACCATGTCCGCACGGTCGATGGCGTCGATCGCCTCGAGGACGTCCCGCAGGCGTTGCTCCGACGTGCGACTCACAGCGGGACCGCCTCGGCGAGGGCGGCGACCGCGACATGCGGTGCGAGCACCTGACGGGGCGCGATGTCGACCCGCTCACCCAGCAGTGCTTCGAGCTCGTCCTGCAAGGCCGCGACGGGCAGGAGCCCCCGCGTGCGCACGTCCAGGTCGACGAGCAGGTCGATGTCGGAGTCGGGCCCGTCCTCGCCGCGGGCCACGGACCCGAACACCTGAAGGTTCGTCGCGCCGTGCCGGTGGGCCGCCCGCAGGATGCGCCCGCGATGGTCACGGAGCTTCGCCATCCGACCACCGCGCACGTCGAGGCGACGCGGGGAGGGGACGATCGTGAGCTCGAGCCGGGCGCCGGCGGCGGCGAGAATCCGGTCGAGCGTCTCGACCGACGGCGAGCTGGCACCTGACTCGTAACGCGAGATGGCCGGTTGGGACGTACCCGCGCGCTCGGCGAGCGCGAGCTGACTCAGACCGATCTGCTCGCGTGCTGTGCGAATGAGGCCGGCGGCGTCCATGTGGTTATCATACCGGTACCAGTATCGCTAGACCAGGACGAGGGCCGTCGAGACCGCGAGGAGCTCCTCGACGACCGCGGTGACCGCGGCGCCCGGCTGGGTGCGGGTGGCACGGTGGCGGGCGACCAGGCGACGTGACCCGAGCCCGGGGACGGTCGCCACGGCGAGACCGTCGGGCAGCTCCCCCTGCAGGGCCAGCGCCGGGAGCATCGCGACACCCTGACCTGCGGCCACCAGGGCGAGGGCGACGTCGAAGTCGTAGAACACGTGCCGGGTCCGCAGGGGGCCGACCGCCCCGGCGATGCGGCGCAGGGCGCGGTCACCGGCGGTGCCCTCGACGGAGGCCAGCCACGTGGCCTCGCGCAGGTCGGACAGCTGCGTGGGGGTGGCGGCCGAGGCGGGGAGCACCAGGCGCCACGGCTCCTCGCGCAGGACGACGTCGCGCTGCCCGCGAGGGGCGGTGGTGTCGGCGTCGGCGTCGCGTTCGAGCAGCACCACGTCGACGTCGCCCTCGCGCAGCCGGCGCAGCGACTCGGCCTTGTCGCGCTCCTCGACGACCAGGTCGATGCCCGGGTACCGGCGGGCGACGGCGCCGATGGCCGGGCCGACGACGGCACGGATGGCCGTCTGGAACGCGGCGACGGTGACGGTGCCGGACACCTCGCCCTCGAGTGCGGCGAGCTGTTTGCGGGCGGCGACGAGCTCGGCCTCGATCCGTTCGGCCGCCTCGGCCAGGACCCGACCGGCCGCGGTGAGCGTGGCTCCACGAGGTCCGCGGTCGAGCACGGTCACGCCCTCCTCGGCCTCGAGGCGGGCGATCTGCTGCGAGACGGCGGACGGTGTCACCCGCAGCTCGTCGGCGGCGGCCAGCACTCCCCCGGCCCGGTGCACGGCGAGCAGAAAGGCCAGACGACGCGGATCGGCGGACATACCGGTCAGCATATCGGACCATTCAGTTCTGCTACATCCCCGGAGCAGCGGAGTTCGATTGTGCTGAACGCCTCGACCCGCGACGATCGGACCGTCGGGCAGCGCAGCCCGGCGCCGCTCGACCACCCGTCGCATCCGACCACCACCCCCGAACCGCCAGGAGCCTGCCGTGCACACCGTCGTCACCGCCCTCGGCTGGGTCGGTGCCGTGCTCTGCCTGGCGGCCTACCTGCTGGTCAGCACCGGTCGGTGGCAGGCGGGCTCCGGCCGGTACCAGCTGGCCAACGTCGTCAGCGGGGTGCTCATGGGTGCGGTCGCCGCCGCCGGTGGCGTGTGGCCGTCCGCGGCGACCAACGCCGTGTGGGCCGTCGTCGGGCTGATCACCTGCCTGGCGCTCGTGCGTGCTCGACGCAGGTCCGCCGACACCGACGCACCCGAGGCCGCGACCGTCGGACCTCCCCGGCGCACCACCCTCACCCAGCCGACGGGCAGCAAGGGCAACGACTGGACGACGCGTGCGCCCGACCGCCGCGCACACGACGTCGACGCCGCCTGACGGCCGCTCGTCCGCAGCTGCCACGCCCGGGCACTAGCCCCGGCCCCTGGTCCTGATCCTGGTCCGCGAGCGCCGCTCAGCCCGCACCCCACCGCACCACCGTCGTGGTCGCACGCGCCGCAGGCCCGTCGAGGGTCCGCCACGCGATCAGGTCTCCGGCGCACAGCACCCCGCTGAAGTTGCCCGGGACGGGCACGCCGGCCAGGTCACCCGTGGCGGCGTCGAGCACGTAGACGGGTTCGTCGGGCGTCATGCCCGAGCCGTCGGCCGACGTCCACACCAGCCGATCGCCGCCCAGCGCCAGCGAGGTCGACCGCCCCGAGGACGGCAGCGCGACGCTCCGCACCGTGGACGCCGCCAGGTCGACCAGCTGGATGCTCCCGCCCGACTCGGTCGGTGACGTGACCACGAACGCGAGCAGGTCGCCGTCAGCGACCAACGACGCCACCGAGGCGCCCGTCGGCCCCGCGTACGCGAGCACGGGCGACAGCCCGCCCTCGGCGTCGACCCGTTCGACACCGAACGTGCCGTCCGGCCCGGTCCGCGCCACGAACAGCCCCTCGGCACCCCACGCCGGCTGCGTGGCACCGTCCACCTCGAGCCGGATCGGCTCCTGGCCTGCGAGGTCCCGCGAGACCACCCCGCGGCTCGACGCCCAGTACACGCGACTGTCGGCCACCAGCAGCGAACCCGCCTCGCTGCCCGCACCCGCGTCCTCCGCGCGAGCCACCAGGGTCGTGGCGCCGTCGGGCGCCCGCGTGAAGATCCGCCACGGGTCCACCCCGGCCTGCGTGCTCATTGTCTCCGCCCACACCACGGCGTCGCCGTCGGCCGCCGCGTCGTAGACCTGCCGCGGGTGCTCGTCCGCCAGCACGTCCTGCGAGCTCGGCCAGGCGTGGAACCCGCCCGCGTCGACCGCGCCGATCGCCGACGGCTCCGTCAGCCAGACGCCGCCGTCGTACTGGTCCGCCGGTACCTTCGCGCCGACGAGCGATCCGTCGGCCAGCAGGGCGAGCGAGGCGAGGCTCGACCCGTCACCCGGCACCGGCGAGCGGGACACGGTGACCAGGTCGACGCCCTCCACGGCCGGTCGGGCCGAGGCCAGCGACACCGGCTGCGCGACGACCACCGCACCGTCGACCCAGGTCAGGGTGCCCGGTTGCGCCGTGGCGTCCGCGCCCGACGGCAGCCCTGCAGCCCCGGTCGGCGAGACCGCCGACGAGGGCGGCCCGGGCGGTTCCGGCGCGCACCCCGCCGCGACGAGCCCGACGACGACGCCCGTGGCCACCGCGAGCGCGGCCACGCGAGGACGCCGCCCGCTCACCGCAGGTCCAGCGTCAGGGTCAGACCCCACTCCTGCTCCACGGCCCGCCGGAACCCGAGGCGTTCGTAGAACGCGACTGCGCCGGTGTTGCGGCCATCCACCCCCAGGTGCAGCCCCGGCACCCCGCGTTCCCGCAACTCACTGCTCAGGCGCTCGATGAGCCGGCGCCCCCACCCCTGGCCCTGCAGGCGCGGCAGCAGGTCGATGTGCAGGTGCGCCGGGAACTGCTCGTGCACCGGGTCCGGCGTCGGCCGCCACGCGTGCAGGCGGTCCACGAGCCGGTGGTCCTCGGTGCCGTCCTGCGGGTCGCGGGTCAGCGGGTGCTGCGCCCGGAGCGTCGGCCACCACTGCCGCTCCATCCACTCCTCGAACGCCAGGGTGTCCGCCGTCGCGATCACGTACCCACCGACGCCCTGCTCGTCCGCCACGACGAACGACAGCCCCGGATCGGCCACCGGGTACGGGCCGCAGTACACGTGCCCGAGCAGGTCGGGGTTCCGGTACAGCGCAGTGGCGTCACCGCCGGCAGCACCCGTGAGCAGGCACAGCCGGTACATGCCCGGCAGGTCGGACGGGTGGAACGGGCGCAGCACAGCAGCCATGCCGACGACCCTGCCACGGCGCACCGACGCACGGGGCAGGTTCCGCCGGAACGGGCTTCGCGGGTCCCCGCCAGGCGGGTATGCTGTCCGGGCCGACGTCGGCCGGGCGTGCACCCAGGTGCGCGACCAGCAGATCGACCGTCGTGCGGGTGTAGTTCAGTGGTAGAACTTCAGCTTCCCAAGCTGATAGCGCGAGTTCGATTCTCGTCACCCGCTCCATCGTTTCCGCAGGTCAGAGCGTTACTGCGGCTCTGTCGCACCTTCCTGAGACCCTTCTGCTGGTCGGCTCGCGCCATAGCGAAGAGGTCCGACCATGACCACTGTGACCGCATCCCGTCGCCACCGCCGCGCCTCCGGCGCCGTTCGCCGATTGCCTTCTGGGAGGTGGCAGGCCCGGTACACCGGGCCCGACGGCGCGCTTCGGACGCTCGGGACGTTCCCGACCAAGGCCGAGGCCGACCAGGAGTTGGCGCACGAGGTGTCTCGGATGGCGCGGGGGGTCTGGCGGGATCCGCGGCTCGGCGAACTGCCGCTCGGGGAGTGGTTCCGTGGGTGGATCTCGACCCGGGCGAATCTAGCGCCGAGTTCGCGGGCGCTGCGAGGGCAGCTGCTGGAGCGGTGGATCGACGCCGACGTGCCGGTGGTGGGCGGAGTTCGGCCGCGGGTTGTGCGTCTGGGTGCGCAGCCGCTCGCGTCGGCGACGCCGGCCGCGGTGCGGGAGCGGGACGCGGCGGTGCTGGCCGAGGCGTCGCGGCGCGCTGGTGAGCGGTGGTCGCGCGCGGCGTCGAACACGGCGCACGTCAACGCTGCGATCCGAGCGTGGGCGTTGGAGAACGGGCGCCCGGTAGCGGCGACAGGGTGGATGCCGGCCGAACTGCGCGAGGCGTGGTTCGAGGCGACCGGTGGAGGCCGTCCGTGGTGAAGAGGGCAGCGACACCCCTGCCATATAGGTTGACGCTGTGGACGACTCAGGGTCTCCGAACCTGCGCAGGTCGCTGATCGAGAACGCCTACGACTCCTTCGCCGAGTCGCTGGGTTATGTGGAGAGCGCGCGCCATGACGCGTCGCGCTGGAAGTACGCTGTGCTCAACCTCGTTCACGCAGTCGAATTGATGTTGAATAAGCGCCTCGCCGACGAGCATGAACTGCTGATCTGGCAGGACGTCGACCACCCGGGCCGGACTACGGTCAGTCTGGAGAACACCATCAAGCGGCTTCTGGCCGCCTCGATCGCGCTCGGCGAAGAGGAACAGCAGGCCATCAGGGCGGCGGTGAAGTGGCGGAACAACATCACCCACTACGAGGTGGATCTCGTGGCAGACGAGGTCCGCGAGAACTACCTGCTCATCTTCGAGTTCCTCGACTCGTTCCATGGGGAGCAATTCGGCGGTTCGCTGTCGGAGCACATCCCGGATGAGCACATTCAGACAGCGGCCGACCTGACAGAGCAGTTCAAGCGTGAGTTCATCGACTTTCGTGGACGCACCATGCACCGAGCCTGGGTGCGGAAGCTCGTCGCCGCGCAGCGGGTGCCGAAACTCTTCCTCGATGGTGTCGCCTACGAGCGGCGCGCGTGGGGCAGCGAGCTGTACTGGGAGCAGGAGTACTCGAACGGCTTTGTCCCCCTCCCGTACTGTCGTGACTGCGCGGCGAGAGTCGGCGAGCTGCATGGACCGGGATGCTGCGTTGAAGAGTGCCCAAGAGAGAACGGGCAGCTCTTCGGCTGTGAGTGCGACTGGGAACCCAGCGAACTGTGGGCGCTCGATGACGACGAGTGGGACGAAGATGCAGTGGACCCGACGCTCAACGACGCTGACAGCTCTGCTAGTTCCGACACCTAAGTCTCGTGGGTGTCCACGTGACTCCACCTCTGGCCTCAGCCTTGATCCACCGATGACCGCGCGCCAGGGGTCCGGCCGCACACCCTGACCCGCCCGCTGGCGGGCGAGGAGATCCGCGGGGTGTCGGGCGTAGCGGCGGCGAGCCCGGAGCGGACCGTCGACGACTGGATCGACGGTGGCACCCAGCCCGAACAGGTCGAGCTCGCAATCGGCCAAGCCCTATGTCGGGGCCTGACGATAACGCGCCGGATGACAGATGCGGCCGCGCTGTCGAGCCGAGCGCATGACCTCGTGGACGTCGTCGCACGTCAGGCCACCCCGTGACCGACTCACTACCTGCGAGGCGTGGGCGCGGGTCTCTGGACGGTGTCTATCGCCCGCCACTACGGCGCCTGTCGGCGCTCCATGCGCTCGACCAGGTCGCGGATCTCCTGCTCGTGGTGATGACGGAGGCGAGAGATCGCCGCTCTAGCCTCCGGGGTCGCCACCCGCTCGAGACCGTGTGCGGCCTTCTTGGCCAGCGAGGTAGAGCCGTCGTAGTTCTGGAACTCCGGCCCAGCCCAGGCGAGGAACTCCAGATCGTCGACCACCTCGGCGCCACCCACCTCCTCGAGAAGCACGGCGATGTCCTCGTGCGAGCCGTGCCACGGCTCTCGCGCGAGCTCCCTCAGCGCTGGCAGCGCTGATCGATCCAGCCCGAGCGTGAACGACATGATGAGCGTGAGCTCGACGTCTACGGCGGACCGCTCGGCGACCGCCGCCGCCAGGAGATCCCGGCACAGAGTTGGGCCGTCAGTTGCGCCGAAGGCTCTCAACAACTCCTGCGGAGTTGCCGACCCTCGCCCCGTCTGGCCGGGCATCGTGACGAGGCTGAGGATCAACCGTTCCTGCTCGGGCGTCACGCTCGCACCCTACCCAGGCTTATGTGCCTCGATCCCTCAATCAAACCGTGCACTCCCTGCCGCCGCCTGCGCGATGATCGGCGTCGTGGCGACCACGAGCGAGGCTCCCGCGTGCCGGCGGTGCGGCAGACCAGTCATCCTGAACCGCGAGCACTACGAGACGTTCGAGGGGATGCACTACGTGTGCTTCCACTTCGAGTTCGAGCACCGACGGCCCGACGTCGACGAAGACTGCGGGCTCCGTGGATGCCCCGCCGGCGAACTGCCTGTCCACGCCCCGAGTGATGAGGCTCAGCGCGTGCTCCACGACGTCGCGGAGACACTGCGCGCTCCCTATACCGCTGACGGACCTCAGGTCGACTTCGAACAGCCAGGCGTACTGCTCGTCACGCGGTCTGGCCACCGCATCCGCCTCGTCGCACTGGACGCTTGGAAGCAAACCCAATGACCGCCTCGCCGCGAGATGCGCGACGCCGGCTCACGCATGCCTGTGCGGACCTCGCGCGGATCGACTACTCCGACCCAGAGTGGCACGCGGCTCGCCAAGGGGTTCTCGCAGCGGAGCGAACGCTCGCGGCCGCTCCGGGCGGGCAGTACGCGGAGGTGATCGACCTGGGGTCCACTGGGACGCCGGCGCCTCGGTCCACCCCGCGCACCGAGAGGAGCCGTGGCGACAGCTGCGATACATCCTGCTTGTCTTCCACGACGAGATGGTCGAGGTGCTCTGCCGAGAGATCTCGGCCCGTCTGATCAGAGGCAGCCTCGTCGTAGTCGCCTCCGACGCCCTCAAGGACGTGATCGGGAGTTGGCCGCCCCAGCCGTGTGCGCGGGCAGCTCGCTCTCGCGGGGTCGCGGTCATGCCGGAAGCCCTCCGAGGTTCCCCTGGAAGGGGATCGAGCCTCGAACCGGCCCTGTATCGCCTTCACCACCTGCAATGCTCGCGGCCATGGACCTTCGGGAGTCGCTGGCTCACGCGTGGGTGACGATTGGTGTGCCGGGCACCACGCACCCACGCACGAGCACCTACGTGCTCTATCCCGAGGACGGACTGCCGCCCCTTCCGGTCGCCGTGTCCCAGGGCGACGGCCTTGGATGGCTAGGTGGCCTGCCGACCGTCGGCACTGGGATGACACCCGACGAGTGGAGCCACACGACGACGCCGCTCTCGCGAGAGGGCGTTGAGCGGCTTCTTCAGACCGCCGGAGCCTCCGCTGCGTTCAAACGACTGCCTGCGGACCTGCGTACGCTCTCCTCCGACCAGGAACTGCCACGCCGGCTCTTCAGCGCGACTGACTCATACATCGACGCGGGCGAGCACCTGGAGCCGGTTCAAGGCGGCCACCTGCTACATCTGGTCTCGGACTCGCAGTGGGTCTTCCACTGGCTGGCGTTCATCGGAGACGACGGATCCACTGGCGTGGTGTGCTCCGCCGCCGCTCTCGGCTACTCCGATGACGCGGAGGATGACGGCGCGCCGGGTGGAGGCACAGACGAGCCTGTGTGGGTTGCAGACAGCGTGGCGGAGTTCGTCTGGCGATGGTGGGCGGACAACTACGCTTTCGCGGCGGCGCACCCCGACCGCTGCCCTCCGCTCTCGGCACCGGATTGGTTCGACCTCGCTGCCTACACCGCGGGGTACACGGCGCCGGGGATCGAGCTGTCCTAGCAGAACCTCCCTGGTTGACGCAGTCGCGTGCGAGGTCGTGCACGCGCCAGTAGTAGTCCAGTGGGGGTTCGCGCGGGTCCACGGTCGTTTCCACTGGCGTGAACCGATGCAGGGGAGTCGAGACACCGTCGAAGCTGCTCTGACCTTCCTCCGCCGCCGTGCGAACCAGAGCCATGAGATCGGCCACAGCGCACTCGATCGCAGAAGCCTCAACCTCCCGGCCATCGAAGAAGTCGCCGCTTCCCTTGCGATGACCGCCGATCGCGGCGGCCATCGTGACCGACCCATCGTCATGAAGCGCCGCCCACGACTCCTTCCACACTTCGCGCTCACCGGTCGCAGCATTGACCGCGACCCATCGACGGAGGCCGGGGCGGGGGTTCATCCGGTCCACGTTCTCGAACGGGTGGATACCACTTCGTCCCGCCGCCTCCCCTGACTGCGAGGCCCGTCCTTGGCGATCCCGGTCGTCGGAGGGGTCCGACCTCAGCCGCAGTGACGGTCCGGCGTTGGTCAGGACGTAGCGCAGCGGGTTGTCAGGACGTAGCGCAGACCGGGGCCCACCGCGTCGCAGGGCCGTCAGTCGAGGCAGAACTCGTTCCCCTCGACGTCCTGCATCACGAGGCACGACTCGTTGTACCCGTCGGCCCGGAGCAGCCGCACCCGGGTCGCCCCCAGGGCCTCCAGGCGAGCGCACTCGGCCTCGAGCGCCGCCAGTCGCTCGTCCCCGACGAGCCCGGTGCCCACGCGCACGTCGAGGTGCACCCGGTTCTTGACGACCTTCCCCTCGGGCACGCGCTGGAAGAACAGCCGCGGGCCGGCACCGGTCGGGTCGACGCACGCGTAGGCAGCGCCCTGGTTCTCCGGGGGCAGCGTGCGGTCGAGCTCGTCCCAGCTGGCGAACCCTTCGGGTGGCGGCGGGACGACGTAGCCGAGCACCTCGCACCAGAACAGGGCGACCCGTTCGGGCACCGCGCAGTCGAACGTGATCTGGACCTGCCGCACCGACGCCATCGGCCCACCGTACGGGCGCGAGCGGGATCGCGCCGGGTCGCGGACGGTGAGGCTCCCGGCGCCGAACGGTGCACCCGGACGGCGTAGCCGCAGGTCACGGTCCGGCCACGTCGGCTCCGGTTGGGACACGGAAGCCCATCGTTCCGGTCACGGAGCCCCACTCACGGCACCCGGCGGTGGACTCCGTCCCTACTGTCGCCCCAGGACGCCATGACGGACACAGGGGGCAACGATGAGGTTCAGCCACGGCAGGACGACGGGTCTGGCAGGTGCGGCGATCGTGATGGCGGTGGCCCTGGCGGGCTGCTCGGCGGGCGGCGACGGGTACCAGGACACCGGCTACAGCCAACCCGTCCCGGACGTCGTCGATGCGCCCTACCCGGACCCTGAACAGTCGGGCGACCCGGACCAGGTCGGGATGACGGACCCGGTGGAGGACGCGCTGTCGACGTTCGCGCTCGACATCGACACCGGTTCGTACACCCGGTTCCGTGACGCGATGTCCCAAGGCGGGTACGTCGACCCGGACGAGGTCCGCACCGAGGAGTTCATCAACTACTTCGCGCAGGACTACCCGGCCCCCGAGCGTGGGCTCGGCGTGAGCATCGACGCCACCGCGCTGCCTTTCCGCCCCGACCACCAGCTGGTCCGTGTCGGCGTCAGCAGCGCACCGGCCGACGCCGGCTCCCGTGCCGACGCCGACCTTGCGCTCGTGGTCGACTGCTCGGGGTCGATGGGTGAGGCCGGAAAGATGGAGACCACCCAGGCGGCCCTGCGCACACTGGTCGGCTCGCTGGAACGCACCGACCGGGTCGCCATGGTCTGCTACTCGACCGAGGCCCACGTGGCCCTCGAACCGACGCCGGTGTCGGAGCGTGAGGCCATCCTCTCGGCGATCGACGAGCTCAGGCCCCAGAACTCGACGAACGCCGCCGCGGGGCTCGCGCTCGGCTACGACCTGGCCATGTCGATGCGCACCGAGGGTCGGATGACCCGGGTGATCCTCATCAGCGACGGCGTCGCGAACGTCGGCGAGACGGACTCCGACGGGATCCTCGACCGGATCAGCACCGAGGCGAAGTCCGGGATCAACCTCATCTCGGTGGGCGTCGGCATCACCACCTACAACGACCAGCTGCTGGAGCAGCTCGCCGACCAGGGTGACGGGTGGCACGTGTACGTCGACACGGAAGCCGAGGCGAAGCGTGTGTTCGCGACGGGGCTCACCAGCTCGCTCGTCGTGGCGGCCACGGACGCGCGGGCTCAGGTCGAGTTCGACCCGGCCCAGGTCTCCGGCTACCGGCTGCTGGGTTACGAGAACCGCGCCATGGCCGACGAGGACTTCCGCAACGACGCCGTCGACGGCGGCGAGGTCTTCGCAGGTCACACCACCACGGCGCTGTACGAGGTCGCGCTCCGCGACGGTTGGTCCGACGAGCCGTTCGTCACGGCGACGGTGCGTTACCTCGACGACGCGGGCCGTGCCGTCGAGGCCTCCGACACCCTGGCGGCCCCGGACTGCGCCTCGACGCCCAGCGAGGCCTCACCCCGCCTGCGCCAGGACCTCGTGATCGCCCTGCTGACCGATCGGCTCGTCGACGGCCCGTGGTCCGAGCAGGTCAGCACCGCCGACCTGCTGGCCGAGGCAGCGAGCCTGACCGATGACCTCGACGGGGACGCCGACGTGGCGCAGCTCGTCTCCCTCGTGGAACAGGCGACCGCCTGACCTCCCCGCGGCGACTGCCGGGCGCGAGGCGGGGGCGGGACGTCGACGCCCGACCGCGTCCCGCCCCCGGCACGGTCGCGGGCTACAGGCGGTCGGCGAGCCACGCCGTCTGCCGCACCCAGTGGTGCAGCTGCCCGCCCTCGTGCCCGTTGAACTCGTACACCTCGATCGAGCGGTCCTCGGCGCCGTACGCGTTGTACGCGGCGAACACCGTCGAGGGCAGCACCACGTCGTCCATGAGCGCCACGGAGAAGATCGCGGGGGCCTGCGCGTAGGGGGCCAGGACGGCGCCGTCGAAGTGCGCGAGGGTGCGGAAGACCTCCTCGACGCGCTCGCGGTGCACGGCCAGATAGGTGCGCAGCTCGGTGAACGGCGGCAGCGGCGTCTGCTGCGCGGACCGGCGGAAGTGGCTCAGGTACGGCACGTCGGGCATGGCGGCGGTCAGCGGTTCGCCGAGCATGCCGGACAGCGCCGAGGCGGCCAGCGCGAGGCCGCCGCCCTGGCTGGCGCCGGTGACGGCGATCCGCTCGGTGTCGACGAACGGCAGGGTGCGCACGGCGTCGAGCAGCCGGACGGTGTCGGTGTAGAGGCGCCGGTAGTAGTAGGTCGACCGGTCCTCGATGCCGCGGGTCATGAACCCGGAGGTCGACGGGCCCGAGCCGTGCGGGTCGGGGGTCTCGCCGCCCGATCCCCAGCCGGAGCCCTGCCCGCGGGTGTCCATGACCACGTGCACGTACCCGGCGAGCGCCCACTGCAGGCGCTCCCCCGCCAGGCCGCGCCCGCCGCCGTAGCCGATGTACTCGACGACCACGGGCAGGCGTCCGGCGCGCTGGGGGCGGGTGACCCAGGCGCGGATGGGGTCGCCGGCGAACCCGGGGAAGGTGAGGTCCTCGACGACGAGCTCGGTGACGGGTGTCTGCGCGGGCACCAGGGTGGGCGCGTCGGCGGTGGCGGTGCGGGCCTGCGCGATGGTGTCGGTCCAGAAGTCGACGAGGTCGGCCGGGGTGTCGAGCGCGGGGCGGTACTCGCGCAGTTCGGGCAACGGCATGTCGGTCAGGGCCACGAGAACCTCCGGTCGGGCGCGTGCGCGACGTCACCGACGGTGGTGGCGCGCGGGCCTGCGGACCTGCGCGTCAGTGCGGTGCCCGAGACCACGCGCCAGCATAGGGGCGCGACTGGTAACGTTTCCAGTGGGCTTCGGGACGCCGCCTCGCCGCGCGCTGCACCAGGGCCCGTCCGGCAGATCCGCAACGACGCGAGAGGTTCCTTCGTGGCCCTTGAGACACAGGCCCCCCGTACCGGCGACGAGGGGGTCGCGCCGCGCACGCCGGCCGACGTGCTCGCCGCCCTGACCCCCGAGGAGAAGCTGGCGTTCCTGCACCAGCGCGTCCCGGCCGTCGAACGGCTCGGTCTCGGCTCCTTCACCACCGGCACCGAGGCGCTGCACGGTCTGGCCTGGCTCGGCGAGGCGACCAGCTTCGCGCAGCCCGTCGGCATGGCCTGCTCGTGGGACCCGCGACTGCTGGCCCGGGTCGGCCGCGTCGTCGCCACCGAGGTGCGCGCCAAGCGCGTCGTGGACCCCCGCGCCGGGCTCAACGTGTGGGCGCCCGTGGTCAACCTGACCCGGCACCCGCTGTGGGGCCGTACCGAGGAGGGCTACTCCGAGGACCCCGACCTGACCGGCGTGCTCGCCACCGGCTACTGCGCCGGCCTGCGCGGTGACGACCCCGACGTGTGGCTCACCGTGCCCACGCTCAAGCACTACCTGGCCTACGGCAACGAGGGCGACCGCTCCGCCGCCAGCTCGCACGTGCCGCCGCAGACGCTGCGCGAGCACGAGCTGCCCGCGTTCCGCGCCGCCCTGCAGGCCGGTGTCGTCGGCGCCGTGATGCCCTCGTACAACCAGGTCAACGGCCGCCCGAACCACGTGGCCCGTGAGCTGCTCGACGAGCTGCGCTCGTGGACCCCCGAGTCGGTGGCCGTCGTGTCCGACGCGCAGGCGCCGTCCAGCATCGTCGAGATCGAGCGGTACCACCCCGACCACGTGGCCGCGCACGCCGCCGCCCTGCGCGCCGGCGTCGACTCCTACACCGAGAACGCCGACGACCCGCGACTGACCATCGAGCGGTTCACCGCGGCCCTCGACGCCGGCCTGATCACCTGGGCCGACATCGACCTGGCCGTCCTGCGCGTGCTCGAGCTGCGGGCCCGCACCGGCGAGCTGTCCGGCGCCGACCCGTACCAGGTGCCCGCCGAGGCCCTCGACGCCCCCGCGCACCGCGAGCTGGCCCGCGAGGTCGCCCGCCGCGGCGTGGTCGTGCTGGCCAACCCCGACGGCGCGCTGCCGCTGACCGAGCCCCGCGTGGTCGCACTCGTCGGCCCGTTCGCCGACCAGACCCTGCGCGACTGGTACTCCGGCACCCTGCTGTACCGCACGTCGCTCGCCGACGCCCTGCGCGAGCGCTACCCCGACGCCGACCTGCGCGTGGCCGACGGGATCGACCGCGTCGCCCTGCGCGACGTCTCGACCGGCCGCTACCTGGCCGTCGACACCACCGCCACCGACGCGGCCGTCACCGGTGGCGCCATCGCCCCCGACTCCACGTTCGCCCTGACCGACTGGGGTCAGGACGTCGTCACGCTGCGCAGCGACGACACCGGGGCGTTCCTCGGCGGCGACGGCGCGTTCGTGCACGCCGACGCCCAGGAGGTCGACGGCTGGGTCGTGCACGAGCTGTTCGTGATCCGCCGCTACGACGACGAGTCCGTCGCGTTCCGTCACCGCGCCAGCGGGCGCTGGCTGCGCGTGCAGCGGCACACCGGCGTGCTCGTCGCCGACGGCGAGGAGGCCACCGCCACCCGGTTCGCCGTCGAGGTGCGCCGTGACGGCGCCGCCGAGATCGAGCAGGCCTGCGCGGGCGCCGACAGCGTGCTGGTGGCCGTCGGCAACGACCCGCACGTGGCCGGCCGCGAGACCGAGGACCGCCCCGACCTGGACCTGCCGCCCACCGCTCGCCGCGCGTTCGACGCCGCAGCGCGCAGCACGCGGCCGGTGCTGGTCGTCGTGTCCAGCTACCCGTACGCCCTCGGCGACGAGACCGACCGCGCGGCCGCCGTCGTGTGGAGCTCGCACGCCGGCCAGGAGCTCGGGCACGGCGTCATCGACGTGCTCTCGGGCGACGTCGAACCGTCCGGGCGCCTCGCGCAGACCTGGTGGCGGCACGTCGAGGACGCCGGCGACCTGTTCGAGTACGACGTGGTCGGCAGCGGGCAGACGCACCGCTACCAGGACGCCGCCCCGCTGTTCGCGTTCGGGCACGGCCTGGCGTACTCGCACGTCGCGTACGACGCGCTCGGGCTGACGGCCGTCGACGTCGAGGCACCGGCGATCACCGGGCGGCACACCCCCGCCCGCACGCCGCTGCTCGCGCAGACCCCGATGGTCGGCACCCTCCAGCAGATGCCCGCGCAGGTCACGGCCCGCGTCACGGTGACCAACACCGGGCAGCGCCCCGTCGACGAGCTCGTCGCGCTGTACGTGCAGGCGCCCGCCGACCTGCCCGTGCCCGCACCCCGCCGCCGCCTGGTCAGCTGGACCCGCGTGCCGCTCGCCCCCGGCGAGCAGCAGGTCGTCGCGCTGCCCGTGCCCCTGGGCACCCTCGCGGTCTGGGACGTCGCCGCACGCGCACCCCACCCCACGGGCGGTCCCGAGGTTCCCGGCGCGTTCGTCGTGCAGCCCGGCACGTACCGGCTCACCGCCGGTGCGCACGCCGAGGACGAGGCGGTCACCGCCACGCTCACGGTGCGCGGCCCGCAGGCACCCGTGCAGGACGGCTCACTGCTGGACGCCTCGGCGTTCCACGCGGTCGACGGCGTCGTCACGTCCGACCGCACGCGTGAGGCGGGCAGCTGCGTCGAGGTCGTGCGCGACCGCGAGGACGGCTGGGCCCGGTACGACCGGGTCACCGTCGCCGCACCCGTGTCGTCCGTGCGGGTGCGCGTCGCCCGCCGCACCTGGCCGGCCGCCCGGGCCGCCCAGGTCGGCGTCGAGGCACGCCTCGCCGGTCAGCAGGGGTGGACCACGCTCGCCGAACCGGTCGACGTCCCCGCGGGCGACGACCCCTACACCTGGCACGACGTCGTCGTGCCGCTCACCCAGCCCGTCGCCGTCGGTGACGTGCTGGACCTGCGCCTCCAGCTGGTCGGCGCAACCCGGGTGGCGGAGGCGGGGCTCGTGTAGCACCGTTCGGGCGGCGCTCCCCCGCGCCGCCACCCGCAGACACCTGTGCCCCGGCCTCGACGAGGAGGACCGGGGCACAGGTGTGTCCAGGCGCAGCCGAGGCGACGTCACCGGCACCGGAGCTCGCGCGACTCGACCCACCTGCCCCACGCACGACGACGCCCCCGCCGACGAGGACCAGGTCCTTCGTCGACGGGGGCGTCGGCCCGTCAGGTCAGCCGAGCTCGGCGGCGACCGCCTTGCGCGCCTCGTCCTGCGCCTTGGCGTTCGTCATGTCGAACTCGAGCACCTTGTCGTAGCCGAGGCCGGAGGCCTGCGTCTGCAGCTCGGCGAGCAGCGAGTTGAACTCCGCCTCGTCCTTGGCGAACGACATCTGCCACGAGTACTGCACGATCAGGGCCTTGACCTGGTTGCGCAGCGTCTCGATCTCGGAGGAGTCCGCCGGGGCGGCGTAGCTCGCACCGGGGGCCACCAGCAGCTGGTTGTTGGCCCGCAGGTACTCCATCGTGCTCGTCGCGCCACCCATGTGCGCCGACCAGTCCTCGCTCAGCGGGGTCTGCACGAGCGCCTGGTACGTCGGCCACGTCTTGTAGTTGAACGAGTAGCCGGTGGCCGGGTCGAGGTCCGCCGCGACGACGGTCGTCGTGTTGAGGGCCGAGGCGCCTGCGACGTACTCGCCGCCGCCCCACTCCTCGGGAACCTCGGCGTCGCCCTCGAGGGCCATCTTCTGGCCGATCTCGGTCAGCTCGGGCTCACCGGCGTCGTTGAGCTCCCACGTCAGGCCCTCCGGACCGGCGGTGCCGGCCGTCTGGTTGGCGTTGGCGTAGACGCCCTCGGCCGAGTACAGCCAGTCGATGAACGCGGCGATGCGCTCCGGGTCCTCCGCCTGCGAGCCGATGACCATCTCGGTCTTGCCGCCGTAGGCCTCGGCACCGTAGGAGAAGATCTGCTGGTCGTCGATCGGCACCAGCTGGAAGCCCTTGCCTGCGGCGGTGTTGGCCGCCGTGTTGTAGGCGGTCTGGCCGAGCCACGGCCACCACGAGAACAGCACCTGACCGTTCTGGAACTTCGAGAACAGGGTGTCGTAGTTCTGCGTCGTCGACTCCGGGTCGACCAGGCCCATCTGGTTGGCCTCGAAGTAGAACTTCAGGCTGCGGACGTACGCCGAGTCGGAGTCCAGGATGCCCTGGTAGTCCGAGCCGTCGGCCTTGGCCAGCACGAAGCCGAGCTCGTCGTAGCCGTAGAAGCAGGCCGGCTGCTTGGCGGTAACCATCATGTTGCCGTCCCAGTCCTTGAACAGGGACAGGGCGTACACGGGCTCACCGTTGTCGGCCGTGGGGTGCGCGTCCTGCATCTCCTTGAGCACGGGCAGCAGGTCCTCGAGCGTGCCCAGCTCGGGGTAGCCCTGCTCGGCGTACAGGTCCCACCGCACGAACGGCCCGAACGTCGGGTCGAGACCCTCGGAGGGCTCGGTCGGCTTGATCGCCGACACCGACGTCGGGATGCCGTACAGACCACCGAGGCCCTCGTTGGCGTGCTGCACCGCGGTGTCGTACGCCGCGACGCTCGTCATGGCGCCGTAGTACGGCGTCATGTCGGCCGCCAGGCCACCCTCGATGAGCTCGTCCAGCTTGGTGCCACGGTCGACGATGATCAGGTCGCCCAGGTCACCGGCGGACACGCGCGTGTTGTAGAGGGTGTCGCCGCCACCGGCCACGTTCGGAGCGATGATGTTCAACTTCATGTTGAACTTCTCTTCGACGATCTTGGCGAACCACCCCTCCTGCATGCCCATGTAGTTGGCGAGGGAGTCGAACACGTCGATCGTGATCGGCTCGGACCACTCGGCGGGGAACTCGGTGACGACCTTCGCCTCGGCGTCGGGCTCACCACCCGAGCACCCCGCGAGAATGGTCGCGGCCACCACGGCGACGGCGACGGCCGGCATCTTTCTGACAAGCTTCATTGCTGTCCTTTCCGGGGTTCTGCGACGTCAGCCCTTGACGGCGCCGAGCATGATGCCCTTCACGAAGAAGCGCTGGAACAGGGGGTAGATGAAGATGATCGGAAGCACGACGATCACCGACACGGTCATGCGGATCGAGGTCGGCGTCTGGGTCGTGGCCGCCGCAGCCACCATGCCGATGTTGCCGTCGGCGTTCTGAGCGGCCTGCGCGAGGCTGCTGGCCTGGTTGATGAACATGTAGAGCAGGTACTGCAGCGTGTACAGCGACTGGTCCGTGACGTAGATCAGGGTGTCCTGGAACGAGTTCCACTGGGCCACGGCGGCGAAGATCGCCACGGTCGCCAGGATGGGCGTCATGCTCGGCAGGTAGATGCGGAAGAAGACCTGCACGATGTTCGCGCCGTCGACCTCGGCCGCCTCCTGGAGCTCACGCGGGAGCCCCTCCACGTACGTCTTGACCAGGATGATGAAGAACGGCTGCACGACCAGCGGCAGGATGTAGACGAGGAAGTTGTTCGTCAGGCCGAGGTTCTTCATGACGATGAAGACCGGGATCAGGCCGGCGCTGAAGTACATCGTGGTGACCGTGAACCGGTACCAGAACACCCGGCCCCACATGCGCTCCTGGGTGAACATGAATCCCAGGAACGCGGACGTGAACACCGTGGCCAGCGTGCCGATGACCGTGCGGGCGATCGTGACCGCGGCGGCCGAGGACAGCCCGTTGATGGAGAACACCTCGCGGAAGTTCGCCAGGTGCACGCCGGTGGGCCACACACGCACGTTGCCCAGCGCGGAGACGTCGTTGGCGCTGATCGAGTTGATGACCAGGTAGTAGAACGGGTACGCGCAGATCAGGGCGATGAGCACGAACCCGAACGTGTTGAGCGCCGTGAACAGCACGTCGCCGGTGGTGCGCGGCGTACGGGTGCCGCGGCGGGCGACGGCGCGGGCGGGGGCAAGGGTCGTCATGGGTCGCGCTCCTCAGACGATGGACTCGCCGCGCACGCGCTTGGCGATCCCGTTGACGGTGAACAGCAGGGCGACCGAGACGAGGCTCTTGAGCATGCCCACGGCGGTGGCGAGCGACAGGCTGTTGCCGGTCATGCCGATGTTGTAGACGTAGAGGTCGAGCACCTGCAGGTGTTCCTTGTTGAACGCGTTCTGGAACACGTAGTACTGCTCCATGCCGTTGTTGAGCATGTTCGCGATCGACAGCAGCAGCAGGACGATGTACGTCGGCATGAGCTGCGGGATCGTGATGTGCCGCATGAGCTGGAACCGTCCGGCGCCGTCGATCCGCGCCGACTCGTAGAGCGACTGGTCGATGCCGGAGATCGCGGCGAGGTAGATGATCGCGCCCCAGCCGAGGGTCTTCCAGATGCTCCAGGCGGCCATCGACAGCCACACGTGCTGGTCGCTGTCGAGGAAGTGGATCGGCGCGGTCACCAGACCGGAGTCGACCAGCACGTCGTTGACCAGGCCGCTGGAGGAGAACAGCGAGAAGGCGATGACGTAGACCAGCACCCACGAGATGAAGTTGGGCAGCGTGGTCAGGGTCTGCACGGCGTTCTTGAACCAGGGCGCCTTGACCTCGTTCAGCATCACCGCGAAGGCCAGGGGGAACACCGAGCCGACGATTCCCAGGAAGCTGATCGCCAGGGTGTTGAGCAGGACCTGGCCGATCTGGGCGAGCTGCGTCGGGGAGCTGACGAGCATCTGGAACCACTGGAGCCCGACGAACTCGCTGCCCGACAGGCCGAGCGCCGGCTTGTAGTCGTACAGGGAGTAGATCCAGCCGAACAGCGGGAAGTACGAGAACAGGAAGACCAGCACCAGGAACGGCGCGATGCACAGGGCCATCACGATCGACTTGCGGCGCGGCCGGTTGGTGGGGCGGGGGGCGGGACGAGCGGGCTCGTCCTGCGCGAGGGGCGGCGCGCCCACCTGGAGCGCGGTCACAACCAGGCGCCCTGCTGACGGGCGCCGACCGGGGTCGTGCGTTCCGGCGTGTACATCCTGTCTCCCTCGACGGACGGCGGAGGCGGCTACGGTGCGAGCCTCCGGACGGGGAGCAGCATGCACTGGAAACGTTGCCACCGTCAATGCCGGGGTCAACCTGATTTCGCCCGGACCGCCCGCGCCGCGCGTAGCGTCGGACCATGTGCCGCAACATCACCACCCTGCGGGGCCTCGAGCCGCCCGCCACCGACGAGGAGATCGAGGCCGCCGCGGTGCAGTACGTCCGCAAGGTCACGGGCATCACGAAGGTCAGCGACAGCACGCGTGAGGCCTTCGAGACGGCCGTCGCCGCCGTGACGCGCGCCACCGCCCAGGCCCTCGCCGACCTGCCCGCCCGCCGGAACCCGCCGACGACCGTGCCGCCGCTGCGCCGCGAGGACGTCGCCGCCCGGGTCGCCGCGCGCGTGGCCGCCCGTGAGGAGCACGAACGGATGCACGCGCAGGGCATCGCGCACAGCCACTGACCTGGACCCTCCAGGCACGCCGGGCGCAGGGCCCGCCGGGCTCTCGGCAGACCGTCAGGCGCCCGCCGGCACCGGCCCCGAGCTGGCGCGGACCGTCAACGTCGGCGGGATCAGGTGGTGCTGCGTCTGCTGCCCCCGGATCAGCCTGACCAGCGACTCGATGGACGTGCGCCCCAGCGTGACGAAGTCCTGACGCACCGTCGTCAACGCCGGGACCAGGAAGTCCGCACCCGCCATGTCGTCGAAGCCCACCACCGACATCTCGCCCGGCACGTCCACCCCGGCCTCCGCGAGCGCCGCCAGCACCCCGAACGCCATGAGGTCGTTGCCGACGAACAGGGCCGTCGGGCGCTGCGCCCAGCCGAGGACCTCCTGCGTGAGCCGGTATCCGCTGGCCGCCGTGAAGTCACCCTCGAGCTGCTCCACGGGCAGACCTGCCTCGCGCATGGTCTCCTCCCAGCCGCTCTGCCGGGCCTGCGCGTCGAACGCGTCGAGGCGGCCCGTCAGGTGCACCACACGCCGGTGGCCGTGGTCGAGCAGGTGCTGCGTGGCCAGGCGCGCGCCGACCCGCTGGTCGATCTCGACGGAGCTGACCGACGGCAGGTCGAGGTCGCCGGAGCGGACCACGGTGACGGGCAGGCGGGCGGCCATGCGCTCCACGACGGCGGGTTCGAGCGGGTGGTCGGCGATGATCGCGACCCCCTCGACGGCCTGGTCGGCCAGCCGGTCCACCAGCTCGGACAGGCGCGTGATGGCGCCGTGCTGCCAGCTGGCCAGGCTCACCCAGTAGCCGGCCGCCTGCGCGGCCCCGTCGACACCCCGCAGGATGGACGACAGCTCGAAGACCTCCGACCCGGCGATGACCACGCCGATGGTCGTCGACCGTCCGCTCTTGAGCGCACGGGCCAGGTCGTTGCGGCGGTAGCCGAGCTGGTCGATGGCCTCCTGCACGCGCCGTCGGGTGTCCTCGCTGACCACGTCGGGGTCGTTGAGCACGCGGCTGACCGTGACCAGGCCGACGCCCGCGGCGTGCGCGACGTCGACCATGCTGGGCGCCTTCGCGCGCTTGCGCTGCTGCATCCTGTCCCGCTCCTCGTCACCACGAACCCCGCACCGGGCGGCCGCAGCGGCTCGCAGCGCCTCCTCAGCCCATGTGGCGCGTGAACACGCTCCTGAACAGGAACGCGCTCGCGTAGGCGCCCACGGAGAAGGCCACGGTCACCAGCACCACGACGAAGGCGGGGAACACGATCGCGACCGCCCCCAGAGTCACCGGCACTAGGACGATACCCAAGGTGCGGACGGGTTCCGCTGCAGGCAGGAGCAGCGAGTTGCGCACGGTGCGCCGAACACCCGCCGCGAACTGCGCGACGAGTGCCATGCCGTAGAGGAACGCGGTGAGCAGGTACGCCGCGGCCAGGAACGCCAGCAGACCGGCCCCCGTGCCCACCGCGGTCCCCGAGGAGAACCAGAACACACCGCTGAAGAGCAGCATGGCGGCCGGCACGACGAGCGCGAGGTACACGAGCGTCGCCCGGACCGCGTTGGCCCGCAGCGCCAGCAGGTAGTCCTTCAGGGGGCGGCCGCGCTCGTCGTCGGAGTAGCGGATCGTCACCTCGTACAGCGCGGACGTGGCCACCCCGATGGTCACCACGGGCAGGCAGCACAGCAGGTAGAGCACGTTGAGCGCCACGAACGTCAGGAACGACGTGATGCCCTGCATGTTCCGGGAGTTCGGGTCGATCTGCACGGGGGCTACCTCCTGCCGCTGACCCTAGGGTGCGCCGCGTACCGGGCCGTCATCGGCTGCTCCGCACCGTCCACGCCACCAGCGGCGCGGGCTCGTCGGCGGGTACGGGCACCACCAGGTGGCCGCCGGGCGGCACGACCGTCGGGGTGCCGTCGCCGGGGCCACGGACCTCGACGGACTCGGCGGCGTGGTTGAGCACGAACAGGTGGTCGCGGGTGGCGCCACGACGGCGCACCACCTCGACCCCGTCGGGTGCGGGTGCGGCCAGCACGGGGCGCACGTGGGCCTGCGCGACCTGCTCGGTGAGGAACCGGTGCAGGTCGGGCTCGTCCAGGTGCGCGGAGACGTACACGGCGACGCCGGCACCTGTGCGGTGCTCGGTCACGGCGGGGCGACCGTCCAACGCACCACCGGCGTAGGTGCGCAGCGCCGTCGCCCCCTGCAGGTGCACCAGCTCGGACCACACCGTGGCGCGGCTGCCGTCGTCGAGCGCGAGCGCATCGTCGGCGGCGAGCGGGCGGACCTGCTCGACGCGCACGCCCAGCAGGTCGCGCAGGCGGCCCGGGTACCCGCCCGTGGTCACGCGCATCGACGCGTCCGCGATGCCCGTCAGGTGGTGCACCACGAGTCGCCCGCCCTGCTCACGCACGTAGTGCTCGAGCCAGGCCACGGTGGCGTCGTCCATGGCGTAGAGCGCGGGCACGACCAGCAGCCGGTACGCGGACAGGTCGCCGCCCGGCGCCACGAAGTCGACGGGCAGGCCCTGCCGGTACAGCGCCCGGTGCGTGCGGCGCAGCGTGTCGGGGTACGACAGCTGGTTCGAGGGCAGACCGTCGGTCTCCAGCGCCCACCAGCCGTCGGCATGCCACAGGACCGCCACGTCGGTGGCGACCACGTGCCCGTCGGCCGGCGGGGCGGCGACGTCCGCGAGCTCGCGCAGGGTCGCCCCCAGGCTCTCGGCGGCACGGAACGTCTCGGAGTCGGCGCCCGCGTGCGGCACCAGCGCACTGTGCCACGTCTCGGCACCCGCCGACGAGGCCCGCCACTGGAAGAACAGCGACCCCTGCGAGCCGCGCGCCACGTAGCCCAGGGAGTGCCGGAGCATGCGGTCCGGTTCCTTCGGCAGGCTCGTGCCGTCGACGGTGATCGCCGCCGCCGACTGCTCCATGAGCAGCCACGGGCGCCCCTGCGACCACGACCGTGCCAGGTCACCGGCGTACGCGACGTGCGCCTCGCCCTCGGGGCCGCTCGCGTCGAGGTAGTGGTCGATGCTCACCAGGTCCTGCTCGCGCGCCCACGACCACTGCTCCCAGTGGTTCCACGACGGCAGCATGAGGTTGGTCGTCACCGGCAGCGTCGAACCGGCCGCGCGGATCTCCTCGCGCTGGTCGGTGAAGCAGGCCAGCAGCTCGTCGGAGACGAACCGGCGGAAGTCCAGCGCGTGGCCGGGGTTGTGCAGGTACTGGGTGCTGCGCGGCGGCAGCACCTGCTCCCACGTGCTGTACCGCTGCGACCAGAACGCCGTGCCCCAGGCGTCGTTAAGGGTCGTCAGGTCGCCGTAGCGGCTCTGCAACCAGCGGCGGAACGCGACCGCGACGTGGTCGCACCAGCAGACCGTGCCGTACTCGTTGTGGATGTGCCAGCCCACGACCGCCGGGTGCTGCCCGTACCGCTCGGCCAGCGCCCGGGCGACCCGCCGCGAGGCGTCCCGGTAGGAAGGTGCCGACAGGCAGTACGTGTCGCGGCTGCCGTGCCACAGCTGCACACCGTCGGGCCCCACGGGCAGCCCGTCCGGGTGGGCCAGCGTGAACCACGGCGGCGGCGAGGCGGTCGGCGTCGCGAGCATCACGTCGATGCCGTTCTCGTGCAGCAGCGCGATCACGTCGTCGAGCCAGCCGAAGTCGAACACCCCCTCCTCCGGCTCGAGCCACGACCACGAGAACACACCGACGGTCGCGGTGGTCACCCCGGCGCGGCGCATGAGCTCGACGTCCTCGCGCCACGTCTCGCGCGACCACTGCTCGGGGTTGTAGTCGCCGCCGAACAGCAGACCGCGCGCGGGCACGAACGGTGCCGGGCCGGCGGGCGCTGCGGCCGGGGCTGCGGCGGGGGCGGTGCGGGTGGTGCTGACAGTGCTGGTCACGGCTGGACTCCTTCGTCGGCGACCTCACGGACATGCTGGACATCGGTGAACGTCACCGGGACGGAACCGTCGGGGCCCTGCGCGACGAGGGCGAGCAGCACCCCGACGAACCCCCCGACGTGCTCGGTGGCCAGCCGCAGGTGCGGCACGGCCGCGTGCTCGACGAACCCGCCGTCGGCGAGCACGCCTGCACGGTACGTGCGCCCGTCGGTGCGCAGCTCGAGCCGCACCGGCCCCTCCACGGGACGCCGGCTGAGCACGTGCGGACCGGCGTCGTCGACGAGCTCGACCACCACGTGCGCCCCGGCGGGGTCGGGCTCGACCCGCACGGCCAGGTACGCGTCCTGGTGCTGGTAGGCGGCCAGGCCGGTCGGGCCGGACAGGTCGGCCGGGTCGAGGGTCGCGGCGAACGTGCAGGCGTGGGTGTCCTGGCGCCGCCCGACCAGGCCCGGCCGACCGTGCGAGGTGAGCGGATCGGGTCGGGGCGCGAGCCGGTGGGTCGTCCCGGTGCGCGTGTGCTCGACCGGGCCACGCAGACCCACCCAGTCCAGGTCGTCCTCGGCGACCGGTCCGGACGGGACGCCGACGCCGGGCACGGGCGCGAGCCGACCGACCCCGGGGGCCAGCACCAGGCCGTCCTCGTCCCACGCGGCGGGCACCAGGAACGTCTCGCGCCCGAGCACGTGCCCGCCGTCGACCGGTCGGGTGCCCAGGACCACGCCCCACGTGCGCCCGTCGGGGCCGTCGACGACGTCGGCGTGGCCCACGGCCTGCACGGGCGCGTCCACACCCAGGTGCCGGTGGGTCAGCAGCGGGCTGCGGGGGTCCGTCGTCCACGGCCCGGTCACGGCCGGGGCGGTGGCCGCGGTCACCGCGTGGTGCCGTGCCGTGCCCCCCTCGGCGGCGACCAGGTGGTAGCGGCCGTCGTGCTCGAGCAGCCGCGGGCCCTCGACCCACGCGCCGCTCAGCGCGCCGTGCCACAGCACGTGCTCCGGACCGACCAGCCGGCCGGTGGCCCGGTCCAGCTCGCGCAGGAACAGCTCACCGGGGCCGGCACCGGGCGTGCGCGAGTCGCGGCACGCCGTGAACCAGCACCGGCCGTCGACGTCGAGGAACAGCGCGGGGTCGAACCCGTCGGTCTCCAGCGGCTGCGGGGCGGACCACGGGCCGGCCGGGTCGGTGGCGGTGCACAGGTACGTCTGCGCGCCGCGCCGCTCGCGGGCCACGGTGAACACCACGTGCAGCACGCCGTCGAAGCACCGCACGGTCGGTGCCCACACGCCGTCGGACACGTCGAGCCCGTCGAGGTCCGGCAGGCCGGGGTGCGTCAGCACGTGACCGGCGGGCTCCCAGTGCACCAGGTCGTCGCTGACGTGCACGGGCAGGCCCGGCCAGTACGTGAACGACGAGGTCACGAGCACGAAGCGGGTGCCGTCGAAGCAGATCGTCGGATCGGGGTGGCACCCCGGCAGGACGGGCTCGGGGAGGGTCTGGCCCGGGGGCGGTGGCACGCGAACTCCGTTTCTCGACGACATCGGCGAGTGTGATGGTAACGTTGCCACTACGCCCGCGGAACCCTCCTGGACCCGGGTGTCCTGACATCGCCGCACGTCGAGGACGACGTGGAAGGCCACCTCGGAGGTGCACCCCCATGAAGTTCACCGACGGCTACTGGCTGCTGCGCAAGGGCCTGGGCGTCCTGCACCCGCGCGACGTGGTCGACGTCGAGGCCGGCGACGGCACGCTCGACGTCTACGCCTCGACCGCCGTGGTCCGCGGACGCGGCGACACGCTCAACCGCCCGCTGGTCAGCGTGCGCCTGGAGTCGCCGCTCGAAGGCGTCGTCGCCGTGACCATCGAGCACCACGCCGGTGCGGTCGACCGCGGGCCGCGCTTCACGCTCGCCACGCAGGACGTCGACGCCAAGGTGCTGCTGCCGCAGCAGACCGGCGCCGCCTACGCCGAGCTGCAGACCGGCCCGCTGCTGGCCCGCGTGGCCACCGAAGGCCCCTGGTCGCTCGAGTTCGAGCTCGACGGGCAGGTCATCACGTCGTCCGGCGAGAAGTCCGTCGGGTTCGTCAGCGACGAGCACGGCAACAGCTGGGTGCACGAGCGCCTCACGCTCGGCGTCCGTGAGCACGTGTACGGCCTGGGTGAGCGGTTCGGCACGTTCGCCAAGAACGGCCAGAGCGTCGACATCTGGAACGCCGATGGTGGCACCGCCAGCGAGCAGGCGTACAAGAACGTGCCGTTCTACCTGTCCGACGCGGGCTACGGCGTGTTCGTCGACCACCCCGGCGAGGTCTCGTTCGAGGTCGGCTCCGAGGTCGTGTCCACGACCCAGTTCTCCGTGCCCGGCCAGCGCCTGCGCTACCTGCTGATCGCCGGCCCCACTCCCAAGGACGTGCTGCGCCGCTACACCGCGCTCACCGGCCGCCCCCCGCGCGTGCCCCAGTGGTCGTACGGCTTGTGGTTGTCGACGTCGTTCACCACGTCCTACGACGAGGCGACGGTGATGTCGTTCATCGACGGGATGGCGCAGCGGGGTCTGCCGTTGTCGGTGTTCCACTTCGACTGCTTCTGGATGCGCCAGTTCCACTGGTGCGACTTCGTGTGGGACCCGGCCACGTTCCCCGACCCCGAGGGCATGCTGGCCCGCCTGCACGAGCGGGACCTGAAGGTGTGCGTGTGGATCAACCCGTACATCGCCCAGCGCTCGCACCTGTTCGCCGAGGGCAAGGAGCGCGGCTACCTGGTCACGCGCGCCGACGGGTCGGTGTGGCAGTGGGACCTGTGGCAGGCCGGCATGGGTCTGGTCGACTTCACCAACCCCGACGCGGTGGCCTGGTACCAGGGCAAGCTCAAGGTGCTGCTCGACCAGGGCGTGGACTGCTTCAAGACCGACTTCGGCGAGCGCATCCCCACCGACGTCGTCTGGCACGACGGCTCCGACCCCGAGCGCATGCACAACTACTACAGCCAGCTCTACAACCAGGTCGTCTTCGACCTGCTGCGCGAGGAGCGCGGCGAGGGTGAGGCCGTCGTGTTCGCCCGGTCGGCGACCGCGGGTGGCCAGCAGTACCCGGTGCACTGGGGCGGTGACTGCGAGTCGACGTTCGCGGCCATGAGCGAGTCGCTGCGCGGCGGGCTCTCGCTCGCCTCGTCCGGGTTCGGCTACTGGAGCCACGACATCGGCGGGTTCGAGGGCACGCCCGACCCGGCCGTGTTCAAGCGCTGGCTCGCCTTCGGGCTGCTGTCCTCGCACAGCCGTCTGCACGGGTCGGACTCCTACCGGGTGCCGTGGGCCTTCGACGAGGAGGCCGTCGACGTCACCCGCCGGTTCACGCACCTCAAGCTGCAGCTCATGCCCTACCTGGCCGCGACCGGAGAGACCGCCAGCACGACCGGCATCCCCGTGATGCGACCGATGTTCCTGGAGTTCCCCGACGACCCGGGCACCGCAGGCATCGGTACGCAGTACATGCTCGGCGACAGCCTGCTCGTGGCACCCGTCATGCGCGCCGACGGTCAGGTCGAGGTGTACGTGCCCGAGGGCACGTGGACGTCGCTGCTGGACGGCGAGCAGGTCACCGGTCCGCGCTGGCACCGCCAGCAGCACGACTTCGACTCGCTGCCGCTGTACGTGCGCCCCGGCACGGTGCTGGCCACCGGCGAGCGCATCGACACCCCCGACCGCGACCTGCGCGAAGGCCTCGTGCTGCGGCTGTTCGACCTGCCCGACGGGCACATCTCGACGTGCGTCGTGCCCGACCCGACCGGCACCGCACCGGCCACCGTGGTGGTGCGGCGCACCGGCGAGCGGGTCGAGCTGCGTGCCGAGGGCGCGCAGGGCTGGTCGGCGGCCGTCGGACTGGGTGCGCCCGTGCGCGCCGAGGGCGACGTGCTCGTGCTCGACTGGCCGTCGGTCGACTGACCTCGCCGCACGTCACCGCACGTCCACCGTCACCGCCCGCGACCCTCACCGCCGGGAGCACCTGATGCCCGCTCGTCCGCTCGAGCTGCTCGACGACCGCCCCGGCGTGGAGTGGACGGAGGGCTACCCGGCGGGCAACGGCCGCACCGGGCTGCTCACGTGGGGCAGCCCGGACGTCGACGTGCTGCAGCTCACCGACGACCGGCTCTGGTCGGGCGCGGGCCCGCAGGCCGGTCGCCGACCGGACGCCCAGGCGGACCCGGCGACGTTCCGTGCGTTGCGGGCGGCCGTGCTGGCCGGTCACCTGGCCGAGGCGGAGCGGCTCAGCAACGCCATGCAGGTCGGGCACGTGCAGGCGTTCCAGCCGCTCGCCGACGTGCACGTCACGCTGGGTCGGGCGGCCGGACCGGGGTACCGGCGGCGGCTCGACCTGCGCGACGGCATCGCGTCGTGGGCCACGGCCGACGGGCTCACGCAGGAGGCGTTCGTCTCGACGCCCGACCAGGTCGTCGTGGTGCGCTGGACCGCCCCGCAGCCGCTGCGGCTCGACGTCCGGCTCGTCTCGCCGCACGCGCTGGTGACGCGCCTGGTCGGCGGTGACCTGCTCGGGCAGGTGCGGCTGCCGGCTGACGTGCCGGCGCACCTGCGCGGCGACGTCACCGACGGTGGACCGGGCAGGTCGCTGCTGGGCAGCGTCGGCGCCCGCGTGCTGGTCGGCGGGGTGCTCGAGTCCGACGACGAGCACGTGACCGTCTCCGGGACCGAGGTCGTGCTGCTGCTGGCGACCGGCGCGCACCTGGAGACCGCGGGGGCGGCTGCCGACCTCGACCCGGCCCCGGACACCGTGCTGACCCGGCTCACCGAGGCCTCCCGCCACCCGTGGGATGCGCTGCGGGCACGGCACGTCGCCGAGCACCGGCCGCTCATGGACCGCGTGCACCTCGAGCTGGGCACCGGCACCGATGCGTCACCCGGCTCCGCGGGGCGGACCACGCCGCGCGACCTGGCCGCCTGGGCATCGGGCGACCGCGACCCCGCGCTGCTGACCACGCTCGTGCAGTACGGCCGGTACCTGCTGCTCGCCTGCTCGCGTCCCGGCACCCGCGCCGCCACCCTGCAGGGCATCTGGAACGGCGAGCTCCGCCCGCCGTGGAACAGCGACTACACGCTCAACATCAACACCCAGATGAACTACTGGCCGGCCGAGACGCTCGCGCTGCCCGAGTGCCTCGACCCGCTGGTCGGCCTGGTCCGCCTGCTGTCGGTGACGGGCGCCGAGGTCGCGCGCGAGGTGTACGACGCCGACGGCTGGGTCGCGCACCACAACGCCGACGGGTGGGGGTTCGCCCACCAGGAGGGTCACGGCGACGGCGGCGCGCCCTGGAGCGCGTTCGCGCTGGCCGGTGTGTGGTTGGTGCGCGCACTGTGGGAGCACCACGCGTTCGGCGGCGACACCGCGACGCTGCGTGAGCACTGGCCGCTGCTGCGCGGCGCCGTCGCGTTCGCGAACGCGTGGGTGGTGGACTCCCCCACCGGCGGCACCACCACCGCGCCGTCGAGCTCGCCCGAGAACACGTTCGTCGGACCGGACGGCGCGGCCCGCGCGATCCTGGCCGGGTCGACCATCGACCTGGCGCTGCTGCACGAGCTCGCGCAGTGCGTCCGCGACAGCCGCGCCGTGCTTCCCGAGCTGGCCGACGACCCGCTGCTGGAGGAGTTCCTGGCGCGCGTGGCCGGCCTGCCGACCGAACGCCTGCTGCCCGACGGTCGCATCGCCGAGTGGTCGCTCGACGTGACGGAGGCCGAACCGGGCCACCGGCACCAGTCGCACCTGTACGGCGTGTTCCCCGGCGACCGGATCACCGTGCAGGGCACGCCCGAGCTGGCACGCGGTGCGGCACGGACCCTCGACGAGCGCGGCGACCAGAGCACCGGGTGGTCTCTCGCCTGGCGGCTGGCCCTGTGGGCGCGGCTGGGCCGCGGCGACCGCGTCGGCGACCTGCTCGACCGGTACCTCACACCCGTCCCGGCGGCCATGGACCAGGCCGGGCACGCGGGCGGCGTCTACCCGAACCTGTGGTGCGCGCACCCGCCGTTCCAGATCGACGGGAGCCTGGGCGTAGCGGCCGGGGTCGCCGAGGCGATCCTGCAGTCGCACCGCACCCTCGACGGTGTGCGCGTGCTCGACCTGCTCCCCGCCCTGCCCGACATCGCCGCCTCCGGCTCGGTGCGCGGTCTGCGGGCGCGCGGCGGGCTGGTCGTCGACGTCGCCTGGGACCGCGGCGCCGTCACCGAGCTGGTGCTCGTCGCGCCGGGAGCCACGCAGCCTCGTGCGGTGCTGCTCGTCGAGCGCGACCGGCAGCGCAGGGTGCAGGTGGATGCGGCGCCGCTGCACCTCGGGCCTCTCGCCGACCCGCTCACCTGACCTGACCCGCGCGCACGGCTGACGCACAGCCCTCGCCCACCCTTCTTCGAGGTCGGCCGACCAGAGTCGTCCCTGCGCGGGGACGCGGCGGGCCGAGGTGAGGGACGGCCCGCCGGGGAACGCGCCGCATCACCGGCCACGCCGTCGTCCCCTGTCGCGCGCGGCCGGTCTCCTGGGTGCCCGACTCGTCGGGCGGCCGGGCCCGCCCCCTCGTGCCCCCCGCTGGAGGGGGCGGGTCCGCGCCCCGGCCCGCGCAAATCTGCTGGTCGTCGAGCCGCGCGCGGCGCGATGCTGCGCCCATGATCGACGCCCTCGCGCACGCCGGCGCGCGTCCCGAGCCGTACGCCGCGAGCGACGGCCCGTTCTGGGACGACCCCTACATCGCCGCACGCCTGCTCGAGGCGCACCTGGACCAGGGCACCGACGCGGCCAGCCGCCGTGATGACGAGATCGCCCGCACGGTCGACCACCTGGTGCGTCTCGGACTGGCCGGGCCGGGTCGGCGCGTGCTCGACCTGGGCTGCGGTCCGGGCCTGTACGCCCAGCGGTTGGCACGGGTCGGGTGCGAGGTGACGGGTGTCGACCTGAGCAGGTCGTCGGTGGCCTACGCGCGCGAGCAGGCCCGTCGGCACGGGCTGGCGATCGAGTACCGCGTGCAGGACTTCACCACGCTCGACGAGCCGGCGACCTACGACCTTGTGCTGCAGGTCTACGGGGAGCTGTCGACGTTCTCCGACGAGGTGCGCGACGACCTGCTGCTGCGGGCGCGGCGGAGCCTGCGGCCGGGCGGCGCGGTCGTGCTCGACGTGTCCACGCCGGTGGCGCACCCGCCGTCCGCCCGTTCGTGGGAGGTGGTCGAGGGCGGGTTGTGGCGGCCCGGGCGGCACCTGGTGCTGACCGAGCAGCACCGGTACCCGGGCGATCTCACCTGCTCGCACTACGTGGTGGTCGCCGGTCCGGAGGATGTCACCGCGTACCGGATGTGGTTCCACGACTACACCCCGCAGACGCTGGCGCCGGCGCTGACCGCGGCGGGGCTCCGGGTCGAGCAGCTGTGGGGTTCGCTCGCGGGCGACGACCTCACGGCGGATTCGCCCTGGCTGGCGGTGCTGGCCCGCGCGGCCTGACCGGGGCCAGGTCGGGCCCCCGATCTCGGCGACGGCTCAGCCGAACGCGGGCAGGGCGAGCCCGGCGAGGACGCGCGCCGACGTGGCGCGCAGCGTGCTCCGGGGCGCCCGTGCCGGACGAGTCGGAACGGCACCGCTGCTGCCGATGCGGCTCGGATCGTCCCTGCCCACGACGACGGGCTCCAGGAGCTCACGCAGGTGTCCGAGGTCGGACTGCGTGTAGTAGGCACCGATCGGCTCGTCGTCCGACGGGGCGAACACCAGGGCGGCGTCGTCGTCCGGTCCGGGCGGCTCGGGCAGTGCGATCAGCAGACGACGGGTGACCAGGTCGGCGAGGTGGTAGCGGGCGCCCAGCGCGAGCTCGTCGAGCACGGGGACGCGTTCGGTGGCGATCCGCAGGCGCGGCGTGCGCAGCGCGCGGGTGAGCAGCAGGCCTCGGCTGTCGGCCACCACCACCTGCGGTCGAGCCGCGGCATGCGCCTGGGCCTCCTCGCGCAGCGTCAGCTCGGGTGCGGTGGCGACCACCACGGCGCCGAGCCGCCAGCAGGCGTAGGCGACGGCCGTGCGCTCGGGCCCGGCCTCGACCAGCAGCGAGATGCGGTCGCCCTGCCGCACCCCGACCGCGTGCAGCGCGGAGGCGATCTGCAGGGAGCGGTGCGCGAGCACCTTCCAGCTGACCTCGCCCTGGTGGCGCCCGCGGGTGTCCCGGCCGGCGGTCGGGGTGCGGTCGGTCGCCGCGTCGAGGTCCGTCCACACGGCCGCAGGTGTCGGCCGGCTCGTCGTCAGGCTGCTCACGTCGTCTCCCGGTGGTGCCACGCCCGACGGTCCGGTGCGTCCTGACCCCAGTCTTCGCAGCGGTGGCGTCGGGGTCGTCAGCCCTCGGGCTCGACCCGTGTACTGCGCTGGGTGCACGGCGGTGCCCCCGTGGGTGCACCTGAGGTCCTTCCGCGCGCCTCGCTCATTGCGTGCTTGCGCAAGCATTGACTACGGTGCGCAGGTGATCCGCGCCCTCAGCCACCCCGTCTACCGCCGCCTGTTCCTGGCGCAGGTCGTCGCGCTGGCCGGCACCGGCCTGGCCACCGTCGCCCTCGGCCTCCTCGCCTACGACCTGGCCGGCCCGCGCGCCGGCGGGGTCCTCGGCACCGCCCTGGCCATCAAGATGGTCGCCTACGTGGTGGTCGCACCCGTGGCCGCCGCGGTCGTCGCGCGCCTGCCCCGCCGACGCGTCCTCGTCGGCGCCGACGTGCTGCGGTGCGCCGTCGCCGCCACCCTGCCGTTCGTCGGCGAGGTCTGGCAGATCTACGTGCTGATCTTCGTGCTGCAGGCCGCCTCGGCCACGTTCACCCCCACGTTCCAGTCCGTCATCCCCGACGTGCTGCCCGACGAGGACGACTACACCGCCGCCCTGTCGCTGTCACGTCTGGCCTACGACCTCGAGTCGGTCCTGTCGCCCGTGCTGGCCGCCGCGCTGCTGCTCGTCATGCCCTTCACCAGCCTCTTCGCCGGCACCTCGGTCGGGTTCGCCGCCTCGGCGCTGCTCGTGCTCACCGTCGCGGTCCCCCGCACGGGCGCCACGGGCACCCCGGCAGCCACCGCCGACGGCACCGAGGACGAACCCTTCGCCGTCCGCGTCCGCCGCGGGGCCAGCCTGCTCGTCCGGACCCCGGCGCTGCGCCCCGTGCTCGCGCTGAACCTGGCCGTGGCCGCCGCCGGCGCGTTCGTCATCGTGCAGACCGTGGTCATCGTCCGCGACACGTTCGGCCAGGGCGACGGCACCGTGGCCCTGGTGCTGGCCGCCAACGGCGCCGGTTCCATGCTCGGTGCGATCGCGCTGCCCCGCGTGCTCCACCACGTCGACGAACGCCGCGTCATGCTCACCGGCGCCGCCCTGCTGACCGGCGCCACCGCACTGGTGCCTCTCGCCCTGCACGTGACGGACCCGCAGGCCGGACTCGTGGCGATCGGCGCCCTGTGGGTCCTGGTGGGGCTCGGCTGGGCAGCCGCCGAGACCCCCGTCGGACGGCTCATCCGCCGTTCCGTGCCCGGGCGTGACCTGCCCGCAGCGTTCGCCGGCCAGTTCTCCCTGTCGCACGCCTGCTGGCTGGTGACCTACCCGGTCGCCGGGTGGCTCGGGGCGGTCGGACTCGGGCGGGCCGCCCTGGTGCTGGCCGTCGTCGCCGCAGGCGCCTCGGTGACCGCCGCCTGGCTCTGGCCGCGCACCGCGCCCGAGGAGCCCGAGACGTCCGACGCCGACCCGGGCACCGTCGAGGGTGGGACGATCATGGGCGTGCCCGGCACGCCCGCCGAGCCCGCGGCGCCGTGAGCCAGGCCCGGCGACCGGCAGCAAGGATCGAGGTGGCCGCCCGATGACCTCCGCACCCACCCGCCCCGCGCGCTCCGTGACCGCCCCTGCGCGCACGGGCGCCCCGCTTCCCCCGCAGGCCGACCTCGCCCGCTCGGTCGAGGTGCTGCGCCTGCTCGCCGACCCCACCCGACTCGCGGTGCTGGCGCTGCTCGAGGGCACCGAGATGTCCGTCAGCGCGCTCGCCGCGGCCGTCGACCGGCCCGTGCCCGCCGTCTCCCAGCACCTGGCCAAGCTGCGCGCCGGCCGGCTGGTCACCACCCGCCGTGACGGCACCACCGTGCACTACGCCCAGGCCAACGAGCACGTGGCGGCTCTGGTGGCCAACGTGCTGCACCACGCCGAGCACACCCTCTACGACGTGCCGCCGCACCACCGCTGACCCACGTCACCCGCCCCGGCGAGCACGTCCACGGACCGCGTCCCGCCGGAGCCCCTGACCTGCTTGGATGGTCCAGCCGGGGGGCATCTCCACGTCCTTTGCCTCCTCGGACCGTCCACCGAGAGGAACACACCGTGTCGAACGACCCGTACGCCGCCGACGGCGCACAGCCGCTGCCCCCGACGCCTCCGGCACCCCCCGCCGGCGCCTACGGGGTGCCGCCGCAGAGCGCACCGGTCGCCGCCTCGGCCTACGGCTACGCGCCCGCCGGGAATGAGTCGACCAAGTCGTTCGTCGTCACGTGGCTGCTCGCCTACCTCCTCGGCTGGCTCGGCGTCGACCGCTTCTACCTGGGCAAGGTCGGCACCGGCATCCTCAAGCTCATCACGCTCGGCGGCTTCGGCATCTGGGCGCTGATCGACCTGATCCTCGTGCTCGCCGGCGCGCAGAAGGACAAGGAAGGCCGCCCGCTGCAGGGCTACGACCAGCACAAGAAGATGGCGTGGATCATCACGATCGTGCTGTGGGTCCTCGGTGGCGCCGGCTCGGCAGCCAACCTGGCGAACCAGGCCGACGACTTCTCGCAGTCCTCGATCGTGTCCGTCGAGGCAAGTGCCGTCCTCTGACCTGCACGTCGTGACGAACCCCGGGCGGTGATCCGTCCGGGGTTCGTCACGTCCGGGTCCGGCGACCTCAGAGCACGCGCGCGAGCCCCTCCAACGCCGCGAACGGCTCGGCGCCCACGGGGATCAGCACGGTCGTCGAGGCCCCCGCGGCATGGCGTGCGTCGATCGCCGCACGCGCACCCGCGGGCGTTCCCACGACGGCGAGCCGGTCCACCCACGCGTCCGGCAGGGCCTGCGCGAACGCGCTGCGGTCGGTGGCCGCCGAACGCAACGTGGCGAACTCCTGCGCGAACGGCAACGGGGCCAGGTGCGGAGCCCAGTCGGGCTCGCCGATCCACTCCAGCGCGGGACGGGCCAGCGAGCGGGCCCGGTCCGCGTCGTCGTCGACGCACGCCACGTCGTAGGTGACCACGTGCCGGCCAGGCCCGTCGCCGAGGTGACCGAGGGTGGCGGCGATGTACTCGGGGGTCGCCGGCTCGGCCAGCACCACACCGTCGGTGACCTGCGCGGCCAGCGCCAGCGACTTGGGGCCCCGCACACCGGCGAGCACCAGCGGCGGCTGGGCGGCGGGTGTCTCCAGGCGGACGTCGTCGAGGTGCACGTACCGGCCGTCGGCTGTGACGGACTCGCCACGCAGCAGCGCGCGCAGCGCGGTGGCCTGCTCGTCGAGCAGCGTCAGCGGGCTGGCGGGCCAGGCGCCGACCTGCCGCATCCAGCCCGGCATGCCGTGGCCGATGCCGGCCACGACCCGGCCGGGGAACAGCTCGGCGAGGGTGTTGAGCTCCATGGCCGTGTAGGCGACCTTCCGGGCACCGGTCGGCAGGATGCCGATGCCGACACGGATCCGCGCCGTGACCGCGAGCGCCGCGGCGGCCTGCGCGAACCCGCCGCGGAACCCGAGGTCCTCGACGACCCACAGCTCGTCGAACCCGAGCTCGTCGGCGCGCTGCGCGAACGCCAGCACCTGGGCGGCGGGTAGGTCGCGCGGCAGCATCACCCCGATGGACCCTCGCCGTCCGGGGGCGGCCGCCGGCGGTGCCACGGGGGTGTTCTGGCTGGTGGGGGGCGTCATCGTCGGCATCCTCGTCCGGGCATGCACCCAACCTACGGTCCGGTGCGCACCCCGCGGGACCGAATGGCCCAGCTGCTCGGGACGCGTGCACGCCGCGCGACCCGGAGGTCGACACGGCGTGCACGGGCACTGCCGCCGGCGCGGACCCGGCGGGCGGCGTCACCCTCGGGGTCGCACCAGCGCGGCGACCGCCGCGGCGAGCACGGCGAGCACGGCCGCCCCGAGGAACGCCCAGGCGAAGCCACCGGTCAGTGCCTCCGGCTGCGGGGTGCCGGCCCCGAGGAGGGCGTCGGTGCGGGCGGTGGCCACCGTGGCGAGCACCGCGAGGCCGAGCGCCCCGCCGATCTGCTGCGCGGTGTTGACCAGCCCGCCCGCCAGTCCCGACTCGGCCTCCGGGACGCCGTGCAGCGCGAGCTGCGTGGTGGCGACGAACGCCCCGCCGAGCCCGACGCCCAGGAGCAGGGAGGGTCCGAGCAGGTCGGCGACGAGCTGCGCGTCGGTCGGCACCGCGGCGAGCCACACCAGCCCGCCGGCGAGCGAGAGGAGCGACCCGATGAGGGTGGTCCGCACCCCGACCTTGGCGATCACGCCGGGGACGAGACCGGCCACGACGACGAGCGTCCCGGCGAGAGGCAGCTGGCTCAGGCCGGCGGCGAGCGCGTCGTAGCCGAGCACGGCCTGCATGAACACCGAGAGTGCGAAGAACAGGGCGGTCATGGCGGCGCCGACGAGCAGCATGACCACGTTGCCGGCCGTGAGGTCGCGATCCCGGAAGACGGCGAACGGCACGAGTGGCTCGGCGGCGCGCCGCTCGACGACGACGAACGCGGTGACGAGCACGGCGGCTGCGGCCAGCAGCCCGACCGTGACGGCGTGCGTGGCGCCGAGCTGCTCGACGGAGGTCAGTCCGGCGACGGCCGCGACGAGCCCGCCGGTGATGGTCACGGCACCGGGCACGTCGAGGCGCCCGGTGGGGACGACCGTGTCGCGGGTGACGAGCATGGGCAGCGCCACCAGCACGACCGCACCGACGGGCACGTTGACGAAGAACACGGACTCCCAGCCGAGCGACGCGGTCAGCACACCGCCGAGCAGCACGCCGGCCGCCGAGCCGATGCCGGCGACGGCGCCCCAGATGCCCAGCGCCCGGGTGCGGTCGCCCGGGGTGCGGAACAGCTGGGTGACCAGGGCGAGCGAGGCGGGGGCGAGCAGTGCGGCCGAGGCCCCCTGCAGGGCTCGTGCGCCGAGCAGCATCTCTCCGGTGACGGCCAGACCTGCGAGCGCCGAGGCGACCACGAACCCGAGCGTCCCGGCGAGGAACAGCCGACGGTGCCCGTACCGGTCGGCCAGGCGGCCGCCGAGCAGCAGCAGCCCGCCGAACGGCAGGACGTAGGCGGTGATGACCCAGCTGAGGGCGGCGGTGCCGAGCCCCAGGGCGGAGCCGAGGGACGGCAGTGCGATGTTGACGATGGAGGCGTCGAGCACGACGAGGAACTGCGCGAGGGCGAGGACGGTCAGCGCCCACCAGCGGCGGGTGCTGCGGGGGGCGGTGTCGGGCGGCGCGGCGGGCGGGGGTACGAGCGGGCCGGGGCGCTGGACGGCGGGCCGGGCGGTGACGGGGCTGGTCATGGCGGGCTCCTTGCGTGGGTGGGGGTGGCGACGGTCGGTCGCCGCGGCGGAGGGTGCCGAGAGTGGAGAGTGAGTCGTCACTCACTTGCAGGCCATGCGAGACGGGGCTGTCGGGTGGGGCGAGGGCTGCGAGAGAGCAGGGGCGAGGGTCGGCAGGGCGCCGTCGCGGACGGATGCGCCGAACGCCGCGCCGCGGCAACCCTCAGGAGGTCAGGGGTTCCGGGTGCCGAATCCCGTCGGAGAGCAGGTGCGCCCACTCGGCGTCGATCCCGTCGACCCTCGCCGTGACGATCAGATGGCACAGCTGCCCGAACGCGATGAACCGCTGCACCTGCGCGGGTGTCGCACCCGAGCGCCGATGGGCGAAGGTCGTGACCCGCGCCAGGCCGCGCCGCAGCGCGTCACCGATCTCGGGGACCTCGGCCGCCGACTGCGCGTGCACCTGGAGCATGAGCAGCGTGCGGTCGGCGATCAGGCCGGCGTAGGCGCCGCCCATCGCGTCCAGCAGGCCCTCGGGTGAGGCGTCGGCCGCCGTGTCGGCCCCCTGCTCCAGCGCCCGCTCGACGAGCGTGAAGCAGTGGTCGAGCGCCGCGACGAACAACGCCTCCTTGGTCGGGAACAGCTTGAACACGTAGGCCGGTGAGATCCCGGCCGTGCGCGCGACATCGGCCACCGTGGTGCCCAGGTAGCCGCCGCGCGAGAACTCCTCCGTCGCGGCCTGCACGACGACGGGGCGTCGCTGGTCGGCGGTGGAGAGGGTGCTGGCTCGGCTCGTCATGTGAGTGACTGTACACTCACTCTCGACGGGGGACAACCCTCGCGAGGACGCGGTCGTCCGCGAGGGCGGCCGAGAGACCGTCCGGCCCGTGGGTCACGGGCGACCCCGCCCACCGCGGTAGGGCAGGCTGACCCCGTGACCGACCTGCTCTCGTCCCCGGACGTGAGCCTGCTGCGCGACGGGGACGGTGGCCTGGACCTCGCCGACGTGCGCAGCCGCGCCGAGCAGATGCTCGCCGAACGCGGCGTCACCTACGGCACGGACGCCGACGACGACCAGCTCCGGGCGCAGCCGTGGCGGCTCGACCCGGCACCCGTGGTCGTCGACGAACCCGAGTGGGCACGCCTCGACGCCGCCCTGACCCAACGGGCCGTGCTGCTCGACGCCGTGCTGCGCGACGTGTACGGCCCCCGCCGGCTGCTCACGGACCTGATGCTGCCGCCGACGGTGGTCCTCGGGCATCCGGGGTTCGTGCGGGCTGTCGACGGGCTGCGGCTGCCCGGCCGGCGCGAGCTCGTGCTCACCGCGACCGACGTGTGCCGCGACCGCGACGGCCGGTGGACGGTGGTCGCCGACCGCACCCAGGCGCCGTCCGGGGCCGGGTACGCCATGGAGGACCGGCGCGTGGTCGCGCAGGTGCTCTCGGGCGTCTACCGGCAGACGTCGATCCAGCGCCTCGGCCCGTTCTTCCACGCGCTGCGCCATGCGCTGCACGACGTCGCCCCGCCCGGCGTCGAGGACGAGCCACGCGCCGTGCTGCTCAGTCCCGGCGCGTGGTCGGAGACCGCGTTCGACCAGGCGTACCTGGCGTCGATGCTCGGCCTGCCGCTCGTCGAGGGCTCCGACCTGCTGGTGCGTGAAGGCCGGCTGTGGATGCGAGGCATCGACGGGCTCGAGGCCGTCGACGTCGTGCTGCGCCGCGTGGACGCCGACTGGTGCGACCCCTTGGACCTGCGCGTCGGCTCCCGCCTGGGCGTCCCCGGGTTCGTGCGGGCGGTGCGCGCGGGCGCGGTCAGCGTCGTCAACCCGCTGGGTGCGTCCGTGCTGGAGAGCCCCGCGCTGCACGCCTACCTGCCCCGGCTGGCCCGCGAGGTGCTGGCCGACGACCTGCTGCTGGGGTCCGCACCGACCTGGTGGTGCGGCGACCAGGAGGGCCTGCGGGCGGTGCGCGGCCGGCTCGACGAGCTGGTGCTGCTGCCCACCGACCACACCGGCGGTGCCGTCGCCGGGTGGACCCTGAGCGCCGAGCAGCGCTCGGAGCTGGCGGCGCGGATCGAGGCCGAGCCGTGGCGGTGGGTCGGCCAGGAACCGGTGGTCGGCGACGGCGGGCCGTCCGGCGCCGCACCGCAGGCCGCCGTGCTGCGCACGTTCGCCGTGGCCCACGACGAGTCGTACACGGTCATGGCCGGCGGCCTGGCCAGCGTCGTCGAGCAGCACGCCGGGTTGGTGCCCGTCTCGATGGTGTCCCACTCGGCCGGGGCGGTCGCCAAGGACGTGTGGGTGCTGGCGCGCGCGTTCGACGCCGACGAGGCGCAGGACCCCGACGACGCCGAACTGTCGCCCTCGGGCGCCGCCGACGCAGGCACCGACCGGGTCCGGTCGGGCGGTGAGGCCCCGGGCCGCCCGGCCTCCGGCATCTCGCCGCGCACCGCCGAGAACCTGTTCTGGATCGGCCGGTACGCCGAGCGGGCCGAGGGTCAGACCCGGACGCTGCGGGTGCTGGTGGACCGCTGGGACGACGAGCACCGCAACCTGCGCACCACCGGCGGCCGCGCCCTCACCGCCCTGGTCGGTGCCCTCGTCCCCGACGAGCTGCGCCACGACGGACGCCCTGATCTGCGCGCGCTCGTGCTCGACCCCCGCACGGAGGACTCCGTGCTCGCGTGCGTGCGTGGGCTGTCGCGCGCGTCGGGGGCCGTGCGCGACCAGCTCTCGTCGGACGTGTGGGGGCCGCTGACCCGGGTGGAGCGGGCGCTGCGCGACGAGCGCGGACGGCGACCCGCCGACCAGCCGCTCGCCCTGGGGGCCGCGGTCGACCGGATGGCGGACGTCGCCGAACGGGCCGCCCTCACCGCAGGTCTGCGGCCCGTGCTGGACCGGTCGCTGGAAGGTCTGCTCGCCCTGGCCGGCATCACCGCCGAGAGCCAGGTGCGCGACGTCGGCTGGCGGTTCTGGGACGCCGGGCGGCGACTCGAACGGGCGCAGCGGATCGTCGACACGCTCGCCGCGACCCTCGTGCCCACGCGCGCGCCGGCCGTCGAACGACTCGTGCTCGAAGGGGTCGCGCTCGCGCACGAGTCGGCCATCACCTACCGGCGCCGGCACCAGGCCGGTCCGCGCGTGGACACGCTGCTGGCCCTGCTGCTGCAGGACGCCGACAACCCGCGTTCGCTCGCGTTCCAGATCGACCGGCTGCGTGAGGACCTGGCCGCCGTGCCCGCACCCCGCCTGCCCGCCGACCAGCGCGACCACCTGGTGGCCGACGTGGCCGCCCTGGTCGCCGAGCTCGACGTGCGGGTGCTCGCCGAGTCGGTGGGCGAGCCCGGCGGACCGCACGCACGGACCCGGCTGCGGCTCGCGGAGACGCTGGAGTCGATGCGGTGGCGGTTGGCCGCCGTCGGCGACGAGGTCGAGCGCCTGCACTTCGTGCACCTGGCACCCAGCCGCGCGTTCGAGGCCACCTGGGGGTCCGCATGAGCGTCCCGCCGACCGACCCTGCCGGCCTTGCGACCCCCGTGCCCGAGGGCGCCCGCGAGTACGACCTCGTGCACCGGACCACGTACACGTACACGGCACCCGTCACCGACTCCTACGGGCGCACCGTCACCACCCCGCGCGAGCTGCCCGACCAGCACGTCGTCGACACCACCCTCACCGTCGAGCCGACCCCCTCGGACACGGCCGAGCACGTCGACTGGTTCGGCAACCGGACCACGTACTTCGGGGTGACCGCACCGCACGAACGACTCGTGGTCACCGCGCGGTCGCGCCTGCTGGTCTCCCGCAGGGCAGCGTCGGTCGACTCGCTGCCGGGCGTGGGCTGGGAGGAGACGGCCCGCGCGGTGGTCGACGGCGACCTGTCGGACGTGCGGACGGACGCCGCCGGGCTCAGCGCGCTGCGGGAGGCCACGTTGCCCTCACGGCACGTCGACCCCTCCGACGCCGTCCGGGCGTGGGCGGCACCGTCGTTCGCGCCCGGGGCACCGCTGGCCGGGGTGCTCGCCGACCTCGCGCACCGCATCCGCACCGAGATGACGTACCGGTCGGGGTCGACGACGGTGGGCACCACGCAGGCCGAGCTGCTCGAGCAGCGCACCGGCGTCTGCCAGGACTTCGCGCACCTGATGATCGCCGCACTGCGCGTGCACGGCCTGCCCGCCAGGTACGCCAGCGGGTACATCGAGACGCGTCCGCCGGCCGGGCGCGAGAAGCTGCGCGGCGCCGACGCGTCGCACGCGTGGGTCTCCGCCTGGGTGCCGGGTGCCGGCTGGGTGGAGATCGACCCGACCAACGACCAGTTCGTCGACGACCGGTACGTGATCCTGGGTTGGGGTCGCGACTACGCGGACGTGCCGCCGCTGCGGGGCGTCATCTTCTCCGAGGGGTCCGGTTCACGGCTGACCGTCGAGGTCGACCTGGTCCCGGTCGGGCTCACGCCGTTCGTCTGAACGCCGGCGGAACACCAGCACCACGTTGTCCTGCTCGTGCGGCAGGACCAGGCGGCTGAGCTCGTGGTCGTGCGTCATGTCGAACCCCTGCTGCGCGGCGTAGTCGGCCCAGTTCCCGCTGCCGTGCTCGTTCGTTCCGATCGCCACGTACAGCTGCACGCTCGGGGTGGTGAACACCGCCCGCTCGAACGGGTTGCCCGGCGGCGGCCACGAGCACAGCACCACCTGCGGGGCGTGGGCACGCAGCGCCGCCTTGGCGTCCTGCTTGAGCACGTGCTGCGGGTAGTCGATCGCGTGCTCCCAGCTGTGGTCGTCGGTGGCCGTGACGTCGACCCCGCGCTCGGTCAGGAACTGCGACAGGGTGCCGTCCCCCGCGGCGATCTCCAGGCAGGAGCGGTCGGCGATCAGGGTGGCCAGCCGGGCGACCAGGGCCGAGGAGTAGAAGCAGTAGATGCCCATCGGCCGCACCAGCGGCATCAGGTACCGGCGCTGGGTCAGCAGCGGCCAGACCACCCGGTACGCCCCCATCGACACCGGCCGCCGCTCCAGCCCACGCCGGAAGAACAGCCGTTGCGCCACGCGCCCGTTCAGGGCGTTGAACCGCACCGGCCCCTCGGTGACCCCGGTCTCGACCTGGAACGACACGCGCTTCACCGCGTGCAGCAGCATCTGCCGCCGGGCCTCCTCGCCGACCAGCTCGCGCGCTGGCCGACGCCGACCGGGCGACTCCTGCGCGGGTTCGCGGGCCTCGGCGACCACGGCGCGCAGCTCCTCAGGCCCGCCGGACGACGCCCGACGCAGCCGCTCGGAGACCACCCGCCACTCCTCGGGGTAGGCGGCCTGCAGCTCCTCGAGGGACGGCCCTGACGCGAGCCATCGCAGGGCGTCCTGCGGACGGGAAGGACCTGCACTCATCGCCACCTCGCTCGACCCGTCATCGCCCGACCCGTCACCGCGCAGGCCGGGTCGAGCGTAGCGAGCGGTGCCTCGGATGGCGGTGCGCCCGTGAGGCGACGATCCGTCGTCCACAGGGTCGTCCACACTGTGGAGAGCGCGGGTGAGGGGTTGTCCACAGCGCTGTGGACGTCCGCTGTGGACACGGTCGAGCGGTCAGCCGCGCACGTCGTGCAGGTGGTGCACGGGGTCGTGCAGGAAGTACTGACCCAGGGTGCGGACCGTGAAGGCAGACCCGTTCGCGCGCAGGCCGGTCCGGTCCCACGCGTCGTCGCCCACCGCATCGAACCGGGCCGCGGTCACCTCGGCGGCCTCCGCCAGCTCGTCGGCCACCACCACCGGGTCCTGCTGGTCGTACCGGTCGGCCAGGGCCGTGGCGTCCTGGTCCCAGTTCTCGAACACCGGGTCGTCCTGCTCGACCATCAGCTGCACGCGCGTGCCGAACACGCGCATGACGTCGCGCACGTGCGCGCCGTACTCGAGCGCCGACCACGTGGCCGGGGCGGGCCGTACCCGCGCGTCGGGCCGGTGCAGGACCGAAACCCAGCGGGGCACCAGGTCACGCAGCGTGGCCGCGATCTCCGAGGCCGCCACGTCCGCGGCGGCGAACCCGCACTCGGGGCAGCGCCGCTCGAGCACCCACGTCCAGTCCTTGGTGTCCGGCTCGGGGTCCACGGCCGGCACCGGGGCGGACGGGATCGACTGGGAGGCGGGGGGCAGGGCGTCGGTGGCGCTCGTCATGGCCGCACGCTACCGCCCGATCCTGACGCTCGGCGAGGGTCGGGTCCACGTCAAGCCGAAGGTACGCAATGGTCGGGCCGGGGGTCACAGCAGGCCGCTGCGCGCAGGCCGGCGACCTCCTCGTCCGTGGTCGGCCGCGAGCGGAGCAGGGACCCGCACGGACTCGGACGTGCGCGTCGATCGTGGTCTCGGGGTCCGGCATGTCCCCGCTTGACGGCCTGCGTGCGGTCGATCGCATCGCAGAGAAGCCCGCCGTCCACAGCCTCCTGGATGAGCGCGCGGGCCCGCCCGGATGGTCCAGGCTGCGTAGACGGCCATCTGCATCCTCATGCCGTCCGCGGGCACCGCTCCGGGCCTGCCACGTGACGTCGCTGTCACGATCAGGCGCACAGTAGATGGTGGTTCGGGGCAGGGTCGCTTGCAGCGGCATGCCCAACGACCGCTCTCGGGGCTAAGCAGGCAGCGCGCGGTCCGATCGACGCGCATTGACTCACAGCCCTGGCAAGATCGGGGCGAACCCAACACTCGCCTGCCCGACTTCGCTATCCTGCGCGAGTGAGCAATGCGGACCACGGGCAGGTGAGTCGAACAGTCGACCCTAGCGCGACTCTGTTGCGCTACCACAAGCGACAGAACGCTGAGATTCGCATTCTCAACACAGTGTCTGAGATGGCCTCGACATTCGATGACACTCGCCTTCGCATATTCGAGCACTATAGGTCCATGAATCCGCACCTCGGTGAGAACGACCTGGACAAGATCGTCACCGCCGTCATGAAGATATCTGAATACCGAGCGGAGCCAACGCCACCGAACGACGGAATGCTCCGTGACGCGCTCGCCGTCCTGGATGTCAGCGAGACCCCGCGCTACAGTCTTGCCCGAGCCCTCCTTGAGGGACTCCCCCATTTCGATCCGATCGGCAGGCACTCTGAGATCCTGTACTCAAGCCTTCTGGTCAGCATGGTCGGCACATTCGAGTCCGCCGTCTCAGAAGTCGCACTCTACTGCTTCACGAAGCATCCCAGCGCGCTGAATCTCGAGCAGCGCAGTTTCACCTGGTCAGAGATCACCCAGCACGCCAGCATCGAGGACTTTCAGAGAGCCACTGCCGCGAAACGAATCGCCGAAATGCAGTATGGTTCGATTATTGACATATTCGAATCACTGAAGCGGTGCTTCAAGATCGATGTCCCGAGTGAGTACCTCGGGTTCGACTTCCAGGAGGTGATTCAGCGGCGTCACCTCGTTGTGCACAACAGCTCGATGGTCTCAGCCCTGTACCGCGACAGGCTCAGGGGCATGGAGTCTCTACCCAAGGAGAACGAGCAGCTTCGCATCGACAGTGATTACCTACTTCGCGCAGCCGACCTCCTGTCGGTTGTCGTATTCCACCTCTGCTGGGCCACTGCAAGCAAGATGCTAAGCGGCAAAGACATGGAGAAATTTGAGAATATGGCGGTGAATGTGCCATATCAGATGCTTCAGGCGGGGCGCTTTGATGCGGCACAGAGGCAGACTCGCGTATGCGAGCACTCGAAAACTCGCGCGGAGTCCGCGCGCCTGGTGATGCAAGTCAATCAATGGTTGGCGATGAAGTTGGACGGCCGCCTGAGCGAGTGCCGCCAAGAAATTGCGGATTGGGATACGGGCGTTCTCGAGAACCGCTTCAAACTGGCGCGTCACGCCCTGCTTGGAGAAAACTCTCAAGCACTTGAGTACGTCCGGCAGATGCGGCGCGACGAGGCCCTATCGATGAACTGGTGGCTTACGTGGCCCCTTCTGGCGGATGTTCGCGAGTACGCAATGATGCAGGACGACTTTGTCGACTTGACTCTCAATAGCACAGATAGTACGATCGGTCAATCAGTCGTCGAGGTTCCGGAGTGAACATGTGCACCACCGACCTGTGAGACTTGCCTAGTCGGGCACCAACAAACGCATCTGAAGGCCGGGTCCGCGCCAGCGGACCCGGCCTTCACTCGTTGCACCATGAAGTCACGGCTGCTCCCAGGCGGCCCGGACTCAACTTCCGCACGCCCGTGCTATTTTCGCGGGATGAACGGGACGACCGGCCCTGCTACCAAGGGGCAGCGCACCCGCGACGCGATCCTCACCCAGGCCGTCGCCGCCACCGTCCGCGTCGGCCTCGGCGGCCTGACCCTCGGCGACCTGGCCACCGGCACCGGCATGTCCAAGAGCGGCCTCTACGCGCACTTCGGCTCCAAGGAGCAGCTGCAGCTGGCCGTGCTGGACGCCGCCGCGGAGGAGTTCGCCGCCACCGTCGTGCGCCCCGCGCTGCGCGCCCCCCGCGGCGAGGCCCGCATCCGTGATCTCGCCGACCGGTGGCTCGCCTGCGGCGTCGACCGGGCACCCGGCGGCTGCGTCATCGTCAAGGCCGGCACCGAGCTCGACGACCAGCCCGGACCCGTGCGCGACCGCCTGCGCGAGCTGCACCTGGAGCTGGCGCGCACCATCGCCCGGATCGTCACCGGCGGCATCACCGAGGGGCAGCTGCGCCCCGACGTCGACCCGGAGCAGTTCGCGTTCGACCTCTACGGCGTGATGCTCGCGTTCTTCCACACCCACCGGCTGCTGGACGACCCGCACGCGCCGGCCCGCGCCCACCGTGCCGTCGACGCCCTGCTGGCCGCCGCCCGGACACCCACCCACCCGACCTCGGAGACCACCCGATGAGCTTCGCCCACCCGCCTGTGACCACCCGCAGCCGCCGCGCCCGCCTGGCCTCTGCCACCCGTCTGCTCACGCTGCGCACCCGGTTCGGCGTGCTCGACCGGGTCGCCCCCCGCCGCGGCGCCGCCCTGGCCATGGACGTGTGGTGCACCCTGCCCGGCAACGCCGGCCGTCGCCGCGACCTGCGCCCGCACGCCGGCGAGGTCAGCCACGTGCCCGTCCTCCGGGGCGGGCAGGTCGTCGTCGAGACCTGGGGCGAAGGCCCGACGGTGTACCTGGTGCACGGCTGGGGTGGCTGGCGCGGTCAGCTCGGCGCGTTCGTCGAGCCGCTCGTCGCCACCGGCCACCGGGTCGTCGCGTTCGACGCACCCGGCCACGGCGACTCCGAGCCCGGCAGCATGGGCCCGGGCCAGGGCAACCTGATGGAGATGATCGAGTCGTTCACCGCCGTCGCCGACCGATTCGGCCCCGCGGAGGCCGTGATCGCCCACTCGCTGGGATGCACCAGCGCGTCGATGGTCGTGCACCAGGGCCTGGAGACGCAGCGCCTGGTGCTCATCGCCCCGAACCACGACTTCGTCGAGATCACCTACGACTTCGCTGCCCTGCTGGGCTTCGGCGAGCGCACGCGTGTGCCGCTGCAGCAGGACATGGAGGACTTCTGCGAGCGGCCGCTGTCGGACTTCGACCTGGTGCCGCTGGGCTCCGACGGGAGCATGCCGCCCACGTTCGTGGTGCACGACCGGCGCGACAAGGAGACCCCGTACGAGGTCGGCTCCCGGATCGCGCAGGCGTGGCCCGGGGCCGTGCTGCACAGCACAGAGGGGCTCGGGCACCAGCGAATCCTCGCCGATGCGGGAGTCGTCGCCGAGATCGTCGCGCAGGTCGGTGAGGGCGTGCGGGCGCGCTGACCCTCAGCAGGCGTTCAGCACCACCGTCCAGCCGTCGACGGGATCGTAGGTCGCGGTGAACGCGATCCCGTCGGGCTCACCCTGCGTGCCGACGCTGCCCGTGCGCGTCGTCGTCGACCCGTCGGCCCAGGTGACCGGCGCCAGCCCGTCGACGAGGTAGCCCCCGCAGCCACCGCAGCCGCTGTTGCGCAGGTCGATGTCCTCGATCCGCACCGCGAGGGTGGCAGCCGTCGTCGAGGTGGGGTCGACGTCCGCCACCGGCGGCGCCGCCTCGGCAGCGGCACGCACGGCGGCAAGGTCGCCCGCGAACCGGCGCGCAGCCTCGGAGCCGTTGGTCAGGCACGCGACCATCTGCTCGCCGTCGCTCGACTCGGCATCCCGCGCGTACGTCCCCGCGTAGCCGAACCCGCTCATCGCCCGCACGCGCGAGACCAGCTCGCTGTAGACCACCAGCACCGGCGCGAGCAGGTCGTCGGACACGCCGTCGGGGATCGTCGCCGCGACCGCGTCGACGTCCAGCGCCCGCACGGCCTCGGCGGTCGACTGCTCGACCAGGACCTCGGTGTCGTGCACCGAGGCACTGACCAGGGGCGCCGTGGCACGCACCCGGGTGTCGAGCTCCTGCGCAGCGGTGAGGAACGGCCGCAGGTCGTCCACCGCGGACGGTGATGCTGCCGGCTGCGGGGTCGCGGGGGCCGGGCGCTGCGTCGACGTCCCGGCCGAGGACGACGACGAGGTGACCGGCTCGGACCCCGCGCCCGGATCACCACCGCAGGCCACGCACCCACCGACGACGAGAGCGAGTCCGACCCGGAACGGGCCGCGAAACCCGTACCGCGGACGCGCCGACACCCAGCAGCAGGAGGGCCAGCAACCCGGCACCCACCACACCCCCGGCTCCGGTCGCGGCCAGGGCGCCGCCGGGCGCATCGACCTGCACAGGCACCTGCACCAGACGCCCCGAGATCGCCCCCGTGGCCCACAACGTGTGCCGACCCGTCGGCACACCGTCCGGCACCCGGACCGTGGCGGTGAACGCCCCGGTCACGTCAGCCGTGGCCGCACCGAGCCGGACGGGCGTGGAGTGCAGCACCAGGTCGACCCGCTCGCCCGGCAGGAACCCGGAGCCCTGCACGGTCAGCGAGCCACCGACCGTGACCACTCCCGATCCGAGCGTCACGGCGCCCCCGGCCGCCGCGGACGGCAGCGGCGACATCGCGCCCGGCGTGGGCGTCGGGGTGACCGGCACCGGAATGACGGGCACCGCAGCGGTGAGCACCACCTGCGTGAGGGCTGCCACCGAGACGTTCCCGGCCGCGTCGGCCGCCCGGTGCTCGACCAGGTGCGCACCGACCGCGTCGAACGTGAGCGGCGCGGCGTACCGCTGCCAGGCCCCGCCGTCGACCCGGTACTCGAGCCGGTCCACCCCCGAGGTGGCATCGGCAGCCTGGATCGTGAGCGTGACGGGCCTGCCCACCGTGGACACCCCGCCGATCGGGGCGCTGGTAGTGGTGGACGTCGGCGCCGTCCGGTCGACCCGGACGCTCACGGTGCCGGACGAGCCGGTCAGCGCGCGCCCGTCGAGCACCGCGCGGTACGACAGCTCGTGCACACCGTCCGCTTCGAGGGTCACCGCCGCGTCGTACGCCGTCCACCCACCCCCGTCGAGGCGGTACTCCAGCTCGGCCTCCGCGTCGTCGGCGGCCAGGGTCACCGTCGGCGCGGTGCGGTACCAGCCGGACGTGCCGTCGGGATCGGCCGGCGCGACCGTGGCGGTCACCGCCACCGCCGGGGCCGCCTCGACGACCACCCGCACCTGCACCCGCTCCAGTCCCGGCGCGAGCTCCTCCGCCGCGGTCATCGCGAGCACCGGCAGACCGTCCACGTCCCAGTGCACCGTCGCCGCGCGTGCGTGCCGGCGCGGGTCGTACAGCCCGGCATCGGTCGCCTCGCCCGGGTTGGACGTGTCCCCGACCGTGCGGGAGTGGTAGACGATCACCGGGTTGCCGAGCTCGTCGACCGTGAACGAGTTGTGCCCCGGGCCGACCTGACCGGGCACGTCGTCCGTGGTCAGCAGCGGGTACGGGTTCTTGGTCCAGGACGCCGGGTCCATCGGGTCGGCACCCTCGGGCATCCACAGCAGACCCACGCAGTACTTGTCGTCGACGGTGGCCGCCGAGTACGCAACCATCACCTTCCCGTCGTGGACGATCACCGCCGGGCCCTCGTTGATCGACTCGCTGCCGCTGGACTCCCAGGCGTACGTCGGCGAGGACAGCAGCACCGAACGGCCGATCAGGCGGGTCGGGTCCGCCGGGTCGATCTCGCCGATGCGCAACGTCGACGCGCCCGGCTTCTCCGCCCACACCAGGTAGTGCCGGCCCCCGGTGGTCAGGTACGTCATGTCGAGCGAGAAGTGCGTGAACGCGTCACCGTCGCCGGCCGCCGCGACCACCTGGCCCAGGCTCGTCCAGCTCGCCGGGTCGAGCGCCGTCTCACCGGTCAGCTCCCCACCGGTGAGCTTGAGCACCGCCGGGCGGATGTCCCACACTCCCCCGGTGCGCGCCGCCGTGAACAGCACGTACCAGTCGTCGCCGATCTTCGTCAGCTCGGGCGCCCACACGTACCGGTTGAGACCCGCGTCGGCAGACTCGTCCCAGATCGTCACCTCAGGGGCGTCGGCCAGGCCCTCGATGGTCTGCGCGCGGCGCAGCACCACCCGGTCGTAGCCCTCCGGGTCGGACGCGCGGGTCATCGGGTACGACGCCGTGAAGTAGTACCAGCCGTCGTCGCCGAGGGTCACGTCGGGGTCGGCCCGCCGCTCGATCAGCGTCTGCGGGTACTCCTGGCGCTGCACGGTCCCGTCGACCACGTACGTGCCCGGGGTCGAGGTGTCGACGGCGGCCACGTCGGCCGCATCCCACTCCACCGCCATCTGCGTCGTCGAGCCGCTGCTGTAGGTGACGCTCGCACTGGCAGGCAGGTCGGTCGTCGCGTCCAGTGCGTCACCCGCGGTCAGCTGCACGTCGGCGAGGGCGCCGACCCCGGTCGACACCACACGGCCGAGCTTGGCTGCGACCCGCGCGGCCTCGTCGGCGGTCACGCCGATGCTCGCCGTCTCCAGCGCACCGGCGGGGAACGCCCCCGCCTCCGGCGTCCGGGTGTCGACGACCTGCGTCGGCGCGGAGAACGTCACCAGGTCCGCCGACCGCACCTCGTACGTGAGTCCGTCCTCGCGCGCGGTGAACGTCAGGCGGTACGCGCCGATGCCGTTGTCGTACCGCACGCTGACCCGCGCCGCGGTCTTGCCGGTGACGAACGTGACCCGCCGCTCCCCCGTGTACGTGAGCAGGTCGGCGGAGTCGAACAGGTAGATCCGCGACGACGCGCTGTCCTCGGTGGCCACCAGGCCGAACGTGCCGTCGGGCTTGCGGAACAGCTCCGGCGAGCCGAGCTTGGCGCTGCCGATCGTCGGGTACAGCACCCCGCGGCCGCTCAGCAGCGCCGTGTACGTGCCGCCGTCGGCGGACGCCGCCAGGTGCAGCACATCCGTCCGGGTCGTGTTGCCCGACGCGATGTACGTGCCGATCCGGCCGGCCTCGGCGGGCAGCACCGTCACCGCGAACTGGCGGCTGGTGGACAGCCCGCCGCGGGAGAACGTCGCGGTCAACGTGACCTCACGGGCGCTCGCGGTCCGCGTCACCGCCCCGGTGGTGCTGACGGCGGCCGGTGCGGACGACTGCCACGTGACGGCGACGTCGTCCACGGCCGTGCGCAGCACCACGTCGCCGGTCAGGTGCGTGATGGCCAGGTCGTAGGAGTCCGCGACCAGCTCCAGGTTCCGTTGCGGGTTGTCCGCCACGACCGTGAGAACGAGCTCGCGCGTGAGGGTCTGCCCGGCCAGTTCTAGGGTCGCCGTGAGCGTGACCGGCGCGTCCGCGTCCGTCGGCCGGGTGACCGTGCCGTCCGCCGCGAGGAGGCTCGCGTCGGAGGTCGCCCAGGTGATCGTCGACCCCGTCGCTCCGGTGGTCGGCAGCGTGAGGTCCTCCGCGACACGCGTGCCCCCGAGGTCGATGGCCTGCGCGTCACCCTCCAGCGCGGCCGTCACCGCCGCCGCGTCGCCCAGCCCCGCGTAGTAGGTGCGGGCGACGTCCGTCGCCGAGAACGCGGACGTGTGCACGGTCAGGTCGCGGATCTGGCCCTTCCAGAGGTCGTCCGGGTACGACGAGCGGCCCACGTAGGCCACCAGGTCGCTGCCGAACTGGCTGACGGTGCGCGAGACCGCGACCGAACCCACCTGGGTGCCGTTGAGGTACCCCGTGATGCGGGTCGGTTCGATGACGGTCGTGTACAACGCCCACGCGGTGTCCGTCACCGGGCCGGCCACCCCGTTGGCGGCCACCGTCGGCGACAGGCCGTACTCGGTGGTCCACGGCGAGCCGGTGCTCAGGCCGTTGGTGAGCACCGACTTCAGCCGACCGGACGGGTTCTTGGGGTTGAGCAACCAGTACTGGCTCGGGTAGTTCTCCGTGGTGCCGAAGAACAGCGCGGCGTAGTTGCCCGACGCCTTCTCGTTGCGCAGCCACGCCGAGATCGTCAACGTGTCCTGCCCGTCGACCAGGCCCGTGGGCAGCTGCACGTACGCGGCGCCGCTGGCGGCCGAGCCGCCGGGCAGGGTGAGCGCGCCGTCGACGCTCGTGGCTCCCGCGCCCCGCAGCGTGGCGTCGTGCCCGGCGCCCGAGACGTCGGGCACCACGCTGTCGGCGGTCGGCGAGGCCGCGAGCGCCTCGAAGTCGTAGTGGGCCAGCAGGTCGGCGTCGGTCGCCACGGCGCCCCCGGCCAGACCGGCGGAGGTGGCGCCCGTGGCCGTGGCGGTGGGCACGGGACCGGCCAGCACCAGGGCTGAGGTCACCGCCAGGGTGCCCAGCAGGGCAGCACTGCGTCTGAACATCGTTCACTCCGTTGTGAGGTCCGAGCGCACGGGTCCGCCACGACGAGGGCCGTCGCGGGCAGCAGGTCGGCGGTGCCGCGAGGTGCTGCGGTCCGCCGCCGGGAGGCGTGGGGTGCACCGTCGCTGGTGCACCCCACGCCGGGAGGGGGTCAGTCGACAGCCGCCCCCAGGCGTCGGCGGCGGACCGCCAGCACCGCGGTGAGGCCGGCACCGAGCAGCAGCAGGGCGGTCAGTGCCACCGCCCCCGCGGCATCGGCACCTGTGGCCGCCAGGCCGCCGGTGGTCGAGCCCTGGACCACGACGGCGACCGAGGAGACCTGGACCCCGTCGACCAGCAGCACCAGGTGGTGCTTCCCCGCCGGGGTGCCGGTCGGGATCGACCCGGTGAGCACCGCGGTGCCGTCCGCGGCCGTGGTCGCCGAGGCGATCAGGACCGGGTCGGAGTGCAGCTCGAGCCGCACGGCGGATCCCGGTGCGGCACCGGTGACCTGCAGGGACACGGCGCTACCGGGCCTGAACGTCGTTCCGTCGCGCAGCACCTGGCCGCCCTGCACCCACCGGAGCGCCGGGGCGCCCGCGGGCGTGGTCGTCGTGCTGGGCGCGGGGGTGGTCGGCGCCGGGCCGGCCGTCGGCCCCGCGGTGGGCTCGGTGGTCGGCACCGTCGTCGGGGTCGCGGTCGGCTCAGCGGTCGGCTCGGCGGTCGGGGTTGCGGTCGGCTCCGGGTCCGGGTCGTCGGTCGGCAGGGCGACGTCGACCTGCGACCCGCTCCCGGTGATCTCCGCCGTGCCGGCGTACGCCGCCGCCACGGTGACCGTGCCGGTCAGCGAGTCGGGCAGGGTCGCGGTGGCCCGGTACACGCCGTCGTCCTCGGTCAGGTACACGGTCTGGGACCACGCACCGGCCGTGAACGTCACCGCCCCACCGACCTGACCGCCGTCGGCCGCCGAGACGATCGCCGTCGCGGTGCGCTGCGCGGCGGACGCCGTGACGCCCAGCGACGAGCCCGTGGTCTGCAGGGGGTTGCCCGTCAGCGAGTTCCACTGGTTCGCCGTGACGGGCATGACCGTCCCGTGGCGCGAGCTCGGCAGGCTGCCCGACACGCGGGTCCAGGCGGCGGCGTCGAGGTCGTTCGTGCCGAGCGGGAAGTACCCGCTGCCGCCGTAGTTGTCGAGGTACAGGTAGTAGTCGTACGGGCTGGTGTCGCCCTCGTTGGCCTTGAAGATCGTCGGACCCTCGACCGCACCGGAGAACCCGGCGTTCTTGGCGATGCAGGTCGCGACGCTGGTCCAGCCCTGGCCGGCGCCCAGGCTCGCGGCCGTGGTGACGGCGCTGAGGCTGGTCGACCGCTCCGAGATGATGTCGGTGCAGCCGGTCTGGCCGCCCTCGTCCTTGGTGAACCGGTAGTACGCGTCGCCGTCCTTGAGCACCGTGGAGTCGATGCGGGCGGCGCCGGTGTCCTGCCAGATGCGCGGCTCGGAGAACGTGATGAAGTCCTTCGTCGTCGCGTACATCATGCGGGCGTAGCAGCCGCTGCCGGACTCGGTGGTGATGCAGGTGGTGCGGGTGTCGTCGGTGAACACGCGCGACGCCCAGAACACGACGTACTCGCCGAGCTCGTCGTCGTAGTAGGCCTCGGGTGCCCAGGTCATGCCGGCGGTGTCGGGCGAGACCTTGACGTGCCGCTGCGCGGACCAGGTGACCAGGTCGGTCGACTCCCAGATCTCGATGTACTGGCTGCCGTCGGTCTGGGCCCGCCCCCAGTCGCCGTTGCGGCCGATCGAGAGGTCGGTCGCGATCAGGTAGAACGTGTCGCCCTCGACGGACCGCAGGATGAACGGGTCACGCAGACCCTTCTCGCCGTACTGCGAGGTCAGCACGTACTGGCCGCCGTTGAGCTCGCTCCACGACAGGGCGTTGTTGCCGTTGGACGCGGCCAGGTAGATGTTCTCGCCGGCCACGGAGTTGCCGGTGAAGTACGCGAACGCGTACGCCTCGTCGGGCACCTCGCGCGGCAGGGCCGCGACGGTGACGGGCACCTGACGGGTCACGGTGGCGTCCCCGGAGGTGACCCGGGCCGTGAGGGTGGCGTGCGTGGCGGGGTGCCCGTACGCCGGGCGGACCGGGTCGGCGTACACGGTGCCGGCGTCGGTGACGAGCGGCAGCACGTCGGCGTCGCCGGTGGTCCACGTGATGGTCGACCCGTTGACCGTGCCGGTGCCCGGCAGGGTGACGATGGTGCGCAGGGCGTCCGCGCCGGTGACCGTGAGCGCGGCGGCGTCGGCCTCGGCCTTCTCGGTGTCGCTGAGCTGCGCGAGGACCGTCAGGTCGAACGACTGCGTGAACGTCAGGCCGCCTCGCGTGAGGGTCGCGGTGAGCGTCACCGGGGCGTCGGCCGCCCCGGGTGCCGGGCGGGTGACGGTGCCGTCGGCGGCGACGACACCGGGCGCGCTGCTGGTCCAGGTGATCAGCGGTGCACCGGGCAGGTCGAGGTCCCCGGTGATCTGCGTGGTGTCGCCGAGGTCGACCGTGGCGAGCAGCTGCTGCCAGGCGAAGTCGGCGTCGACGCGCGCGAGGGCCGAGGCCTGGTCGGCGGTGACGGCGCTGCGGTAGACCTTCACGTCGCGGTACAGCGTCGGCACGTTGTAGAACGCGGTGGCGTCACGGTTGAGCCGCAGCACGCCGTTGCCGATCGACGAGGCGTCCTGCGTGACGCCGGTGGTCTGCGCCGCCTGCACGCCGTTCTCGTAGACGGTCAGGGTGTCGGCCGCGGCGTCCAGCACCACGGTGACGTTCATCCACGTGTCGCGCACCTGCGGGTGGTCGGTGGCCGCGACGGCCACCTGCGTACCGCCGACGGTGACGACCGCCGCGCTGGAGGTCGCGGTGCGGAACGGCCGGTACGAGATGTTCGTGGCCGTGGCGCTCGAGCCGTACGTGAACAGCGTGCTCGACGGCGACCCGGTCGCGGCCGACGAGACGTTCACGTCGAACGAGAACGCCATCGACCCGCCCGCGAGCGTGAAGCCGGTGAACGCGTTGTTGGCGATGTACCCGCTGGTCAGGTCGACGTACTGCTCGGCCCACACGGCGTTCGTGACACCCCCGATGCTCGACGTGCGCGTGGTGTCGGAGCCCTGGAACGCGGCCGTCAACGGGTAGTGCGCGGCCAGCGCGGTGGCCGGCGGCAGCGAGGTCTCCCCCGCCGCGAGCGCCGGCACGGTCACCGGGAACGTGCGGGTGCCGGTGGCCCCGCGCACGGTGGCGGTGGCCGTCAGGGTCGCGGTGGCGTCGGGTGCGCCGCTGGCGGGGCGGGTGACGGCACCCCCGGCGGTGACCACGGACGCGTCGCTGGTGGACCAGGTGACGCCGGTGGGCAGCACCAGGTCGGCGGTGACCGCGGAGGTGTCCCCCAGGTCCACGGCGGCCAGGACGGCGTCGGCGGTGCTGCGCGCGTCGGCGTCGGCCAGGTCGCGCACCTGACCGGCGTCGAGGGCCGCGGTGTAGATGCGGGCCTCGGCGAGCTCTCCGCCGAACCCGTTGTCGCCGGCGTACGCGGACCCGCCGAGGCGGTTCACGGTGTGGTCGGCCAGCGTCGCGGGCGACATCGTGACGGCCGCGTTCTGGGCGACCTGCGTGCCGTCGACGTAGAGGGTCATGGTCGAGGTGCCGTTGCCGTTGTCCGCGAACGTGGTGGTGACGTTCTGCCAGACCCCGGCGGTGAGGTTCGTGCCCGTCCAGGTGGCGTTCTGCTCGGCGGCCCAGTTGGTGGGGGTGATCGTGGAGCGCAGCGTGCCGTTGGTCGAGGTGAACCAGGAGCCGGTGCTGCCGCTGTTGCCCGACGTGCCGCCGAGGTTCCACAGGAACCCGGGCCGGCTGAGCGAGGCGGCGTCGGCCTTGACCTCGACGCTGACGGTCGCCTCGGTCTGCCCGGCGAGCAGCCCGGACGGCAGGGCGACGTAGCTGCCGTTGTTCGCGGCACCGGGCAGGTCGAGCGAGGCGCCGGTCCAGGTGGCGCCACCGACGACCGTGCCGTGCAGGCCGTGGCCGGTCGCGTCGGTGACCACCGTGCCGGTGGTCTCCTCGAACCGGTAGTGCGCGAGCAGGGAGTCGTCGGGGGCGGCGGCCAGTGCGGGTGGCGCTGCCACCAGGGGGCCGGCGAGGACGGCGAGTGCCGCGAGGGCACCGCCGACGGGTCGGGGAATCATCGTTGATCACCACTTCTTCCGCAGGGCAGGGGTGGGCGGTCGAGCCCGCGGCGGTCCGGCTGGACCGTGCGCGCGCACGACTGAGGGACGTCCGGAAGGGACGTCGCCGGTGTGGGGGTGCTGCGAGGTGGGGGTGCTGCGAGGGGCGCACGGGCTGTGCCCGTGCCGAGGGGAGCTCCCCACGCCGGCCCCCTGACGGCGCGGGGAGCGGGTCCTACTCGTTCTTGCGCGAGCCGACCACGACGCGCTGCAGGATCACGAACGCCAGCAGCACGACGCCGGTGATGATCGTCGTGGCCTCCGCCGGGATGCTGCCGTCGCGCGTGATGAGCACGTTCATCAGGCCGAGCACCAGGGCACCGACCACGGAACCGAGCACGAAGCCCGCCCCCCCGGTCAGGAGCGTGCCGCCGATGACGGTCGCGGCGATCGCGTCGAGCTCCCAGCCGGTGCCGGTGATGTTCTGCGCGATGCCGAGCTTAGAGGTGTAGACCACCGCTGCCAGGCCCGCGCAGGTGCCGCTGACCACGTAGATCAGCAGCTTGGTGCGGGTCACGGGCAGGCCCATGAGCGAGGCCGACTGCTCGGACCCGCCGATGGCGTACACGGTGCGGCCGAACCGGGTGCGGTGCAGCAGCACGAACCCGGCGACCACGACCACCACGGCGATCAGCACGTTCGGGGTGGTGACCAGGTCGTTCAGCTTGGGCCCGTCGATCAGCTTGATCTCGGTGGCCAGGTTCCGGAACGCGGAGTCGTCGGGCAGCCGCTCGGGCTCGGTGCTGAGGATCGAGGCCAACCCGCGGGCCAGGAACATCATGGCCAGCGTCGCGATGAACGGCTGCACCGAGAAGTACTGCACGAGCACGCCGGACAGCAGCCCGAAGAACGCGCCGATGAGCACCATGAGCACCATGGCGAGCCCGGCGGGCAGCCCGGCGTTGATGAGCATGACGCCGGACACCGAGGAGAACGCGACGACCGCGCCGACGGACAGGTCGATGCCGCCGGCGAGGATCACGAAGGTCATCCCGACGGCCAGGATGATCAGGTAGGCGTTGGTGATGAACAGGTTGGACACCGTGTTCAGCGCGAAGATCTTGCCGTAGGCCGCCTCGCCGTACACGAGCATGACCACGAGGATCGTCAGCGCCGCGACCGTGGGCAGGGCGCTGCGGTTGAGGTGGATGCGGGACCGCACGACGGTCGGCACGAGGCTGCGGGTGGCGTCCGGGCCCGTGGGGGCTGTGGTGGTGGCGCTCACGCGGCGACCTCCTTCGGGGTGACGACGCGCATCCGTCGTCGGGTGAACAGCTCGCGCACCCGCGGGGACTGCATGAGGCAGACGACCACGATGACGACGGCCTTGAACGCGGGGGTGGCCGCGGACGGGATGGACAGGAACGTGATGGTCTTGTCGAGCGTGACGATGAGGAACGCGCCGATCACGGACCCACCGAGGGAGAACTTGCCGCCGGCCAGCGACGTGCCGCCGATGACCACGGCCAGGATCGCGTCGAGCTCCATGTTCATGCCGGTCTTGGCGACCTCGACGGTCATCACGTTGGCCGTGGTGAACACGCCCGCCATACCCGCCAGCAGCCCGGAGACCGCGTAGACGGTGAACAGGATGTTCCGCGGCCGGATGCCCGACATGCGCGAGGCTCGCGGGTTGATGCCGACGGACTCGATCATGAGCCCCAGCGCGGAGCGCCGGACGACGAGCGCGAGCACCACCACGACGGCGATGGCGAGCAGGAACGCCACGGGGATGCCGAGCACGTACCCGTTGGCGATGAACTTGAAGGGTGCGCTGGTGGCGGTGGTGTTCTGCCCGGAGGTGATGACCTTCGCCAGGCCACGCCCGGCGAGCATCATGATCAGGGTCGTGATGAACGGCTGCAGGCCGATCACGGAGACGAAGAACCCGTTGAGCACCCCGAGCACGAGGCTCAGGCCCAGGGCCAGGCCGAGCGCCGTGAGCACCGCGGCGGGCGAGCCCGGGTCGCTGGTGCCGGCCAGGTACTCCATGGACACCGCACCCGAGACGGCCATGACGGCCCCGACGGACAGGTCGATGCCGCCCGTCGCGATGACCAGGGTCATGCCCGCGGCGATCATCAGCACGGGGGCGGCCCCGCGCAGGATGTCGATGAGCGAGCCGTACAGGTTGCCGTCGTTCAGGGTGATCTGGACGAAGCTGGGGTCCTTGGCGACGTTGACGCCGAGCAGCAGGACCAGGGCGACGATGCCCCACAGGTACTGGCTGCGCAGTGCGGTCCTCATGCGGCTTCGCCCTCTCTCGCGATGATGGTGACGATCGTGTCGGCGGTGACCTCGGGACCGTTGACCACGACGTCGACCTGGTGATGGTCCCGCAGCACGACGATGCGGTCACTGAGCCGGACGACCTCCTCGAGCTCGGAGGAGATGAACACGACGGCCATCCCCTCGCTCGCGAGGGCCACGACGGCCTCCTGGATCTCGGCCTTGGCCCCCACGTCGATGCCCCGCGTGGGCTCGTCGAGGATCAGCAGACGCGGTGCGGTGGCCAGCCACCGGGCAAGCAGCACCTTCTGCTGGTTGCCGCCGGACAGGTTCTTGATGGGGCGCTCGGCGTCGGCGGGCCGGATGTTCAGCTCGGCGATGTACTTCGCGCACAGCTCGTCCTGCTCGCGGCGCGGCAGCGGGCGCATCCAGCCGCGCTTGGCCTGCACGGCCAGGATCAGGTTCTCGCGCACGGACAGGTCGGCGATGATGCCCTCGTCGCGGCGGTTCTCGGTGGAGAACGCGACCCGGTTGGCCAGGGCGGCCACGGGCGAGCCGACGGTGGCGCGCTTGCCGTCCAGGTGCAGCTCACCGGCGTCGGGCCGGTCGGCGCCGTACAGCAGGCGGGCCAGCTCGGTGCGTCCCGAGCCGAGCAGCCCCGCGAACCCGACGACCTCGCCGGGGTAGATGTCCAGGTCGGCGGGCTGCACGGAGCCGCGCCGGCCCAGGCCGCGGGCCTCCAGCAGGGGCTTCTCGGCGGAGTCGCGCACCCGCTCCTCCCGTTCGGAGGCGAGCGAGGCCAGCGTGGCGAAGTCCTTGCCGATCATGAGCGAGATCAGCTCGTTGCGGGGCAGCTCACGCGTGAGGTACTCCCCCACACGCTGCCCGTTGCGCAGCACGGTGAGCCGGTCGGTGATCGCGTAGATCTGGTCGAGGAAGTGCGAGACGAACAGGATCGCCACGCCTTCGTCGCGCAGCCGACGGATCACCGCGAACAGGTTCTCCACCTCGTGCGCGTCCAGGCTCGAGGTCGGCTCGTCGAGGATCAGCACCTTGCAGTCGACGACCATCGCGCGGGAGATCGCGACGAGCTGCTGCAGCGCGATGGACAGGCTGGACAGGGGTGCGCGCGTGTCGAGGTGCTCCAGGCCGAGCTTGGCCAGGGCCTGCCGGGCCAGGGCGTGCGTGCGCCGCCAGCTGACGCCGAGCGGGCCGCGGGCCTCGTGGCCGAGCATGACGTTCTCGCCGATCGACAGGTTCGTGCAGAGGTTGACCTCCTGGTACACGGTGGCGATGCCCGCGTCCTGCGCGTCGGCGGTACCGCCCAGGTCTCGCTGCTGCCCGTCGACCACGATCGTGCCGCCGTCGATCCGGTAGACGCCGGTGAGCGCCTTGATCAGCGTGGACTTGCCGGCGCCGTTCTCGCCCATGAGGGCGTGCACCTCGCCCGGCCGGAGCGTCAGGTCGACGTCCTGCAGGGCCTTCACCCCGGGGAACTCGATGGAGATCCCCGTCATCTGCACCACTGGTTCTGGTTCGGTCATGTCCTCGCCTCGCGCGTCGCTGCGTCGTCGTGCCCCACCGGCAGGTCGGTGGCGCGGGTCGGTCGTCGTGCACCGGGCGGGTGGGTCCCCGCCCGGTGCACGACGGTCCGGTCAGTACTCGCGGTCGGGCAGGGCGGCCTCGGCGGCCTCCGCGGAGTCGAAGGTCACCGAGTCGATGATGATGTTGGACTCGACCTCCTCACCGGCGAGGAGCTTGTTGACGACGTCCACGGCCGTGTCGCCGAACAGCGGGTTGTACTCGGCGACGAAGCTCAGCTGGCCGTCGATGAGGCCCTGCAGCGCGGCCTTGGTGCCGTCGATCGTGATGATCTTGACGTCCGTGCCGGGCGTGAGACCGGCGGCCTCGACGGCCTGCGCGGCACCCAGACCCATCTCGTCGTTCTGCGCGAACACGAGCTGGATGTCGTTGTTGTGGGCCTTGAGCATGGTCTCGAAGACCTTCTTGGCCTCGTCCGTCGACCAGTTCGCGTCCTGGCTCTCGAGCTTGGTGAAGCCGGTGGCGTCGGCCATGGTGTCGTCCCAGCCGCGGTTGCGCTCGTTGACGACCGACAGGCCGGCGGGGCCTTCGAGCACCACGTAGTTGGCGCCCTCGGGGAAGGTCTCGATGGCCCACTCGGCGGCGGAGACGCTGATCGAGTAGTTGTCGGGGCCGATGTGCGTGGCGTACAGGCTGTCGTCGTCGGGCTCGATGCCGCGGTCGAGCAGGAGCACGGGGATCTCGGCCTCCTGCGCCTTGCCGAGCACGTCCTCCCAACCGGTGGCCTCGGTGGCCGACAGCAGGATCACGTCGACCTCCTCGTCGATGAACGAGGTGAAGGCGGTGATCTGCGAGTTCTGGCTGCCGTCGGTGGCCGGGGAGTACTTCAGGTCGAAGCCGGCCTCCTTGCTGAAGGCGGCCTTGACGTTGTTCTCGTTGGCGGTGCGCCAGCCACCTTCGGGGCCGACGGCCACGAAGCCGACGGTCACCAGGTCGTCGCCGCCGGCGGTGGCGGCGTCGTCGGTGCCTCCCCCGCAGGCCGCGAGGCCCAGGGCGAGTCCGGTCACGGTCAGCGCGGCCAGGCCGGCGCGGGTCTTCTTCAGGGACACGTCGTCTCCTCCTCGGGACGAGCCCGACCGTCGAGGCACCACGACGTGCTCGACGGCGAGCACTGCACGGACGACGGGCCGCATCGGTGCGGCACGTCGGGGAACCGGACCACCTCACGTGCCGATCGGGGCCGCCCGGCGCGGGGTCGTAGGGCTCGCACTCCGTTGCGCGAGCCGTTGTGAACCCTCACATCCGGCCGGTGTGCCGATCTACGCTCAGACTGAGCGCGTCGTCACGCCTGGTGTCGTGTCCGATATTAGCGCTCACAATTCGGTGCGCAAGGGGTTCGTCGACCTGCAAGGTCACGAAATGTTAACGCTCACGGTCTCCCGGGCGGGGCACGTCCGTCGACTCGCGCACCACCAGCGTGGGCAGCACCTTCGAAGGCCGCGGGGCGCCGTCCGACTCGATCGCCGCCAGCAACCGCGCCATGAGCAGCGCGCCCAGCTCCTCGAAGTCCTGCCGCACCGTGGTCAACGGCGGGCCGAAGTGCGCCGCCTCGGGGATGTCGTCGAACCCCACCACGCTCACGTCACGCGGCACCTGCAGCCCCCGGACCGTCAACGCGTGCATCACACCCAGGGCCATCGAGTCGTTCGACACGAACACCGCGGTGCACGCCGTGCCCACGTCCGGCGTCGACGCGTACTCGAACCCGCTGCGCGCCGACCAGTCGCCGTGCACCAGACCGCGCGCCGGCAGCCCCGCGTCGGCCAACGCGTCCCGCCAGCCCCGCACCCGCTCCGCCGAGTCGGGCGAGGCCTCCGGGCCGGCCAGGTGCGCCACCGCCGTGTGCCCCAGCTGCAGCAGATGCGTCGTGGCCAGGCGCGCCCCCGCGTACTGGTCGATCGCGACCGAGGCGCCCGTGGCCTGCTCCGTCGGGTCGACCGTCACCATCGGGACACCGATGTCCATCTCGTAGGTGGCGCTCACCACCGCCCGCTCGGCGGCGACCAGCACGATCCCCTCGACGTTCTGCCGGATCAGCGACTCGATCGCCTGCCGCACGTCGGCCACCACCGGGCTGAGCATGCTGATGGTCAGCACCGAGTACCGGGCCTGGCGCGCCGCCTCGTTCACGTGCAGCGCGATCGACGACGGCCCGTACCCCGCACCCGCCGTGACGATCAGCCCGACGACCCGCGTGCGCTTCGTGACCAGCGCCCGCGCCGCCGGCGAGGGCGTGTACCGCAGCTGCTTGATGGCCTGCTCGACCCGGTCGCGCGTGGTGGGACGCACGTTCGGCAGGTCGTTGAGCACACGCGAGACCGTCTGGTGCGACACCCCGGCGAGCCGGGCGACGTCGAAGATGGTGGCCGCGCGCTGCGGGACGTCCTTCTCGCTCACCGCTCCCGCCCTGTCACGTGCCTGCCGCTGCTCGACACGGCCATCACCGCTCCACGCGGTCCCCGTAGGCGATGAGCGCGAGCACGTCGTCGAGGGTAAGGCCTGCGTTCTCGACGTCGGCGACAAGGGTCCCTTCCCGCATGACGACGATCCGGTTGCCCATGCGCAGGTTCTCCTCGAGCTCGGCCGAGACGAACACCACCGACATGCCGTTGTCGGCCAGGTCCGCCACCACCTTCTGCAGCTCGGCCTTGGCCCCGATGTCGATCCCCCGGGTCGGCTCGTCGAGCACCAGCATGCGCGGAGCGGTGGCCAACCAGCGGGCCAGCAGCACCTTCTGCTGGTTGCCACCCGAGAGCGTGCCCGCCTTCACGTGCGGGTCGGCCGGGCGGATGTCCAAGGACTCGATGTAGCTGGCCACGAGTTCTTCACGCCGGGCCCGCCGCAACGGCCGCCACCAGCGCCGCTCGGCCTGCAGGGCCAGCAGGATGTTGTCGGCGACGCTCAGGTCCTCGATGATCCCGTCGCCGCGCCGGTCCTCCGAGGAGTACACGACGCGTGAGCGGATCGCGTCGCCCGGGTCACGGAACCTCACCGCCCGCCCGAGCACCCGCAACGTGCCCTGGTCGGGCTGGTCGACACCGGACAGCAGCCGCACCAGGTGCGTGCGCCCCGACCCCAGCAGCCCGGCCACGCCGACGACCTCGCCCTCGGACACCTCGAGGTCGAACGGGGTCACCGCGCCCTTGCGAGCCAGGCCCTGCGCGCGCACCAGCACGCGGCTCTCGTCCACGTCGCGCGCCTCGGCCTGCTCGGCGACCTGCTCGAGCACCGAGATCTCCTTGCCGATCATCTTGTGCACCAGGTCGACGCGCAGGATCTCCTCGGGCAGGTACTCCCCCACCAGCCGGCCGTCGCGCAGCACCGTCAACCGGTCGGAGATCTCGTACACCTGCTCCAGGAAGTGCGACACGAACACGATCGCGATGCCCTGCTCCTTGAGCGTGCGGATCGTGGAGAACAGCCGGGCCACCTCGTGCGGGTCCAGGCTCGAGGTCGGCTCGTCCAGCACCACGACCCGCGGCCGGACCACGGTCGCGCGGGCGATCGCCACGAGCTGCTGCACGGCCATCGGGTGGTCACCCAGGCGCGAGGCCGGGTCGACGTGCACGCCGAGCTCGGCCAGCACCTCCGAGGCCCGCGCCCGCATCGCCCGCCGCGAGATCAGGCCCCACCGCCGCGTCTCGTGGCCGAGCATCACGTTCTCCGCCACCGACAGGTTCGGCAGCAGGTCCAGCTCCTGGTAAACGGTGCGCACGCCCATCCGGATCGCGTCGGCGGGCCGCGGCACCTGCACGGGGCGGCCGTCCATCTCGATCGTGCCCGCATCGGGCTGCTGCACGCCGGTCAGCACCTTGAGCAGCGTCGACTTGCCGGCGCCGTTCTCGCCCAGCAGCGAGTGCACCTCACCGGGGAAGAGCCGCAGGCTGACACCGTCGAGCGCCAGGGTGCCCGGGAACGCGACCGTGACATCGCGCATGTGCACGATCGGATCGGGCGTCATCATCGACTCGATTCGTCCAGTGGCCTGCTCGTCCAGGCGGGCCGTGCGGGCATCGTAGTGGCGCCGACGGCCGGACGCCGGACCCCGTGGCCCAAGGATCTGACACGACGTGCGATCATGTCAGGATGCCGAAGATCATCGGGGGTTCTCTCCACGAGCACCGCGAGCAGACGCGCCTGAAGCTGTTCGCCGCGCTGTCCGCGCTCATGGCCGAGCGCGGGTTCGACGCGATCACCCTCGCCGAGATCGCCCAGGTGGCCGGCGTCGGTCGCACCGCGGTCTACAACCACTTCCCCGACAAGGAGTCCATGCTCCTGGGGTTCATCACGCACGAGACCGAGCAGTACGCCGCGACGCTGCAGCGGTCCCTCGACGACATCGAGGACCCGGTCGACCAGCTCAGCACCTACGTGCGCCAGCAGGCCCAGCTCAAGCGCGTCTACCACGTGGCCCCCGGGCCCGAGCTGCGCTCCGTGCTGTCCCGCGGCGCCCAGCAGCGCGTGCGCGAGCACGTGGTCGTCGTCGAGCTGATCCTGCGCCGCATCCTGGCCGCCGGCATCGCCTCCGGGGCGTTCCCCGAGCAGGACCTCGAAGTCACCGTGCCCCTGGTCAACGCCTGCCTGTCGGGCCGCGGTGTGCCCGACGACGGCCCCGACCGCGAGCGCGCCATCGCGCAGACCGAGGCGTTCGTGCTCCGCGCGGTCGGCGCGTCCGCGCCCGTCCCCGCGTGAGCACCGCCCCTCGCCCCAGGCGCCACGGCGACGCGCGACCAGCCCGCAACGACGAGCGTCGACCCGGTCGCCCGCAGGACGCCCGACCCGCTCGGCCGGACGCCCGTGCCGACCGGCAGGGCAAGCCGGGCCGACCTGTGGATCGCCACCCCGGCCGACGCGACCCGCGCGAGCAGACGCGCACCGCGCCGCGCAGCGGCCCCCGGGCGACCCGCGTCGAGCTGACCTTCCTGCCCGGCCTCGGCGACGTGCTGGCCGACGAGATCACCGCGACCTTGCGTCCCGAGCGCCCGGCACAGCCCGTGCGCGGACGCGAGGACGCCCTGGTCGTCGAGCACCGCGGACCCCTCACCGACGTCCTGGCCCTGCGCACCGCCGTCGCCGCGTTCGTCTCGCTGCACTTCGACGTGCCGCGTCCCCGCTCGCTGACGTCCGGCGACCACCTGGCCCGGATCGTCGAGGCCGTGTACGCCTCGCTGCGGGCCCGCGGCTCGTCCACCTTCCGGTTCGAGGCTGCCGGGCGCGACTCCGTCGCGTTCACCAAGCTCGCCGCCGCCGTCACCGAGGCCACCGGCCTGCGGTACGACGACACCAACGGCGAGCTCGTGCTCAAGGTCCGCCGCGGCGTCGCTCCCCGTGGCGACGCGCGCCGGGTGCCTGCGCGCGGGTCCGGCGCGAACCCCCGGTCCACGGGGTCCGCCACCGAGGTCGACCCCGGCTGGGACGTGCTGGTCCGCATCGGCCCCCGCCCGATGTCCGCCCGCACCTGGCGGGTCCGCGACTACCCGGGTGCGGCCAACGCGACCATCGCCGCCGCCATGACCCGGCTCGGCGGTATCCACGAGCAGGACCGGGTTCTCAACCTCATGAGCGGCTCCGGCACCCTGCTCATCGAACGCCTGCTGGCCGGCCCCGCAGCGCAGGCCGTGGGCGTCGACGTCGACCCCGACTCGACCGCCATGGCCACCGAGAACGCCGCCGCCGCGGGCCTGGCCCGCCGCACCACGTGGGTCACCGCCGACGTCCGCTCCCTGCCGCCCGAGCTCGACGGCCCGTTCGACCTGGTGCTCGCCGACCCGCCATGGGGCACCCTGCACGGCTCGCACTCGAGCGCAGTCGAGGTGCACACCGGCCTGCTGCACGCCGCGTACGACCGCACCGCCCCCGGCAGCCGCCTCGTCGTGCTCACGCACGAGATCACCGTGATGGAGAAGGTGCTCCGCGACCAGGCCGCCCGCTGGACCGTCCGCACCGAGCAGAAGGTCTACGCCAAGGGCCACCACCCCCGCATCTACGTCCTGGACCGCACATGAACCCCACCGACAGCCCGACCATCGACCGCGCCGACGGTGAGGTCCCCGCAGGCGACACCCACGCCCCCGAGCTGACGCTCACCCGACCCTCCGGGCGTACCCGCGGCCAGTGGCGGGAGACCGCAGGCAGCGGCACCGTGCTCGCGTTCAGCGCCCTCGCCGTCGTGCTGGCCGGCGCAGGCATCTGGGTCTGCATCCTCTGCCTCAACGCCGCGCTCTGACGCCTCCGTCGCACGCTGAGGTGCGGCGAGCGGACCACACGTCCTCTCCGGCGTGTTGCACTCCGCTCTCTCCGGACATGAAGGGGTGTGGGGATGGCTGCTGACGACGGGACGCGCATGGCCGAGTTGTGGGCGGCTCACAGCCGCAACGTCCTGGCATTCGCGAGTCGTCAGGTGGGCCCGGATGCAGCGCAGGACGTGCTCTCGGAGACGTTCGTCGTCGCGTGCCGGCGCATGGCGGACGTCCCAGAGGAGCCCCTTCCGTGGCTGCTCGTGGTCGCCAGGAACGTGATTCGCAACCAGCAGCGCAAGAGCCGCCGGGGCGAGGCTGCGTTCCGCGAGATGGCGAACCTGCGCGGCGTGCTGCTCCACGAGGCTCCCGAGCGGCACGTCGCCGAGCGAGAGGCGCTCGTCCACGGACTGGAGCAGCTGCCGCCCCTCCTGCGCGAGGCCCTTCTTCTGACGGGGTGGGACGGCCTCAGCAGTGAGGACGCCGCGCGGGTCGTGGGATGTCGACCTGCGACCTTTCGCGTCCGGCTCGCGCGGGCCCGCCGGAGGCTCACCGAGAGTGCGGAACGAGACGAGTGGACCCTCGACGGTGGCGCGACGCCCATCGTGGCCGCAGGGGCCCGAGCTGAGACGAAGGAGTGATGATGGCTGCGCCTGACCCGATCGAGCTGCTGGCGATCATCCGTCGCGAGCACGACATCGACGAAGCTCGTCTCGATGCCGCGTGGCAAACCGTGAGTGGCGCCACGCGGTACGACGGCCCGGCTGTCCCACGACTCACAGCGGTCAACCGCGGAGCCCTGTGGCGGGCCGGTGCGCGTCTGGTCGCCGTCGCCGCGGTCAGCGCGGGACTCGTGGTGTCCACAGCGTCGTGGTGGCGACCCGAACCGGCGTTCGCCGGGTGGACCGCAGTACCGGACGCCGTTGCTGAGTCGCCGAACCTGTCCCCGAACTGCCGGGGTGCACTGCAGGCCGCAGGAGCGCCGGACGGCGTCGAGGCAGTCGCTGCAGAACGCCGCGGCCTCAGCGTCCTCAGCCTGGCGGAGGGCGGCGATGGCTGGGGACTCTGCCTGTCGATCAGTGATGAGGCGCATGTCTGGTTCGCGTCGGACCTCACGACGCGCTCCACCGCGGTCCAGCACCTCGGCGGACTGTCGGTGGGAGCCCAGGCCGTCGGCGTCGTGATCGGCGTCGTGCCCGAAGGGTCAACGGTCACGATCGAGCCGGAGGATGGACCGCGCACCACTGCCACGGTCTTCGAGGGTCACTTCTTCGCATGGTGGCCGGCTGACCACGTAGGTGAGGTGACGGTCTCGGTGCAGGACCAGTCCGGCGAGGTCACATCGGTGAGCAGCTCGCTCGCGGGCTAGCGAGGTGGCCAGACCCAGGATGTTGCACCTTCGGCATTGCGGACATTGCTGGGTATGTGGACAACCAGCCGCACCAGGCGCCACGTGCGCCGATCACGTCATCGGACGTTGCGCCGTGGGCAGAGGCTCGCTGTCGGCGCCGTCACCCTGTGCGCTCTGCTGGCATCGACCTCGGCCTGCTCCAGCCCCGGCGGCCCGGCGACTCCGCCCGCAAAGACATCGGGCGCCTCGGCGGTTCCTGACGACTGGAGTGTGGACGAAGCGGGGCTGATGAGCCTGTACAGCCAGTACCTCGAGGGGCTCACAACCCAGTACATGCTCGACGAACCTCCGCAGACTGAGCTCGTCCGCTTCGTCAGCCAGGACGAGTGGGCACAGACGCAGATCGACTGCCTCGCGGGGGAAGGCGTCGCCGCCCACCTCGGGTCCCAGGGGGGTATCGAGTACGACGACGTGCCGACCGAGCAAGGACCGGCGTTGCGCGAGGCGGCCTACGTGTGCGCCGCCGAGTACGCGGTGGATCCGAGGACGCAGCAGCAGCTACCTCGTGTTCGAGCCAAGATGCAGTACGCGTACCTGGTCTCGACCGTCGCTCCGTGCGTGACCGGGCTGGGCTACCCGGTCGACGACGCCCCGTCGGAAGCGACCTGGTTGGGTCAGTACTACTCGGGTTCATCGCCCTGGGACCCGTATGCCGACGCAACGGCGACCGTCTCGGTCGGCGAAGCAGACCAGATCCTTGACGAACTGTACGAGCGGTGCCCGCACGACTCCCCGGACTTGTTCCCACCGGTGACACAGTGAGCACCCCCCGGCAGAACGGCTCCACAACGGCACGGCCTACGGGACGTAGCTTCGTTCGCATCGGTGCGGGTAGCGCGGCTGTCGTCGCACTGGCCGCCCTGGCGTTCTGGGCAGGGCGTGCCACCTTCGTCTCCCCCACCGCAGTCGCAGCACCGCAAGGCTCCGTGACGGCAACCGTCACCGAGTCCACGATCGGGAGATCCGTCGCGGTGAGCGTCACGGTGTCGCAGCCGACAGCGGCACTGGCGACGAACCTGCTCGCCGGAGTAGTCACCGCCGTGACCCCAGACGGTTCACGCGCGACGGGTGACCCCATCTACTCCGTGGCAGGCACCACGGTGCGCGTGATCGTCGGCGCGGTGCCCTTCTACCGGCCCTTGGCAGCGGGCACAGCCGGTACCGACGTCCGGCAGCTGCAGGATGCCTTGGTCGCGCTCGGCTATCTGGGCCGGTCCGACGGGACATTCGGCACGACAACGGACCGAGCGGTACGCGCGTGGCAGAAGGCGAACGGAGCAGCACCGACCGGGCAGGTCGCCCTCGGCGAGCTCATCGCCGTCCCGGCGCTGCCGTCCGAGCTCAGACTGGGCGACGAGATCACGCTGGGGGCGTTGATCGCTGGTGGGGAGGACGCGGTGATTGGCCGCACCGGCTCGCAGGACTTCCGTGCTGTGCTCTCCACGGAACAAGCCCAGCTGATCGCCCACGACACCCAGTTCGTGGTGTCCTACGACGACCAGACATGGACGGCGATCGTCGCCGACAGCGCCGTCGATGAGGACGGGAACACCGTGATGAGGTTGACCGCACCCGGCGGCGGGCCGGTCTGCGCGGATGCGTGCGCACGGCTACCAGGGGATGAGGTTGTCACCCTGCGCGCCACCGCCCTCGTCGTCCCTGAGACCCGTGGGCCATCCGTGCCGGTCGCTGCGCTACGGACCGCGACGAACGGCTCGTCCTACGTGCTGCTGGCGGACGGCCAGAGCGTCACGGTGACCTCGCTTGCGTCAGCGCAGGGACTTGCGGTCGTCGAAGGCCTGCAGGTCGGCCAGGTCGTGCTGATCGGCGACGCACCACAGCCCAAGGCCAGCGACTCACCTGGAGCCGGGTAGTGCTGGCCGTGAAAGACCTGGCCTTCACCTACCGCCGGGGTGGTGAGGAGCTCTTCGACGGCCTGAGCCACACCTTCGCGCCGGGGGCATTGACTGCCGTGACCGGCCCGTCCGGACGAGGTAAGTCGACGCTGCTGTACGTGTTGGGCCTCATGCTTCAGCCCACGCGCGGAGTGGTGGAGGTGAATGGAGCGCCGGTGAGCAGCCTTCCCGACAGCTCGCGTGCGTCGTTGCGAGCGCACCAGATCGGCTTCGTGTTCCAGGACGCCGCGCTCGACCCCTCACGGTCGGTCCTCGATGCCGTGGTCGAGCCGGCTCTGTACGCCGGGGTCAGGCGCTCGACCGCGTCGACGAGAGCTCGCGAGCTCCTTGCCGCCCTCGGAGTCGAGGATCGCGTCGATCACCGCCCCGGGGAGATCTCCGGTGGCCAAGCGCAGCGCGTGGCAGTCGCCCGAGCCTTGGTGAACGCGCCGACGATCGTGCTCGCTGACGAACCGACCGGGAATCTCGACCGAGCGAATGCCGCGACCGTGCTCCAAGCACTCCGATGGGCAGCGGCTGAGACGTCGGTCGTGATCGCCACACACGACCCCTTCGTGCTCGAGCATGCCGATGAAGTGGTGGCACTATGAGCCAGGATTCCCGTAGTCCCGCAACCGGGAACCAGGGTGCGTTCCGCGCAGGCGGGTCCGGCGTCCGCATGGGCGCCCTGTTGCGCGAAGCTGTGGTCTCCGCCTTGGCGCGGCCGGTTCCGACCGCCATGATTCTCGTCCTGGTGGCTGCCACGTGCGTGACCACGCTGCTGACCGTCGGTCGCGCGGCCGCCACCCAGGCGCAGGTTCACGCCCGCCTTGACTCAGCGGGGGCGCGCCTGATCGTCGTCAGCGACAGCGCCCACAAGGGTCTGATCTCCACCGCGGTGGTCGACGTCGTCAACCAGCTCAACACGGTCCAGGGGGCTGTCGCGATCGACACTCCACGGGATGTCGTCTCGACCGCCCAAGGCAGGGGTGGCACGAAGACCCCCCTGTGGCACGTACTCGGTGACCCGGCCACCGCGGTGACCCTCACCTCCGGTCGATGGCCACGTGCGGGAGAGGGAGTCGTGGCGGAGGACGCGATGACGAGCCTCGGCCTCGAAGGGCCCATCGGTTCAGTCGAGAACGACGTCGCCCAGTGGCCGATCGTCGGGACGTACCGCGCTCAGGACAGCTTCACTGAGCTCGACGGCGGCGTCCTCGCACGGCCTGTCGTCGTCCGGGAGGACCCGCAGGCTGCGACCGTCGACAGGCTCTACGTCCTGGCTTCCAGCGCCGGCGACGTCGAGTCCGTGCAGAGTCTGGTCCTGTCGGCGATTGCTCCGCCGGCGTTGACCGACGTCACCGTGCAGTCGCCGAGCACCCTCGCCGACCTCCAGGCCCACGTCGGGGCAGATCTTGGCTCCTTCAGCCACACGCTGCTCGTCCTGGTCATGACCGCCGGCGCGGGCCTCACTGCTGTCGTGGTGCTCGCGGACGTGCTCATCCGACGCCCCGACCTGGGGCGACGGCGTGCCCTGGGTGCCACCCGCTACACGATCATCTGTCTCATCACGCTGCGGACACTCGTTCCGGCGATCGCGGGCGCGGTACTAGGCACCGCCGTCGGTGCCCTGACGGGCGCAGGGTGGGGCGGACTACCCCCAGCCAGCTTCGTCGCCGGCACGGCAGTACTCGCGAGCTTGACCGCGGTCTTCGCCGCCGTTCCTCCGGCGATCGCTGCCTCGTGGGCTGACCCGGTGAGGGTGCTTCGCACGCCGTGACGGCGCGCTATCGCCGTAGTGCCTGCGAAGTGTCCGTAGAGCAGCGGACGGAAGCGCTCGGGCAGGGGACCGCCGGGACCGTCGGCCCCCTGCCCGAGCGATGAACCCGTCAGACCCCGCAGACGGTTCCCGCGGGGCAGTAGCAGGACGCGTTCATCGAAGTGAAGCTGCCGGTGGTTCCCATCGAGGCGGAGTGGCTTCCTGCTGTGGTCGCGCCGCTCCACGAGTGCGCACCGCTCGTCGACCAGGAAGCCTTAGGCACTCCGTCGACGGAGTAGGAGACACCGCCGGTGGTGTTCGAGGACATCGCACACCGGTAGTTGACGCCGCAGCCGCCGACTTGATATCGGGCCCACGGGGAACCCAGGCCGTCAAGCCGCAAACGTTCGCGACTGTGGCCCCGCAGAACACGGGCTAACCTCGTGCTTTGACCCCACCCGGGGCGCGCTGCGGCGGACAGTTCGCCTGCGCGCTACCTCAATGCTCGCGAATCGCGGATGGGGATCGTTCGGGTCCAGGCGATCGCCACGACCAATCGAAGGTTGTCCTCGACGTCCTGAATCCTGTGCGCGGCTATGCGCGCCACCCGATGCCGCACTGGCCGGCATTGGCGCGGCATCAGCAACCTCGAGTCCCGCGTGGCGAGGGGATCAGAGGATGCTGGAGATCGTCACCATGCCCGCGGTCGCCAGGAAGCACACGGTGATCGCGGCCAGCAGCCCGCCGTAGAACCGCCAGTCACGCCAGTCCGACGCGGCACGCTGCACCCGATCCGGCGCCGGCAACGGGCGGGCCAACCACGCGGCGGCGTGTTCCGTCGAGCAGAAGCCGCGGTACCAGTGCAGCTCGGTGACGCCCTCGTCGCTCTCCAGGTCCAGGGAGCACCAGCCGGGCGGGTGCGAGCGCGCGCGTCTGCCGCAGTAGGTGCACTCGAGGTGGCCGTCGTCGCCCGCCATGCGCCCAGCGTGCACCGCGTCCCGGACCGGCGCACGGGGACAAGAGTCCTCCCGGCACGCTTCACCCGGTCACCGTCGTAAGTGGGGAGACAGGTCTCACGCTCTGTCGTTGCCCGATCGACTCAGTCGCGATCGGGCCGCCGGCCGGACCCTCCAGCCGAAAGGCCGCCCGAAGGGGGCGTTCGGTCGAGACCCGCGCAGAGAACTCCACCACTGCCTCCCAGCCAGCGGGCTCGTCCGGGGCCGACCACAGCAACTCGCCGGCCACCATCACGTCACCGCCCCACACGCCCGTGTAGACCGCGGCCTGGTCACCCTCGGCCGTCACCACGAAGGCGTGGCAGTCGGCCAGCACGGTCGTGTGCCTCGCACCCCGACCCATCCGTTCGCCACGGACCTGCCCTGTCAGAACGTGAAGTCGAGGAGGAAGCGAATCGGCGCCCACAAGGCCCGGCCCACGAGACGCAGGGGGTGGACCCTGTCGGCCCTGCCCTTCAAGATCGTGGCGGTCACGAAGCAGGCAGCCCCGAGGACGAGGACCACGGCAGCCGCGACGGCCGCCCAGAGCGGGGGTGCGCCAACGAGGCCCCACAGCATGACGGGGCCGGCAAGGACGGCGAGCCCGAACGCCGCCAGCCACCATCGCCCCGCGCCGGCGGGGATCCGCTCCGGATCGGGCGTCATGTCCACGGACCCATCCTGCCGTCGGCCGACCCTCGTGGTGTCGGATTCGAGAGGTGGACCCCAGCCTCCGCCCGCCCGGCCCTCGTCGTGTTGTCGTTGCTGCGAGACTCGTGAATGCGACAGACGGGACGAGAACTGGCGCAACCCCGACCACCCGCCCCGTACCGCTCGACGCGGGCGGCCCATGGAGGCTGGGATCCACGTAGGTGCTGTTGTCCTCCACGCAGGGCCGGTGCAACTCGGTCAGGCGCCCAACTGCGATGCAGCGGGCGACATGGACGGGCTTGACCACGTCCCCCACTCCTACCCGTTCATGGGACAAGATGAGGGGCCAGCCCGCAGCAACGGAACTGGCCCCTCTGCACCGAACGCCCGGCAAGGCGTCCGATGCGGCTACTTCGACTGGACGGTCGTGCTGGGGTGCCCATCGGCGTACCCCTGCGGCACGAAGCGACCGGTGCCCGCATCACGCGGCGCATCGGTCGGCTTCGACCCGCTGGTCACACGCACCGTCGTGCTCGGATGCGTTGCCGCGTAGCCCGGCGACACGAACCGCCCGGTTCTGGCGCTGTGGTAGGTCGAGTTCTTTGCCATTGCTCACCTCCCTTCACTGATTGTGATCACCGGGAGCCCGGCGATCTGGCGCGAACGAGGATACCCGGAGGCTCACAACATCTAGTAGCCGACACGCCGACGAACCACTAGATGTGCCCCCGACGTCGGGCGCGCCTTCCGCTGAGTGGGCCGCTCCGCAGGACACGAGACATGGGCTCGAGGGAGGCAACAGTTGATGGGTGGCTCGGAGCATCCGGAGCCATCGGAGTTGCCGGACGGGTCGCACCAGAAGCCCCGCGAGGATGCTGGGAACGATGGCGGGCGACGTGCGGCGCGTGACGTGTCGGAGAATGCTCCCGTGACCGAACGTGCTGTGCGCCTGCCCCGTGTCCGTGCGTCCGAGCTGGTGGGCCGGGGGTGGCTGAACACCGGCGGCAAGGACGTGAGCCTGGCCGACCTGCGCGGCAAGATCGTGATTCTCGATTTTTGGACCTTCTGCTGCGTGAACTGCCTGCACGTGCTGGACGAGCTGCGTGAGCTGGAGGCGGCGCACCGCGACGTGCTGGTGATCGTCGGGGTGCACTCCCCCAAGTTCGTGCACGAGGCGGACCCGGTGGCGTTGGCGGCGGCGGTCGAGCGGTACGAGGTGCACCACCCGGTGCTGGACGACCCGGAGCTGGTGACGTGGTCGGCGTACACGGCGCGGGCGTGGCCGACGCTGGTGGTGATCGACCCCGAGGGGTACGTGGTGGCGCAGATGGCCGGTGAGGGTCACCGGCACAACGTCGAGGTGCTGGTGCGCGACCTGGTCGCGGAGCACGAGGCGAAGGGCACGTTGCACCGCGGCGACGGCCCGTACGTGGCGCCGGAGCCGGTGTCCTCGACGTTGCGGTTCCCGGCCAAGGCGGTGGCCCTGCCCGACGGGCATCTGCTGGTCGCCGACGCGGGTCACCACCGCCTGGTCGAGCTCGAGGCCGACGGCGAGACGCCGGTGCGGACCATCGGTGCCGGGGAGCGTGGGTTGGTCGACGGCGGGCCGGACGAGGCGCGGTTCAGCGAGCCGAACGGCCTGTGCCTGGTGCCCGACGCGTTGCGCGACGAGCTCGGGTACGACGTGCTGGTGGCCGACACCGTCAACCACGCCCTGCGCGGGGTACGGCTGTCGGACGGCCAGGTCACGACGGTCGCGGGCACAGGTGAGCAGTTCATGGTCGGCGCCGCCGACAACGTGCGACCGGCGGGCGGCGGCGAGCCCGTGCCGGCCGACGTGCGGGTGGGGTTCACGGCGCCGGCGCGCGACGTGCGGCTGTCCTCGCCGTGGGACGTGACGTGGTCGGCCGAGCTGGGCGCGTTCGTCGTGGCCATGGCCGGGCACCACACGCTGTGGACGTTCGACGGCGCGCAGGGCAGCGTGACGCACCTGGCGGGGACGATGAACGAGGGGCTCGTCGACGGCGACGCCGCACAGGCGTGGTTCGCGCAGCCGTCCGGCCTGGCCGTGGCCCCCGACGGGCAGGTGTGGGTCGCCGACTCCGAGACGTCGGCCCTGCGCCGCCTCGACCCGACGGACAGGACCCTGCACGCCGCGGTGGGCACCGGGCTGTTCGACTTCGGGCACCGGGACGGCTCGGCCGACCAGGCGCTGTTCCAGCACCCCCTGGGTGTGGCCGTCCTGCCTGACGGCTCCGTGCTGGTGGCCGACACGTACAACGGCGCCGTGCGCCGCTACGTGCCGCCCGCCCCCGACGCACCCGCCGGCACCCCCGGTGAGGTGAGCACGATCGCCACCGGCCTCGCCGAGCCGTCCGGCCTGGTGGTGCTGACCGGACCGGGCGACGACGGGCTCGTGGTGCTCGTGGTGGAGTCCGCCGCGCACCGGCTGACGCGGCTGGCGCTGCCCGCCGGGCTGGTCGGCGAGGTCCTCGACGCCGGCGCCCACCGCACCAAGCGGCCGGTGACGGACATCGCCCCCGGCGAGCTGCAGCTCGACGTCGTGTTCACCCCGGCCGCCGGCCAGAAGTACGACGACCGCTACGGACCTTCGACGCGCCTGCAGGTCTCCTCGACCCCACCCGAGCTGCTGCTCGACGGGGCGGGCGACGCCGTGCCGCTGACCCGCACGCTGCGCATCAACCCCGAGGTCACCGACGGGGTGCTGCACGTCACCGCGCACGCGGCCAGCTGCGACGCCGACCCGGCCATCGAGTACCCGGCGTGCCACCTCAACGCGCAGGACTGGGGCGTGCCGGTGCGCGTCATCGACGGGGCCCCCACGGTGCTGACCCTGCCGCTGCACGGCTGAGTGCGGGCCGGGCGTCGAACGGGCGCCCGGCTCGGCGCGGGTCCGCGTCCGGTCAGGACGCGCCGACCACCGCCACGGCCGTCAGGGCCTGCAGGGCGGTGGTGACGACCTCACCGTGCGCGGCCGTCGGTGAGGCACCCACCTCGAGCACCCACGTCTCGTATTGCACGGTCACCACGGCCGAGTCGGTGCCGGGCTCCGTCGGACTGCCACCACGGGCCACCGCGGACGGCTGCTCGTCGGGGCCGGCGTCGGGGCGACGCATGAGCACGGCCCACGCGGAGCCGCCGAGGGTGTGGGTGGCCACGGCGGCCAGCGCGCACAGGCGCGGCACGGCCGACGGCTGGGCGGCGGCGATCGCGTTCGAACCGGCGACGATGACGCGTTCGGCGGTGACGGCCGGGTCCGCGCCGGCGGGGGCCAGGTTCGCGCGGGCCCGTGCCCGGGCACGCTTGGCGCGGTACTGCGCGGCGTCGGCGCGGCGGAACAGGTGCCGGGCGGAGACCGCCCCGGTGACGGCCGTCGAGGAGATGCCGTACGAGATGGCGGCGCCGTGCGGCAGCGGGAACGCGGAGATGACGGCGTGGGTGGTCTCGGCGACGGTCGCACGGGTGTGCCCCACGGTGACCAGGCTGAACTCGTCGCCGCCGATGCGGGCCGCGGTGGTGCCCGGCAGTGCGTCGGCGACGCGGCGGATCACGTCGGCCACCGTGCGCAGCAGGTCGTCGCCGACGTCGTGCCCGAGCTCGTCGTTGACGCGCTTGAGGCCGTCGACGTCGCACACCACGATGCAGGTCTCCTGGCCGGACTCGAGGGCAGCAGCGGCAGCGTCGTCGGCGATCCGACGGTTCGCGAGCCCGGTCAGCGGGTCGTCGGCGACCAGGTGACGGATCTGCGCACCGAGGTCCACACGAGCGATGGCCCCTGAGACGAGCGCGGCGGCGACCTCGGCGCGGGCCACGTCCTCCTGGTCGAACGGCGGCAGGTCGTCACCGCGCAGCGCGGACAGCTGGCCCCACACGGTGCCGTTGACCACCAGGGGTGTGCCCAGCGACGAGCTCAGGCCGAGGTCGCGCAGGCTGGTCACCTCGACGGCGTCGCCGAGGGCCGGGTCGCCGGGCTGGCCGGGGGTGCCGTCGGGGTGGGCGACGTGCGCGGTCCAGCTCTCGCGGTTGCGCAGCAACCGGCGCATCGCGGGGTGCTCGTCGGCGCGCAACGAGCGTCGGGTGAGCCACAGGGAGCGGGCATCGGCGGGTTCGGGCTCGGTGGCCAGCGTGCGGCAGGTGTCCTGCTCGATGCGGCCCACGGACGCGCGGGCAGCCGGCAGGAGGCGCACCACGTGGACCACTGCGGCCTCGACGACGTCCTCCAGCGTGCGGCACTCGTCGAGCCGCCGGGCCAGCAGGGCGAAGGCGGACGCGCCGAGCGGAACCGCCGCGGGGAGGTCCTCCTCGCGGTCGCCGTCGGCACCGGTCTTCGCCACGTGCACATCATCGACCCTCGGGGGCCTCCGGGACGACCTCGGGCGGCTCCTGGTGCAGGATCACCCCAGGTCGGGATGCCCTTCGATGTCCGGTTCGCCCGTCAAGGTCCGGTCCGAGGGCGCCTGCTGGTGGTGGAGCGCACCGAGTTCGGCGAACACGGCGCGGTTGAGCTCGAAGGCGAGGCGCGCCTCCTCGACCACGAGCGCACGGGCCGGTCCGTCGAGGGGCAGCGCGTCGAGGCGCTCGCGGTAGACGTCCTTGAACGGCTTGAGCCGGTGGATCTGCGGGAAGTCGTAGAAGGCGACCCCGTCGTCCTGGAACCCGTAGTGCCGCTGCAGCATGCGTCGCAGGATCTGCCCGCCCGACAGGTCGCCGAGGTAGCGGGTGTAGGCGTGCGCGGCGTAGTGGGGTACCGAGTCGCTGATCTCGTAGAGCCGGGCGACGTAGGCGCGGGTGGCCGGCAGGGGTGCGGTGTGCTCGGCCCAGTCGGTGCCGAGCAGGTGCGCGAGGTCCTGCTCGATGGCGGGCACCCGGGTCAGCTCGGTGAACACGAGCGTCGTGCCGAGGGGGTCGTGCGCGACGCGGTCACCGGCGGCCTCGAGGGCGCGGTAGATGGACAGCTGCTGGACCGCGAGCGCGGTGTAGGCCGCGCGGTCGAGCCGACCGCCGACGAGGGCGTCCATGAACGGCATGCGTTCGGCGGCGCTGTGCTGCTCGCGCGTGCCGGCCCGCAGGGCGGCCGACAGCGGTGCGTCGGACAGGGGTGTGTCGGCCTCGGCCGTGGTGGGCGTGCTCATCGGGTTACCTCCGTCGGCCACCGACGGTGGCGAATCTGACGCGACGTCAGCAAGCCTACGGGACGCGACTAAGGGTTGCCTATCCTTCGGCGCACACTCGTTCGCGGGCGCGCGGCAGACGTGTCCGCACAAGTTCACGCCAGGTGCATCCAGAACCAGCCCCACCCGGGAAGAAGGGGTGTCAGGACACGCAGCCCGCCCGCCGGGCCCGCCCAGGAGGACACCATGCGCACTCGATCGATCGCCGGCACCGCCGCCGGCACGCTCACCCTCGCCGGCCTCTCCGTCGCCGCGCTCACCTTCACCGCACTGCCGGCCTCGGCCGCCACCACCGCACAGCTGTCCGTGCTGCACGGGGTGCCCGGCCTCGTCGTCGACGTGTGGGTCAACGGCGAGCGCACGCTCGACGACTTCGCACCGGGCGACCTCGCCGGACCGCTCGACCTGGCCGCCGGCACGTACACGGTGGCGATCACCGCGTCCGACGCCGCCGACGCCAGCGCCCCCGCCATCGGCCCCGTCGACCTGACGCTCGCCGCCGACACCAGCTACACGGCCGTCGCGCACCTCGACGCCGGCGGGACACCGACCGCCACGCTGTTCACCAACGACACCTCGCCGACCGACCCCGGCCAGGGCCGACTCACCGTCCGCCACGTGGCCGCTGCCCCGGCCGTCGACGTGCTGGCCGGCGGGACCGCCGTGATCAGCGGGCTGACGAACCCGAACGAGAAGGTCCTCGACCTGCCGGCCGGCACCGTCTCCGCGAGCGTCACCGCCGCCGGGACCACCACACCGGCCCTGCTCGGACCGGCCGACGTGCCCGTGCGCGAAGGCGTCAACACCATCGTCTACGCCTGGGGCAGCGCGACGGCCACGCCCGCCACGCTCGCGCTGGCCACGCAGACGATCGAAGGCCTGCACTCGTCGCCCACCGGGGTCCAGGCCGGCGAGGTGGGACTCGCGGCCGACCAGGGCCTGACCGGGTCCGCCACGGGTGAGCAGGGCATGAGCCAGGGCAGCCTGCTGGGGGTCGTCGCCCTCACCGGGCTCGCCGTCGCCGGCATCGGCGGGTACGTCCTCGCCCGTCGCCGCCTGGCGACCGTGCCGGGTGGGCAGCGCTGACCGGGAACCCCCCGGCCCGGCACGACGCACCTGCACGGCACGACGCGACCCGGGGAGGACATCATGAACGGTGAACCTCCCCGGGCCGCGTCCCGCGTGCTGGTCGGCATGCTGGTGGTGCTCGCCGCGCTGACCGCCTGCACCCAGGGCGCGACGCCCACGATCACCCCGAGCCCCGACGCCGGCACCGCCACGACGTCCGCCGCACCGAGCAGTCCCGACCCCACCCCGACGGACCCCGCCTGGGCCGACGTCCCGGTCCGCAGCAGCGACCTGGGCGCACTCCCGGCGGCAGGCGAGCTCCCCGCACCGACGCGTGTGCAGGTGCCCGACGTGGGCGTGGACATGGCCGTCGACGCGGTCGGTGTGCAGGCGGACGGCTCCATGGAGGTCCCCGCCGACGCCGACCGGGCCGGCTGGTACCGGTTCGGCGCCACCCCCGACTCCCCCGCCGGCAGCACCGTGCTCGCCGCGCACGTCGACTCGGCACTCACCGGCATCGGGCCGTTCGCCCGGCTGCGCGAGGTCGGCGTCGGCGCACCGGTCCAGGTGACGACGAGCGACGGCCGCACCCACGGCTACCGGGTGGTCACGGTCGAGCAGACCGCCAAGGACGGTGCACCCGTGGCGCAGTGGTTCGCCCGCGACGGGCAGCCGCGGCTGGTGCTCGTCACGTGTGGTGGGGCGTTCCGGCGGGACATCGGGCACTATACGGACAACGTCGTCGTCACCGCCGAGCCCGTGCCAGACCTGTCGGGCGGGGGGTGACCACGCATGCTGCGTGCCACCGTCGCCCCGCGGCGCTCGACCAGTCAGGAGGCGACCGTGAGCCCACCCGGCGTCGTCCCCGACCCCGGTGAGCCCGGACCCGCGACCTTCCCGGACCGTGACGGTGAGGGTGTCGACGCGTTGGGTGCCGCCTTCGCCGCCGGCGACGAGGTGGCCATCGCGGAGGCCTACCGCCGGTGGGCGACGCTCGTGCACACCGTGGCCCTGCGCTCGCTCGGCTCGGCGGCCGACGCCGAGGACGTCACGCAGCAGGTCTTCGCGGACGCGTGGCGCGGTCGGCACCGCTTCGACCCGACGCGCGCCCGGCTGCCCGCCTGGCTGCTCGGCATCACCCGGCACGCCGTGGCCGACGCGCACGAACGCCGCACGCGCGACCGCCGCACGCAGCACGCCACCGCGACACTCGCCACGCCCACCGGCCCGGGCGTACCCGTCGGCGGCGCACCGGTGGACGATCGTGTGGTGGACCAGGTGGTGGTGGCCGACGAGCTCGACCGGCTCGGCGACCCGCAGCGCACGATCCTGCGGCTGGCGTTCTACGACGACCTCACGCACGACCAGATCGCCGACCGGCTCGGGCTGCCGCTCGGCACGGTGAAGAGTCATGTCCGGCGCAGCCTGGCCAGGTTGCGGACCCGATGGGAGGTGGACGGTGCCGTTCGATGAGTCGCACGTGGACGACGAGACGCTGGCGCTGCTCGCCCTCGGGGAGAGCGCCGGGTCCGACGCGGAGCGCGCGCACGTGGCCGGGTGCGCCCGGTGCACGCAGGAGCTCGACGCCCTGCGCGGCGTCGTCGGGCTGGCCCGTGACGCCGGGCCGGACTCACTGACTCCGCCGCCGCCCGCCGTGTGGGAACGGGTCGTCGCCGAGCTGGGACTGACCGCGGCCGGGACTCCCGCCCCGATGGCCGCCGCTCCCGTGGCTGTCGCTCCGGTCGAGCCCTCCCCGGTGGTCCGGCTCGACGACCGGCGCCGACCGTCCGGCGGTGCCCCCACGGCGCGACGCCCGTGGGCGTGGGTCGCGGGGGCCGCGGCGGCGGGGGTCGTCCTCGGTGGCCTCGGCGTCTGGGGAGTGCTGCGGGGCACGGGCGCTCCGACGGTGACGGCGAGTGCGACTCTCGAACCGCTGCCCGGCTGGCAGGCGAGCGGCACCGCCGTGGTCGAGACGAGCGGCGACGGCAGCCGGGTCCTCGTCGTCGACCTGGACGACGGTGGCGGCGACACGGACGGCTTCCGCGAGGTCTGGCTGCTCACACCCGATGTCAGCGGGCTGATCAGCCTCGGCACCCTCGAGGGGAACGAGGGCCGGTTCGACCTGCCCGTCGGGCTCGACCTCGACGAGTTCTCCGTGGTCGACGTCTCCGCCGAGCAGTTCGACGGCGACCCGGCGCACTCGGGCGACTCGATCGTCCGAGGTCCGCTGGGCGCCTGACGAACCGCCCGGCGCGAGCGACGTCAGTCGACCGGGTCCTCCTCGAGCCACGCCGCCGCCGACCACAGCCGGTCGAGACGGATGGTCATCGCGACGGTCCGGCCGTCGAGCAGCACGTCGTACGTCTGGTACGGCGTGCCGCCCGTCACGGCGTCGTCGGTGGAGCGCAGCCCGCCGTTCAACCGCCGCGCCACCTGCCCCACGAACGACTCGTCGACCGCACCGGCCAGCTCGTACGTGGCCCCGTTGAGGTGGACGAACCCGCGGGCCATCAGCCCAGCACCTCCGGGTAGGCGACGTCGTCGCGACCCAGCACGTGCCGCGCCAGGAACGCCTGCACGGTCAGGTACCAGACCTTCGCGTGCTGCGGCGTGAGCACCCAGTGGTTCTCGTCGGGGAAGTACAGGAACCGGTGGTCGGTGCGACCTTCGTCGTCGGCGGGCAGGCCCGAGCGGGACACCAGCTCGTACCAGAGCCGCAGGCCCTCGCCGATCGGCACCCGGTAGTCCTTGTCGCCGTGCACCACGAGCATCGGGGTGACGATGTCCTCGACGAACATGTGCGGGGAGTTGGCCAGCGCCATCTCCTCGGTCATCTCCCGGCCCCAGTAGTACGCCGCGTCGGTGGTGGGCCCGAACTGGTCGAGCGCCCACAGGCTCGCGTGCGTGACGATCGCGCGGAACCGGTCGGTGTGCCCAGCGACCCAGTTGGCCATGTACCCGCCGAACGAGCCACCCATCGCGGCGGTGCGGGTCGCATCGATGTCGACCCGCGCCTCGGCGACGTCGGTGATCGCCATGAGGTCGGTGAACGGTGCTGCACCCCACGCACCCCAGCCGCGCTGGATGAACTCCTGCCCGTACCCGGTCGACAACGCCGGGTCCGGCAGCAGCACCGCGTAGCCCTGCGCGACCAGCAGCCACGGGTTCCACCGCCACGACCAGGCGTTCCACGACCCGAGCGGACCACCGTGGATCCACAGCAGCAGCGGCGCGGGGGCGTCCGGTCCGGCCCCCTCGGGCAGCGCGAGCCAGGCACGCACGCGCGAGCCGTCGGCGACCGTCGTCTCGACCTCCTCCAGGCGGCCCGGCAGCGTGGGCAGCGGCGCGGGCGCCCGCAGCGCGACCGCCTCCACCGGGGCCCCTGTGGCGAGTGCGGCGGCCAGGTCGATGCGCACCGGGTGCGCCGGCGCCGTGTACGAGGCGCGCAGCGCGTAGGCCGTGGCACCGTCGGAGCTGACGACGACGTCGGAGAACAGCGCGTCGTCCGCCGTCACCCGTGTCACCTCGCCCGTGGCCACGGCGACGTGGAACAGCGGGCCGCGCCCGCCGTCGTCGGCCTGCACGAGCACCGCGGTGGAGTCCGGCAGCCACACGATGCTCCCCGGCCAGCGGTCCCAGTCCGCGCCGAGCCGTCGCGCCCCGGTGCCGTCGATGCCGACGACCCACAGCTCGACACGCGGCGCCTCGTGCGGCGTCGAGATCGTCTCGCGGGCGTACGCGACGAGCGTGCCGTCGGGCGAGACGGCCGGCGCCCACAGGTCGGCCTCCGGGTCGTCGACCAGCACCCGACGCTCCCCCGTCGCCACGTCGATCGCCTCGAGGCGGGCGCGCACGGCCCCCTTGGCCTGCGGCAGCGCCCAGCCGGTCACCACCGTGCGGCCGTCGGGCGTCAGGTCCGAGTGCTGCTCCACCAGCGCGGCACCCGGCGCTGGCGTCACGTCCGTCAGGTCGACCCGCGGCTCCGGGGCGCCGGCGACGGGCTCGTGCGCGACGACCTCCGTGAGATCCGCGGCCAGCAGGTGCGGCTGCGCGGGGCCGAGATCGTGGTCCCAGTACCGCACCGGGTACGCGTCGTGCAGGATCGCCGCGACCTTGGAGTCCTTGCGCAGCTTGAGCAGCCGGTCGTCGTCGGCGAGGTCCTTGGCGTGCGGGTGCACGTCCGAGCCGAGCAGGACGGTCGGCACGTCACGCGCGACCGCCGCGAGGCCCAGACCACCGTTGCGGCGGGCGACCACGCGCGCCTCGGCGCCGTCGGCCGGCAGCCGCCACAGCGTGGGGACGTCCGCCTCCTCGCCGTCCTTGGCCTCCGGGTCGGGGCGGCCCGACGTGAACAGCAGGTCACCGGTCGAGGTGAACGCCGCACCCGACTCGCCCTTGACGGACCGGGTCAGCCGGCGGGCGGCACGCTCACCGGTCGGGTCGACCTCCCACACGGCCGAGCGGTACGCGGTGGCCTTCTCGTCGAGCGTGGCGACGACGGTCACCAGGCGGGTGCCGTCGGGCGACAGGCGCAGGCCCGACAGGCGCGGCAACGCCAGGTACGCGTCGAGCGAGGCGAACGGTGTGGTCGGCTCGGTGCCGGCGGGGGTCGGGGTGTCGGACGGCGGGGTGGCAGGCGCATCGGTCACCGGTCCGTCCTACCACGCGACCGCTCGACGGGCTGCACGGATTCCCCGGCTGGCGAAGGGCTCGTGGGCGGCTCAGCGGTTCGGCTCGATGACGAGGTTGCCGACCTTGTGCCCGCCGTCGATGCGACGGTGGGCCTCCTGCACGGTGTCCAGCCCGCCGACGGTCTCGGTGACCGGGTCGAGCTGCCCGGCGGCCAGCAGGTCCAGCAGCAGCCGCACGTCCGCAGGGTTCTCGGGTGCCGGTCCGGCCACGACGCGTCCGCGCGCCCGGACGGTGTCGGCCAGGTCCGCCGCCACGAGCAGCAGCACCCCACGGTCGGTGAGCAGGTGCGGCCCGGTGGCGCTGGTCAGCGTGCCGACCGCGTCGAGCACGACGTCGAACCGGTGCTGCACGGAGCGCAGGGGGGTACTGGTGTAGTCGAGCACGTGCTGGGCACCGAGCCGGGTGACCAGGTCGGCGTTGCGGGCGCTGGTCACGGCGGTGACGGTGCCGCCGGCGCGCGCGGCCAGCTGGACGGCGCTGGTGCCGACCGCCCCGGACGCACCGTTGATCAGCACGGAGGCGCCGGGCGTGACGCGGTCGCGCAGGAAGTGCAGCGCGGTCGTCCCGCCGAACAGCGACCCGGCCGCGGCGTCGTGGTCGACGGTCGCGGGCGTCGGCACCAGGCGGCGGGCGCGCATCGCGACGAGCTCGGCGTGGCCGCCCAGCCGGGTCCCGTTCATGCCGCTCACCCGGTCGCCGACCCGCAGGCCCTCGACGTCGGGGCCGAGCTGCTCGACCGTGCCCGAGATCGCAGAGCCGAGGATCGCCCGGCGCGGTCCGCGCAGACCCACGGCGACGCGCGCCGGGGCGCCGAAGCCGCGGGGGAACCGGCCGGCCCGCAGCCGCGCGTCGCCCGCGCTGACCGCGACGGCCTCGACCCGGACCAGGACCTCCCCACGCCCGGGGGCGGGCGCCGGCACCTCGATGACCCGGACGACGTCCGGCGGGCCGTACCTCTCGACGACTGCGGCGCGCATCCGACTCTCCCTTACATCCGTAAGACCAGTACCCGGCGAGAGTAGCCTTACGCACGTAAGTCCGCAATGATCAGCGCATGACCCGCCTGCCCCTCAGCCGCGACCGCATCGTCGAGGCCGCGGTCGCCGTCGCCGATCGCGGAGGGCTCCCCGCGGTGACCATGCGCAGCGTCGGCAAGGAGCTCGGCGTCGAGGCCATGTCGCTCTACCACCACGTGGCCGGCAAGGAGACGCTGCTCGACGCCCTGGCCGACCACGTGTTCGCCCAGATCGAGCTGCCCGACCCGGCCGACCCGTGGCGCACCGCCATGACACGCCGCGCCGCCTCCACGCGCGCGGCACTCACCCGCCACCCCTGGGCGCTCGGCATGCTCGAGTCCCGCCTCGCCCCCGGGCCCGCGGTGCTGCGCCACCACGACGCCGTCCTCGGCGCACTGTGCGGCGCAGGCTTCCCCATGCCACTCGCCGCGCACGCGTTCTCGGTGCTCGACGCCTACGTGTACGGATTCGTGCTCACCGAGGTGAACCTGCCGTTCACCCCCGGCGACGGCGCAGAGGAGACCTTCGCGACCGACGTCGCCCCACCCGAGGGCGACTACCCGCACCTCGCACGGTTCCTCGGCGAGCTCGTCGTCGGCAAGGACTACGCGTTCGCCGACGAGTTCGACTACGGGCTCGACCTCATCCTCGACGGCCTCGCCCACCGCCTCGCCGCCGACCGGTGACGCCTCAGCTGCCCCGGTAGGCGGTCCCCTCGACCATCACCCGGCAGTCGTCGTCGATGAACTGGGTGGTGGCGGTCATCCGGGCGGGGTACCCGTCGACCGGGAACCGCCCGACGAACGCCTGCTCCATGGCGGGCAGGTCCGCGATGTCGCGCAGCCACACGTGCACCTTGACCAGGTCGTGCAGGTGCAACCCGTACGGCTCGAGCGTCCGCGCGACCCCGTCGAGCGCGTCCGCGAGCTGCGCCGCGAAGTCGTCGCCGAACCCGCGGTGCAGGCCGAGGAACACGAGGTCGCCGGCGGCCACGGCCGACGAGTAGCTGTGCGGGGTGGTGGTGCGGGTGACGGCTGACATGCGCGGTCCTTCCGGTCGGTCGCCCGGCAGGTCCGGACGCGCGGCACGCTACGCCCGACCACCGACGCCCGCCCTGGTCAGCGGGCCCGCCGGCCGGACGTCAGCCGCGCTCGTCCTGCTCGGCCATGCGGGCGAGCATCGCGTTGTACTCGTCCATCTCGACGTCGCCCTCGCGGTCGACCTTCCGGTCGCGGCGCCGGGCGACCCGGTCGTCCTCGCGCGACCAGGCGAAGGCCACGCCGACGGCCAGGGCGAGCGTGGGCAGCTCGCCGATGCCCCAGGTGATCGCGCCGCCGGTGTGCTGGTCGTCGATCGCGGTGGCACCCCACGGGCGGCCCATCAGGCCGAACCAGTCGGCCACCAGCAGCGCCTCGCCGCTGACCAGCGCCACACCGAAGAACGCGTGGAACGCCATGGTGGCGAACAGCAGCAGCAGGCGCTGCGGGTACCCGAGCCGCGTGGGTCCGGGGTCGATGCCGACGAGCGCGTTGGCGAACAGGTACCCGGCCGCCGAGAAGTGCACGATCATCGCCAGGTGCCCCACGGGGCTGCGCAGCGACCACTCGAAGAAGTCGGTGTAGTAGAAGAGCACCATCGACCCGGCGAAGTTGATCGCGGCGACCAGCGGGTGCGCCAGGAACGTCCCGACGTGGCTGTGCACGACCGTGAGGATCCACTCGCGGGGTCCGCGCGAGACGTCGCCGCGCAACCGGGTGGACCGCACGGGCAGGGCACGCAGGGCGAGCGTGACGGGTGCGGACAGGGCGATGAAGATCGGCACCACCATCGCCAGCACCATGTGCTGCACCATGTGCGCGCTGAACAGCACGTGCCCGTACAGCGACGGCCCGCCGGACGTCGTCCAGAAGAAGATCGCGAGTCCGGTCAGCGCGGAGACGGTCCGCAGCCACGGCCACGTGTCACCGCGGCGGCGCAGCCGGCGCACCCAGCGGACGTACACGACCATGCCGGCGACGGCCGCCGAGGCCATCAGCAGGTCCCACTTCCACTCCGTGAACCACCGCAGCACCGTCGGTTCGGGGGGCAGAGGGTGCCCGGTGATCTGGTAGGCGGGGCTCTGGTCGAGCGGCACGTCGTCGGGCACGGGTGGGGCGGTGGAGCCGAGCGCGACGGCGACCCCGGACACGGCGCCCATGACGGCGAGCTCCACGAGCACGAGCCGCCAGAACAGCGTCCCGCCGGCACGGCGCACCGCGGCGGCTCCCGCACCGGTCTGGTTCCCGCCGGCCAACCGGGGCACCACGGACCGCCGGTGCCACAGCCCGAGCAGCCCGAGAGCGCCGAACAGTGCGGCCTTGACCAGCAGCAGCACCCCGTACCGGGTGGTCAGGCCGTCCCAGCCGCCCAGCCGCAGCGTCCCGTTGACGATGCCGGAGGCGCCGACGCCCACGAAGCACCACCCGGCGATGACCGAGTACCGCGCGACGGAGGCCGACAGGTCCGTGCCGAGCCGCCCGACGAGCACCGCGAGCGCGGCCAGCGCCCCGACCCAGATCGCGACGGAGACCAGGTGCAGCACCATCGACGACGTCGCCAGGTCGTGCCCGGCGGCCCCGGCCGCGTGACCCGTCTGACCCTGCTGCCACAGGGCGACCAGCACCAGTGCACCGGTCCAGGCGGCGCCGGTCGGGGTCGCCACGACGAACGCGAGCACGGTCGCGACGGCCGCGAGCGTGGTGATGCCCAGCAGTGTGCGGCCCAGGTCGACCTGCGTGACGAACAGCCCGAGCTCGTCGCCGAACGTCGCCGAGTCGAGCGGGCGTCCGGCGACGGAGGCGTACGTGAGCACCAGGTGCAGCACGGACAGCAAGGTCCAGGCGATGCCGGCGGCACCGGCCACGACGGTCGCGCGCGGGTAGGCGCTGCCGTCGGCCACCGGCCCGGAGCCGCGCGGTGTGGGGTCGGTGCGGCGGGGCAGCACGCAGGCCGCGAGGACCAGCGCCCCGAGGGTGAGCGCACCGGCGAGCTCGGTCAGGGTGGTCGTGGCGGGCAGCCCCCAGCGCACGATCGCGCCGGGGTCGCGCAGCAGGGTCGGCAGCGCCGCACCGCTGAACGTGATGCCGGCGGTCACCGCGAGCAGTGCGGCGGTGACGAGGACGACCAGGCGCCACGGCCCTGCGGGGCGCGTCGGGGTCTCCATCCCGCCAGCGTAGGTGGCTGTCGGGGTGTGGCCGGGCGGCAACGGGCAGCCGTCGCTCCCAGTCGATTCCCAGGCAACCCGGGGACAGTTGCCGGGACGCGCAAGGGACCAAGGTCTAGCGTCTGACCTGCACGGCTCGCGGAGGCCCGACACGGAGGTGGACATGTCCCGGACGACGGTGGAGACCCACGAACCCTGCGCCGGGTGCCTCAGCCGACGCGACGTCCTCGTCCGTGGCGGCATGGCCACCATGGGGGTGGCCGCGGTCGGCGTCCTCGCCGCGTGCGGCGCCGGTTCCGACGGCACCGACGGCACCGGTGACGGCACCGTCGCCACCCCGGACGCGTCCGGCGCCCTCGCGCAGGTGTCCGACATCCCCGTCGGCGGCGCACTGTCGGCCACCGCCGTCGACGGCAGCCCGATCATCCTGGTGCAACCCACCGAGGGCACCGTCGTCGCCGTGTCCGCCGTGTGCACCCACCAGGGCTGCACGGTCGCCGTCGACGGCGATCAGCTGTCGTGCCCGTGCCACGGCTCCGTCTTCACGTTCGAGGGCGCCAACGTCTCCGGCCCGGCGGAGACCCCGCTCCCGTCGTTCGCCGTGCACGTCTCCGAGGGTGCGGTGCTGGAGGGATCCGCATGACCGCCCACCCGGACCCCGCCGCCGCACTCGACCCGACCGACGCGGCAGCCCCCGTCCACGTCGCGTGGGTGCTGCGGTCCCTGATCGCGCTGTGCGTGGCCACCTCCGGGGTCGTCCACCTGTCCCTGTGGTGGGACGGCATGCGGAACGTCGACGTCGTGGGGCCCGCGTTCCTCGTCAACGGCATCGGTGGTCTGGTGCTCGCCGTGCTGCTGTTCGCGTGGACGTCGATCTGGCCTCTGCTCGGCTCCGTCGCGTTCGGGCTGACCACCTTCGGGGCGTTCGTCGTGGCCACCAGCCCGGTCGGCCTGTTCGGCGTGCACTCGCGGTGGCAGGGCGCACCCGAGTGGCTGTCGGCGATCACCGAGGTCGCAGCGGTGCTGCTGGCCTTCGCAGCGATCTGGCGCGAACGACCCCGCCGCGCCTGAACGCCCGCCACGCCTGGACGTCAGGCCGGCGAGCCCCGGCCGGTGTCCCCCAGCTGCGCCGCGAGCGCCGCGTGCACCGCCAACGGCCCACCCTGCAGGGCGACCTGCAGCTGACCGGACTGACGCACCACCATGACCACACCGGGCAGCGCACCCAGTGCGGCGTCGTCCGCGACGGTGTCGTCGCGCAGCACGAACCGCAGGCGCGCCCAGCAGTGCGTGAGGCGCTCGACGTTCGCCGGCCCACCCACCAGGCGCAGCACCTGGGCGGCCAGCACGTCGACGGCGGGGACCTCAGCCATCTGCCCGCTCCCCCGCCTCGGCCAGAGCCGTGGCCGTCAGCCGTGCCACGTGCAACGTCAGGTAGATGACCTCCTCCGCGCCGACGTCCCAGCCGAACCTCTGCCCGAGCAGGTCGGCGATCTGCTGCCCGCACGCGTACTCGCGCGGCTGGGCGGCACGGACGGCCTCGTGCAGGCTGTCGGCCACGGCGGGCAGCTGACGACCCTGCTGCTCACGGCGGAACAGGTAGCGCAGGTGCGTGACGAACCGTGCGACGACGGGTGAGCGCTCGTCGATCTGCACGTCGTACTCGGTGCAGATGATCGCCAGCGTCTCGGTGAGGACCTCGGTCATCCGCATCGTCACGTCGAGGTCGGCGGCCGAGCCGAACTGCGCGTTGACGAAGTGCAGCGCGAGCGGCACGGCCTCGATGGCCGGCAGCCGCACACCGGTGCGCCGCTCGATGATCGCCAGGGCCTCCCGGCTGAACGCGACCTCGTTCGGGTAGAGGTTCTCGACCTCCCACCGCAGCGGGTAGTCGATCTGGGTGGCGCCCTCCCGTTCGCGGCGCAGCGCGAAGCTCACGTGGTCGGCCAGGGGCACGAGGATGTGGTCGGTCACGTGGTCGCCGAGCACGCGGCGGGCCTCGCGGACGATCTCCTCGGTGGTCTCGATGTCCGCGCGCGGGATCTCCTGCACGAACGCCGCGATCCGCTCGGCGGTGGTCGACCCGTCGGGCACGAACGTGCGCTCCACGAGCGCGTCGTCGACGACGTCACCGGGCTTGGCCTGGAACCCGACGCCGCGCCCGAGCAGCACGAGCTCGGTGCCCGAGTCGTCGACCCCGAGCACCACGGAGTTGTTGAAGACCTTGAGGACCTTCATGGGTGCCGCTCCTCCTTCGCAGCCGGCGCTTCTGATGATGACTGCTCCCCGCCCGACGTGTCGCCTGGCGGGGAGCAGCTCGTCTCGTCGAGCCCGGGTCAGTCGGGCAGGGCGTTGCCTGCGATGAGCGTCTGGTACCAGGCGAAGCTGTCCTTGCGGTACCGGGCCAGGTCCTTGAGGTCGTCGTCGTCGCGGTTCACGTAGACGAAGCCGTACCGCTTGGCGATGCCCTGGTGCGTGGACACCAGGTCGATCGCGGACCACGGGCAGTACCCGAGCACGTCGACGCCGTCGCCGATCGCCGCCTGGATCTGCGCGATGTGGTCGCGCAGGTAGTCGATCCGGTACTGGTCGTGCACGGTGCCGTCGGGCTCGAGCTGGTCGAACGCGCCCAGGCCGTTCTCGGTGACGAGCAGCGGCAGGTGGTACCGGTCGTAGATCGCCCGGAACGTCATGCGGAAGCCGACGGGGTCGATCTCCCACCCGAAGGCGTTCTTCGGCAGGAAGGGGTTGTCGACCGCCCGGTAGAACCCGGGGTCGTCGAACGCGATCTGCTGGTCGCCCCCGCTGCCGCCCTGCGCGGTGCGGTCCTCGTCGGACAGGGGCGCGGCGACGGTGTGGGTCGCGTAGTAGTTGAACGCGAGGAAGTCGGGGTGCGCCGACGCCAGCACGTCCAGGTCGCCGTCCTCGACGTCGGGCGTGAGGCCCTTGGCCTCCAGGTACGCCCAGGCGGTCGCGTTGTAGCGGCCGTGCACGGCGGCGTCCAGGTAGAGCCAGTTGCGCACCGCGTTGAGGTCGTCGGCGGCGATGACGTCCTCGGGCCGGGGCGAGGCCGGGTACACGTACGCGATGTTGGGTGCCGGGCCGATCTTCGCGCCGGGGACCGTGCGGTGCAGCAGCTCCATGGCCCGGGCCTGCGCCACGAGCATGTGGTGGTTCTTCTGGTAGACGTTCACGCCGGTGTTGGCGGGGCCGTCGATGATGCCGATCAGCTCACCGAACATCACCATCATGTTCTGCTCGTTGATGGTCAGCCAGTACTCGACCTTGGACCCGTACTCGCGGAACAGGATCTCGGCATAGCGCACGAACGCGTCGACCGTGCCGCGCGAACCCCACCCGCCCTTGTCGGCCAGGGCCTGCGGCAGGTCGAAGTGGTACATGGTCAGCACCGGCGTGATGCCGTGGGCCAGCAGGCCGTCGATGAGCCGGTGGTAGAACGCGATGCCGTCCGGGTTCTCGGCACCGTCGCCGTCGGGCACGATGCGCGTCCACTGCACGGAGAACCGGTACGCCTTCAGACCCAGCTCGGCGAACAGGGCGACGTCCTCGTCGACGTGGTGGTAGTGGTCCGAGGCGACCGTGTAGTCGGTGGTGCCGGGCGGGAACTGCGTGCGGGCGTCGACGATCGAGCGGCCCTTGCCGTCGGCGTCCCACCCGCCCTCCACCTGGTAGCCGGAGGTCGAGGCGCCCCAGAGGAACCCCTCGGGGAACGGTGCGGGCTGGGTGTGGTGCACGACGGGTCCTTCCTGACGTTCAGCGGGCGTGGCGCGGGTTCCGACGCGATGAACGGGTGCCGGGGGTGCGTCGACGCGCGACCCCCGGCACCCGGGCTCTCAGCCGACCAGGTCGAGCACGAGCTCCTGCGGCCGGACCTGGCCCTCGGCGACCGGCACGACCGCCGAGGCGGCACCGCGGTTGGTCACGATGAGCACGGTCATCGGGTTGAACCCGGCGGCCTTGATGCCCTCGATGTCGAACTCGGTGAGCGGCTGCCCGGACTCCACGCGGTCACCCTGCGCGACCTTCGAGGTGAAGAACCTGCCGCCCAGCTCGACCGTGTCGAGACCGACGTGCACCAGCACCTCCAGGCCCGTGTCGGTGCGGATGCCGAACGCGTGCGGCATCACGGTGACGAGCACACCCGACGCCGGCGCGTACGCCTTGCCCTCGGACGGGATGACGGCCAGGCCCTCACCCATCGCCCCGGACGAGAACACCTTGTCCGGCACGGCCGACAACGGCACGACCTCACCGGCCACGGGGGCACCGAGCGCGAGCGCCTCGGACGGGACGGCGCCACCGGCGGCACCGGCAGCAGCCGCGTCCTTGTTCGGGACGTCCTTGAAGCCGAGCGTCATGGTCAGGACGAACGCGATGAGGATCGCCAGACCCGTGCCGACCAGCTGGAGCGTGAAGTTGCCGATGTTCATCGTCGAGGTGAGCGTGATCGCCCCCGGCAGGACGAAGCCCTCGGCGGCCGAACCGCCCGACGCCGCGATCGCGCCGCCGACGGCACCACCGATGCACGCGTAGATGAACGGCTTCTTCAGGCGCAGCGTCACACCGTAGATGCCGGGCTCGGTGATGCCGGCGAGGAACGCGGAGATCGCAGCCGGGCCGGCCACACCCTTGAGGTCGCGGTTCTTGGTCTTGAGGAACACGGCGAAGATCGCACCGGCCTGCGCCAGCACCGCGGCGAACAGCGGACCGGTGAGCAGCGAGTAGCCCTGCGTGGACAGGTCCTGCACCATGACCGGCACGAAGCCCCAGTGGACGCCGAAGATGACGAACACCTGCCAGAACGCGCCCATGATCGCGCCACCGATGACCGGCGACAGACCCCAGAACCAGTTCACGCCGTTCGACAGGCCCGTGCCGACCCAGTCGGAGATCGGGCCGATGACGATGAAGGTCAGCGGGACGATCACGGCGAGCGTGACCAGCGGGGTGAAGAAGTTGCGCAGCGCGTCGGGGAACACCCGGTTCAGCAGCCGTTCGAGCTGCGACTGCGCGTAGACCGCCAGGATCGTCGGGATGACCGCGGACAGGTAGCTGACCATGATCACCGGGACACCCAGGAACGTGAGGTCCTGACCGCCGCCCGCGTAGCCCTGCAGCGTGACGGACGCGCCCTCCGCGTTGGGGATCACCGCGATGGTGGCCGAGTAGATCAGCGCGGCGGCGATCGCCACCGACGTGAACTGGTTGGCCTTGAACCGCTTGGCCGACGTGATGGCCAGCAGGATCGGCAGGAACTGGAAGATCGCGTCCGCCGCGGCGAACCAGATCGCGTACGTCGAGGTGGTCGCGAAGTCCGGGTCGGCCTTCACGACCACGGCCAGCAGGGCCTTGAGCAGACCGGAGCCGGCCAGCACCCACAGGAACGGCGTGAAGATGCTCGTGATGAGGTCGATCGCGCGAGCCAGCAGGCCGCCGGACGCGCCGCCCTCGGCGGTGACCGACGCCCGGTTGGTCAGCGACTCGTACACGTTCGCGACGGTGCTGCCGATGACGACCTGGAACTGGCCGCCCGCCTCGACGACGGTGATGACGCCGCGGGTCGCCTCGACGGCGTCCTTGTCGGCCTTGGACCGGTCGTTCAGCTGGAACCTGAGCCGGGTCGCGCAGTGCGTCACCGACTTCACGTTGCTCTCGCCGCCGACGGCCTTCAGGACGTCGTCGGCGATCTGGTCGTACTTGCTCGCGGTGGCCACGATTCCTCCTCGAATCGATGTCGTCACGCCGTCGTCCAGAAAGGAGTCGACCGCATTCGGGCAACAAAAAAACCCAAGCCCGGTCATGTGCCACGACTACGTGGAACATCTCGACCGAGCTCGGGTTTTGCCTGAACGCCAGTAACAATCCCAGACTCTGCGGGGCGCCCTAGGCGTCCGAGCGGCAACGTAGACCACATCTGCCCGGCTTGTCCAGCCCCCCTCGTGAGGAGGGTCCTCGTGCGCAGGTTCCGCACGATCATGCGGATCCTGGACACCCGTCAGGCGATTCCCGAGCTCGGACGGCGTCGTCGCAGGCCTGGGGTCCGCCGTCCACGAGGCGGCCCGCGACGTCCCGCCGAGCGACCCCGGCGACCCCGGCGGCTCGTGCGACGCCCCCGGGCGCGGGCGGCACGACCGACCCCCGTGCTGCCGACGCCACCGGCCCCCGCGGCGAGAGATCCCGGGTTGACGGCCCCGCGGAATGCGGCGTATAAACCCTTCCGAGGATTGTTACTGAGATCGATCAGGCAAGACCTGGCGCGTGCTGTGCACGCCCAGGTCTTTTTTCATGTCACCGGCCGACGGCGGCCGGGCGACGAGGGAGCGGAGCAACGGATGCCTCAACGACGAGCCACGATCGGGACGACCAGCGGGCTGCACGCCCGCCCGGCCTCGAAGTTCACCCAGGCGGTCGCCGCCACCGGCACGGACGTGCTGATCGGCCGGGACGGGCAGCCGCCCGTGACCGCCTCGAGCGTGCTCATGGTCATGGGGCTGGCCCTGCAGGGTGGCGAGGAGGTCCTGCTCAGCGTGGACGACCCCGCGGCCGAGCCCACCCTCGACGAGCTGGTCGCGCTGCTGGCCACCGACCTGGACGCGTCGTGAGCCTCACCGGGCTCGGGGTGGACGTCGCCGACGTCACCGCGACCCCCGGGACCGCGCTGCACGGGCTGGGCGTCGGTCGCGGTGTCGTCGTCGCGCCGCTGGCGGTGCTGCGTCCTGCCACGCAGGCACCCGCCGACGAGCCGCCGGCCGCGGACCGTGAGGCCGCCGCCCAGCAGGTGCTCGACGCCTTCGCGGAGGTCGCCGCCGCCCTGTCCGCGCAGGCTGCCCGCGCCACGGGTGCGCTGGCGGAGGTGCTGACCGCCACCGCCGCGATCGCCGCCGATGCGGCCGTGGCCGCCGACGCCGCCACGCGGGTGCGGGCCGGGACCGGTCCGGCCACGGCCGTCACCGAGGCCGTCGAGGGCTTCGTCACCATGTTCACCGCGGTCGGCGGGTACCTGGCTGAGCGGGTCACCGACCTGCGCTCCGTGCGCGACCGCGTCGTGGCCCGGCTGCTGGGCGTGCCGGAACCCGGGCTGGGGGCCCTGAGCGTGCCGTCCGTGGTCGCCGGCATCGACCTGGCGCCGGCCGACACCGCCGCACTCGACCTGGCGTTCGTGGTCGGGCTCGTCACCGAGGAGGGCGGCCCGACCGGGCACACCGCGATCATCGCCGGCCAGCTCGGCCTGCCCTGCCTGGTCCGCACGCCCGGCATCACCGCCGTCCCCGACGGCACGGTCGTCGCGCTGGACGCCGCCGCCGGTCAGGTGCTCGTCGACCCGCCGGCCGCCGTGCGTGCCCAGCTGCAGCAGCGCGCCGACGCCGAACGCGAGCTGGCCCGCGACACCGCGCCGGGCGCCACCGCCGACGGTCACCGCATCGACCTGCTGGCCAACATCGGCACCGCCGCCGACGCCGACCGTGCCGCCGCCACCGCCGTGGCCGGTTCGGGCCTGTTCCGCACCGAGGTGCTGTTCCTCGGCCGGCAGACCGCCCCCACGCTGACGGAGCAGACCGACGTGTACGGCTCGGTGCTGCGCGCGTTCGGTGACCGCAAGGTCGTGGTGCGCACCCTGGACGCCGGGGCCGACAAGCCGCTCGCGTTCGCCACCCAGCCTGATGAGGAGAACCCGGCGCTCGGCGTGCGCGGCTACCGCTTGGTCCGCACGCTGCCCGACCTGCTGGACACCCAGCTGGCCGCGCTCGGCGCCGTGGCGGCCGACCTGCCCGAGGGCGACCGCGACCACCTGTGGGTGATGGCGCCGATGGTCGCCACGCCCGCCGAGGCCCGCGACTTCGCCACCCGGGCCCGTGCCGCCGGCATCACCCGGGTCGGGGTGATGGTCGAGGTCCCCGCCGCCGCGCTGCGTGCCCGGGAGATCCTGGCCGAGGTGGACTTCGTCTCGTTGGGCACCAATGACCTGGCCCAGTACACGATGGCCACCGACCGCCTGCGTGGTGAGCTGGCCGACCTGCTGGACCCGTGGCAGCCCGCCGTGCTGGACCTCGTCGCGGCCACCGCCCGCGCCGGTGTCGAACTGGGCAAGCCGGTGGGGGTGTGCGGGGAGTCTGCCGCCGACCCGCTCATGGCACTGGTCCTGACCGGCCTGGGCATCACCAGCCTGTCGATGTCGGCGGGCGCCGTGCCCGCCGCGCGGTTCGCCGTCCGCCGGCACACCCTGGCGCAGTGCCAGGCGATCGCGGACGCCGCGCTCGCCGCCGGCTCCGCGGCCGAGGCCCGGGCCGCTGCGCTCGCCCTCACCGCCCCGGAGGTCCGCAGCGCGCTCACCCTGCGCTGATCAACGGGCGGCGGGTCCCTCATCAGGGGGTTCGCACGCAGGGGCGACGAGCGCCCGGAGCACTGCTACCGTGCTTCCGGGACGCCGCTGCGGTGTCCCGGTTCCGAGCAACGGGATCGTGACCGCGCCGGTGCGGGCGAGACCCAGACTCCTCATGACCACCAGGCCTGCCGACGTCGGCGTGCGCCTCGTGCGTCGGGGCGGTCTGGGTCTTTCTGCTTTTCCGGGGCACGGTCCCGGGGTACGGCACCTCCGGACGAAGGAGAGAGCAGCCATGAGCAGCACCGTCGCCCCGTTCCCCGAGGGCTTCCTGTGGGGCGGGGCCACCGCCGCCAACCAGATCGAAGGCGCCTACGCCGAGGGCGGCAAGGGTCTGTCGATCCAGGACGTCATGCCGCAGGGCCTCATGACGCCGCGCACCGAGGGTCCCACCGACGACAACCTCAAGCAGGTGGCGATCGACTTCTACCACCGGTACGCCGACGACATCGCGCTGTTCGCGGAGATGGGCTTCAAGACCTTCCGCTTCTCCATCGCATGGAGCCGGATCTTCCCGCTGGGTGACGAGGCCGAGCCGAACGAGGAGGGCCTGGCGTTCTACGACCGGGTGCTCGACGAGCTCGAGAAGCACGGCATCGAGCCGCTGGTGACGATCTCCCACTACGAGACGCCGCTGCACCTGGCCGAGCAGTACGACGGCTGGGTCAACCGTGAGCTGATCGGCTTCTACGAGCGGTACGTGCGGACGCTGTTCTCCCGGTACGGGCACCGCGTCACGTACTGGCTGACGTTCAACGAGATCAACTCCGTGCTGCACGCCCCGTTCATGTCCGGCGGCATCAACACCCCCAAGGACCAGCTCTCGCAGTCCGACCTGTACCAGGCCGTGCACCACGAGCTCGTCGCGAGCGCCCTGGCCACCAAGGTCGCCCGCGAGCTGGCGCCGTCGGCGCAGATCGGCTGCATGGTGCTGGCGATGCCGACCTACCCGCTCACGCCGAACCCGGACGACGTCATGGCGGCGCTCACCACCGACCGCAGCAACCTGGCCTTCGGCGACATCCACGTGCGCGGCGAGTACCCCGGCTACTACCTGCGGCACCTGCGCGAGGCCGGCGTCGAGCTGACCATCACCGACGAGGACCGGGCGCTGCTCAAGGAGCACACGGTCGACTTCGTGTCGTTCAGCTACTACGTCAGCATCTGCGAGACCACCGACCCGAGCCTGCGCGTCACCGGTGAGGGCAACATCTTCCCGGGCGTGAAGAACCCGACGCTGCAGGCCTCCGAGTGGGGCTGGCAGATCGACCCCGTCGGGCTGCGGTACGTGCTCAACACGTTCTGGGACCGCTGGCAGAAGCCGCTGTTCATCGTCGAGAACGGTCTTGGCGCCAAGGACCAGCTCGTCGAGGTCGACGGTGCGAAGACCGTCGTCGACGACTACCGGATCGCCTACCTCAACGACCACCTCGTGCAGGTCGGCGAGGCCATCGCCGACGGCGTCGACGTGCTCGGCTACACCACGTGGGGCTGCATCGACCTGGTCAGCGCCAGCACCGCCCAGCTGTCCAAGCGGTACGGCTTCATCTACGTCGACCGCAACGACGACGGAACGGGCACGCTCGAGCGGTACCGCAAGAAGTCGTTCGGCTGGTACCGCGACGTCATCGCCAGCCGGGGTGCGACCCTGCAGCGCTGAGCGCCCGACCCGCACTGGGCACCACGAGGGCCGGCCGCGCACCAGCGGGCCGGCCCTCGTGGTGCATCTCGCTCGCGGGAACAGCAGGTGGGCACCGGCCGTTGACCTCAGTCCCGCACTCCCCCGCACAGGAGGTTCGCATGGGTGTCCCCACCGTCGACGTCGATCCCGCCCTGCCCACCGTCCTCGCCGCACCCTCCCCCTCGTCCACCGCGCACTCCCCGGCCCTGACGCGCGACGAGGAGCTCGCCCGGCAGGTGCGCACCTACGTCGAGACGGGTGTCGCCGCGACCCTCGGCTGGTCGGCCGACGACCTGACTGCTCGGGTCGCCCCGCTGGCCGCGCTGCTCGCCCACGCCCCCGCGCCGGGCGACGACGGGGCGTGGGCCGCCCGCCCCGAGGACGCCGTGCCGTTCGTGCTCGTCCTCCCGTCGGTCGACGTCAACGCCGCCGCCCCCGCCATGCGACGCGGCGTCAAGGCCGGGGTCAGCGTCATCCCGCCCGCCGAGGCCGCCACGTACCAGCCGATCGCAGGCCTCGACGTGCCCGGCCAGCCGTACCTGCTGACGGCGATCGACACCGGATCGGACTTCTGCGGCGTCACGCCCGAAGATGCGCTGCACGCGGTCGTCGACCGCGGCCGGACCCCGCTGACCATGGCCGAGGGCGTCGCCCTCACGGTGCTGCGGCCCGACCTGCTCCGACCGAACCGCTGCTACTCCCTGGCCGGGTCACGGACGGGCACGAACCAACGGGTGCCGGCCGTGTGGATCAGCGAGCGGCGCGCCAAGCTCGGCTGGTGCTGGGACCGCAACCCGCACACCTGGCTGGGCCTGGCCTCCGCGGGCGGGCGCCTGACCCGCTGACCCCGACCCCGACGCCTTGCCAAACCCGGCCCACTCGGCGCGTGTGAACGCTCACACGCTCGCTACGCTGGCAGCCATGACCGTCGACGCCCGTGATCTCGTCCTCAACAACGGGGTCACGATCCCCCAGCTCGGCTACGGCGTGTTCCGCGTCCCGGCGGACCAGGTGCAGGCCCAGGTCGAGCACGCCGTCGCCTCGGGCTACCGGCACGTCGACACCGCGCAGGCCTACGGCAACGAGGAGGGCGTCGGCGCGGCGATCCGGGCAGTCGGCCGCGAGCGCGTGTTCGTCACCACCAAGCTGTGGAACTCCGACCAGGGCTACGAACAGGCGCTGCGCACGTTCGAGGAGAGCCGCCGGCGGCTGGGTGTCGACCAGATCGACCTCTACCTGATCCACTTCCCCGCGCCGCAGCGGATGCTGTGGGCGGAGACCTGGCGGGCGTTCGAGAAGCTGTACGCCGACGGTGCTGTGCGGGCGATCGGCGTCTCCAACTTCAAGTTCCCGTACCTGAACCGGCTGCTCCAGGTCGCCGAGGTCGTGCCGGCCGTGCACCAGATCGAGGTGCACCCCACGTACCAGCAGGCCGAGCTCGATGCGCTGAGCCGCGCGCACGGCCTGGTCGTCGAGGCGTACAGCCCACTCGGTCAGGGCACCGACCTCACCTCACCCGCCGTCACCGGCATCGCCGCCGCGCACGGTGTGGAGCCGGCGCACGTGATCCTGGCCTGGCACCTGCAGCGCGGCCGCGTCGCCCTGCCCACCTCGCAGAAGCCCGCGCGCATCGCCTCGAACATCCGGGTCGGCGACCTGATGCTCACGGCCGACGAGCTCACCGCGATCGACGGCCTCGAGGCCGGCCTGCGCACCGGCGAGGACATCGAGACCTTCAACTAGAACGCGACCCACCAGAACACGCCGAACCGGTCGACGACGTTCGCGCAGAACGGGTTCCAGTCGCACGGCCCGAGCTCGTCGAGCATGGTGCCGCCCTCGCTCAGCACGGTGACGGCGTGCCGCACGGCCTGCTCGTCACCGACGTCGAACACGTTGAAGGCCATGCGCTGCCAGGTGGTCCGGGGGCTCGTGTCGCACTCGGGGGGCGCCTCGCTCACGGCGAGGAACAGCTCGTCGTCGCGCGTGAGCTGGCAGTGGGCGTAGGCCTGCCCGGTGTCGTCCAGGATCTCGAGGGCCCGGGTCGCGCCGAACGCCTCGCAGTAGAGCGCGGCAGCCTCGAGGCTGCCCTTCACGTAGACCTGCGGGCTGATCCTCATCGACGCCTCCGGCTCGGGCACTGATGCCTGACAGCCCGGGACGGTACTCCTGACGTGCGACAACGCGGCGGCCGGTGGTGCGCGCTACGCCGCGGAGGTGTCACTGCCTCGCAGGATGCTCGCCAGCTTCTTGCCGCGCGCCAGCTCGTCGACCAGCTTGTCCATGTACCGGATCTGCCGCATGAGCGGGTCCTCGATCTCCTCGACCCGGTACCCGCAGATCAGTCCCGTGATGAGCGATGCGTTCGGGTTGAGCCCCGGGGCCTGCGCGAAGAACGCCTCGAGGTCTCGTTCGTCGGCGATCGCCTCACGCAGACCGGCGTCGTCGTAGCCGGTGAGCCAGGTGATGACCCGGTCGACCTCGTCCTGCGTGCGGTTCTTGCGCTCCACCTTCCGCACGTACAGCGGGTAGATGCTGGCGAAGCTCATGCCGAAGATCCGATGCCCTGCCATGCCCTCCCCCTCCGTGCCGCGACCGATCCGCCCGTCAGCCCCAGACGAGCCCGCGGGCCGGGTCGGCCAGCACCGCGGCGACGTCGGCCAGCAGGCGTGAGCCGAGCTCACCGTCCACCAGGCGGTGGTCGAAGCTCAGGGCCAGCTGCGTGACGTGACGGACCTTGATCTTGCCCTTGTGCACCCACGGCTGCTCGCGGATCGCGCCGAAGGCGAGGATCGCCGCCTCCCCCGGGTTGAGGATCGGCGTACCGGTGTCGATGCCGAAGACCCCGACGTTCGTGATGGTGATCGTCCCGTCGGACATGTCCGTCGGCGAGGTCTTGCCGGCGCGGGCCGTCGCGGTCAGTCCCATGAGCGCCTGCGCCAGGTCCTTCATGCCGAGGCGGTGGGCGTCCTTGATGTTCGGGACGACGAGGCCGCGGGGCGTGGCCGCGGCGATGCCCAGGTTCACGTAGTGCTTGTAGACGATCTCCTGGCGGGCCTCGTCCCACGACGCGTTGATCTCCGGGTGCCGGCGCACCGCCAGCAGCAGGGCCTTGGCGGCGACCAGCAGCGGGGTGACGCGCACGTCGGCGAACTCGCGGTCGGCGCGCAACGTCTCGACGAGCTTCATGGTGCGCGTGACGTCGACCGTGTGGAACACGGTGACGTGCGGGGCGGTGAAGGCGCTGGCCACCATCGCCTCGGCGGTGCGCTTGCGCACGGACTTCACCGGGACGCGGGTCTGCCGGCCGTCGGCGGAGACGATGCCCGAGGCCAGCCACGGGTCGACGTCGCCCGGGTACGTGGCCAGGGTGCGGCCCTCGGCCTGCGCGGCCTGGGCGAGCACGTCCTCGCGGGTCACGATGCCGCCGGGGCCGGTCGGGCTCACCGAGTCCAGGTCGACGCCCATGTCGCGGGCGAGCTTGCGCACGGGCGGCTTGGCCAGCGCGTGCCGGGTCGCGGCGGTCACCGTGACGACGGTCTGCACCGGGGCGGGCGCGGGCGCGGCGGGGGCAGCGGCCGGCGCCGGGGCGGGGACGGGGGCGGCCGGGGTCGCGGCGTCCTGCGCGGACCGGCGGCGACGGGGGCCGTCCTGCTCGGCCAGCCCGTAGCCGACGAGCACGGCCTGGCGCTCGGTGGGCGGGGCAGCCTCGGGCGAGACGGCCCGCGCGGAGGCGATCTCGTCCGCGCCACCCGGCTCGACACCCACGTGCGTGGCCTCGCCGCCGTGGTGCCCGTGCGCGATGGCCCCCGCAGCGGGTGCGGGCGGCAGGGCCGGGGCCGGCTGGCCGTGCGGGTCGGTGTCGATCTCGATGATGGGCGTGCCGACGTCCACCGTGGTGCCCGTCTCGACGAGGATCCGCGAGACCACACCCGACCACGGGCTCGGCAGCTCGACCAGCGACTTCGCCGTCTCGATCTCCACGATCGTCTGGTTGACGGTGACGGTGTCGCCGACGGCCACGTGCCACTCGACGATCTCGGCCTCGGTCAGGCCCTCACCTGCGTCGGGGAGCGGGAACTGCTGGTACGTCGGCACGGGCTTCTCCTCGTCCGGGCGGTGGTGCGCGCGCGGGTCGTGGTCGGGGATCGGGGCGTCGGTGGTGGAGGGGTGCGTCAGAACGCGAGCGACCGGTCGATCGCGTCGAGCACTCGGTCCAGCCCGGGCAGGTACTCGTGCTCGAGCTTGGCGACGGGGTACGGCATGTGGAACCCGCCGACACGCAGCACGGGTGCCTCCAGGTGGAAGAAGCACTCCTCGGTGATCCGTGCGGCCACCTCGGCACCGGTGCCGTACAGCACGGGTGCCTCGTGGATCACGATGCACCGGCGGGTGCGGCGCACCGACTCGGCGATCGTCGCGGTGTCCAGCGGCGAGAGCGTGCGCAGGTCGACGACCTCGACGCTCGTGCCGTCGGCCGCAGCGGCCTCGGCGGCCTTGAGGGCGGTCGCCACCGTCGGCCCGTGCGCGACGAGCGTGACGTCGGTGCCCGAGCGGACCACGCGGGCCTTGTCCAGCCCGAGGCCGTCCGGCGAGTGCGGGTCGGCGAGCGGTGCGTCGAGGTCGACCTCGCCCTTGTCCCAGTAGCGACCCTTCGGCTCGAAGAACAGCACAGGGTCGGGCGAGGCGATGGCCTGCTGGATCATCGTGAACGCCTCGGCGGGCGTCGACGGGCTGACCACCCGCAGGCCGGCGGTGTGCGCGAACAGCACCTCGGGCGACTCCGAGTGGTGCTCCACGGCGCCGATGCCGCCGCCGAACGGCACCCGGATGACGACCGGCAGGGTCAGCCGCCCGCGCGAGCGGTAGTGCATCTTCGACAGCTGCGTGGTGATCTGGTCGAACGCCGGGAAGATGAACCCGTCGAACTGGATCTCCAGCACCGGGCGGTAGCCGCGCAGCGCCAGGCCGATCGCGGTGCCGACGATGCCGGACTCCGCCAGGGGTGTGTCGACGACCCGGTCGGCGCCGAAGTCGCGCTGCAGACCGTCGGTCACACGGAACACCCCGCCGAGCCGGCCGATGTCCTCGCCCATGAGCAGGGTCTTCTCGTCGCGCTCGAGCGCGCGGCGCAGACCCAGGTTGATGGCCTTGGCCATCGGCAGCTTCTGCACCCCGGTGAGCGGCTGCTCGACCTTGCGGGCGGGGGCCGCGGTCGGCTGCACGCCGCTGGTGGGCGTCTCGGTGGTCGTGGTCATCGGTGGCTCCCCTCGCCCGTGCCTGCGTCGAGGAACGAGGCCTCGTACTGCTCGAACCAGACCCGCTCGCTCTCGACCACCGAGTGCGGCGTGGCGTACACGTGCTCGAACATCGACGCGGTGCTCGGCCGTCCCATGGTGCGCACCGTGGTGCGGATGTGCTCGCCGAGCGCCTCGCCCTCGGCGTCCAGACCGGCCTGGAACTCGGGGGTCAGCGCGCCGCGCGCCTGCAGGTACGTGCGCAGGCGGTCGATCGGGTCGCGGCGGCGCCAGTGCTCCTCCTCCTCCGACGAGCGGTAGCGCGAGGGGTCGTCCGAGGTGGTGTGCGCGCCCATGCGGTAGGTGAACGCCTCGATGAACGTCGGGCCGCCGCCGCTGCGCGCCCGCTCGAGCGCCTGCGCGGTCACCGCGTACGTGGCCAGCACGTCGTTGCCGTCGACCCGCACCGAGGGGACGCCGAAGCCGGGGCCGCGGTCGGCCAGCGGCACACGCGCCTGGTGCGTCGTCGGCTCGGAGATCGCCCACTGGTTGTTCTGGCAGAACAGCACCACGGGTGCGTTGTTCACCGCGGCGAACACGAGTGCCTCGTTGACGTCGCCCTGCGCGGTCGCACCGTCACCGAAGTAGGCGACGACCGCGGTGTCACGCGTGGGGTCGCCCGTGCCGACGTCGCCGTCGCGCTGCACGCCCATCGCGTAGCCGGTGGCGTGCAGCGTGTGCGAGCCGATGACCAGCGTGTACAGGTGGAACCGGTGCGCCTCGGAGTCCCAGCCGCCGTGGTCCACACCGCGGAACAGGCGCAGCACGTCGGTCAGGTCGACCCCGCGCACGTGCGCGACGCCGTGCTCGCGGTACGAGGGGAACACGTGGTCCTGCGGGGCCATCGCGCGACCCGAGCCGACCTGGGCGGCCTCCTGGCCCAGCCCCTGCGCGAACAGGGCGAGCTCGCCCTGCCGCTGCAGGCTGGTCGCCTCGGTGTCGAACCGCCGCACGAGCACCATGTCGCGCAGCAGCCCGAGCAGGGCGTGGTCGTCGAGGTGGGCGACGTACCGGTCGTACTCGTGGTCGTGCAGTCGCTCACCGGTGTGGGTCAGCAGGCGCACGAGGCCGTCGTCGGTCAGCGGGCCGATCGGGCTCACGCAGTTCTCCTTCACGTGCGGCGGCGGGGTGCGCCGTGCCGGTGGGGCGTGCGGTTCCCGACGCCGTCGGGCCGAACCTACGTCAGCGTAGGCTACGGAACCGTAGGTTAGCGGCGCGCGACGACGACAAGCCTCCGGGCCGCCCGTTTGTGCGATCCCTACAGACACGATCAGCGGACCACGAACCGGGCCCCCCGGCCACCGGGGAGCCGTCGACGAGCATCCGACCCCGCCGCAGCGATCAGCGCCGGAAGCTCCCCGTGACCTCGAGCAGCAGGTCAGTGGCCTCCGGCTCGCCCACGCTCACACGCACGCCGTCGCCGTTGAACGGGCGGACCAGCACCCCGGCCCGCGTCGCATCGGCCGCGAACGACGAGGACTGGTCACCCAGCGGCAGCCAGACGAAGTTCGCCTGGCTGTCGGGCACCTCCCAGCCCTGCGCACGCAGACCGGCGAGCATCCGGACGCGCTCCGCGACGATCGCGTCCACCCGTGCCATCAGCTCGTCGACCGACCGCAACGAGACGAGCGCGGCGTGCTGCGCGAGCGAGCTCACACCGAACGGCGTCGAGGCCGACCGGATCCCCGCGACCAGGCGGGGGCGCGCCACGGCGTACCCGACCCGCAGGCCCGCCAGGCCGTACGCCTTGGAGAACGTGCGCAGCAGCACCACGTTCGGGTGCGCGGCCAGGGCGGCCAGCCCGTCGGCCGCCTGCGGGTCGCGGACGAACTCCACGTACGCCTCGTCGAGCACCACCAGCACGTCCTGCGGCACCGCGGCCAGGAAGGCGTCCAGCTCGTCGGCGTGCACCGCCGGGCCCGTCGGGTTGTTGGGGGTGCACACCAGCACCACGCGCGTGCGCGGGGTCACCGCGGCCGCGAGCGCCGGCAGGTCCAACCGGCCACCGGGCGCCAGCGGCACCTGCACGCCCACGGCACCGGCCAGGGTCACGGCGATCGGGTACGCCTCGAACGAGCGCCACGGCATGACGACCTCGTCGCCGGTCTCGCACACGGCGGCGAGCACGTGGGCGAGCACCGCGACCGAGCCGTTGCCCGTGACGACGTTGTCGGTGGCGACGCCGAGCGAGGACGCGATGGCCTCCGTCAGCTCGGTCGCATACATGTCGGGGTACCGGTTGACGTCCATGGCGGCGTCGGCGAGCGCGGCGACCACACCGGGCAGCGGCGGGTACGGGTTCTCGTTCGAGGAGAGCTTGAACGCCGCGGCGCCGATCGGGGCACGGGCCCCCGGCACGTACGGGGGCAGGTCGGCCAGGGCCTTGCGGAGGGGGACGCGCGTCACCGGGACAGCATGCCACCGCCCGCGGCAGCACCCGGATGGCAGGATCACCGCATGGGATTCGTCGTCCGTGTCATCGTCAACGGCATCGCCATCTGGTTCGCCACCCTGATCGTGCCCGGGCTGGAGATCGTCGGCTCGACCGGTGGCTGGAACACCGTGGGGGTCGTGCTGCTGATCGCCCTGGTCTTCGGGATCGTCAACGCGATCGTCAAGCCGATCGTGGCGCTGTTGTCCCTTCCGCTCTACGTGCTGACGCTGGGCCTGTTCACGTTGGTGGTCAACGCCCTGATGCTCATGCTCACGGCGTGGATCACGGAGCAGACGTCGTGGGGTCTGCGTGTCGACAACTTCGGCACCGCGGTGCTCGGCGGCCTGCTCATCTCGGTCGTCAGCCTGGTGCTCAGCACGCTCGTCGGTGACGGCGACCGTCACTGACCCGCCGTCCCTGACGAAGCCCGGCTCACCTCGTACTGGGTGGTGACGGCCGTGGTGCCCGCACCGCCCAGGACCGGCGCGGCGGCGTCCATGAAGCGCTGATAGCCCGGGTCGTCCCCGACGGCCTCGGGCAGCTCGCCGGCCGTCTCCACGTACCGTCGGACGTCGTGCGCCTCGATGGTCGACAGCGCCGGGTCGTCCCCGGTCGCGACCAGCCCGCGGGTGATCACGGTGAGCTGCGACGTGCCGTAGTCGGGGGTGCCGTCGGTCTGGGGCACCAGGTCCTCGGCGTGCCGCACGGCCAGCACCTGCACGCCGGGCGGGGGCGGCACGGGCAGGTCCGGCGACCCGACCGTGACGACGCTCGTGACCGCGAACGTGCCGACGGTCGCGGCGGCGACGTTCATGGCGACCATGCCGCCCTGGCTGTGCCCGGCCAGGAGCACGGGCTCGTCGGCGGCCACTCCTGCGTCACGCATGGCCTGGATCACCGCGGCCGTCATGTCGTCCGGCTGCTGCGCCATGAGCTGCAGGTTGGTCGACATGTCCGTCGGCACGTCGGCCGCGAACGAGCCGTCCTCCGTGCCGGGGATCTCGACGACCCACGAGCGTGTGCCGTCCGGGTGGTCGAGCTGCTGGACGGAGATCGTGGCCTCGCGCGTGCCGGGCAGCCCCGTGCCGCCCGGGCGCGCGTCGTAGCTGGCGGCCACATTGGCGACGACACCCTGCACGTCCTGCGGCACCGGCAGCTGCGGTGGGTCCGCACGCGCCACGAGCGACGCGTCACCGGGTGCGGGCAGGACGCCCAGGGCGGCGGCCGCACCTGAGGGAACCGGCCTGAGCGTGGGCACCTGCGTGCCCGGCGGCAGCGAGCGGGCGGCACTGGCGAACATGGTCACCAGGGCCTGCGTGCCGCCCGCCTCGGTGAACACCGCGGAGCCGCGACTGGCCGCGCGGCCCAGCAGGGTGGTCAGCGGGCCGCCGCCGTTCGCCGTCTCCCGCAGCAGCCCGGTCGCCGAGGCTCCGACCAGGACGATCGTGCCGAGTCCGGCGGCGGCCGTGACGAGGCCTCCGACGGCGAGACCGGGGTGCTCGCCGATCCACCAGCCGACCCCGGCGGCCAGCACCCGCACGCGCCGCTCCACGCAGGACTCGGCGTCCACGTACACGGTGGCCGCGCGCACGAGGGCGTCGGCCAGGCGACCCAGCTCGTCCCGCAGAGCGCCCGCCGACCCGGGTCCGTCGGCGGCCGCGCGGACCGCCAGGTGGGCGGCCCTGGCCTCCGGTCGCCCCGCCATCAGCGCGACCGCGGTGACCCCGCGGACCCGTCGGAGGTCGGCGTCCACGGAGTCGAGCACGTCGACGGTCCGACGGAGCGCGGCTGCCGCAGCGGTCATGTCCTCGACCTCGGCGAGGGTCGGGCCGCGACCGCCGAGCACCGTGTAGCCCGGTGCGACCCCCGTCCGGTCCGCATCACCCACGGCAGGCACCCAGGACGTCGGACGCGGAGGAGGTCGTCGGCGCGGACCCGCCGGTGAACGCCGTCGCCTGCGCCTGGGCCACGTCGAACGCGGCGACGGGCCGGACGGCCGCCTCGACCGCCGCCCGCAGGGACGCGAGCCCGACCAGGGCGTCGGCGATCGAGGAGTGGTACGAGTCCGCGGCGTCGCCCTGCCACCGGAGCTGCTGGGCGACGTGGACGCGACGGGACGTGACCGCCAGGTCGTCGAGGGCGCGCCGCAGCACGGGTTCAAGCCGGTCGTGAGCCATGCGAGGACGCTAGGGAGCGACGGGCGACCGCGTCCCCGGGTCGTCCTGACGCGGTGAGCACGACCGTCGGGCACGCGGCTGTGGTCGGCTCACGTCCGGCACGTCATTCCTCCTGGTCGGTCCGCGCCCGCCTCGGCAGCACCGCGACCAGCACGACCCCCGCCAGCACGAGAGCGCCCACGCGCACCGGGTCTCCCAGGCGCGGACCGTCGCCGACCAGCCCGACGAGCACGACCGCGACCTGCGCTCCCGCCTGGGCGGCCACCGCCTCACGCCACCCGCCCAGCACTGCCGCGAGCTCGACGCGCGTCCGCACCCCGGTGCGCGCCGCGACCGCGGACGTCCACAGCACCAGGTGCACGAGCAGCACGAGGGCCGCCGTCGCCGGCCAGCCCGGCGGGTCGCCGGCCACCACCCGCAGCCCGACGGTCAGCACCACGAGGGCCGCCACACCCGTGGCGGGCCGCACCACCAGCACGATCAGCAGCACGACGAGCACCGCGAACGTGACCGGACCCGGGCGCGAGCCGGGGCCTGAGATCGCCACCACGAAGGCCAGCGCCGCCCACACCCCCGCCAGCAGCCGGACGACCAGGCCGGGCGCCGACGGCCCCAGACGCAGGTCGACGGCGCGCGCCTCGGCCGAGCGCCCCGGCCACCCGATCACGTCGCCACCCCTGCCCCTGGACGACGCCTGCCCCGGCGGGCCAGTGCGGTCAGCTGCAGACCCGGCACGTCGCGCCACGCGACGACCTCGACGTCGAGGTCCGCCAGGCCGGCCAGGCGGTCCTCGCGGGCCAGCAGCACCAGCCGGGTCGCGAGGTGCTCACGGTCGGACAACCCGCGGCGCCGCACGGTCGGCAGCACGTCGACCGCGACCACGCGGTGCCCCGACCGCCTCCAGTGCGCCGCGGCGGCGGCCGCCTCGTCGTCCAGGAACGTCGACAGCACCACGACGAGCGCGCCGGACGGCACCTGCGGGGCGCGGACGCGGGTCGTCGGCTCGCCCGCGGGGTGCGCCACGGCCAGTGCGTGCCGCACCCGGTCGAGCTGGCGGCGCCCACCGCCGGGCGGCAGGGGCCGGCGACGCACCCCCAGGTCGTCCAGACCCACCCGGTCGCCGAGCGCGAGGTAGCGCTGCGCGAGCGTCGCCGCGGCCGTCCGGGCCAGGTCGAGCGACGTCGGGTCCTGCGGGCGCGGCAGCCGCTCCCCCCGCCACGTGCGCGGGTCGGGGCCGACGTCGTCGCGGGAGTCCACCACGAGCAGCACGACGGCCTCGGCGAGCGCGTGCTCGCGCCGCACGTACAGCTCGTGCAGGTCGGGGGCTCGCCGGGCGGTGACCCGCCAGTCGATGCGCCGCAGGCGGTCGCCGGCCGTGTACGGGTGCACGTCGCGCAGCCCGCCGCCCTCGCCCGGTCGCCGCGACTCGTGACCGCCGGTCAGCCCGCGCAGGCGCTGCGGCAACGGCACCTCGCCCAGGGATGCGGGGGCGGGCAGCACCAGCACGGACCGGGTGCACACGTCGGTCGGCTGCGAGACGGTCGTCGCCCCGGCGCCGACGCCCTGCGCGTCGACCGTGGCGATCTCCTGCGGTCCGGTGCGCACCGTCCGCAGCGTCAGGGACAGCCGACGCTCGGACCGGACGGCGACGAGCACCTCGTCGACCGGACGCCCTCCACGACGCACGCGCAGCAGGGCCGCCGTCGCACCGGCCGGGACCCGCAGCCGCACCGCGGCGGCCACCGCACCGGGCAGGCCGGTCTCCGCCGGGCCTCCGCCCGCCGAGCCGTCCGTCGACCCGTCGACCGATCCGTCCGTCGACCGCGAGAGCTCGACGGTGACCGCGCCGTGCGGCGTCCGCGACCGCTGCCACACCCCGGCGATCAGCGGCGCAGCACCCAGCAGCGCGACGTCCGGTCGGCCCGCCAGCGCACCGGCCACCAGCAGCAACGCCCCGGCCAGCAGTGCGGCGTCGCCGGCGCGCGCACGCGACCAGGCACCGTCGGGCGTCGGCGGGCGCGGCTCCCCGCCGGGCAGGTGCGTCACCGTGCGGCGCGGGCCGTGGTCGGGCCAGGGACGCTGGCGAGCACGCCGCGGACGACTCCCTGGGGGGCGAGCCCCGTGGCCCAGGCCTGCGGGGTCAGCGACAGGCGGTGGGCCAGGGTCGCGACGCCGACGGCCTTGACGTCGTCCGGTGTGACGACGTCCCGCCCGCGCAGCACCGCGAGCGCGCGGGCCACGAGCACGAGCGCCTGGGAGCCGCGCGGCGAGGCGCCGACCTCGACGGACGGGTGCTGCCGGGTGGCTGCCGCGAGGTCGACGCAGTACGCCAGCACGTCCGGGTCGACCGGCACCTCCTCGACGCCGGCCTGCATCGCGAGCAGCGTGGCCGCGTCGACCACCTGGTCCACGTCCGCCTGCTCCTGCCGGCGGTCCAGTCGGCGGCTGAGCACGTCGACCTCGGCGGCGCGTTCGGGGTAGCCGACGGCGAGTCGCACCATGAACCGGTCGAGCTGCGCCTCGGGCAGCGGGTACGTGCCCTCGTACTCGACGGGGTTCGACGTGGCGACCACGTGGAACGGCCGCGTGAGCGGGTAGGTGCGCCCGTCGACGGTGACCTGCCGCTCGGCCATGGCCTCGAGCAGCGCGGACTGCGTCTTCGGGGCGGTGCGGTTGATCTCGTCGGCCAGCAGCAGACCGGTGAACACGGGACCGGGCCGGAACGTGAAGCTCGCGGTCGCCGGGTCGAACACGCTGGACCCGGTCAGGTCGGAGGGCAGCAGGTCCGGGGTGCACTGCACGCGCCGGAAGTCGAGACCGAGGGCGTGGGCGAGGCTGCGCGCGGCCAGGGTCTTGCCGAGCCCCGGCACGTCCTCGAACAGCACGTGCCCGCCGGCGAGCACGGCGGCGAGGGCGACCTCGAGCGGCTCGCGCATGCCGACGACGACGGTGCCGACCTCGTCGAGCACGGCCCGGCCGAGGGCGGCGACCTGCTCGACGTCCAGCGGGTCGACGGGCGGCGCGGCGACGGTCGCGGCGGTGTGCGGCGCGGCGGGTCCGCCGGCAGTGGGGTCGGTCGGGGTCATCGGGCGGGCCTCTCGCTGGTGGGACCGGTCGGGCCGGCTGCGGGCTCGTGCGCGGCGCCGGTGTCGGTGTGGGTGCCGGCAGGGCGGCTGCCGAGCCGTTCGAGCGCGTCGAGGGTGTGGCGGACGTCGGCGACCGAGGGCAGGGGTGCGACGGTGCGGTGCAGGGTGCGGTGCGCCCGCGCGCCGAGCAGCGCTCGCACGGTGTCGTCGTCCGCGGGGTCGTCGAGCCGGACCCCGTGCCGGGCGAGCCGCACCGCGGCCGCGCGACGCAGCGTGCGCAGCGGACGTTCGCCGATGCGCCCGTCGCGTCCGATCATGGCCCACACGAGCTCCTGCACCTCACCGCGGGCGCCTTCACGTGGCGAGGTCGGCACGGGCTCGGGCACCACGTCGGGGCCCGCCCCGACCCGTTCGGCGGCGAGCACCAGGAGCGCGGCGACGACACCGATGACGACCGCCGAGGACGCCTCGACCCCGACTGCGCCTGCCGCGCCACCGACGACGAGCCCGACGACGGCGGGTCGCCAGCCGGCCCTGGACAACTCACGCGCGGTCATGCGTCCTCCGGGGCGTCGGCCCGTTCGCGCAGCCCGTCGGCCAGGCGTGCCAGGTCGGCGCGGGCGCGCACGACGTCCTCGGTCGTCACGGGACGTGAGCCGTACCTCGCCCGGTGGTAGAGCCCGAGCAGGTCACGGACCGCCGCGGGGTCGGCGTGGGTCGCGTCGAGCACCTGCACGGTCAGCTCCCCGGCGGTCTGCGCAGGTTCGCGCACCACGCCGACACGCGCCGAGGCCTCCTCGAGCGCCATCCACGCGGCGACGACCGCATCGCCGGGCGGCACGTCGTCGACAAGGGCGCGGCGCGCACGGTGCACGGCGTCGCGCAGCACGGGGACCTCGAGGTCGTCGGCGTCGACGACCTCGCCGGGTCCGCCCTCGTCGGGCGTGGGGTCGCGGTCGGCGACCAGGTAGGGCCGCAGCCGGCGGCCGGCCGCAGCGAGCAGCACGACGAGCACCACGACGGCGATGGCGGTGAGCACCGCCCTGACCCAGCCAGGGAGCTCGGGCGGCACGTCGACCTCGACGGGCGGCTCCCCCTGCTCGGCGGGCACCGACGGTTCCACGTCGACCGGCAGCTCGATGGTCGCGGCGGGCGCTCCGAGGTCCCGTACGCCCACACGCCAAGGTCCGGCGAGGGTGGCACCGAGCACCACGAGCGCGACGAGCAGCGCCACGACGAGCACCCGGGCCACCCGCCGGGTGGCTGCGGTGCTGGTCACAGCCTGCTCACGGGCTGGTGCCGTCGTCCGTCACGACCCTCCTCAGGCGACCGCGCACCGGGTGACGCGGCTGGTCCGCCAGGCTACCGACGACGGCCCGTGCCGGCGGACACCCCGGCCGGAGGGGCGCCCGTGCGAGATGATGGGCGCCATGACGTCCCCCGTGCGCGTGCCCCTGGCCGACGTGTTCCCCCCGATCGCCCTCGGTCCGCTCGACGGCCGGTACCGCGCGGCCGTGGCGCCGCTGGTGGACCACCTCTCGGAGGCCGCGCTCAACCGCATGCGGGTCCACGTCGAGGTCGAGTGGCTCATCCACCTGACCTCGCACCACGTGGTGCCGGGTGCCCCGGTGCTCTCGCAGGAGGAGCGCGCGTACCTGCGGGCGGTCGTCGAGACGTTCGGCCCGGACGAGATCGCCGAGCTGGCCGAGATCGAGCGCACCACGGTGCACGACGTGAAGGCCGTCGAGTACTTCCTCAAGCGCCGCCTGGCCTCCGCGCCCGCCGTGCTCGGTGAGGACACCGTGCTGGCGGGCGTCGGCGAGCTCGTGCACTTCGCCTGCACCAGCGAGGACATCAACAACCTGTCGTACGCGCTGATGGTCCGCGGTGCGGTGCGCGAGGTGTGGCTGCCGGCCGCCACCGAGCTGGCCGACCAGGTCGCCGCGATGGCGCACGAGCACGCGCAGCAGCCGATGCTCGCCCTCACGCACGGGCAGCCGGCCACCCCGACCACCCTCGGCAAGGAGCTGGCGGTGCTGGCGTACCGGCTGCGTCGCCAGCTGGCACGGATCGCCGGCGACGAGTTCCTCGGCAAGATCAACGGCGCCACCGGCACGTTCGGCGCACACGTCGTGGCGGTGCCCGGCGCCGACTGGCCGACGGTCTCGCGCACGTTCGTCGAGCACCTCGGCCTGACGTGGAACCCCCTGACCACGCAGATCGAGTCGCACGACTGGCAGGCCGAGCTGTACGCCGACGTCGCCCGGTACAACCGGGTGCTGCACAACCTGGCCACCGACGTGTGGACGTACATCTCGCGCGGGGTGTTCATCCAGGTCCCGGTGGCCGGCGCCACGGGCTCCTCGACCATGCCGCACAAGGTCAACCCGATCCGGTTCGAGAACGCCGAGGCGAACCTCGAGATGTCGTGCGCGCTGCTCGACACCCTGTCGGCCACGCTCGTCACGAGCCGCCTGCAGCGCGACCTGACGGACTCCACCACGCAGCGCAACATCGGCCCGGCGTTCGGCCACTCGATGCTGGCCATCGACAACGTGCGCCGCGGCCTGGCAGCCCTGAACGTCGACGCGGCGATGCTGGCGCGCGAGCTGGACGAGAACTGGGAGGTGCTCGGCGAGCCCGTGCAGTCGGCCATGCGGGCGGCGGCCGTCGCCGGTGTCACCGGCATGGAGAACCCCTACGAGCGCCTCAAGGAGCTGACCCGGGGGCGCCGCCTGACGGCCGACGACATGCGCACGTTCATCGACGGCCTGGGCCTGCCGGAGGACGTCGCCGACCGCCTGCGGGCGCTGACCCCGGCCGGCTACACCGGCATCGCCGCGGAGCTGGTGGACCACCTGGAGGGCTGAGCCCGGGCCCGCCGCACGGGCCTTCGGTGAGATTGCGACATTTCGGCCTGCCCAACTTCTGGACATTCGCCCTGCTGGGGCTGCAGAATCATGACCGATCCGTCTGGATCGTCCGATTCCCCCGCAGTCCCTCAGCAGTCTCCACCGCAGGATGGGAGCGCTCACGTGTCTCCCTCCGTTGACCGGGCAAGGATGCCAACGTGACGCTCATGCAGAAGGCGATCACGCCGTCGCTCACCCGCGCGATCCTCACCGCGGGCCACGACCGCGTGGCCGGGTACGTGGTGCGGGCCGAGGACGTCGCCTTCGCCACGACGCCGTCCCAGTTGTTCGAGGTGCACGGCCTGGGCTACCCCGGCTCGCCGTTCAGCCCGTTCGACCGCTCGATCGACCTGCTGCGCTTCCACTCCTCACCGCAGCTGCAGTACCGCGACGTGCCGGGCTACATCGTGCCGTTGTGGTGGCTGCGCCACTCCCGCATCCCCCCGGGCGCCGAGCTCGTGCGGGTGTTCGCCGACGGCTCGCAGGTGCTGCTCGCGCAGTACGTGGACGTCGGCACGGGCTGGGTCGTCGGGCAGTTCGGCGCACCCCAGCCGGCACTCGCGTCGCTGTCGCGCTGCGTGGGTCCGGTGGCCAAGTGGCACGGCGGGTACCTCGAGGCCGATGTCGTCGACAACGGGCACACGGTGGTCCTCGCGCTGGCCAACCCGCCGCTCGCGGACACCGGGTTCCAGCTGTCGCCGACGGGCCGCTGGTTCCGTCGGGTCGCCCGCGAGGAGGTGACCGAGCTGTTCGAGCTCGACCTCACCGCGCGGTGGAACGGTCTGAGCGTGCGGGTCGTCGACCAGTGGCAGGACGCGCAGCGCTACGTGGTGGCGCGCATCTCGCACCTCGGTGACGACATCGAGCGTGCCGAGCGGCTGCAGCTGGAGCAGGTCGAGGCCGGCGTGTACGAGGCGATCGTGTACGCCGCCGAGCTCACCGACATCCAGACCAACCAGGTGGTTCCCCACACCTGGGCACCGGGGCCGTCGGCCGCGCAGGCACCTGCGTACCCGCAGGACGCGTCCTGGGCGACCACCTGATCACGTCTCCACCCTCGGTCGGGCCTGCGGCTTGACCCCACGAACTGCCGGGCCTGGTTCCCTCCCCCCCGAACCAGGCCCGGCACTTGTGTGTCCGGGGCTGTGCATCTGGGGCTGCGAGTCCGGGGCCTGCCCGGTGGGCGCGACGCACCTGCCCGCCACGGGCTGCCGTCGTGGGCCGCCTCAGACCGCCGGGGCGTCCCGCCGCGGGGCCTCGGGCACCGGGACCTGCGAGAGCTCCGCCAACGCCACCGCGTACGCGATCGCGTCACCGGCACGTGCCGCCTCACGGGCCCGCACCGTCGGCCCGTGCAGCCGCGACCGGGTGCGCCGCCGCAGGGCACGCTCGGCCGCCTCGTCCCGCTGGTCCTCGGGCAGCCGGCTCAGCAGCGTCTCGAGGGCGCCGAGCACCCGGGTGCGCGCGGCAACCAGCACCGCGTCCCACTCGCGCACCCGACGGTCACCCTCGAACTCCTCGGCCGCGGCGGCCACCACCTGGTGCGCGTCCTGCACGGCGGCGTGCTCGGCGGGCGCATGCTCGGCGACGGTCTGCAGCCCCACCAGGCGCACGCCGGGCAGGTCGCGCACCCCGGGGTCCACGTCGTGCGTGAGCGCCAGGTCGATCACGGTCAGCGGGCAGCAGGTCCCCGTGCGGACGGCCGCGAGCGCGTCGACCTCGAGCACCGCCCCGGACGCACCGCTGCACGCCACGACCAGGTCGATGTCGGCGAGCTCGGCGTGCAGGTCGGCACCGGCGGGTACCGCACGGACCCCGCGGGCGGCGGCGAACTGCCCTGCCCGGCCGCTCGGGGAGTAGACGCGGACGTCGGAGCACCCGCGGGCCTTGAGGGCGGCCAGGCTCGCGCCGGCGTAGGAGCCGGTGCCGATGAGCACGCAGCGGACCTCGGGCCAGGCAGGCAGGCCCGGTTCGGCGAGGTCGAGCGCGACTCCGACGACGGAGCGTCCGGCGGCGCCCAGGCCGGTGCGGGCCTCGACGGCGCGCGAGGTGCGGGACGCCGCCTGGAACAGGGCCTCGAGCCCGGAGGTGGTCGTGCCGTCACGTCGGGCGCCGGTCAGGGCGCGGCGGACCTGCCCGGCGATCTCCCGTTCGCCGACGACCATGGAGTCGAGACCGCTGGCCACGGCGAACAGGTGGCGGCTGGCCTCCGTGCCGGTGAGGGCCTGCAGGTGGGTGACGACCTGGGTGGTGGTGTAACCGGAGCGGGCCGCCACGGTCTGCGCGGCAGCGGCCGTCGCGAGGGGGGCGTGCTCGATGTCGTCGACGTCGAGGTACAGCTCGAACCGGTTGCAGGTCGCCAGGACGACCGCACCCGTCACGTACCCGGTGGCCGCCACGAGCTCGCGGCCGACGGCGTGCACGTCATGCTGGAGTCGCTCCAGCACACCGAGGTCGAGGTCGTGGTGGCTGGCGACGAGACTCAGCAGCACCACGGGGCGATTGAATCATCCCTGGAAAAGTCCGGCACAATCGCAGGGTGAATCTGCCCTCCGCGCACCCGCTGGTCGACGGCCGCACGACTCATTCGCCTCTGGTCGAGGCGTATTCCGGGCGACGCGGCAGCAGGCGCCCGGTGTGGTTCATGCGGCAGGCGGGCCGGTCGTTGCCGGAGTACCGCGCGGCACGCGAGGGCACGGCGATGCTCGACGCGTGCCTGGACCCGGCACTGTCGTCGGAGATCACGCTGCAGCCCGTGCGCCGGCACGACGTGGACGCCGCGATCTTCTTCTCGGACATCGTGGTGCCGCTGCGGCTCGCCGGGGTGGACGTCGAGATCCGGCCGGGCGTGGGCCCGGTGATGGGTTCGGCGGTCCGCACGGCGGACGACGTCGCCCGGCTGCGTGACCTGGGTCCGTTGACCCCGGAGCAGCTGGCACCGGTCGCCGAGGGTGTGGCCCGCACGGTGGCGGCGCTGGGCTCGACGCCGCTCATCGGCTTCGCGGGTGCGCCGTTCACGCTGGCCGCGTACCTGGTGGAGGGCGGTCCGTCGCGTGACCACCTGGCTGCCCGCGCGCTGATGCACGCCGACCCGGACACGTGGGTCGCGTTGACGCAGTGGGCGGCGGACGTGACGGGGGCGTTCCTGCGGGCGCAGGTGCTCGCCGGGGCGAGCGCCGCGCAGCTGTTCGACTCGTGGGCGGGGTCGTTGGGCCTGGCGGACTACACGGCGCACGTGGCTCCGGCCTCGGCCCGGGCGCTGTCGCACGTCGCCGACCTGGCCGCCGAGGGTGTGCGCACGGTCCACTTCGGGACGGGCACCAGCGAGCTGCTGGTGGCGATGCGTGACGTGGGGGCCGACGTGATCGGCGTGGACTACCGGTTGCCGCTGGACGAGGCGAACCGTCGGCTGGGTGGGCGCACGCCGCTGCAGGGCAACATCGACCCGGCGCTGCTGGCCGCACCGTGGCCGGTGCTCGAGGCGCACGTGCGCGACGTGGTGGCGCGGGGGTCGCAGGCGCCCGGTCACGTGGTGAACCTCGGTCACGGTGTCCCGCCGACGACGGACCCCGACGTGCTGACCCGCGTCGCCGCCCTCGTGCACGAGATCTGATCGTGGCCGCTCCGAGCCGGCAGGACCGGCCCCGCCCCGAGACCACGTCCGACGACGAGCAGTGGGGGGCGGTGGTGGTCGGCGGCGGTGTCGCGGGCCTGGTCGCCGCCCGGGAGCTGGTGCACGCGGGCGTGCCGACGCTCGTGCTGGAAGGCCGCGACGTGGCCGGTGGCGCGGTCCGCGGGCACGAGGTCGCCGGTGTCCGGCTGGACGCGGGTGCGGAGTCGTTCGCGACCCGTGGCGGCACGGTCGCCGCGCTGCTCGACGAGCTCGGGCTGGGTGGTTCGTTGTGCGTGCCGCAGACCGTGGGGTCGTGGGTGCACCTGCCCGGCAAGGACGGGCCGCTGCCGCGGACGGGCGTGCTGGGGATCCCGGCCCGTCCGTGGGCGGCGGACGTGCGCGCCACGCTGGGCCTGGGTGGCGCGCTGCGCGCGTCGCTGGACCTGGTGCTGCCGCCGTTCGTGGGCCGTGACGCCACGACGCTGGGCGCACTGGTGACCGCGCGGATGGGGCGTCGGGTGGTCGACCGCCTGGTGCACCCGATCGTGGGTGGTGTGCATGCGGCCGACCCGGACGACCTGGCGGTCGAGGCGGTGTCCCCGGGCCTGCCGGCGGCCCGTGCGGCGGCGCACGGGTCGTTGGCGCGAGGGGTGGCCGCCCTGCGGGCGACGGCGCCGGCGGGTGCGGCGGTGCAGGGGGTCGACGGGGGCATGTTCCGCCTGGTGGACGCCCTGGTCGCGGATGTCGAGGCGCACGGCGGGCAGGTGCGCACCCGGTCGCGCGTCCGTGGCCTGGCTTCGCTCGAGGACGGTGGGGTGCGGGTCCTGCTGGACGGTGGGGCTGCTCGGACGTCCCGTCTGGTGCTGGCCACCCCGGCGGCGGGCGAGCTGCTGCAGGGTGCGCACATGGCGGACCTGGCCGAGGTGCGGCCCGATGACGGTGCACGCGTGACCTTGGTGACGCTGGTGTTGGAGGCTCCCGGGCTGGATGCGGCTCCGCGGGGCACGGGTGTGCTGGTGGCGCCGGGCGCGACCGATGTGGAGGCCAAGGCGATCACGCACGGGACGGCGAAGTGGGCGTGGCTGCGGCGTGAGGTGCCGGACGGGCAGCACGTGGTGCGGTTGTCGTACGGGCGGGCCGGCGCGGACAACCGGCAGGCTGCGGGTGGTCGTGGGGACGGCGAGCAGAGTCCGTTGGCGCTGCCGGTGCGCGAGGGTGACGATGCTGCGCTGGTCCGGCAGGCGGTGCGGGACGCCTCGGTGCTGCTGGGGGTGCCGTTGGGGTCGGAGCAGGTGGTCGGGACCGCGGTGGTGCGGTGGACCCAGGCACTCCCTCGGCCGTCGGCGGCGCACCGGGAGGCGGTCGCGTCGGTGCGGGCGGCGGTCGCGGGGCTGCCCGGTGTGGCGGTGTGCGGCGCGTGGGCGGACGGGAACGGTCTGGCGTCGGTGGTGCCGGCGGCGCGGGCTGCTGCCCGTTCGCTGCTCGTCTGAGGGTGCCGGTGTGCGGCACCGGCTGCGGGAGTCGGGCTGCGCGCATTCTGACATTTCGTCAGGACGGGGTCTCACAATGACGTCGGCGGTCAGCAGGAATGGTCTCCGCGGCACTTTCTGACGAGCTGTCACCTGCGTTCCCGATTGTCGGCCGGCACACCTGTCCCCGCGCCTTCCGAGCCGGGTTACCGAGCGCTTTTCGACTTCCCCGCCGACGCAGGGGACACTGGGCCGCATGCCCCAGCACGTGCGTGTCGGCACCCGCGCGAGCGCCCTCGCCCTGACGCAGACCGGCCATGTGGTCGACGCCCTCGCGGCGTGGGCCAGCACCGACGGCCTCGACGTCGAGACCGTGCGCGTGCGCACCGACGGCGACCGGCTCACCGGCTCGCTGGCGAGCCTCGGCGGCACCGGGGTGTTCGTCACGGCACTGCGTGACGCGCTCCTCGACGGCCGCTGCGACGTGGCCGTGCACTCACTCAAGGACCTGCCGACCGGCCACGCGGACGGGCTCGTGCTCGGTGCGGTACCGGCCCGCGAGAACCCTGCCGACGCACTGTGCGCCCGCGACGGCCTCACCCTCGAGACGCTGCCGCCCGGTGCACGGGTCGGCACCGGATCTCCCCGGCGCGCCGCCCAGCTGCTCGCCGCCCGCCCCGACCTGGACGTGGTGGACATCCGCGGGAACGTCGACACGCGGCTGCGACGCGTGGCACCCGGCGACCTCGACGCCGTGGTGCTCGCCCGCGCAGGGCTCGCCCGGCTCGGTCGGCTCGACGCGATCACGCAGACGTTCGACGCCACCCTCATGGCACCGGCGCCCGGGCAGGGTGCCCTGGCCGTCGAGGTCCGCCGCGCCGACGCCGAGGGGCCCGCCCCGCTGGCCCGCGCCCTGCGCGGCCTCGACCACCGGCCCACACGGCTCGCGGTGACCGCCGAACGCGCACTGCTCGCGCGGCTCGAGGCAGGCTGCGCCGCCCCCGTCGGCGCCCTCGCGCGGCTCGACGACGAGTCCACGCTGCACCTGGACGCCGTGGTGGCCCGCACCGACGGCACCCGGGTGCTGCGCCGCGCCGCCACCGCCGCACTCGACGACCCGCTCGACCCGGCACGCGATCCCGCCGCTGCGGAGCAGCGCGCCGCCGACCTGGGGCGGGCACTGGCCGAGGAGCTGCTCAGCGCCGGCGCCGCCGACCTGGCCGACCTGGGTGCACGCCGATGACACCCACCGCCCGCACCGGCCGCGGACCGCTCGACGGTCTGCGGGTGCTCGTCCCCCGACCCACCGCGGGCACCAGCCCGGCCGTCGTGGCCCTCGCCGCCGCCGGAGCGCAGGCCGTGGTCGTCCCCCTCATCGAGACCGTCCTGCCGGACGACCCGACCGAGCTCGACGACACCCTGCTGGCCCTCGGCGCCGGCTGGTACACGTGGCTGGTGCTCACCAGCGCCGCCGCGGTCCCGGTGCTGGTGGACCGCGCGACGGAGGTCGATGCGCCCCTGCCCGAGCTGGTCGCCCGCACCGGCACGAGGGTCGCCGCCGTGGGCCCCGGCACGGCCCGGGCCCTGCGGGAGGCCGGGGTGCCCGTCGACGTGGTGCCCACGGTCGGTTCGACCGCCCTGCGCCTGCTCGGCGCCCTGCCCGAGGGGCCCGGCCGGATCCTGTTCCCCCGGGGCGACCTCGCCTCGGCCACCCTCGCCGCGGGGCTGCGGGAGCGCGCCTGGGAGGTCGACGACGTCATCGCGTACCGCACCGTGCCGGCGGCACCTCCCCCGGCCGACGTGGTCGAGGACTGGCGGGCCGGGCGTATCGACGCCGCCCTGCTGACGTCGGCCTCGACCGTGCGTGAGCTGGCCGCCCACCTGGGCGCACCGCCCGCCGGGACGCTGCTGGTGTGCATCGGCCCGTCCACCGCCGCCGAGGCCCACCGCCTCGGGTTGCCGGTGGCCGCGGTGGCCGCCGAGCAGACCATGCTCGGCCTGGTCGGCGCACTGACGGACGCCCACGCCGCCGCGCACACCCCCAGCAGCCCGCGGGAGTCCCCCCACGAGTCACCGACCGCGTCACCCGAGGAGACCGTGTGACCAACCCCGACCACGCCCAGCGTCCTGACCTGTCGCCCGTCGGGCGGGTCCGCCCGCGCCGTCTGCGTGCCACGCCCGCCGTCCGTCGGCTCGTCGCGCAGACGCGTCTGCACCCTGCCGAGCTCGTGCTGCCGGTCTTCGTCCGCGAGGGCCTGACCGAGCCGCGGCCGATCGCGTCCATGCCGGGCGTCGTGCAGCACACGCGCGACAGCCTGCGGCGCGCGGCGGCCGCGGCGGCCGAGGTCGGCCTCGGTGGCGTCATGCTCTTCGGCGTCCCGCAGGTCCGCGACGCGACCGGCACGCAGGCCACCGACCCGGCGGGCATCCTCAACCTGGCCATCGCGGACGTGGTGGCCGAGGTGGGTGACGCGCTCGTGGTGCAGGCGGACCTGTGCCTCGACGAGTTCACCGACCACGGTCACTGCGGGGTCCTCACACCCGGCGGTGCGGTCGACAACGACGCGACGCTGGTCCGGTACGCCGACATGGCGCTCGCCCAGGCGGCCGCCGGCGCCCACCTGGTCGGGCTCAGCGGCATGATGGACGGCCAGGTCGGGGTGGTGCGGGACGCCCTCGACGACGCCGGTCACCTGGACGTCGCGGTCCTCGCGTACGCCGCCAAGTACGCGTCGGCGTTCTACGGCCCGTTCCGGGACGCCGTCGAGTCGACGCTGCAGGGCGACCGCCGGACGTACCAGATGGACCCCGCCAACCGACGCGAGGCACTGCGTGAGGTGGCGATCGACATCGCCGAAGGGGCCGACGTCGTCATGGTGAAGCCGGCCATGTCGTACCTCGACGTGCTGGCCGACGTCGCGGCCGTGTCGTCCGTCCCGATTTCCGCCTACCAGGTCTCGGGCGAGTACGCGATGATCGAGGCCGCCGCGGCGGCAGGGTGGATCGACCGGCGCCGCGCGATCGAGGAGTCCGTGGTCGGTATCCGGCGTGCCGGTGCCGACCACGTCCTCACCTACTGGGCGACGGAGCTGGCCGGCTGGCTGGCAGAGGAGAAGCGATGAGTGAGCTCGGGTCCGGCACCATGGATGGGCGGACGACGACCAGCGAGGACGCGTTCCGGCAGGCGCAGGCGGTGATCCCCGGGGGCGTGAACTCCCCCGTGCGCGCCTTCGGCTCGGTGGGTGGCACCCCCCGGTTCCTGCAGTCCGCGCTCGGGGCGTACGTCACGGACGTCGAGGGCCACGAGTACGTCGACCTGGTGGGCTCGTGGGGTCCGGCACTGCTGGGCCACGGGCACCCCGTGGTGCTCGACGCCGTGCACGAGGCCGTCTCGCGCGGGCTCGGCTTCGGTGCGCCCACGGTCACCGAGGGTGAGCTCGCCGAGGAGATCCGTCGGCGCGTGCCCGCCGCACACCGTGTGCGACTGGTGTCCACGGGCACCGAGGCGACGATGACGGCGCTGCGGCTGGCCCGCGCGTTCACCGGTCGTGACCTCGTGGTGAAGTTCGCCGGCTGCTACCACGGGCACGTCGACTCGCTGCTGGTGGCGGCCGGTTCCGGTGTGGCCACGCTCGCGCTGCCCGGTTCGGCCGGGGTGAGCGCCGCGGTGGCCGCCGAGACGATCGTGCTGCCGTACAACGACCTGGATGCCGTGGCTGCCGCGTTCGCCGAGCACGGCGAGCGGATCGCGGCCGTGATCACCGAGGCCGCGCCGGCCAACATGGGTGTGGTGCCTCCGCTGCCCGGGTTCAACGGCGAGGTCCGTCGGATCGCGCACGAGCACGGCGCCCTGTTCGTGCAGGACGAGGTGCTGACCGGGTTCCGGGTCGGCCCGGCCGGCTGGTGGGGCTTCGAGGGGCAGAGCGAAGGCTGGGAGCCCGACCTGCTGACCTTCGGCAAGGTCATCGGCGGCGGTCTTCCCGTGGCGGCCGTCGCCGGTCGCGTGGACCTCATGGAGCAGCTCGCGCCGCTCGGACCCGTCTACCAGGCGGGAACCCTGTCCGGGAACCCGGTGGCGACCGCGGCCGGTCTGGCCACGCTGCGCCTTGCCGACGACGCCGTGTACGCCCGGGTCGACGCCGCCTCGGCCCAGCTGCGCTCGGCCGTCTCGCAGGCGCTGGCTGCCGCGAGCGTGCCGCACGCGATCCAGTGGGCGGGCAGCCTGTTCAGCATCATGTTCGGCGCGGAGGCTGCCCAGCAGGGTGCCCGTGACTACGCCTCGGTGCAGGCCACCGAGTCGTGGCGGTACGCACCGTTCTTCCACACGCTGCTCGAGTCGGGGGTCTCCGCGCCGCCGTCGGCGTTCGAGGCGTGGTTCGTCTCGGCCGCGCACGACGACGAGGCGATCGACCGGATCGTCGACGCGCTGCCGGCCGCAGCTGCGGCGGCCGCCTCGGCCCAGGCACCGCAGGACTGACGGACGGACCCGCGTCGCTCCCCTGGCCTCAGGCCGGGCCGAGCGGCGCGGGTGGCCCGTCGGCGCGGTCGGCGGCGCCGCCCGGGTGCGGCTCCTTGAGCTCGACGAAGAACGCGTGGGTCGGGCTCGTGCCGACGTTCTCCCCGACGTGCTCCTGCTCGGCGAGCCACCGCACCTGTCCGGGCTCCAGCTCGACCTCCACCGCCCGCTCGCCGGAGGTGATGCGCCGACGGAACCCGGTGGCCGTCACCATCACGGAGTCCGGGTGCCGGTGCGGGTGCGTCCGCGCACCCGGCACGTCGCGGTACTCCAGGACGCGCACCCGGTCGTTCTCCAGCACGACCCGGTAGTGCTCGGGGTCGGTGACCGTCGGGTCGTCAGGGGCGTGCGGACCGGTGGGTGCCATGGTCGCCTCGCTCTGCTGGGTCACGCGCGACCGGCCGACCGCGGTAGGGCCAGTGTGGGCGTGGTCCGCGGGACCCGCGAGGGATGGCCGCACGGCCCTCGGCCGTGGTGTCAGGAGTGCGATCCGGCGACGGGGGAACGCTGCACGGCCGCAGCCTCCGTCGCGCCGACACCGACCGGCTCCGCGATGCCGCCCGCACCGGCGGGCACCTCGTCGACCCTGGTCCGGTCCGCGCCGACGGCCTGCAGCACCGCCTTCTCGGCGCGGTGGGCGCGCACGGACCACGTGACGGCGGCGGCCCAGACCACGGCGATGGCCCCGAGCACGAGCCCTTCGGTGGCGGTGTCGGCCTGCCCGAGCCAGTCGGAGCGCAGGAGCGTGCGGGTGTTGGTGAGCACGATGACCCCGCCGACGGCGGAACCGAGCACGCGCGGCGGCACGTGCCGCACGAGCCACGCGGCCAGCGGTGCGGCGACCAGACCACCGAGCAGCAACGCGAGCCCCCAGGTGGGGTCGATCCCCTGCGAGCCGAGCGAGAACAGGAACCCGAGGCTGGCGGCCAGGGCGACGAGGAACTCGCTGGTGTCGATCGACCCGATGACCTTGCGGGGCTCGAGCCGACCGGACGCGAGCAGTGCGGGTGTGCCGACGGGGCCCCAGCCGCCGCCCCCGGTGGCGTCGACGAACCCGGCGACGAGCCCGAGGGGGCCGAGGAACCGCTTGCGCAGGGGCTGGCCGAGGCGGTCGGTGCGCAGCCCGCGGACGGTGAACCGGACCAGCAGGTACACGCCGAGGGCCAGCAGGATGAGCGACATGACGGGCTTGGCCGCGTCGGTCGACAGGCGGGAGAGCACGGTCGCGCCGGCGAACGCGCCGACGGCTCCGGGGACCCCGACGCGGATGACGACCTTCCAGTCGACGTTGCCGAAGCGCCAGTGGGCCAGCCCGGAGGCGAGCGTGGTGCCGATCTCGGCGAGGTGCACGGTGGCGGAGGCCGCCGCGGGGTTGGTGCCGATGGCCAGCAGCAGGGTGGCGGACGTGACGCCGTAGGCCATGCCGAGGGCACCGTCGACGAGCTGGGCGCCGAGGCCGACGAGGGCCAGCAGGACGAGTGCGCGCACGATGACCACCTGGGACCGGGTGCCGCGACCGGGTGCGCGGCGACGTGAGCCCGGATAATTCCGACCGGTTCGGTCGGGATTCAACGGCTCGTCCACCATCTGGATGTGCGTTTCGCCATGTGGACGGTTGTCCGACATGGTCGGCGGGGCGCTTTTCCCTGGTCAGGCGTGCAAATCCGCCGTCACGGGTTGTCCCACGCATCTGCGCGGGTGACCAGATCATGGACGTGTGGTGGCAGGTCACCCGAGACGAGCCGCGCGAGCGTCACGGCGTCGAGCACGTCGCGCACGCTCGTGCGCAGCGCGACCCAGACGTCGAGCAACGCCGTCGCCGACCCGTCGTAGCTCAGGCTCGGCGGACGCGCGTCCCGCACGGTGACGAGCGGCCCGTCCACCGCCCGGACCACGTCGGCGAGCGTGATCTGGTCGGCCGGACGCGCCAACCGGTACCCGCCGCCGCGCCCCCGGGCGCTCACCACGACCCCGGCCCGACGCAGGTCTCCGAGGATCCGCTCGAGGAAGCTCGCGGGCAGACCCTGACCGGCCGCGAGCGCGTCGAGGCTCAGCGCGGCACCCGCACCACCGGCGGCCAGCTCGGCGCACGCCCGGACCGCGTAGTCCGCCTTCGCCGACACCCGCATGGGGCCGATCGTGCCAGAGGCCCGCGACGGCCGGGAGGCCCGGGCGGCTCAGGCCGGCCCTGGCGGGAATACCCTGGGGGGGTACCCTGTTGAGGAGGTCGACGCAGGACGCACCCCGGGAGGACCCGTGCACGGATACACCGACGCCAAGGACGACTACCTCAAGCGGCTCAGCCGCATCGAGGGGCAGGTCCGCGGCATCGCCCGCATGGTCGACCAGGACGTGTACTGCATCGACGTCCTCACCCAGATCGCGGCCGTGACCAAGGCCCTGCAGGCCGTGAGCATCGGCCTCGTCGAGGACCACCTCGGGCACTGCGTCGTCGACGCGGCCCGCAAGTCGCCCGAGGAGGGCGCCGAGAAGGTCCGTGAGGCGTCCGAGGCCATCGCCCGGCTCGTCCGCAGCTGACCGCACCACCCCCGACACCCAGCAGCACCCGACCACCAGGAGACACCCATGAGCCAGACCACCACCTTCGCCGTCGACGGCATGACCTGCGGCCACTGCGTCGGTTCGGTCACCTCCGAGCTGTCCGCCCTGCCCGGCGTCACCGACGTCAAGGTCGAGCTCGTCACCGGCGGGTCGTCACCGGTCGTCGTCACCAGCGACGCCCCGATCGCGGACGAGGCCCTGGCCGCCGCCGTCGTCGAGGCCGGGTACGCGATCACACCGCGCCGCTCGCTGCTCTGACCGCAGCACCCCGCGCGGCTCGACCGCCGCCGCACGGACGCATCGCACACCCGCTGGGAGCACCCATGAGCACCGACCACCTGCACCCGTCCGCCGCCTCGACGCCGGCCCTCCCCGTGGCACCCGTGGCGCCGCTGGTGACCGTGGACCTCGCCGTCGAGGGCATGACCTGCGCGTCGTGCGTGGCGCGGGTGGAGAAGAAGCTCAACCGGGTGCCGGGCGCGAGCGCCACGGTGAACCTGGCGCTGGAGTCCGCCCACGTGGAGCTGCGCGCGGCGGACGAGGCGGGCACCCCGGCCGATGCCGACGCCCTCGTCGCAGCGGTCCGCTCCGCCGGGTACGACGCGCGCGTGCTCAAGGTCGCCTCGCCCACGGGTCGCGCCGTCGGGGCCGACCCGCACACCGACCACACCGACCACGCGGCGCACGAAGCGCACGGCGCGCACGACGCGGTGGAGCACGCGCTGTCCGGCCACACCATGGCCCCCGGTCACGAGATGAGCGAGGACGAGGACACCTCCGCCCCGACGGACGCCCGCGGCACCGACCTGCGCCGGCGCCTGCGGGTCGCCACCGTGCTCAGCGTGCCCGTGCTGGCACTCTCGATGATCCCCGCGCTGCAGTTCGACGGCTGGCAGTGGGTCGTCGCGGCGCTCGCCCTGCCCGTGGCGACCTGGGCCGCCTGGCCGTTCCATCGTGCCGCCGCCAAGGCCGCCCGGCACGGGGCCTCGACGATGGACACGTTGGTGTCCATCGGCATCGTCGCCGCGACCGGCTGGTCGTTGTGGGCGCTGCTGCTCGGCGGTGCGGGCGAGATCGGGATGACCATGAGCCCGTCGCTGTGGCCGGCCGCCACGAGCGGGCACATGGAGGCCGTCCCGGAGCTGTACTTCGAGGTCGCCGCCATCGTCACGACGTTCCTGCTGGCAGGCCGCTACGCGGAGCACCGCTCCCGGCGTCGGGCTGGTGACGCCCTGCGGGCCCTGCTCGACCTGGGCGCCAAGGACGTCGCAGTCCTGGTCACCGGGCCGGACGGGGTGCGGACCGAGCAGCGCATGAGCGTCGACAGGCTCGCCGTGGGTGACCTGTTCGCGGTGCGCCCCGGCGAGAAGGTCGCCACCGACGGCGTCGTCGTCGAGGGCACCAGCGCCGTGGACACCTCGCTGCTCACGGGCGAACCCGTGCCCGTGGACGTCGGACCGGGCGACGACGTCACCGGCGCGACGATCAACGCCTCCGGGCACCTCGTGGTCCGCGCCACCCGCGTGGGCGAGGAGACCCGCCTGGCGCAGATCGGCCGGCTCGTCGCCGCGGCGCAGACCGGCAAGGCCCCGGTGCAGCGGCTGGCCGACCGCATCTCGGCCGTGTTCGTGCCCGTCGTGCTGGTGCTGGCCGCGGGGACCCTGGCGGTGTGGTTGCTGACCGGCGGGGGTGCGCAGGCAGCGTTCACCGCGGCCGTCGCCGTGCTGATCATCGCGTGCCCGTGCGCCCTGGGCCTGGCCACTCCCACCGCACTGCTGGTCGGCACCGGGCGCGGCGCGCAGCTCGGCATCCTCATCAAGGGCCCGGAGATCCTCGAGCAGACGCGCCGGGTCGACACGGTCGTGCTCGACAAGACCGGCACCGTCACCGAGGGCCGGATGGCGCTCGTCGACGTGCTCCCCGCCCCGGGCGAGGTGCGCGACGAGGTGCTCCGGTACGCCGGTGCGGTCGAGCGGCTCGCCGAGCACCCGATCGCCCGCGCGATCGCCGACGCCGCCGAGGCGGCGCACCCGACGCCCACCGGCGCGCAGGTCGGCGGTGACGGCGTCGTCATCGGCTCCGACCAGGTGCTCGACTTCCACGCCACGGCCGGCCACGGCGTCACCGGTGTCGTGCGGGCCGCCCACTCGGGCCTCGGCCTGTCCCACCGGGTGCTCGTGGGCCGCCCGGCCTGGCTGGCGGAGCAGCACGTCGGCACCGAGGCCGTGCGGGCGCAGTTCGACGCAGCCGAGGCCGACGGCGCCACAGCCGTGGTCGTCGCGTGGGACGGCGTCGCCCGCGGCGTGCTCGTGCTGCGCGACCCGGTCAAGGCGACCTCCGCCCGGGCAGTCGACGAGCTGCGGTCCCTCGGGCTGCGCCCGGTGCTGCTCACCGGCGACAACCCGGGTGCGGCACGGGCCGCGGCCCGGCTGGTCGGCGTCGCCGACGAGGACGTCATCGCGCAGGTGCTGCCCGCCGACAAGGTGCACGTCGTCGAGCGGTTGCAGGCCGGCGGGGCACGCGTCGCGATGGTCGGCGACGGGGTGAACGACGCCGCCGCCCTGGCCACCGCCGACCTGGGCCTGGCCATGGGCACCGGCACCGACGTGGCCATCGAGGCCTCCGACGTGACGCTCGTACGCGGTGACCTGCGCTCGGCCGGTCAGGCCATCCGACTCTCCCGCCGCACGTTGACGGTGATCAAGCAGAATCTCTTCTGGGCGTTCGCGTACAACGTGGCCGCCATCCCGCTGGCGGCGACCGGGCTGCTCAACCCGATGATCGCGGGGGCCGCGATGGCGTTCTCCTCGGTGCTCGTGGTGACCAACTCGCTCCGCCTGCGCCGCTTCGCCTGAGCCTTCCGGCGTCCGCCCAGGCAGGCCACCTACGCTGCCCCCATGACGCACCCGGCCCCGACAGCGCCGCCGCCCGGGGCACGTGCCGTCCGGCGGCGGCTGACGACCGAGATCTGGATCGTGCTCGGGCTGTCGCTGGGCAAGTCCGGTGTGTACGCCGTGGTCAACATCGTCGCGCGCCTCACCGCCGGCACGCCCCTGGGCGAGCAGAGCACGACGCTCAACCCGAGCTACTCGCCGCGACCGCTGCTCGACCTGACCTACCAGCTGCTGGCGATCGCGTTCGCCCTGATGCCCGTGGCACTGGCGCTGTACCTGCTGTCCGCGAACGGCCGGTCCGCGGTGCGCCGCCTCGGCCTGGACGGACGACGCCCCTGGAAGGACCTGCTGACGGGCGTCGGCCTCGCCGCGCTCATCGGCATCCCCGGGCTGGGCCTGTACGCGGTCGGGCGGATGCTCGGCATCACCGTCGAGGTGCAAGCCGCCGGCCTCGACGCGGTGTGGTGGACCGTCCCCGTGCTCGTCCTGTCGGCGCTGCAGAACGCGCTGCTCGAGGAGGTCGTCGCCGTCGGATACCTGATGGAGCGGCTGCGCGAGCTGCAGTGGAGCGCACCGGCGATCGTCGTGACCAGCGCGCTGCTGCGCGGCTCGTACCACCTGTACCAGGGGTGGGGGGCGTTCCTGGGCAACGCGGTCATGGGTGTGGTGTTCGCCGAGTACTACCGGCGACGCCGCCGCGTCATGCCGCTGGTCGTCGCGCACACGCTCATGGACGTCGTGGTGTTCGTCGGCTACGCGCTGATCCCGGCGGACGTGCGCGGCGCGCTGGGCCTCAGCTGAACCGGCGCGCCGCGCACCGAGCTACAGCTCGACGACCCGTGCCGAGGCCTGGTCGAGCTGCCTGGTCACCGACCGGGTCGCGAAACCGCTGACCACCAGCACGATGCCCGCCACCAGGGCGAACAGGCCGTAAAGGATCGCGATGACCGACACCGTGGTCTGCGGGTGCATCACGGCGACCAGGCCGATGAGGAACCCGATCAGCCCGAAGGTCAGCGCGAACGTCCAGCCGGGGTCCCCCGCGTGGTGCAGCACGAACGCCCCGACGATCGCGACCAGGCCGATCAGCATCACCCAGAACGCCAGCACGTAGAACACGACGGTCGCGGTGGGTGCCGGCCACACCATCAGCAGCACACCGAACGCGATGCCGACCAGACCCTGCACGAACCGCCACCGCGCGGCCGGGTCGTGCCGGTACGCGATCCCCTGGGCGAGAGCCAGCAGACCGTCGAGCACCGCGAACGCACCGAACAGCCACACGAGCGCGGTGACCGTGCTCAACGGGTCGATCAGCAGCAGCAGACCCAGGGCGATCAGCAGGGCGCCGCGCACCACGGCGATCCACCACAACCGGTGCAGCGTGTCCGACATGGAACCACCCCCCTCGCGGGCCACCGGGCAGGGCCCCTGCCTCTGCGGTCGTCCCGTCGCGACCACGCTAGACCTGGGCGTTCGTCCGCGCCGTTCGGGGGACACACGGCACGGACTCACGTCCGGCGGGACACCCCGGCGGACCGCACTGCCTAGACTCGCCGGTATGCCCGGCCCGTCGACGCACCCCGACAGCGTGGTCGCGACGACCCGCTCGGTGGTGGACGACGTGACGATCGACGACGTCCCCACCGAACGTGTGCACCACCCGGGCGACATCCTGGCGGCCACGATCGCGGGGCTCGGCGTCGTGCTGGCCATGGTGCTGGCGACCTACGCGCAGAACACCACCACCGGTGTCGCCGAGGACGTGCAGGGCTTCTCGACCGCGCTGCGCCGGCTGCTCGTGATCCCCGTGTCCGCGCTGGAGTCGTTCGTCACGCTCATCGTCCCGCTCGCGGTGCTCACCGAGCTGGCGGTGCGCAGGCTCGGCCGCCAGCTGCTGGAGGCCCTCGCCGCGGCCACGGGTGCCGTGGTGCTGAACAGCGCGATCGTCCTGCTGGTCGAGCGGTTCGGCTCCGACGAGCTCATCCAAGGTCTGTCGGTGCGGATCGGCGGCGAGTGGCAGCTGTCGATCCCGGGGTACGTGGCGCTGCTCGCCGGTCTGCTGACCGCCGCCGGGCCCCGCGGACGACGCCGCACCGTCGCCTGGTCGTGGAACCTGGTGTGGGTCGCCACGGGCGTCCTGGTGATCACCGGGCAGGGGTCGTTGCCCGGGATCGCCGTGGCCCTGCTCGTGGGGCGCATCGCCGGCGAGGCCACGCGGTACCTGTCCGGGGTGCGCTCCGAGCGCGCCTACGGCGAGAGCCTGGTCGCCGGTGTGCGACGTGCCGGGTTCGAGCCCGCCCAGCTGAGCCGGGTGCCCGACAGCACGACCGGCGACGCCGTCCTCCCACCGGCGGGTCCGGCTGCGCTCGCGCTGACGCGCTCCACGGACCACCGCCTCTACGCCCTGAGCACGCAGGAGCACGAGCGGCTCGACCTGGTCGTCATCGACGGCGACCGTCAGGTGGTCGGCATGCTCAGCCGGTTCTGGCGGTCGCTGCGCCTGCGCGGCATCGAGGGCCGCTCGGTGGTGTCCCTGCGGCAGGCCGCCGAACGCTCGGCCCTGCTCGCGTACGCGGCCCGTGCCGCCGGGGTCCGGACACCGCAGCTGCTGAGCGTCGCCGAGGCCGAGGACTCGATGCTGCTGGTGCAGGAGCGCCCCGGCAACGCGGTGCCGCTCGCCGACCTCGAGCCGGACCAGATCACCGACGCCGTGCTGCACGAGGTGTGGGAGCAGCTGCAGCTCGCGCACGCCGCCGGCATCGCGCACCGCAACCTGACCAGCGACGTCGTGCTCGTGGACCACCTGCTGGACCAGCCGATGGTGTGGCTCACCGGGTGGGAGCTCGGGGACGTCGCGTCGTCCGAGCTGGCCCGCCGGATGGACGTCGCCCAGGTGCTGGCCCTGCTCGCGCTGCGGGTGGGCGCCCCCCGTGCCATGGAGTCGGCCGTCGCCGTGCTGGACGACGAGACGATCTCGGCGATCGGTCCCCTGCTGCAGACGATCACCATGCCGCGGCTGACCCGCGACGAGATGCGGACCCATCGCACCGTGCTGCCCGAGCTGCGCACGGCGCTGGTGGCCCGGCTGCCCGAGGCCGATGTGCAGCCGCAGCAGCTGGTGCGATTCGGCACGCGCACGATCCTCACCGTCCTGCTCACCGTGGTCGCGCTCTTCGCGATCTTCACCACGATCAACGTCACCACCATCAGCGAGGCGCTGCAGAGCAGCGACTGGCGCTGGTCCATCGTGGCGTTCGGGCTCGGGCTCCTCACGCTCGTCGGGGCCGCGCTCGCCCTGGTCGCCTTCGCACCCGTGCGGATCTCGCTGTGGCGGGCGACCGTCGCCCAGACCGCCGCCACGTTCGTCGCGCTGGCCGCACCGGCAGGGGTCGGACCCGCCGCGCTGAACCTGCGGGTGCTCACCCGCCGTGGCGTCTCCGGCACGCTCGCCGCAGCCACCGTCGCCCTGGTGCAGGTCAGCCAGTTCGTGGTGACGCTGCTGCTGCTCCTCGTCCTGTCGCTCGTCTCGGGCGACAACGAGTCGGCTCTGCCGGTCTCACCGCTGATCCTCATCGTCATCGGGGCGCTCGCCGCGCTCGTGGGCGTCGCGCTGCTCATCCCCTCCGTCCGGCGCTGGGTGCTGGCCAAGACCATGCCCACCGTGCGGCAGACGTGGCCGCGACTCATCGAGGTGCTCGGCCAACCCTCACGCCTGCTGCTCGGCATGGGCGGCAACCTGCTGATGACGCTCGGCTACATCCTGGCGTTCGACGCGGCGCTGCTGGCGTTCGGCCAGGACGTCAGCCTGATCCAGGTCGCCGTCGTCTACCTGGCCGGGTCCACCGCGGGGTCGCTGGTGCCCGTGCCCGGCGGTGTCGGTGCCACCGAGCTGGCCCTCGCCTCGGCGCTGACCTCGTTGGCCGGTGTCAGCCCGGCGATCGCGACCTCGGCCGCGGTGCTGTTCCGCGTCATGACGTACTGGCTGCGGATCCCGCTCGGCTGGGTCGCCATGCGGTACATGCAGCGCACCGGCGACCTGTGACGTCGTGCCCGTGACGCACGGGTCCGTGTGCGGTGCCCGGACAGACGACGACCCGGCACCCGCACGGGCACCGGGTCGTCACCCGAGGTGATCGGGACAGGCCCTCAGGCCGCGAGCGCCTTCGACTTGAGCGTCGCGAACTCCTCCGGTGTGATCGCGCCCGCATCGAGCAGCGACTTCGCATCGGCGATCTGGTCGGTCGGCGACTTGTGCGCCACCTCGCGGATGTAGGACTCGGTGTCGACCCGGGCCCGCTGCGCGGCGTGCACCTGCCGCTCGGCCATGCTGTTCCCGCGGGCGATGACGTAGATCAGCGCGGTGATGAACGGTGCGAAGACCAGGAAGATGATCCAGACCGCCTTCCACCACCCGCTGAGGTCCTTGTCGCGGAACAGGTCCCCGACGATCTGGAACAGCACGATCAGGTAGGCGAAGAACAAGAACCAGTAGACGAGAAGCCAGAACCAGCTCCAGAAACTGTCCATGGGACCCCCTCAGCGACTCTGCCCCGCCGCCGGTGGGCGGGTTGACAATCCGGACGCTAGACCGACTAGGCCCTTCGCGCCCGCTGAGCGGCCCATATGCCTTGGTCAGACGCAGAAGGACCGCCACCCACGCGGGGTGACGGTCCTTCTGGAGGTCGGGTCTGCCGGCCCTGCGCTCAGGCGGCGAGGTGCTCGCGCTGTGCGGGGACGAACTCCACCTGGCTCTGCCGGGCGGCGAACCGCGCCCACGCCTGCACACGTGCAGGGGGAAGAGGTGCGACGGCGTCGCTGGTGGGACGGGGGGTGGGCTGTTCGAAGGAGAACCCTCGCTGCTCCATGGCGTGTCCTGTCTGTTCGGTAGCCCGGCTGACCCTGAGGGCCCCGTGGCTTTGCGTCCCCTCCTCGCGGAGGGTTTGCCGTTTCGTTGACAACTCAGACATTAGAGCACCGCGAGACCTGGTGAACAGCGTTCACATCGAGATATTTCGGGCACTCGACCGAATTCACCCGCTGACCTGGTACGCGACGCGCGGGGCTGTGCCAGGAAACACCCGTTCGGAGTACACCCGGCATCGCCCGTCCGGCACGAAAGGGCCGGTCAGGGCTCCGTGTCGCCGTCGTGAGACACCTCGTCGTGCAGCAGCGGTGCCGTGCGACGCGCCGGGTCGAACCCGGACTTGTCGGCATAGAACGCCCGGACGGCGTCCATGTCGGAGCGGACGTCGCCGGTGATCGGCACCGTCGGACCCAGCCCGGCCGTCATCGTGGTCCGGTCGACGTAGCCGAGCACGACCGGCAGGCCGGTGGCCTGGGCGATCCGGTAGAACCCGGACTTCCAGTACGTGCCCGCCGACCGTGTGCCCTCGGGCGTCACCACCAGGTAGAAGAACTCCCCGGCCCTGATCCGCGCCACCAGGTCGTCGACCAGACCCGCCGGGTTGCGCCGGTCCACGGGGATGCCGCCGAGCGCCCGCATGAACGGCCCCGCCGGCCCCCGGAACAAGGTGTGCTTGCCGAGCCACCGCACCGGCAGCCCCGCCTCCGCGGTGATGGCCAGCATCAGGATGAAGTCCCAGTTGGACGTGTGCGGGGCACCGATCAGGATGCCCGCGCCGTCCTGCGGGACCCGGGTGGTCTTCAGCGTCCACCGGCTCAGCCGCCAGTAGGCACGGGCCACGGCCCGTCGGATGGGCCTGCGCCTGGTCACCGTCACGTCGTGGACCGTACTCAGTGCTCGAACGGGGCGTCCAACCAGACGCGCTCGGGGGGCAGCAACGCCTCCAGCTCCGGCCACAGGGACTCGGGCAGCTCGACCGAGGCCGCCTCGACCGTCGCGGCCACCCGTTCGGGGCGGCTCAGACCGACCACCGTGGAGCTCACCTGCGGGTCGCGCAACGAGAACTGCAGCGCCGCCGTCGCCAGGTCGGTGTGGTGCGCCTGGCAGATCAGGTGCATCGCGTCGACCCGGTCCAGGATCTCGGGCGCCGCCGCCTGGTACGCGTACGACGCGGACGTGCCGGGTGCGGCCGCGAGGATGCCCCCGCCGTACACCGCCGCGTTCAGCACCCCCATCCCCCGGCGCACCGCCTCGGCGATCAGCGGACCCGCGCTGCGGTCGAGCAACGTCCACCGGTTGTGCACCAGCAGCACGTCGAACACGCCCAGGTCGACGTACCGGGCCATCTCCTGCACCGGCCCGCCCGCGATGCCGATCGCGCCGATCTCGCCGGACTCCCGCAGCGCGACCAGCTGCTCGACGGCACCACCGGGACCGGCGATCTCCTCGAAGTCGAACGACTCCGGGTCGTGCAGCTGCACCAGCGGCAGGTGGTCGAGCCCGAGCCGCTCCCGGGACTCCGCGACCGACGCCCGCACGCGAGCAGCGGAGTAGTCACGCCCGTGCGGGTCGACCTTCGTCGCCACGACCACGCCCTCCGGAAGCCCGCCCGCGCGACGCAACGCCTCGCCGATGCGCCGCTCCGACTCGCCGTCGCCGTACCCGTTGGCGGTGTCGATCAGGCTGATCGGGCTGCGCAGCACCGCCAGCACCGTGTTGACCGCACGCTCACGCGGCACGTCGTAGCCGTACAGCCACGGCAGGCCTGCGAGCGGGCTGCCACCCGCTGCCACCACGGAGACCCGCAGGCCCGTCGCACCCAGTGGGCGGGTCCAGGAGTCGTCGTCCGACGTCATGGGCCCATCCTGCCCCCGGCAGGGCGGACCGGCTGGGCGGACCGGCTGGGCGGACCGGTTCAGCCGCGAGGCGCGAACAGCCCGTGCGGGTCGACCCGTCGGCGCACCGCCGCGAGCCGCCGGGCGACGTCCGGCGCCCACACACCAGCCGCGACCCCGGCGAAGTTCGGATTGACCTCGGGCATGCGCCACGGGTCGAGCGACCGCAGAATCGTCTCGGCCACGTCCGGCATCGCGTCGAACGACGCCGGGTCCTGGCCTACCAGCAGCGCCGTGTACCGGGCTCCGCGGCCCGCGACGGCAGACCCTTCCGGGACGTCGACCTCGGTCGCCCCGGCCACGTGCCGCAGCTGCACCCCGCCGAACGGGTGCGACGCGCCCGGTCCGACGTGCGCGAGCCACGCCTCCGCCAGGGCGTCGTCAGCCTCGCGGAGCATGGTGCCACGCACCCAGGTCGGCCCCGGATCCATCGACTCTCCGTGCATCTCCGCCAGGTCGGTCAGGGGCATCGGCGCGAGCGTGTCGGCCAGCGTCGGGGCGAGCGCCCGCAACGGAGCCACCGCACGCTCACCCTCGGCGGCCCCACCGGGGTAGGTCACGAGCAGCAGCGCGAGCTTGCGGGCGTCGGGGTGCGAGCGGATCGCACGCTCCTCGCCCCGGTGCACGATCGTCAGGTTCGTGGTGACCTCCGGCGGGGCCTGCCGTGTCCACGCCAACCACCCGCGCACCACGGCCGGCACGTGCTCCTCGGCGAAAGCCAGGTAGCCGCCGTACAGCGCCGGCACCCGTGCGAGCCGCAGCCGCAGGTCCGTCACCACACCCAACCCGTGCTTGCCGCCCCGCAACGCCCACAGCAGCTCGGCGTCACCCGCCGGCCCCGCCTCCACCAGGTCACCCGTGCCCGTCACGACCGTGCACCGCTCGACGTGGTCCGAGCTGAACCCGTGGGAGCGCGCGAACGGACCCAGCCCGCCACCCAGCAGGTACCCCACGACGCCGACGGACGGATCGGTGGCGGCGATCGGGACGAGACCGAGCGGTGCAGCGGCGTCGATCACGTCGGCCCAGCGGGCCCCCGCCCCGATGGTCGCGGTCCCCGCCACCCGGTCCACCCGCACCTGGTCGAGCCGCCACGTGGTGATCAGCAGGCCGGACGCCACCGGCGCGCGCGTGCCGTGCCCCGTGCCCTGGACGGCCACGGGCATACCGTGCGCGTGCGCCCACCGGACCGCCGCGACGACATCGGCCGCCGTCGCCGCGCCGACCACGACATCCGGCGTGTGCGCGATCGTCGCGTCGAAGCCCGCCACCTCACCGGCCAGTCGCGGGTCGACCGCCGACATCACGGGGCCGACCACCTGCGAGTCGAGTTCGGTGAGCATGTCGCTCCTGCGGTCGGGCGGCGGGACTCGGTCCCGGGTGGTCGTGCACCCGGGGCACGTCGTCCTCCGCGAGCCCCCCGGTCGCGCGACCACTGTGGCACCTGCGGCGGCCGGCCGGGGGGTGTTCTAGGGTGGAAACTCCCCTGTCGAGGTCTCAGTGGACGGCGGTGAAGACACCGTCCGGGTCGACACGGCGGCGGACGGCCGCCAGGCGTGTCTCGGTCCCGCGCGGCCACACCGCCGACGCCGCCCCGGCGAAGTTCGGGTTCAGCTCCTCGACGGTCCACGGCGCGAGCGCGTCGAAGACCGACCGGGCCGCCCCGGGCATCGCGTCGAACAGCGGCGGGGCGACACCGACCAGAGCCGCCGTGTAGTGCGCCGGACGTCCCGCGACGGCCGATCCCTCGGCCAGTTCGCGCGACGTCGCCCCCGCCACGTGCCGCAGCTCCGCGCCCGCGAACGGGTGCGTCGTCCCAGGCCCGACCTGCGCCAGCCAGGCGTCCGCGAGCGCGTCGTCCGCCTCGCCGAGCATGACCCCCTGCACCCAGCTGGCACCGGGGTCGGTCGGGTCGCCGTGGATGGCCGCCACGTCCGTCAACGCCATCGGTCCGACGGTGTCGGACACGACGGGAGCGAGTGCACGCAACGGGGCGGCGAGGCGCTCCCCCGCATCCGCGTCACCGGGGAACGCGAGGTGCAGGATGGCCAGGCGCGTGCCGCGCAGGTGCGGCGGAACCAGGTCCACGTCGGGGAAGTGCATCACCACCACGCTGGTGGTGACCGCGGCGTCGGCGCCCCGGGTCCACGCGAGCCACCCGCGCACCACCGCGGGGATGTGCTCCTCGGCGAAGGTCAGGTTGCCGGCGTACAGGGCGGGGACGGAGGCCAGCCGCACGCGCGCCTGCGTGACGACACCCAGGCCGTGCTTGCCGCCACGCAGAGCCCACAGCAGCTCGGCGTCACCGTCGGCGCTCGCCTCGACGACCTCACCGGTGCCGGTGACGACCGTGGCCGCCTCGAGGCGGTCCGAGCTGTACCCGTGGCTGCGCGCCAACGGGCCCAGCCCACCTCCGAGCAGGTAGCCGATCACGCCGACGCTGGGCGAGGAACCGGAGATGGGCGCCAGACCGTACGGCGCGGCAGCGTCGATGACCTGCGACCAGCGCACGCCCGCACCCACGGTGACCGTGGGTGACGCGGCATCGAGCTCGACCTGGTCGAGCCGGGAGGTGGTGATGAGCACACCCTCGCCGATCGACTCGTGCGCGCCGTGACCCGTGCTCTGCACCGCGACGGGCAGGCCGTGCGAGCGGGCGTAGCGGACGGCCTCGACCACGTCCGTGGTGCTCGTGGCGCCGACGACGACGTCGGGTGCGTGCTGGAACGCCGTGTTGAAACCGGCGACCTCCTCGGCGAAACCCGGGTCGGCGGCGGTGAGGACAGGTCCCGCGACGAGCGCGGAGAGTGCGTGGGACATGGATGCTCCGTGGGGGTGTGCGACTGCCCGGCGATACCTCGCCTGCTGCGTGCCGGGGTGGCCACCCGCATGCAGCGCGCCCCCCGACGCCCATCCACTGTGGCACCGGGGGCCGACATCGGCCGACCGTTTTGCCCCGGTTTCACCCGGGGGAACCGGGGTGCGTCGCGGCTCCGCGCCGACCGTCGGGGCCGACCGCGCAGGTCGCACGCTGGAATGCCTGCGATGCGCAGCCGGACAGCGCTACCGTGCACACATATCGATGATCGATAGCCCCGGAGGTTCGATGAGTGCCGTCCCGCACGTCCGCACGGCCCGTCGGATCCGGGGACTCGCCGGATGGCTCGTCGCCCTCGGGGCGATCGCCGCCCTCTGGGGACTCGTGTACACCGCGAACGCCGCAACGCAGGCGCGCGCCACGGTTCGCGTTCCGGTGGCCGTCGTCGACACCGTGCAGGGCACCAGCGGGTGGGGTGACGTGCACGTCGAGGTGGACGGCGTGCAGGTGCCCGACGGCTGGCTCAGCGGCGCCCGACCGGCCGGCCTCTACCCCCAGGGCGTCGACGGTCGCCTGACGCTCGCCGCGTGGGGGTCGACCCGCACCGAGCAGGTGCTCAGCCGTGCCGACTGGCTCGTCACCGGCCTCGGCCTGCTCGCCGGAGCCGCACTGCTGCACCCCCTGCTGATCGACGTGGCCACCGGGCGACCGTTCGCCCAGGGCAACGCCCGGCGGCTCACCGCACTGGCCGGCGTCGTGGCGGGCACCGGCACGCTCGCGCCGCTGCTCCCGGTGGAGGCTGCCAGGCTGGTGCTCACCCGGACCGGGCTGGACAGCAACCCGGCACTGACCCCCGGGTCGGGCTTCACGCCCGTCCCCCTGCTCGTCGGGGCACTCGTGCTGGTGCTCGCCGTGGCGTTCCGTGCCGGCGAGCAGCTCACCCGCGACACCGACGGCCTCGTGTGAACCCCGCCCCCGACGACGACCTGCACCGCGTCGTCTGCCACCTCGACGAGCTCCTGGCACGCCGCGGACTCACGCTCGTCGACCTCGCCGCCCGTGCGGGCATCACCGTGGCCAACCTCTCGGTGCTGAAGAACGGCCGCGCCCGCGCCGTCAGGTTCAGCACCCTGACAGCCCTGTGCGACGCCCTCGACTGCAGCCCCGGCGAGCTGTTCACCATCAGCCGACCCGCCCCGAGGACACGCCCGTGAGCACGTTCGAGTCCGGTCGGCCCGAGACGCAGATGAGGACTACGTGCTGACATCCACGCTCGTCGAGGTCATCGCCCGCCGCGGCGCCTGACGCTGCACCGCCAGCACCGTGGCGGCGCCGATCATCGCCGTGGCCACCACCGTCGGCCAGGCCAGGCCCACGGCACCGGCCAGGTCGAGCGCCATCGCGGTTAGCATCTGCCCGCCGACGACCGCCAACGTCAGGACGAACGTGCCCAGGTGCGCCACCGCCCACGCCGCCGCGATGGTGATCACGGCACCCAACGGCCCACCCAGGTACACGTACCATGACGAGGCGAGGTCGGGCAGCACGACACCGTCCAGCCGACCGGCCGCGGCCGCCGCACCGAGCAGCACCGTGATGCCGGCCGTGCCGCCCGCCGCCGAGGTCAGGCCCGCGACCACGGGGTCGCCCACCACGGCCGTCACGGCCCCGTTGCCAGCCTGCTGCACCACCAGCACCGCACCGCTGACGAACAGACCCAGACCGACGACGATGCTGGTCACGGCTCCGCCCTCGACGCTGCCCGACCCGCCGAGCACCGCCACCGCCAGGCCCACCACGGCCGTCAGACCGGCAGCGACCCGGCGACCCGTCAACCGGATCGGCTCGGGCACACCCACGCCGCGGGCGTCCAGGCCCAGGCTGGCGACCGTCTGCCCGGCCACCGCCGACACGGAGGCCAGCGCCACGCCGACGAGCGGGATGCCGGCCGCCATGCCGAGCACGATCGGGATACCGCACAGGCCGACCACGAACCACCACCAGCGCGCGTCCCGACGCAGCGCCTGCGTGGTGCGGCGCGACCGCCCGCGCACCACCAGGATCAGCACGGTGGTGACGAGCGTGCCCACGTACGAGAACCAGCCCGCCACCAGCGATCCTGCACCCGCCTGCGCGAGCTGCCCGTTGAGCTGGCCCTGCGCCGCGATGACCCCGCCGCTGACCGCCGCGACGATCGCCGCGGGGACGACCAGCGAGCGGCCCGGGCGGCTCATCTGCGCACCGGGCCGGTCGGAAGGCCGGTCGTCGTCGCCATGCTCACAGGTACCTCCGTCGTCGGGTCGGGCGGCCCCATCCTCCCCTGCCGGCCGCGCGAGCCATCCCCGTCAGGTCAGCGACCGGGCCAGGCGCAGGCCCACGTCGTCGATCCGGAGGGTCGGGTGGCTGCGTCGGGGCGCGGGGCGCTGCATGAGCACCACGGCGAAACCCGGAAGGTCACTCACCCCGACCGGCTCGAACCCCCACGAGCGGTACAACGCGTCCAAGGTGGGGTTCGACTCGCGATGGTCGAGCCGCACCCACGGCAACCCCTCCTGCACCGCCACCTCGGCGGCCCACTCCACCAGCGCCCGACCCAGGCCCGTGCCCGACGCGCGCCGGTCCACCATCAGCCCGTGCACGTACACCGCCGGCGCGTCGGCATCGCCCCAGTACTCCGAGTCGCTACGGACGACCCGCACCGTAGCGACCACGCCCTGCGCTTCGCGGACCACCCACCACTGCCCGTCGGCCACCTGGGCGGCCACCCGCTCACGCGGCAGCGACCCGACCGGCCACTGCTCGATGCCGTGGTCGGCCATCCAGTCCTCGAGCGAGCGACGCAACCCGTGGATCGCAGGGACGTCCGCCGGGCCGGCGAGCTGCGGCACGACCAACCGGCTCAGAGCGGCACCACCGCAGCCACCGCACTGACCTCGATCAACGCCCCAGGCACGCCCAAGCCGACGACGCGCGCCGCGGTGACCAGCGGCGGCGCACCGGCCACAGCACCGGCCTGCGCCAGTCGCGGGGCGATCGCGCCGTACGCCGCCCCGAGGTCCGCGTCGGCCACCACGAGCACCGACCACTGCACGACGTCCGCCAACGAGGCACCCGCGGCCGCGAGCGCGACGCTCGCGTTCTCGACGGCCCGGACCGCCTGCTCCGCGACATCGTCCGACACGAGCGCGCCGGTGGCGTCGACCCCGTTCTGGCCGCCGAGGTAGATGGTCGTCGCCCCCGCAGGCACGACGGCGACATGACTGAACGCCGGGCTCACCACGAGCCCGTCCGGCTGCATGCGCGTGATCTCCATGCCCACCACCGTCCCACGCACCCCCGACACAGACACGTCGACCGGGCTCGCGTCCCCGGGCACGATCTGGGCATGCACCTGCGCCCGGCGACCCCAGCTGACCGTGCGCCCGACCCCCTGCGCCACACCTTCGGAGGTGCCGGTTCCGCCGTGGTTGGCTTCCCTCATGCCTGACGCCACCTGCCCCGACGGGTACGAGTTCTCGGCCGACCCGTCGCGCCTGGACCCGGCCTGGGTGCACGCCGCCCTGGTCGAGCACGCGTACTGGGCGGCGGGCCGCTCCCGTGCCACGCAGGATGCCGCCATCGCCGCCTCGCGCAACTACGGGGTGTACGTGACCGGCACCGGTGAGCAGGTCGCGTACGCCCGGGTCGTGACCGACGGTGTCACCTTCGGCTGGCTGGCCGACGTGCTGGTGGACCCTGCGCACCGCGGGCGCGGGCTGGGGCGCGCACTGGTGGCCGGCATCCTCGGCGAGCTGGACCCGGTGGGCCTCAGGCGCGTCCTGCTGCGGGCGTCACCCGACGGCAGGTCCCTGTACGAGCAGCTCGGATGGGTGCCGGTGAGCGAGCCGCACACGTGGATGGAGCGGCGACCGGCCCAGGCGGGCTGACCCCGCCCAGACGAGCGCTCAGGTCTCGCACGCGGGCGTGTCGAGCGTGTCGGCGATCGTCGGTCCGCCGTCGTCTCCCACAGTCTCCGGCACCCACTCCGCGCACCCCGCGCGGCCGACCGCGCTAGCAGCGCCCACACGGCCGCCTGGGCGCCAGCACCTAGGCGCCGAGATCCCGCACTTCACCCGGCTCATACGCTCCAGCGCGCCGTCGATCGGACAGGTATCACCCGCACACGCGGGATGACCGCCCAGAAAGAAGCCCCGAAGGGAGCGTCAGCGATGACAACCTCGATGGACCTGCTCGAGCCCACGTTGCTGCTCTCCCGGCGCGAGGTCGTCGTCCTGTCCCACCTCGACCGCTACGAGACCCTCGAGCAGATCGCCACGGAGCTGTTCGTCACCCGCAACACGGTGAAGACCCAGGTGCGCAGCATCTACCGCAAGCTCGGTGTCTCGACCCGCGCCGAGGCCGTCGCCCACGGTCGCCGCGCCGGCCTGATCGTCGACTGACCGGTTGGGCCGCCGTTCAGCGGGTGGTGAAGGTGCCACCCGCTGACGTGCTGCCCTCGGCCCCGGGGACACCGAACGCCGTCCACCGGCCCTCCGACACCACCTGCGTCGAGCCGTCGGCGACGACGATGCCCGTCTGCTCGTCGATGGCGTAGGCGGGACCGTCGATCTCGGCGGCCCACCGTTGCGCGCGCTCCAGGGTGTTCGTCGGGAACGCGTCCAGGTGCGGGAAGATCGAGAAGTCCACCACCCCCAGGGTGTGGTCGTCCGGTGCCGAGGGCCACGCGACGAAGTCCGACCCGATCCGCGGTGTCATCACCATGCTCCCGGCACTCACCCCGACCCAGACCGTGTCGGGCAGCGACGGCAGCAGGTCGGCCAGCCCCGACTCGCGCATCCAGTGGCACAGGTACGTGGCGTCACCGCCGTCGACCAGGAGCACGTCGGCCTCCTGCACCCACGGGATCCAGCGGTCCGCGCCGATGGTGGGCAACGCCGTGAGCTCAAGGACACCGAGCGACGCCCACCCCAGGCCCGTGAGGTGCTCGGAGTCGTCGCCTGCGGCGATCACGCCTCGCACCGATGCCGGTCCACACATCGGGTGGCCCCACTGCGCGGTCGGGACGACCAGGGCGTTGGACTCGGCGATCGGTCTGCCGAGGAGGCCCACGAGCGCCGAGCGGATGCTCGGGTTCGTGACACCACCAGACGTGAGAAGGAGTTTCACCGTGCTCCCGAGGTCGTACCGGTGAGGTAGTCGCCCATTCTGGAACGCCCGGAACCCGCGCGCCGCTCAGGCCTGCATGTCCACGAAGCGCGAGTAGTGCCCCTGGAACGCGACCGTGATCGTGTCCGTCGGGCCGTTTCGGTGCTTGGCCACGATCAGATCTGCCTCACCGGCGCGAGGAGATTCCTTTTCATAGGCATCTTCGCGGTGAAGAAGAATCACCATATCCGCATCCTGTTCGATGCTGCCCGATTCACGCAGGTCGCTCATCTGCGGCTTCTTGTCCGTGCGCTGCTCGGGGCCACGGTTCAGCTGCGAGATGGCGATGACCGGCACCTCGAGTTCCTTCGCCATGAGCTTGAGCGCGCGGGAGAACTCCGAGACCTCCTGCTGGCGGGACTCGACACGCTTCCCGGAGCTCATCAGCTGGAGGTAGTCGATGACGACGATCTTCAGGTCGTGACGCTGCTTGAGCCGGCGGCACTTGGCCCGGATCTCCATGAGCGACATGTTCGGCGAGTCGTCGATGAACAGCGGCGCCTCGGAGATCTTGCCCATGGTCGCGGCGAGCTTCTGCCAGTCGTCCTCGCCCATCTGTCCGGTGCGCAACTTCTGCAGGTGCACGCGCGCCTCGGCGGACAGCAGACGCATGGTGATCTCGTTGCGGCTCATCTCGAGCGAGAACACCACGGCCGTCATGCCGTGCTTGATGGCAGCCGACCGCACGATGTCGATACCGAGCGTCGAGTTGTGCGTGGGCACCATCGACTCGCTCGCCAGGTACAGGTGGGACTGGTTGTCGATCTCGACGCAGCGCACCGGTACCGACTCGATGCGCTCGACTGCGACGACGAACCGCTGGTGCAGACGCGGGGTCGACGGACGCCGACGCTCCTTGTGCACCAGGCGCTTGCGCTCGAGGGCGAAGACGTCGTCGTCGGTCGTGAAGGTGATCGTGTACGCGACGGAGGACTCGACGTTCCGGCCTCGCACAGGCCGGGTCGACAGGCCACTGCGGTACCCCAAGGAGTGCACCAGCTCGCGCGTGTCGAGCGCGAGACGGTGGTTGGTGAACGTGAGCTGCGGGCTGCCGGTCGGGTTCACGGTCCCGTCGGTGTCGAGCAGGCCCGCGAGCAGCTCACGCCGCTGCGTCTCACTCCCCCGCAGGTACTCCGCGGGAATGTGCTTGTCGCCCAACACCCCGAGCGTGCGCAGCCGTCCCTGCACCGTCCCGTGCGCGCTGTGGCACTCCTGGCAACGACGCAGACCGGAGGAGGGTCGGCCGCAGTCCGGGCACGTCGGCGGCACCGTGAGGCCCGGCGCGACCGCCTTGGCGCGCCCCCCGCACGAGCGCCCGCAGGTGCGGACCTGGATGCGGGCCGGGGTGAACTCAGTGCCGCACACGTCGCACAGTCGGCTCTTCGCCGGTGCCTCGTCGGGCAGGCGGAGCGTGTAGAGGCGTGCAGCGCCAGAGGTGGTCGAGGCGGCCTCGGAGAGCACGACGTCGAGGCCGCGCCCCTCGATCCGCATGGCGATCTCCGGGTCCGCGCTGGTGAACCGTGCCGAGCCGGAGTGCCCGTCACCGAGCCAGACGCCGAGCGCGTACGGGTCGAGCGGGAGGCCCGCGTCGGGCAACCGCAGCGGCGACGCGGTCTCGACCGAGTGGTTGGCCCGCGCGTCCGCCGTGCGACACCGCAGCGTCGCGGCGATCTCCTCGGTGGTCCGGATCGCGGCAGGAGCACCGGCACCACGTCGTTCGGTGCGCGTCCGCGTGGCCCACTCGTGCAGGGCGTCGGCAACGATCTGCGTCCCGTCGTCGAACGTCACGCGGTAGCAGGGGCGGTCGAGCAGCACCTCGGTGGCGGCGACGACGGTGGTCGGTGTGCCGTCGGCCGCGATGAGCTGGTCGCCGACGCGGACCTCACCCATCGTGGTCCAGCCGGTGGGCGTCGGCAGGGGTGTGTCGAGCGCGAGGGCCTTGCCGATGGCCGGACGCGCGGCCACGACGATCATCTGCCCCGGGTGCAGCCCGTTGGTCAGCCGGTCGAGGTCGGAGAACCCGGTCGGCACGCCGATCATGCCTTCGCCGCGGTGGCCTGCGGCTTCGATCTCGTCGACGGCGCCGCCGATGATCTCGCTGAGTGGCAGGTAGTCCTCGGACGCGCGCCGTTCGGTGACGGCGTACACCTCGGCCTGGGCGTTGTTGACGATCTCGTCGACGTCGCCGCCGTCGGTGCCGTAGCCGAGCTGCACGATGCGGGTGCCGGCCTCGACGAGCTTGCGCAGGATGGACCGCTCGCGCACGATCCGCGCGTAGTAGCCGGCGTTGGCGGCGGTGGGCACGGACGAGATGAGCGTGTGCAGGTACGGCGCTCCGCCGATGCGGCCGATCTCGCCGCGCTTGGTGAGCTCGTCGGCCACCGTGATGGCGTCGGCGGGCTCGCCCCGGCCGTACAGGTCGAGGATCGCGTCATAGACGACCTCGTGCGCGGGGCGGTAGAAGTCGGTTCCGCGCAGCTGCTCGATGACGTCGGCGATGGCGTCCTTCGAGATCATCATGCCGCCGAGCACGGAGCGTTCCGCGTCGAGGTCCTGCGGCGGGGTGCGGTCGTAGGCGGCGTTGCCGCCGCGGTCGGAGGACGGAGGCATCCCGTACTCGAGGTCCTCGATGGTCACCGTCTGCCCGTCCTTGCTCTGTTCCGCGCTCGAACGTCTGTTCTACCCTGCGGCACCGACACCCTCAGCCCCGGCGTGCACGCGCCACGGAACCTGGTCGACACGCGAGGGTAGGCGCGGCGCCGGGCCAGCCACAAACGACGGGATCATGGAGTCGTCCACGCCTGTGTACAGGCCTGGGGAGAACGTGTGGACACGTTCCCCTCGCTGTGCACAGGTGGTGGACAGTGTTGTGGACAACTGGGGATCGGCAGGCAATCTTGCCCCGGGACACGCCTCTGACCTGCAATCACGTTGCCCACCGGCTGTGGACACGAAGAAGGGTGGCCGTCATTTCACCTGCTGGACAGTCATCTCGCTCAGTCGACGGACAGATCCTCGCCCTCGCCCTGCCGGCCCTGGGCGCACTGGTCGCCGAACCACTCTTCGTGCTCGTCGACTCAGCCGTGGTCGGCCACCTCGGCACCGCCCAGCTCGCCGGCCTGTCCCTCGCCTCGACCGTCCTCGTGACCGTCGTCGGTCTGTGCGTGTTCCTCGCGTACGCCACCACGGCCGCGGTCGCGCGCCGCCTCGGAGCGGGCGACTCCCCCGGCGCGCTGCAGGTCGGCATCGACGGGATGTGGCTCGCCCTCGCCCTCGGCTGCGTCCTGGCCGCCGCCACCTGGCTCCTCGCGCCCGCCGCGGCCACCGCTCTCGGCGCCGAGGGCGACGTCGCCACGCACGCCGTCACCTACCTGCGGTGGTCCGCCCCCGGCCTGCCCGGCATGCTCCTCGTGCTCGCCGCCACCGGCGCCCTGCGCGGCCTGCAGGACACCCGCACGCCGCTGGGCGTCGCAGCGACCGGCGCCGTCGTCAACGCCGCCCTCAACGTCGCCCTGGTCTACGGCGTCGGCATGGGCATCGCCGGCTCCGGCCTGGGCACCGCATTGACGCAGCTCGCGATGGCGGGCGCCCTGACGGCGGTCGTCGTGCGCGGAGCCCGAGCGGCGGGCGCCGACGTGCGCCCCGCAGCGGGAGGCGTGTGGCGGCACGTGCGCGCCGGCACACCCCTGCTGGTCCGGACCGTCTCGCTGCGCCTGGCGATCCTGCTGACCGTCTGGGTCGCCACTGGCCTCGGCGCCACGGCTCTGGCCGGGCATCAGGTGGTCAACGCCGTGTGGGGCCTGACGGCCTTCGCCCTCGACGCGCTCGCCATCGCCGCCCAGGCGCTCGTCGGTCACGCGCTCGGTGCCGGCGACGTGCCGGGCACCCGCGCCCTGCTGCGCCGCACACTGCAGTGGGGCGTCGGCGCGGGCGCGGCGATCGGCCTGCTCATCGGCGGACTCGCACCCGTGTACGTCCCCCTGTTCACCACCGACCCCGAGGTCCGACGAGCCGCCGTGACGGCCCTCGTCGTCGCGGCCGTCACACTGCCGATGGCCGGCTGGGTCTTCGTGCTGGACGGCGTGCTCATCGGCGCCGCCGACGGTCGCTACCTCGCGTGGGCGGGCCTCGGCACGCTCGTCGCGTACGCGCCCTGCGCGCTCGCCGTGCACGCCTGGGCGCCCGGTGGAGCTGCCGGGCTCGCCTGGCTGTGGGCCGCCTTCGCCGGCGTCTTCATGCTGGCCCGGGCCCTCACCACCGGCCTGCGGGCCCGCGGCACCGCCTGGATGGTCACGGGCGGGTAGCCGCCGAACGACGAAGCGCCCCGCCCGGCCGGAGCCGAGGGGGCGCTTCGTGTGGTGCGGTGGGCGTCAGCCCGCGACGACCTTGACGGTCAGCGTCGCGGCGACGTCCGCGTGCAGGCGCACGGACACCGTGTACTCGCCGACCGACTTGATCGGCTGACCGATCTCGATCTTGCGCTTGTCGACCGACGGGGCACCGGCAGCCTTGACCGCGTCAGCGATCTCGGCGGTGGTGACGGCACCGAACAGACGGCCGGACTCGCCGGCGTGCGCCGTGACGACGACAGGCTTGGCCTGCAGGGAGTCGCGGATCGCCTTGGCGTCGTCGAGCGTCGCGATCTCGCGGGCCTTGCGGGCCTTACGGATCGCGGTGATGTCCTTCTCGGCACCCTTGGTCCACGGCGTGGCCAGGCTGCGCGGGATGAGGAAGTTCCGGGCGTACCCGTCCTTCACCTCGACGACATCGCCAGGAGCGCCGAGGCCGGTGACCTCGTGCGTGAGGATGATCTTCGCCATTTTCGGTCTCCTTCTCAGCGAGCCGACGACGAGTACGGCAGCAGGGCCATCTCGCGGGCGTTCTTGACGGCACGCGCGATCGCACGCTGCTCCTGCACGGACACACCAGTCACCCGGCGAGCGCGGATCTTCCCGCGGTCGGAGATGAACTTGCGCAGCAGCGCGGTGTCCTTGTAGTCGACGACGTCGATCTTGGCTGCCTTGAGGGGGTTCTGCTTCTTCTTGGGCTTGCGGACCACGGCCTTGGCCATCGTGGTGCTCCTTGTCTGCTGGAGCCCCGGGCGTTGCCGTGCCCGGGGATGGGGATCGCCGGAACCCGAGTGACCTCAGGTCCTGGCTGGGAAGTGCGGGAGGGCGTCGATCAGAACGGGGGCTCGTCCGAGTAGCCGCCGGCACCACCCGCGGGCGTGGCCCACGGGTCGTCCGCCTGGCCACCGGAGGCGTTGCCGCCGCCGCTGAAACCGCCACCACCGTTGAAGCCGCCACCGCCGCTGTTGCCGCCGAAGCCGCCGCCGCCACCCGAGCGCTGGGCCCGGGTGACCTTGGCGGTGGCGTAGCGCAGCGACGGGCCGACCTCGTCGACCTGCAGCTCGACGACGGAGCGCTTCTCACCCTCGCGGGTCTCGTAGCTCCGCTGCACGAGCCGCCCGGTCGCGATGACGCGGGTGCCCTTCGTGAGCGACTCGGCGACCGACTCGGCCGCCTCCCGCCAGATCGAGCAGCGCATGAACAGGGTCTCCCCGTCCTTCCACTCGTTGCTCTGGCGGTCGAAGTTGCGCGGGGTGGAGGCGATGGTGAAGTTCGCGACCGCTGCACCCGAGGGGGTGAAGCGGAGCTCCGGGTCCCCGGTCAGGTTCCCGATCACCGTGATGACGGTCTCACCAGCCATGCCAACTCCTCGCTCGTTCGATCAGTCGGTGGATGGGCGCACGCTACGGGCGTGCACCCACAACGTGCTCAGGCGTCGGCGCGCAGGACCTTGGTGCGCAGGACGACTTCGTTGAGGCCGAGCTGGCGGTCGAGCTCCTTGGCGGTCGCAGGCGTCGCGTGGAAGTCGACGACGGCGTAGATGCCCTCGGCCTTCTTCTTGATGTCGTACGCGAGGCGACGACGACCCCAGATGTCGACCTTGTCGACCGTGCCGCCGTCGTTCTTGATGACGGACAGGTACTTGTCGAGCGACGGGGCGACGGTGCGCTCCTCGATCTCGGGGTCGAGGATGATCATGATCTCGTACTGACGCAGGCTCATACCCACCTCCTCTGGTCTCAGCGGTCACGGTCGGTCCGTGACAGGAGGGTTCTCGTGCGTCGCTGCGCCCTCCGGAACCGCACGTGGTGACACGTGAGGCACAGCGCCGATCGGCGGCACCGGTCGGTGAGCACAGCAAGGAACAACACTACCGGCTGGCCGGACGCCCGGGCGAATCGCCTGGGCAAGCCGACCAGCCGGCACGGACAGGGTCCGGCTACGGCGCGCCTGGGACGGCTGCGGCCGGTGTCGCCGATGGTGTGGGCGTCGGTTGCGGTGCCGGCGTCTCCACCGGCTTCGGACCGAGCGAGATCACCAGCGAGACGCCCGTCCCCGTGTCGACGCTCGTCCCGCTGCCCGGGTCCGTCCTGATGACCCGGCCCTTGGTGACGGTGTCCGAGTACTCCGAGGTCACCACGGGCGAGAGCCCCGCGGCGAGGATCGCCGCGGTCGCGTCGGCCTCGAGCTTGTCGACGAGGTTCGAGGGCACCGCGACCTGCACGGGCGCGGGCGGCTCGGTGGGCACCTCGACCGGGGTCTCGGTGACGGTCGGGGTCGGGGTCGCGGTCGACTTGATGTTCGCGCGGGCCGGGAACTCGGTCACCTTGGCGAACTGCGGCATGTCGAGCACGGGGCCCATGTACGCCGCCCACAGGGCCGAGGGCCAGGTACCACCGGTGATCTCGGTGATGTCCCTGCCGTTCGCCCGCTTGCCGAACGCGGTGATGGTGTCCTGCGACTTGCCGTCCTCGGCCACCTGGCTGAACGCGACGGCCGTGGCCAGCGTCGGGGTGTAGCCGACGAACCACGCCGACTTGTTCTCCGTGGACGTACCGGTCTTGCCGGCCACCGGCTTGCCGAGCGGCTGGACCCACTGCTTGCCGGACCCCACCTCGACGACCTGGGTCATCGCGTAGGTGGCGTCGGCCATCACGTCGGCCTGGAACTGCTGCGAGCGTTCCTCGCCGCCCTGGTAGGCGAGCGTGTCGTCGGTGTTGGTCATCGATCGCACGATGAACGGGTCGGCCTGCCACCCCTGCGCGGCGAAGGTGGCGTAGGCGGCGGCCATGTCCAGCGGGTGCACGCCGGTGGTGCCGAGCACGTTGGCCCGGTTCGACTCGACCGGCGTGGTGATGCCGGCGCGGGTGGCCACGTCGGCGGTCTTCTCGGGCCCCACCTCGATGTTCAGCTGGGCGTAGACCGTGTTGACCGACTGGGCGGTGGACTTCACCAGGTCGATCGAGCCGTAGTCGGTGTTGTCGAAGTTCTTGACCGTCCAGTCACCGAAGGTCTGCGGGCTGGACCCGTCGTACGTCTTCGTCAGCGGGATGCCTGCCTCGAGGCCGGCGACCAGCGCGAACGGCTTGAACGTGGAGCCGGCCTGCACCCCGTCGCCGTAGGTGGCGCGGTTGATGGCGTCCTCGAGGTAGTCCTTGCCGCCGTAGAGCGCCACGATCGCCCCGTCCGCGGGGTCGACGGACGCCACCGCCACCTTCATCCGTTCGTTCGGCACGGCGCCGTCGGCCAGCGTGCCGTCCCAGAGCTGGGTGACCGCGGCCTCGGCGGCGGCCTGCACCGGCTGCTGGATGGTGGTGTGGATCGTGTACCCGCCGCGGTTCAGCTTCTCGTCGGTCATCGAGGGAACCTTGGCGATGAGCTCGTCCCGAACCATCGTCAGCAGGTAGCCGACCGGCCCGCGGTACGTCTCGGAGCGCGTGTACTGGATGACGGGCGGGAACTGCTGCTCGGCCCGCTCGGCCGCGGTGATCCACCCGTCCTCGACCATGATGTCCAGCACGCGGTTCCACCGCTGCTCGGCCTTGTCCGGCTTCACGGCCGGGTCCCAGTTGTTGGGCGACGGGATGATGCCCGCGAGCACGGCCGCCTGCGAGAGCGTGAGGTCGGCGGCGTTGACGCCGAAGTACGACTGCGCGGCCGCCTGGATGCCGTACGAGTCGCGGCCGAAGTAGATGGTGTTGAGGTAGCGCGAGAGGATCTCGTCCTTCGACTCCTGGCGCGAGATCTTCACCGCCAGCAGCGCCTCGTTGAACTTGCCGAGGTAGTCGGAGGTCGTCTTGTTGACGTAGTACCGCTCGACGTACTGCTGCGTCAGCGTCGAGGCGCCCTGGGTGTCGCCGCCGCTGACGTTGTTGAGCAGCGCGCGACCGATGCCCTTGATGTCGACGCCGCTGTTGGTGAAGAACGTGCGGTCCTCGGAGGCGACGACGGCGTTGCCGACGTACTCCGGCAGGGTGCTGAAGTCGACGATCTCGCGCTTCTGCTCCGCGAAGGTGCCCATGACCGCGCCCGGCGTCGTGCTGCCGTCGGCGTTGAGGGTGTCCGCGTAGTACACGGTCGTCGTCTCGGAGAAGATCTCCGCGCTGGGCAGCGGCGGCTGCACCTTGGCGTAGGCGGCCACGAGTGCGCCGGCGACCAGGAACACCCCGGTGAGGAACGAGCCCAGCATGAACCGCCACGAGGGCAGCCACCGGTGCAGCCCCTTGTACCCGGACCGGGGGTAGTCGAAGAAGCGGCGCTTGCCCTTCGGCTCCGGCTGACGCGCCCGTGAGCCGCTGCGCGTCGAGCGGCGCGGCGGCGCCGGCTGCGCGCGTCGGTTCGTGCCTGCCACAACGGTGCCTTCCTGACGACGGCCGGTCGGCGCGCAGCGCGTTCCGGGCGTGCCGAGGTCGGGCGACACGCTCGCCCAGTATGGACGACCTGTCCGCGATGCCCGTGACCTTGGTGTCCGGATCTCGCGGAGCCTTCACACGATCGGCACTGCTTGTGCCGAGGCATCGAACCGACATACTCTGCCGATGTATCAACTCGATACATCGAAGTCGGGCACGGGAAGGTGGTCCAGCATGCGCGGTCGCGCTGACGTGCTGGAACCCGCCATCCTCGGCCTGCTCGCCGAGTCACCCATGCACGGCTACGAGCTGCGCAAGCGGCTCAACCTCGTGCTCGGCTCGTTCCGCGCCCTGTCGTACGGGTCGCTGTACCCGTGCCTCAAGTCGCTGTCCGACCGCGGCTGGATCAACGGCAGCGAGTCGACCGACAGGTCGACCGACGCGCACGTGGCCAGCAAGCGCGCACGCATCGTCTACCAGCTGACCGCCGACGGCAAGGAGCACCTGCAGCAGGTGCTCGCGTCGTCCGGCCCGTCCGCCTGGGAGGACGAGAACTTCGACGTCAGGTTCGCGTTCTTCGCGCAGACCGACGCCGAGACCAGGCTGCGGATCCTCGAAGGCCGGCGCTCGCGCCTCACCGAGCGTCTCGAGACGATCCGCCAGTCCTTCGCCCGCACCCGCGAGCGCATGGACGAGTACACCCTCGAGCTCCAGCAGCACGGCCTCGACCAGGTCGAGCGTGAGGTCCGCTGGCTCGACGGGCTCATCGACAACGAGCGCGGCAACCGGCGCGCCCGTACCTCAGGCACCGGTCGTCCGGCCGCTGCTGACTCCCCTGCTGCCGTGACGGACGAGGACTCCGTCCCGGCGCGCAACACCGAGAAGGAGCGAGGATGACCTCCATCCGCGTCGCCATCGTCGGCGTCGGCAACTGCGCCGCGTCGCTGGTCCAGGGCGTTACCTACTACGCCGACGCCGACCCCCAGGGGAAGGTGCCGGGCCTCATGCACGTCCAGTTCGGCGACTACCACGTCAGCGACATCGAGTTCGTCGCCGCGTTCGACGTGGACGCCAAGAAGGTCGGCTTCGACCTGTCCGAGGCGATCTTCGACTCGGAGAACAACACCATCAAGATCTCCGACGTCCCGCCGCTCGGCGTGACGGTCCAGCGTGGTCACACGCTCGACGGCCTGGGCAAGTACTACTCCCAGACCATCGACGAGTCCGACGCCGAGCCGGTCGACATCGTCGCCGCGCTGCGCGAGGCGCAGGTCGACGTGCTGATCTGCTACCTGCCCGTCGGCTCCGAGGCCGCCGCGAAGTTCTACGCCCAGTGCGCCATCGACGCGAACGTCGCGTTCGTCAACGCCCTGCCCGTGTTCATCGCGTCCGACCCGGAGTGGGCCGCGAAGTTCGAGGCCGCCGGTGTCCCGATCGTCGGCGACGACATCAAGTCGCAGGTCGGCGCGACCATCACGCACCGCGTGCTCGCCCGCCTGTTCGAGGACCGCGGCGTCATCCTGGACCGCACGTACCAGCTGAACGTCGGCGGCAACATGGACTTCAAGAACATGCTCGAGCGTGAGCGCCTGGAGTCCAAGAAGCTCTCGAAGACGCAGGCCGTGACGTCCAACCTCCACGACGGCCCGCTGGCCGGCAAGAAGGAGGACCGCAACGTCCACATCGGCCCGTCGGACTACGTCGCGTGGCTCGACGACCGCAAGTGGGCGTACGTGCGCCTCGAGGGTCGCGCCTTCGGCGAGGTGCCCCTGAACCTGGAGTACAAGCTCGAGGTCTGGGACTCCCCGAACTCGGCCGGCATCATCATCGACGCCCTGCGCGCCGCGAAGATCGCCAAGGACCGTGGCATCGGTGGCCCGATCCTGTCCGCCGCGACCTACTTCATGAAGTCCCCGCCGGTGCAGATGGAGGACAACGAGGGCCGCGCGCAGCTCGAGGCCTTCATCCGCGGCGAGGTGGAGCGCTGATCCGTAGCGAAGCGCAGGACCAGCGCGACCTCAGGTAGAGAGCGCTGATCCTCTGGACCCCGGCGCAGCACGGAGACCCGGTGACCACACGGTCACCGGGTCTCCGGCGTCTGCGGCGGGTGCCGGCGGGCGTCCGGGTGCCGGGTGCGAGGATGAGCCGGTGCAGGTGATCACCGAGCTGCGGACGCTGCTGCGTCTGCCCGACTTCCGCAAGCTGTTCGCCGTGCGCCTCGTGTCGCAGGCCGGTGACGGCATGTTCCAGGTCGGTCTGGCGTCCCTGCTGTTCTTCTCCCCCGAGAGCCAGGGCACCGCTCCGGCCATCGCCGGGGCGTTCGCCGTGATGCTCGCACCGTTCACCATCGTCGGGCCGTTCGCCGGGGTGCTGCTGGACCGGTGGCAGCGCCGCCAGGTGCTCGCCTGGGGGAACGCGGTGCGTCTGGTGATCACCGCAGCCATGGCGCTGCTCATGCTCACCGGGGGCGTCAGCGTGTGGATCTCGGTGCTGGGTCTGGCGGCCCTGTCGGTGAACCGGTTCCTGCTCGCGGGGCTCTCGGCCGGGCTGCCGCGGGTGGTCGACGGGCCGTTGCTGCTCACCGCGAACTCCCTGACGCCCACCCTGGGCGCCGGGGCGACGTTCGTCGGCGGGGGCATCGGGGTGGTGCTCGGCATGACGCTCCAGGAGGGGCGACTGAAGGACTCCGCGGCCCTGCTGTGCGCGGCCGCCGTGTTCGGGGCGGCGTCGCTGCTGGCCCTGCGGATGCCCCGCACGCTGCTCGGCCCGGAGGTGCCGGCCGACGGGGCGATCACGAACGAGCTGGCGCGGGTGGCCCGCGGGCTCGCGGACGGTGCGCGCTACCTGGTGGCACGGCGCACCCCCGGTCAGGCGCTCCTCGTCATGGCCGTGCACCGGTTCCTGTACGGCGTGGTGTTCATCGCCGCGATCCTCATCTCCAGGAACCTGCTGTCCGACCCGGGCGACACCAACGCCGGGCTGGCGACGTTCGCCCTGGTCATCGGGCTGACAGGGGTCGGTGGTGCCGGTGCGGTGGTGCTGACCCCGACGTTGTCGCGGTACACCGGCTCGCACGCGTGGATCGCGATCATGCTGCTGCTCGCCGCGGCCAGCCAGGTGCTGCTGCTGTCCTCGCCGGCCCGGGCCGTGGTGCTCACCGGTGCCACGTTGCTGGGCCTGGCGGCGCAGGGCACCAAGATCGCCGTCGACACGATCGTGCAGCGCGACACCGAGGACACGTTCCGTGGCCGGGCGTTCGCGTTCTACGACGTGCTCTACAACGCGGCGTTCGTCGGTGCGGCCGCGCTGGCGGCGTTCACGCTGCCGGACGAGGGATGGTCGCAGCCCGTGTTCGCCGTGCTGGCCGTCGCCTACGTGCTGACAGCCGGCGTGCTGTGGCGGTGGGGCGCGCGCACCCCGGCACCCGTCGACCTCGCGGCGGAACCCGTCAGGGCGTGACGTCCTCGCGGGTGGCCCACCAGGCGAGCAGCTCCTCGCGTGCGGCGTCCTCGCCGAGCGGCCCGCGCTCCATGCGCAGCTCGAGCAGGTACTTGTAGGCCGTGCCGACCTCACGACCCGGGCCGACGCCGAGGATCTCCATGATCTGCGTGCCGTCCAGGTCGGGACGGATCGCACCGAGCTCCTCCTGCTCGCGCAGCCGGGCGATCCGCACCTCGAGGTCGTCGTAGGCGGCCGACAACCGGGCCGCCTTGCGCACGTTGCGCGTCGTGCAGTCCGAACGGGTCAGCCGGTGCAGACGCTCCAGCAGCGGACCGGCATCGGTCACGTACCGCCGCACCGCCGAGTCGGTCCACCCGCCCTCGCCGTACCCGTGGAACCGCAGGTGCAGCTCGGTGAGCCGGGCCACGGCCTGCACGGTCGCCTTGTCGAACCGCAGCTCCTTGAGGCGCTTCGCGGCGAGCTTGGCGCCGACGACCTCGTGGTGGTGGAAGCTCACGCCGCCGCCGTCCTCGAACCGCCGGGTGCGGGGCTTGCCGATGTCGTGCAGCAACGCAGCCAGGCGCAGCACCAGGTCAGGCCCGGGCACGGCACCGTCCGGGCCGGTCTCCAGCGCGATGGCCTTGTCGAGCACCGTCAACGAGTGCTCGTACACGTCCTTGTGCCGGTGGTGCTCGTCGATCTCCAGGCGCAGCGCAGGCAGCTCGGGCAGCACGTGGTCGGCCAGGCCGGTGTCGACCAGCACCTGCAGTCCCGCCCGGGGCTGGGCGGACATGAGCAGCTTGACCAGCTCGTCGCGGACCCGTTCGGCCGACACGATGGAGATGCGGTCGGCCATGGCCACGATCGCCTCGGTGGCCGCCGGGTCGACCGCGAACCCGAGCTGTGCGGCGAACCGGGCCGCCCGCATCATCCGCAGCGGGTCGTCGTCGAACGAGCGCTGCGGGTCGATCGGGGTGCGCAGCAGACCGCGCGCCAGGTCCGTCAGCCCGTCGAACGGGTCGACGAACGTCAGGTCGGGGACGCGCACCGCCATCGCGTTGACGGTGAAGTCCCGACGGGACAGGTCTCCTTCGAGGCTGTCGCCGAACGCCACGACCGGCTTGCGGGAGGCCGGGTCGTACTCGTCGGAGCGGTACGTGGTGACCTCGACGACCACGTCGGCGCCGCCCGTGCGCGCGTGGCGCATGGCGCCGATGGTGCCGAACTCCCGGCCGATGTCCCAGTGCGCGTCGCCCCAGCGGGCCAGGATCGCCTGGGTCTGGTCGGGTGAGGCGGACGTCGCGAAGTCCAGGTCGGCCGAGACGCGGCCGAGGAACGCGTCCCGCACAGGGCCGCCGACCAGCGACAGCTCGTGGCCCGCGGCGGCGAACAGCCCGCCGAGCTCCATCGCCTCCGGGGCGAGGCCTGCCAGCACGGCCAGCGCACGCTTCTGCAGCGCGAGCACGGCAGCGGCCGAGGTCTCCGGGTCACGGGGGTCGTCGAGGGGCGGCACGACGCCCAAGCCTGCCAGATGGACGAAGTGGTTACAGTGTCGGGCATGTCCAGCCCGGCGCACCCCGACGTGCCCGGTGGCGTTCCCTCGCCACCCGGTGGTCATGCGCTGCGCATCGACGTGCGCGTTCCCCCGGTCCGTCACGTCGGGCCGTTGCCCGTGGTCGACGAGACCTCGGCCGGAGGCATCGTCGTCCGTCAGCAGGGCGGGATCCACCACGCGGCCGTGATCGCGCGGCGCAACCGGGCCGGACGGCTCGAGTGGTGCCTGCCGAAGGGTCACCTCGAGGGCACGGAGACACCCGAGGAGGCCGCCGTCCGCGAGATCGCCGAGGAGACCGGCATCGTCGGCGAGATCCTGCGGCGGCTCGGCGTCATCGACTACTGGTTCAGCGGCGAGGACCGTCGCGTGCACAAGGTCGTGCACCACTTTCTGCTCGCGGCCGTCGGTGGCGAGCTGACCGTCGAGGGCGACCCGGACGGCGAAGCCGAGGACGCCGCCTGGATCCCGGTGGCCGAGCTGCACAGCCGGCTCGCGTACCCCAACGAACGCCGCCTGGCCGAAGCCGCTCTCCTGGTCCTCGTCGGCGACGCATGACCCGATCGCCCCGCACCCCCGCGGGTCTCCTGCACGGACGCACGCACGGCGGCGCCCGTCGTCCTGCGACCTTCCGCGCGCTGCTGGCGGCGGTCGTGGGCCTCCCGCTCCTGGTCGGGCTCGCCACCGGGTCCACCGCCGCGGCGGCACCCGCGCCCGGCACGGTGGCCACCGCCGAGGACGACGCGCTGGCCGTGACCGTGCAGATCACCGCCGTCACCCCCGCTGTGCTCCGGCCCGGTGAGGACCTTGTCGTGCGGGCCACCGTCCGCAACGACGGAGAGACGACGATCGAACGCCCGCAGGCCTCGGTGCTGATCAACCGGGTGCGGTCCACCACCCGCGCCGACCTGCAGGCCTGGACGGACCTTGCGCCCACGGCCGCCGCCGGACGGCGGGTCGTCCAGGACGCGCTGACCGGCCCGCTCGCACCGGGGTCGAGCGCCGTCGTCGAGCTCACGGTGCCGGCCGACGCGATGGGTCTGCTGGAGTACGCCGACGCGTGGGGTCCGCGGGGGCTCGCGGTCGAGGTCAGCGACGGCTCCCGTCGCGTCGGGCTGCAGCGGACGTTCCTGCTCTGGATGACCACGGACGAGCCTGAACCGACCCGCCTGTCGGTGCTGCTGCCCGTCGTCGGGCCCGCCACCACGGGCGCCGGTGAGGCCACCACGACCACCGACGACGGCACGGACCAGGGCACGGACGCCACCGCCGACGCCACCCCGGGCGGGACGACCCCCGAGGAGAGCGCCGCAGCCCAGCAGCTCACCGCCGAGCTCGAGGACCTCACCGGGCCCCAGGGTCGGCTCACCGCGCTCCTGACGATCACCCGCACGCACCCCGGTGTCGGGTGGGCCGTCGACCCCGCCCTGCTCCAGCAGGCCGCCGCCGGCGGCACGCGTGCCCAGGACTGGGTCGAGCAGGTCACCGGCACCCTCACCGGGCGTGACGTGTTCGCGCTGCCCTGGTCCGACCCCGACCTGTCCGCCGCCGCGCACGCCGGCCAGGGCGACCTGGTGGGCGTCGCACGCGACCTGTCAGCAGCCACGTCGACCGACCTGGTCGGCGTCACCCCCCGGACCGACCTGCTCTGGGCGCCCCCGACCGGGACCGACAAGACCACCGCCGCGTTGGCGGCCGAGCTCGGCGCCGGCACCCTGGTGGTCGGACCCGACCTGCTGGCACCCACCGACGAGAAGGTCACCGCCGGTGCACGGGCCGCGGTCGACACCGACTCCGGCAGCATCGCCGCCCTGGTTCCCGACGCCACGCTCGACGCCCTCCTGACGGACCCCACGTCGGTGCAGGCCGGGGCCACGTCGGCCACCACCGTGCAGCGGGTCCTGGCCGAGACCGCGATCGTGTCCCGCGAGGACACCACCGCCGTGCGCCACCTGCTGATCGCACCCGGCCGCGCGTGGCAGCCGGACGTCCCGGCGGTCACCGCCGTCCTCGACGCCCTCGAACGCGCATCATGGGTGCAGGTCACGCCCGTGTCGACACTCATCGGCTCCTCCGACACCGGCGCGGCACGCACCGACCTGCCCGCCTCGGACCGTGCCGAGACAGTCATGCCGGTCGCCGAGGTGCAGGCGCTCACGGCCGCGCACGACGCCGCACAGGCGTTCGCCACGGTGAGCGCGGACCCCGTGACGCTGCTCGCCGGGGTCGATCAGAGCCTCGTCGCACCCCTGGCCGTCGCCTGGCGCGAGGACCCGGCAGGCCGCGCGCTGCTCGTCCAGCAGGCACTGGCCGACACCCGGACGAGGCTGACCGGCCTGACCATCGCGCCGCTCAGCAACGCCAAGATCATCAGCGCCCGGAGCCCCGTGCGGGTCGTGGTGCGCAACGACCTGCCCACCGACGTGACCGTGCAGGTCGAGCTGCGCCCCGCCAAGGCCTGCCTGTCCACCGACGGCCCCGTGACCGCCACGGTCGCCGCCGGCACCGAGGAGACCGTGCCGGTGACCCTGATCGCCGCCGCGAACTGCGACGTCCGGGTCGACGCCGTGCTGACCACGACGACCGGCCAGGTCGTCGCACCGGTCGTCACGTTCGTGGCGTGGGCCTCCCCCACCATCGAGGACGTCGGCACGATCGTCGTGGGCGTCCTGCTCGCCGTCGGGCTGATCCTGGGGGTCGTCCGCACGGTGCGCCGTGGGCAGTCCGCCCGCCGCGGTGCCCGCACCGAGGCCGAGGCCATCGCGACCGGCGGCGTCGCCACCGTCGGTGTGCTCGGCAAGAGCGGCCCGCCCACCGGGGCGACCGCGACCACCCCACCGCACCCCGAGGAGCAACGGTGAGCCAGGCCACGTCCAACGGGGCCCTCGGTCGCGCCTCCGCCGTGATGGCCGCCGGCACGGCCGTCTCCCGTGCGCTCGGCCTGCTGCGCGGCATGGTGCTCGTGGCCGCCATCGGTGCCACCGGCCAGGCCGCCGACGCGTTCGCCGTCGCCAACAAGCTGCCGAACATCCTCTACATGCTCCTGGCCGGCGGTGTGCTGAACGCCGTGCTCGTCCCTCAGGTCGTCCGGGCCTACAAGCGCCACGACGGCCAGGAGTACGTCGATCGGCTGCTCACCCTCGGCTACGTCATCCTCGGTGGCGTCACCGTGGTGCTCATGGCGGTCGCGCCGGTGCTGGTCGGCATCTACTCGAACTCCAAGAACACCGACCAGTACGCCCTGGCCGTCACGTTCGCCTACTGGTGCCTGCCACAGCTGTTCTTCTACGGCGTCTCCGCGCTGCTCGGCCAGGTGCTCAACGCGCGCGGGTCGTTCGGGCCGTACATGTGGGCCCCGGTGGTCAACAACCTGGTCTCGCTCGCGGGCTTCGGGGTGTTCATCGCCGTCTTCGGCAACGCCCGCGAGACCGACGTCAACCTGGCCGCCACGTGGAGCCCCGGGCAGATCGCCCTGCTGGCCGGCTCGGCGACGCTCGGTGTCATTGCCCAGGCAGCCGTGCTGTACCCAGCCATGCGTCACGCCGGGGTGCGCACCCGGTTGCGGTGGGGGGTGCGGGGCTACGGCCTGGGCCGTGCGGGCACGATGGCGTGGTGGACCTTCGTGGGTCTGGCCGTCGGGCAGCTCGGGTACATCGTGGTGTCCCGCGTCGTGAACGAGGCGCCCAGCGCCGCAGGGGCCGGCACGACCGTCGCCGGCAACGCCATCTACGACTACGCGTTCCTCGTCTTCATCCTCCCCCACTCGCTGGTCACGGTCTCCCTCGCGACCGCCCTGTTCACCCGGCTGTCGTCCCAGGCGCACGACGGCGACGTCGATGCCGCCCGGTCGACGTTCTCGCTCGGCATGCGCGTCGTGGGGCTCTTCACCATCCTCGCGACGGCGGTCATCGTCGTGCTGGGCTACCAGGTGAGCCGGCTGATCATCGTCACCGGCACCCCGGCGGAGGCCAGGGCGCTGACCGGCGCGGTGGTCACGATGATCCTCGGCCTGCCGTTCTACGGCGCGTGGTCCATGTGCCAGCGGGTCTACTACGCCTACGAGGACCCCAAGGGCATGGTGCCGATCCAGATCGCCATGGCGGTCGTCGTCCCGCTCGGCACGCTCCTGGCCCAGCAGGTCCTCGATCCCCGCTGGTGGGTCGCGGGCGCGGGCGCGGCGATGAGCCTGTCGTACGCCGTCGGGGCGTTCGCGGCGATCTGGCACCTGCGCGCGCGTCTGGTCCACGTCGACGGCCCCCGGGTGCTGCGCACGCACCTGCAGGCCCTCCTGGGTGCGGTGTTCGCCGCCGGGGTGGGAGCGGCCGTGCTGGCCCTGCTCGGCCTGTCGGACAAGGCGCTCGGCAACCTCGTCACGTGCGTGGTCGTCGGCACGCTCATGTGCGCGGCGTACGGCCTGGCCCTGAAGGCCATGCACGTGCGCGAGCTCGACGACCTGCTGCGCCCGCTGCTGGCCCGGGTGCGCCGACGCCGCTGATCGGGGGCGTCTAGCATGTGCGGTGCCCCGTAGGCCGGGGTTCCCAGACCTGGAGGTGTCGTGAACGAGGTCGTCGGACGAGGCACCGTGCTGGCGGGACGGTACCGGGTGCTCGAGCCCGATACGACGGATCTGCCCGGATCCTCGCTCTGGCAGGGCAACGACCAGATCCTCGACCGGCCCGTGCGCGTGCACCTGCTGCACACCGGCGACGTGCCGCAGGCCCTGGATGCCGCCCGTCGCGCAGCGCTCGTGATCGACCCGCGCCTGGTGCGCGTGCTGGACGTCGGCATGCACGAGGACACCGGCTACGTGGTGACCGAGCAGGTCACGGGCCCCTCGCTCGAGCAGCTCGCCGCGCACGGACCGCTCTCGGCCGACCAGGCGCGCGCCCTCGTCGGCGAGGTCGCCTCCGCGCTCGAGATCGCCCGCCGCCGTGGCGTGCACCACCTCACCCTGCGCCCCTCCGCGGTGCACGTGGCCGCCGACGGCCGTGTGCTCGTCACCGGCCTGGCACTCGACGGTGCCCTGCTCGGGCTCGCCGGTGGCGACGCGCGCAGCACCTCCCGGACGGACGCCGTCTCGCTCGTCCGTGTGCTCTACACGGCCCTCACCGGCCAGTGGCCGTCCGGCGGGCACCTGCCGAACATCCCCGCGGAGCTGCCCAGCGCGCCCGCCACCGAGCAGGGCCCGGTTCCTCCCGCGGACCTCGTCGCCGGGGTGCCCAACGACCTGGACACCTTGTGCGCCGTGACGCTCGGCCCGCACGTCGACGGTCCGCACTCGCCGGGCGAGGTCGTCCGCGAGCTCGAGCCGTGGGGTTCGATCCGCACCGTCGGGCTGCAGCAGGCCGCCGAGACGCTTCCCGCCCAGTCCGGCTGGCCGATCGTGGGCGCGGCCGTGGCCGCGGGTGCTGCCACGGCGGCGGGCACGGTGGAACCCGACTACGACGACGGACCGCCCACCCAGGCCTTCACCCCGCCGCAGGTGCAGCGGCAGTCGGTGCGTGCCACGTTCGCCGAGCAGGCGACGCCCGGCGCGAGCCCGCCCGGCACGCCGCCCCCGGCCACACCGACGAGGGCCAGCGCGTTCGGCCCGGTGGGTGGTACGCGCCCCCCGGTGGTCCCCGCCGCGCAGCCCCCGGCACCGGTCATCCAGGAGCCCGTCTTCCAGGCACCGGCCGCGCCGCCGATGCCGCCCGTCGCCGTGCCGCCGCCGGTCTCTGCGTCCGCGCAGCCCGCCCCGCCCACGTTCGCGCCCGCGTCCTTCGCTCCCATGGGCGCCGGGCCCACGGACGACGACCTGCACTGGGAGGACTTCGGCGCCGGCGAGCCCGCCGCCCCCGCCCGCCGGTCCGACCCGACGCCACTCGTGCTGGGCGCCGTGGTCGTCGTCGTGCTCATCGGGCTCTTCCTGGCCTTCCGCGCACTGTTCGCCGGGAGCGAGGCCGAAGACGTCCCTGCCGCGCAGACCACCTCGCAGGCACCGTCATCGACCCCGGAGGAGACGACCTCCACACCGGGCACGACCCCCACCGCACCGGCTCCCACGGCGGGCGGCACCCCCGTCATCGCCTCCATCCAGTCCATCGACCCGGCCGACAACGACGGCGAGCACCCGGAGGCCGTGGACCTCGCCCGTGATGGTGACCCGTCCAGCGTCTGGTACACGATGACGTACAAGCGGGCCGACTTCGGAGGGCTCAAGCCGGGCGTCGCACTGGTGCTCTCCCTGCAGGAGCAGGCCACCGTGTCGTCCGTGAAGCTGCAGATCAACGGCGCGGGCGGGCACGTTCAGGTGCGGCAGACCGACGCCGCCAACCCCTCGGGCGGCACCCTGCTGGCCGAGGGCGCCCTGGGCCCGGAGACCGTGCTGACGTTCGACCAGCCTGTCGACACCGACACGATCGTGCTGTGGTTCGACGGCCTGGCCACCGCACCCGACGGGGCGTACCGCATCGAGCTGGCGGAGATCACCCTGTCCTGACGCCGACCGACCGCGGCGCCCCGTGCGCGGCCGCCGGTCGGCGCGGCAGAGCGGACCGGAAGTACGGAACAGATCCGGCCTAGGATCCGTTGTGCCGTCCGCACCACCCACCGACCCGAGGGAACCCCTGTGAGCGAGCAGTCCACCACCGTGCACGAGCTGGTGATCGTCGGGTCGGGTCCGGCCGGGTACACCGCGGCGATCTACGCGGGGCGTGCGGGTCTGGCGCCGGTGGTGGTGGCCGGGTCGGTGACCGCCGGTGGGGCGTTGATGAACACCACCGAGGTGGAGAACTTCCCGGGGTTCCCTGACGGGATCCAGGGGCCGGAGCTGATGGAGAACCTGCAGAAGCAGGCCGAGCGGTTCGGTGCGCAGATCCTGTGGGACGACGTGACCTCGCTCGAGCTGACCGGTGAGGTCAAGACGATCGTCACCGGTGGTGGCGAGCGGTTCTTGGCACGGGCGGTGATCCTGGCGACGGGGTCGGCGTACCGCGAGCTGGGTCTGCCCGACGAGCACCGCCTGTCGGGGCGGGGGGTGTCGTGGTGCGCGACGTGTGACGGGTTCTTCTTCCGTGACCAGCACATCGTGGTCGTCGGCGGAGGCGACTCGGCGGTCGAGGAGGCCACGTTCCTGACCCGGTTCGGCTCGAAGGTGACCATGGTGCACCGTCGTGACCAGCTGCGGGCCTCGAAGATCATGGCCGACCGGGCCGCCGCGGACCCGAAGATCGAGTTCGCGTGGAACAGCGAGGTCGTGGGCATCTCCGGCACCGAGAAGGTCACCGGTGTGACGCTGCGCGACACCCTGACGGGTGAGACGCGTGAGGTGGAGGCCGGTGCGGTGTTCGTCGCGATCGGTCACGTGCCGCGCTCGGAGCTGCTGGTCGGGCAGGTCGACCTGGACGAGAACGGGTACGTGAAGGTTCTCGGGCGCACCACGGCCACGAACCTGCCCGGGGTGTTCGCCTGCGGTGACCTGGTCGACCACTCCTACCGGCAGGCCATCACCGCCGCCGGCACCGGCTGCTCCGCCGCCCTGGACGCCCAGCACCACCTCGCCGGACTCACCCCCCTCGACTGACGCACCGCTCACCCCGCACCGCTCACGTCCCGAGGAGGACTCCATGCTCGACGTCACCGACAGCACGTTCCGCACCGAGGTGCTCGAGTCGGACGTGCCCGTGCTCGTCGACTTCTGGGCCGAGTGGTGCGGCCCGTGCCGGCTGGTGGCGCCGGTGCTCGAGGAGCTCGCCGGGCAGTACGCGGGTCGCGTGAAGATCGTGAAGCTCGACACCGAGAGCAACCCGCAGGTCACCGCGGACTACGGGGTCGTCTCGATCCCCACGCTGAACATCTACGCCGGTGGCGAGCTCGTCCGCTCGGTCATCGGCGCGCGACCCAAGTCGGTCATCGCGGAGGAGATCGAGGGCGCGCTCGCCGAGCTCTGACCGGACGCTCGGACCTGCGCCTGCCGGGGAACACTCCGTGGAAGCGCGACCGGGCAGCCCGCGCACCGTGCCAGACTGAAGGGCATGTCAGAGCAGCAGCCGCCCGTGCGCACGACGTCGGGCCACCACCCCACGTCCTCCGCCGCGGCCGGCACGCGGCTCGACCCCTGGCTCGGCGCCTACGCCGACCGCACCCATGCGATGCGGTCCTCCGAGATCCGGGCCCTGTTCGCCGTCGCGAACCGCCCGGAGGTCGTCTCCCTCGCCGGCGGCATGCCGTTCCTCGAGGGGCTGCCCCTCGACGACCTGGCCGACCTGGCCGCCCGGACCGTGGCGTCCCGCGGGCTCACCGCCCTGCAGTACGGCTCCGGCCAGGGCGACGAGGGTCTGCGCGAGCAGATCCTCGACCTCATGCGGCTCGAGGGCATCGAGGCGCACCCGGACGATGTCGTCGTCACGACCGGCTCCCAACAGGCGCTCGACCTCGTGACCAGGATCTTCGTCGACCCGGGCGACGTCGTGGTGGCCGAGGCACCGTCCTACGTCGGTGCCCTGGGTGTGTTCCGGGCGTACGAGGCCGAGGTCGTGCATGTCCCGATCGACGCCGACGGGCTCGTACCCGAGCTGCTCGACGAGACCCTCACCGCGCTGGCGCGTGCGGGCCGGCGGGTCAAGCTCCTCTACACCGTGCCGAACTTCCACAACCCGGCCGGCGTGTCGATCTCCCTCGAACGGCGCCCCCGCATCCTGGAGATCGCCGCCCGGCACGGTGTGCTCGTGCTCGAGGACAACCCGTACGGGCTCCTCGGGTTCGACGGCGAACCGCTCCCGGCCATGCGGTCGATGAGCGAGGACGGTGTGGTCTACCTCGGTTCGTTCTCCAAGACCTTCGCCCCCGGCTACCGGGTCGGTTGGGCTGTCGCCCCGCACGCCGTCCGCGAGAAGCTGGTCCTGGCCAGCGAGTCCGCCATCCTGTGCCCGTCGAACGCCTCACAGCTGGCCATCAGCGCCTACCTGCAGAACTTCGACTGGCGTGGGCAGATCAAGGCCTACCGGGAGCAGTACCGCGAGCGGCGCGACGCCATGGTCGGCGCCCTGGCCGAGCACATGCCCGATGCCACGTGGACCGTGCCCGACGGCGGCTTCTACACCTGGGTCCGGCTCCCCGACGGGCTCGACGCGAAGGACATGCTGCCGCGCGCCGTGACCGCGCGGGTCGCGTACGTGCCGGGTACGGCCTTCTACTTCGACGGGTCGGGCGCCGATCACATGCGTCTGTCGTTCTGCTTCCCCACACCTGAGCGGATCCGGGAAGGGGTGCGGCGTCTGGCCGGTGTGGTGCGCGGCGAGCGCGAGCTCGTCGAGCTGTTCGGCACGAGTGCTGGCGTGGCACGGGAGTCGGTGCAGGCACCCGGTCCGGACCTCGCGTGACCCTCTCCCCTCGGGTCGCCGTGCTGGCCGGTGGCCTCTCCCACGAGCGGGACGTGTCGTTGCGTTCGGGTCGTCGCGTCGCCGAGGCGCTGCGGTCCGCGGGTGTCGAGGTCACCGTGCACGACGTCGACTCCGACCTCGTCCCCGCGCTGACCCAGCTGCGACCCGATCTGGTGTGGCCGCTGCTGCACGGGGCGAGCGGTGAGGACGGGTCGGTCCGTGACGTGGTGCGGTTGCTGGGCCTGCCGGTGCTGGGCACGGACCCGCGGGCCAGTCGGGTGGCTTGGAGCAAGCCGATCTCCAAGACGGTGGTGGCGCGGGCCGGCGTCCGGACGCCGGACTTCGTGACCCTCCCCCAGTCCCTGTTCCACGAGCTGGGCGCCGACCAGGTGCTCGAGCTGCTCGATGCGCGGCTCGGGCTGCCGCTGATGGTCAAGCCGTCGCGCGGAGGCTCGGCACTCGGCGTGAGCCTCGTGACGGCGCACGACGAGCTGCCGCGGGCGATGGTCGACTGCTTCTCGTACTCGGACACGGCACTGGTCGAACGAGCAGTCGTCGGGACCGAGGTCGGTGTCAGCGTCATCGACATCGGTGGCGGTCCGGTCGCCCTGCCGGCGGTGGAGATCGTGACCGACGGCCCGTACGACTACGACGCCCGCTACAACCCGGGTCGCACCGAGTACTTCGCGCCCCCGCGGCTCCCGGAGGACCTGGGGCGTCGCGTCGGCGAGGTCGCCGTCGCCGCGCACCGGGCCCTGGGTCTGGCGCGTGTCTCGCGCACCGATCTGATCGTGGACGAGTCCGGCGAGGTGTGGTTCCTGGAGGTCAACACGGCCCCCGGGATGACCGAGACGTCGCTGTTTCCCCAGGCAGCAGAGGCCGCTGGGCACAACCTTGGCGAGTTGTACCGATCGCTGGTGCTGGCTTCTCTGAACGCTTGATCAGCGACTGGCCGACCGATCAGAACCGCCTGAAAACGCCTCAAGTCGGGCAGGCGGGCACGACGAGCGGCAGACCGCCCGGCCATGTCACCGGCGCAGCAGACCCGGGTCCTCGGGCGCCAGGCTCTCGAGGATGCGGTTGAGGTCCTGGACCGACGCGAACTCCACCGTCAGCCGGCCGCGGGACTTGCCGAGCGTCACCTTGACCCGCGTCTCGAACCGGTCCGACAGTCGAGAGGCCAGGTCGTCCAGCGCCTCGTTGCGCACACCCGCGCGCGGCGGGGTACGACGGGCCGGGGACTCCGCATCGCCACCGAGCGAGACGATCTCCTCGACGGCACGAACCGACAGGCCTTCCGCGACGATCCGCTGCGCGAGCCGCTCGATCGCCGCACCGTCACCCAGACCCAGCAGGGCCCGCGCGTGACCGGCCGAGAGCACACCGGCCGCGACCCGGCGCTGCACCAGCGGCGGCAGCTTGAGCAGACGCAGCGTGTTCGAGATCTGCGGGCGCGAACGGCTGATCCGGGATGCCAGCTCCTCGTGCGTGCACCCGAAGTCGTCCAGCAGCTGCTGGTAGGCAGCCGCCTCCTCGAGCGGGTTCAGCTGCGCACGGTGCAGGTTCTCCAGCAGCGCATCGCGCAGCAGGTCGCCGTCCTCCGTCTCGCGCACGATCGCCGGGATCGTGTCGAGCCCGGCGGCCTGCGTCGCGCGCCACCGCCGCTCCCCCATGATCAGCTCGAAGCCGTCACCGACGTCGCGGACCACGATGGGCTGCAGAACGCCGATCTCACGGATCGACCCCACGAGCTCCTCGAGCGCGTCCTCGTCGAAGACCGTCCGCGGCTGGCGAGGGTTGGGGCGGATCTGGTCGACCGGGAGCTCGGCGAACCGTGCACCGGGGACCGGCAGCAGGCCGCCGTCGTCAGTCGCCACGGCCCCGTCGGTGACGGCCGGCGTCGGCTGCTCCCCCGCACGCGACTCGGAGACGGTGGTCGATGCGGCACCGTCGCCGGGCGTTGTCGCACCGTCCTCGCCGGCACCGCTCGCGGCACCGACGCGCTCGATCGTCGCCGTCGCCGCGGAAGCCGACGGCTCACCGAAGAACACGTCTGCGGGTCGATCACCGGTCGGTCGCTGGCCGTCGAGCCCCTGGGGGATCAGCGCACCGAGCCCCCGGCCGAGGCCGCGTCGCTTCTCGCTCACTGCTCCTCCTGCGTCACTGTCGCGGCGACCACGGGCTGCCCGTACGCCGGTGTCTCGCCGATGTTCGTGTCTTCAGTCGTGCCGACCCCGCGCTCCGCCAGCTCACGCGCGGCTTCCAGGTACGCGAGTGCGCCGGACGATCCGGGATCGTAGGTCATGACCGTCTGCCCATAGCTCGGCGCCTCCGAGATGCGGACGGACCGCGGCACCGTGGTGCGCAACGTCCGCTCCGGGAAGTGCGTGCGGACCTCGGTGGCGACCTGCTGCGCCAGGTTGGTCCGGGCGTCGTACATGGTCAGCAGGATCGTGGAGACGTGCAGATCCGGGTTCAGGTGCGCCTGGATCAGCTGGATGGTCTTGAGCAGCTGGCTCAGACCCTCAAGGGCGTAGTACTCGCACTGAATCGGGATGAGCACCTCGCGTGCGACCACGAACGCGTTCACCGTCAGCAGCCCAAGGCTGGGCGGGCAGTCGACCAGCACGTAGTCGATGCGTTCCTGGCCCGAGTCGATCCGCTGCTGCAGGTACGCGTCCAGTGCGTTCCGCAGGCGCGTCTCGCGCGCCACCATCGAGACGAGCTCGATCTCCGCGCCGGACAGGTCGATGGTCGCCGGCAGGCACCACAGGTTCGGGATGTCGGCGCTCTGCTGCACCGCGTCGGCCATCGGTGCGCTCTCGACGAGCACCTCGTAGATGGACGGGGTGCCCGCTCGGTGGTCGATGCCCAGTGCGGTCGATGCGTTGCCCTGCGGGTCGTTGTCGAGCACGAGGACGTTCAGTCCTGCCTGTGCGAGCGCCGCCGCCATGTTCACGGTGGTCGTCGTCTTGCCGACGCCACCCTTCTGGTTGGCCACCGTGATCACGCGCGTCTGATCGGGGCGCGGGAAGCGACGGCCACGCAGCTCGATGCGGCGACGCGCGTCCTGCTGCAGCTGGGCCATCAGCGGGGTGTCGTCGTCGACGGAGGGGAGGCTCTGGACGAGCGCGGCGCGGCGCTGCTCATCCGGGTCGAGAGTGTTCACCGTGCTCTGGGCTCCGTCGTGATCGTCTGTCCGTGGTGTCGGCAGGAGGGTGCTGTCCGGTGGGTGCGCACCGGGGGCGTGATCAGCCTCGTCGTGGGTGCTGCTGTTCCCGCTGCCATGCAAGAGGTTGCTCATCTGTGTGCCGGTGCCGCCTACCGACGGTGCATCCTCCCACGCGCCGACACCGCTTCCTTGGGTCATCGGGGCGGGAGGCGCGCCTGTTTCACGTGAAACGGCGCTCTCTACGGCCGAGGTCTCGGTGTTCCCTCCGTCGATCTCAGGAGAGGGCTCGTCGTGGTTCACGCGGTGGCCACCCAGGCCTGAGGCATCTTCCGTCGGTGACACGAGCACCTCGGAGGACACAGGCGGCAACGCCATGATCGACGGCGGTGGGTCAGCGACGGGCGGCCACGGACTGGCTGTCGTCTGCACCGCTGGCCGCTGGGCCTCCTCGGCTGCGCGGCGCCGCTTCCGTCCGAACATCTCAGGCGGCCTTCCGCACGGCCCGCACCACGCGCGTCTCCTCGACACCAGGGATCGTCGGAGCCGCGAGGACCTCGACGCTCTCGACCCGCTGCTTACGCGCCGCCTTCAAGCCGGCCTCGATCTCTTCCTCGGCACGACCACCCTTGAGAGCCACCAGCACTCCCCTGGGGCGCAGGAGTGGCATCGACCAGGCGTAGAGCTTGTCCATCGCAGCCACCGCACGGGCCGTCACCGCATCCGCGACGATCTCTCCGTGCACCTCTTCCGCCCGCGCGCGACGCACGACCACGTTGTCGAGCTGCAGAGCAGTGGCGACCTCACCAAGCCAGTCGGTCCGTCGTTCCATCGGCTCGAGCAGCACGACCTCCGCCTCGGGGCGCATCGCCGCGACCACGATCCCCGGCAGGCCTGCCCCGCTACCGAGGTCGACGATCCGACCGACCACGGGGAGGAACTGCACCACCGCCGCCGAGTTCAGGAGATGGCGTGACCACAGGCGGTCCAGCTCTCGTGGCCCGATGAGCCCGCGCAGCACGCCTTCACGGACCAAGAGGTCATGGAAGCCCTGCACCGCCGGCCACGCGTCGCCGAAGTAGTCCGCGACCCGCGGATCGCCCTGCCACGGATCGTCCTGGGGATCCGGGTGGGTGTCCGCAACCACGGGCTCTCCTGCCTGTTCCACGTGAAACATGTCGTCATGGGGTCCGTAGCCGCGCCCGACCCCTGCTGTCCGTCGACACGACCCGTCATGGACGGCCGCGACGCCCCACCGTACCGCGCGACGAGTCACTCCCCGCGAGTCCCACACCGGGCGCGGGTATCGACTCCACGCTGCACGGATGGCACGGCAAGGCAGAGGCGAGGCTTCGCGCCCACGCTCCACCACATCGACCCTCTGTCCGTCGATGCCTGGTGCGAGTCCAGCGGTCCCGACCTGGTGCGTGACGTGCGGCCCACCCTTCGACCCTGTCCCCCCGGCGGCCTCACCCGAGGCTCTCGAACACACCGCACACGTCCCCGCGCGTGCCACGGACGCCCGTTTCACGTGAAACACAGCGCGCCGACGGGCGAGCCCGCCGGAGGCGAGTCGTGCACATCGACACCTGGCGCGCCGGCAACCGGTGGGGTGCACCGTTCTCTCCTCCCCGGTGCCATCTGTCATCGCTCGGACGACTGACCGGTCCGGTCGACGATGGGCGACGGCGGTGCGCGACAGCCCGGATGGGGCGCCAGACAGTCCGGCTCAGCAGACATGCGCTCAGCCCCGAGGAGCACCGAGATGTGCCGACGCGACGCCCGACCGCGACGAGTGCACCCGTGTCCGCAGGCGGTGGTCAATTCCCTCCCGAGGTGTGCGGCGTAGTTCCGCTCGTACCACCACGCCCGTCTCCCGTCGTCGGCCGCCCCATCCGCAGGCTCGTCTGCCCCTCGATCCCACAGTCGGATGCGACCCGACAAGGAACCACTCACCACCCATGGACCCCGGTCGGCGCATCTCGTCCTGACCCGTGACCGCGCGCGGGTTTCACGTGAAACACATCGCGTGACAAGCCCTCACGCGCGCCCGCTCGCGCCGACCCAGCCGATGCGCGGACGAGAGCCCCACGAGCCGACCAGCCACCGCCCCCGCGACAACGTGCGGGGGCGGTGGCTGGGGGCATCGCGTCGGGAAGCGCTGGCGCCCGCCAGGCGCCCGTACACGCCCACTGCGCACGGGCGAGTCCTCGACGTCCCGCCACCGTCGCGCATCGCCGCGGATCGCCCGTCAACACAGCGCACATGGTTCCGGCTCGACCGTCGCACTCCACCTCGTGCCCGCCGGCCCGCCGCCGACGGAGTTCCTGACGTCGTCGGTCGGCGAGAGGCGCCGTCGGCTCCCCGCACGCGATACCCACGGGGGCGTCGCCAGGTGCCGGCACCCGGGTTTCACGTGAAACACGTGCCGCTCGCACGCCCGTCGGACTCCGCTTCGCGCCAGGTTCAGAGCCATGCGACGGAGCCGCCGTGATGGTGCCGTGGACCATCGCCCTGGCTGAGCCCGGCCGACCGACCTCAAGGAGGTGCCCGAGCGGCACACACGCCCACTCCCCCAGCCGCGACCGATCGCCTCGCAACGGATCCCCAGGCGGCCACTCCCCACCCGCACCCGCACGAGGCGACCGACCACCACACCCACCGCGGCCACGCAAGGCAGCCAGGAACCCTGGAGCTTGTATGGCCACGCTGCGCTGTGGGCAGGTCACCCCGGACTGTGACCGCACCCGGAGTCGCCGTCGCTCTGCTTCGACACGCGACCGGGCATCGGTCGGTCTCGCCCGGAGGCGTCGGGTACGAGACCGCCACCGACCCGACGGATCGCCTCCGCCCGGCAGGCCACGGCACACGCCCAGGCGGACCCGGCGACGGACGATGTGAGGACTGCGGGCGGGGAATCGACTCGCCCGAGCTCGCCACCGGTCACAGCCCGCTGCCGAGCGTCCACCGGAGTCGAATCCCGGTGCCCGGGTGCGCGACCGGGCGCGGTAGGTCCCCTCCTCGTCGAGAGGCCCTGGCGGACCTTCGAGTTCCATGGTCGCGCGCCGCGTACCGAGACAGCCCCTCAGCCCGTGGTCCCCACGTGCGATCCCCTGGTCGATGGTCCAGTACTCGCCGATCCCCCACATGGAAGAGCCCCGTTTCACGTGAAACAGCCTCTACGACGAACGGCGGGCCAGCCCCGAGGGCCGCCCGCCGTTCGTCACCGCTGTTGTCATCACGACAAGCGGATCACCACATGCCGTGACGGCTCCTCGCCATCCGAGTCACTCACGAGCCCGGCGGCCGCCACGGTGTCGTGCACGACCTTCCGCTCGAAGGGATTCATCGGCGGCAGAGCCATGGGCGCGCCGGTCGACCGGACGGTAGCGATCGCCTCGTCGGCGATCACGACGAGCTCGGCGCGACGTGCAGCACGGTAGCCCGCGACGTCAAGCATCAACCGGCTCCGCTCTCCCGTCTTGGCCTGCACGGCCAGGCGGGTCAGCTCCTGCAGCGCGTCGAGGACGTCACCGTCTCGCCCCGCCAGCTTGCGCAGGGACCGGTCGGACGGGTCCTCCGAGACGATCTCCACGGCCGCGCGGCCGTGGTCGACGTCGATCTCGATGTCACCGTCGAGGTCCGCGATGTCGAGGAGCTCCTCGAGGTAGTCGGCGGCGATCTCGCCCTCCTCCTCGAGTCGCTTCGTCGACTCGGAGGGGGCGTCCGGCTGGGTCGATGTCATGGTTCTCCCTCTCAGGGCGCCGTCGGCGCTACTTCTTCGGCTTGGGCGACTTCGTCGGGCTCTTCTTCGGTCCCGAGTCGTCGCCGTCCGTGGGTGCTGTGGTGGCGTCCGGGCTCGCGCCCGTGCCGGTGGAGCCGTTCTCCGTGCTGGCGTCAGCGGTCGCGCCGGCTGCGGTGGTCGTGGTCCTGGGCTTCGCCCGGTCCTTGCGCTTGGGCTGCTCACGCTGCCCGGGGCGCGGCTTCTCCTCGATGACCGCACGGGGTGCCTCGTCGATGGTGATCCCCTTGGCCGCCGCGCGGTGCGCCTTCCGCGCCTTCATGGCCGCCTCAGCCTGTGAACCCGGAGCGGGCATCCGACGGATCGTGTAGAACTGCTGACCCATCGACCACAGGTTGGTGGTGGTCCAGTAGACGAGCACACCGATCGGGAAGTTGATGCCGGAGATCGCGAAGATCAGCGGCAGCATGTAGAGCATGACCTTCTGCTGCTGAGCCATCGGCCCTTCGAGAGCCGAGGGCGGCATGTTCTTCATGGTCAGCTGGCGCTGCGTGGTGAACGTCGTGATCGTCATCGCCAGGATCAGCACGATCGTCACGATGCGCACGTGCATGGCCGTCGTGCCGTCGAAGGTGGTCGACGCCTGCGTGAAGGTGCCCGACAGGGGCGCGCCCCACAACGTGGCGGACTCGAACTGCTGCGCCAGCTCCTGCGTCAGGGCGCCGATCTCACCGTTGCCCCGCGTGAAGGTCCCGTCGGCCACCATCGGCACCGAGTTCAGCACCCGGAACAGTGCGAAGAAGATGGGCGACTGCAGCAGGATCGGCAGGCACGAGGAGAACGGGTTGGTCCCGTGCTTCTTGTACAGCTCCATCGTCTCGCGGCTCATCGCCTCACGGGAGGCGGGGTCCGTCTTGTTCTTGTACTTCTTCTGGATCGCCTGCATCTCCGGCGCGAGCAGCTGCATCCCCCGGGACGCCTTGATCTGCTTGAAGAACAGCGGGATCAGGACGATCCGCATGACGATCACCAGGCCGATGATCGACGCCGTCCACGCCGCCCCCGAACCGGAGTCGAGCCCCAGTGCGGTGAACAGCTTGTGGAACTGGACCATGATCCAGGCCACGACGAGCATGATCGGCCAGAGCAGGCCGTCGAACCACGACATGTGGCAGAGCTCCTAAGACGCAGGGTCAGTGCGCGGACGGTGCGACGTCACGATGACGGTGCAGGTGAGGGATGGGCGTGCGTGCCGGTGGAACGTCGTCGACGCCGCCGGGGTTCCAGGGGTGGCAGCGCAGCAGGCGCCGACCGGCGAGCCAGCTGCCCCGCAGCACACCGTGCCGGGTGACGGCGATGACCGCGTACTGCGAGCAGGACGGGTAGAACCGGCAGGTCGGTGGCGTCATCGGTGAGATGAAGCGCTGGTAGAGCCGAAGCAGCAGGAGCACGCCCCGAGCCGGAAGCCGGACGACCTGGTGGAGCGCCGACGTGGCCGTCATGGGTCAGGCACCGACCGTGCGCTGCCGAGCACGGCGACGCGCACCTGCCAGAGCGGAGTCGAGGTCGTGGCCCAGTCGCGCGTACGTGCACGACGCCGAGGCCGGCAGTGCACGCACGACCACACCTGTCCCCTGGGGCAGCTCGCCGAGACGGTCACGGACGAGGTTGCGCAGGCGCCTCTTGACGAGATTCCGCGTCACCGCGTTGCCGACGGCCTTGGACACGACAAAACCGACCACGGGCCCGGGGGCGTCGTGATCGGTCTGTGTCGTCAGGTGCACCACGAGGGTGTCCCGCCCGCTGCGCACACCGCGACGGACCGCCTGCTCGAAATCGGCAGCACGGACCATCCGGTGCGCAGAGGGCAGCACCGACGGTGGCGTCAGGCGGAGAGCTCCGCGCGGCCCTTGCGGCGGCGCGCAGCGAGGATCGCGCGGCCCGCGCGGGTGCGCATCCGCAGGCGGAAGCCGTGCGTCTTGGCGCGGCGCCGGTTGTTCGGCTGGAACGTGCGCTTGGTCACGAGATACTCCACGTGCTCCGGAGGAACGATCGCGCACGTGTCGTGCACGACCAGGTCTGGCTGCCAGGCTCGACTGCTCCCAATGAGACACGCGCTAGGCGTGCGGCGTCTGGGCGCGCCAGCAGGAGCCATCAGTAAGGCTGCACCACGGTACGCGGAGCGCCTCCGAGGGTCAAATGAGGAGGCAAACGGGCACCTTCTCATCTCACCCGCCGGCCACGCGAACGACGCGCCAGCGCCGCCTGCCGCCGCTCACCCGGTCGGGCGCTCGTCGTGGATCGGTGAGCGCGGTAGCGTCGGTCGACGTCACCCCGCACCGTCGCGGAGCTCCCGTCGCTGCCCTGTTGATCACGGTGCGACGAGCCTGGTGACGACGGGTCGCGGACGGCGTGCGGATCGGGCCGCGTGGGCGGTCGGTATGCGGCAGATCCGGCACGAGACGTTCCGCACACAGGTGTGGACAAGTGTGTGGACAACCGTCGTCCGTGCGAGACTCGGCGACCTCGAACCCGATCAGGCTGAGGTAGGACGTGTCACAGGACGAAGAGCTCGCACGAGTCTGGGGCCACGTGGTCGCGACGTTCGAGGCGAGCCCGGACATCACTCCCCGTCAGCTGGCCTTCGTCCGTCTCGCCCACCCTCTCGGTCTGCTCGACGGCACCATGCTGCTGGCCGTCGGCAACGACCTGACCAAGGAGTACCTCGAGACGCGTGTGCGCGCCGAGGTCGTCGAGGCCTTGAGCGAGGCCCTCGGCCGTGAGGCACGGTTCGCGATCACCGTCGACTCCGAGGTCGCGGTCGACGCTCCCCCGCAGCTGCGTGTCGCCCCGCCCGCCGTGGACCACCGTGACGCGGACGGTGACGACACACGTGAGCCGTCCCACCGGCTGACCGACGACCGTGAGCCGCGCTCGACGGGACCCCGTCCTGTGCCCGACGCGGAGCCGAGCAGGCTTCCGGTCCCTCGTCGCCAGATGTCCGAACCTGCGCGGCTCAACCCGAAGTACCTGTTCGAGACGTTCGTCATCGGCTCCTCCAACCGGTTCGCGCACGCCGCTGCGGTGGCCGTGGCGGAGGCGCCGGCCAAGGCCTACAACCCGCTGTTCATCTACGGCGACTCGGGTCTGGGAAAGACGCACCTGCTGCACGCCATCGGTCACTACGCGCAGAACCTCTACCCGAGCGTGCGCGTGCGGTACGTGAACTCCGAGGAGTTCACCAACGACTTCATCAACTCGATCGGTGAGGGCAAGGCCGGCGCGTTCCAGCGTCGCTACCGCGAGGTCGACGTCCTGCTCATCGACGACATCCAGTTCCTGCAGGGCAAGGAACAGACGATGGAGGAGTTCTTCCACACGTTCAACACCCTGCACAACGCGAACAAGCAGGTCGTGATCACCTCCGACCTGCCGCCCAAGCAGCTGAACGGCTTCGAGGACCGGATGCGTTCGCGGTTCGAGTGGGGTCTCATCACGGACGTGCAGCCGCCGGACCTGGAGACCCGCATCGCGATCCTGCGCAAGAAGGCCGCCAGTGAGCGGTTGCAGGCCCCGGACGACGTGCTGGAGTACATCGCCTCGAAGATCTCGACGAACATCCGTGAGCTCGAGGGTGCGCTGATCCGGGTGACGGCGTTCGCGAACCTCAACCGGCAGCAGGTCGACCTGTCGCTGGCGGAGATCGTGCTCAAGGACCTGATCACCGACGACCAGACGGCCGAGATCACCGCGACGCAGGTCATCGGCCAGACGGCGGCGTACTTCGGCCTGTCGATCGATGACCTGTGCGGTTCTTCTCGATCGCGCGTGCTGGTGACCGCTCGGCAGATCGCCATGTACCTGTGCCGTGAGCTGACCGACCTGTCGCTGCCGAAGATCGGCCAGGCGTTCGGCGGACGTGACCACACGACTGTCATGCACGCCAACCGGAAGATCCGCGAGCTGATGGCCGAGCGCCGGTCCATCTACAACCAGGTGACCGAGCTGACCAACCGCATCAAGCTGCAGAACCGCAGCTGACGCGTCCCGCTCGGGGACTGGTGGGGGAGCCGTCCCCAGGGTTATCCACATCGTCCCCCACAGCCTGTGGATTGCTGTGTGGACGTTGAGTCATCCGCTGACTTCACAGTGCGTTCACCCAGGTCACACCGCATCGCAGCCACCCACAACGCTCTGACCTGGGCGAACGCCTCAGCCGACCGAAATCACCACGATTCGGACATCTCGCGGGTGTCGCGCAACGCTCATCGACACGTCATCCACGGCGCCTTGACCGGGACGTTCAGGGAACGAGTGAGACATGCATGGGACGAATGTTCACACCTGTGCACGAACCTGTGGACGACGGTGGAGGACTGCCCTCCAGATGTGGATGGAGACCCCCGTGTCGGTGGACGACGCCCACGGTCCCGCGGGGCGTCCACGCGCATCCACCGGAGGGCCGCCCTCACGCACAGCTCAGGTCCACACCGGATCTGGTCGATGACCTGCGCAGAAGCCACTTCTCCACAGTGTCCACAGCTGTGACGACGACGACGAGACTTCTACCCGGGAGAGATCCACACACCGGCGTCAGGGTGCGACTGCTGCGCCACGAAGCCCGATCGACACACCCACGACGCCGCTTCGGCATCTCGGTGTCCCGCGTCGTACCTCTCGCGTAATGTTCGGCTGATGCCTGCGACGGCACAGACGTGTCGTCCCCACCGGGCAGCACGCACGGGGCCGCACACGGGGCGCCGGTGCGCACCTGTGGGCCCGGCGACGCCGGTCCAGGTCCGTTTCGATGAGAGGTGTGGCATGAGGTTCCGGGTCGATCGTGACGTTCTGGCCGACGCCGTCACGTGGACGGCCCGCAGCCTGCCCACGCGTCCCCCGGTTCCCGTGCTCGCCGGTGTGCGGATCGAGGCCGACTCCACCGGCACGATCCAGCTCTCGAGCTTCGACTACGAGGTCTCCGCACGCTCGCAGATCCCCGCGGACGTCTCGGAGCCGGGCACGGTCCTGGTCTCCGGTCGTCTGCTCGCCGAGATCTCCCGCGCGTTGCCGGCCAAGCCGGTCGACGTCGTGCTCGAGGGGACCAAGGTCGTCGTGACCTGTGGCGCGAGCCGCTTCACGCTCCTGACGATGCCGGTCGAGGACTACCCGAGCCTGCCGGCGATGCCGGCGGTCGCAGGGACCGTCGACGGCGACGAGCTCACGCACGCGGTGGCCCAGGTGTCGGTCGCCGCGAGCCGTGACGACACGCTGCCGTTGCTGACGGGTGTCCGGGTCGAGATCGAGGGCGAGAAGATCACGCTGCTGGCCACCGACCGGTACCGGCTCGCACTGCGTGAGCTGACGTGGTCGCCGGCATCCCCGGACATCTCCACGGTCGCACTGGTCCGTGCCCGCACGCTGACGGACGCCGCGAAGTCGTTGGGCACCGCCGGCTCGGTCAGCATCGGCCTGTCCGCGGGCACCGGCGTGGACCTGATCGGCTTCGAGGCCGGCGGGCGGCAGACCACGAGCCTGCTCGTCGACGGCGACTACCCGGCCGTGCGACGGCTGTTCCCGGACGAGACGCCGATCCACGCTGTCGTCAACACCCAGCTGCTGGCCGACGCGGCCAAGCGTGTGGCCCTCGTCGCGGAGCGCAACACACCGATCCGCCTGTCGTTCAGCGACGGCCAGGTGGTGCTCGATGCCGGGCAGGGCGACGACGCGCAGGCCTCCGAGGCGCTCGAGGCGGTCCTGGTCGGCGAGGAGATCTCGGTGGCGTTCAACCCACACTTCCTGCTCGACGGCCTGAGCGCGCTGACCACGCCGTTCGTCCGTCTGTCGTTCACGCACCCCAACAAGCCGGTGGAGTTCACCGGGCAGGGGTCGCTCGAGGGCGAGGACCTCGCCGAGTACCGGTACCTGCTGGTCCCGATCCGTTTCGCGAGCTGACCTCAGGTCTCTGACGCACGTCCGCACGCCGCTCGGGGAGGGTGGTTCTCATGCACATCGGTCTGGTGGGTCTGGGCAAGATGGGCGCCAACATGCGCGCCCGGCTGCGCGCCGCAGGTGTCGAGGTGACCGGGTTCGACCGCAACCCCGATGTCACGGACGTGCCGTCGCTGGAGGCGCTCGTGGAGGCGCTGCCGGCGGGTGAGCGCCTGGTGTGGGTGATGGTCCCCTCGGGGGCGATCACGGACCAGGTGGTGCGTGAGCTGGCGGGCCTGCTGGCACCCGGTGACCTGGTCATCGACGGCGGGAACTCCTACTACCAGGACGACGCCCCGCACGCCGAGCTGCTCGCCGAGCACGGTGTCGGGTTCCTGGATGCCGGGGTGTCGGGCGGGGTCTGGGGCCTGCAGAACGGCTACGGGCTGATGGTCGGCGGCGACGCGGAGCTCGTGGAGCGCGCCATGCCGGTCTTCGACGCTCTCCGTCCTGAGGGTCCCCGCGAGGAGGGCTTCGTCCACGCCGGTGCGGTCGGCGCGGGCCACTTCGCCAAGATGGTGCACAACGGCATCGAGTACGGCCTGATGCAGGCCTACGCCGAGGGTTTCGAGCTGCTGGCCGCGAAGGACCTGGTCACGGACGTGCACGGCACGTTCAAGGCGTGGTCGCGCGGCACGGTCGTGCGGTCGTGGCTGCTGGACCTGCTCGTGCAGGCTCTCGAGGAGGACCCGCAGCTGGCGGCGATCGACGACTGGGTCGAGGACTCCGGCGAGGGCCGGTGGACTGTGGACGAGGCGATCGACCTGGCGGTGCCGGCCCCGGTGATCTCGGCCGCGCTGTTCGCCCGGTTCGCCTCGCGTCAGGGCGAGTCCCCGGCCATGAAGGCCGTGGCGGCCCTGCGTCAGCAGTTCGGCGGTCACGCCGTGCGCCCGGCACCCTGAGCCGGGCTCCGAACCCGCCGTCGCCGACCTGATGTATGTCGCGCACCTCTCGCTGACCGACTTCCGCTCCTACGCGCAAGTCGAGCTCCCGCTCGACCCCGGGATCACGGCGCTGGTCGGTCCGAACGGGCAGGGCAAGACGAACCTGGTCGAGGCGATCGGGTACGTGGCGACGTTGGGCAGCCACCGGGTGCCCTCCGACGCGGCGCTGGTGCGTCAGGGTGCGTCGCGGGCCGTGGTGCGCACCCGTGTGGTGCGTGAGCTGGACCCCGGTCAGCCGCGGACGACGACGATCGAGGTCGAGGTCACCCCGGGCAAGGCGAACCGGGCGCGTGTGAACGGTGGCTCCCCGGGGCGTGCCCGGGACGTGTTGGGGATCCTGCGGACGGTGCTGTTCGCCCCGGAGGACCTGTCGTTGGTGAAGGGCGACCCTGGGGAGCGGCGCCGGTTCCTGGACGACCTCGCGGTGCAGCTGACGCCGCGACTGGTGGGCATCGTCTCCGACTACGAGCGGGTGCTGCGTCAGCGCTCGGCCCTGCTGAAGTCCGCGGGCGCGGCGGTGCGGGGCTCGCGCGGTGGTGCGGACCTGCGCACCCTGGACGTGTGGGACACCAAGCTCGCCCAGACGGGCGCACAGCTGATCGTGGCGCGGCGGGCACTGGTCGACGCGTTGCAGCCGCACGTGGGTCACGCGTACGAGCAGGTCAGTGCTGGTCAGGGTGCGGCGTCGATCGCGTACCGGGCGTCGTTGGATGCGGTGCTGGCCGGTGAGGACCTCGAGGGTGCTCCGGCACCTGCGGGTGACCAGGCCCGTCCGTCGGCCGAGCTGGTCGAGGCGCAGCTCTTGGAGGCGATGGGTCGCCTGCGGCCGAAGGAGATCGAGCGCGGTGTGTGCCTGGTGGGTCCGCACCGCGACGAGCTGGTGCTCACCCTCGGCGGCCTGCCTGCCAAGGGGTACGCGAGCCACGGCGAGTCGTGGTCGTTCGCGCTGGCGTTGCGTCTCGCGTCGTACGCGCTGCTCTCCGGTGACGCACCGGCTGGTGGCGAGGGGCTGTGGGTGGCCGACTGGGGTCCCGACGGTGAGCCCGTGCTGATCCTCGACGACGTGTTCGCCGAGCTCGACTCGCGCCGACGGGACCGCCTGGCCGAGCTGGTGGCGCCTGCCCGCCAGGTGCTGATCACCGCGGCGGTGGCCGAGGACGTGCCTGCACCGCTCGCCGGCGCTCGTGTCGACGTCATGGGCGGTGAGGTCTCCCGTGTCCTCTGAGCCTTCCGGCGGATCTGGCGGGCCCGGCGGACCCGCGGACCCGGAGGCCTCGCTGCTGCCGGCGCCTCCGGTACCGGTCCCGGACGGCGTGCCGGTCTCGGCGCTCGTCGATCTGACCCCGCCGGAGCAGGTGGCGCGCGCGGCGCTGAACCGGGCGAAGGCCGCGGCCAGGGCCCGGGGGCTTCGCCCGGGTGAGGCTCCTCGTCGTCGGTCGGCCCTCGAGGTGCAGACGGGGACGTCCGGCGCCGGTCCGCGCGACCCGCAGCTGGTCGCCTCGACGCTGAACCATCTGCTCGACCTCAACGGGATGCGCACGCAGGTGCAGGTCGGCGGGGTGATGGGTCGCTGGGCGCAGATCGTGGACGGCCCGGTGGCCGAGCACTCGGAGCCGGTGAGCTTCGAGGCGGGCGTGCTGACGCTTCGTGCCGACTCGACCGGCTGGGCGACCCAGCTGAAGATCTTGACGCCGAGCCTGCTGCGTCTGATCGCCGAGGAGGTGGGCGAGGGTGTCGTGCTGGAGGTGACCGTGCTGGGCCCGGGGGGCAAGGGCTTCGGTCGGGGGCCGCGGTCGGCCAAAGGTGGTCGCGGGGTCCGGGACACGTTCGGCTGATCGGCTGCCTGCCAGCCCGTGGGAACGCTCCGTCGACGTCGGGCCGATGAGCCCGGTCCCGAGCCATCCAGACGGTAGACTGGACAGGTCATTCCTGGCGCATCTGTGCCGGTACAGAGACACGAACTCCAGCGTCATGGAGTGATCCGCCCCCCAAAGGGTCAGGCGGGCCTCTCCGTCGCGTGCGAGACCTTGAGGAGCACCACCGCCCGTGGCCGAACAGAGCAGCACCGACTCGACGCAGCAGACCACGGCACAGGCGAAGAGCAACGGCGGGTACGACGCCAGCGCGATCACCGTCCTCGAGGGCCTCGAGGCGGTGCGCAAGCGTCCCGGCATGTACATCGGCTCGACCGGTGCCCGTGGTCTGCACCACCTGGTGTACGAGGTCGTCGACAACTCCGTCGACGAGGCGCTGGCCGGCTACTGCGACCACATCGAGGTCGTGCTGCAGGCCGACGGCGGCGTGCGCGTGACCGACAACGGCCGTGGCATCCCCGTCGCGATCCACCCCACCGAGGGCCGTCCGACGGTCGAGGTCGTCATGACGATCCTGCACGCCGGCGGCAAGTTCGGCGGTGCCGGGTACGCGGTCTCCGGTGGCTTGCACGGTGTGGGCATCTCGGTCGTGAACGCGCTGTCCACGCGTGTGGAGACCGTCGTCCGCCGCGACGGCTACCGGTGGCAGCAGAACTTCGCCGACGGCGGCAAGCCGGCCGGCGAGCTGCAGCAGGGCGAGGCCACGCAGGAGACGGGCACGCAGCAGACGTTCTGGGCGGACCCGTCGATCTTCGAGACCGTCGACTACGACTTCGAGACGCTGCGCAGCCGGTTCCAGCAGATGGCGTTCCTGAACAAGGGTCTGCAGATCTCGCTCACCGACGAGCGCCCGGCCCACACCGGGACCGACGACGAGGTCACGGACAGCGAGTCGGGCACCGAGAACGAGTCCGCCGAGCCGGCCGCGACCGTGCGTCAGGTGACGTACCGGTACGACGGCGGCCTGGTCGACTACGTCAAGCACCTGAACTCGGCGAAGAAGGTCGAGCTGGTGCACCCCGAGGTGATCGACTTCGAGGCCGAGGACACCGAGAAGCGCATCTCCGTCGAGATCGCCATGCAGTGGACCGCGGCGTACTCCGAGTCGGTGCACACGTACGCCAACACCATCTCGACGACCGAGGGCGGCACGCACGAGGAGGGCTTCCGTGCGGCGATGACCTCGCTGATCAACCGCTACGCGCGCGAGAAGGGCATCCTCAAGGAGAAGGAGGACAACCTCACGGGTGACGACATCCGCGAGGGCCTGACCGCCGTCATCTCCGTCAAGCTCGGCGAGCCGCAGTTCGAGGGTCAGACCAAGACCAAGCTCGGCAACACCGAGGCCAAGACCTTCGTGCAGCGCGTGGTGAACGAGCAGCTGGGCGACTGGCTGGACTCGCACCCGGGCGAGGCCAAGGACGTCATCCGCAAGTCGATCCAGGCCGCGGCAGCGCGCATGGCAGCCCGCAAGGCGCGTGAGGCGACCCGACGCAAGGGTCTGCTGGAGTCGGGCGGCATGCCCGGCAAGCTCAAGGACTGCCAGTCGAACCGTCCCGCCGAGTGCGAGGTCTTCATCGTCGAGGGTGACTCGGCCGGTGGTTCCGCGGTCCGTGGGCGCAACCCGCGCACGCAGGCGATCCTGCCGATCCGCGGCAAGATCCTCAACGTCGAGCGGGCGCGGCTGGACAAGGCCCTGGGCAACCAGGAGGTGCAGGCGCTGATCACGGCGTTCGGCACGGGCATCGGCGAGGACTTCGACGTCGCCAAGCTGCGGTACCACAAGATCGTGCTGATGGCTGATGCCGACGTCGACGGCCAGCACATCCGCACGCTGCTGCTGACGCTGCTGTTCCGCTACATGCCGGACCTGATCACCGGCGGGTACGTGTACCTGGCGCAGCCGCCGCTGTACCGCATCAAGTGGTCGAACGCCGAGCACGACTACGTGTACTCCGACCGTGAGCGCGACGCGTTCGTGGCCGAGGGTCAGGCCAAGGGCAAGCGCCTGCCGAAGGACAACTCGATCCAGCGGTACAAGGGTCTGGGCGAGATGGACTACTCCGAGCTGTGGGAGACCACGATGTCGCCGGAGCACCGCACGCTGCTGCAGGTCACGTTGGACGAGGCCGCTGCGGCCGACGAGATCTTCTCGGTGCTGATGGGTGAGGACGTGGAGTCGCGTCGCTCGTTCATCCAGCGCAACGCCAAGGACGTGCGGTTCCTCGACATCTGACGTGGGGACGACCCCGACGCCCCCACGACCGAAGGACTTGAGAAGCAATGACTGAGAACGACATCGAGCACGGCCGCATCGACCAGATCGACCTGCAGCTGGAGATGCAGCGCTCGTACCTGGACTACGCGATGTCCGTCATCGTGGGGCGTGCGCTGCCCGACGTGCGTGACGGCCTCAAGCCGGTGCACCGCCGTGTGCTGTACGCGATGTACGACGGCGGCTATCGCCCCGACCGGCAGTTCTCCAAGTGCAGCCGTGTCGTCGGCGACGTCATGGGCAAGTACCACCCGCACGGTGACACGGCGATCTACGACGCCCTGGTCCGCCTGGTGCAGGACTGGTCGCTGCGGTACCCGCTGGTGGCCGGCCAGGGGAACTTCGGCTCCCCCGGTGACGACCCGGCGGCCGCCCCGCGGTACACCGAGTGCAAGATGGCCCCGCTCGCCATGGAGATGGTGCGCGACATCGACGAGGACACCGTCGACTTCCAGGACAACTACGACGGCCGCACGCAGGAGCCCGTCGTGCTGCCCAGCCGGTTCCCGAACCTGCTGGTCAACGGCTCGGCCGGTATCGCGGTCGGCATGGCGACGAACATCCCGCCGCACAACCTGCGTGAGGTCGCCGACGGCGTCCAGTGGTACCTGGAGCACCCGGAGGCCACGAAGGAGGAGCTGCTCGAGGCCCTCCTGGTCCGCATCAAGGGCCCGGACTTCCCCACGGCCGCCACGATCCTGGGTCACAAGGCCATCGAGGACGCGTACCGCACGGGCCGTGGCTCGATCACCATGCGTGCGGTCGTCGAGGTCGAGGAGATCCAGGGCCGCATCTGCCTGGTGGTCACCGAGCTGCCGTACCAGGTGAACCCGGACACCCTGGCGAAGAAGATCGCCGACCTGGTCCGCGAAAACCGCGTCACCGGCATCGCCGACATCCGCGACGAGACCTCGGGCCGCACCGGCCAGCGCCTGGTCATCGTGCTCAAGCGCGACGCCGTGGCGAAGGTCGTGCTGAACAACCTGTACAAGCACACGCAGCTGCAGGACACGTTCGGCGCGAACATGCTCGCCCTGGTCGACGGAGTGCCGCGCACGCTGAGCATCGACGCGTTCGTGCGCCACTGGACCACGCACCAGCTCGACGTGATCGTCCGCCGCACGCAGTACCGCCTGCGCAAGGCGGAGGAGGAGATCCACGTCTACCGCGGGTACCTCAAGGCGCTCGACGCGCTCGACGAGGTCATCGCCCTCATCCGTCGTTCCCCCGACGTCGACGAGGCGCGCAGCGGTCTGATGGCCCTGCTCGAGGTCGACGAGATCCAGGCGAACGCGATCCTCAACCTGCAGCTGCGCCGGCTGGCCGCGCTGCAGCGTCAGGAGATCATGGAGCGTCACGACGCGCTCCAGCAGCTGATCGTGGGTTACCGCGCGATCCTCGACTCCCCCGTGCGGCAGCGCGAGATCGTCAGCGAGGAGCTGCAGGTCGTCGTCGACAAGTACGGCGACGAGCGCCGCACGCGGATCCTGCCGTTCGACGGCGAGGTGTCGATCGAGGACCTCATCGCCGAGGAGGAGATGGTCGTCACCATCACCCGTGGCGGCTACGTGAAGCGCACCCGGTCGGACAACTACCGGGCGCAGAAGCGCGGCGGCAAGGGCGTGCGTGGTGCGCAGCTGCGCGAGGACGACATCGTCGACCACTTCTTCGTCACCACGACGCACCACTGGCTGCTGTTCTTCACGAACCTCGGCCGCGTGTACCGGGCCAAGGCCTACGAGCTGCCCGAGGGTGGCCGTGACGCCAAGGGTCAGCACGTGGCGAACCTGCTGGCGTTCCAGCCGGGCGAGCAGATCGCCCAGGTGCTCGACCTGCGCGACTACGACGCCGCAGAGCACCTGGTGCTGGCCACCAAGCGTGGTCTGGTGAAGAAGACCCGCCTGTCGGAGTACGACTCGAACCGCACGGGTGGCGTCATCGCCATCAACCTGCGCGAGGACGAGGACGGCCGCCCCGACGAGCTGGTCTCGGCGCGCCTGGCCGACTCCACCGACGACCTGATCCTGGTGTCCCGCAAGGGCCAGTCGGTGCGGTTCACCGCCTCCGACGAGACGCTGCGGCCGATGGGACGGGCCACCTCGGGCGTCACGGGCATGAAGTTCCGCGGCGAGGACGAGCTGCTGGCGATGGACCGGGTCCGGGAGGACGCGTTCCTGTTCACCGTGACGCAGGGGGGTATCGCCAAGCGCACGGCCCTCACGGTCGAGAACTACCGCCAGCAGGGGCGCGGTGGCCTGGGCATCAAGGTCGCGAACCTGCCCGAGGCCAACGGTGACCTGGTCGGCGCCCTGGTGGTCGACCCTGAGGACGAGGTGCTCGTCATCATGGAGCGCGGCAAGGTCGTCCGCTCGGCCGTGGCCGAGGTCAACGCGACCGGTCGCACCACGCAGGGCGTCATCTTCGCCAAGCCCGATGCGCAGGACCGGATCATCGCGGTCGCCCGCAACACTGAGCGACACCTGGCGGACGATGCGGGTACGGTGGGCGCCGAGAATGCCTCCGGATCCGACGATCAGGACACGTCGGACGACCCGGGGGCCACGCGTCCCGCCGCTGACGTGCCGGCTGACGCGGGCACCGCCGCCGAGACCACCCCGGAGGATGCATGACCGACGCCGTCCCGCCCTCGATCCCACCCCGCAAGCGACCGACTCCCGCCGCAGGCGGGCGCTCGGCCGCCTCCGGTGACTGGCAGACCGGGGGCACGGCGTCGTCCGCCCGTGCCGACTCCCCCGTGGTGACGGCGCAGGCACCGCGCGCGCCGAAGGTCGACCGCACCGAGGCACCCGTGGCCGAGGCCCCTGCGGAGGTCGCGCCGGCGCGCCGCATCGACGACGTCCCCGCTCCCGCACCGGGTCCCGACGGCTCACCCGCGGGTGGCGCCGACGAGCCGCCCTCGCCCCTGCTGGCCGCCGTCGACTCGGTGTCCGCCTGGGCCAAGAAGGCCGCCGGTGGCACGTCGGCCGCGATAGCCTCGCTCACCCGTCCCCGTCCGAAGGACACCCCGATGACCACGACGTCCTCTGCCGCCGGTGCTGCTGCGCCGTCCGCGACGACCCGTCCGGCCGGCTCGAGCGGCGAGAGCTCCCGCCCGGCGACGGCCGGTCAGCCCGTGGTGGGTCCGCACGGGGCACCGCGTCGCGTGCGGTTGTCGATCTCGCGCGTGGACCCGTGGTCGGTGATGAAGCTGTCGTTCCTGCTGTCCGTGGCGATCGGCATCATGATCGTCGTGGCTGCGGCGGTCGTGTGGTTCACGCTGGACGGTCTCCAGGTGTTCGCCAAGGCCGACGACCTGGTGACGCAGATCGTCGGCACCGAGAGCGAGGTCGACATCCTGCAGTACGTCGAGTTCAGCAAGATCCTCTCGGGGGCCACACTGGTCGCGGTCATCGACGTGTTCCTGCTGACCGCCCTGTCCACGATCGGGGCGTTCTTGTACAACATCGTCGCCGCGCTGGTCGGCGGTGTGCACGTCACGATGACCGACGAGTGACCGACGAGTGACGGTCGGCTGATCGGTTTGGGCGCGGCGGCGGTGCTGCGGTAGTCTCCAACGGCACGCCCGCGCGCAGCGGATGTCGCACGGGCCTATAGCTCAGACGGTTAGAGCGCTTCCCTGATAAGGAAGAGGTCACAGGTTCAAGTCCTGTTAGGCCCACTCCCTACCCGTGGGGGACTGATGAAGAAGCTCCTGCTCCTGGCGGCTGCGGCCGCCGTCGGTTACGTCGTGTACCAGCGGTACGTGCAGGACCGCGACGAGCGCGACCTGTGGTCCGAGGTCACCGACACGTTCGAGTGAGCCGGCCGGCCCTTCGTGGGTCGACAGGGATCACCACCCGTGGCACTTCTGGTGCTGCACGGGGCCATGGCGCAATTGGTAGCGCACCTGCTTTGCAAGCAGGGGGTTAGGGGTTCGAGTCCCCTTGGCTCCACCACGCGTCGAGCGTCCGTCAGGGACCTCGACCGCCTGCGTCACCCGAGCGTGAGTTCGGTGCATCCGGGGTGCGGCTCACCCGTCGCCCGCCCCTGTTGCCGGCGTGTGTGAGCGCGACCACCATGGACGGTAGAGGCGCAGGGCTGCGCCTCTACCGGGGGGCTGTCGGATGACGCAGGTGAGCACGCAACGGCTCAGCGCGGGGATCCTCAACGGACACCTGCTGAGCGACCAGGCGCTGCACCGGCTCGCGCCCCTCGTGGGTGAGATCACCCACTTCCACACCGCCATCGACGACCGAGGGTTCGCCGCGCGCTGGGCGCGTACGGCGCCCGACGCCCCCCTGCGCGACGGCGGGCGGGCGTACGACGTGCGTCATGCCGTCATCGAGTGCGCGCGCCGTCAGATCCTGGTGCTCGCGACGCCGCAGCCCGACCAGCCGGCTCGGTTCCTGGCCGGGGCAGCCCAGGGCGCGGCCATGGCGACCGACCTGGGCGTCCCCGGGATCGCGATCCAGGTCATGCGCGACCGTGACGTCCCCGGCGACGTCGCGTGGATGACGCAGTCGGGCCGCATGTCCGGCTATGGCGTGCTCTTCGCCGTCGGCTTCGCGCAGGCCCACCGGAGCTCAGCGACGCTTGTCGAGCCGACCACCGGCATCAGCGAGCTGAAGACACCGGAGGCGTTGGAGCGAGCCTTCGACCTGGCCGCGTCCGCAGGGGTCGAGCTTGGTGTGCGCAGCGAGGTCGACCCCCTCGAGCACGTCCTGCAGGGGTCGTACTCGATCGCGATCACCCCGGTGCTCGACGTGCCGGGCGGCCGGGCCCTGCTGCGTCCGGGTGAGCTGCCGCTGAGCAGCGTCGCCTCGGGGAACCCTGGCGCCGTGGTCCGGCTGCTCGAGGAGTTCCCCGGTGACGTCGTCGCGGTCCTCGACGGGGTCGAGCTGCTCGACGGGCGCGCGGAGGCGGCACGGATCGCGTCGGCGGTGATGCTCGCGGTGGTAGCGGCCGGAGGGCTCGGGCTGGCTGCCGCTCCTCGGGCCAGTGCAGCGCCGTTCGCCTCCGCGGGCGCCGCCTCGAGCGTGAGCGCGACCGTCACGGCCCCCGACGGTCTTCTCGCGCACGACGGCGCGAACCTGGAGGTCGTCAGCCCGACGGACACCGCACGACTGGCGTCCACGGGTTCAGAGACGGGCGTCCTCGTGGCGTTGTCGGCGGCGATGATCGCGGCCGGTGGTGCGTTGGCGGCGACCGGCCACCCCCGTCGGGAGAACGGTGGGGACTGACCGGGGCACGCGGTGAACGGGGTCGCGAGGGTGGCGACAGTCGGCGTGCGGTACTGCGGAGGAAGCGTCGGTCAGGCCCCCGAGGTGCGGCTGATGACGTCGGCGAGCATCTCGGGGGTGTAGACCTCGCTGTCGTCGACGGGGCCGTCCTCGAGGGTGGACCACTGCCAGTGCGGGGCGAGGAGCTTGCCGTCGATGCCCAGGCGCAGGTCGAGCAGGCCGGCGTACTGGTAGCCGAAGCGCTGCTGCAGGGCGCGGGCGCGCTTGAACTCGGCACCGTCGGGGCTGATCCGGTCGGTCGCGAGCTCGAGCAGCAGCAGGTTGTGCTCGGGGCCCAGGTTGCCGCGGTGGTGCACGATCAGGTCGGGGATGCCGCGACCCTCGACGTCCTCCAGGGCGACGACGGCCTCGAGGTCCATGGCGGAACGGTTGTACTCGCAGTCGATGTCCCAGGACCGCTCGATCATGGGGCGCAGGTGCCATCCCAGGTGGAACGCGACACCGCGCTCGGTGGGTCGGCTCGTGCCCGAGGTCGTCGACAGCAGGCTCCACTCGTCGACGATCGTCGTGGTGAGCGCGATCCGGATCCGGTTCTTCAGTGACGCGAGCTGCATGTGCGCACGGTACCGGCTTTGGAGGACCGATAGAACGTCCTTGACCACTCCATGGTCAACGCAGCGCGGACGACCTGGTCAGCGGCCCGAGCCGGGGTGCGGTGCGGAGGAGCGGTGAAGGTCGGTGCGTTCGCGCCCGCACGAGCCTGTGACCTGGGAGGCTCGAGGACGGGCCGGTGGGTCGACCGGGCTCGTCGTGCGCGGTGCGCCGCGACGGGACGACACAGCAGAGCCAGGGGGCACGATGACGCGGGACGTTCACGGGGTGCGGGACGGACGCACGGCGACGACGGTGCGCCTGCGCAGGACCGCCGCTCTGCTCGTCGTGCTCGGTCTCGGGACGGTCGGGCTCACGGCGTGCTCGGCGGACCGTCCGGGGCCCGAGAAGGCGGCACAGGCGTTGGCCGACGGCCTCGAGTCGGGTGACCTCGGCTCCGTCGTGTTCGCCACGGACTCCCCTGACGTCGCCACGGTCACCCAGGTGCGGGCCGACACGTTCGCCCCGCTGGCTCCGTGGTCGCCGACCGTGGAGGCCGGTGCTCCGGTGATCGACGAGCAGGACGAGGACGTCGCCTCGGTGGTCATGGACTACGTGTGGGACGTCGGCTCGGGCACGTGGACGTACTCCACGACCGCCCGCCTGGCACGCGACGCCGAGGACGTGTGGCGGGTGACGTGGCGGCCGTCGCTGCTGGTGCCGGACCTGGTCGACGGCGAGACGCTGTCGGTCGAGCGGGTGCAGGCCGAACGGGCCACGGTGCTGGGTGCGGGTGGGTCCGCGATCGTCGAGCCGCGGGCTGTGGTGCGGGTCGGGGTCGACAAGACCCACGTCGACGCCACCGGGCAGGATGCCGCGGCGCGTGAGCTGGCCGCCGCGCTCGAGATCGACCCGGACGAGTACGCCGCCCGGGTGGCGGCGGCGGGCGAGAAGGCCTTCGTCGAGGCGATCGTGGTGCGTGAGGGTGACCCGGCGTACGACACGACCGCGCTGGGTGCGATCGACGGCGTCAACCTGGTGAAGGACACGCTCCCCCTGGCCCCCACGCGCCTGTTCGCCCGTCCGGTGCTCGGCACGGTGGGTGAGGCGACGGCCGAGCTGGTCGAGCAGTCGGACGGTGCGCTGGTGGCGGGCGACCGCACGGGTCTGGGCGGGCTGCAGCGGCAGTACGACGCCCAGCTGCGCGGCCTGCCCGGCCTGACGATCCGCGCGACATCGGCGGACGGCGCCGCGGTGCGGGACTTGTTCCACGTGGAACCAACGCCCGGCACGGCGCTCGAGACGACTCTCGTGGTGGACCTGCAGACGACGGCCGAGCAGGTGCTCGCCGAGGTGGCGCCGGCGTCGGCGATCGTCGCGCTGCGGCCCTCGACCGGTGAGGTGCTCGCCGTCGCCTCCGGAACCGGCGGCGAGGGCATGTCGACCGCCACGCTCGGGCAGTACGCCCCGGGGTCGACGTTCAAGGTGGTCTCCACGCTGGCCCTGCTGCGCGCCGGCCTGACGCCCACCAGCACGGTGACCTGCCCGACGTCCGTCACGGTCGACGGGCGGGCGTTCCAGAACTTCCCCGGCTACCCCACGGCGCACAACGGCGACATCCCGCTCAGCACGGCGTTCGCGAACTCCTGCAACACGGCCTTCATCGGGGCGCGGGACCAGGCCCCGCAGGAGGCTCTCGTCGAGGCCGCCGCCTCCCTCGGGCTCGTGCCGGAGGCGTCGCTCGGGTTCGCGTCGTTCCTCGGTGCGGTCCCCGCCGACGCGGATGGCACCGCGCACGCCGCCTCGATGATCGGGCAAGGTCAGGTGCTCGCCTCGCCGTTGGGCATGGCGACCGTGGCGGCCTCGGTCGCTGCCGGCCACCAGGTGGTCCCGGTCCTGGTGCGTCCGGCGGCCACGGGGGGCACGGACGAGGCCGAGGAGTCCCCCGCGGCGACCTCCGCGGCGACACCGCTCACCGATGCGGAGGCCGAGTCGCTGCGCACGCTCATGCGCGCCGTCGTCACCGAGGGCGGGGCGACGTTCCTGCAGGATGTGCCCGGCGAGCCGGTGGGCGCCAAGACCGGCACGGCGCAGACCGGGTCGGGCGAGGACATGCACAACCACGCCTGGATGATCGCGGTGCAGGGCGACCTCGCGGTCGCGGTGTTCGTCGAGACCGGTGACTTCGGCTCGACGACCGCTGGTCCGCTCATGGAGGCCTTCCTGACGTCGGCAGCCGCCCAGGCGCTCTGACCGCAGCAGAGCCCCGGCCGGCTGACCAGGGCAGTCGTGGACAGGAAACCGCTGGGCGGTGTCGGACGGCCCTCCTAGAGTGGTGCGACGTGACCCCACCCGTGATCGCGGCCTCCGGCCTGACCAAGCGCTTCGGTGAGCTGGTCGCCGTCGACGGCATCGACTTCGAGGTCGCCCCCGGTGAGGCCTTCGGCCTGCTCGGGCCCAACGGCGCCGGCAAGTCCACGACCATGCGCATGGTCGGCGCGGTCTCCTCGCGCAGCGGCGGCACGCTGCAGGTGCTCGGCCTGGACCCCGAGACGCACGGACCGGAGATCCGCTCCCGGCTCGGTGTGGTGCCGCAGGAGGACAACCTCGACACCGAGCTGAAGGTGCGCGACAACCTCATCGTCTACGGGCGGTACTTCGGCCTGCCGCGTGCCCTGTGCGCGCAGCGCGCCGACGAGCTGCTGCAGTTCGCGCAGCTGGAGGACAAGCGTGCCGCCAAGGTCGACGACCTGTCCGGCGGCATGAAGCGTCGGCTGACGATCGCGCGGGCACTCATCAACGAACCGCGCATCCTCATGCTCGACGAGCCGACCACCGGCCTGGACCCGCAGGCGCGGCACGTGCTGTGGGACCGGTTGTTCCGGCTCAAGGAGCGCGGCACCACGCTGGTGCTGACCACCCACTACATGGACGAGGCCGAGCAGCTGTGCGACCGGCTCGTGGTGGTCGACCACGGCAGGATCATGGCCGAGGGCAGCCCGGCGCAGCTGATCCGTGAGCACTCCTCGCGCGAGGTCGTCGAGCTGCGGTTCGGCTCCGACCGCAACGCCGACGCCGCGACCCGGCTGGGCGACCTGGCCGTCCGCGTCGAGGTGCTGCCCGACCGGGTGCTGCTGTACGCCGACGACGGCGAGGCGGTGCTCGAGCAGGTCGCCCACCGGGGGCTGCACCCGACGACCAGCCTGGTACGACGCTCGAGCCTGGAGGACGTGTTCCTCCGGCTGACCGGGCGGAGTCTGATCGAGTGAGCGCCACGAGCCCCCAGGCCCTCGAGGAGGCCGTCGCCGCCGCGGCCCGACCCCGCCGGTTCGGCGCGCTCTACGTGGCCGAGCACCGGCTGCGGGCCATGCGGGCGTACGGCTGGACGATCGTCATCGGCAGCGTCGGCAACCCGCTGCTGTACCTGCTGGGCATCGGCCTGGGCCTGGCGGCGTTCCTCGACCAGCCGGTCGCGTCCGGCCCGCACGGCACGGTCGACTACGTGGTGTTCGTGGCACCCGCGCTGCTGGCCACGGCTGCGGTGTCGGTGGCGAGCGAGGAGTTCACGTACGCCGTCATGGAGGGCTTCAAGTGGCGGCGGACCTTCTGGGGCATCAACGCCTCGCCGGTGTCCCCCGCCCAGGTCGCAGAGGGTCAGGTGATCGCCGTCGGCGCCCGGATGCTCTTCACCACGGTGGTGTACGCGGCGCTCGCGCTCGCGCTCGGCGGTGTGCCGAATGTCTCGGCGGCGCTCGTGCTGCCGTTCGTCGGGCTGCTGTCGGGCATGGCGTTCGGCCTGCCGCTGATGGCCTACGCCGCAGGGTTGAAGGACGACTCCGGGCAGTTCGCCATGGTGCAGCGCTTCGTGTTCACCCCGATGTTCCTGTTCTCGGGCACGTTCTACCCGATCACCACCCTGCCGGCCTGGCTGCAGTGGATCGGTTGGGTCTCGCCGCTGTGGCACGGCTCCGAGCTCGGCCGGGCGGTCAGCTACGGGACCACCGAGCCGAGCTGGCAGGTGGCGCTGCACGTGCTGGTGCTCGTGGCGATGGCGGCCGCTGGTGGGATCCTCGCCCGGCGCGCGTTCGTGAGGAGGTTGCGCGGATGAGGGCCGGGGTCGGCTCGCTGTACGCGGGCAACGCGCGGGTCGTGGTCGTCCGTGGCCTCATGGCGGCACGGTCGTCGACGTGGACCGTGGTCGTCTCGGGGTTCTTCGAGCCGGTGTTCTTCCTCATCGCCATGGGCGTGGGGCTGGGCACCTACATCGGTGACGTGACGCTGGCCGACGGCCGGGCGATCTCGTACGCCGCCTACATCGCCCCTGCGCTGCTGGCCGTGTCGGCGATGAACGGTGCCGTGTACGACTCCACCTGGAACGTCTTCTTCAAGATGCACTTCGGCAAGCTCTACCAGTCGATGCTGTCGACATCCCTGGGCCCGCTCGACGTCGCGTTCGGCGAGATCTGCTACGCGCTGCTGCGCGGCGGGGTGTACGCCATCGGGTTCCTGACCGTCATGCAGGTCATGGGGCTGAACCTGGCCTGGACAGCGGTGCTGTCCATCCCGGCGGTGCTGCTGGTCGCGTTCGCGTTCGCCGCGGTGGGCATGGCCGTCACCAGCTACATGAAGACCTTCCAGCAGATGGACTGGATCAACTTCGTGATGCTGCCGATGTTCCTGTTCTCGGCCACCTTCTACCCCCTGAGCGTGTACCCGCAGGCGGTGCAGTGGCTGATCCAGGCGTTGCCGCTGTGGCATGCCGTCGAGCTGGTGCGCGGTCTGACCACCGGGCTGCTGGACGCCGCGATGCTGGGGCACGTGGCCTACTTCGTGGTGATGATCGCCGCGGGCGTGGTGCTCACGACGCGGCGGCTGCGAGCCCTGTTCCTCGACTGAACGCACGAGGACCCGGCGAGCTCGGGGCTCAGCCGGGTCCTCGGCGTCCGTGTCGCTGCGGCAGGCTCCGTCAGGCGTCCGTGCCCTCGGTGGGCTTCTTCGGGGCCGCGCGTCGGGTGGCCTTCTTCGCGACGTCGACCGTGGTGTCACGGGCCTCGGCGACCTTCTCGGTCAGGTCCTTGGCGGCACCGGTGACCTTCTCCGTCAGGTCGTCGGCGGCCTCGGCCACCTTGCCGGCCGCCTGGCGGCTCTTGGCGACCGTGGCCCCGGCGACCTCACCGACCGTCTCGGCGGCCTGCGCCGCCACGTCGGTGAGCTCCTCCTTGGCCTCGTGGGCGCGGGCGCGGAACGTCTCGGTGACCTCGGGTGCCGTGGGCTCCCACGGCTCGGCCCACGGGTCGACGGTCGACCGGTTCTTGTTCCACGCGGCGACAGCCGCACCGATGGCGGCCACCGCCGTCACCGCCCAGAAGATCTTGGCCCCGGTGTGCTTGCGCGGCTTCGCCTGCGCAGCGGCTTCCGTGACGGCGGCCGAGGCGGCTGCCGCAGCGGCGTCGGCCGCGTCCGCGGCGCGGTCCGCGGCCGCGTTGACGGCGTGCACCAGCTTGGGCAGCAGCTCGTCGACCAGCTTGTCGTGCGCGGTGCCGATGGCGGGGGTGGCACGCTCGGCTGCCTTCTCCACCCGGGGCGCCGCGGCGATGACGCTCTCCTTGTACAGGTGCTCGACGCGCGGCAGCAGCCAGTCGACGAACGCCTCGACCTTCGGCGCGGTCCAGTCCTTGGCGTGACCGGCGGCCTCGGCCGCCTGCGCGGCAGCCACGCCGGCGGTGGCGCGGGTCTGGCCGGCGACCTCGGCGATCGTCGCGCCCAGGTCGGCCGCCTGGGCCTTGAGGGTCTCGGTGTCGACGTCGATCGACGGACGGCGCAGGTGCAAGGTCATGTCCACTCCCGGTGATCGGTGGCCTGACCTCCCACTCTGCCACCGTGGGCGGCGGACCGCAGCGCTGCGCGCCGTGCGTCGCTCGTGGTCCGCCGCGGGCGAACACGGGCGCGGGTCCTGCTCCGGGGAGCCGTGGAACACTGGGTGCATGTTCGCGATCATGCACACGACCGCCGGGGACATCCGGATCGAGCTGTACCCGAACCACGCGCCGCGCACCGTCGAGAACTTCGTCGGCCTGGCCACCGGCTCGAAGGCCTGGAAGGACCCGCAGACGGGCGCCGAGCGCACCGACCCGCTGTACAAGGACATCGTGTTCCACCGTGTGATCGACGGGTTCATGGTCCAGGGCGGCGACCCGCTGGGTACGGGTCGTGGAGGCCCGGGCTACCAGTTCGACGACGAGATCCACCCCGAGCTGACGTTCTCGGAGCCCTACCTGCTGGCGATGGCCAACGCGGGCCTGCGCCGTGACCCGATCACCGGCAAGCCGGCGGGCACGAACGGTTCGCAGTTCTTCATCTCGGTGGCGGCCACGCCGTGGCTGAACGGCAAGCACACGATCTTCGGTGCGGTGGCCGATGACGCCAGCCGTGCCGTGGTCGACGCGATCGCGACGGCACCCACGCGCCCCGGTGACCGTCCCGTGCAGGACATCGTCCTGCAGTCGGTGACCATCGAGGACTGAGTCCGCACCCCCTGCGAAGGACCGACGAGAACGATCGCCTGCCGATGACGAGCGACCAGCCGGTCCAGCCGTCCATGCCGTCCGCGGCGCCCGTGTGCCCACGTCACCCCGACCGGGTCTCGTACGTGCGGTGCCAGCGCTGCGGGCGGCCGACGTGCCCCGACTGCCAGCGTCAGGCGGCCGTCGGGGTGCAGTGCGTCGACTGCGTGGCCGAGGCGGCGCGGGCTGCCCCGGCCACGCGGACGGTGTTCGGCGGCCGGGTACGCCACGAGCGCCCGGTCGTGACGATGGCGATCATCGTGCTGTGCGTGGGTTCGTACGCGTTGCAGTACCTGGTGCCGGGGTGGACGACACGGTGGATGTTCGTGCCGGCGTTCGGCGCACGCGAGCCGTGGACGTTCCTCACGGCGGCGTTCCTGCACTCCCCCGGCCAGATCACGCACATCGTGTTCAACATGATCGCGTTGTGGATGGTCGGGCCGTGGCTCGAGCTGGCGTTGGGCCGGGCGCGGTACATCACGTTGTACCTGCTGAGCGCGATCGGTGGATCGGTCGGTGCGCTGGTGCTGGCCACGGCCACGAGCGGCTGGATGGTCGGGCTCGTGGGCGCCTCGGGTGCGGTCTTCGGCCTGTTCGGCGCGGTGCTCGTGGTGCTGCGTCGGCTCGGGCGTGATGCCGGGGGCATCATCGGCATCCTGGTCGTGAACGCGGTGCTCGGGTTCGTGCTGCCGGGGATCTCGTGGCAGGCGCACCTGGGTGGTCTGGTGACCGGGGCGCTGCTGGGTGCCGCCTACGCGTACGCGCCTCGCGGGCGGCAGAAGGCCGTCAGCATCGCCGCGAGCCTCGGCGTCGCAGGAGCCCTCCTGCTGCTGTCCGTGCTGGCGCTGGGTTCCGTCGGCCTGCTGTGACCGCTCCTGAGCCGTCCTGACGAACGATTCAGGCCTGCCGGCCACGTCCCCAGCGTTGCCCACACCTGTGGAATAACACCCGTGTAGTTATCCACAGAGTTGTGCACTGCTGGGGATGGGGACGCCGTCCGGAGCGGGAAGCGGCGCTACCCGACGCGGTTCGGCTCATCCCCACCTGGGGACGAACCCGTGGAGAACTTCGTCGCCCGACGCCGCACAGCCACGTGCGGGACCGTGCGAGATGGTGCCGGCGTCAGCGCCAGCGCGTGGTCATCCCGAACCCGGCGATGATCAGCACGAAGCCGATCGCCAGGTTCCACTGCTCGATCCCGGGCACCGGGTACCGCGCGCTCGACAGGTACGTCACCACGATCCACGCCAGGCCTAGCAGCATCAGACCCAGCATCACGGGCACGAACCACACCGGGTTGGGCTTCGGTGCGGCGGCCTTGCCCGGGGGCGGGGTGTACGAGGCCTTCTTGCGCGACTTGGACTCAGGCACGTCCGGTGACTCCTGTCCGGTGAGGGTGGGGCGAGCGTCCCGCCCAGGCTCTGACGGTCCCACGAAGGGCACGACGTGACCTAGCGTAGTGGGGACCACACCTGTCGAAGGGATCCGCGTGAACGACCACCCGCACCGGGCGCGACGAGGAGTGCGCCGCGGCACCTGGGCGGTCGCCGTGGTCCTGGCGTTGTCGGGCGCGCTCTTCGCCGCGAATGCCTCCCTGGCGCACCGCAGCTCGACCGACCGCCACCCGCAGGACCTGCGTGAGCTGGCCCTCAAGGAGGCAGACCGGGTCACCTCGCTCGCCTCCCAGGTCGACGACCTGCGCGCGCAGGTCGACGCGCTCACCGCCGAGGCGAATGCCGCCGCGGGATCGCCGCAGACGTCGCCGGCCCCGGGGTACGTGGTGGCAGGCGGTGCGGTGCCCGTCCGCGGCGCGGGCATCGTCGTCACCCTGGACGACGCCCCTGCGGACGCCCTCAGCAACAGCGGTGCCCGGCCCGACGACCTGGTCGTCCACCAGCAGGACATGCAGACCGTGATGAACGCCCTGTGGGCCGGCGGCGCGGAGGCGATGGCCCTCATGGACCAGCGGGTCATCTCGACCAGCGCGTTCTGGTGCTCGGGCAACGTGCTGCGGCTGCACGGTCTGGCCTACTCCCCGCCGTTCACCGTCTCCGCGATCGGCGACCCCGAGCGGCTGCTCGCCGCACTGGACAAGTCGGTCGAGGTCGGGATCTACCTCGAGTACGTCGACGCGTACGGCCTGGGCTGGGACGTCAAGGAGAAGGACAACCTCGAGCTGCCCGCGTTCACCGGGGCCACCGACCTGACGTGGGCCACCGTGCCCGAGGGTGTCGAGGTGATGCCCGGCGCCGAACCGGCCACCACGACCCTGAACTCGCCGTCCGAGCCCACGGCCGCCGGTACCGCCGACGCGGAGCCGTCCGACGGATCTGACGGGAGTGACGGGTGACCACCGCGGCACCCCCCCGGCACAGCCGCGGGCACGCCCCGTCGAGCGCGTCCACCATGGCCTACGGGGCCGTCGGGGTGATCGGTGAGCTGCTCATCACCGCCGGAGTCGTGCTGCTGGCATTCCTCGCCTGGCAGCTGTGGTGGACGGATGTGCAGGGCAACCGTGCCCAGGCCGCCGTGGTCGAGGACCTCGGGTGGGAGGCGCCCACCACCGTGGCCACGGCCGCACCGACCGCCCCCGCCGAGGACACCGAACCGCCGGTCATGGTCGAACCCGACCTGGCGACCACGTTCGCCACGTTGCAGGTGCCGCGCTGGTCCGGCGAACCGGAACGGCCGATCAGCCAGGGCATCGAGAAGGCCACCGTGCTGGACGTGCTCGGCATCGGGCACTACCCCGGCACGGCCATGCCCGGCGGTGTCGGCAACTTCGCCGTGGCCGGCCACCGGGCCACGTACGGCAAGCCGTTCAACCGGATCCAGGAGCTGCAGGTCGGCGACGCGCTCGTCGTGCGCACGCAGGACACCTGGTACGTGTACCGGGTCACCTCGACCGAGGTCGTCACCCCGCAGGACGTCCGTGTGATCGCGCCAGTTCCCGACGACCCGGCAGCGACGCCCACCGAACGCCTGATCACCCTGACCACGTGCCACCCGATGTTCTCGGCGCGCGAGCGGTACGTGGTGCACGGCGTGCTGGACCACTGGTCGCCCGTCGCGGACGGCACACCGGCCGAGCTCACCGGAGGCGCATGATGTACGGATGGCTGTGGCGGCACCTACCAGGTCCGGCCGGCGTGCGCGTCGCGATCCTGACCGTCGCCGCGTTCGCGCTGCTGGCGGTGTGCTTCACCTGGGTGTTCCCTGCCGTGGCGCCCTTCATGCCCTTCAACGACACGACTGTGGGTGAGTGACGTGACGCGGATCCTCGTGGTCGACAACTACGACTCGTTCGTCTACACGATCGTCGGCTACCTGAACCAGCTCGGCGCCGAGACGGTCGTGGTGCGCAACGACGCGGTGCCGCCCCTGGCCGAGCGCACCGGCTACGACGGTGTGCTGGTCTCCCCCGGCCCGGGGACACCCGCCGACGCGGGGGCGAGCCTGCAGGTGATCCGGGACTGCGCGGCCACCGGTACGCCGATGCTGGGGGTGTGCCTGGGCCACCAGGCCCTCGGGGAGGTGTTCGGTGGCACCGTCACGCACGCCCCTGAGCTCATGCACGGCAAGACGAGCCCCGTCACGCACGACGGCTTGGGTGTCCTGGCGGGACTGCCCTCACCGTTCACCGCGACGCGTTACCACTCGCTGGCCGTGGTCGACGGGACGATCTCCGACGAGCTGGTCGTCACGGCGCGCGCCAACGGGATCATCATGGGCCTGCAGCACCGGTCGCTGCCTCTGCACGGGGTGCAGTTCCACCCCGAGTCGGTGCTGACCGAGGGCGGGCACCGGCTGCTGGCCAACTGGCTCGCGGTGTGCGGCGACGAGCAGGCCGTGGGCCGCTCGGAGGGGCTGCACCCGCTCGTGCGCGTGTGAGCGGCCCCCAGGCTGGTTGATCGACGACGAAGGGCCCGACCCGAGCAGCTGCTCCGGTCGGGCCCTTTCGGCTGCGCGGCGACGGGCGTCAGCCGCCCGAGTTTCCCGTGGGCTGATCGGCCGGCTGTGTCCCGTCGGAGACGTACAGGACGATGAGCTGATCCGGCTCGACCTCCGTTCCACCGGACGGGTCCGAGTACACGACCAGGTCCTTTCGCAGGCTAGACGGCACGTTCTGGCGCTGGACGTTCTGAAGCCCGGCGGCGTTGAGGGTGCGGACGGCGTCGTCGTACGTCATGTTGGGCAGGTTGCTCGGGACCGTGAGCGCCGCGCGCGCCTTGGCGATCTCCAGGTTCACGGTGGTGCCCTGCTCGAGCAGGCCGCTGCGGTCCTGGGTGATGACCGTTCCTGCAGGCTCGTCCGACTCGACCTCGGTGGTGTTCCCGACGAGCTTGAGGTCGTTCAGGCGGGCGAGTGCGGCGTCGCGCGTCGCACCGAGCAGCGACTCGAGCTCCACGTTGCCGGTGGACACCGAGAGCTTGACGGTCGAGCCGGCAGCGACGGGTGTCTGCGCCGCAGGGGTCGTGGCGGTCACCTCGCCGCGCTCGTAGGCCGGGTTGTTGTCCTGCTCCTGCACCGGGTCGACGACCAGGCCCCTGTCGGTGAGGGTCTTGGTCGCCTGGTCCGCGGTCTGACCGGCCACGTCGGGCACGGTCACCGTGTCCGGGCCGGCGGAGACGACGTAGGAGACCGTCGAACCCTCCTCGGCCTGCTCTCCGGCCGCGGGGTCGGTGCTGATGACGGAGCCCTCGGGCACCTCGGTGGAGGCCGCCTGGGTGCGCTTGGTCTGGAACCCGGCCTCGGTCAACGCGCTCACGGCGTCGGCCTCGACCATGTTCACCACGTCGGGCACGGGCTTGGTCACCGGTTCCTCCGGGCCGCTGTCCATGTTCATCAGGATCGCGATGATGCCGCCCACGGCGAGCAGGGCGACGCCGATGAGTGTCCACAGCAGCCACGGGCGCTTGTTCGGCTCGTCGGGCTCGTCGGGACCGCTGGGCAGCACACCACCCGTCGTGCCCCAGGGAGAGACGGTCGGAGGCAGTGTCTGGGTCGGCACGGGGGCCATGCCCGGCGCGGTCATGACCTGGGTCGCATCGGCGCCGTACGGTGCCGACGCCGCGACGACGGCGCCCACGGCACCGACGGCCGGGGCGGACACCGGACCGCCGCGCAGCACGGCCTCGAGGTCGGCGCGGAACTCCGCAGCCGTCGAGTACCGGTGGTCGCGCTCCTTGGCCAGGGCCTTCAGCGTGATGCGGTCGAGGGTGTCGGGGACGTCCTGCGCGAGCGAGCTCGGCGTCGGGGCGGCCTCCCGCACGTGCTGGTACGCGACGGCCACCGGCGAGTCGCCCATGAACGGCGGGCGGCCCGTGAGCAGCTCGAACAGCAGGCAGCCGGTGGAGTACAGGTCGGAGCGGGCGTCGACGGTCTCGCCGCGCGCCTGCTCGGGCGACAGGTACTGCGCGGTGCCGATCACGGCCTGCGTCTGCGTCATGCCGGCCTGGGAGTCGGCCACGGCGCGCGCGATGCCGAAGTCCATGACCTTGACGGCACCCGTGGGCGTCAGCATGACGTTGGCGGGCTTGATGTCGCGGTGCACGATGCCCGCGTGGTGGGAGTACTCGAGCGCCGAGAGGACACCGACGGTGATCTCGACGGCCTCCTCGATCGGCACGGCCTGGCCGTCGCGCAGGATGCCGCGGACGGTGTGCCCCTCGACGTACTCCATGACGATGAACGGCACGTGGGCGACGTTGCCGCTGGCCTCGGTGAACGTGTCCTCGCCGGTGTCGTACACGGCCACGATCGCCGGGTGGTTCAGCGAGGCCGCCGCCTGGGCCTCACGGCGGAACCGCGCCTGGAAGGACGGGTCACGGGCCAGGTCCGACCGCAGGATCTTGATGGCGACGGTCCGACCGAGACGGTTGTCATGGCCGATGTGCACCTCGGCCATGCCGCCGCGGCCGATGAGCTCACCGACCGCGTAGCGTCCGGCGAGGATCCGCGATCCGCTGTCCACCACTAGGCGTCCTTCACTTCCGTCGGTGCGAGAGAACTGCGAGTCCCTGTCGGGTCCGCGCCGGTGCCGATGGGCACGTGCACGCTGATCATTCCATCGTGCAGGCCGCCCTGAGAGTAGTCGCTCGCGTCGTGATCGACTTGGGACATGGTGACAGGTGCGGCCGGGGGGCCGGACTGCGCTCCGCTGACGGTGTTGGCCAGGGCTGCGCCGAGCAGGGCGACCACCAGCAGCACCGCGGCGACCAGGGGCCAGGCCAGGTGTCGGGGCAGCCGTCCCCACCACCCGAACAGCCCTTGCGCCCCGGCCCGCACCCGGGCGGGGACGCCGTCGTCGGGGCGCAGGTCACGCCGAGGCGGGTAGGACGGCGGCACCAGGCCGCGGACCGGCTGCTGGGGGCGGCGGGCGAAGTTGTCCTGCGGGCGCACCGGTGTGGAGACGAGCACCGGGACACCGCTCGGCGGCGTGCGGGGCACCAGCCGGTCGAACATGTCGGCCAGCTCGGCACCGGACTGCGGGCGCTGCGCCGGGTCCTTCGACAGCAGGCGCAGCACCAGCTCGGCGACCCGGCGGTCGACCGACGCGGGCAGCGGCGGCACCGGGTTGTTCACGTGCGCGACGGCGATGTCGACGGCCGTCGGCCCGGTGAACGGCCGGTTCCCGGCGAGCGCCTCGTACGCCACGATGCCCAGGGAGTACAGGTCGGACAGGCGGGTGGCGGCCTTGCCGACGGCCTGCTCGGGTGACAGGTACTGCGCGGTGCCCATGACCATGCCGGTCGCCGTCATGGTGATCTGGTTCTGGGCGAGCGAGACGCCGAAGTCGGTGATCTTCACCTTGCCGCCGCGGCCGATGAGGATGTTGCCGGGCTTCACGTCGCGGTGCACGACCCCGGCCTGGTGGGCGGCGTGCAGGGCGCGGGCGGTCTGCGCCAGCACGGGCAGCAGGCGGCGGATCGGCAGGACGGGCTCGCGTTCGAGCAGGTCGGACAGGGGTTCGCCGACGACGAGCTCCATGACCAGGTAGCCGGAACCCTCGACCTCGCCGTAGTCGAACAGCTGGGCGATGTTGGGGTGCGACAGCGACGCGGAGTTGCGGGCCTCGGTGCGGAACCGCTCGAGGAACCCGGGATCGCCCGCGAACTCCTCCTTGAGCACCTTGACGGCCACGTCGCGGGCGAGGGCCTCGTCGTACGCCGACCACACCTCGCCCATGCCGCCGACGGCGATCGGTCGGACCAGTCGGTAGCGGCCGCCCAGCGCGACCCCGGGTTCTGCCCTCATGAGCCCAGCACCGCCTGCATGACGGCCTTCGCGATGGGTGCGGCGATCTTCCCGCCGGTGGCCTCGGAGCCGACGGACCCGCCGTGCTCGACGAGCACCGCGACGGCCACCTGCGGGTTGTCGGCCGGGGCGAACCCGGTGAACCACGCGTGCGGCGCCTCGTCCGTGCTGGTCTGCGCGGTACCGGTCTTGCCGGCGACCTGCACGCCGCTGATCTGCGCGGCGGTCCCGGACCCGTTCTGCACGACGCCGACCATCATCGAGGTCAGGGTGGTGGCGGTACCGGGCGACACCGCGGTCGACAGCTCGGTCGGGGTGGTCTCGTCGACCACGGTCAGGTCGGCCGAACGCACCGCCTGCACCGTGTACGGGGTCATGAGCACCCCGCCGTTCGCGATCGCGGCCGACACCATGGCCATCTGCAGGGGTGTGGCGGCCACGCTGTACTGGCCGATGGACGACTGCGCGGTCTGCGGGGCGTCGAGCTCGTCGGGGAACACGCTCTCGGCCACCAGCATCGGGATGGTCAGGTCGCTCATCCCGAACCCGAACCGCTCGGCCTGCGTGCGCAGGGCGTCGTCGCCGAGGTCCATCCCGAGCTGGGCGAAGGCCGTGTTGCACGAGATGCGCAGCGCGTCCGCGAGGGTGATCGGGTCGGCGCCGCAGCCGCCGCCGCCGAAGTTGCCCAGCGTGGCCGACGTCAACGGCAGGTCGAGCTCGACGGGCGCCGGCAGCGTCGAGTCGGCCGTGTACTGCCCGGACTCGAGGGCTGCCGCGGCGGTGACCAGCTTGAACGTGGATCCGGGCGGGTAGATCTCGCTGATCGCGTTGCTGACCAGCGGGTCGCCGTCGGCCGCGAGCAGCTCCTGGTACGCGGCGTTGGCGGCCGTCGTGTCGTGCGTGGCCAGCACGGTCGGGTCGAAACCGGGGGTCGACACCAGCGCGAGGATCTTGCCGGTCGACGGCTCGATGGCCACCACGGCGCCCTGCTGGTCCCCCAGTCCGTCCCGGGCGGCCTGCTGCGCGGCCGGCAGGATCGTCGTCTCGACCGCGGCGCCCTCGGGGCTGCGTCCGGTGAGCACGTCGCGCAGGCGTGTGAAGAACAGCTGGTCGGACCGGCCCGTGAGCTGGTCGTTCGCGTACTTCTCCAGCGCGGACCGGCCGTTGACGATCGAGTAGTAGCCGGTCAGGGCCGAGTAGAGCTCACCGTTGGCGTAGGTGCGCTGGTAGCCGAACGCGTCGTCGACCTCGACCGAGGACGCGACCGCCTCGCCTGCCACCACGATCGGGCCACGAGCGTTGCCGTACTCGCGGTACAGCGTGCGGACGTTGCGCGGGTCGTTGTTGAGCGAGTCGGCCTGCACGTACTGCACCCACGTGGTGCCGACCATGAGCGCGAGGAACATGGCGAGCGCGACGCTCGCCAGACGCCGCAGCGGCGTGTTCATCGCGGCACTCCTTCGATTCGTTCGGTGGGCTGGTCGTCACCCTCGCCGCCGACCTCGCGGTCGCCGTGCGCGGTCTCGTCACCGAGGACGATCGGCTCACCGGATGCCGGTGTGAAGGGACGGACCAGGGGAGCCGGACGGCGGGCCTCGTCGGAGATGCGCAGCAGCAGCGCCACGATCACCCAGTTGGCCAGCAGGGACGACCCACCGTAGGCCAGGAAAGGCGTGGTCAGACCGGTCAACGGGATGATGCGGGTCACCCCGCCGACCACCACGAAGCACTGGAACGCGACCACGAACGCCAGTCCGCCGGCGAGCAGCTTGCCGAAGCCGTCGCGGACGCCGATGGCGGTGCGCATGCCACGCTCGGTGAGGATCGCGTACAGCACCAGGATGGCCAGCAGGCCCGTCAGGCCGAGCTCCTCGCCGAGCGAGGCGACGATGAAGTCCGACTCGGCGTACGGCACCAGGTCCGGTCGGCCCTCACCCCAGCCGGTGCCGAACAGTCCACCGCTGGCCAGGCCGTACAGCCCGCGGACCAGCTGCCCGGACCCGCCGGGGTACCGCTCGAAGATCTCGGGGTCGAGCGCGTGCAGCCACACGTCGAACCGCGCCCCCACGTGCGGGAACGCGGTCGCGGCGGCCAGGGCCCCGCCGCCGAACAGCACCAGGCCGATGACGACCCAGCTGGTGCGTTCGGTGGCCAGGTACAGCATCGCGACGAACAGGCCGAAGAACAGCAGCGACGTGCCCAGGTCGCGGGCGAATACCAGCACCGCGAGCGAGACCGCCCACACCACGATGATCGGCCCGAGGTCACGGGCGCGCGGCAGCTGCAGCCCGGCCACACGCGGACCGGCCAGCGCGAGGGTGTCCCGGTGCGTCACCAGGTACCCGGCGAAGAAGATCGCCAGGACGATCTTGGCCAGCTCGGCCGGCTGCAGGCCCACCCCGCCGACACGCACCCAGATGCGCGCACCGTTGATGGTCTGCCCGATGCCCGGGGCGAGCGGCAGGACGACCAGCACGAGACCGACGATCATGGCCGTGTACGTGTAGCGCCGCAGCGTGCGGTGGTCGCGCAGCAGGATCAGCACGACGGCCGCGAGGACCATCGACAGCGCCGTCCAGGCCAGCTGCTTGCCGGCGAACTCCACCTCGCTGCCCCGTGCGGCACGCGCCAGGTCGATCCGGTAGATCATCGCCAGGCCGATGCCGTTGAGCGCGACCGTGACCGGCAGGATCACCGGGTCCGCGTAGGGCGCCCGCCACCGCAGCACCAGGTGCATGCCGAAGCCGAGCGCCACCAGGCCGCCGCCGTACCCGAGCACGTCGGCCGGGACGGAGCCCTGCGTGCCGAGCCCGACCATGGCGTACGCACCGATGCCGATGGCCAGCGCGAGGCCCAGGAGCCACAGCTCGGTCCCCCGACCGGCACGCAGACGGTGCGGCTGCACGGTTGCCATCACGTGGCCGCCAGGACCGTCGTCACGAGCCTCACCCGTTCGCCTCGGCGTCGGCGGCGAGGGTGGTGATCATGTCGCGGGCGGCATCGAGCGAGGCCACCTGGATGGTCCCCTCGACACGGTCGCGCAGGTACGCGGACAGGTCGTCGACGGTCACGTCGGACCCCTCGACGACCTGCGACAACGTCAACGGGCCCAGGTTCTGCGGCAGCCCACGGAACACCGCCACCTGGTCGCCGTCGACACCGACGAAGTACTGGGTCTGCGTCCACCGGTACGCGCCGTACCCACCGCCGATCAGCACGAGGACGACGGTGAGCCACACGAACGCGGTGCGGACAGGGTGCCGGCGCGGCACCTCGTCGACCATCGCGTCGGCCGGGGGTGCCACGGTGACGGGGTTCTCCCCTGCGGTGTCGTCGAGCGCGGCGGCCTCGGCGCCCTGCTGCGTCAGACGGGCCGCACGCGCCGCAGGCCCGTCGGCGGCGGCGGACGGGGCGTGGCGTGACACCGCGGCCGCACCGACCACGGCGGCGGCGGTCGTCGGGCCCGCACCGTCGGCGACGGCGTCCAGCTCGACGATGTCCGCGACGACCACCGTGACGTTGTCGCCGCCCCCGGCACGCAGTGCCAGCTGCACCAGCAGGTCGGCGCACGCGTCGACGTCGGGGACACCCGCCATGGTCTGCTCGATGGTGTCGTGGCTGACGAACCCGGACAGGCCGTCGGAGCACAGCAGCCAGCGGTCACCGGGCCGTGCCTCGCGCACGGACAGATCGGGGGTGATCTCGGTGTCGTAGGCGCCCAGCACGCGCATGACGACGGACCGCTGCGGGTGGTGCTCGGCCTCCTCGGGCGTGATCTTGCCCGTGTCGACCAGGTGCTGCACGAACGTGTGGTCGGCGGTGACCTGCGTGAGCTCGCCGTCGCGCAGCAGGTACCCGCGCGAGTCGCCCAGGTGCATCATCGCCAGCTTGTTGCCCGCCCGCAGGATCGCCGTGACGGTGGTGCCCATACCGGCCAGCTCGGGCTCGGACTCGGTGCGGGCCACCAGCTCGTCGTGCGCGAGCGCCAGGGCCTCCTCGAGCTCGTCGAGTGCGTCGTCCGGGCCGTGGGACTCGCCGTCCAGCGGTGCGAACGCGGCCACAGCCATGGAGGACGCGACATCACCGCCCGCGTGCCCACCCATGCCGTCCGCGACCATCAGAAGGTGCGGCCCGGCGTAGGCCGAGTCCTGGTTGTTGGCGCGCACGAGTCCCACATCGGACCGTGCTGCGTACCGCAGCGCGACTGTCACCGGTTACCTCTGCAGCTCGAGGACGCTCTGACCCACGCGGACCGGTGTACCGGTCGGGACGGGTGTCGGGGCCTCGACGCGCTGGTCCGCCACATATGTCCCGTTCGTGGACCCGAGGTCCTCGACGAACCACTGGCCGCCCTGCGGGAAGATCCGCGCGTGCCGCGACGAGGAGTAGTCGTCGTCCAGCACCAGCGTGCAGCTCGGGGCCCGTCCGATCAGCACGGCGGACGCGCCCAGCGGGAGCGTGGTGCCACGCAGGGGCCCTTCGGTGACGACGAGCCGCGACGGACCGGAGCCGGCACGGGTCCGCCGGGAGACCCGTTCGGGTGCGGCCGGTGCCGTGGCGGGTGCCGCTCCCCCGGCCTGCGGGGTCGGCTGCGTGGAGGTGGCCGCTGCGGGCGCCGGTGTACGCCCGGGCACCTTCCGCCGGGTGATCTGCGTGCCGTACAGGTCTCGGCGCAGCACGCCGATCGCCGACAGCACCAGAAGCCACAGCAGTGCCAGGTAGCCCAACCGCAGCAGGGTGACCGTCAGCTCACTCATCGGCCGCGGTCACCCCTCCTGGTCCGGCTCGCTGCCCGTCCAGAACAGGATGCGGGTACGGCCGATGGTCAGCGTGTTGCCGTCGAGCAGGGTCGCCGCGGGCACCTGGTGACCCTCGACGAACAGTCCGTTCGTCGAGCCGAGGTCCGAGGCGATGACGCCCTGCGGTGTCACCCGGATCTCCAGGTGTAACCGGGAGACGCCCGGGTCGTCCACGATGATGTCCGCCTCAGAGCCGCGCCCGATGACGGTGCGCTCCCCCGTGAGCAGGTACCGCTGACCGTCGATGTCGACCAGCGGGTGGCGGGCCGAGGGTGCCGTGGACGTGGCCGGGGCCACCGCACCGCGCACCGTGGCCGACTCCACCTCGAACCGGCCGGCCTCCAGCTCGGGCTCCTCCGTGAAGGACACCGTCACCGGGCCCACGAACGCGTAGTGCTGGCTGGTGGCGTGCTCCGTGACGATCGCCGCGAGCTCGTCCGCCATCGCCTCCGCACCCCACGACTCGACCTGGTCGTAGTCGGCGGTCGACAGCGTCAGGGTGAACTCGTTGGGGACCAACGTGCGGTCACGACCCACGATGGCGGCACGGTCGTCGACCTCGCGCCGCAGGGCGCTGGCCAGGTCAACGGGCTTGAGCTCGCTGCGGAAGGCCTTGGCGAAGGCGTTGTTGACGACGCGCTCGACGCTGTTCTCGAACTTGTCGAGGATGCCCATGCCCACCTCCCTCTTCCGCACGGTCGTGCGTCGATGGTATCCACCGGACCAGGTGGGCGGGCCCACGGCCGCGCCGTTCACCCGATCTGTCCTGGTCCGGGCGGTGCTGGGGTCGCCTCGAGGCCGATTCTGGACCTGCCCGCCGGTCGTGCTAACGTTCATCACCGCGCGCGAGTGGCGGAACGGCAGACGCGCTGGCTTCAGGTGCCAGTGTCCGAAAGGGCGTGCGGGTTCAAATCCCGCCTCGCGCACAGAGGGTTGGTCATCACGACAGCCCAGGCAGTTCGGGAAACCCCCGGTCAGGTTCACTGACCGGGGGTTCTCTGCTTCTGGCGTTCGCTCAGGCTCGGGGACGTCCTCGACCATCTCGCGGATCACGCCCGGTATGCGTCCAGCAACGCCACATCTGCTCTGGTCGCCACCCACACGGCGACCAGAGCAAGCCCTGTGAAGCCTGCGATCAGGAGGCCGCCCCGACGGACGGGACGGACCGCGCCCGCAAGGCCAGCAGCCAGGACCACCGCGGCCGCCACCATGAGAACCGCCTCGGCCGTGCGCGAGGCGCGCTGCGATGCGGCTGTGAGCTGCTGCACGCGCGCGATGTTCTCGAGCGGGGGAACCTCGAGGAAGGTCCACTGCGCGAGGGAGTAGTAGAGATGCGTCCACCAGAGCAGGACGAGCGAGCCGATCGCCGCCAACGGAGCGGCCCAGCGTCGCGCTCGGCGACGCGGGGAGACCAAGCTCGTCATGTTCGGGACGCTAACGGTCGGTGGACCCCCGTCGTCGTGTCACTGGTGTGGGTTCGGCACAGATCTGGCGCTTCGCCGTTGCGGGGGGGGGGGTGAGGGGTCCAGGTCCTGGAGGATCAGGAGCGACCAAGCAACCCGATCCATCTCGAGGACCTCGACGCGTCACACGCTGCGGGGTGCACGACTCACGCCCAACCCCGGGCAGCGTCTCTGACCGGGGGTTTCTGCGTTCCAGGCGAGATCGGCGGCCTGGAGGCCCCACTGGTCGAGATGTCAGCGGACGGGCCGGTGCTCTCCCCAACCGACGAACGCGGCGAGGGCGATGAGCGCGATGCCTAGTGCGAGCGTGATGCCGCCCAGGACGTACCAGGCGGCCGCCAGCGCGGTCGCCTGCGAGTCGGCCTCGGCCAGGGCCATGATGGAGGGAATCATCAGGCCGCCGGCCTGCTGGATGAACCCCACCGCGGAGTGCTTGGCCAGCGTTTCGGACACGTCCTCGATGCCGTCGGCAGGTGGCCGGGCCTCGCGCATCTTCCGGTGCCATGGCTCCTCCCGCAGGACGAGACCGGCGGTGGTGCAGAACTCGGCGAGGGGCCCCCGGTCGGTCGAGCGGAAGAACCGCCACCACCAGATCGACCCGTGGGGCTTCCCGGCGGCGTCGACGAGGTCCACGCGGAGCGGGCTGCCGTTCATCACGACGACGCGCGCGGCGACGACGGCGTCCGGTCCCGTGCGCGGCCAGGAGCGGGTGGCGTGCGCCCAGGTGGTGACACCGATCCGCTCGTGGTCGGCCCACAGGCGGGTGCGCGCCGCCAACCCACGCGGCGTGCTCCAGGGCACCGCCTGGCCCGGGATGACCTCGACGGTCTGCGGGGGCGCAGGGTGCGGGACCAGCACGGCGGTGACCCCGACAGGCAGTGCCGGCCGCCGCAGGAACCGCACGTGCTCGAGAACAAGGCCCCCCAGAGCGACCGCCGCACACAGCAGCGTGAGCGCCGCGATCAAGGCGGTGGCTGTTCCCAGCATCACGGCCGCCGCCCACGGGACGGCGACAATCCCTGCGACCCCACCGCCCAGGGCCGTGAGGTGCGGCCCGGACGTGAGGGTCGGTTCGATGCCGGGCAGCCAGGGTCCAGGGACCCGTCGACGAGGTGCGCTCACTCCAAGTCCTCCTCGGGGCCGACCGACGAGGCGACGGTGTCGAACAGGTCGAGCAGGGCGGCGGCGACCTGGACCATCGGCGAGGAGAACGTGAGCTGCACGACGTGGCCGCCGTCGCCGGCGTCGAGCCAGTAGTCGACGACCATCATGGTGATCTCGGACGCCCCGAGGTCGACGTCGCCCGCGCGGCGGGCCAACCGCCGGACGACCGGCCCGAACTGCCCGGCGGCGACGTCCAGGGAGTCCGGCCGGGCCTCGCCGTCCGCAGTCAGACCGTCGACCAGCGCCTGCAGGCCCGGCTCGTCGAGCGTCAGGCCGGGCACGCGGTACACGACCATCGTGGCCGGCACGGGCACACCGTCGACCGTCATCAGCGAGATGGCCATGAGGGTGCCGCCCGCGGCGGCGGCCTGCTCGGCGGCACCGGTCAGCTGGGTGCGCAGCGAGGCTCGCAGCGGAGCGTCCTGGTCGCGGCGGCCCACCTGCTCGTCCACCAGCGCACCGACCGAGCGGCGCAGCGCGTCGCCCGTGCCGAGCGGGATCACCCACCATGACGCCGGAACCAGCAGGGTCAGGCCCGCCGTGGTGGCTCGACGACCGTCCCCCGAGTCGTGCGACGTCACTGAGCCTGGCCGAGTGTCACGGACAGGCGGTTGGCCATGTCCACGCTCTCATCCGCCATTGCCTGGGCGAACGCCGCGACCGGCGTGAGGAACAGCATCTGGATCACCTCGGACGAGCCGGGAGGGAAGATCGTCCACTCGATCTCGTTGGTGACCAGCTTGGTCTTGCGGTCTGCCCTTGCGCGCGTGACGATCACCGCCGGGCCGACCACGACCTCGGCCGGTGCTGTGTCGTAGTGGAAGACCTTGTACTGGCGGTCGCGCGGCGGCTTGCGGACCATCTTGAGGTAGTCCTCTGCGGTGGTCGCCCCGACGACCAACTCCATCGCCATGTTCGCGTGCACCTCGCCGCTCGCGCGATCAGGTACCCACACGCCGAACTGCAGCCCGATACCGGGAAGACCCGCCGCACCTGAGTCGATCGCCAGGACGGTCGCGCGAACGCGGTCCCGCGCGATCGGGTTGTCGGCGAGCTTCTCAGCGACGGCGTCGGCCGCGGCCGCGCCCCCACCGGGCGCCCAGCCCCCCCACGTCTCGGTGACACCGAGGGACCACCCGATGATCTGGTCGTTCACGCAGACGCCTCTTTCTCTCATGGGGGCTCCCGAGCGTCCGCTGCCTGGGGTGCCCTGCTGCCGACCCAGCCCACGGCCGCGCCTCGCACCGGTCGCGCCCAGCCTGCCATGGCCTGGCGGCACCGCCGCTCAGCGCAGGCCGAGCTTCTCCGCGGGCGAGGGCCCCAGGCCGACCAACTCACCGATGCTGACCCACGGGCTGGCGATCGATGCAGGGGTGTCGCTGCCCGTGATCCAGTCGACGGTGGCCGAGACGCCGAACGTCGCGTCATACGCGCCGAGCCCGACGAAGCCACCGGAGGTGGCGTAGAGACCGTTGGCAGCGCCCACGGCGTCGCGGGTCGTCTGTGCCACTCTCATGAGGTCCGGCGAGACGTCACTGAGGTGCGACGCGCCGGTCACGAGTCCCTGGTCGGCCTGCAGTGCGCCGACCATCGCCCGCGCATCGCCCCAGGACGAAGCCATCGTCGACCCACCCGTGCTGAATGCGGTGCGCCACGCGACACCGTCGAGGCCGAGGGTGCGCAGAGCGGTCACGTCACCCCAGACGGCCTGGGGCTTGAGAGACGCCCACACCTCGGGCCTGCGCAGCGCCCCCAGCATCGATGTGGAAGCCTGTTGCGCCAAGGGCCGCGCCTGGACACGCGTGAGCGCACCGGCCACGTCCCCGGCGAGAGCGGAGATGGTAGAGCCCGAGCTTCCCCTCGGCAGACCTTGTGCGGCACGGCTCGCGATCGACGTCGCGGCCTGACGGCCCGCGTCGAGCCGGGCGACGCCCTGGGCCCCGGTGCTGGCGGTGCGTGCGGCGGTGCTCAGCACGCGGCCTGCACCGAACGTGGCCAGGGCGAACACGTCCCAGCCGATGTCCGCCCACGAACCCTCGCCGTTGGCCTTGAGGACGATGTCGGCGACGAGCTTGACGGCCGTGGCGATCGCGGCGACCGCCGCCAGGGCCTGACCGAGCACCGGCACCCAGCACAGCACCAGCGCGAGGATGCCCGCGACGCCCGCCACGATGCCGGCGATCTTGGAGACGGCGTTGAACACCGCCGACCCCCAGTTCTCCCACCAGCCGTCATTGAGGCCGTCGTTGCCGGTGGAACCGTTGATCGCGTCGATCGCGCGTTGAGCGGCCTGGTCTCGCAGGGTCGTCGCGGCGTTGAGGGCGTCGCGAGCCCGCTGCAGCGCGTGCTCGGCGGCGCTGCGGTCGGAGCGGGCGTCGGACAGGGCTCGGCGCAGCGTGGCGAGCTCGGCCGGGGTGGCGTCCTCGGGTGCGTCGTCCACCGCGAGGGTGGCGCTGCGCACCTGACCGTCGGCGGAGGTGAGGGCGGCGTCGGCGTTCTGCGCGTCGTACAGCGCCTGCTCCGAGTCGGTCTGCGCGGTGGCCAGCGACGGGGCGTAGTCGAGAAGTGCCTGGGCGGTCGTCAGGTAGCGGCCGTGGGCGGCGTCGATCGTCTCGGCGACCTCGCCGGCCTTGGTGGCGACCTCGCGCACGGCGTCGGAGTCCTGGCCGTCGAGGGCGGCGATCTCCCGCAGGCGGCGGGCCGCGGTGGAGATCGCGTCGGCGACGGTCTGGTAGCGCTCGCCTGCGCGCTGCACGGCGACCGGGTCGCCGGGGACCGGGTCGGTCCACTCCAGCGGGTACCAGGAGTACGGGCGGCTCATGACTGCCCCGTGAGGGCGCGGGCGAACTCGGCGTCGAGGTCCTCGAACCCGTCACCGATCCCGGTGCAGGCGTCGGCCAGGCCGGCGATGGACTCGACCATCTTGCCGCGGCGGTCGTCCCACCCGTGGGCGAAGTCCCGCAGGCAGTCCGCCAGACCCGCGTGCCCGACGTGCGAGGCGACGTCGTCGCTGTTGGCGTTCGCCCCGTCGAACTCGCTCGCGACCGTCCGCAGAGACGTCCCCGCCTCTCGCAGCGCGGCGGTGTCCACCGTCAACCGGTCACTCATCGTTCCCTCACCTGGTCGAGCCGTTGCAGAGATGACGGCGCCGGGTCGCAGGTGCGGACCCGGCGCCGTGCGGGGTGTGTCAGCCGCGCAGGCCGGAGGCGAGCTGGGTGTCGGCGTCCTCGAGGGTGGTGGCGGCGGTGCGCAGGTACTGGCCGAGGTTGGTCAGGGCGGCGACGGTGTCGGTGGCGCCCTGGGTGAACTGGCGGTAGGACTCGCCGAAGGCGACGGAGGCCTGGTCGGTGACGAAGCCGGAGGAGATCAGCGACTCGATGAAGGACTTCAGCTCGTTGAGCTTGGCCGTGATCTCGTCCTGGCCGGAGGTCAGACGCGTGGCCGCGTCCCGCATCTCCTGGTAGGACACATTCAGGTTCGACACCGCTGACCTCCTGCACGACGTGCGGGGCCGACAGCGGCCCCATGACAGCCGAAACCCTAGCCTGACCTGCGCCCGGATCGTCGAGGTTGTCCGATTCTCCACCCGTTCGGCCGCCGCCCGACCGAGTGGTGAGGCGACCCTCAGGCCGTCGGCAGGTCGAGCCGGTAGAAGACGCTGAGCGGATCGGGCCGGTAGTCACCGAACGGCGGGCAGGGCACGAAACCGGCCCGCTCGTACAGCCTGCGGGCCGCCGCGAAGTAGTCCTCGGCACCTGTCTCCAGGTGCAGGGTCCGGTACCCGCGATCGCCGGCGACGGTGAGCACGTGCGCCAGCATCGTGGCCCCGACACCGCGTCCCCGGGCGGCCGTGGCCGTGCGCATCGACTTCAGCTCGCCCCCCGCGGCCGACAGCTCCTTGAGCGCCGCGCACCCGAGCAGCTCCCCGGCGGCACCGCGGGCGGTCCAGAACGTGAGGCCGGGTGCGGCCAGGGCCGACGGGTCGAGCGCATGCACGGACTCCGCGGGAGTCGTCGCGTACATGTCGGCCAGGTGCTCGTCGAGCAGGGCCAGCACGTCCGGCCGGTGCGGGTCGTCCGGCACGACGGTGACGGGGGGTGCGCTCGGGTCGCTCACGGTCACGCTCCACGGTGGGGGGCTCCCATGCTGCCACCGCGCCGGGCGGCGGACCGGCGGTGGCCGTCAGGCGAACGCGTTGTGACCGGCGTGAACGTTGGCCGAACGCCGATCCAAGTCTCGCGCCGGAGGCTCCCCAGGCGCCCGTGGCCCGCTTAGCGTCGTCGCGGCCGGGCACCCGGAGGGGCCATCGGATCGCGAAGAGGAACGTATGTCGACCACCGTCCTGAGCCCACCCGTCGAGGGTGGGGTGCCACGCAGCCGCACCGCTCGGCCCACCGTGACGACCGACGGACCACCGCCGGCTCGCGTGCGGTCCGGTCGGCACTGGCGGCGCCGCCGGGACCTGCTGGCGTTCGTCGCCCTGGCCGGCCCGAACCTCGTCCTGCTCGGGGTGTTCGTCTACCGGCCGCTGGTGGAGAGCCTCTACCTGTCGACCATGCAGTGGAACCTCGGCTCCCCCGTGGCCCGGTTCGTCGGGCTGGGCAACTACGTGGAGTGGTTCACCGACCCGGGCACCGCGCAGGTCCTGGCCACGACGGGGGTCTTCACGCTGGCCACGGTCGGCGGGGCGCTCGTGCTGGGGCTCGGGCTGGCACTCATGCTCAACACGCGGGTCCGGGTGCGCGGGCTGGCCAGGACGGTGGCGTTCGCGCCGTACGTGCTGTCCGGGTACGCGGTGGGGATCCTGTGGCTGTTCATGTTCGACCCGCGCTACGGGCTGGTGTCCGAGCTGCTGCGGACAGTCGGGCTGGCCTCGCCCGCCTGGTACACGGCCGAACCGTGGCCGCTGGTGATGATCGTGCTGGTCTACCTGTGGAAGAACCTCGGCTACGTCGCCCTGATCTACCTGGCCGGTCTGCAGGCGATCCCCCAGGACCTGCGGGACGCCGCCGCACTCGACGGCGCCACGTCGGCGCGGACGCTGCGCTCGATCGTGCTTCCCCTGCTCACGCCCACCACGTTCTTCCTGCTGGTGACGATGACGCTCAGCTCGTTGCAGTCGTTCGACATCATCAAGGCGATGACGCAGGGCGGACCGCTCGGCAGCACGACCACGCTGATGTACCAGATCTACCAGGAGGGCTTCGTCAACGGCCGCGCCGGGTACGCCTCGGCCGGCGCGACGATCCTGTTCGTCCTGCTGCTCGTGGTGACGGTCGTCCAGCTGCGGTTCGTCGAGCGGAAGGTGCACTACGCATGAGCGCCACGACCGAACGGGCATCGACCGACCTCGTCCCGACCTCGCGCACGACCCCCCGCGCCCGCCTGCTCGACGCGACGTCCGTCGTCTCGCTGCTCGCCGCCACGGCCGTGCTCGGGGCACCGCTGCTGTGGATGGTCCTGGCCAGCCTCAAGCAGCCCGACGAGCTCTACCGGCTGCCGCTGCAGTGGCTGCCCGACGCGTTCGACCTGGCCAACTACACGCAGGCCGCGCGGACCATCCCGCTGGGTCGGCTGTTCGTCAACAGCGTGGTGCTGACGGTCGTCGGCTCGGGGCTCAAGGTCGTCCTCGGGCTGTGCTGCGCGTACGCGCTGGTGTTCCTCGAGGTGCCGTTCCGGCGGGTGGCGTTCGTGCTGGTCATCGCCGCGCTGATGATCCCGTCGCAGATCACGATCATCCCCAACTACACGTTCGTCGCCGCCCTCGGCTGGCTGAACACCTACCAGGGGATCCTCGTGCCCGGGTTGGCCAGCGCGTTCGGCACGTTCCTGTTCCGGCAGCACTTCCTGTCGCTGCCACGCTCGGTGCTCGAGGCCGCCGAGCTCGACGGTGCGGGGCACTGGCGGCGGCTGTGGCGCGTCGTGGTGCCGATGTCCGCCCCGACGATCGCCGCGGTGGCGCTCGTGTCGGTGGTGACCGAGTGGAACGACTACCTGTGGCCGTTCCTGGTGGTCGACGACGCCGACAAGATGACGCTCCCCGTCGGCCTGACGCTCCTGCAGAACATCGACGGGATGAGCAACTGGGGGGTGCTGCTCGCCGCGACCGTGGTGGTCACGCTGCCGGTGCTCGTCGTGTTCCTGGTGCTGCAGCGCCGGCTGGTGGCGGGGCTGACCGCCGGAGCTGTCACCGGCTGAGCGCCCCCTGCGCGTCCTACCGCCGCGCCCCTGCCCGACCGGACGACCACTCGTCCCCCACGTTCCGCATGCCCTCATCCCGCACGTCCACACAAGGAGACACCGTGTCCCGTCATGCCTCTCCCCGCCGCCGACCGGCCCTGGCGCTCGGCGCGATCCTCGCCGCCGGCGCGCTGACCCTCACCGCCTGCACCGCCCCGAGCGTCGGCGCCGAGAACGACTCGAGCGCCCCCGCCGAGGACGGCGTCGACTGGTCGACGATCACGCCGGCGTCCGAGATCACGTGGTGGAGCAACCACCCGGGCGCCTCGCAGGAGGTCGAGAAGGAGCTCATCGCGCGGTTCGAGAAGGAGCACCCCGAGATCTCGGTGGAGCTGGTCACCGCGGGCGCCAACTACGACGAGGTCGCCCAGCGGTTCCAGGCCGCCTCGCAGACCGACGAGCTGCCCGACCTGGTCATCGCCTCGGACGTCTGGTGGTTCCGGTACCACCTGAACGACCAGATCATGCCGCTCGACGACGTCTTCGATCACCTGGACGCCGACGTCGAGGACTTCAACCCGGCCCTGTACGGCGACTACGAGTACGACGGCGCGCACTGGGCCGCCCCGTACGCCCGCTCGACTCCGCTCTTCTACTACAACAAGGACAAGTGGGCGGCCGCCGGCCTGCCCGACCGTGGCCCAGAGACGTGGGCCGAGCTGGCCGACTGGAGTGCCGCGCTCGACGCGCAGGTCCCCGCCGACAGCGCCCCGCTGGGTCTGGCGCTCGGCACGTCGTGGTCGGCCTGGTGGTTCCAGAACATGATCTGGGGCCAGGGCGGCCAGTACTCCGACCAGTGGACGACCACCCTCGACACCCCCGAGGCCATCGCGGCCGGCGAGTTCGTGTCGGACCTGTTCCACGAGTCGGGTATCGCGACGGTGTCGGAGGACGCCGCCGCCGACTTCTCCACCGGGGTGGTCGCCGCGACCGTCGGCTCGACCGGGTCGCTCAAGGGCATCCTCGACGCGGCGTCGTTCGAGGTGGGCACGGCGTACCTGCCGGACGGCCCCCAGGGCGGCGGGACGCCCACGGGCGGCACCGGCCTGGCCATCCCGTCGTCGAAGACGCCCGAGGAGCAACTCGCCGCGGCGATCTTCCTGGAGTTCCTGACCAGCACGGACAGCACCGCGTACTTCTCGCAGAACACCGGCTACATGCCGGTGCGCACCTCGGCGGTCGAGTCCGACGAGATGGCCGCCGTGTACGAGTCGACCCCGCAGTTCCGTACAGCTGTCGACCAGCTGGCCGAGCGCGCCAAGTCCCAGGACTGGATCCGGGTGTTCGTGCCCGGCGCCGACCAGATCCTCACCGAGGCGATCGAGAAGATCGTGCTCGCCGACGAGGACCCGGCCACGGCGTTCGCCACCATCGCACCGCAGCTCGAGACGGCCTACCGTGAGAACGTGGAGCCGTACCTGTGACCGTCGTCATCGCGCACCGCGGCAACTCCGCGGTCGCCCCGCAGAACACCCTCGCGGCCTTCGAGGCCGCGTGGCGGGCGGGTGCCGACATGATCGAGCTCGACGTGCAGCTCACGGCCGACGGGGCCGTGGTCGTGATCCACGACGACGACCTCGACGCCACGACCGACGGCACCGGACGCGTCGGCGACCACACCCTGGAGCAGGTGCGCGAGCTGGACGCCGGCTCGTGGTTCTCCCCCGCGTTCGTCGGCACCCGCGTCCCGACGTTCGACGAGGTCGTCCAGCTCCTGCTCACCCGGCCCGGCACGGACCTGCTGTGCGAGCTGAAGGGCGAGTGGACAGTCGAGCAGGCCCGGAAGGTGACCGGGCCGATCGTCGAGGCAGGGCTCGAGGAGCGGGTGATCGTGCAGAGCTTCTGGCCGGGCACCGTGGCCGCGCTGCGCGAGGCCGCCCCCCAGCTGCGGCGGGGCCTGCTGCTGCTCGAAGCCCCTGAGGACGTCGTCGACCGGTGCCAGGAGCTCGGCGTCATGACGTGCAACCCGCACGGCATGCTGCTCGTGCAGCACCCCGACCTGCTCGGCCGGCTGCACGAGGCGGGCCTGCAGGTCATGGTCTGGACCCTGGACGAGACGGCGCACTGGGCGGCGGCGGTCGCAGTCGGGGTCGACGCGATCATCACCAACCGTCCCGACCGGTTGGCCGGGTGGCTCGCCGCCCGGCAGACGGACAGCGCCACCGCCCCGGCCGGGGTCTGAGCCGGGTCGACCTTCCGGTCATCGCGGGCTCATTCGCCCGAGGGGCTGGGCACCAGCACCCGTTGCGCGATAGGCAGGCGGGTGGAGTTGGTCGTGAGGCCTCTCCCCCCGCCTGCTCACGGACCTACTGTGAGGGGACCAGGACGGCGCCGGAGGTGACCTGTGCGGGCTCGATACATCGCACGCCAACCCATCTTCGACCGTGACCTGGCGGTGGTCGGCTACGAGCTGCTCTACCGCGCGCAGGCGCAGGGCCCGGCGGGTGTGGGCGACGACGGCACCGCCGCCACGTTCTCCGTGCTGTTCGAGGCGTTCGTCGAGCTCGGCCTGGACGCCACCGTGCAGGGCGTGCCGGCGTGGGTGAACGTGGAGCCGGCCGCACTCGCCAGCGGCGCCCACCTGGTGACCGACCCGGCGCGTGTGGTGCTCGAGCTGCTGGAGACCACCGAGGTCACCGCGGCGGTCGTCACGCAGGTCGGGGAGCTGCGCGAGCAGGGGTACACGATCGCGCTCGACGACTTCGTGCCCGACGACCCGCGCACGGTGCTGCTCGACCTCGTGCAGATCGTCAAGCTCGAGCTGCCGGCCATCGCACCCGGGCAGCTGGCCGCGCAGGTCGCCGCCGTCCGCAGGCCCGGTCTGACCGTGCTCGTGGAGAAGATCGAGACGCCGGAGCAGCACGCCGAGGCCCTCGAGTCCGGCGCCGACCTGTTCCAGGGGTACTTCTTCACGCGGCCCCAGGTGCTGTCCATGCAGTCGGTGACCGTCGGCACCCCGGCGGTGCTGGCCGTGCTGTCGCAGGTGGGGCGCTCGGACGTGAGCATGCAGGAGCTCAGCGACCTCGTCGGCTCCGACGTCACCCTGTCGCAGAAGGTGCTGCAGGCCGTGAACTCCGGGTTCGCGGGCATCCGGCGACGCGTCGACTCGATCCACCAGGCCGTGGTGCTGCTCGGGCTGGAACGCATGCGTCAGCTGGTCACGCTCGTCGTCCTGGCCGGGGCCACCGGCAAGCCCCACGAGCTGGGGCGCGAGTCGCTGGTGCGGGCGTCGATGATGGTCGCCCTGCTGCGCAGCCGCGAGCCGCAGGCCCCGCGTGAGGTGCGGGACGCCGCCTACACCGTCGGGCTCATGTCGACGCTCGACGCCTACACGGACACGGACATCGCCACGGTGGCCGAGCGCCTGTCGCTCACCCCGACGGTGCGCGACGCCATCGTGCACCACGACGGTGTGCTCGGTGGACTGCTGGCCACGGTGCTGGCCTACGAGGAGGACCGGCTGCCGGATGCCGACGCCGCGTGCGCCGCGGCGGCGTACCTCGACGCCGTGCGGGAGGCCGACACCCGGTGGGCGGCGCTGGAGCTCGACACCGTGCCGGGCCGTGAGCCCGTCGGGACCTGACCGCGGGCGTCACCCGTCGACGAGCGTGACCTTGCCGATGTCGGCCGCGTCGAGACCGTCCGGCACCTGCACGACCGTGGTGGTCGGCACCAGGTCGGCGGTGCACGGGGTGTCCTCCGGGAGTCCCGTCGCGACGGTGATCACCACGTCGACGCCGTTCACCTCGTACGTCTGAGGCACCAGCGGGCACGTCGACGAACCGCTCGTGTACACGAGGATCTGGGCCGGGTCGACGGACACGACCGCCCCGCGGTCGGCGGCGCCCTCCTCGACACCCGGCGGCAGGCCCGTGTACTGGTCCAGGACGGTGACCTCCTGCGCGGAGTCGTCGCCGAGCAGGAACGAGGCCCGGGTCAGCCACAGGACCACGGCAGCGATCGCCACGAGCACGACACCACCGACCAGCACCCACCTGCGTCGAGCGTCCATGGCCACCGTTCCCCCTCGCCGTCGCGTGGCACCACCCTGGCAGGCCGTGGCGTGCGCCGCGCGTCGAGGGATGACTGCGGCGACCAGCGTCGGGAAGCCCTGACCAGGGCGCGCGCGTCGACGTGTCGGGTGCAGGTGGCACGATGCTCCGCGTGGCCAAGCCCAGGACGTCCGCCCGCACCCCCCGCCTCGACCCCATCGTGCACACCTCGCTCGATGCGGGGTTCGCGGGTGACCTGGAACCCGACGTCACCCTCGAAGGGCTGACCTTCGACGACCTGACGCTGGACGAGCTCGACCTCGGCGGCACGACGCTGCTCGGCTGCCGGCTCACGGGCGTGTCCGCCGGCACGGCCGACCTCAAGGCCACCCGGCTGCGCGAGTCCGTGCTGGAACGGCTCGACGTGCCGGTGATCCGCGGCGCGCGCGGCACCTGGAAGGACGTCCGCCTCGAAGGCGCCCGGATCGGCTCCGCCGAGCTCTACGAGTCGGTGTGGGACCAGGTGCACGTGGTCGGCTGCAAGCTGTCGTTCGTCAACCTGCGCGGGGCGCGCCTGCGGGACGTGATCTTCACCGACTGCGTGATCGAGGAGCTCGACCTGGTGCAGGCCTCGGCGACCCGCGTGGCCCTGGTGGGCACGAAGGTCGGGCGGCTCGACGTGCAGCACAGCACGTTCGAGCACGTCGACCTGCGCGGGGCGGACATCGACGAGGTCGCGGGCATCTCGGCGCTCGGCGGCGCGGTGATCAGCCCGCTGCAGCTGCAGCTGCTCGCGCCCGCCCTGGCCTCGGCCCTGGGTGTGGTGGTGGACGAGTCGACCGACACCCTGCTGTAGCGGCGGCTCCCCCGCCGTCAGCCCTCGGCGGCGGCCGCGCTCGGGGCGTCCGGGACGCCCTGGTCGGCGATGTCCAGGCCGATCGCGACGACCTCACGCGAGCCGTCAGGGTGCACGTGCACGGTCGACACGCTCGCATTGGCCAGCGGGGTCACGGGCCCCGGGTCGATCATCGTCAGGTACGCCAGCAGGGTCACCCCGTGGCTCACCACGAGCACGTCGCCGTGCGGGTGGGCCTGCTCGATGCGGTCGAACGCGCTGCGGACGCGGCGCAGGTAGCTGGGCGAGTCCTCGCCGCCGGGCAGACCCGGGAACGTGCCGGCCAGCACCGCGGGGAACATCTCGAACGGGTCGACCGTCGACCACAGGTCCGCCTCGGGCGTCGCCTCGAGGTCGCCGAAGCTGTACTCGCGCAGGTCGGGGTCGGTCACCAGAGGCACGTGCGGGTGGTGCGCGAGGATCTCACCGGCGGTCGCCACGGTGCGGCCCAGGGGGCTGGCGTAGGCGGCGACGAACGACCGGTCGGCCAGGTGCGCCGCGGTCACCCGCACGCCGTCCAGGCCGGCGGGCGTCAGCGGCGAGTCGGACCAGCCCTGCAGCAGGTGCTCGGTGTTGTAGACCGTGCGACCGTGCCGCACGAGCGTGAGGGTCAGGGGCACGCGAGCCTCCGTGTGTGTCCGGGTGTGCTCCGTCGAGGGTAGGCCTCGCCGGGCGGGGAGCCTCGATCAGGGGGCGCGGTGGCCCGTCCAGCGCAGGCCGTCCCAGTACTCCTGCCCCCCGGCCGGCGAGGGGTACCACCCGGCCGGTGCCGCCTGGGGGGCTGCGGCGTAGCCGGCGACCGGCACGACCAGGGGCGCGTGCGACTGGCAGGCCATCACCAGGGCGACGATCCACCCGACGAGGCTCCAGCCGAGCAGCAGGTTGAGGATGCCGATGGTGCCCTGGTTGGACCGCCCCCGGCTGGCGGCGATGGCCCACGGCAGCATGTACGCGAACGTGAGGATGGCGCTGATCCACGCGAGGGCCACGACGGCGCCACCCGGGTCGCGCTGGTCGGTGACGACGGTCGGCTGGACCCAGGCCACGGCCACCTGCGGCTGCTGGTAGGTCGGCTGGTCGTCGAGCCGGGCGTCACTCACGTAGGGGTCCCCCTCCAGGTCTCCGGCGCACGGTGCGCCGCCCCGATGATCCCGCGGTGCGGGTGCCCTCACCCAGGACCTGGGGCCGGACCGACGGGCGTGCCCGCGGTCAGCGGGGGTGGCGGACCCTCCGTGTGCGCGAGACGACGACCGCGCCGGTGCCGGCCAGCGCGAGCAACAGCGCCAGGAAGGCCACGTCGCGTGCGTTCGCACCGGTGGCCGCCAGGGCGCGCCCGGCCGGTGCGGACGCCGCGGGTGCCGTGACCGCCGCGGCCGCCCCGGGGGCGGGCGCGCCGACTGCCACCGCCGTGTCGACCGGTGCGCCGCCGGCCAGGGAGGCCACGAGGGTGTGGCTGCCCGTAACGCCGGCGGGCAGCGTCACGGTCAGCCGGTAGGTCCCGTCGGCCGCGACGACCGTGGTGCCCAGCAGGATCGGGGTGGAGTGCAGCTCGAGGACGATCGTCGCCCCCGGGGTGGCGCCCGAGCCCGTCATCGTGATGACCGTGCCGGCCGTCAGCGACCCCAGGTTCAGCGGGGCCCCGTCAGCCGTGGTGAAGCCAGGGGCGAACCGGAACGGGATCGCGGTGGTCGTGGCCGATGCGGGACCGGACCCTGCGTCGTTGATCGCGACGACCCGGAACTCGTACGTCTGCGCGTTGGTCAGGCCGGTGACGGTGGTCGTGGTCGAGGTGGCTGCGAGGGTCGCACCTGCCGTCCAGCTGGGCGAGCCGGTGGCCTTGTGGTCGACGCGGTAGCCGGTGATCGCGCTGCCGCCGTCGTCCGCGGGGGTCTGCCAGGTGACGGTCACCTGGCCGTCGCCGGGGGTGGCGGTCCCGACGGCCGGGGCCCCCGGGGCGGCGGCGGGGGTCACGGTCACGGTGTCCGCCGTGCCGACGACGCACGGGTCGCCGACGGCGAGCTGCGTGCAGGCCGCCACGGTGAAGGTGTAGGTGGTGCCGTTGGTCAGACCGGTCACGGTGGCCGAGCTCGCGGTCGAGGGGAGGTTCTCGGTGGTGACCGGTCCGCCGGAGGTCCGCGTGATCACGTGACTGGTGACGGGGAACCCGCCGGTGGACGTCGCCCACGACAACGTGGCGGACCCGTCGGCCGGGTGGGCGGTGAGCGTCGAGACGACGGAGGCGATCCACACGGGTCCCGTCGCCGTGGCGGCCGAGCCGCTGATCCCGGAGGCGTTCGTCGCGGTGATCTCCACGTCGTACGTGCCGCCGACGGGCAGGGCGGTGACGGTGGCCGACGTCGCGGTCGTCGGCGCGAGGGCCGTCCAGGAGCCGCCCGGTGCGCGGTACCGCACCGTGTACTGCAGGGCGCCGGGCGCACCGGCGTCGGTCGGGGCGGACCAGCTGACGTGCAGCTCGCCGGGCTGCGACGTGTCACCGGACACGACGGGGGCGTTCACGGGGCCCGGTGCGGCCGCTTGCACGGCGAGTGTCGGGGTGATCGTCACCGACCCGCCAGCACCCGTCACGGTGACGGTGAGCGGGTAGCTCCCGACGCTGGTGGGGGTGCCGCTGACGGTGCCGTCGGCGGACCACGACAGGCCGGTCGGCAGGCCCGACACCGCGGCGACGACCGTGCTCGTGCCGCCCAGGGTGATGCTCGAGGTGTACGGCTGCTGGTAGGTCGCCGGCGCGGGGGTCCACGTGGCCGTGGGCGCGAGGACGATCGTCACGGTGGCGGTCACCTGCGCGGTGCTGCCCACGACCCGCAGGGTGACCGTGTGCATCCCGACGGCCGCGTCGGCCGGCAGGGTGCCTCCGAGCGTCACCTGACCGACCAGGTCGGCGACGGCGTCGTCGAGGACGACCTCGTCGGAGGTCCCTGCGGCGTAGACCAGCTCGACGCTCCGCCCGGTGGGGATGCCGCTGGCCTGCGCGTCGACGGGGGCACCGGCGACCCGCGGTGTGGTGTCCAGGGAGGTGTTGGCGGAGGTGATGGTCCCGGCCAGGCGGAACGGGGTGAACAGGCCGTCCGCGGCGGCGCTGTCACCGATCGCGTTGTGGGTGGTCAGGCTGAACTCGTGCTCCGCGCGGTTCGTGAGGCCGGTGATCGTGCGGGTGCCCGTGGTGCCGGTCAGCGCGAAGGTGTCGGTGGTCCACGTCGGCGCGCCGACGGCGCGGTAGCGCAGGGTGGCGGAGTCGATCGCGGTGCCGCCGTCGGCGGCGGTCCAGCGGATCGTCGCCCCGCCGTCGGTCTCGACGACGGTCACGCCGCTGATCGACGGGGTGTCGGGCAGGACCATCGGCGTGCTGGTGGTCCACGGGGAGGCACCGGCACCGTTGGTGGCCCGCACCCGGACCGCGTACTGCGTGCCGGGGGTCAGGCTGCCGATCGTCGCCGTGCGCGACGACGTGCTGCCGGCCGTGGTCCACCCGGGGTCGCCGTCCGCCTGGTACTCGACGTCGTACGTGACGGCCGCACCGCCCGTGCTGGTCGGTGCCGGCCAGGTGGCGGTGACGGAGTGGTCTCCTGGCGTGACGGTCACCGAGGCGGGCGCGCCGGGTGCCGAGGCGCCGACCGTGAGCGCGAGTGACTGGGACGCGGGCGACCCGTACCCGTTGCTGGCGGTCACGGTGAAGGTGAAGGTGCCGACATCGGTGGGGGTGCCCGACAGGACGCCGGTCGCGGTGTTGAAGGACATGCCGGCGGGCAGGGTCCCGGACACCGCCAGGCCCGGGGCGGGGGTACCGGTGGCGAGGACCGTGGTGCTGTAGGCCTGGCCGTACGACGCGGAGGGCAGTGTGGTCGTGGTGACGGCGGGGGCCGCGGGCGTGCTGTAGGTCAGCGACAGCGGCAGGTCGGCGTAGATCCCGTAGTCGCCGTCATTTCCCCAGAGCACGTTCATGCTGCCGGAGGAGTTCTCGTACCCGAAGAGCATGCTGCCGTTCATGTAGTTCGCGGTCTCGCTGAGCTGCAGCGAGAGGTAGGAGAAGTAGGCGTAGGCGTTGCCGTCGGGCGTCCGGGCGCGGACGAGGACCGCCGAGCTGACATTCTGCTGGAGCAGGCGGGGGACGGCGAAGGTCCCGTTGACGACGCCCCCGCTGACCGTCGTGGAGTCCGCCGCGGTGCAGTTCGTGGGCGAGACGGGATAGCTGCCGGGCAGGGTGCAGATCGACAGCTGGACGGTGGCGCCGGTGAGGCCCTGCAGAGTCAGGGACGCGGACCGGACGGCCATGTCGTTCGGGGGCAGGAAGGACTGACCGAAGCCCAGCGCGCCCGTGCCGTCGAACGGGAGGCTCGGCGAGGTTGCGGGGACGATCTGCACGGTGGTGTCCTCGGCCTGGACTGCCGTCGCCGGCACGACGAGCGCGGCCATGGTGCCGACCGCGATCGCTGCGGCGATCCGGCGCAGGCGCGTCCGCCGACCCCCACCCGGGGTGCGGTGGTCGGGGTGCCGCGTGGTGCTGTGCAGAGCGGTAGTACGCATGGCCGTCACGTGATCCTTGCCCGAGGTCGAGATCGGTCGCCGTCGCGCTGCCGCACGTCATGGGAGCGCTCCCCCTCACGCTGGGCAGACGTGGTCATATCGGCAGGGAACGACCACTCCTTGAGGCCCGACCTGCGCTCACGTGCGCGGTGCGTGCCGTTCCAGGAACTCGTACACCTCGGTGGTGTCCACGCCCGGGAACACGCCCACGGGCAGGGCGGCCAGCAGGCTCGCGTGCGGGCGGGCGCTCGGCCAGGCCTGGTCGGCCCAGCGCTCGGCGAGTGCGGCGGGTGGCTGCCGGCAGCACGACGGGTCGGGGCAGCGCGAGACCGACCGTTCGGTCGTCTCTCTCCCCCGGAACCAGCGCACGTGCGCGAACGGCACGCCGACGCTCACCGAGAACGCCCCCTGCGACGAGGGCTGCACGCGCGACGTGCACCAGAACGTGCCCGAGGACGTGTCGGTGTACTGGTAGTACGGGCTGAACCGGTCGGGCAGCGTGAACACCACCCGGGCCGTCCACTGCCGGCACACAGGCTGCCCCTCGATGGCGCCGAGCGGGTCGGAGGGGAACGTGACGCCGTCGTTCTCGTACGCCTTGTGCAGGGTGCCGCCCTCGTGGACCTTCATGAAGTGCACGGGGATGCCCAGGTGCCGGGTGGCGAGGTTGGTGAACCGGTGGGCCGCCGTCTCGTAGGGCACCGCGAACGCGTCGCGCAGGTCCTCCACGGACAGCCGACGGTCGGCCTTCGCCTCCTGCAGGAACCCCACCGCACCGTCCTCGGGCAGCATGAGCGCCGCTGCGAGGTAGTTGGCCTCGACGCGCTGGCGCAGGAAGTCGCCGTAGTCCTTCGGCTCGGCGTGCCCGAGCACGTGGCTGGCGACCGCCTGCAGCAACGGTGAGCGCGCGTCGGCGACCCCCGGGTTGCCCTGCGGCAGGTAGATGCGCCCGTTGGCCAGGTCGGTCACGGTGCGCGTCGAGTTGGGCAGGTCCGGCACGTAGTGCAGGGAGAAGCCCAGGTGCGCGGCGATGTCGGCGGTCGCGCGCTGCGACAGCGGACCGCCGGGGTGCTCGATCGCCTTCAGCAGTGTGCGGGCGTGCTCCTCGAGCGCCGGGAAGTAGTTGTCCTTGGCGCGCATCTCGGCCCGCAGGTCGGCGTTGGCGCGGCGGGCCTCCTCGGGGGTGGCTGCGTTCTCGGTGAGCAGGTGCTGCACCTCGCCCTGCAGCTTGACGAGCGCCTCGAGCGCGTCGGTCGGCAGCGACTTGGCGACCTTGACCGGCGGGATGCCGAGCGAGGCGAACAGCGGACCGCGCTGCGCGCGCTCGAGCTCGACCTCGAGGGCGGCCCGGCGACTCGGGGCCTCGGTGCGCAGCAGCTCGGTGAGGGGCACGCCGAGCGCCTCGGCGACCTGCGCGAGCAGGGACAGCTTCGGTTCGCGGTGCCCGTTCTCCAGCATCGACACCTGCGAGGGTGCCCGGCCGATCGCGGCGCCGAGGTCGTCGAGGGTCATGTTCCGGGCCGTGCGCAGGTGACGGATCCGGCGGCCCAGCACGAGCGTGTCGATGGCCCCGGAGGCGACCGCGGACGGCGGGACGGGGCGGCCGGCGGGCGTGGCCGGGCTGCCCGCGCGGGCAGGCGTGCGGTCCGCCGTCGGGGTGCGGCCGGGCGTGCGGGTGGTCGGGGACGTCGTCGTCGAGGCCATGCTCCACCGTGACCCACATCACACCCTTCTGTCGAGGAGAAGGAACGCCGATCTTCTGCTCCACCGACCGGTGAAACCAGGTCCCGCTTCGCACAACCTGGGTGCAGGGCACCTCGAGGACGAGGCAGACCCGAGAAGAACGACCACCAACGGAGGCGGGACGATGACCACGACGACCGAGCGACGGACGCTCCCCGGCGACCAGACCCAGACCGCGGAGGAGCTCGAGGCCCGCTGGGCCACCGACCCCCGCTGGGCCGGCCTCACCCGGACCCACTCGGCCGCCGACGTCGTCGCCCTGCGGGGCTCCGTCCGCGAGGAGGCCACGCTCGCCCGCAGGGGGGCCGAGCGGCTGTGGCGGCTGCTGCACTCCCGCACGCACGTGCCCGCGCTCGGCGCACTGACCGGCAACCAGGCCGTGCAGCAGGTCCGCGCCGGCCTCGAGGCCATCTACCTGTCCGGCTGGCAGGTCGCCGCCGACGCGAACCTGTCGGGGCAGACCTATCCCGACCAGTCGCTGTACCCGGCGAACTCGGTGCCCGCGGTCGTCCGGCGCATCAACAACGCGCTGCTGCGTGCCGACCAGGTCGAGGTCGCCGAGAACGGCCGTGCGTCCCGCGAGTGGCTCGCCCCCGTCGTCGCCGACGCCGAGGCCGGGTTCGGCGGGCCGCTCAACGCCTACGAGCTCATGCACGCAATGATCGCCGCCGGTGCCGCCGGCGTGCACTGGGAGGACCAGCTCGCTGCCGAGAAGAAGTGCGGCCACCTGGGCGGAAAGGTGCTCATCCCCACCTCGCAGCACGTGCGGACCCTCTCGGCGGCGCGGCTCGCGGCCGACGTGGCCGACGTGCCCACGATCATCGTGGCGCGCACCGACGCGCTCGGCGCCGACCTGCTCACCTCGGACGTCGACGAGCGCGACCAGCCGTTCCTCACGGGGGAGCGGACCAGCGAGGGGTACTTCCGGGTGCAGCCGGGCCTCGACGCGGTCGTCGCCCGGCAGGCCGCATACGCGCCGTTCGCCGACCTGCTCTGGGTCGAGACCGCGACGCCCGACCTGGGCCTGGCCATCGAGTTCGCCGAGCGGATCCACGCGCAGTTCCCCGGCAAGCTGCTGGCCTACAACTGCTCGCCGTCGTTCAACTGGCGCTCCGCGCTCGACGACACGCAGATCGCCCGGTTCCAGCGCGAGCTGGCCGGCCACGGGTACGCGTTCCAGTTCATCACCCTGGCCGGCTTCCACGCCCTCAACCACTCGATGTTCGAGCTCGCCCGTGGGTACTCCCAGCGCGGCATGAGCGCGTACGTCGAGCTGCAGGAGGCCGAGTTCGCGTCCGAGGCCGACGGGTACACCGCCACCCGGCACCAGCGCGAGGTCGGCACCGGCTACTTCGACCGCGTCGCCACCGCGATCAGCCCCGACAGCGCCACCCTCGCGCTCGCGGGCTCCACCGAGACGGCACAGTTCACCCACTGACGCCGCAGCCGCCCACACCCCCACCCTCTCGTTCGACGTCCCCGCCGGCCCCGGCGGAGGAGGAGAGCAGTGCCATGTCCATGACGACGATCGCGTCCTCGCGACCCCGACCCGAACCCCTGCCCGACCCGCGCCGGCCCTCGCTGACCATCACCGGCCCGCGCACCGACACCCTCGACCACGTCCTCACCGACGAGGCCATGACGTTCCTCACCGAGCTGCACACGCGGTTCTCCGGGCGACGGCACGACCTGCTGCTCGCCCGGCAGCACCGCCGCGACCGGATCTCCAACGGCGCCGACCCCGACTTCCTGCCGCTCACCGCGCACATCCGCGCGGACACCTCGTGGCGCGTCGCCGGTCCCGGGCCGGGCCTGGAGGACCGCCGGGTCGAGATCACCGGCCCCACCGACCGCAAGATGACCGTCAACGCGCTCAACTCCGGCGCGAAGGTCTGGCTCGCGGACCACGAGGACGCCATGAGCCCCACCTGGGAGAACGTGCTCGGCGGGCAGCAGAACCTGCACGACGCGATCCGCGGCACGATCGACTTCACCAGCCCCGAGGGCAAGGAGTACCGGGTCGGCTCGCAGACGCCGACCATCGTCTTCCGGCCCCGCGGGTGGCATCTGACCGAGAAGCACCTGCAGTTCACCGACCGCGCCGGCCAGCAGTGCGCGTCGTCCGCGAGCCTCGTCGACGCCGGGCTGTACCTGTTCCACAACGCCGTCGAGCTCGTCGAACGCGGCAGCGGGCCCTACCTGTACCTGCCCAAGCTCGAAGGGCACCTCGAGGCGCGGCTGTGGGACGAGGTCTTCCGCTTCACCGAGACCTACCTGGGTCTGCGGTACGGCACCATCCGCGCCACCGTCCTCATCGAGACCATCACCGCCGCGTTCGAGATGGACGAGATCCTCTACGAGCTGCGCGACCACTGCGCGGGGCTCAACGCCGGACGCTGGGACTACATCTTCAGCGTCATCAAGAACTTCCGGAACCGCGGACCTCGCTGGGTGCTGCCGGACCGCGCCGACGTCAAGATGACCGTCCCGTTCATGCAGGCCTACACCGAGCTGCTCGTCGCGACCTGTCACCGCCGCGGCGCGCAGGCCATCGGCGGCATGAGCGCGTTCATCCCCAACCGGCGACGCCCCGAGGTCACCGAGCGCGCGCTCGCGCAGGTCACCGCCGACAAGCAGCGCGAGGTCGGCCAAGGGTTCGACGGCACGTGGGTCGCGCACCCCGACCTGGTGCCCGTGGCCCGCGCCGTGTTCGACGAGGCGCTCGGCGAGCGCACCGACCAGCGGCACCGCCTGCGTGAGGACGTGCAGGTCACCGCCGCACAACTGCTCGACATCCCCTCCGCGGGCGGCGGCGAACCCGGAGCCGTCACCGACGCGGGCGTGCGCGCCAACATCTCCGTCGGCGTCCGCTACCTCGAGGCGTGGCTGCGTGGCTCCGGCGCCGTCGCCCTCGACGACCTCATGGAGGACGCCGCCACCGCCGAGATCTCCCGCTCGCAGATCTGGCAGTGGGTCGCCCAGGGGACCGTCACCGCCGAGGGGACGCGCCTGACCCGGGCGCGGATCCTCCAGGTGCTCGACGAGGTCGTCGCCGGGCTGCCGCGCGACCCGCAGGACCGTGTTGAGGACGCCGTGGACCTGTTCACGCAGGTCGCGCTCGCGGACCAGTTCCCGACGTTCCTGACCGTGCCCGCCTACACGCAGTACCTGGTGGAGCGGGGCGACGAGGGCTGACCCGAACGGTCTGCGGACGTGGGCCCCGCGCGACGGCGACGTGTCGCGCGGGGCCCACGCGCGTCCTGGGCGGGCGCGCGTAGGTTGCTCGCGTGGGGAGCACCAGCGGGCCTGGGGTCACGTTCCGGCGGTACCGGTCGCCGGGGGATGCCGCCGCGACGTTCGAGGTCTTCCAGTCCGCCATCCGGCAGACCGCGGCGACTGTCTACGCACCTGAGCAGATCGAGGCCTGGGCCGGTCCGCCCGATGTCGACCTGACCGGCTGGGATGCCCGGCGGCGCCAGGCGTTCACCGTGGTGGCGCAGGACGGTGAGGGCGTCGTGGGGTTCGCCGACCTGGTGGGTGACGGCCTCGTCGACATGCTCTTCGTGCATCCCCGCGTCGGCGGGCAGGGCGTGGCGCGCGCCCTGGTCGCCGCGATCACCGACGAGGCGTGGGCCCGTGGACTGCCGGAGCTGCGCACCTTCGCGAGCCGCAGCGCCCGGCCGGCGTTCGAGCGGCTGGGGTTCGTCGTGGTGGCCGAGCGACCCGACAACGCGGTCCGCGGGGTCGTCGTGCCCAACTGGCAGATGCGGTGCCGCCTGGAAGATGGTGCCGAGCACCGCGAGACCGCCGGCGACCTGCCGTTCCGCGGGGACCTCGCCGACGACCAGTTCGGTCGTCCTCGCACTCGTGGGCTACCAGGTCTGGGACGGCTTCCGTGACGTCCGTGAGCTCGTCTGAGCAGCGTTCCCCTGCGGAGGCCGGGGAGTATGCCGCATGCCGTGCCTTCTACCGCGGGCTGCCGCCGACGCGGCGGGTGAGCTCGGCGGCCGCGCGAGCTGTCGCCTCCGCGAGCCGGGGCCAGACCTCTTCGGGGACGTCCGCGCGAGCGAAGGTGACTGCGAGGCCGGCGATCGGGTGGCCGGTGTGGTCGGTGACCGCGCTGGCGACGGAGGCGAACCCGGGGGTGACGTCGCCGTCCTCGGAGGCCCAGCCGGTGCGGCGGGCGTCGACGAGCAGGGTGCGCAGCTCGCTGAGCCGGTGAGGGCCCTTGCCGGTGCGGTCGACGAACGCGTCGGCGTCGGGGAACAGGGCCCTGACCTGGGCGGACGGCAGCGCGGCGAGGATGGCGCGGCCGCTGGCGGTCAGGTGCGCGGGCAGGCGGACGCCGACGTCGGTGACGAGCGGGGCGCGGCGGGGCGCACGTTCCTCGAGGACGTAGAGGACCTCGTTGCCGTGCAGCACGGCCAGGTGGGCGCTCTGGCCGACCTGGTCGACGAGTCGGGCCAGGACGGGACGGGCGGCGCGGGCCAGGGGCGCCTGGCGGGAGTAGGCGGTGCCGAGCTCGAACGCCGTGACACCGAGGCCGTACAGTCGTTCTTCACGCAGATGTACGACGAATCCGTGCTCAGCCAGGACGGTCAGCAGATGATACGTCGTCGAGCGGGGCAGGCCGAGCGCGGTGGCCAGCGCGGCGGCCGGCAGCGGGCCGGTACGGGACAGGTGACGCAGCAGCCGGGCGGTGGCATCGGCGGCGGGGACGTCGGACACCGCGCCTCCTCTCGCCGCTCAGCGTGCGCGCCAGGCCTCCGTGCACCACCCCCAGGTGTGGTGTGTGTGACGACCGCATGACGCGTCTGGTATCCCAGACACTACCTGCGCGTGACCGGTGGCAGCCGTGCCCCGGGGCGGGGTGTCATCGAGGTATGAGCCTGAGCACCACACCCCGCACGGTCGTCGTCGGCGCCGGCCCGGTGGCCCCCAAGGACGTCGTCGCCGTCGCCCGGCACGGAGCCGGCGTGCGCCTCGACGAGGCCGCACTGGCCGGGATCGCCGCGAGCCGCGCGGTCGTCGAGGCGGCCGCCGCCGACCCGGTCCCGCACTACGGGGTGTCGACCGGGTTCGGTGCCCTGGCCACGCGGCACATCGAGCCGTCGAAGCGCGCCCAGCTGCAGCGCAGCCTGGTCCGCTCGCACGCGGCCGGCACGGGCGCCGAGGTCGAGCGCGAGGTGGTCCGGGCGCTCATGCTGCTGCGCCTGTCGACGCTGGCCACCGGGCGGACCGGTGTCCGGCCGTCGACCGCGACCGCCTACGCGGCGATGCTCGACGCGGGGATCACGCCCGTCGTCCGCGAGTACGGCTCGCTGGGCTGCTCGGGCGACCTCGCGCCGCTCGCGCACTGCGCGTTGGCCCTGCTCGGCGAGGGCGAGGTCCGTGACGCGTCGGGGACCCTCATGTCGGCAGGGGAGGCGCTGGCGACGGCGGGCATCGAACCGGTGGTGCTCGCCGAGAAGGAGGGTCTGGCGCTGATCAACGGCACGGACGGCATGCTCGGGCAGCTGGTGCTCGCCTTGTACGACCTGGACATGTTGATCCGTACAGCTGACGTCGCGGCGGCGATGAGCGTCGAGGCCCTGCTCGGCACCGACGCCGTGTTCGCCGCCGACCTCCAGGCGCTGCGCCCGCACCCCGGGCAGGCGGCGTCCGCGGCGAACCTGGTCGCGCTGCTGCACGGCTCGGCGATCATGGCCAGCCACCGCGGCCCGGAGTGCACCCGGGTGCAGGACGCGTACTCGCTGCGCTGCGCGCCGCAGGTGCACGGAGCCGCACGGGACACCGTCGAGCACGCCCGCGCGGTCGCCGGGCGCGAGCTGGGCTCGGCGGTCGACAACCCGGTGATCACGCCCGACGGGCGCATCGAGTCGAACGGCAACTTCCACGGCGCACCCGTCGCGTACGTGCTCGACTTCCTGGCGATCGCGGCCGCCGACGTGGCGAGCATGTCCGAGCGGCGCACCGACCGGTTCCTCGACGTGGCCCGCAACCACGGGCTGCCGGCGTTCCTTGCCGACGACCCCGGCATCGACTCCGGGCTGATGATCGCGCAGTACACGGCCGCCGGGATGGTCTCGGAGATGAAGCGCCTGGCCGTGCCGGCGAGCGTCGACTCGATCCCGTCGTCCGCCATGCAGGAGGACCACGTGTCGATGGGCTGGGCGGCGGCCCGGAAGCTGCGCCGCGCGGTCGATGCGCTGGGCCGTGTGCTGGCCATCGAGGTGTTGACCGCTGCGCGCGCGATCGACCTGCGTGCTCCGCTCGTCCCCGCACGGGCGACGGGGGCCGTGCGGGACCTGGTGCGGGCGCACGGCGTGCCCGGGCCTGGTGCCGACGCGTGGCTGTCGCCGCACCTCGAGATCGTCGCCGACCTGGTGGCCTCCGGTGCCGTGGACGCCACAGCCCGCGAGGTCGTCCCGCTTCGCTGACCACCTCACCGTCGTTGCGCACCCCGCACCCGGCCCGTACCCCGCCCCGCACCCGCCTCGATCCCACCCCGACCCCCGGAGGACCCCGATGTCCGGACCTCGCCCCGTCCGCGCCCCGCGCGGCACGCAGCTCACCGCCCGCTCCTGGCAGACCGAGGCGCCCCTGCGGATGTTGATGAACAACCTGGACCCGGAGGTCGCCGAACGACCCGACGACCTGGTCGTCTACGGCGGCACCGGCCGCGCCGCCCGGTCCTGGGACGCGTACGACGCGATCGTGCGCACCCTCACCACGCTCGGCGACGACGAGACGCTGCTGGTGCAGTCCGGCAAGCCCGTCGGCGTGCTCACCACGCACGAGTGGGCGCCGCGCGTGCTGCTGGCCAACTCGAACCTGGTGGGGGACTGGGCGACGTGGCCCGAGTTCCGCCGCCTCGAGCAGCTCGGCCTGACCATGTACGGGCAGATGACCGCCGGCTCGTGGATCTACATCGGCGCGCAGGGCATCCTGCAGGGCACGTACGAGACGTTGGCCGCGGTCGCCGCCAAGCGGTTCGGCGGCACGTTGGCGGGCACGCTCACCGTGACGGGCGGGTGCGGTGGCATGGGCGGTGCGCAGCCGCTGGCGGTCACGCTCAACGGCGGCGTGTGCCTGGTGGTCGACGTCGACGCCGCACGCCTGCACCGACGGCAGCGCGAGCAGTACCTGGACGTCGTGGCCGACGACCTGGATGCTGCCCTCGCCCTGGTCGAGGTCGCGCGGACCGAGCGACGGGCGCTGTCGGTCGGCCTGACGGGCAACTGCGCCGCCGTGCTGCCCGAGCTGCTGCGGCGCGGTGTCGAGGTCGACGTCGTCACCGACCAGACCTCCGCGCACGACCCGCTGTCGTACCTGCCGCTCGGCGTCGAGGTCGACGACTGGGCCGACTACGCCCGGCGCGCCCCGGAGGAGTTCACCGACCGGGCGCGTGCGTCGATGGCCGTGCACGTCGAGGCGATGGTCGGCTACCTGGACGCCGGCGCGGAGGTCTTCGACTACGGCAACTCGATCCGCGCCGAGGCGCAGCGCGGCGGGTACGAGCGCGCGTTCGACTTCCCGGGGTTCGTGCCGGCGTACATCCGGCCGCTGTTCGCGCAGGGCAAGGGGCCGTTCCGCTGGGCGGCGCTCTCGGGCGACCCGGCCGACATCGCCGCGACCGACCGCGCCGTGCTCGACCTGTTCGAGGACGACCACCTGCACCGCTGGATCCGTGCCGCGCAGGACAAGGTCGCGTTCCAGGGCCTCCCGGCACGCATCTGCTGGCTGGGGCACGGCGAGAGGGACCGCGCCGGGCTGCGGTTCAACGAGCTCGTCGCCTCCGGCGAGGTCAGCGCGCCGATCGTCATCGGCCGCGACCACCTCGACTCCGGGTCCGTCGCCTCGCCGTACCGGGAGACCGAGGCGATGGCCGACGGGTCGGACGCGATCGCCGACTGGCCGCTGCTCAACGCGCTCGTCTCGGCCTCGTCCGGCGCGACGTGGGTGTCGATCCACCACGGCGGCGGCGTCGGCATGGGCCGCTCGATCCACGCCGGGCAGGTCAGCGTCGCCGACGGCACCGAGCTCGCGGCCCGCAAGCTCGCCCGCGTGCTGGCCAACGACCCGGCCACCGGGGTGCTGCGGCACGTGGACGCCGGGTACGCCCAGGCCGAGCAGGTCGCCCGTGACCACGGGCTGCGCGTGCCGATGACCGAAGGGAACCTCGCATGAGCACGGCCCTCGCCCCCGAGACGGCTGCCGCGTTCCGGGCGGCCTGGCGTGATCTGGCCCCGGTGGGACGCGCCACGACCGGCGGCTACCAGCGACTGGCGTGGACGCCCGACGACCTGACCCTGCGGGAGTGGTTCGCCGCGCAGGTCGTCGCCCGCGGCCTGGACCTGGTGGAGGACCGCGCCGGCAACCAGTGGGCGTGGTGGGGTGACCCGGACGCCGACGGTCCCGGAGTGGTGACCGGCAGCCACCTCGACTCCGTGCCCGGCGGCGGCGCGTTCGACGGCCCGCTCGGGGTGGTCAGCGCCCTGGCCGTAGTCGACGAGCTCCGTGCGCGCGGTGTCCGCCCCGCCCGCCCGCTCGGCGTCGTGTGCTTCACCGAGGAGGAAGGCGGCCGGTTCGGCGTCGCGTGCGCCGGTTCGCGTGTGCTCACCGGGGTCATGAGCCCGGACCGGGCGCTCGGACTGCGCGACACCGGCGGCACGACCCTGGCCGACGCGCTGCGCGCCGCCGGACGCGACCCGTCGACGCTCGGCCCCGACCCGCAGGCCCTCGCCCGCGTCGGCTCGTTCGTCGAGCTGCACGTCGAGCAGGGCCGCGCCCTGGTGCACACCGGCGACCCCGTCGGCGTCGGGCGGGCCATCTGGCCGCACGGCCGGTGGCGCGTCGACCTGCACGGCCGCGGCGACCACGCCGGCACGACACCGCTGGCCGACCGGGACGACCCGATGCTGGCGTTGGCCGCCCTCGTGCAGGAGGTCCGGATCGCCGCGCTCGAGGCCGGTGCGCTGGCCACCGTCGGCAAGGTCGTCGTCGAGCCGAACGGCGTCAACGCGATCCCGTCGCTGGTGCGCGCCTGGCTCGACGTGCGCGCCGACGAGGAGCCCCGCGTGCGGCAGGTGCTCGACCAGCTACGCGGGTACACGCCCGTCGAGGAGTCGTGGACCGGGCCGACCGTGCTCGACGCCGACCTGTCCGACACGGTGGCTGCCGCCCTCGGTGACGCCGGGCTGACACCCCCGACGATGAGCACAGGAGCCGGGCACGACGCCGGGATCCTCGCCGCGGCCGGTGTGCCGACCACGATGCTGTTCGTGCGCAACCCCACGGGCGTCTCGCACGACCCCGCCGAGGACGCCGACGAGGCCGACTGCCTGGTGGGTGTCGGTGCGCTCGCGGCGGCGCTGACCCGGCTGGTGGGGGACCGGTCGGCGTGAGCGGGCAGTCGGCCGACGCGGCGGCGGGCACCACCTACTGGTGCCCGGCCGCCTGGCTGCCGCACGGGCTCGCGCACCGCGTCCGCGTCGAGGTCACCGGCGACCGGATCACCGCCGTCACCCCCGATGTCGACGCCGCGCCGCAGGACGTCCGGCTGCCCGGCGTCGTGCTGCCCGGTCTGGCGAACACCCACTCGCACGCGTTCCACCGGGCGTTGCGCGGGCGCACGCACGGCGACGGCGGCACGTTCTGGACCTGGCGTGAACGCATGTACGCGCTGGCCGGCACGCTCACCCCCGAGACGTACCTCGACCTGGCGCGCGCCACGTACGCCGAGATGGCGCTGGCGGGTGCCACCGCGGTGGGGGAGTTCCACTACCTGCACCACGCGCCCGACGGTCGCTCGTACGCCGAGCCGAACGTCATGGCCGAGGCGCTGCGCGAGGCAGCCCGGGACGCCGGGGTGCGGGTCACCCTGCTCGACACCTGCTACCTGGCCGGGGGAGTCGAGCCCGGGACGGGCGCGCCCCGGCCGCTAGTCGGCGCGCAGCGCCGGTTCGCCGACGCGGACGTCGAGGCGTGGGCCGCGCGCAGCGGCACGATCAGAGCAGACGCGCACCTGCGGCCGGCCGCCGCCGTGCACTCCGTGCGGGCCGTCACCCGCCGCGACCTGGTGGCCGTGGCCGACGTCGTCCGCGACCGGGGCGTCCCGCTGCACGTGCACGTCTCCGAGCAGCCGGCCGAGAACACCGAGTGCCTGGCCGCGCACGGCACGACCCCCACGGGGCTGCTGGCCGAGACCGGCGCGCTCGGACCGGCCACCACCGCCGTGCACGCCGTACACCTCACCGCCGACGACATCGCCCTGCTGGGCTCCGCCCGTGCCGCTGTCAGCGTCTGCCCGAGCACCGAGCAGGACCTCGGCGACGGCCTCGCACCGGTCGCGCGCCTGCATGCCGCCGGTGTGCGCCTGTCCGTCGGCAGCGACCAGCACGTGCTCACCGACCTGCTCGGCGAGGCCCGGCTCGTCGAGATGCACGCGCGCCTGGCCGACGGCACCCGCGGGTTGCTCAGCCCCGCCGACCTGACGGTGCTGCTCACGGCCGACGGGCACACCACGCTCGGTGACGCCGGCGCCGGGCGCATCGAGGTCGGGGCACGGGCTGACCTGGTCGCCGTGCGGACCGACACCCCTCGCACGGCCGGGGCGTCACCCGGGCAGATCGTGCTGGTGGCCGGTTCGTCGGACGTCGACACGGTGATCAGCGGCGGCGCCGTGGTGGTCAGCGGCGGCGTGCACCGGCTCGGGGACGTCGGCAGGCTGATGGGTCAGGCCGTCGACGCGGCATGGTCCGCAGCAGACGGGGGAGGGCGATGACGGCGCACCTGGTCACGGGCATCGGCGAGCTCGTCACGTTCGACCCCCGGTACGAGGGCCCGCTCGGCCTCGTCGAGGACGCCGCCCTCGTCATCGCCGACGGGCGCATCGCGTGGACCGGTCGGTCCGCCACGGCCCCCGCCGCCGACACCCGGCAGGACCTCCACGGCGCCGCCGTGCTGCCCGGGTTCGTCGACTCGCACACCCACCTGGTCTTCGCCGGCGACCGCTCCGCCGAGTTCGAGGCCCGCGCGGCCGGTCGGCGGTACACCGGCGGCGGCATCGCCACCACGGTCGCCGCCACACGTGCCGCCAGCACCGAGCAGCTCACCGCCGACGCCCGCGCCCTCGCCGCCGAGGCCCGCCGTCAGGGCACCACGACCCTGGAGATCAAGAGCGGGTACGGCCTGGACATCCCCACCGAGGAACGCCTGCTGCGCGTGGCCGGCACCCTGACCACCGAGACGACGTACCTCGGTGCGCACGTGGTCCCCGCCGGTGTCGACCGCACCGACTACCTCGCCCTGGTCACCGGCCCCATGCTCGCCGCGTGCGCACCCCTGGCCCGCTGGGCCGACGTGTTCTGCGAACCCGGATCACCCGTCGCGTTCGACGAGGACGAGTCCCGCGCGGTGCTCACCGCCGCCGCCGCAGCCGGCCTCGGTCTGCGCGTGCACGGCAACCAGCTCGGCCCCGGCCCCGGAGCACGCCTGGCCGTCGAGCTGGGCGCCGCCAGCGTCGACCACTGCACCCACCTGAGCGACGCCGACGTCACAGCGCTCGCGGACACCGCCCCGCACGGTGGACCGGTCGCCACGCTGCTGCCCGGCGTCGAGCTGAGCACCCGGTCGCCGTTCCCGGACGCCCGCCGGCTGCTCGACGCAGGGGTCGAGGTCGCGCTCGCCACCGACTGCAACCCTGGCACCTGCTACTCCACGTCGATGCCGCTGATGATCGCGCTCGCGGTCACCCTCATGGGCATGACCACGGGCGAGGCCGTCCGTGCGGCCACCCTCGCGGGGGCCCGGGCGCTGCGCCGCGACGACATCGGCCACCTGCGGGTCGGTGCCCGTGCCGACCTGTGCGTGCTCGACGCCCCCAGTCACACCCACCTCGCCTACCGCCCCGGCGTGCCCCTGGTGCGGACCCTCGACCTCCCAGCCACCGTCGGGCGGGCCGGAGACCGCTGACCTGCCCTCGTGCCGCAGCCGTGCCGACTCGGCGCCGCCCGCCGCACCCTCGCCGTTCCGCATGCCGACGAGCAGCACCACCACGAAGATGGGCGCCATGGCCACCGTCCCCGTCACGTCGCCGGCCGTCCCGGCACCCGTGCTCGTCACCGGCGGCACCGGCACCCTCGGCCGCGCCGTCGTGCACACGCTGCTCGACCAGGACCAGCCCGTCCGGGTGCTCAGCCGACGGCCCCGGTCCGCCCTTGCGCCAGAGGCAGTCGAGTGGGTGGTCGGTGACCTGCTCACCGGGGAGGGCCTCGACGACGCGGTCGCCGGGGTGCGCGCGATCGTGCACGCCGCGACCGACCCGACTCACCCGCAGGACGACGTCGAGGCGGTCGCCCGCCTGCTGCTGGCTGCCCGCACCGCGCACGTGCCGCACCTGCTGTACCCGTCGATCGTCGGTGCCGACCTGATCCCGTTCCGCTACTACGACGCCAAGGTCGAGGCCGAGCTGCTCGTGGAGCACGGCGGTGTGCCGTGGACGATCCTGCGGGCGACGCAGTTCCACGACCTCGTCGTCTCCATGCTCGGCCCGCTGTGCGCCGGACCGGTGGCCGTCGTCCCGGCGGGCACCTCGGTGCAGCCGGTCGACGTGCGCGACGTCGCCGCCCTGCTCGTGGCCCTCGTCGACGCCGGACCGTCCGGGCGGGTGACCGACCTGGGCGGGCCCGAGGTCATCGACTCGACCGAGCTGGCGGCCATGTACCTCGACGCGCGCGGGCTGCGGCGCAGCGTGCAGGCGGTGCCGTTCCCCGGGTCGATCGCCGCGGCGTACCGGTCCGGTGCCCACCTGACGCCCGAGCACGCCGATGGCATCGGCACGTTCGCGGAGCACCTGGCGCATCGCCGCTGGTGAACCGCGGTGCTGCGACGCCCACAGCGGGACTCAGCCGATTCCCAGCGAAAAACCCCTTGGCGGCCGCGCAGGCCCGTCGTAGCGTCGTCCGCACACGGGAAGGAGGTGGTCCAGGACATGAAGTACTCCAGGACGCGTGAGGTGACTGTCCGCTAGTCGCCCGAGCACTCGGACGGACTCGTCTGATCCGCCCGTGGCCCCGCCGGTGATCCGGCCGGGCGACGAGCGAGTACAGGCAGTCACCGCAGCCCGTGGGAGCCGCGACCTCGTCCTTCGCGGCAGGGCCCCGTCAGGGGTCCGGCCCACGGGCTGTTCCCTGCCCGGGACACGACGGAGGCCGCACGCCGGTCGTGCGCGTGCGGCCCCCGGGGCCAGTCCGTTGCTGGTCGTCAGCCGGTCAGCAGGAACTCACCAGCCCCACTCGCTGACCTCCGTCTGCACGAGCTTCCCGTCGGTCACCGCGTAGGTGATCCAGAAGTCGTAGTCGTCGGTCTCGACCGGCGACTCGGCGGGCCAGTACTCGGCGGCCGGGAGGGTGTAGGACACGGTCGCCTCACCCGAGACGTGCACGAGGATCTCCTCGGGCGACTCGAACGTCGTCTCGAACGTCGGGTCACCATCGAGCGTCCACGTGATGGCGGTGGCCTCGTCCTCGCGGTACTCCCAGATGTCGAGCCCGCACGTCTCGACGGTGAGGGTCCCGGCCCCGATGCAGTCCGCCGTCAGGTACTCGGTGGAGGCCTCCTCGAGCTGCGAGGTGGCCTCGTCCGTGAGGGTGTAAGCCAGCTCCTCGTCGACGTCGAGGTACGACGAGGAGTAGTCGCTCGGCCATTCGACGGTCACGTCGACCGACGAGCTGGTCAGGAGGTCCTCGGAGCCTTCGGGCACGGGCAACGACAGGGTGTACGTGCCGGGCAGCGCCGAGAACACGCTCATGTCACGCAGGTCGGTCTCCACGCCGTTGACCAGCACCGACGTGGCGTCCATCGGCAGCGCCGCGTACACGTCGACGTCGGGGATCGCGGGCGAGACGAGCACCCACCGGTCGAACAGCAGGAACGCGTGGCCCTGCCGCGTCAGCTGCAGCTCCTGCGTGACGGTCGCGCCGTCCTGCTTCGACTCCACGGTGACCCAGGCGTCGTCGCCGCTGGTCCGCACGTCGGTCACGTGACCGCCGGTCGGGCGGTTCTCGACGGCGCCGTAGACGTCGTCCGTCAGCAGGGTGCGCTGGTCGGTCGGCAGGTCCGGGTCGGCCAGCGCCAAGGCGTCCGAGGCCCGACCGTCCTGGATGGCCTCGACGTACGCCATGGCGGGCGCCTCCGGGCTGAAGAACACCGACGAGACGACGGCGCGTGCACCGAGCAGACCGCCCAGCACCACGACCGCACCGAGGATGCTGAGCGTGACGATCCGTGCGGTGCGCTGGTCACCGGTCGGCGCCTCGGCGGGTGCCTGCTGGGCGTCGGCGGCATCGCGTCCGGTGGCGCGTGCGTACAGGCCCGGCAGTGCCGGGACCAGGCTGACGACGGCAGGGGCCACGACACGTTCGGCGGCCTCGATGACCAGACCCCAGAACGCGGCCAGAAGGATGGTCAGGAAGCTGATGTGCACGGCACCGCTGTCGGTGTCCACCAGGTCGCCCCCGGTCGACAGCCGCACGGAGGTGACGATCGCCGCCAGACCGGTGACGGCGACCAGCACGGCGGGCGTGACCCACGCGTCGCCCCAGCCGCGCCGACCCGAGGCGAGGAACCCCCGCACGGCCGCGACCAGCACGGCGACGAGGACGAGCGCGACGCAGGCCCACAGACCGGCCGGGGTGCCGTCGGAGAACAGCGAAGCCGTGTGCTCGCCGCCGTCGGCGATGCTGCCGCTGGACGTGAGGCCACCGAACGCGCCGAGGGACAGGGCGTAGAGCGTCGCGTTGGGCAGCAGGGTGAGCAGCAACGCGATCGTCGTGGTGACACCGAGCTTGATGACGCCGACGACGCCGCCGACGACCGCGACCAGCACCGTGCTGACGGCACCCGCGGTGAGCAGGTTGCCCAGCGTGGCGCTCACCGCACGGGGCACGGCGAACCCGAGGCGTCGGCTGTCCGGGCCGCGGCGCGTCGTGGCCGAACCGAGCGCAGAACCGAGCGTGCCGATGAGGAACCCGCCGAGGAGCGTCCCGACGGGTGCGGCACCGATCTTCAGGTCCGCGGTGACGAACACCGCGTCGACCGACCAGGTCAGCCGCACGAGCGCGGCGAGGAAGGCCCCGCCGACGCCCAGGATCGCCCCGGTGACGAGCGCGTCACGCCACCGTTCCTTGGCGGTCCGGTCAGCGCGTCCGCGCAGCCGCGTCCAGACGGCGACCGCGGCCAGCGCGACGAGGGTCAGCGTGAGCGGGACGACCGTGAGCTGCAGCGACATCGCCTCGTAGCCGTAGGCGGAACCGCTCGAGTGCAGAGGCCCGAGCAGGGCCGCGCCGGCCAGCACGAACGGCAGGCTGAGCAGAGCGCCGTCGGGCAGCGCGCTGCTGCCGGAGACAGCGGCGACGAGTGCGATCGAGGCGACGAACGCGACGATCAGCGTGGCGGCGTACGCGAGACCGGCTGCGGCGGCGGGCAGGGCCAGCACGCCGAGACCCGGGCCGCCGGCGCTGACGGGAGGCGGCACGGCCCCGGGGTGGCCGTTCGGCGGGACCGGGCCGTACTGCTGGCCGGTCGGCGGGACGGGCCCGTACTGCTCGCCGGTCGGCGGGACCGGGCCGTACTGCTGGGCGGTCGGCGGCACAGGGCCGAACTGCGGTGCGGGCGGAACCGGCCCGTACGCGGGTGCCGGCGGCGCAGAAGGAGCGGGTGCCGGCGGTGCCGCGACGTCGGCCGGGGCGGTGGCCTCGGCTGCTGCCTGCGGGACGCCCCGGGCGGGTGTGGTCACCGCGGCCTCGGTGGGCGGTGTCGCGTCCGGTTCCGGCATGGTCATCAAGAATCTCCTCGGTGGTGTCGGTGGCCCCACCCGCAGGCAGAGAGCCGGCCATGTATATCGCATCTGGCGAGGCTCCCGAGGGGCGCCTGTGCATGACGTGCTGCCCGGCCGAATATCTCCGGAAGGTGCACGGGGTGCGACATCGGACGCATTTCCTCGCAGCATTGTGTTCGTGCTGGTCGGGGCGCGATCGCCGCCTGGCGGACCTGCTGCTCCGCCAGGCCTCGAGGTCGCTGACGGGCGGTTTCACACGGCGTCACCAGGGCTCGGCTGCCTGTGCACAACTCGAGCGCGCGAGGCGCACCGTGTGGTAATGCCGCCAATGATGGAGGGTCCCGATTCACCCGATCACGCATTGCGCTGTGCGCGGGATCACACCACCCCGACTATTCTCCGAGGCCTCGTAGGACGAGCAGACCGCACGTCCGCGCGAGCCACTATCGTGCGCGGATGACGTTCCCGCGCATTCTTCGACCGGTCCGCCGCACGGCCCTCGGACCGGTCGTGGGGACCCTGGCGTCGACGGTGGCGCTCACCGCCTGCGGGCCGGCGGCAGACCCGGCGCCGAGCGCCACCACCCCCACCGCATCCTCCGGCAGGACCTCGAGCACACCCACGGCGGCAACCACGACCACCCCCACGGTCGCCCCGTCCGAGGCGCCACCCACGGCACCTGCCGCAGCCCCGACGGACCCTGCCGGGTTGCCCGCCGGCGGCACCGCCGACTACCAGCTCGGCGGCGCGTACCCGCCGCCCCCCGGCACCACGATCGTCGCCCGCGACTCCACCGAGTCACCCGCCGCCGGCACCTACGGCATCTGCTACGTCAACGGCTTCCAGTCGCAGCCCGGCGACAGCGACCGGTGGGCCGCCCGCGGCCTCCTGCTGCTCGACGACACCGGCGAGCCCGTGGTCGACGACGGGTGGCCCGACGAGATGCTGCTCGACACCTCGACCGAGCACACCAGGGCCGGCATCGCCGACGAGTTGTCCACCGAGCTGGCCCGCTGCGCCGCCGCAGGGTTCGACGCCGTCGAGTACGACAACCTCGACTCGTGGACCCGGGCCGACGGCCGGCTCACGCAGGACGACGCCGTCGCCCTCGCCACGCTGCTCGTCCGCGCCGCGCACGACCTCGGTCTGGCCGCCGCGCAGAAGAACACCCCGCAGCTCGGAACCGCCGGCCGGGACACCATCGGGTTCGACCTGGTCGTCGCCGAGGAGTGCCTGACCTACGACGAGTGCGCCGCCTACACGGACGTCTACGGCCAGGACGTCATCGACATCGAGTACGTCGACGCGGGGCAGGACGCCGCCGACCTCGCCGCCCAGGTGTGTGCCGCCCCCGGGCGCCCGGCCCGCCTCGTCATCCGCGACCACGACCTGGCACCCGCTGGCTCGGCGGGTCACGCGTACGCGGCCTGCCCGTCCACATCCGGAAGATGACAGGCTGACCCCCGTGAGCCTCAAGACCCCCGCCGAGATCGACGCCATGCGCCCTGCCGGCAAGTTCGTCGCCGGCGTCCTGACATCCCTGCGCGAGATCGCCCGACCCGGCCTGACCCTCAAGGACCTCGATGCGCACGCGCACCGGATGATCCGTGACGCCGGGGCGCACTCCGTGTACCTCGGGTACCACCCGTCGTTCGGCGCCATCCCGTACCCGGGGGTGCTGTGCACCTCGGTCAACGACGCCGCGCTGCACGGCCTGCCCTCGGACCACGTGCTGGCCGACGGCGACGTGCTGAGCATCGACTTCGCCGCGCAGGTCCACGGCTGGGTGGCCGACTCCGCGCTCACGTTCCAGATCGGCACGCAGACCCCCGACGCCCGCCGCCTCATCGAGACCACCGAGAAGGCCCTCGCCGCCGGGATCGCCGCCGCCCGACCGGGTAACAAGATGGGCGACATCTCCGCCGCGATCGGCGCCGTGGGCCGCGCCGCCGGGTACGGCATCAACGCCGACTTCGGCGGGCACGGCGTGGGTCGCACCATGCACGAGGACCCGCACGTGCCCAACTTGGGCCGCCCCGGCTCCGGCCTGAAGCTCAAGCCCGGCCTGGTCATCGCCATCGAGCCGTGGTTCATGGCCGGTGGCGACGGCTACGTCATCGACCCCGACGGCTGGACCATCCGCACCGCCGACGGCTCCTTGGCCGCGCACGCTGAGCACACCATCGCCATCACCAAGGACGGACCGGTCGTCCTGACGGCCCGGTAGCGATCAGGCTCTCGTCGGGGCCCGCAGTCCAGGGCGAACCCGTAAGGTCGCGGGCGTGAGCACCGACGGCGAGCAGATCCACGTGGTCAGCGACCTCCACCTGGAGGTGCCGGAGGTCGACTGCCCCACGGAGCGAGCGTCGACGATGCTCGCCGACCTCAACCAGCTCACGGATCGCGCCGACGTGGGCGCCTGGTGCTGCACCGGCGACACGACGACCTACTCGAGCCCCGCCGAGCACGCCGCCTTCATCGACTGGTGGCGTGCTCTCGAGAAGGGCACGGCGGGGTCGGCGATCGTTCCCGGCAACCACGAGCTGCTCGGCAACGGTCGGGAAGTCGACCCCCTGGTCGACCTGGTGACGCCCGCGCAGTGGGCCGCCGCCTACGCGGGGATCGGTGTCCTGGCCGAGAACTACGTCGTCGACGTCGGCTCCCGGCTGCGGCTGCTGTGCCTCTCGCCGTCGCCCGGCGCGTCCGGGTCGCAGCACCGCCTCACGGTGGACGCCTCGACGCTGGCGTGGTGCGACGAACGGATCGACGAGACGTCCCGTTGGTGCGCGGTGCTGTTCCACGCCCCGCTGGTGCACTCGGTGAACCCGAGCCCCGCCGACGACCGGTACCTGTCCTCGTCCGAGCCCGACTGGCACGCCCACGACGACGGTGACTCCACGATCGCAGCGATGATCGCCCGCCACCCGAACTTCCGGGCGTGGATCAGCGGCCACACCCATTCGCCGGTCGGTGCGCCCGATGTCGTGAAGCGGATGACATACGGCCAGGTGAGCTTCGCGGCGATCTCGGCCGGAAGCGCGCACCCGATCGGGCCGGGGCCGTCGAGCTCGGTGCGGGTCAGCTTCTTCGCCGACCGGGTCGACGTGCGGCACCGGGACCACGAGGCTCGTCGGTGGGGCGCGCCGGTCCAGGTCACCCTGCCCTGACCAGCTCGCCGCGGGCTCGGCCGGGTCGCGCTGCATCGACGGCCGACGGCACCCGTCATCTGCCGGTCACACGCGCCGCCTACGCTCGCTCCCGTGGACGTGGCGGTGCTGGGTGCGACAGGGGACGTCGGCCGACAGGTGGTGACGCGGCTCGTCGACAGCCGTGTGCTGCCGACCAGCTCACGGTTGCAGCTGGTCGGGCGGCCGGACGGTTCGTCGGGGCGTGCGGTGCACGGGCTGCGCGCCGACCTCATGGACGCGTACGACGAGCACGCACCGCTGCTCGACGTGGCGCTGCGACCGCAGGACGTCGTGGCCGACATCGTCGTCATGGCCGCCGGCCGCACCAACCCGGCCCGCCCGGGCGTCACGCACGACCGGTCCGCGCTCGCCGAGGCCAACGTGCCCGTGTTCCGCGCGTACGCCGAGGCGCTGGCCGAGCACGGGTCCGGGCACGAGGTCGTCGTCGTGGTCACCAACCCCGTCGAGCTGGCCGTCGGGGTGCTCGCCGAGACGCTCGGCCGGCACCGCGTCATCGGCATGGGCGCGTGGCTCGACACCCTGCGGTTCCGCCGGGAGGTCGCCGTGCAGCTGGGCGTGCGCCGGCACCGGGTCGGCGGGTTCGTCGCCGGGCAGCACGGCGAGGACATCGTGCCGTTGTGGTCGAGCGTGCGGATCAGCGGGCTCGACGTCGACGAACGCCGACGGGCTGTCGCGCGGCTGCGCGGCGGGCGCACCCTCGACACGTTCCCCACCGAGATCGCCGACGCCAAGTCACGGCTCGCCGCCCTCGCCGAGCACGACATCGGTGCAGCGTTCGCCCTCATCGACACGTGGCCCGCCGACCTGCAGACCGCGGCACGCCCCTGGATGACGCACCAGTCCGGCGCGAAGACCCCCGCCGGCACCGCCGCCGCCACGGCCGACCTGGTCGCGACGATCCTCGACGGTCGCGACATCGTCGTGGCCGGTCAGGTCGCCCTCGACGGTGAGGTCGCCGTGGGTGGCCGTCCGGTGCACGGGGTCCTCGGGGTGCCCGTCGTGCTCGGGTCGGAGGGGTGGACCCGGGTGCTGCTCGATGAGCTCGCCCCCGACGAGGACGCCCGGCTGACCGGCGTCGTCGAGCGGATCGCCGCCGGCGTCGACCCGTACCTGCGCGGCGAGACCCGACCGACGGTGGCCCCGACGGCCGACGCATCCGCGGTGCCCGCCGCGCCGGACCCGACGCCGGACCTCGCGCCGGGCACCGACCCCGACGACACCCGCTGGGTTGCACGCATCGACACCGACCACCGCACCGGGGCCATCGCAGCGCTCGCGGCCGTGTTCGCCACCCGCGGCGTCAACGTCGACTCCCTGCGCACGGATGACACGGCGGACGGTGCGGAGGCCGGCACGGTCGTCGTGGCGTTCCGGGCCGACGAACGCAGATGCCGGGTGCTGGTGCGTTCGCTCGAGCGACTCGCCGTGGTCCGCACGGTCGACGTGCGGGTTGCCGACGCGTGACCGTGGCCCGCGCTGTCCGACCCCGGTCGGCATCCGCGGGATCTGGTCCCGCGTGATGACAGGCGCACCGAACGGTCCACCTCACGCCCGCTACTTGGCGGGGAGGTTCGCGACGTTCACGAAGTACACCCGGTCCAGGCCTGCTTCTTCGCCACCAAATGAGTACCGGCGTTCGTCGCGCAGCAACTCCTCAGCCAGCGCGCGGGGTGCAGGGCTCGGGTCCTCCGACCACTGCCCGAACCACACCTGAATCCGACGCTGCACCAAGAGGTCCACCAGAGCGCGAGATACGAGACCGACCGCCGCGCCTTCCTCGACGAGTGGGCGCACCTCCGGAGTGTCGAGTATCTCGGGAAGTGGTATCCAGTCTTCGAGCCCGAGCGCCAACAGGGCGTCGTGCAGTGACGTCAGGTTGACCATGGTGCCTCTAGGGGGATTCGCAGGCCAGTGTTCGGTCCACCGAAGAAGCGACGAAACTCGGGTGGATACGGTTTCGGCACGGTCCGACACTTCTCTCTGGAGAAGCCGAACCGCCAGATCCGAGTTGGTAACCGAGTCGTAGGGCAGGTCAGAGTGTCAACCGGCCCCGCAGCGGTCCCAACGTCGCGGCCACCGCCGCCCAAGAATCCCCAGAGGGCAGCATCAGGAACTAGAAGTGGATCAGAGTTCAGGACTCGCCCAGAAGCCGGAGAAGATCGATCGCTTCACCCGACCCGACCTCGCCATCGATCAGATCGCCGATCTCGTCCAATCTCGAGACTGCGTCTGATATCGCGTCCTCCCAGGCATCCTCGAACTCGATCTCGATCGGCGAGATGGGGCCGCTTGCAGTGCTGGCCACGTACCCGCGCCGCATCAAGGACGCCCAAGCCCGAGCAGCCGAGGGTGAGACTCGACCGTCGATAAGGCCGCGCAGGACACTAGCCAGAGCGGCTCTCCGAACCACCAGTGGCGCGTCGATCGCAGCTCCCGCTACAAGCAGCGACCTGTGATCGGCAGTCGAGATCTCGGCGATTGCCGTCACGTCTCCGCTCAAAGCGCGTCGCAGTGCGCTTGTCAAATCAGAACTCACCGAGCACCCACTTCCTTTCGATCAGCCCATGTGGGCCCAACGTGTCCTTCCACTCGCGCAGTACCCGCCCTGCGGCATCGATCTCCTGGACGTAGAGCTTGCCGTAACCTGGGTTGTTCGCTGGTGAGAAGAACTGCATCCGGTAGCCGCCATCCGCGATCCTAACCGCCTGAAAGTCCTGACTCTTTGAGGTCGCGCCACGGAAGAACCGGTTGCCGACGCTGGCTACCCCGGATCTTTCATGGGCCGCGGGCGGCTTGTGTCCCGCGTCAAGCAACCCAGGGCGATTCAATTCCGGGAACGGAGGCTGACCCGGTTTCCCGGACCTACGAGAAGCACCAGGCCGCTACCCTCGGCCAGGCCGCGTCATCACCGACGAGCGTGTCCAAGATCTCGGGGCAAGACTCAGGGGGTGGGATCTCAGCCCTCGCGGTAGGTGTCGTAGATCTCGCCACCCGGCCAATCGTCGGCGTACACCTCCAGAACCCGCTGCGCCGCCTGGCGAGCACGCCAGTCCTGCCCCGGCGCGTCAATGGCGACCATCGCCCGTCGGACCTCGGGCCAGCGAAGCTCGCGCATCGAGAACTCAAGAATCTCCACAACTCCTGGTCGCGAGAGTTGGGGCCCCTCCGGTCCGGGCGAGGTCAACGCGAGGAGCGCCTCCACGAACTCCCGGCGCCGATCGGGCGACGAACCCAGCAGGTACCGCAACTCCACCAGAGGCGGCTCAACCGCCCGCGTGTCGAAGGACGCTTCGGCCGCGTCCAGCACCCTGGCGATCACTCTCAGTAGATCATCCGACACTGTCACCCTCCCTAGTGCGCGACCGTCTGCCACGCGTCTCCGCGTACCACGAGCCCGGTCTGTTGCTCGAAGGCGGTGCGGGCGACCCCCGCGATCTTGTGAGTTGGCTGACGCCGCGCGTCGGGCTGGTCTGCCCTTCCTGGCGAACGTCGATGAGTACGATGACACGGTCTTCAACAGGATGCAGGCTTCTGTCATCGCTGACGAACTACGTGCGTTGTCTCACCGAGGTCTGGGAGGTCCGGTCGCCGATGAGGTGCTTCGGATGATCAGGCGGACTCAGGAGCGGCCTCACCGGTATCTGGTGTTCAACGGCGACTGACGCCGTGAACTCCAGCCATCCCGTAGTGGCGAGCGGGCGGCGATCAGAGCCGACGAGTTCAGGGCCTGAGGCTGACCTGGGATTCGGGTCGATCGAGGAAATGGGCAGCCATATCGACGATTTGATGGGCGCGAGCGCAGGGCGCCTTCGCGACGACGGCACCCGATTCTGGATTGACTACGCCAACTCCGCGATTGTCTTCCGCGGCCCGAACGCGGCGATCCCGGGCACATTCTATCGCCCGGACAACTTCCTGAGAGCTGTTCAGCAGAATTTGGACAGGACGGTGATCCCATGATGGCGAACTTCCGCCGCGACGGTGTCGACATCGAGCTCGACAAGAACGAGTACATCTTCATATGTCTCACGTTGTCCTACGTGCTCGACGGCGTCTCCTTGGCCGATCACGACTTCGCCAATATCCTCGGGATGGGCCGTAAGGCCGCCGAGGCATTCCGCGACGCGCTCGTGGAGGCTGAGCGCGCAGCCAAGGCTCAAGGAAACCACTGGAGTCGACGGGCGTCGTCCAGCGAGTGAACTGACGCAGGCGTCAGCTGGTCTACGCGAGAAGACGGGCCTGCTGTCGTAGGAGTGTGCCTTCGATCTTCTTGCAGGGCAGGAGCACGCTGACGGCCGACCCGAGGGGTCTTGTTGAGAGCGCGGGGTCTGGGACGCCGATCGGCAATGTCGCGCGGGGTGAGCCGGGGTTCAAGGAGAGAATCGACTTTGGAGAGATGATCGGGCAGTTCTCTGATCGCGGAACGGGCGATCTGGTCCCGACCTCGGTGGGCATTCTCCATTACGGCTTGCGCGCTGCCCCTGGGAGGGGACGATTGGTGGGCGTGCTTTGAGCTGGTTGGACGATGACCTCGAGGACCAGTGCTGGGATCTCGTCGGTGAAGACCTGGTCGCACTGCGGCGGGACGGCCCAGTCGTCGCGTTCGAGTTCTCGGCCGCGACGCTGATCGCAACTGCGGATGCCGACGTGGATCCTTGGGTGCTTCAGCTACCCGGTGGTCTCGTGGTCGGGGGGATGGAGTGAGGCACCTGTCGGGGCGGCCGCGATCCTGAATCGCACTGGACTATGGGATCGCGGCCGGGTGCTGATTGCTCCCGTAGGTAGCGTAGAGAGTCGTCTGGTACTCGGTCGGCGGGATGTCCTCGCGATAGCCGTGCAGGCGCGCGTCGTTGTGCCAGTGGCCCCGGTCGAGGGTCGCCAGCTCCTCGGCGTTCACGCCTCTACCGGACGCGCCCGGGGGTTCCCGATTCGTACCTCGAAGTGTTTCGTGTGCGAAACGGGGGCGGATACGGCCTCGGCATGAGACATCCTCTCGGACGAGCAGCCGCGACCACCCCACCCGCGAGTCCGTCGAACGGGTCAAGACCAAACTGTCCGGGAAACCAGGTCAGGCTCCCTTGAGCCCACAGCGGCCTATGTCGCCGAGGACCGCGAACCCCGACTTGTTGCACGGACGTTCGCCGACTTCATCGACTGCTTGGCGTAGATGTGGGACCTGTGTGATGCGGCGTTGGAGTCGTTGCGGAATGCCGCGGCTTGCGGCGCCTGGCCCGAGAGCGCCCGGGACGCGTCTCGCTTGGACCTGCGCGAGCGCGCCTCAGGTCGTGCGGGCGATGGCGGGCGTCCGCGCACGAGCGATCCAGGTGACCACCGGCGCGGCGATGACGACCGTGATGCACAGGGACAGGACGAGGCCCTGGAACGCCGGGTACCAGTCGGGTTCGCCGAGCCCGGTCACGACGGTGAGCGGCGACCGCATCGGCCCGATGTCCCCGGCGTCGGCGACGACGAACGCGGCGAGCACCCAGGCCCCGCCCCAGGCCCAGGCGAGGGCGCGGTAGAGCGGCGGCACCTGGCCGTGCGCGGCACGGACGCGGCTGCGGCGCCGGAACGTCGAGGTGAAGGTCACCAGGCCCGAGACGAGCAGGGCCAGCACGATCGGCGACCCGATCACCAGGAACAACAGCACCCAGCCGGGGACGGCGACCTTGAGGACGACGGCGAGCAGCGGCAGCGCCCACACGGCTCCCAGCGCGGCGCGGTCGGCGGTGCTCGGGACCGTCTGGGGGACCCGGGGCTTGGGGGGTGCGGCGGGCCCGGCGTGCGTCGAGTTCGTCATGGTCGGGAGTATCGCGGCGCCGGATGACGCGCGGGTGACGCCGCGCTGACGTGGTCCTGGCGGGATCCCGCCGGACAATGGGTCGGTGACCTCGATGTTCGCGCCCTTCGCCCCGCAGGTGCACGGGTCGTCCGACCCTCGGGCCCTGGTGCGGTCGGCGCGCCTCGAGGACGTCGCCGCGATCGTGCAGGTCGCCGCCTCGCGGGGTGCGGTGCCCGACGGGTTCGAGCGCCGGCTCGTGGCGGCGGTCGGCGACCCGGGTCGGTGCGTGCTCGTCGGTCACGTCGGGCCTGCCGTGGTGGGATGGACGTCGGTGTCGAGGTGGTCGGGTCACGACGACGTGCCCGACGGGTACGCGGTCTCGGGGCTGACGGTCGCACCGGACTGGCGGCGTCGGTACGTCGGTGACCGGCTGCTCGGCGCCGTGCTCGACTGGTCGTGGGAGCGGGCGACGGTGGTGCGCAGCGTGGTCAACGCCCGCAACACCCCGTCGATCGCCCTGCACGAGCGGCACGGGTTCACGCAGGTCGCGCGGGCGGCACAGCTCGCGGGCATCACGTTCGAGGGAGGGACGGGGATCCTCATGCAGGTCGACCGTGGGCAGGTGCGCGCATGAGCGAGCCGTACCGGGTGATGACGGTGTGCACGGGCAACATCTGCCGGTCGCCGATGGCCGAGGTGGTGCTGCGGGACCGCTTCGAGGCGGCAGGTCTGGGCGACCAGGTCGTGGTCGACTCCACGGGCGTCAGCAACGAGGAGCACGGGCACCCGATCGACCGGCGGGCACGTGCGGTGCTCGTGGCGCACGGCTACCCGGCGGGGGAGGGTCACCGTGCCCGGCAGGTGCGGGCCACCGAGCTGCCGGCGCGTGACCTGGTGCTGGCGATGACTGCCGCGCACGCGCGGGCGCTCCGGCGCCTGGCGGACCCCGGGGTCGCCTCGCGGATCGTCATGTTCCGCTCGTTCGACCCGGCCGCGCCGCACGTCGCACCGGGCGAGCCGGAGCACGTGCTCGACGTGGACGACCCCTGGTACGGGGGGCCGGAGGACTTCGAGGACTGCCTGGCGCAGGTCGAGGCCGCCGCCGACGGGATCGTGGAGGCGGTGCGGGCGGCGCTCGCTCGGCGCTGACGCCTCCCGCCGCCCGCCCGGGCGCTGCGGCGCACGGACACGCAGCCGCCTCACGCTGTTCACCGGCTCGACCAGCGGCGCTCACGGGCGCCCGGCACGCTTCGTGGCACACGTCGAGCCGCCCGTGCGGCCGAGACCCGAAGGAGTCGGCCCCGATGCTGCACACGCCCTCCCTCCGGCGCACCGTCGCGCCGGGCCGAGTCGCCGGTCCGGGCCTGCGCCCGACGGAGACGCGTCGACGGGGTGCCCGTGCCCTCGCGGCACTGGCGCTGCTCGTGGTGCTCGCGGGTGGGTTCGGTGCGTTGCTGCAGGTCGTGCCCCCTGCGGTCGCGAACGCGCTGCTGGTCGTCGGCGTCACCTGCGTGGCGACGCTCGCGGGCGCAGGTGCCGTCGTCCTGGTCCGCCGCGGACGCAAGGACGGCGGCCCGCGCGCCTGATCGGGTCGCCCCGCCCGGTCCGGCGGCCGATCGGCCCGGCAGTGCCCCGGTTGCAGGCGCGGGGTCGCTCGCCACACTGGGAGCGGTGTCATCGACGCCCCGCCGGTGACCTGGACAAGGGGGTCCTCGTGAAGTTCGAGATCTACAAGGACAAGGCCGGCGAGTTCCGGTTCCGGATCCGCGCCACGAACGGCAACGTCCTGGCCAGCAGCGAGGGGTACAGCGCGAAGGCGTCGGCGCAGAACGCGATCGACCGCATCAAGTCCGACGCGGCGGGCGCCGACGTCGACGACCAGACCTGACCGCACCTGACTGCACCTGATCCGATCCGTGCGGGCCGCGGGCGCCGTGGACTTCCCAGCGCCCGGGGCCCGCGCGTCGGCCACGATGGGGGCATGAAGGTCTCGCGCCGGTCCCAGGTCCCGCCGTTCGCCGTGATGGAGATCCTCGCAGCGGCCAACGCCCGACGCGCCGCCGGGGAGCGCGTGCTCAACCTGTGCGCCGGCGAGCCGTCCACCGGCGCCTCGGACGTGGTGCGCACCCGCGCCATCGAGCTGCTGACCAGCGGTGACCTCGGCTACACCGAGTCGTTGGGTGCGCCCGGGCTGCGCGCCGCGATCGCCCACCACTACGCCGACTGGTACGGCCTGGACGTCGACCCCGCCCGCGTGGCCGTCACCACCGGGTCGTCCGGCGGGTTCCTGCTGGCGTTCCTCGCCGCGTTCGACGTCGGCGACCGTGTCGCCCTGGCCCGCCCCGGGTACCCGGCGTACACGAACATCCTCGCTGCGCTCGGCTGCGAGGTCGTCGAGCTGCCCTGCGGTGCGCAGACCCGCTACCAGCCGACCGTCGCCCAGCTCGACGCCCTCGACACGCCCATCGACGGGCTCGTCGTGGCCAGCCCCGCGAACCCGACGGGCACGATGATCGACCCCGACGAGCTCGCCGCGCTCGCGGCCTGGTGCGCCGAGCACGGCGTGCGGCTGATCAGCGACGAGATCTACCACGGCATCACCTACCCGGACTCGGCCGGTCACGCGCCCGGCACTGCCACAGCCGCGCAGTACCTGGACCGTGGCGCCGTCGTCGTGAACTCGTTCTCCAAGTACTGGGCGATGACCGGGTGGCGGCTCGGCTGGCTGGTGCTGCCGGACGACCTGGTCAGCGCGGTCGACGCCCTGGCCGGCAACGTGGCCCTGTGCCCGCCTGCCCTCGCGCAGCACGCCGGTGTCGCGGCCTTCAGCTCGGCGGGGTACGCCGCGGCCCGCGAGAACGTCGACAGGTACGCCGACGCCCGAGCCCACCTGCTGGGTCGGCTCGACGAGCTCGGCTGGGCGCACGTGGCCCCCGCGGACGGCGCGTTCTACCTGTACGGCGACGTGTCGGCCTCGGGCCTGGACTCGGTGACGTGGTGCGCGCGGCTGCTCGACGAGGCCGGCGTCGCCCTCACGCCGGGCACCGACTTCGACCCGGTCGACGGGCACCGGTTCGTGCGGCTGTCGTTCGCGTCGTCGCTGGACGTCGTGCGCGAGGCCGTCGACCGCATCGTCGCCTGGCAGGCGACGCTCTGAGCTCGGTGCGGCCCTAGACCTGCAGCTCGTGCCCACCGAGCGCTGGACGGCCGTCGTCCGGCTCGGTGGGGAGAGGCGCGGTGGGGGCGTCGTCAGCTCCTGACGCAACCGACGGCTCGACCGGGCCGGTCTGCTGCAGCGATGCGAGCACGAACGACCCGCCGATGAACACCGCGCCCACGACGATCGCCACCTCGGTGAGGCTTGCGACGAGGGACCACAGCGTCAGCAAGGACGGGAACTCGTTGTAGATCTGCTGTGCGAACAGGCTCGCGCCCAGCACCCACCGGATCAGCCCGGCGACTGTCGCGACCACCACACCCGTCCACAGCATCGGACGAGGACGCATCGGGACCGGCACGGGACCTCCCAGGGAGAACGGGCCCCTTCGACCCGCGGTCCGCTCACCATAGGGCGCCGCGCTCACCCCCCGCAGGCGATCGGGCGCCTTGTCGACGGCCGGTCCACCCCACGCCCCGAGCGGGCGGCGTGACAGGATCGCGGCAGCGACGAGGAGGAGGCGACCGACGTGCGCACATGGATCGAGCACCGGGACGCGACGCTCGCGCTCGTCGCACCGCTGCCGGTCGTCGAGGTCGGGCTGGCCGACGCCCTGGGTGCGGTGCTCGCGCAGGACGTCGTCACCGACACGCCGATGCCGCGCTGGGACAACTCGGCGATGGACGGGTACGCGGTGCGGCACGCCGACATCGCCAGTGCGACGGCGGCCACCCCCGTGGTGCTGCCCGTGGTCGCCGACCTTCCCGCCGGCACGGCCGAACGGCCGTTCCTGGCCCCGGGGAACGCCGCCCGGATCATGACGGGCGCGCCCGTGCCCGACGGTGCGGACACGATCGTGCCCGTCGAGCTGACCGACGCCGGGACGGTCCGCGTCCGCATCGACGACGCACCCCCCGCCGGGCGGCACGTGCGGCACGCCGGGGGCGACGCCGCGGCGGGCGACCTGGTGGTCGCCGCGGGCACGCTGCTCGGGCCGGCGCAGGTCGCGGCCGTCGCGTCGGTCGGGCGCTCGCGGGTGCCGGTGCACCGTCGACCGCGTGTCGCGGTGGTGTCGACCGGTGACGAGCTCGTCGCGCCCGGTGAACCCGTCCGGTACGGGACGCTGCCCGACTCGAACTCGTGGCTGCTGGCCGCCGCCGTGCAGGAGGCCGGGGGAGAGGCGCTGCGCCTCGGCCCCACGAGCGACGACCCGCAGGCCCTGCTCGCCCTGCTGCACGGGCTCGACGACGGCGCCCTGCACGGCCCGGTCGACCTGGTCGTCACCTCGGGTGGTGTGAGCGTCGGCGCGTTCGACGTGGTCAAGGCGGCGCTGCGTGACGAGCCCGACGTCGAGTTCGTGCCCGTGGCCGTGCAGCCTGGCAAACCGCAAGGGCTGGGTCGCCTGCGGGGCGGGACCCCGCTGTGCGCGCTGCCCGGCAACCCGGTGAGCTCGTTCGTGTCCTTCGAGCTGTTCGTGCGGCCCGCGGTGCTGCGCTTGCGGGGCCTGGCCGACGTGCACCGGCCGACGGTGACGGCCGTGGTCGAGGACGGCTGGCGGACTCCGCCTGGCCGCGCGCAGGTGATGCCCGTCCGGTTCGGCACCGGCGAGCAGCCGCGCGTGCGCCGGGCCACCCCGGGCGGGTCCGGGTCGCACCTGGTGGCGCGCCTCGCGCTGGCCGACGGACTGGCCCTGGTCCCGGCCGAGGTGGACGAGGTGGAACCGGGCGACCGGCTGACGGTGATGCGGCTGCGCGCATGACCGACTTCGACGCGGTCGTCCTCGCAGGAGGCCGCGCCCGACGGCTGGGCGGGGCGTCGAAGCCCGAGATCCCGGTCGGGGGTCGCGCGCTCGTCGACCACGTGCTCGAGGCGACGGTTGGTGCGCGCCGCGTGGTGCTCGTGGCCCCGGAGCACCTGGTGCGCCCCGGCGTGGTCACGGTGCTCGAGGACCCGCCCGACGGGGGTCCGTGCGCGGGGATCGCCGCCGGGCTGGACGCCCTGGGGTCCGACCCGGCCGGGCTGGTCCTCGTGCTCGCCTGCGACGTGCCGCTCGCCGCCCAGGTGGTCCCGGCGCTGCTCGCGGCGGTGGGTGGGGCTGAGCCGGGAGTCGACGGTGCCCGGGTGACCGACCAGGACGGGCGGCCCCAGCACCTCCTGGCCGTCTACCGCCGCCGTGCGCTCGACGACGCCGTGCGCCGGCACGGGGGGCCGGAGGGCGTCCGAGGCCTGCCGGTGCGCATCCTGCTCGGGGGCCTGCGGCTGGTCGACCTCGTCGACCCGCACGGCGCCGCGGACGCGGACACCTGGGACGACGTCCACCGGCTGGACGCCCTGCTGCGCGGTGCCGGAGCCGACGATGGCACGATCGACCGGTCGGGACACCGACCGACGCCCGACGACGAGGAGCGATCATGAGCGAGGACCCGAGGCGCGCACCGGGCGCCGACCTGCACGTCTGGACCGCCGCACTCGCCGAGGCGCTCGGGGTGGACCCTGCCGTGGTGGACGTCGCCGAGGTGCTGGACGTCGCCGGCGACGTCGCGCATCAGGTCGCGCGGCCGGCCGCACCCTTGTCGTTGTTCGTCGCGGGCATCGCCGTGGGGGCCGCCGGCGGCGACGAGGCGGCCGTCGCGGACGTGCTGGCCCGGGTGCGTGCGGCCGCCGCGTCGTGGGCCGCCGACGACACCGGGTCGCCGACGCCGTGATCACGGTCCGGTACTTCGCCGCCGCAGCCGAGGCGGCGGGCGTCGAGCAGGAGCAGGTGCCCGCTGGCCCGCTGGCCGGGGTGCTCGACGACCTCGTCGCACGGCACGGCGCCGAGCTGGGGCGCGTGCTGGGCCGGTGCGCACTGCTGGCCGACGGTGTGCGCGTCGAGGGTGCCGAACCGGTGCCGGCGGGTGCCACGCTGGACGTCCTGCCCCCGTTCGCAGGCGGCTGACGCCCCGCCCTGCAGGCTGCCGGAGGGGGTTCCGCGGGCCCGGGCACCGATCCGGCCGCTCGGGCGTTGACCCGCCAGAGGCGATGGAGGTCATCGCGACGACGGAGGTGCGCCCATGCTGTGTCCGGTGGATCAGGCCCGGCTGGTGATGGCCGACCGCCAGGGTGTCGAGATCGACTACTGCCCGGTGTGCCGCGGCGTGTGGCTGGACCGCGGCGAGCTCGACAAGATCCTCGAGCGGTCCGGCGGTGGAGCGGCAGCCGCTCCGCCTGCCCCGGTTCCCGGTTACGGGCAGCCCGCCCCGGGCGGCTACGACCCTCGACGTGACGACCGCAGGGACGACCGCCGCGGGTACGACGACCGCGCCGCCCACGACTCCCGCGGCTACGACCCTCGGCGGAAGAAGAAGCGCGAGTCCTGGCTCGAGGACCTGTTCGACTTCTGACGCTGGTCGCGCTCGGCGGCGGGCGCTCAGCCGCCGATCGCGCTCATCGGTCGGTTCGGCTGCAGGAAGGTCGGGTCGTCGATGTCGTGACCGGCCTTCTTGCCGGCCAGGCACCGCCGGTAGGCGTCGCCGAGCAGGGCGTCGACGTCGGCGGCGGGTCCGTCGGTCCGGACGAGCGCTCGCACGTCGGTCTCCGTCTGCGAGAACAGGCAGGCGCGCAGCTGCCCGTCGGCGGTGAGGCGCAGCCGGTCGCACGCACCGCAGAACGGTGCGGACACCGAGGCGATGACGCCGACGGTCGCCGGCCCGCCGTCGACGTACCAGAGCTCGGCCGGTGCGGCGCCGCGTCCGGGCACCTCGGTGAGCGTGAACGCCGAGGTCAGGCGTTCGAGGATCTCCGCCTGGGTGACCATGGTGACGCGGTCCCAGGTGTGCCCGCCGTCGAGCGGCATCTGCTCGATGAACCGCATCTGGTACCCGCGGTCGACGGCCCAGCGGGTGAGCGCGACGACCTCGTCGTCGTTGACGCCGCGCATGGCCACGGCGTTGATCTTGATCGGCGACAGGCCGGCGGCTTCGGCGGCGGCGACCCCGGCGAGGGTCTCGACGAGCCGGTCGCGGCGGGTGAGCTGCTGGAACCGGGCGCGGTCGAGCGTGTCGAGGCTGATGTTGACGCGTTCCAGCCCGGCGTCCCGCAGGGGTGCGGCGAGGCCGGGCAGGCGCAGCGCGTTGGTGGTCAGCGACACCTCGGGGCTGCCCTCGGGGCCCGTCAGGGCGGTGAGCCGGCGGACGACGTCGACCACGTCGGTGCGCAGCAGCGGTTCGCCACCGGTGAGCCGGATCTCGGTGATGCCCAGCTCGACGCCGACGCGGGCGACCCGGACGATCTCCTCGGTGCTGAGCATGGTGTCGCGCGCGAGCCACGGCACGCCCTCGGCGGGCATGCAGTACGTGCAGCGCAGCGAGCAACGGTCCGTCAGCGAGATCCGCAGGTCGCGGTGCACCCGCCCGAACCGGTCGACGAGCGCCCCGGGCGTGTGCCCGTGCGGCCTCGTCACAGCCCCACCCACACGTGTGAGCCGTCGGCCAGGATCTCGCGCTTCCACACGGGCAGCTCGGCCTTGACCGTCTCGACCAGCACGCGGCACGCGTCGAACGCCTCGGCCCGGTGGGCGGAGGTGACGACCGCGACGAGGGCCGGTTCGCCCACGCCCAGGTGGCCGATCCGATGGCTCACCGCCACACCCAGGACCCCGTCGCGCCGCGCGGTCTCGTGCGCGATCCGGTCGAGCACGGCGGGGGCGTCCGGGTGCGCGCTGTACTCCAGTGCGACGACCTCCCCGACGACGGACGGGTCGTGGTCACGGACGACGCCGAGGAACGTGGCCACGGCGCCCACGGTCGGCCCGGCCAGATGTTCCACGTGAAACCCCAGGTCGAGGGGGGTGTCGGACACCCGGGCCAGCACCGTCATCCGTGGTCACCCCCGTGCACCTGGTCGAGCAGGTGGTCCAGCAGGGGCAGCAGCACGTCGAGCCCGTCGACCACCCCGCCCGGCGAGCCCGGCAGGTTGACCACCACGGCCCCCTCGGACGTGACGCCCGCCAGGCCGCGCGAGAGGGCAGCGGTCGGCACCGTGCGCGCTCCCTCGCGGCGCAGCAGCTCCGGAATCCCGGGCAGCTCGAGCGCGAGCACCGGCCGGGTGCCTTCGGGGGTCCGGTCACGCGGACCGACCCCTGTGCCGCCGGAGGTGACGACCAGGCGGGCGCCTGCGACGAGAGCCTGTCGCAGCCCGTTTTCCACGGAGAGTGCGCCGTCCGGGACCACCAGCACGTCGATCACGTCGTACCCGGCGGCCGTGAGGCGTGCGGCCGCGGCGGGGCCCGAGGTGTCCACCCGCTCACCCGACGCGCAGCGGTCCGAGGCGACGAGCACGAACGCCGTGGGCCGCACCGCAGCGGTCACGTGCGCCGACTCGTCGCCGCCAGCCGGCTCAGCGGACGGCTGGGGGGTCGAGTGGTGCGTCCCGGGCGCGGGGGGCGTCATCCGGTCAGGGTAACCAGGCGCGTCCACGCCGGTCGCGGTGGACCGCCGTGGATTTGCCACGGTCCCCGCCGCCCCGGGCCGGTTCCTCCTGGGACCACCCGCTGGCGCACCGGACCGGGGGGTACCCTGGCGCCACAACTCAACACGCTGCTCGAACCATGGCGGGAGAGCTCCCGACGGCCACGGCCGGTCGGGACGCCGAAGGAGCAACCCTCCCCGGGAATCTCTCAGGCCCCCTGTACCGCCACGGCGAGGCAACTCTGGAAAGCGGTCGTGCCCTCCGGGCCCGACCCACCGACGGTGCAAGTCGGCGCGCCCCGGGCCCACAGGCCACGGCGGACCGGCAAAACTCTCAGGTCGCGTACCCCCGGGCGCGCGGATGACAGAGCGGGGAGCCCACCTTGCCGTCCCGGCGTCCGCCGGGCGAACCCCTGTGGAGCAGCCCGTGACCGAGCTCGACCTGACCACCCCTGCGCCCGCCGCGCACCCCGCGGCCGTGTCGCCCGCTGCCGTCGACTTCTCCGACCGGCACATCGGTCCGCGGGGCACCGAGACGGACCGCATGCTCGCCGTCGTCGGCTACGACAGCCTCGACGCGCTGGTCGACGCCGCCGTCCCGGCGGCCATCCGCACGGACCGCCCGCTCGACCTGCCCCCGGCCCGTTCCGAGGAGCAGGTGCTGGCTGACCTGCGGGCGATCGCGGGCCGCAACCGCGTGATGACCTCGATGATCGGCCAGGGCTACTCCGACACGGTGACGCCCGCGGTGATCCGCCGCAACGTGCTCGAGTCGCCCGCCTGGTACACCGCGTACACGCCGTACCAGCCGGAGATCTCGCAGGGCCGGCTCGAGGCGCTGCTGAACTTCCAGACCATGGTCGCGGATCTGACCGGCCTGGAGATCGCGAACGCGTCCCTGCTGGACGAGGCGACGGCCGTCGCGGAGGCCGTGGCGCTCATGTGGCGCGCGTCGAAGGCGAAGGCCGGCACGGTGGTGCTCGACGCCGAGCTGTTCGGCCAGTCGCGCGAGGTCACGCTCGGCCGCGCCGAGGCGATCGGGCTGCCGGTCGTGGTCGCGGACCTCACGGACGGCCTGCCCGAGGTCGAGGGCGCGCTGGTCGGCGTCGTGCTGCAGCAGGTCGGGGCGTCCGGCGTCGTGCGTGACCTGGCCCCGCTGGTCGCGGCGGCCAAGGAGCGCGGCGCGCTGGTGACGATCGCGGCGGACCTGCTCGCCCTGACCCTGCTGCGGACACCGGGCGAGCTCGGCGCGGACGTGTCGGTCGGCTCGGCGCAGCGGTTCGGTGTGCCGCTGTTCGGCGGCGGCCCGCACGCGGCGTTCATGGCCGTGCGCCCGGGCCTGGAGCGCATGCTGCCGGGTCGGCTCGTCGGGGTGTCGATCGACGCCGACGGTGCCGCGGCCTACCGGCTGGCGCTGCAGACGCGTGAGCAGCACATCCGTCGCGAGAAGGCGACGAGCAACATCTGCACGGCGCAGGCGCTGCTGGCGATCGTGGCGTCGATGTACGCGGTCTACCACGGGCCCGACGGGCTGCGGGCGATCGCGGAGCGCGTGCACGGGTTCGCGGGGGCGGTCGCCGCCGTGCTGGGTGAGCAGGGTGTGCCGATCGAGCACGAGGTCTACTTCGACACCGTGCGGGCGCACGTGCCGGGGCTGGCCCGCGCGGTGGTCGCGGCGGCTTCCCGGCACGGGCTGAACCTGTGGGCCCCGGACGACGACCACGTGCAGATCGCGTGCGACGAGACGACGGGCCCGGACGACGTGACGGCCGTCCTGTCGGCGTTCGTCGAGGCGCGAGCCACGGACGCCGACCCCGAGGCGGAGGAGGTGCGCTGGTTCTCGTTCGCCGCCGGGAGCGGCACGCCGCTGCCGGCCTGGGCCACGAGGTCGACCCCGTACCTGACGCACCCGGTGTTCCACCTGCACCGCTCCGAGACGGCGATGCTGCGCTACCTGCGCCGCCTGTCCGACAAGGACCTGGCGCTGGACCGCACGATGATCCCGTTGGGCTCGTGCACGATGAAGCTGAACGCGACGGCCGAGATGGAGCCGATCTCCTGGCCGGAGTTCGCCTCGATCCACCCGTACGCCCCGGCGGACCAGACGGTCGGGTACGCCGAGCTGGTCACGCAGCTGCAGGACTGGCTGGCGGAGATCACCGGCTACGCCGCGGTGTCGGTGCAGCCGAACGCCGGGTCCCAGGGTGAGCTGGCCGGTCTGCTGGCGATCCGCGGCTACCACGCGGCCCGGCACACGGACGGCGACCCGGTGCGTGACGTGTGCCTGATCCCGGCGTCCGCGCACGGCACGAACGCGGCGTCGGCGGCGTTGGCCGGCATGCGCGTCGTGGTCGTGGCGACGGCCACGGATGGTTCGGTGGACCTCGACGACCTGCGGGCCAAGCTCGCGCAGCACGGTTCGCAGGTGGCCGCGATCATGATCACGTACCCCTCCACGCACGGTGTCTACGAGGAGGGTGTCCGCACGGTCGCCGACCTTGTACACGAGGTGGGTGGTCAGGTGTACATCGACGGCGCGAACCTCAACGCGCTCGTCGGCCTGGCCCGGCCGGGCGAGATCGGTGGTGACGTCAGCCACCTCAACCTGCACAAGACGTTCTGCATCCCGCACGGCGGCGGCGGACCCGGTGTCGGCCCGGTCGCGGTCGCCGCGCACCTGGCCCCGTACCTGCCCGGCAACCCCACGCCGCTGAACGGGCAGGGCACGCCGGGCGCGGGCGTCGTCGCGCCCGTCTCCGCGGCGCCGTGGGGTTCGGCCGGCATCCTGCCGATCTCGTGGGCGTACGTGGCCCTGATGGGTGGCGACGGCCTGCGTCGCGCCACCGAGGTCGCCGTGCTGGCCGCGAACTACCTGGCCACGCGCCTGCGCGACGCCTACCCGGTGCTCTACACCGGCCCCGGCGGGCTCGTCGCCCACGAGTGCATCCTCGACCTGCGCGAGATCACCAAGCAGACCGGTGTCACCGCCGAGGACGTCGCCAAGCGACTCATGGACTACGGGTTCCACGCGCCCACGCTGTCGTTCCCCGTGGCGGGCACGCTCATGGTCGAGCCCACCGAGTCGGAGGACCTGGCCGAGCTGGACCGGTTCGTCCAGGCGATGCTGGCCATCCGTGCCGAGATCGACGACGTCGCCGCGGGCCGCTGGGCCGTCGAGGACTCGCCGCTGCGGCACGCCCCGCACACCACCGCCTCGGTCACGGCCGACACCTGGGAGCACCCGTACCCGCGCGAGCTCGCGGCGTTCCCCGTGCCCGAGCTGCGGGCCGGCAAGTACTGGCCGCCGGTGCGCCGCATCGACGGCGCCCGCGGCGACCGGCACCTGGTCTGCTCGTGCCCACCCGTCGAGGCGTACGCCGAGTGACCGGCCACCCCGGCCAGCCCGACTCCGCAGGCCCCGCAGACCCCGCCCGCACCGATCCCGCCGCCGCAGTCGAGGAGACCACCATGACGCACACCCCCGAGCAGGACGTCCTGTCCCCGTTGCACGACGAGCACGTCGCGCTGGGTGCCGCCCTGACCTCGTTCGCCGGCTGGCAGATGCCGCTGCGCTACTCCTCGGACATCGCCGAGCACCAGGCTGTCCGCACGGCCGCGGGGTTGTTCGACCTGTCGCACATGGGCGAGCTGTGGATCACCGGACCGCAGGCCGCCGCCGGTCTGGACGCCGCCCTGGTCGGCAACCTGTCGGCGGTGACCGTCGGCCGGGCCCGCTACACGATGATCTGCGCCGAGGACGGGGGCGTCATCGACGACCTGGTCGTCTACCGCCGTGGCCCCGAGACGTTCCTGATCGTGGCCAACGCGTCGAACGTGCACGTGGTCCGTGACGCCCTCCGCGAGCGGCTCGCCGGGTTCGACGCGACGCTCGCCGACGAGTCGCTCACCACGGCGCTGATCGCCGTGCAGGGCCCGCGCGCCGAGCAGATCCTCACCGGTCTGACCGCCGCGGACGATGTCGAGACCGTCCGGTCCATGCCGTACTACGCCGCCGCGGAGGCGACCGTCGACGGCCGTGCGGCGCTGGTGGCCCGCACCGGGTACACGGGCGAGGACGGCTTCGAGCTGTTCGTGCCTGCGGCGCAGGCCCCGGCCCTGTGGCGCGCACTGCTGGCTGCGGGGACGCCGCTCGGCCTGGTCCCTGCGGGTCTGTCGGCCCGCGACAGCCTGCGGCTCGAGGCCGGCATGCCGCTGTACGGCAACGAGCTGGACCGCACGACCACCCCGCACGACGCCGGCCTGGGTCGCGTCGTCAAGCTCGACAAGGTCGCCGCCGACGGGTCGCCCCTGCCGTTCGTCGGCCGGGACGCGCTCGAGTCGCGTGCGCACGCCCCGGGTGCGCGCACGCTGGTCGGGCTGATGGGACTCGGCCGCCGCGCGGCGCGCCACGGGTACGAGGTCGTCGCCTCGACCGCGGCGGACGCCCCCACGGTCGGCACGGTCACCTCCGGTGCGCCGTCACCCACGCTCGGCCACCCGATCGCGATGGCCTACGTGACCCCGGAGGTGTCGGCCGAGGGCACCGAGCTCGCGGTCGACGTGCGCGGTCGGCGTGAGCCGGTGCGCGTCGTGGCACTTCCCTTCTACCGTCGTGCCCGGTGACACCGCCGCACGCCGTCCGCCCCGACAGACCCGTTCGACCCGCCCAGCACACCACCGAGGAGCGCCCATGAGCACCGACCTGCCCGCCGACCTGCACTACACCGTCGAGCACGAGTGGCTGAAGGACGGCAGCCCGTCGACCATCGGCATCACGGCGGTCGCGGCCGACGCGCTCGGCGACATCGTCTACCTGGAGCTGCCCTCGGTCGGTGACGAGATCGCCGCCGGTGCGGTGGTCGGCGAGATCGAGTCGACCAAGTCCGTCTCGGAGCTGTTCTCGCCCGTGTCGGGCACCGTGGTGGAGGTCAACCAGGACGCGGTGGACGACCCGTCGGTGGTCAACTCCGACCCGTTCGGCGCCGGGTGGCTGCTGAAGGTCGAGGTCGCCTCGACGGGCCCTCTGCTGACCGCCGAGCAGTACGCCGCGCAGACCGCCGGCTGACCGGATCGGTGCGGCCCCGGGGCCGCACGAGACCCGGCGAGCGCACGGGACACATCGGTCCAGGTGTGACAAACCCGACAAGGGGGCGGATTGTCGCTCCCTTGTCGGTCATGGGCGATCCGACACGCCCAGATGTCCGCCGTTCGGGGCATCCGAGACCTCGGCGAGCCCGGACCGTGACCTCGCCGTGATGCGGGTAGGTCCTTTCCCTCGCCCGAACGGGTGAAAGCCACCGCGCGGACCGCCCCCACGTATCTCCGGCGTGAGAACTCCCTCATTGTGGGACGTACGGCAGGAGCGATTCCCGAGGGCCGTGTGCTACGAGAAGGACCCGCAGAACCCGCGTCATAGTTCGCTGGACTGCCCCTCTCATCCGGTACGCATCCCACGACGGGCGTCGATCCATTCGGCGGCCGTGCAGGACACCCGGAGGACAGACCATGAGCACGTTGGAGACGACCAGGACCATCCGCACCCTCGACGAGGGGCTGACCCGCCGCGAACGGGTCGTGCTGGCGGAGCTGACCGAGGACGTGACCCTCGAGGAGATCGCGACGCGACTCTTCGTCACGCGCAACACCGTCAAGTCCCAGGTTCGCAGTGTCTACCGCAAGATCGGCGTCTCCACGCGCGCCGAGGCGGTCGCGTGGGCCGCGGCCCACGGCATCCGCTGATCGCTCACCACGACTCAGTCCGCAGTGAGCCCGGTCAGGGCCACCCGCGCGAACTCCTCGACCGCCGTCGGCGCCTGCCGGCCGCGTGACCACACCATGCGCAGCACGCGCCGCAGGTCGATCCCGTCGACCTCGACGGTGACGAGCTGGCCGTGCGCGATCTCGTCGCGCACCGTGTGTCCGGAGAGCACCGCGGCGTGGCGCCCGGCGCGCACCAGGCTCTTCACGGCGACCGTCGACCCCAGCTGGTCGGTGTCGCGTGGGGCGGGGGCTCCGGCTGCGGTGAGTGCGCGCTCGAGCGTCGAGCGGGTCCCGGACCCGATCTCGCGCAGCGCCAGTGGAGCCGCGGCGAGCTCGGCGGCGCTGATGGGTCGTCGGCGTCGTGCCCAGGGATGCACGGGCGCGACGACGACGACCAGCTCGTCGGTGCCGACCACCCGCGAGGCCAGCGCCTCGTCGACGTCCGGCCCTTCGACGAACCCGAGCTCGGCGTCCCCGTCGATCACGGCCCGTGCGACGTCGCGGGAGTTCGCGACCAGCAGCTCGACGGAGGCCTGACCCGGTCCCCGTGCGGCGATCCACCCCGGCGCGAGGTGCTCGGCGATCGTCATGCTCGCGGCCACCACGATGCGGCCCGCGTGCTGGGTCCGTTCGGCGGACGCCGCGGCCTCGAACGCCTCCGACGCACGCAGCACTGCCGCCGCGTGGGGCAGGAGCCGGCGGCCCTGCTCGGTCAGCGCCGTGCCCGAGGGTGCCCGCAGCACGAGCGTGACGCCCGTGCTGCGTTCGAGGCGGCGCAGGGCTGCGCTCGCGGACGGCTGGGCGATGCCCAGTGCGCGGGCGGCGGCGGACAGCGACCCGTGGTGCGCGACGGCGACGAAGACCTGCAGCGCACCCAGCGGTGCCCGGTGCGGCACCACGAGCTCCGCGGGGGCGGGCTCTGGGAGGGCGGGCTCTGGGAGCGCGGAGGTCATAGCCTCAGGCTAGACCCCTGCAGGAGAGTCGCCGTTCCGCCCCGCGGCACCGGCAGGCACGCTGAGGTCCGTGACCAGCACGGACGTCCCCACCGACACCGCCACGACCGCCGCACGCGTCGCCGAGCCGGTGACCGGTCCGGCGGACCAGGTGCCGGGTGCCCCCCCGGCGCGTGCAGCGGCACGTCGGCGCACGGTCGGTGCGGTCGTCGTCGGGGTGCTGCTGCTGGTCGGGATCGTCGCACGGGCGGTCGGTGCCGTCGCGCCCGGTGCGCCGACCCTGCTCGTGGCGATCGGACTGGGCGTCACCGTCCGGGCCCTCGGGCTGGTCCCGCCCTCCGCCGACGTCGTCCTGTGCTGGTGCTCGACCTACCTGCTGCGGATCGCGGTGGCCGTGCTGGGCCTGCGGTTGTCGCTGGCCGACCTGGGTTCGATCCGGCCCGCCCAGCTCGCGGTGCTGACGCTGACGGTTGCCACGACCTTCGCCGGGACGCTCGGTGCCGGACGGCTGCTGCGCGTGCCCCGCGACCTGCGTCTGCTGGTCGCGACCGGGTTCTCCATCTGCGGTGCCGCGGCGGTGGCCGGGATGAGCACCGTGCTCCGGCGTCCGCCCGGACGCCCCGCCGCCGCGGTCGAGGCCACGGACGACGTCAGCGGGTCCGACGCGGGGATCGACGACGACGTGGCCCTGGCCGTCGCCCTGGTGACCCTCTACGGCTCCCTCGCGCTCGTCGCACTCCCGCTGCTCGCCACGGTGCTCGACCTGCCCGACCGGACCGCCGGGCTGTGGATCGGCATGTCCGTGCACGAGGTCGCGCAGGTCGTGGCCGCCGGTGCGACGGTGTCGGCCGCAGCCCTGACGATCGCGTTGGTGGCCAAGCTGGCTCGTGTGGTGCTGCTCGCACCGCTGGTGGCCGGTGTCGGGGCGGTCCGTCGACGCACCGCCCCGGTGGCGGGCGGTCGGGGTCCCGCACTCGTGCCCCCGTTCGTGGTGGCGTTCGTGCTGCTGGTGCTCGTGCGCAGCACCGGGGTGCTGCCCGCGGGGGTCATCGCGGCCGCCGACGTCGCCACGACGATCGCGCTCACCGCATCGCTGACGGCACTCGGCACGCAGGTGGACATCGGTCGGCTCGTGCACGGGGGTGCACGGGCGCTGCTGCTCGGGGCGGTGGCCACCGTGCTCGTCGTCGGCACGAGCCTGGGCGGGCTCCTTGCGGTGGGCGGCGTGTGACACGGTGGACGTCCGCGCGCGACGTGCGCGTCACGTGCCCCTGGCAGACTCGCCGCATGGCCTCTCCCGTGCTCGTCGTCGCCGCCGCGATCGTCGACGACCTCGACGACCCCCGTGAGCTGCTCGCTGCCCGACGGGCGACCCCGGCCAGCCTCGCCGGGCGGTGGGAGTTCCCCGGCGGCAAGGTCGACCCGGGCGAGTCGCCCGAGCAGGCCCTGCACCGTGAGCTGCGCGAGGAGCTCGGCGTACGGGTGGGCCTGGGTTCCGAGCTCGTCGGCCCCGACGGGGGTGCGTGGCTCATCTCGGAGACGTACGTCATGCGGCTGTGGCTCGCGGAGGTGGTCAGCGGCACGCCCGAGCCGCTCGTCGAGCACGACGAGCTGCGGTGGTTGCCGGCGGGTCAGTGGATGGACGTGCCGTGGCTCGACGCGGACGTGCGGATCGTCGAGGCGCTGGTCGCGTCGACCGTCGGCGAGGCCCTGAGCAGCGAGGACAGGACCGCCTGAGCGCCCGTGTTCTCCGTGGGAGAACGGCGCCGCCGGGCGCTGGCACTCTCGGGGTCAGAGTGCTAATACTGGAGCCGTAGCCACCTGGTGGCGTCGAGCCACCGGGCATGCCGCGGCTCCGGGAGGTCCGGGGCCCGCTGTCGAGGAGGTGAGGCACATGGCTACCCGTTACGACCCGTTCCAGGAGATGGACCGGCTGTTCGGGCAGATGCTGGCATCCGACCGCGCGTCGGCCGTCATGCCGATGGACCTGTTCCGCTCCGGCGACCACTACGTGCTCAACGTCGATCTCCCGGGTGTCGACCCGGGCACCATCGACGTGAACGTCGAGGACCGCACCCTGACGATCCGCGCGCAGCGCACCTCGCGCACCGAGCAGGACGTCCAGTGGCTCGCCAAGGAGCGCCCCTCGGGCACGTACGCCCGCCAGTTCACCGTCGGACGCGGTCTCGCGCTCGACGCGATGGCCGCCACCTACACCGACGGCGTCCTCACGCTGACGATCCCGGTGGCCGAGGAGGCCAAGCCGCGCCGCATCTCGGTGCAGCACGGCGAGAGCGCCGCCACGATCGAGGCCTCGCACGCCAAGGCCTGACGACGCAACCCACGACGTCCCCGGGCGCGACGACCCGGGGACGTCGTGCGTCATCCTTCAGGAGGCCGCCCTCAGCGAACTTCGACGCTGCAGCTCGCGGGCTGGGCGGCGCCGCTCACGCACTCAGCGGGCGTCGCGCGATGCCACGATCCGGTCGACGATCTCGCGCAGCACGGCGGAGCTCGTCGCGAGGTTGACTCGGACGTGCGTCGGGCTGCCCGGGTCGAACGTGCGCCCGGGGTTCACGGCGAGTCGGCCGCGGTGCAGCAGCGTGTGCGCGGGGTCGTCACCCAGGCCGGCGTCGCCCAGGTCCACCCACGCGAAGTAGGTGGCCTCGGTCGGCTGCCACCGCGCGCCGGGCACGCGGGCGCGCAGGTCGGCGGCGAACGCGTGCTTGTTCCGCTCGATGCCGACCCGCAACGCGTCGAGCCACGGACCGCCGTGGCGCAGGGCGGCGGTCTGGGCGACGAGCGCGAGGTGGCTGACGCCGTCGTGGACGGTCTCCGGCAGCCGGGCCAGGTCGTCGACCGCCCCGGGCCCCGGGACCGCGAGGGCGGCCTTGAGCCCGGCGAGGTTGAACGCCTTCGACGCCGAGACCAGCGCGATCGCGTCGGGGATGACCGTGGCCGCGGGGACGTACGCGGTGCCGGGGCGCGTCAACGGGGCGTGGATCTCGTCCGACACGATCCGCACGCCGTGCGCGCGGGCCAGCTCGCCGAGAGTGGTGAGCTCCTCGCGCGTCGGGGCGGTGCCTGTCGGGTTGTGCGGGTTGCACAGCAGGTACGCGGCGCGGCGACCACCGGCGCGTGCGCGCCCGAACCCGGCGTCCAGCGCCGCGGGGTCGAGCCGTCCGTCGGGTCCGAGGTGCGCCGTCTCGACCTCGAACCCGGCGGCACGGGAGAACGCCGTGAACGGCGGGTACACCGGCGGGCTGATGACCACGGTGTCACCGGGCCGCAGGTGCAGTCGCAGCACCTCGGTGGCGCCGATCATCACGTCGGGCACCGGGTGCACGGTGGGGACGTCGACGGCCCAGTCCCACCGGTCGGCGGCGAACGCGGCGAACGCCTCCGCGGTCGCGGTGCCGTGCGGGTAGCCGGTGTCGCCGGCCACCAGCGCCGCGGTGACGGCGTCGACCACCGGCTGCGGCGGGGTCACATCCATCTCGGCCACCCAGGCGGGCAGCACGTCCGGCGGGTACTCGCGCCACTTCACGGACGTGCGCGTGCGCAGCGTGGCCAGGTCGAGCGCGTCGAGCGGCGTGGCCAGGTGCTGGGCGGCGGGAAGGGCGTCCGGACCGGGGGTGGGCGTGGCGGGCGGGGTCACCGTCCGACAGTACGGTCGGCTCAGCTCACGTCGCGCACGGCACGCAGCGTGTGCACCAGTGCGTCGACCGCGGCGGCCGAGGCCGGCAGCAGGCCGCCGTCGGGCTTGGCGGTCGGCACCAGCACCAGCTGGGCGCCGGCCGTGGTCGAGACCGCGACGGCCGGGCGCACGGCACCGCCGGACAGGCCGGTCGTCGGGGTGATCGCGGCGATCTCGGGCCACGACAGGCCGAGCAGCACGTCGGCCTTGCGCCACAGCTCGATGCCCTCGCCCGACCACGCCAAGGTCAGGCGCGTGCCGCCGCCGGGGCGCAGTCGCTCGATGTACCAGCCCTGCGCGAGCAGGGCGTCGCGCAGCCCGGCCTCGGACCACACGGCCTGCGTCGACCAGCCGGGGCGGGCGGTCGCGGCGGCGCGGCGGCGCCCGCTGTCGCGGCGTGCGGCCAGCACGATCCCGGCGACGATCAGCACGACGATCAGCAGCGAGACCAGCACGATGAGCACCGGGTCGCCGTCCGAGGTGGCCAGCCGTCGCCAGGCGTTCGCCGACAACGCGATCACGCCGAGCGTCGAGAGCAGCAGCCCCCACCGTTGCCGCGTCATGCACCCACTCCGTTCGTCGTCGCGCGCTGCGCAGTGGTGAGCTCCGGCCAGGCGGCCGCATCGGCGACCGGTACCTGCACGCGCCGGATCCGACCGGACTCCACGACCACACCCCGTCCGGGCGGGAACTCCGCCCGGGCCATGCGCGGGAACGGGGTGCGGAACAGCGAGTCGCCGTCCAGGTGGTCCGGCTGCAGCACCAGGCCACGGCGACCGTTGCGCACCTCGGCGACCAGCGGCCACGCCGAGCCCCAGGTGGACGTCTCGGACTCCGCCACCACCAGGTGGTCGTTGCGACGGGCGGTCTTGACCGCCTCGGCCAGCGCCTGCTCGGCCGGTCCGCCCAGCAGGTCGGTGATCGACTCGATGACCAGCACGATGCCGAGGTCACCCGTGGCCGGTTCCGCCAGCTCGGGCAGCAGACGACGGGCCAGCGCGGCGGCGTCCTCGGCGGACACGGCCGTCTCCGTCCATACCGGTGCGGCGTGCACGGGGGAACGCCGGTTGCCCACGTAGTAGAGCCGTCCCTGCGGTGCGTACCGCCGCAGGGACGTCGCGATCGAGGCGAGCACCGTGGTGCGTCCCGAGCCGGGCAGGCCGGCGACCAGGAACGTCCCACGCGGCTCGAAGCCCAGCGGGGCCAGCGTGTCGTCGGCGACGCCCAGCACCGGCAGGCCGTCGGCGGAGGCCGGCAGGCTCGACAGGGTGACGAACGACGGCAGCCGCCGCACCGCCGGGGCGTCGGTCACACCCGCCGCCCGCAGCCGCCCGGCGAGCCCCTCGATCCAGGAACCCTGCTCGGCGGGGTCCGACGTGCCACCGGGGACGGCGAGCTGCAGCTCGTGCGACGTGCCGGCCGGCACGGCCCGTCCGGGAGGCGAGGCCGCGGAGAGCACGTCGGTGGGCACGTCGAGCACGCCGTAGGCGTTGTCGTCGGCCTGCCGCAGGACGATCCGCCGCGGGACGCTGCCCGCCAGCGCCGTCGGCAGCGCGCCGGGGCGTTCGGCCGCCATGACCACGTGCACGCCCAGCGGGCGACCCTCGCTGACGATCCGGCGGAACGCCGCGAACGTCGCCGAACGCCCGGGCTCCGACTCCCACGCGTCACGGAACGCGGACAGGCCGTCGAGCAGCAGCAGGATCCGCGGCTCCTGCGGCTGCGCGGCCAGGGTGCGGTACTGCGTGATGGAGCCGGCGCGCACCTGCGCGTACCGGGCGGAGCGCTCCTCGACGGTGGCCAGCAGCGTCCGCAGCAGGCGGGTCACCCGTTCCACGTCGGTGCCCTCCACGACCGAGCCGACGTGCGGCAGCGAGTCGAGCATCGCCAGGCCACCGGCACCCAGGTCGAGGCCGTACACCTGCACGGGGAACCCGGCCGCGCACGCCTGCCCGGCACCCACGGCGAGCGTGCGCAGCGCCGTCGAGGTACCCGAACCGCCCGTGCCGAACAGGGCGAGCGCGCCGTCGTCCGGGCGGTACGTGAACGGCGCCTGACGCTGGTCCTCGGGCAGGTCGACCACACCCAGCGGCAGCTCGGTGTCGTCCGCGACGGGCAGGTCCGCGAGGTCGTACACGGCAGCCAGGTCGGGCAGCCACGGCCGGCGCGGCGGCCGGATCCCTGCGGTGCGGGCGGCCAGCGCCACGGTCCGCACCACACGCGAGATGTCCGTCGGCCCGTCCTCGGCCGAGTCGTCCGCCTGGGTGGTGGGCAGGGTCCACCGTTCGCCGGGGCCGAACGCCAACGACTCGATCTCGACGTTCCCATCAGCCGTCGCGGCGCCCGACCGACCGCCCGCGTACGCGGTCTGGAACAGCGCGATCCGCCCCGGACCCGTACGCACGGCACCACGTCCCGGGACACCGGGGTCGAAGTGCGCGGACATGGGCGAACCCAGCACGTCGGTCGAGTCGTGCTCGTCGGCGGTGCGCAGCGCCACACGCAGGTTCGTGTTGGCGCGCAGGTTGTCCTTGATGACACCGGCCGGGCGCTGCGTGGCCAGCACCAGGTGCAGCCCCAGCGACCGACCGCGCTGTGCGACGTCCACGACGCCGTCGACGAACTCGGGGACCTCCGAGACGAGCGCGGCGAACTCGTCGACCACGATGACCAGCGCCGGCGGCGTCTCGGGGTCGCCGCTGCGCTCGAGGGTCAGCAGGTCCTTGGCCTTCTTGCGGTGCAGCAGCTGCTCGCGGTGTCGTAGCTCGGCGCGCAGCGACGTCAGCGCGCGACGCACCAGGTGCGGCGACAGGTCCGTGACGAGCCCGACGCAGTGCGGCAGACCCACGCAGTCGGCGAACGCAGCGCCACCCTTGTAGTCGACGAACAGGAACGTCACCCGGTCGGGGCTGTGCGCGGCCGCCATGCCGAGCACCCACGCCTGCAGGAACTCGCTCTTGCCCGACCCGGTGGTGCCACCGACCAGCGCGTGCGGGCCCTGGCTGCGCAGGTCCAGCACGAACTCCCCGCCGACGCCCTGCCCGATGACGGCCCGCAGCGTCGCGTCGGTGCGGCGGGGGGCCGGCGGCCCGTGACGGTCCACGATCGACCCCGTCTCACGCCACCGCTCGATGACCGCACCCGGGTCCTCGGCGACCTCCGGACCGGCCAGGGCCAGGTAACCCACGGCACGCGGCAGGTCGGTCTCGTCCTCCACGGGTGCACCGGCGTCCACGACCCCGGTCAGGTGCAGACCGAGCCGCCCCGTCGTCTCCTCGTCGACCGGCTCGGCCGTCACGTCACGCCACGTCCGGTCCGGCACGGAACCCCCGCGCACGCCACCGTCGTGGCACACCAGGAACGCACGGCACGCCGCCGGCAGTCGCGGCTGCCGTGCCGCGCACCAGATCACGTGCACCCCGCGCTCGGGGCCCTCCTCGGCGAGCCGCACGAGCCGGCCACGCTCCACGGGGGCGTCGTCCTCGACGACCAGCACGACCGCGGGCAGCGTCGAGGCGCCCCGGTGGTCGCGGCGCGCCGCGACGAGCTCCTCGAGCTGGCCGACCACGGCCGCGCACGTCGTGGGGTTGTCCCCGAGGTGGTGGGTCAGGGGGCTGTGGGCGCTCGCGGTGTGCGGCAACCAGGTCAGCCAGCGCCAGCTCTGGGCGCTGCGCGCGGAGGCCACACCGGCCACGACGACCTCGGCGGGGGAGTGCAGGCACACGAGCTGGGCGACGAGGCTGCGGGCCACGGCGGCGGCCTCCAGCGGGGCACCGGCGATGCCGATGCCACCGACCTCGCGCAGCCCGGCGACGAGCGGGACGCCCTGCACGTCGCGCAGGCCGGTGACGGTCTCCTCCAGGTCGGCCCACATCTGCCCGTCGGCCTGCCCGCGTGCCGGCAGTCGGACCGTGGTGCGCGACGCGTCCGTGCCGGTGCCGAGGCGCAGCGACAGGAAGTCGTCGTCGTCCGGTCGGCGGCACCACAGCAACGGGCTGAGCGTGAGGGCGGCGTCGACGACCTCGGCCGTCGAGGGGTGCTCGACCAGGCGGGTGGCGACCTCGTCGGTGTGGTCGGTGCGCACCTGCTCGGCCAGCAGGGTCAGGTCGGTGCGGAACTTCTCGGCCTGCTTCTGCACGCGCCGGCGCTCACCGGTGCGCCGGTCGAGCCACGAGCCGAGCATCAGCAGCGGGCTGAGGCCGACGAACGCCAACGTGAGCACGTTCTGGGTCATGGCATACATGCCGACACCCAGCAGTGCCGGGGCGAGCATGGCCAGCCACGGGAAGCGCTGCGGCTTGGCCGGTTCGGGCGGTGCGGGGGCCTCGACGGTCTTCTCGGCGTAGCGGGGCACCACCAGCGGCGGCCGGTTGAACGCCACGACGGCGCCCCCGTGCTCCGTGCTCGTCACCTGCGTGAGCCGCTCCACGCGGAACGTCGTGTCGCCGAGCCGCACCACGTCGTCCGGTCCGAGCGCCGTGCGGGCCACCAGGCCACCGCCGACCTGCACCCCGTTCGAGGAGCCGTTGTCGACGACCTCGACACCGTCGGTGATGACCAGCCGGGCGTGTCGCTGGGACACGGTCCGGTCGTCGAGACGCACCGTGACGTCACGACCGCGCCCGACGGTGTGCACCCCGGCCGGCAGCAGCACCTCCAGCCCGGCGTCCGGACCGCCCAGGACGATCAGGCGCGCTGCCGCGTCAGCCACGTCCGCACCGGGCTCCACGAAGCGCCGCGCGGCACGCGTCACGGCCACGGTCGAGCCGGCCCGCAGCCCGGCGTCCAGCAGCGGGATCGCACGCGGCAGCGACCGGAACTGCGTCGCACCCACCGGGCACGCACTCAGCTCGACCTCGCCGACAGGACCACCGAGGCGCGGGTCGGCCCGCACCAGGGTGTCGGCGACGTCGCCGACGGTCGTCACGGCGTCGGCCTCGATGACGACGGCCTCGGTCATGCCGTCCGGGCGGCGCAGCAGGAGCCGGGTGCGCATGTCAGTTCTCCAGGGCGGACGGCTCGTGCATCACGTTCACGGTCTGGACCGTACCGACGATCGCGTCGAACAAGCTCACCAGCGCATCCCGGGCGCCCACCAGCGGGCTCGAGAACGCCAGGTAGACCAGGTCCGTGCTGCCGTGCGGCTCGATCCAGTAGTCGACGACGAACGACTCGAGGGCGCGGTCCTCGCCGCCACCCGTGCCGCCGTCCTCGCCGGTCAGCCCCGCCAGGTCGGTGCGTACGGTGCCGGCCCGCACCCGCCGCAGGATCACACCGAGCTCACCCTCGGTCAGGTCCACGCTCGCCGCCAGGCCCTCCGCGCCGGACGCCTCGGCGAGCACGGTGCGCCCCAGCGCCTCCAGGTCCTGCCCGGGCAGCGTGTGCACCGTGACCGACGCAGGGATCGGCACACCGCCGACCTCCATCAGCGACACCCCCATCAGCTGCCCCCGGTGCGCGGCGGCCCGCGCGGTCTGCTCGAGCAGCTGCCCACGCAGGGTGCGCCGCAACGTCGCCCACTCGTCCGCCCTGCCCAGCTGCCGGTCGACGAGCGCCTCGACGGACCGCACCCGTTCCGCGTCGTCCGCCAGCTCGACGACCACCCAGTCCTCGGGCAGCTCCAGCGTCACGAACCCGGCCGGTCGCGCCGCCGGGTGGCCGGTCACGGGTTCACCTGCTCGAGTCGTGTGGACGTCTCGACGCTGTCGCCGCCGCTCAGAAGCACGTAGTAGCCATCCTCGATGTCGATCCAGCAGGTCGTGTCGGTGCCGTCGGGGAGCGTGACCGGTTCTTCCCAGGGGGCGTCGTCCGCCCGCACCGGGATGATCGGCGAACTACTCGTGAACTTGATGCCGTAGGTCGATTCCAGGCCCGTGATCGCGGTGGCTTCTGCGGCTCGCTCGAGCGCTCGGTTCTCGGCACGCGCGCGCACTTCACCGTCGACCGTGATCTGGAAGGAGATGTAGGAGGCGCCGATGAAGACCATGCCCCCGCCGCTCAGGATGGCGACCAGTCGCATCGGTCGGCGTGAGGTGCTCCAGCCGAACTCGACGCGGATGACAAGCACGACGAAGGCGATGGCGAAGCCGATTGCGATGGCCCCGAAGATCCAGGTCAGCGGCCCTCCCTCGCCATTCGTCACTGGCGGGGGTGGGAGGTCCGGCACGAGCACCGTGGCGGACAGGTGCGGGGCGCCGGTCATGACGTCACAGGGTCGAGACGGGTGGAGGTCTCCAGACTGTCGCCGCCGCACAGCAGGGCGTAGTGATCGTCTTCGATGTCGATCCAGCAGGTCGTCTCAGTCCCGTCGGGCAACCGGACGTCTTCTTCTCGTGGGGCGTGGGCGGCGCGGATCGGGATGATCGGCATGGAGTCGGTGAAGGTGATGCCGTAGGACTCTTCGAGCCTGCCGATCACCGTGGCTTCAGCGGCTTGCTCTAGCTCCCAGTGCTCGTCGCGTTCCTGCTGCTCGGCGTCGCGTTGGATGGTGTCGATGCCTGCGGTGGCCAGGGCGGTGACGAGCATGATCGCGGCGAGTGTCAGGGTGACGGCGATCGGACGGCGTGTGCGGGACACGTTGAGGATCATCCGGATGACGTGGACCCCGAACACGACGGCAGTCAGCACGGAGATCACTCCGACGGTGATCACCAGCGGCGAGGAGATGTCGGAGAACTGGGGTGCGGGCGGCACGTCGGGTACCAGGACCGAGCTGCGCAGCGTCATCGTGCCCCCACCGTTCGGTTGTGTCGCACGGCGTCCGTCTTGGGGGCGCTCATGCGGTGGCCTGGCTCTCGGTGAGGTGGACGGCGAGCGTGTCGGTGACGACGTTGGTCTGCCAGCCGATCGCGTCGGTGAGCTCGGGGTGCTCGGAGTCGAACTGGCACAGCACAATCTGCTCCGTCCCCGGGGGAAGCACGAACCAGTTCATCTGGAGCATCACCCGCCGTGACGGACGGGTCACGGTCTCCAGGATCTGGAAGACCGCAGGCCCGGCCGTGAGGTTGCCGGGGGAGACGCCCACCTGGACGTATCGGACGCCCTTGGTGCGGGGCGGCTTGTTGGCCCAGCGCACGAGGTCCGCCTGGGACATGCGCTGGGGGCCGTCAGGCTCGACCACCTTGATCGCGACGGTCGACACCGGCTCGCAGGACTGGCGGTCGGGCAACCAGATCCCGGCCGACCAGGTCCCGCCCTCGTCCAGGTACCGGTTCTCCAGTGCGCGGATGCCCGCGGCGACTGCGGGCGCGTGGTCGGGCGGGATCGTGCCGTTCACGGCGATGTCGTCCGCCAGGGCGTGACCCCCGCCGATGTGCCACACCAGCCACGACTCGGTAGAGCCCCAGTCAAGCCCGACTACGCGAGAAGTCGTGTATCTGTGCGTCACAGGCCGGCCCGAGCCCCGCGACGATGGGTGCTGCCGGTCACGAGTTCACCGGTTCCAGGCGGGTGGAGGTCTCCAGGGTGTCGCCGCCGCACAGCAGGGCGTAGTGGTCGCCTTCGATGTCGATCCAGCAGGTCGTCTCGGTGCCGTCCGGCAGCCGGACGTCTTCTTCCCGTGGAGCGTAGGAAGCACGGATCGGGATGATCGGCATGGAGTCGGTGAAGGTGATGCCGTAGGTCTCTTCGAGCCCGGCGATCACGGTGGCTTCAGCGGCTTGCTCCAACTCCCACTGCACGTCGAGAGCGCGCTCCTCACGGTGGACGTGGACCTCGAAGGCAATGTAGGCGGCGGCGCCGAAGACGAACATCCCGGCGATCAGAATCGCGGCGAGCCGAAGAGGACGGCGTGCCTTGACCAGCCCGAGTTCGGTTCTGACGACGAGCGTCGTGAACGCGATGACGAAACCAGCAGCGATGAGGGCGAACGCGAGGCTGACCGGGCCACCGTCGCCGGTTGATGTCGGTGCGGGTGGCAGGTCGGGGACGAGGACGGAGGTCAGGGTGGGGTTCATGCGTCCTCCAGGTGGACGACGACGGAGTCGGTGACGGTGTTGGTCTCCCAGCCGAGGGCGTCGACCAGTGCGGGGTGTTCGGTGTCGAACTGGCACAGCACGGTCTGGTCGGTGTCGGGAGGCAGGATGAACCAGCTCAGTCGGGTCATGACCTTGCGGGAGGGACGGGTCACGGTCTCCAGGAGCTGCAGGACGACGGGTCCGGCGGCGACCTGCCCGGGGGAGGCCTCCACGTGCAGGACCCGGGTGCGCTTCATCTTCGGTGGCCGCACAGCCCAGGCGAGGAGCTCCTGCTGGGTCATGCGTCCGGTGGGCTCAGGTTCGATGAGGCGCACGAGGACGGTGCCGGCCATGGTGCGGGTATGCGGGTCGGGCAGCCACACACCCATGGACAGGGTGCCGGGTTGGTCGGTGAGGACCTCGCAGTCCATGGCGCGGATGCCCTGGGCGATGGCGTGCACCATGCCCGGGTCCTCGTGCATGGGTGCGGCCAGCGCCTCGGCGTTCTGCGTGCCGTCACCAGCGGCCCAGATGACCCAATCCTCGGTGGCACCCCACCGCACCTGCGCGATCCGCCGTGTAGCGCTCACAGGTGCAACCTCTCATCCGCAGCAACCTCGGGTGTCGCCCACTTGTTGAGGAGTTGTCCGCTGTTGTACGCATTGAGCCCAGAGTCGACCAGGTAGAGCGACGTGGCGACTCGCGTCTGTCGCACCGCGGCCCGGAGCGCGCTATCGATCGCGGGGAGCGCGGCGGGATGCCGCACAATCTCCAGCGACTCCTGCAGGGCAACCCTGTTGCCGATGACATCGGCGCGGCCCGCCCAGGCCAGGATCTGGTCTTGGCTAGCGGGTGTGTCGGCGGCCGACGGGTGTCAGCCGCGCAGGCCGGAGGCGAGCTGGGTGTCGGCGTCCTCGAGGGTGGTGGCGGCGGTGCGCAGGTACTGGCCGAGGTTGGTCAGGGCGGCGACGGTGTCGGTGGCGCCCTGGGTGAACTGGCGGTAGGACTCGCCGAAGGCGACGGAGGCCTGGTCGGTGACGAAGCCGGAGGAGATCAGCGACTCGATGAAGGACTTCAGCTCGTTGAGCTTGGCCGTGATCTCGTCCTGGCCGGAGGTCAGACGCGTGGCCGCGTCCCGCATCTCCTGGTAGCTGACGTTCAGGTTCGACATGGGGGTCCTCCACGTGGTCAGGGGTGCGGGACCACGAGGGAACCCGCCCTGACCTGGGAGGTTATCCGACGTGACTGAGTCACCGGCCATCCTTTCCACAGGTTCACTCCATCGCGCCGAGCCGCCGGGCTCCCGTGGCAGGGTGAGGCCCGTGACGCGCCAGAAGCCCCCGTCGAGGCAGGTGCGGGCCAAGCCTCCCGCTCTCGACGCGGTCCGGGCTACGAGCCGAGCACGTCTCGCGGTGTGGGTGGCGGTCGGTGGGTGGTGTGTCGGGGTGCTCGGCGCTGCACTGCTCGCGCGGGACCCAAACCTCCCGGACCTGCGCTGGGGGCTGGCATTCGGTTCGCGCGGCGGCGACAGCGTCCTGGAACTGCATGTCTCGCGCGTCTGGGTCGTGCCGTTTGCAGCGCTCGTCATGACTGTGCCGATCGCGATGGCGGCGGCGGCTGTCATGTGGACGAGGGAGCTGGCCTGCGAGGTGCCGTCCTTTCGCGGGCAGCGTCTGCGCCCGTCCCGGTGGTGCACGGCCTCGATGGGCGCCGTGCTGGCTCTCCTGCCGAACGTTCTCGGCTGCTACGCGGTGAGCCGGCATCACGGTTCGCCCGACGTGATGGTCCTGCTGATGCTGTGGCCTCAGTTCACCTTCCTGGTGTTCGTCGGCGCTGCGATGTGGCGGTGGGAGGCCAGGAGGCTGCGACGCTGACGCCCTCGGGCTGCCGCAGACGACGACGCGCCGCCACCCCTGCTCGGGTGGCGGCGCGTCTGTCCTGGTGGCGGGTGCGCGTCAGAGCGTCGCGCGGACCGCCAGGGTCGCCGCCTGGATGCGCTCCAGGGACGGGGTGACCTCCTCGTACCGGCGGGTCTTGAGCCCGCAGTCGGGGTTGACCCAGAGCTGGTCGACGTCGATGGCCTTGACGGCCTCGGTCAGCAGCTCGGTGATCTCCGCCTCGGACGGCACGCGCGGGGAGTGGATGTCGTACACGCCGGGGCCGACGGCACGCGGGTAGCCGGCGGCGTGGATGTCGCCGAGGATCTCCATCTTGGAGCGGGCGGCCTCGATCGAGGTGACGTCCGCGTCGAGGCCGTCGATCGCGTCGATGATCTCGCCGAACTCGGAGTAGCACAGGTGCGTGTGGATCTGCGTGTCCTCGCGCACCCCGGCCGTCGACAGGCGGAACGAGCGCACCGACCAGTCGAGGTAGGCGGCCTGGTCGGCGTGCCGCAGCGGCAGCAGCTCGCGCAGGGCGGGCTCGTCGACCTGCACGATCGCGATGCCGGCCTCCTCGAGGTCGGCGATCTCGTCGCGCAGGGCCAGGGCGACCTGGTTGGCGGTGGCGCCCAGGGGCTGGTCGTCGCGCACGAACGACCAGGCCAGGATCGTCACGGGGCCGGTGAGCATGCCCTTGACGGGCTTGCTCGTCAGCGACTGCGTGTACGCGGACCAGGCCACGGTCATGGGTGCCGGGCGGGACACGTCGCCCCACAGGATCGACGGGCGCGTGCAGCGCGAGCCGTACGACTGCACCCAGCCGTTGGCGGTCACGGCGAACCCGTCGAGGTTCTCCGCGAAGTACTGGACCATGTCGTTCCGCTCGGGCTCGCCGTGCACCAGCACGTCGATGCCGATCTTCTCCTGCAGCTCGACGACGCGGCGGATCTCCGCCTTCATCTCGTCCTCGTACTGCTCGGCGGTCAGCTCGCCCTTGCCGAACGCGGCACGGGCCTTGCGGATCTCCGGGGTCTGCGGGAACGAGCCGATGGTCGTCGTGGGCAGCGGCGGCAGGTTCAGGCGGGCGGCCTGGGCGGCCTTGCGCTCGGCGAACGGGCCGCGGTGGAACGCGTCCTCGTCGAGCGCGGCGACACGGTCACGGACCTCGGGGCGCACAACCCCGGGGGCGGCGGCGCGCGAGCGCACCGCGTCGGACGCGGCGAGCAGCTGCTCGTGGATCGCCTCACGGCCCTCGGTCAGGCCCTCGGCGAGGGTGACGACCTCGGTGACCTTCTGGTCGGCGAACGCCAGCCACGACACGAGCGTCGGGTCGAGCTGCGGCTCGTCGGCGGTGTCGTGCGGCACGTGGAACAGCGACGTGGACGTGCCGACCGCGACGGCGGCGGCGCCCAGGTTCTCCAGCTGCTCGAGGATCGCCAGCTTGGCGTCCAGGTCGGCACGCCAGATGTTGTGGCCGTCGATCACACCGGCGACGAGGGTCTTCGTCTCCAGGCCGGGCACGGCGGCCGCGGGGGCGTCGCCACGGACCAGGTCGATGCCGATGGCCTCGACGTCGGTGGCGGCCAGCACGGGCAGCGCCGCACCGAGGTCGCCGTAGGGGGCGGCGACGAAGATCGCCGGGCGCTCGGGGGCGGTCAGCTCGGTGGCCAGCACCCGGTAGGCCTCGGTGACGGCGGCGAGCAGCTGGTCGGCGGGCACGTCGATCGAGTCGGAGACCAGGGCGGGCTCCTCGAGCTGCACCCACGTGGCACCGGCGGCCGCCAGGTCGCGCAGCAGCGCGACGTACACGGGGAGGATGTCGGCGAGCCGGTCGATCGGCAGGAACCCGTCGGGCGCACCTTCGGTGGCCTTGGCCAACGCCAGGTAGGTCACCGGGCCGACGATGACCGGGCGGGTCAGCACGCCCTCGGACAGTGCCTCGGTGAACTCGGCGACCGGGCGGGTGCTCGCGTAGCGGAACGCCGTCTCCGGGCCGATCTCGGGGACCAGGTAGTGGTAGTTCGTGTCGAACCACTTGGTCATCTCGAGCGGCAGGTCGTCGCCACGTCCGCGCGCGACCGTGGAGTAGCCGGCCAGGTCCAGGCGGCCGTTGTCGTCGACCAGGTCGGCGAACCGGGCGGGCACCGCACCGACGACGGCGGTCGCGTCGAGCACGTGGTCGTAGAACGAGAACGCCGAGGGGATGGCGGCGGCGTCCTTCGGCAGACCCAGCTCGACGAGGCGGTTGCGCGTGCGGCGGCGCAGGTCGGCGGCGACGGCCTCGACCTCGTCGGCCGAGGAACGCCCGGCCCAGAACGCCTCGATGGCCTTCTTGAGCTCGCGGCGCGGGCCGATGCGCGGGTAGCCGAGGACGGAGCCCGCGGGGAAGACGGGGGTGCTGCTGGTGGTCATGTCGTGTTCCTTGCGGTCAGTGCTGCCGGGGGTCAGGGGGTCTGTCGTGCCTCGCCGGAGCCGCCCAGGTGGGCTCCTTCGAGCAGGTCGAGTGCGGCGTGGTGTTGGTTGAACGTGTACACGTGCACGCCGGGTGCACCGCCGTCGAGGACCTGGTTGACCAGGTCGACGGAGGCCCGGATGCCGCGCCGGTGCCGTTCGGCGGCGTCGTCGGTGCCCAGCAGGTCCAGCAGGTCGCGCGGCACGGGCACGCCGGTGAGGTCCTGCACGCGCAGCAGGCGGGCGGGGTCGGTCGTCGGGATGATGCCCGGGATGATCGGGATCGTGACGCCGGCCTCGCGGGCTTCGGCGACGAGGGCCAGGTAGGAGTCGGCGTCGAAGAACAGCTGGCTGATCGCGAAGTCCGCCCCCGCCTGCTGCTTGGCGAGCAACGAGGCGACGTCCTGCGCGCGGGTGCCGCCGGTGGCGTGGTTGCCGCGGGGGAACGCGGCGACGGCCACCGACAGCGGGCGGACGGTGGCCCGCACGGCCTGCGCGGGCGACACGGCGCACCGGCGGCCCTCGATCTCGCGAAGCAGCTCGACGAGCTCGCTCGCCGTGTGCAGGCCCTCGGGGTGCGGGTGCCAGTCGGTGGCGTCGACGGGCGGGTCGCCGCGCAGCGCCAGGAACGAGCGGACGCCCTCGTCGAGGAACTCCTCGACGATCGTGGTCGTCTCGGCCTTCGAGGTCCCGACGCAGGTCAGGTGCGCGATGGGGTTCAGGCTGGTCTCGCGCAGCAGTCGGCGCACGAGCGCACGCGTGGTCTGGCGGGTCTTGCCCGAGGCCCCGTAGGTCACCGACACGAAGTCGGGCCGCGCGGACTCGAGCTGCTGGATGGTCGCCCAGAGCTTGGGTGCCGCATCCGGGTTGCGGGGCGGGTACAGCTCGAAGGAGACGGTGGGGCGGTCGACCGGGGCGACGAGCGCGCGCGGCTGGGTCGCGGTCGCGGCGCTCATGGCCGACCGGCCCTGGGGGTACGACAGGCAGCGGGGTCGTTCATCGTCAACTCCATCGACCCTGGCGGAAGCACCCACACCCTCGTCATGAGGGGGGTTGCTGCGGCGTCGACGAGCCAGGTCTCTCGGCCGCTCTGGATGGTTGTGCCGATGGTAGAACGACGATCACATCGTGGGCAACCAGACTCGACATGTGAGACGGGCGGGATCGAGGGGCGATCAGACGAGGCCGACCACCCGCCGGGCGCAGGCCCGGACCCTGCGTGAAACTCAGACGGGTCGGCGCTGGCTCAGGTCGCCGCCGAGCTTGGCGGGGCGCTGCCGGGGCACGTCGAACCACGACGACGGCGAACCCGTCGGCACCGAGAGCAGAGCGTCCTGGACAGCGGCCAGCACCAGCGCGTCGGTGGCATCAGCGACCGACTCCCCGCGCAGCACCTTCTGCACGTCCCGTTCGGCCGCCGTCCGACCTGAGGATTCGGGCACGTCGGTCATGGGGGCACTCTAGGCAGACCTCACGGACTCGGCCAGGAGCCGCGCGGGTGATGACACGCCCCTGACCGTGGCAAACGGGTGACGCCGGACAGGTCAGGGGGCAGCCACGCGCACCGCCGGGCAGCTCGCCAGGTGGTCGTCCACCAGACCGCACGCCTGCATCGCCGCATAGGCCGTCGTCGGGCCGACGAAGCGGAAGCCCAGCCGACGCAGCTCCTTGGCCAGCGCCGTCGACTCCGGGGTCACCGCCGGGACGCCCTGCCACGTCACCGGCCGCGTGCGCGTGCCCGCCGCGGGCGCGAACGACCACAGCACCTCGTCGAGGGTCCGGCCCGCCTCGTGCAGGGCCACCAGCGCGCGGGCGTTGGCGATCGTCGCCTCGATCTTCCCGCGGTGACGGATGATGCCCGCGTCGCCCAGGAGCCGCTCGACGTCGTGCTCGTCGTAGTCCGCCACGACCAGCGGATCGAACCCGGCGAACGCCGTCCGGAACGCCTCGCGCTTGCGCAGCACGGTGATCCACGCCAACCCGGACTGGAAGCCCTCCAGGGCGATCCGCTCGTACAGCGCGTGCTCGTCGTGCACGGGGACGCCCCACTCCTCGTCGTGGTAGCGCTCGTAGAGGGGGTCGCCGTCACCGAAGCAGCGCGGGATCGGGTGCGGGTCGACGTCCATCGTCCGATCCTGCCCTGAGGCACTGACAGGCGACGGGCAGAACAGGACGACACCTGGTGCGGGGTGCGCTGGGCTGGTCGGGTGACTCCCTGGTCGTTGGCGTGTGTGCGCCTCTAGGTTCGGGGTGTCGGGCCTGGTCAGGGGGCTGCTCGAACAAGGGGGCGTGTGCGCACCGGGCGAGGAGGGCGCGACCGTGCGAGTGAACCTGGGCACCCTTGCCGTCAACGACCGCGCGTCCCTCACCCTCTATGTCGGCGTGACCCGCACCAGCGCCGCCGCCCTGAATGCCATTGGTGGCATCGACCCGGCCCTCTACGCCCTGGCCGAACCCACCAACCCCGGCGGTGCCGTGGGCACCTTTGCCATCTCCGGCCTCACCCACTCCACCCCCACCACCACCGCAGCAAGCGGGCCTGAACCATCATGACCATGAAGCGAGCACGACCCGACAACGAGGTGACGGCATGAGACGACACATCGCGACCGTGGGATGCCTTGCGGTGATCGGGTTCCTGACCGGGTGCGTCTACGACGCGGCAAGACCGCAGGTGACCTACGAGAACCGGCTCGCCGAAGATGTCCTCGTCACAGTCGAAGGCGCGAACATGCCGTATCAGGTGGCCGTCGGCAGCAACTCGTCCAACTCGCTCGGGACCGATGAATGCAAGGGCACGGCGATCGTGGTCAAGACCGAGGACGGGGACCTGGTCGGGCGGGTCGAGGAGCCTGCGTGTCCCGACTGGCGTCTGGTGGTCAACGAGGACGGCACCCTCGACTACACGGAATGACCCGCCAGAGCCCCTGACGCTGGGCACCCCACACTCCCGCATGCGGACCTCGATCCGTCTGTGAGGAAGGGCTCGCGGCCAGGGCGAGGGCAGGCGGGCGGGCGGTCGTGTGTGCGTGTCGGACCGGGCGCCTACGGTCGACCGCATGGAGCAGCGACTGTCCTTGGTGACCCTCGGTGTCGCGGACGTGCCGCGCGCGCACGCCTTCTACGCGGCGCTCGGGTGGCGCTCCCGCGCCGACCTCGGCAACGACGAGGCGGACATCGTGTTCATCCAGACCGGCGGCATCGTGGTCGCCTTGTGGAGCCGTGCTGCGCTCGCGGAGGACACCGGGGTGAGCGACACCGGCGGTTGGGGTGGCATCACGCTCGCCCACAACGTGCGCAGCCCCGCCGAGGTCGACGCGGTGCTGCAGGAGGCCGTCGACGCGGGCGCGACCCTGCTGCGTGCCGGGTCCGCGACCTTCTGGGGCGGGTACAACGGCGTGTTCGCCGACCCGGACGGGCACTGCTGGGAGATCGCGCACAACCCGTCCTGGCCGATCACCGAGGACGGGCGCACGCTGCTCGGCCCGTGACCGCGACGGGCGGGGTCGCGCCCACCGCGAGCGAGCGGCGGGCGGTCTGCGGCGGACCCGGGCACGTCAGCCGGCGGCGGCGAGGGCCTTGCGGATGCGGGTCGGGGAGACCGGGCCGGGCGTGCCGAGCTGCTGGGCGAACAGGCTGACCCGCAGCTCCTCGACCATCCACCGCACGTCCTCGAGGACGGCGTCGCGGGCCGCGTCGGGGGCGGCGGTGCGGGCCTTGGTGCGTGCGGCGGCGAGCAGGTCGGCGCACTCCTGCACCTGCCAGGCCAGGTCGCCGTCGCGCACCGGGTTGTCGGCGGCCTTCGTCAGCCGGTAGGCCGCGGCGCGCAGGTAGCGGGCCAGGTGCGGTAGGCGGTCGGCGCCGACCTCGGAGACGAACCCGTCGTGCACCAGGTCCGCGGACTGGGCGCGCACGTCCTGCAGGGTGGCCAGCAGGGCGAGGCTGCTGATGCTGCGGACCTGCGCGTCGAGGTCCCGCCATGCCGTCAGCACGGCGACCAGGTCGGTGACGACCGCATGCACGGCGTCTTCCAGGCCCGTGCGCACCGAGGTCCGCAGGGCCGCGTACGTGTCGGCGTCGCGCACGGTGGTGGCGTCCGCACCGGCCAGGTGCGCGGCCATCAACCGGTCGACGGCCGCCAGCTGCACGTCGGTGACCAGGGCCTGCGTGCTCGGGTACGGGCTCGCGGCCAGCGCGAGGGCCTGCGTGCCGGTCCATCGGGTGGTGACGCGCGCGGTGGCCAGGGCGGTCTCGGTCAGCAGCAGGCGGCGCAGCCCGCGGCGGTGGGCACCGGCCACGCGCTGCTCGTCGGCCAGTGCGCGCAGGGCCACCGAGGTGCCCTCCTCGACGAGCGAGGGGAACGCGCGCACCACGACACCGCCAGGCCCGGGGGTCTCGACGGTCTCGGGCAGGGTGCCGCCGGGGATGTCGTCCCACGAGGTGACGGCCGCACGCTCGACGGCCGCGGGCGGGGCGGGGGTCGAGGTCGAGGGGGCGACCGGACGGGCGTCTCCGGGCGACCGGGGTCCCGTGCCGGCAGCACCGTGGCTGCCGGCGCCCGCCGCGCCAGAGCCCGACGGACCGGCCTGAGCCGATCCCGTCGCGGAGGAACCGGCGGAGGCCTCCTCCATCGCCGCCCGCAACGCGGTGCGCACGGCCGAGGACACCGCGTCCTGCGCGCGCGCCGCATGCTGGCGTTGCAGCACCAGCAGGTCCTTGCCGTCGTCGACGACCCCGCCGCGGTCGCCGACCACCCGGAACGTCATGCGCAGGTGCGCGGGCAGCTTGGTGTCGTCGAACGCGTCCTCGGGGACGTCCACGTCACGCATCGAGCGCACGGCCTGCCGGAACGCGTCGTGGAACGAGGGTGCGGCGTCCCCGGCACGCACGGTGTCCTCCCAGGACGCCAGGTGCTCGTCCATCCAGGCGTCGACCGCCGCCGCGACGTCGGGTGCGGGGACCAGCTGCACCCGGACGGGCTTGGGCAGGGCGCGGATCGTGGCGGTGACCAGCTCGGCGCGCAACCCCGGCACCAGCCAGTCGAACCCCTCGGGGCGCAGCCGCGCGAGCGAGACGAGCGGGATGTGCACGGTGACGCCGTCGGCCTCGGTGCCCGGCTGGAACTGGTAGGTCAGCGGCAGGCTCAGGTCGCCCTGCGGCCAGCGCGAGGGGAACGACTGCTCGTCGATCGCGTCGGCCCCGTCCGCCACGAGCAGCTCGCGCGTGAACGAGAGCAGGTCGGGTGTGGTGCGCCGCGCCTGCTTCCACCACTGGTCGAAGTGCCGGGCGGAGACGACGTCGTCGGGCACGCGCTCGTCGTAGAAGTCGAACAGCACGTCGTCGTCGACCACCAGGTCGCGGCGGCGGGCGCGCGCCTCGAGCCCCTCGGCCTCGGCCAGCAGGCGGCGGTTCTCGTGGAAGAACTGGTGGTGCGTGGTCCACTCGCCCTGCACGAGCGCGTGCCGCAGGAACAGCTCGCGGGCGTGCTCGGGGTCGACCTTGGAGTACAGGACGCGGCGGCCGGCGACGATCGGCACCCCGTAGAGCAGCACCTTCTCGGTGGCGGTCGCCGCCCCCTGCTTGGTCGACCACGCCGGCTCGGAGTACGTGCGCTTGACCAGGTGCGCGCCGAGCTCCTCGGCCCACTCCGGCTGGATCCGCGCCACGTCCCGACCCCACAGCCGCGAGGTCTCGACGAGCTCACCGGCCATGACCCACGCGGGGGGCTTCCGGGCCAGGCCCGAGCCGGGGAAGATCGCGAACCGTGCGCCGCGGGCCCCCAGGTACTCGTTGCGCCCTCGTCGGTCCGGGCGGCCCCCGCGCGCGTCCGGCCCGCCCGCGCGACCCCGCGAGGCCTGCACCTCGGTGGCCTCCTGCATGCCGATGTGCGACAGCAGGCCTGACAGCACCGACTGGTGGATCAGGTCGGCGTCCCACTCGAGGCGCGTCGGCGGCCCGTCCGTGGCGGCTGCTGCGGCGTCGGCGTCGGCGGGCGTGGCGGCCCGGCGCGGCGGGTTCACCGTGATGCCCAGCGGCTTCGCCAGCTCCTTGAGCTGGGTGACGACGTCCTGCCACTCGCGGATGCGCAGGTAGTTGAGGTACTCCGCACGGCACATCCGCCGGAACGCCGACCCTGACAGCTCACGCTGCTGCTCGCGCACGTAGTGCCAGACGTTCAGGTACGAGAGCAGGTCCGAGGTCGGGTCGGCGAACCGGGCGTGCTGCTGGTCGGCCCGCTCACGCTCCTCCGCGGGGCGTTCGCGCGGGTCCTGGATCGACAGGGCCGCGGCGATCACCATGACCTCGCGGGCCACCCCGCGCCGACCGCCCTCGACGATCATCCGGGCCAGCCGCGGGTCCATCGGCAGTTGCGCCAGGGCCCGCCCGGTGTCCGTCAGGCGCGTGCCGCCGCCGTCACGGCCCACGGCCAGCGCCCCGAGCTCGGTGAGCAGCTGCACGCCGTCACGCACCGCGCGCACGTCCGGCGGGTCGACGAACGGGAACGCCGTCACGTCGTCCGGGGTGGTCGCCACCCCCACGGCGATCATCTGCAGGATCACCGACGCCAGGCTGGTGCGCAGGATCTCCGGCTCGGTGTACTCCGGCCGGGACTCGAAGTCGTCCTGCGAGTACAGGCGGATCGCGATGCCGTCCGCGACGCGCCCGCACCGCCCCGAGCGCTGGTTCGCCGACGCCTGCGAGATCGGCTCGATGGGCAGCCGCTGCACCTTCGTGGCCTTCGACCAGCGCGAGATGCGGGCCGTGCCCGGGTCGACGACGTACCGGATGCCCGGCACGGTCAGCGACGTCTCGGCCACGTTCGTCGACAGGACGACCCGGCGGGTCTGGTGCCGTTCGAACACCCGGTGCTGCTCGGCGGCCGACAGGCGCGAGTACAGGGGCAGGATCTCCACGGCCCGCGGGTGCTTCGGGTCGCTCACGCGCGGCCCGAGCGACCCGCGCAGCGCGTCCTCGGCGTCGCGGATCTCCCGTTCGCCGGACAGGAACACGAGGATGTCGCCGTCGCCCTCGGCGCACAGCTCGTCGACGGCCTCGCAGATGGCCGTCATCAGGTCGCGGTCCTCCTCGCCGCGCGCCGCCTGGCCCGGGCGTGCGGCACCGCGCGCCTGACCCTTGCGCGGCTTGGACCCGGCGCCGCCACCCGTGCGATGTGGGGAGGGCGGGGCCGGCACCGGGTCGTCGAGGTCGTCGCCCGTGACGCCCGTGTCCGGCGACAGCGGCCGGTACCGCAGCTCCACCGGGTACGTCCGCCCGCTGACCTCCACGACCGGCGCGGGCACGCCCTCGGGGTGCTCGGCCGTCGGCGCCGACGCGAAGTGCCGCGCGAACCGCGCCGAGTCGATCGTCGCCGACGTGATGACGACCTTCAGGTCCGGCCGCTGCGGCAGCAACCGCGTCAGGTACCCGAGGATGAAGTCGATGTTCAGCGACCGCTCGTGCGCCTCGTCGATGATCAACGTGTCGTACTGCCGCAGCATCGGGTCGCGCTGGATCTGCGCGAGCAGGATGCCGTCGGTCATCACCTTCACCAGCGTCGAGTCGCTCGACTCGTCGGTGAACCGCACCTGGTAGCCGACGATCTGCCCCAGCGGCGTGCCGATCTCCTCCGCGATGCGCTCCGCGACCGACCGCGCGGCGATGCGGCGAGGCTGCGTGTGGCCGATCTGGCCGGCCCGGCCGCGCCCGAGCTCGAGGGCGATCTTCGGCAGCTGCGTCGTCTTGCCCGACCCCGTCTCCCCGGCGACCACGATCACCTGGTGGTCGCGCAGCACCTGCGAGATCTCGGCGCGGCGGGCGCTGACGGGCAGCTGCTCGGGGTAGACGACCGGCGGGAGCTCGACCGCGGTGCGCAGCTCGGCCGCCCTGGCCAGCCGGGCCGCGGTGCGGTCCGCCCGCGGATCGCCGCCCCGACCGCCGCGCGGCGTCGACCGGTCCCCACCCCGTCCGCCACCCCGACGGGGTCGACGACGACCGGACCCCTGCGGGCCGGTGGTGGAAGGGGACGACGTGCTCACGACGTCCGATCCTCTCAGGCCCCGGCTCGGGCACGCTCCCGGATTATTCGCGTGCCGACCGCGACCCGGGCCGCCTACCGTGTCAGCGTGCTGATCTGAGCCCGAGCCCGAGCCCGAGCCCGAGCCCGAGTCCCTTCCCGACTCCCCGCACCCGTCGCCGCCCGGCGTCTTCGATGACACCGGCGGCATGCCGGCAGCACCCGGACGCACGTCGTCCGCCGCCGGCCGGGTGCACGCCCGGTGGTGATCGCTGTGCCCCCTGTGTCCCCCGTCCTCCGCGCCCGCGGCCTGTCCCGCTCGTACGACGCGCGACCCGTCCTCGTCGCCCTCGACCTCGACGTCGACCCCGGCCACCGCCTGGCCGTCGTCGGTGAGAACGGCGTCGGCAAGTCCACGCTCCTGCGCCTCCTGGCCGGTGTCGAGGACCCCGACGCGGGCGCCGTCGACCGCCCCGCCGACCTGCAGCTGCTCACCCAGGAACCCCCGTTCGCGTGGACCGCCACCCTGGACGAGGTCATGGCGGAAGCGCTCGCCGTGCCGCGGGCCGCGCTCTCCACCCTCGACCGGTCCGCCGCCGCGCTCGCGGACGGTCGGCCCGGCGCCGACGACGCCTACGCGGCGGCGCTCACCGAGGCGGAACGGCTCGACGCGTGGGATGCCGACCGACGCGCCGCCCTCACGCTCGCCGGACTCGGGCTGGCCGACGTCGACGGCGGCCGCGCGACCGGGACGCTCTCGGGTGGGGAGCGCACCCGGCTCGCCCTCGCAGCCCTGCTCGTGCGTCGACCGACGGCCGTGCTGCTCGACGAACCCACGAACCACCTGGACGAGGATGCCGCCGGGTACCTCGCCCAGGCGTTGCGCGAGCTGCCGGGCGCGGTGGTCCTGACGAGCCACGACCGGGTGTTCCTCGACGAGGTCGCGACGTCGATCCTGGACCTCGACCCGGGGCTCGGTGGCCCGGCGCTGTTCGGGGGCACGTTCGGCGCCTACCTGGCCGAACGGCGCGCGGCCCGGGCCCGCTGGGAGGGCCGATTCCGCGCGGAGCAGGACGAGCTGGCCCGTCTGCGGGTCTCCGTGCGCACCACCGCGCGTGCCGTCGGGCACGACAGGGAGCGCCGGGACGGCAACAAGATGGGCTTCGGCATCCTCGGGAACCGGGTCGAGCAGAAGATCTCCAGCCGGGTCCGCGACGCGCGCCGACGCCTCGAGGAGCTGACCGAGCACCAGGTGGCCCGACCGCCGGCGGCCCTGCGGTTCACCCCGCCGCCGGACGGCCTCGTGGCGGCGACGCCCGACGGCGTGCTGGTGCACGTGCGCGGGGCTGAGGTGCCGGGCAGGCTGCGCGTGCCCGTGCTGGACCTCGCCGCCGGTGACCACCTGCTCGTCACGGGTGCGAACGGCGCAGGCAAGTCCACCTTGTTGCGCCTGCTGGCCGGCGACCTGCCTCCCGGGCAGGGTGCGGTCGACCGTGCGCGAGGCGTCGAGGTGGCACTGCTCGAGCAGGACGTGGGCCTCGGTGACGACCCGCGCACGCCGCGTGAGGTCTACGAGCTCGTCACCGCCGACCGCCCCGCCGCCCCCCGGCTCGTCGAGCTCGGGCTGGTCGCCCCGCGGGACACGGAGCGGCCGCTGCGTGAGCTGTCCGTCGGCCAGCGTCGGCGCCTCGTGCTGGCGCTGCTGGTCGCCCGGTCGCCCCACGTGCTGCTGCTCGACGAGCCGACGAACCACGTGTCGGTCACCCTCGCCGACGAGCTGCTCGACGCGCTCGCGACCAGCTCCGGGGCGGTCGTCGTGGCGACGCACGACCGGTGGGTGCGTCGCACCTGGACGGGGCGGCAGGTGGCGGTCGTGGAGGGTGCGCTGCTGCTCTGACACCGCCCACGCGCCGAAGGGCACCGCTCGAGCGGTGCGCGAGGACAGCCCCATCGAGTGAACGCCCGGACGCCCTTCGCCGCGGCGTCGCGTGTCCGGTTCGCCCTAGAGTGGGCGGATGGCCCAGCAGAGCGATGATCCCGGCACGTCCGAGGGTGAGCGACGTGCCGTCGCCGCGCTCACGGCGTCCGGGATCCCGTTCGAGGTGACCCGGCACGGTCCCGTGCGCTCGTTGGCCGAGGCCGCGGCGGCCCGGGGCGTCGACCCGTCCGCCATCGTGAAGTCGCTGGTGGTGCGGCGCGGGGAGGACGACTACCTGTTCGTGCTGGTGCCCGGCGGCCGCACGATCGCCTGGCCGCAGCTGCGGGCACTGCTCGGGGTGACGCGTCTGTCGATGCCCGACGCGGCCACCGCCAAGGATGTGACGGGCTACGAGCGCGGCACGATCACCCCGTTCGGCTCGCTGCGGGCCTGGCCGGTGATCGCCGACGCGCACGTGCCCGGGAGCACGGTGTCCATCGGTGCCGGCGCGCACGGGGTGGCCGCGACGGTGCACGGCGACGACCTCGTACGGGCGCTGGGGGCGACCGTCGCGGACGTCACCGAGCCCGAGGGTGCGCCGGAGGGCAGGTCGTGAGCGGGCAGCCGCCGAGCGGCGGTGACGGGCGCCGGGAGGTCGCAGCGTTCTTCGCGCACCCCGCACCCGCGTGGCGGCGGCAGACGCCCGTGCCGTGGTGGAAGTCGTTGACGCAACCGCGCTGGTCGTCGGGGGTGCCCCAGCCCGAGCATCCACCGGTGGTCGTCGCCCCGGTGCCCGGTGGTGCGACTCCTGCGGCGGAACCTGCCGGCGGCACGCGGTGGGAGCCTGAGGCCGCGGCCTGCGTGCCGACGCCGTTCGGTGCGTACGAGCCGGGCCCGTACGGGTCGTGGGCGGCGCTGGCCGACCGAACGAGCTGGGCCGGCGCGCACCGGCCGGGTGAGGAGCGGGCCGACAAGGCGTTCCGGCTGGCGTGCGCGATGCTCGCCGTCGCCACGGTGCTGGTCGGTGCGGCCCTGATCGCCCTGACGCGGCTGGGCGGCTGACACCGGCGGCTCTGGCCCCTGTCCGGCGGGCGTGCGGCGCGCGTCCTCGGGGTGTGGGCGGCCTCGACTACCGTCCGGGGCATGCGGTTGATCCACACGTCCGACTGGCACCTGGGCCGGACGCTGCACGGGGTCGACCTGCTGGAGCACCAGGCGGCCTACCTGGACCATCTGGTGGAGCTCGCGAGGGCCGAACGGGTGGACGCCGTGGTGGTCGCCGGTGACGTGTTCGACCGGGCGATCCCGCCGGTCGAGGCCGTGACGCTGCTCTCCGACGTGCTGGCCCGGTTGGCGGAGTCGACCACGGTCGTGGTGACCTCCGGCAATCACGACTCGGCCACGCGCCTCGGCTTCGGTGCCGCGCTCATGCGCGAGCGGGTCCGGGTACGCACCCGGGTCGCCGGGTTGGCCGAGCCGGTCGTGCTGCACGGTGCCGGCAGTGCCCGCGGTGCTGACGGTGATGTGCTGGTGTACGGGGTGCCGTACCTGGACCCGGACTTCGCCCGCCAGGAGCTGGCCGAGCCGGACGCTGCGCCGCTGCGCCGCTCGCACGAGGCCGTGGTCGCCGCGGCCGTCCGTCGCATCCGTGCCGACGTCGAGGGGCGGACCGGCTCCGCGGCCGGGGCCTCCGGCGGTGCGGCGCCCCGCACGGTCGTGGCTGCCCACGCGTTCGTCGTGGGTGGTGCGGTGAGCGAGTCCGAGCGGGACATCCGGGTCGGGGGTGTCGACCAGGTGCCCGCGGGGGTGTTCGCCGGCCTCGACTACGTGGCGCTCGGGCACCTGCACGGTCCGCAGCGGGTCAGCGGGCCTGACGGCACCGTGCTGCGGTACAGCGGGTCGCCGCTGGCCTACTCCTTCTCCGAGCAGCACCACGCCAAGTCGAGCGTGCTGGTCGACCTGTCGGGGGCCGAGGTCCGCACCGAGACCGTCGCGGCACCCGTGCCCCGGCGACTGGCCGACCTGACCGGGTCTCTCGAGGAGCTGCTGGGGGCGGCGGGGGAGCCGCACGTGCGCGACTGGTTGCGGGTCACGGTCACCGACCCGCACCGGCCGCAGGACCTGTTCCGCCGTGTCCGTGACCGGTTCCCGCACGCGCTGGTGGTGCAGCACCGGGCGGCGGGTGGCGCGGAGGGCCCTGTGCGCGCGGCGACCGTCACCGCGGCGCACGACCCGCTGGAGGTGGCCGCCGACTTCGTCGCGCACGTCACGGGTGCCGCCCCCACGCCCGACGAGCTGGCCGTGCTGCGCCGCGCGTACGAGTCGGTCGCGGCGAGCGAGCGGAGCGCCTGATGCACCTGCGCTCCCTGACCCTGCGGGCCGTCGGCCCGTTCGCCGACGAGCACACCATCGACTTCGACGCGCTGGCCACCTCGGGTCTGTTCCTGCTCGAGGGGCCGACCGGCTCCGGCAAGTCGACGCTCATCGACGCGATCGTGTTCGCCCTGTACGGCAAGGTCGCCTCGGCCGAGGCCAGCGACGACCGCCTGCGCTCGGCGTACGCGGCGGACGACGTGGAATCGGTCGTCGACCTGGTCTTCGAGGTGCCCGCCGGGGTGTTCCGGGTGCGGCGCACACCGCAGCACCAGCGCGCCAAGCGGCGCGGCACGGGCACCACGACGGCGCAGGCCACCGTGCGGCTGTGGCGGCTGCCGGCGGACGTCGACCCCCTGGCGGGGCCGGACGTGCTCGACGCCGTGGGCACCCCGTTGGGCAACCGCCTGGACGAGGTCGGTGCCGAGCTGCAACGGCTCGTCGGTCTCGACCGGCAGCAGTTCGTGCAGACCATCGTGCTGCCGCAGGGCGAGTTCGCGCGGTTCCTGCGCGCCAACCCCGAGGACCGCAGCCGCCTGCTGCAGAAGATCTTCGGCACCGAGGTGTACGAGCGGCTGCAGCAGCAGCTGGCCGTGCTGCGCACGGAGCACAACCGGGCGGTCGACGCCGGGCGGGCGGCACTGGACCGTTCCGTCGCGCACCTGGTCGGCGCGGCGCGATGGGACGAGGACGAGGCCGACGAGCTGCGGGTCGCCGCGAGGGACGTCGGCGCCCCGGACGAGGGTGCGTTGCCCGCCGCCGGTGCGAACGTCCGTGCGCTCGTGCTCGGTCGGCTCGCGGTTCTCGACGAGCAGGCAGGCCAGTCGCGCCAGGTGGCCGCCGAGGCCGAGGAGCTCGCGGCCGCCGCCCGGACCTACCTGGACGAGCAGACCGCCCGGGCGACCGTGCTGGCGCGGCGTGCGGCGCTGCGGGCCGAACGTGACGCGCTGGACGCGGCGGCGGCGGCGCACGAACGGTCCGTCACCCGCCTGGCTCGGGCCGCTGCCGCGCGAGCCGTCGCACCGCTGCTGATCGGCGCCGACACGGCGCGGACGGCGGTGTCCGCGGCCGAGAAGGCCCTGGGGGCGGGGCTCGACGCCGCACCGGACGACCTTGCCGCCCTTGTCGGCGGCGTGGACTCCCTCGACCCGGTGGCCGCCCGGGCGGCGCTGGAGCTCGACCACCGCACGACGGTCGGCGCCGTCGCGACGTTGCAGCGGGCGCTCACCCTCGAGGCCGGTCTGGACGACGAGCGGCACCGCGTGCGCGCAGCCCGGGACGCCGTCGAGGACGCCCGGGGCCTGCTCGGCACCCACGACGTGTGGCTCGCCGACCGGCCGCAGCAGCGGGCCGAGCTGGTCGAGGCACTCACCGCGGCGCGGGCGGGGGCCGCACAGGTCGGCGAGCACGAGGCGGCGGTCACCGCGGCACACGCCACCGTCCAGGCGGTCGAGGACCTGACCGCGGCGCGGCGTGAGCGGCAGGCGGCAGACCGTGCTCGTGGCGACGCCGTCGCGCGGGCCACGGCGGCCGTCGAGCACGAGCGCGTGCTGCGCAGCGCCCGGATCGCCGGTCTGGCCGGTGAGCTCGCCGCCGCGCTGGCCGACGGCGACCCGTGCCCGGTGTGCGGCTCGGTGGAGCACCCGGCCAAGGCGGTCGTCGGGGCGGACCACGTGCAGGCGGACCAGGTGGACGCCGCCGAGCAGGTCAGGTCGGCCGCCGAGGTCGAGCTGTCGGCCGCCGCCGAGGTCGCCACCCGGTGGGCTGAACGAGTCGCCGCCCTGCACGCGCAGGTCGACGCCTCACCGGCCGGCCCGCTCGACGACCTCGACCCCGTCGGCCCGCTCGACGTCGTGCTCGAGCGTGCCTCGGACCTGCTCGACTCCGCCGCGGCGGCCCTCGGCGCCGCACGTGCCGCGGCCTTGGACGTGCAGCGGCTCGACGCCGAGGTGACCGCCTTCGACGCGGCCACGGCGGATCGGCAGGCCGAACGTTCCGAGCTGGCCGCCGCGCTCGCCGCCGCCGAGGCGGCGGTCGACGCGCAGGTCGCCGCGTGCGAGGAGCACGAGGCCGAGACGCTCGCGGCCCGCGGTGCGCACCCGACGGTCGCGGCCCGGCACGGGGAGCTCGCCGAACGGGTGGCGTCGGCGCAGACGCTGCTCGACGCTCTCGCCGAGCTGGCCGCCGCCCGGGACGACGACGCCCGCAGGTCGGCCGAGCTGGCTGACGCCCTGGTGGCGCACGGGTTCGGCACCGCCGACGACGCACGGCACGCGCACCTGGATGCCGAGGACCTCGCGGTGCTCGAGCGGCTGGTGGCCGATCACGTGGCCGCGCGCGCCGCGGTGACCGCCGGTCTCGCGGATCCTGAGGTCAGCGCACTGCCCGAGGACGCGGTGGCCGACGTGGACACCGCGCGCGCAGCCGAGCAGCAGGCGCGGACGACGGCACAGCTGGCCGCGGCCGCCGCCCGCTCGGCCGCCGACCGTGCGACGGCCGCCACGCAGGCCGCCACCCAGGTGCTGGCGGACGCCGAGGCGCTCGCACGCGGCGTGGCCGACGCGGTGCCGGTCGCACGGCTGGCCACCCTGGCGGCGGGGACCGGTGGTGACAACACCCGACACCTGTCCCTGGCCACGTACGTGCTGGTCCGTCGGTTCGAGGACGTCGTGGCCGCTGCCAACGAGCGGCTGCTGACCATGTCCGACGGCCGGTTCGAGCTGGTCCGCTCGGACGAGAAGGAAGACGTGCGGACCCGCGCCACCGGTCTGGCCATGCGCGTGGTCGACCACCGCACCGAGCAGGCGCGCGACCCGCGGACCCTGTCGGGCGGCGAGACGTTCTACGTGTCGTTGTGCCTGGCGCTGGGCATGGCGGACGTCGTGACGGCCGAGGCCGGCGGGATCGACCTCGGCACGCTGTTCGTCGACGAGGGGTTCGGCTCGCTCGACCCGCACGTGCTCGACCAGGTGCTCGTCGAGCTGGGGCGCCTGCGGGCCGGAGGCCGGGTCGTGGGCCTGGTCTCGCACGTGGAGACGCTCAAGCAGGCCATCGCCGACCGCATCGAGGTGCGCCCGACCCCCGCCGGTCCGAGCACCCTGCGGGTGCTGGCGTCCTGAGTCGGGGACGACTCACCAGGCCCAGCCGCGGGAGGCGAGCTCGACCTCCTCGCGGAACCGTTCGGCCGGGTCGCCCTTGGCGTGCGGCTGCACCTCGACGCCGGCCAGCCGGCACGCCTGCGCGAGCAGCTCGTCGTACGCGAGCTGGGAGGCGATGACCCGCTCGGCCAACGCCCACGTGTGCGGGTCACGTTCGAGCTCCTGCACGTGCTCGGCCACGGCGCCGAGCCGCTCCTGCACGTGCAGCGCGAGGAACGGGTCGAACGTCGGGGGCCGTTCGCGGCGCAGCCGCCGGGCCAGACGGTCGAGGTGGGCGGCCAGGGCCGTGCGCCATCGTGGCGTCTCGTCGGCGCCCGGGAGCAGCGAGCAGAAGAGCACCATCACGAGCGCCGGGACCAGGAAGGTCAGGAGCAGAGCAACCCACATCATCGTGTGCCCCTTGGGCCGTGCACGCACCGTCGCGTGCCGCCAGGGTAGGTCCGGCCGCCAGGTGGCGCCACAGCGGGTTCTCAGCAGGCGACCGGGGTGCTCAGGGAGCGGGACGGCCGCTCGTCGACCGTCGGCGGCGTCGAGCGGCGACGGGCGGCGTCGGGCGGGTCGGGCTCAGGCGGGTTGCACGTCGCGCGTCCTGAACCGCGCGATCCCCGCCCACACGAGCCCCGCTGCCACCAGCGTCATCACGACCAGCGGTGTCCAGCGCAACGGTTCGAGCGGCTGCGCAGGGGTGGCCGAGAACGGCAGCAGGTCGAGCAACCAGGCCGGCAGGTGCAGCGCGTCGCCGATGACGACGACGAACCACAGGCCCGCCAGCACACCCCAGGTCAGGGGCACGGCGAGCCGAGGCAGCCACCCGAACAGTGCGACGGCCACGCCGACGAGCACCATGACGGCCGGCCAGTAGGCCAGCGCCGCACCGGCCAGCCGGACGGTCTGCCCGCTGTCGCCGACGATCGAGCCGTACCCGGCGCCCATCCCGGCTCCGCCGACCAGCAGCAGGACGGCTGAGCCGACCGCCGGGATCACCAGCCGTTCCAGCGCCCACCGTGTCCGGGACAGCGCCCCGGCCAGCTGTGGCTCGACGGTGCCGCCGGCCTCGTCGGCCCGCAGCGAGACGGCGGACTGCAGCGCGAACACCGTGGTGATCAGGGCGATCATCACGACGAGCAGGGACAGCAGCGCGTCGACGCCCGTGCCGCCGACCATGGCGGTCACCGACGACCCGGCGTCGTCGATCAGGTCGGTCATCGACTCCACGACCGAGCCGAACAGCAGGGCGGTCAGCACGACCGTGACGCCCCACCCGATGATCGGGCCGCGCTGCAGCCGCAGGGCCAGCCCGAGCGGCCGGCCGTAGCGGGCCGGGGCCCCGGCGGGGCCGGCTCGTTCGGGCAGCAGCCCGGAGCCGAGGTCACGTCGGGCCTCGAGCCGGGCGGCCACCGCGAGCAGCACCGCGGTGAGCGCGAGCAGCAGCCAGAGCGGCCACCACCGGTTGGCACCCCACGGCTGCATCTCCTGGCCCCAGCCGACCGGCGACACCCAGGTCAGCCGCCCGTCGCCGAGGTCACCGACCATGCGCAGCACGTACAGGACGCCCAGGACGACCGAGCCGAGGGCGTTCGCCCCACGGGAGGTCGAGGCGACCTGCCCGGCGAGGGCACCGATGCCCAGACCGACGAGCCCGACGCCGGCCACGGAGGCACCGACCACGAGCGAGCCGGTGATGCCGGTGCCCGTCGGGTCGAGCCCGCCGGTGGCGGAGACCACGGCGATGCCGGCGCCGACGGCCACGCACAGCGCGGCGTTGACCAGCCAGGACGCGAGCGACCCGGCGTGCAGCCCGAGGGCGCGCGAGCGCAGCAGCTCGGTGCGTCCGAGCTCCTCGTCGGCGCGGCCGGTGCGGGTGACGAGGAAGACGACCCCGAACGCGAGCGAGAGCGCGCTGGTCATCCAGATCTTCGTCCAGACCGCGCCACCCAGGGTGGCGGGCGCGGCGGCGAGCCCCGTGAGTGCCTTGATCGAGGGGGTGTTGCTCAGGGCGGCGAAGTCGTCGAGCGCGGCCTGCGTGGCGAACACGTCGCTGTAGTAGGAGCCCACGTAGGCGAACATGCCGACCAGGACGACCCACCACACGGCCAGCCGGACGCGGTTGCGGCGCAGCACGAGCCGCACCATGGTGCCGGTCCCGGTGAGGGTCTGCGTGGCGGGTGCCGGGGCGACGCGTGCGGCCGGGCCCGAGTCGGGTGCGCGCAGCGCGGTCGCGGTCATCGCCGGTCCCCGTGCAGGGCGGCCAGCTCGTCGCCGTAGTGCCGCAGGAACAGCTCCTCGAGCGAGGGCGGGTTGGCCACGAGCGAACGGGGCCGCAGCCGGGCCACGGCGGCCAGCACGGTCGGCAGCTCGGACTCGTCGACGGCGAACGTGACGTGCCCGTCGGCGGCCTGCAGGTCGTGCACGCCGGGCAGGTCTGCGAGCCCGTCCGCACCGCTGTCGAGGCCGACGGTCAGCTGGGAGCGGGTCAGGTGCCGCAGCTCGGCGATGGTGCCGGACTCGACGGTCACCCCGTCGCGGATGATCGTGACCCGGTCGGCGAGCTTCTCCACCTCGGCGAAGATGTGGCTGGACAGCAGCACCGAGCGGCCTTCGGCCTTGACCTCGCGGATCGACTCGGTGAACGCGGCCTCCATGAGCGGGTCGAGGCCCGAGGTCGGCTCGTCCAGCAGCAGCAGCTCGGCGTGCGAGGCGAGCGCGGCGACGAGGGCGACCTTCTGGCGGTTGCCCTTGGAGTAGGCGCGGGCCTTCTTGGTCGGGTCGAGCTCGAACCGTTCGAGCATCGTCTGCTTGCGGCGCGGGTCCAACGAGCCGGACAGCCGCGACAGGATGTCGATGGCCTCCCCGCCGGTGAGGTTCGGCCAGAGGGTGACGTCGCCGGGCACGTACGCGATGGAACGGTGCAGGCGGACCGCGTCGGACCACGGGTCGCCGCCGAGCAGCCGGACGTGGCCGCCGTCGGCGCGCAGCAGCCCGAGCAGCACCCGGATCGTCGTGGACTTGCCCGAGCCGTTCGGGCCGAGGAACCCGGTGACCTGCCCGGCGGGGACGCTCAGGTCGAGGCCGCGCAGGGCGTGCACCCGCCCGAAGCTCTTGGTCAGGCCGGTGACCTCGATGGCCATCTGGTGTGCGGACATCGTGCTTCCTTCAGGGACGACGGTGCGCAGGCGGCGGGTGCCGTCACGCGGTCGGGGAGGCGACTCCCGCCGGGGTCGGCGTTCGCCGTGCGTCGGTCGGTCCGTCCGTCGGGCCGTCCAGGACACGGAGGTAGCCGTCGAGCATGTCGCTGCTGGTCAGCAGTCCCTCCGTGTACAGCTCGAGCTGCGGGAGGACGAAGTCCTGCTCGCGGGCATGCAACGAGGCCACGAACGCATCGGGTGTCGTGTCGGGCGCGGTGAGGAACTGCACGAGCATGACGCCCATGGCCTGCTGCGTGAGGTGCCGCAGGCGCGCCTCCTCGTCGCGCGAGGGGCGGATGAGTCCTGCGGCCACACCCTCGGCCATCAGGGAGCGCACCTGCTCGGTGAGGCTGGCGAGGAAGTCGCGCGCGGGCTGCCCGCCGGCCTGGATCGTGCGCAGCATGTAGACCGTGACGACGCCGGTGTCGCCGGGCGCTGCCAGCCACGACGTCAGTGACGCGCTCGGGTTCGCCATCGCGTCGGTCTTGAGGTCGTGGTAGCGCTGCAGCACCTCCGCGTCGCAGGCGGTCCGGAGGGCGGCCTTGGAGCCGAAGTGGTGCGTGATGAGCCCGGGGGAGACGCCGGCCGCCTCGGCGATCGTGCGGAACGGTGTGTCGAACCCCTGCTCGGCGAAGCACTCGATCGCCGCGTCGCGGATCCGGGCGCGGGCGGTGAGGTCGGAGAGCGGACGCCTGTCGGGCGCCCCGGCTGTACGCACGACCAACACGCTATACGCGCAACCAGCCGCAGGCAACGGCACGGCGCCCCCACGCGCACCAGGCCGGCACGCGCGGGTCGCCGGTGGCCGGTCAGACCGGACGCAGGACCAGCAGGTGCTGGCCGCCGCCCGGCTGCACGAGCGCCTCGACCCGCAGGTCAGGGGCCAGACGGCCGATCCGGTCGACCAGCCAGTCGGCGGCGTCCTGCGCGTCGTCGCGGTCAGCGCAGCGCGCGACGACCTCACGGCCACCTGCCCGGGAGAGCCGCTCCACGGACTCGACGATCGGCGCTGGGTCCGCCACCAGCAACCGGTCCGGCCAGGCGACCACCGGGGCGACCGCGCCCTTGCGGGTGTTGCACGCGCGGTGCGCCAACCGTTCGGCGCCGAACGGCCCGGTATCGGGCGACCGCTTGTTCTTGCCCTTGCCCGACCCCTTGCCCGGACCGCCGCCCGCAGAGCCCGCACCGCTGTCGATGCTCGGACCCAGGTCGGAGTTCACGGAGGCGTCCGGGTCGACCGGCTCGTCGCAGAGCCAGCAACGCCAGCCGTCACGGTCGCCGATCTCGTCCAGGGTGCTCATGCGGCGAGCGTACGGGCGGATCCGGCACGCCCACGACGGCCCGTCGATAGTCTGCAGCGGTGATCGGGATCGTCGAGTGACCCAGCTGCAGTCGGCGCACGACCTTCAGGTGCTGCTGGCCAGCCGTGTGCCGCTGGTCGTCCTGGAGACCCGCGACGAGCCCCGTGCGCTCACGCTGGTCGCCGAGGCCACCCGGCTCGGCCCGGCGCCGCAGCCCGTGTTCCGGTGGACGGTCACCGAGGGCCTCGGCCGTCTCGACGTCGACCTGGGTGCCGCGCAGCGGTTCAACACCGACCCGCTCGACGTGCTGCGCACCGTGCGCGTGACCGACCTTCCGGGCGTGTACGTGCTGGTCGACTTCCACCCGTTCCTCACCGACCCTGTCGCGGTGCGCCTGCTCAAGGACATCGCGCAGGGTCACGGCACCGTGCCCCGCACCGTCGTGCTGCTCAGCCACTCGATCGACGTCCCGGCCGAGCTGGAGCACCTGGTCGCGCGCGTGCAGGTGTCCGTGCCGGACCGGGCAGCCCGCGCGGCCCTGGTGGATCGTGCCGTCGCCGAACGCGCGCAGGTGCAGGGCGGGTTCGTGCCCGTCGACCCGCGCGCCCGTGAGCTGCTGGTGGAGAACCTCGGCGGGCTGTCGATGGCCGAGGCCGAGCGGCTGGCCCGCGGTGCGGTGGCCGACGGTGCGCTGGCCGCGGACGACCTGCCGGTCGTCATGCAGGCCAAGTACGCGCTGCTGGCCCGCGGCGGGGTGCTGAGCTACGAGCACGACGTCCCGGCGATCAGCGACATCGGTGGCATGGCGCGACTGGTGCACTGGCTGGGGTTGCGTCGTGTCGCGTTCGACGGCTCGGCCCCCGGCCTCGAGCCGCCGCGGGGCGTGCTGCTCGTCGGTGTGCAGGGGTGCGGCAAGTCGATGGCCGCCAAGGCTGCCGCCGGGGTGTTCGGGGTTCCGCTGCTGCACCTGGACCTGGCGGCCGTGCACAACAAGTACGTGGGCGAGTCCGAGCGGATCCTGCGCGAGACGCTGGCCACCGCCGAGGTGCTCTCGCCGTGCGTGCTGTGGATCGACGAGATCGAGAAGGCCATGGCCGAGGACGAGGAGGGTGCCACCCGCCGGGTCCTCGGCACGTTCCTCACCTGGCTCGCGGAGCGGCGGGCGCCCGTGTTCGTGGTCGCGACGGCCAACGACGTCACCGCCCTGCCGCCCGAGCTGGTGCGCAAGGGCCGCTTCGACGAGATGTTCTTCGTGGACCTGCCCGACGACGCCGCCCGCCGGCACATCCTCACCGTGCACGCCGCCCGCCGCGGTCTGGGCCTGCACCCGCAGGACGCCGCCGTGCTGGCCGCCGCCGCCGACGGGTACAGCGGGGCCGAGCTCGAGCATGCCGTGGTCTCGGCCGGCTACACCGCGCTGGGTGCCGGCGCGCAGGTCACCGCGGCGCACGTGCTCGACGAGCTGCGGGGCACCCGCCCGCTGTCGGTCGTGATGGCCGAACGGATCGCCGGGCTCCGCGCATGGGCGTCGGGCCGCACCGTGCCGGCCGCCGCCCCGGCGGGGGCGTGACGATGAGCGCCCGGGGTGTCGTCGCGATCGGGATCGGCCTGGTCCTGGTGGCGGGTGGTCTGGTGGTCGGCGACCGGTTCGCCGCCTCGCTCGCCGAGCAGCAGCTGGCCGACCAGATCGGGGCGCGGCTGGAGGTCACGGGCGAGCCTGACGTGCAGATCGACGGCTTCCCGTTCCTCACCCAGCTCGCCTCGGGCACGTTCTCGCACGTCACGGTCGACGTCGACGGGGCCGTACTCGACGGTGTCCAGGCCACGGACGTGACGATGGACGCCCGCGGCGTCACGCGCGGCGACCCCGTCACGGTCGACCAGCTCGAGGCGTCCCTGACGCTGCCGGCCGCCACCGTGCAGGACGCCGCGGCCGAACGCACCGGCCTGGCCGTCACGGTCGTCGTGCAGGGCGACGCGATGCAGGGCTCCATGGACGTGCTCGGGGTGCCGCTCGCGGCGACCTTCGTGCCGCGCGTCGACGGCGGGCGGCTGCTCGTCGACACGACCTCGCTGTCGCTCGGCGGGCTGTCGGTCGACGCGGCATCGCTGCCGGGCGGCCTCGGCGAGCGGCTCACCGGGCTGGAGGTGCCCGTCGACGGGCTGCCCGAGGGGGTCGAGCTGACCGACGCCCAGGTCGTCGCCGGGGGTGTGCGGATCACCGCCGCCGGGACGGACGTCGCCCTCACCTCGCCGTGAGCCGAGCCCGCGCCTGCTCACGGAGTCCGCGCCGGGCCCCTGGGTGGGGTCGGTAGGGTCGGCCCGCACAGCGGGCGACGACAGGAGCGGCGTGGACACCATCGAGGACCTGTGGACGCAGGTCACGACACCGCAGGCACCGCCGACCACGTCGGTCGTCGCGCTCACGGCGGTGGCGGCACTGGTCTGCCTCGCCGTGCCGTGGCTGTGGCACCTGACCCGGCACGGGCTGACGATCCTGCACGAGGCCGCGCACGGTGCCGTCGCGGTGCTGGTCGGCCGCCGCCTCACTGGCATCCGGGTGCACTCGGACACCTCGGGGCTGACCGTCTCGGTGGGCAAGCCGCGCGGACCGGGCATGGTCGCCACGTTGCTCGCGGGCTACACGGGTCCCGCGATGGTCGGACTCGGCGCGGCCTGGTTGCTGGCCCGCGGGTACCCGACGGCCGTCCTGTGGCTGCTGCTCGTGGTGCTGGCGCTCGTGCTCGTGCAGATCCGCAACTGGTACGGGCTGTGGGCCGTGCTCGTCAGCACCGCTGCGATCGTCGCCGTCACCTGGTGGGGGTCGGACGAGGTGCGCAGCACGTTCGCGCACGCCCTGACCTGGTTCCTGCTGCTCGGCGCCCCGCGGGCCGTGCTCGAGCTGCAGGCGCAGCGCCGGCGGCATCGTGGGCCCGACACCTCCGACGCCGGCCAGCTCGCGAAGCTCACGCACGTGCCGGCCGGCGTCTGGGTCACCGTGTTCCTGCTGGTCTGCCTGGGCGCTCTCGCGCTCGGCGGGGGATGGCTCCTCGCGGTGCTGTAGCCGTCAGGCCCGCTGCGTCCGGGCCAGCAGGTCCGGGTGGTCGCGCCAGGCCGGCATGGTCGCCATGTACGCCAGCGTCTGCGCCTCGATCTGCTCACGCGGCGCGTCGGGCGTCTCGCGCGACTGCCAGCCGACCATGCGCTCGAACCGTTCCTCGAACGCCTGCAGGTTGCCGTCGGCGTCGGTGCAGTACTGGCAGTAGGTGCCCGACTCGACGGGCATGCCGCAGCTCTGGCAGTGCGGACCGTCGTGGGTGTGGCCGTCGGTGTGGTCGTGGGTGGTCATGCGGGTTCTCCTCCGGGGGTGGGGTCGTCGGCTGCGACGAGTCGACGCAGGGTGTCCAGCAGCACGGCACGGTCGGCCGGGGTGAGCCGGTCGGCGGCGGCCGTGACGAGGTCGGCCGAGAGCACGCTGCGCTCGCGGTCGAGGGCGGTGCGCCCCTCCGGCGTGAGCCAGACGAGGGTGCGGCGGCGGTCGGCGGGGTCGGCCTCGCGGGCGAGCAGGCCCTTCGACTCGAGCTGCGTGACGATGTCCGAGACGACGGACTGCGCGCGGTCGAGGTGCTTGGCGGCCTCGCCGACGGTGAGCGGTCCGGTGTGCGCCAGGTGCAGCAGCACGGCGCGTGACGCCCCGGACATGGCGTTGCGCTTGCCGTCGCGACGGTGCAGCTGCAGGTAGGCCTGGGCGTACAGCCGCTCGAACGCGGCCGCGAACTCCTCGGGCGGCAGGTCGGCCTGCGTCTCGGGGCGCGGCGGTGGCGGGGGCGATGTGGTCACCCGCACACCGTCGTCCGAGGGGTTTCCATCGTCAATCCCGATGGAACTGCGGCCGCCGGCCGGCCCGTGCTCGGCGCGGGTGACGAGCCTCACCAGCCGGGCCGTTGCCCCCCGGTGCGGCCCGTGCGACCGTGGAGGCAGCCCTGATGACGGGGCCCGGACGAGGGAGCCGTACCCGGACAGCGACAAGACGGCCTCACGGAGGCTCGTCATGGCATGGATCGTCCTCGTCGCATCCGGGGTTCTCGAGGCCGTCTGGGCGACGGCGCTCGGCAGGTCCGAGGGTTTGTCCCGGCTCGTCCCGACCGTGGTGTTCGCCGCGGCCCTCGCCCTGAGCATGGGCGGGCTGGCCTTCGCGATGCGGACGCTGCCCGTCGGCACGGCGTACGCCGTGTGGGTGGGCATCGGTGCCGTGCTGACGGTGACCATCGGCATGGTCACCGGGACCGAGACGGTGTCGCTGGTCAAGGTGCTGCTGCTCGGCGGCATCGTCGCCTGCGTGGTGGGGCTCAAGCTCCTGCACTGACGACGGCGCCTGCTGACAGCCGGAGGCGGGCTCAGTCCCCGGGGCGTGCCGAGCGCAGGCGCTTCGTGGCCGACCGCTGCTTCTTCGCCGTGAGCCGCCGCTCGGCCGAGCCCCGCGTCGGACGCGTCGCGCGCCGCTGCCGTGCCGGGGGTGCGATCCCCTCCGCGACCAGGGCCGCCAGGCGGCGTTCGGCGGCAGCCCGGTTGCGTAGCTGCTCGCGGTGCTCGGAGGCCGTCACCGTGAGGACCCCGGTCACGAGCCGCGAACCGAGACGCTCGACCAGGCGTGCCCGCTGGGTGTCGGTGAGCACGGCGGACGAGGCGACGTCCCAGGACAGCTCGACCCGGGAGTCGGTGGTGTTGACGCCCTGACCGCCGGGGCCGGACGACCGCGAGAACCGCACGGCCAGCTCGGCCCGGGGGATCACGAGCGAGGGCCCCACGGTGATGCCGGTGCTCATGACGCCGATCGTGCCACCTGGTCCGCGGACGGGATTCAGCCGGCGTCGGCGGGGACGACGCGGAACACCGGGTAGTCCTCGGCGACGGCCGCGAACTGCGCCAGCCGTGCACCGCGCGGCACGCGGACGTGCGGCCGCGCCCCGGGGGCGAGGTCCAGGTAGTGGCGCAGGATCGGGGCACGGTCGGCGGACGGCACCTCGACGAGCCGGACGCGCTCGGGTCCGCGCCGCCCGAGGATCACGGCCCGCCCGTCGTCGGCCTGCACGTTGAGCACCCACTGCGCGTGCCGCCCGAGCATGGACACCAGGTACCGCTCGCCGTCGTGCCGCGCGAGGACGAGCGGCAGTCGCACGGGTGTGCCTGACGTCCGCCGCCGGACCTCGAGCGTGATGCCACGGCCGCCGAACGTGAGGATGCCGTGGGCGTACTGCCAGGCGCCGATCCTGTTGAGCGCGCGTGCGGTGCGGCCGGGTCGACCGCCGCGGTACCAGGCTCGCCTGACCGCGTAGCGCCGCGGGTCCTCCGGCATGGTGCCCCTTCCGTCCGGTAGTTTGGTACTTGGAGTTCCATGTCCCGACTCGAAGGTAGGTCCATGCCTGCGCCGCGTCAACGCCCCGCCCGCCGCCCTCGCCTGTCCGACACGGACACCCGCGCGCGCATGCTCGCGGCCGCCGTCGACCTGCTGGGGGAGCGGGGCGTCACGGTCGGCCTCGACGGGATCCAGCTCGAGGACGTCATCCGTCGGGCCGACGTCTCACGGACCTCCGCCTACCGGCGCTGGCCCACCCGCGACGCGTTCCTGGCCGACGTGCTGCTCGAGGTCGCCCGCGGCACCGACCTGCCCGGCATCAGCGCGCGCGTCACCGCGGAGGCCGGCCCCGTGCTCGACCCGCGGACCGTCGACGTCGGATCGGTCGAGGGCCGCCGCGAGCTGTTCGTCGAGCTGCTGCGCCTGACGTTCCAGGCCGATCTCGAGGGGACCCTCGCCTCACCGCAGTTCTCGGCGTACCTGGCGCTGCGTGCGGCCTTCGCGGGCGTGCCCGAGCAGGGCCTGCGGGACGCCCTCGCCGCCGAGCTGCTCGTCAGCGAGCGTGCCGCCGTCGCCCGCGGCGCCGTGATCCTCTCCGGTGCGGCCCACCTGCTCGGCTACCGGCTCGTCGCCCCGCTCACCGCACCCGACGGGTTCTCGGTGGTCGCCCGCGCGATCAGCGCCATGACCACCGGGTTCGTCATCGCCGCCCAGGCCGACCCGGCCCTGGTGCACGGGACGCAGCAGCAGGCACCCTTCGGTGCGCGGCGCACGGCCGCCTGGTCGGTGCCGACGTTCGCGCTCGCCGGGCTGGTGCTCAGCCACCTCGAACCGGACCCGGGCGCCCCCGACGTGGACGCCGCCCGACTGCTCGAGGAGCTGACCGGCCTGGTCGAGCAGGGGCGTCTCGTCGCGCAGGCGCAGCGCGGCGTCAGTCCGTGACCACGCAGCGGTCCAGCTGGTCGGCCAGCGCGTCCTTCTCGGCGGCGGTGACCCACAGGCCGTAGGCGTCCTTCACCCGGATCTGCCGCAGCGCGTACACGCAGCGGTACCCGGTGCTCGGCGGCAGCCAGGTGGCGGCGTCACCGGCGCCCTTCTGCTGGTTGGCGGGGCCGTCGACGGCCAGCAGGTTCGCCGGGTCGTTCGCGAACTGCTCCCGCTTCTCCGCGGTCCACTGCTGGGCGCCCTTCTGCCACGCGTCGGACAGCGCGACCACGTGGTCGATCTGCACGTCGGCCGAGTGCTCACCGCGCTCGAACGCGATGACCTCACCCGTGTACGGGTCGTCCAGCGTGCCGGTGCGGACCACGCAGGAGTCGTCCGGGTCGGTCGTGATGCCCGTCAGGTCGCGGGCGAGCACGTCGTTGCGGGTGTCGCAGCCGTTGCCGTCGACATCGGCCCACGACTCGCCGAACTGGGAGCGCTCGTACCCGGTGCGCGGTGCCCGTCCCTTGACCGGCAGCGCCTCGAGAGCGGCACGGCCGTCGGCGAGCACCTGCGCCGTGACGGGGAACCGGGCGGAGTCTCGCGCCTCGGACCAGGCCGGGGCGCCGGCGCCGATGGCGACGGCCAGCACGAGCAGCAGCAGCCAGCCCCACGTGCGCGGGCGTCGGACTCGTCCGTTTCTGCTGGTCACGGCAGGAGGGTGCCACATCCCTGTGACACCTGGTGCGCAGGACCCACCGTCGGAGGATGATGCGATCCGTCTCACATGTCGGTCCGTCATGACCTCGGTCCCACGGCTCGCTGCGAGCGGTTGTGGGAAAGTCGTCCCTCCCACGGGCTCCCCCGAGGGCAGACCAGGGATCAACGCACCGCCCGCGCCCGCACCGATGGAGGTCCGATGGCCAGCACCCGGAGCGTCCTGCGACGCAAGTCCGTCGAGGAGACCCTCGCCGCCGTCGACGATCCTGAACGGTCGCTCAGCCGCACCCTGACCGCATGGGACCTGGCGGTGCTCGGCGTCGCCGTGGCCGTCGGCGCAGGCATCTTCTCGGTCGGTGCGACCGCCGCCGCGAACTACGCCGGACCGTCGGTCATCGTCTCGTTCGTCATCGCCTCGGTCGTGTGCGGCCTGGCGATCATGTGCTACGCCGAGTTCGCCTCGACGCTGCCCGTCGCCGGCTCCGCGTACACGTTCTCCTACGCCACGATGGGTGAGCTCGCCGCCTGGATCATCGGCTGGGACCTCATCCTCGAGATGCTGCTGGCCGCCGCCGTCATCGCGAAGTTCTGGGGCGTGTACCTCTCCGACGCGTTCGGCCTGTTCGGCATCGGCATCCCCACCACGCTGGACCTCGGCCCGATCGACATGGAGTGGGGTCCCGTGCTCATCACGGCGGTCTTCACCACGCTGCTGGTCGTCGGCACGCGCCTGTCGGCCCGCGTGAACAGCGTGTTCACCATCATCAAGGTCGGCATCACGCTGTTCGTGGTCGTCGCCGGGTTCTTCTACATCGACAAGGCCAACTACACCCCGTTCGTGCCGCCGAGCCAGCCGGCCGAGGGGGCGACCTCGCTCGACCAGCCGCTGTTCGCGTTCCTGTCCGGCCTGGAGCCCACCACGTACGGCGTCGTCGGCATCCTGTCGGGTGCGGCGCTCGTCTTCTTCGCGTTCATCGGCTTCGACGTCGTGGCGACCACCGCCGAGGAGACGAAGAACCCGCAGCGCACCGTGCCTCGCGGCATCCTGGGCGGTCTGGCCATCGTCACCGTGCTGTACATCCTGGTGACCGTGGTGGTCACGGGCATGGTCAGCTACGAGGACCTGGCCGCGTCCGGCAGCCCGTCGCTGACCACGGCGTTCGTGCTGGTCGGTGCGGACTGGGCGGGCAAGATCATCTCCGTCGGCATCCTCGTCGGACTGACCTCGGTGCTGCTGGTGCTGCTGCTGGGCCTGACCCGTGTGGTGTTCGCGATGAGCCGTGACGGCCTGCTGCCCCGGTCGGTGTCCAAGACGCACCACCGGTTCCACACGCCGGCCCGGCTGCAGATCGGCGTCGGGATCGTGGTGGCGCTCATCGCCGGGTTCTCCCGCGTGGAGCTGCTCGAGGAGATGATCAACATCGGCACGCTGTCCGCGTTCGTGCTGGTGAGCTTCGGGGTGCCGATCCTGCGCCGCACCCGCCCCGACCTGGCCCGCGGGTTCCGGGTGCCGTGGTCGCCGGCGCTGCCGATCATCTCCGGCCTGGCGTGCCTGTGGCTGATGCTCAACCTGACCACCATGACGTGGCTGCGGTTCGCCGCGTGGCTGGCGGTCGGCATGGTCATCTACGCGACGTACTCCTACCGGCACAGCCTGCTGGCCGTCCGGGGCGCGGCTGCACCGGCCGGAGAGGCCGCCTCGGGTGCCGCGCAGGGTGATTCCTGAGGGCCATTCGGGTGAAGTCCCAGAACATCCGGCAAATCGGACATCATCGGCTGCCCGACACCGGTACTCTTCGGCGCGCGCCCGCTGCTGAGCGGGCCCCCACGAACGAGGAGAACTCATGTCGGACCAGGTCCCCGCACCCGCGCCCATCGCCTACGGCACGGCCCCCGAGGGCAAGTCGCGCGTCATCGTCGGCGTGCTCGGCATCCTGCTGGGCTCGCTCGGCGTGCACAACTTCTACCTGGGCTTCACCAAGAAGGCCGTCATCCAGCTCGTGCTGTCCCTCGTGACGTTCGGGATCGCCGGCATCTGGGGCTTCGTCGAGGGCATCATCTACCTGGTCTCGAAGGACCCGAAGTGGTCCGTCGACGCTGCGGGCGTGCCGCTGGTCTGATCGACCGGTCGATCGTGCGAAGGGGTGGGCACCTGCGGGTGCCCACCCCTTCTGCCGTCCGGGCGTACCCCGGCCGCCGTGCGTTCAGGCGCCCGTCGGTGTCAGGAGCAGCAGGGGGATGAGCCGGTCGGTCCGCGTCGTGTACGTCTGGTAGTCCGGCCAGGTCTCCAGTGCCCGGGCCCACCACGTCTCCCGCTCGGCGCCCTCGAGCTCACGGACCGTGTAGTCGCGTCGCACGGCACCGTCCTGCAGCTCGGCCACGGGGTGCTCGACCAGGTTGTGGTACCAGGCGGGGTGCTCGGGCGCACCGCCCTTGGAGGCGACCACCACGTACTCGCCGTCGTGCTCGACGCGCATGAGGGCGGTCTTGCGCAGCTTGCCCGAACGGGCGCCGACGGTGGTCAGGATGATGACGGGGCGGCCCTGCAGCAGGTTGCCCTCGCGGCCGTCGGTGCGTTCGTACAGCTCGGCCTGCTCGCGGGCCCACTGCGACGTGCTCGGCTCGTACTCACCAGTCAGAGGCATGCCGTGCACAACCGACACCCGGCGCGACGCATTCCGGCCCCGGAACCTCGACGGAGGTCCGGGGCCGGAGCCGTGCGGGCAACCGTTGCCGCAGGCCGCAGGCCGCAGGCGACAGGTCAGGGGCGCTGACGCCCGCCGCCGCCCCCGCCCGTCCCGCCGCCCCCGCCCATCGCGCCGCCCCCGCCCATCCCGGCGATGACGGTGCCCGCGGTGGCGGTCCCGACCGACGAGGCGCCGTCGGCGTCGCCCGTGTGCGACAGGCCGTTCACCGCGTCGTCGCCCACCGAGCCGCCCACCGAGAGCGTGTACTCCTCACCCGAGCTGAGGTCCGCCGAGGAGTACACGACCGACGAGAAGTCCTTGGTCGCCTCGAACGAGGCCACGACGTTCCCGTCGGCGTCCAGCACGTGCACCACCGACCCGTCGCCCTCGGTGGTCGACAGGGTGAAGCCGACGAAGGACTGCGACGAGCCGTCGGTCGGGGTCTGCGCCATGCCCGCCGCCCCCACGGCGATCAGCTCGCCGCCGGAGATCTCGAACGTGCCGCCGAAGTCGAGCGCACCGTTGCCGGCGTTCGTCGGTCCTGCCACCACCACTGTGCCGCCCGTCATCACCATCGAGCCGTTGGAGTCGAGGCCGTCGCCCTGCGAGTCGACCAGCAGGGTGCCGCCCGAGATGGTCACCAGCGCGTTGGTGTCGGTGGCCATCTCGCCGCCCGGGCCGGCGGCCGCGTCGCCCGAGGAGTCCTCGGTGGCGTCCTCCGTCGACGAGGCCGCGTTGAGGCCGTCGTCGCCGGCCACCACGGACACGTCGCCGCCGGCCACGGTGATCTGCGCCGCCTCGAGGCCCTCGTAGGAGTCGGTGATCTCGACCGACCCGCCGGTGATCTGCAGCGCGTTGTCGGCGTGGATGCCGTCGTCGCCCGAGGCGAGCGTGAGCACGCCGTCGGCCACGGACACCACACCGGCGGAGTGCACGGCGTCGTCGGCCGCGTCGACCAGCAGGGTGCCGCCGCCGAGCACCACGGACACGTCGCCCACCAGGCCCTTGGGGGAGGCGTCGGCCGCGACCGTCGCCCCGGCGCCGCCGCCCGACTCCACCGTGAGGGTGCCGCCCCCGACGATGACGTCCGTGGTCGCCGTCAGGCCGTCGTCGCCCGCCGTCACGGTCACGTCGCCGCCGGCGAGGTAGAGGTAGCCGAGCGTGGCGTCCTCGTCGTTGTCCGACTTGATGCCGTCGCCGCCGGCCGTCAGGGCGAGCGTGCCGCCGTTCACCACCACGTAGTCCTTGCCGCGGATCGCGTCGTCGACCGCGTCCACCGTGATGGTGCCCGACTCGATGACCAGACCGTCCTTGCTGGCGATGCCGTCGTTCGCGTTGCCGTGCACGTCGAGCGAGCCCGTGCCGGTGATGGTCAGGTCGGCGGTCGAGTAGAGGGCCGCGTTCGGCGCGTCCGTCTCGGTCGAGGTGTCGGCCGAGGCGTACTCGCTCGCGTCGGACAGGCTGTTGGCGGTGCCGTCCTCCAGGACGACGGCCACGGCCGTCGCGTCGGTGACCTGCAGCGGCGAGGTCGTCGAGCTCGACAGCGACGCGTCGTCCAGGATGATCCGCACCAGGCCGTCGCTCGTGCTGTTGACCACGAGCGAGCCGTCGTCGAGGGTGCCGGACACGCGGTACGTGCCCGGGGCGGTGACGGTGATCGTCGAGCCGTCGACGCTCACGCCGTCGCCGTCGACCGTGGCCGACGAGCCGGTCAGGGTGATCGTCACCTCGGCGGACGCGTCCCACGTGGACTCGACGGTCTCCGCCGCGGTGTTGGCGGCCATCGCCGCCTCGACGGTCAGGTTCGCGTCGGTGGCCGCCTCGATGACGGTGCCCGACGAGTCGGACGAGCTGGTGCCGGTGGTGCCGGTGGAGTCGGTGGTCGACGAGCAGCCGACCAGCAGGGCCGCGGTCAGGGCGGCGGGGACGAGCATCTTCAGGGTGGGGCGTCGCATGGCGCTCTCCTTCTCAGGACTCAGGGGGTCGTGGGGGTCACGCGACGGCGGGCAGGACGTGCCGGTCGAGCACACGTCGCCACGGGGTCGCAGGCAGGTCGGGGTGCAGCACGGCCATGCCGGTGCCGTACTTGGAGATCCGGACCGGGCGCAGGCCGTGCCGCCACAGCAGGCGGTCGGTGGACGACGGTGTGGACCCGGTCTTGGTCTCGACGATCGCGTAGCCGTCGAACCGGACCCGCCCGCCGTCGACCGGGTCGATCCACTCCAGGTCGGTGTCGATCGTGGTGCGGCTGTCGGTGGCGGGCAGGTGGATCGTGGTGCGCCGATACCGGCTGACGAGCGTCGGGGCCAGCGGCGTGCCGGTCAGCTCGTCGTGCGTGGTGGGCGGTTCGACGTCGGCCTCGGCCAGCACGTGGTGCGTGAACACCGTCGCGTCACCGGTCAGCACGGCCCGGGCGTGGATGTCGTGCGGCAGGCGCTCCTTGACCGTGCAGCCGCGCGGGCCGCGGGTCTTCACCTCGACCCAGCACAGGGCCGAGTCGACGTACGTGCGGGTGCGGACCTTGTACCGGCGTCGCCGGCGGCGGGCCGCGCCCAGGTACGAGTCGAGCTCCGGGGTGTCGAAGTACACCGACTCGTACGCGAACGACCGGCCACCGTCGATCTCCAGCACCCGGGCCCCCGCCTCGAGCCCGGCCAGCAGCGCCGGCAGGTCGGTGAGCGGCACCACGTACTTGCGGTCCACGCGGGTCTGCAGCGACGCGCGCTCGGTCAGCTCGCGGAGGGTGATCGGGTCGAGCCGGTTCAGGTGGCGCAGCGGGTCGACTCCCGGGTGGCCGGTGGTGCCGGTGGTTCCGGCGGTGGTTGCGGTGCGGGCGGGGAGGGTCGTGGTCATCGGGCCACCCCCGCCGGGACCGGCTGCTGGGCGGAGGGTGCCACGGTCGCGGCGGCCGCCCGGCCGCGGGGGGCCGTCTGGTAGCGGACCTCGACCACGGTCGTGTCGTTCACCAGGTCGAGCCGTTGCACGTCGGTGCGCAGCACGCGCGCACCCAGCAGCTGCTCGAGCCGGGCCACCAGGGCCGTCTCGTCGAGCACCGCCTGGTCGAGCACGACCAGCTGCTGGCGGTGGCGGGACAGCAGCCGCGGGGAGTCGGCCAGGGCGATCACCAGCACGAGCAGGACCATCAGGCCGATGCTGAGCCCCACCGGGCCGGCCGACAGGCCACCGAGCAGGCCGAGCGCGAGGGCGGCGAAGTAGTACGCGACCTCGTGCTGGGTCAGCTCGGTGGACCGCAGCCGGATGATCGACAGCACGCCGAACAGGCCGAGGCCGAGGCCCGCACCGACGGTGCTCTGCGCGAGCGCGCCGGCCACGGCCAGCACGCCGACGTTGACGCCGAGGAATGCCACGACGAGGTCCCGGCGATGGTGCCGGGGAAGGTACACCGCGAACGTGAGCACGCAGATGGCGATCAGGTCGACCGCGTAGAGAAGGTAGGCGGACACAGGGACCTCCGGGGGGTGGGGTCTGGTGGACGTCCCCCATTCAGTCCGTCCGGCCTGTGGCGCGTCTGTGAACCGCCTGGGACCGGCGTCAGCGTCTGCGGTCGGTGGGCGAGGTCACGGCCGGACCGGTGGGTCCCGGGACCGCCAGAGCGTTGCCGAGCAGGTCGGCGAGCAGGACGGCGATCTTGCGCTGCTGCAGGGAAGGGCGCACGACGCGCACCGCGGAGCTCATCGTCAGCTGGCCCAGGTGGTGGCCGTCGTGGCTGACCTCGAGGGCGACCAGGTCGTCGGTCGGCAGGCCGTGGCGGGCGACGTCGATCTCACGCCCGCCGTGCCGCACGGACCCGTCGCGCTGCAGGGTGGTCCACGAGTGTCGCTCGTGGCCCTGCGGCTCGAACCGGCAGTCGTCGACATCGAGGACGTCGACCACCTGACGGGCGACCAGGAGGGTGAGGGTGTCCACGTCGGTCTGCCCGTCGGTGGCGCGCTCGGCAGTGCCCAGGACGCCGTTGAGGTAGCCCGCCCCGCGGCGGGCGCGCGCCTGCTGCCGCAGACCCCACTGCGCCAGCTCGCTGACCGCGACCCCGATCACCAGGAGCAGGACGGCCGCCTGGACGTCGTCGGGGTGGTGGATCTTGAGGCTGTTGTACGGCTCGGTCAGGAAGTAGTCGAACCCGACGGCCGCGGACAGCGCCGCCACGATGCCGGCCGAGCGCAGACCGGTCGAGGCCGCGGCGACGACGAGCAGGACCAGGACCAGGGCCGACGTGGTGGCCGTGACGGTCCCGTGCACCTCGCCGAGCACGGCCGCGACGGCCAGCGGGCCCAGCGCGGCGGCCCCGAGCACCACGCTCGTGTGCGAACGGATCGACAGGGCGGCGTCCATCATGTGCTCCATCCTTCGAGCCGGCGCCCTCTCGTCGCCGGTGCCGGCGTGTGCGGACAAGACGTCGTGCACTGCCCTGTCATCTCCCTGTCTAGTGCCGTCGCGCCGGCGAGGACGGCCCCCTGACGGAACGCATACGCCCCCGAGGACGGTCCTGACGGGGTCCTGACGGGGAGGGAGCCGGACATGCCACGTGCGGCGTCCGGGGCACGGCAGTCAGACCTCGAACACGTACCCCATGCCCGGGCGGGTCACCACGTGCCGCGGGTGGGCGGGGTCGTCCTCGAGCTTGCGGCGCAGCTGCGCGGAGTAGACCCGCAGGTAGTGCGTCTCGTCGGTGTAGCCCGGCCCCCAGACGGCCTGCAGGAGCTGGTGGCGGGTCACGAGGCGCCCGCGGTGGCGCACGAGCACCTCGAGCATCGCCCACTCGGTGGGGGTCAGCCGGACGTCCGAGCCGTCACGTGCCACCCGCCGCCGGGCCAGGTCGATGCTGAGCGCACCGGCCTGCACCACCGCCTCGCCGTCGTCGGTCGGGGCGGCGGCGCGGCGCACCGCGGCCCGCAGACGCGCCAGCAGCTCGTCCATGGCGAACGGTTTGGTCACGTAGTCGTCGGCGCCGGCGTCGAGCGCGTCGACCTTGTCCTCGCCGTGCTGGCGGGCGGAGAGCACGACGATCGGGACGTTGCTCCAGGCCCGCACGGCCGTGATCACGTCGAGCCCGCTGATGTCGGGCAGCCCGAGGTCGAGCAGCACCACGTCGGGGTGCCGCGCGGCGACGGCCTCGATCGCCCCGGCACCGTCGGCGGCGGTGTGCACCTGCCAGCCGTGGGCGCGCAGCGTGATCGCGAGGGCGTGCGCGAGGCCCGGCTCGTCGTCGACGACGAGCACCTTGTTCCCTGCGGCGTTCCCTGCGGCGTTCCCTGCGGCGCTGCCCGGTGCTCGGTCCTCGCTCATCGGTCCTCCTCCGTCGCCGCACCGGACGACCGTGCCGGCGAGGCGACGGCGAGCGGCACGGTGACCACCATCGTGAGCCCCCCGCCCGGGGTGTCCTCCGCCCAGATGCGCGCGCCCACCGCGGTCGCGAGCCCTTCGGCCACCGCCAGGCCGAGACCGAGTCCGGTACCCGAGGTGTCCCCGAGTCGCTGGAACGGCTCGAACATGCGTCCCTTGAGGTCGTCGTCGAGCCCGGGTCCGGTGTCGACGACGCGGATCTCGATCGCCTCGCCGTGCGTCGCGGCGGTGATCACCGGGGGCTGGCCCGGGGGTGAGTGCCGGACGGCGTTCGACGTCAGGTTGGCGACCACGCGTTCCAGGAGCCCGGGGTCCGTGAGCACGAGCGGCAGGTCCTCGGGCACGTCCAGGACGACCGCGGTGGGGTTGACCACGTCGAGGGCGAGGGGCACGACCTCCTCCAGGCTGGTCGGTCGCAGCACGGCGGTCACGCTGCCGGTCTGCAGCCGCGACAGGTCGAGCAGGTTGTCGATGAGTCGTTCGAGCCGACCCGTGGCGTCCCCGAGCGTCGAGACGAGGGAGGCCCGGTCCGCTGCGCCGAGGTGCAGCCCGGCGGAGGTCAGCGCGTCGACGGACGCCCGGATCGTGGCCAGCGGTGTGCGCAGGTCGTGCGAGACGGCCGTGAGCAGGGCGGTGCGCACGGCCTCGGACCGTTCGAGCACGCGTGCCTGCTCGGCCTGGGTGCGCAGCCGCTGGGTCTCCAGCGCCACGCCGGTCTGCGAGGCGAACGCCTCGAGCACACGACGGTCACCCGCGGGGAGCACCCGACCGCTCAGGGCCAGCACCCGGTGGTCGTCGACCTGCAGCACCGTCGGGGCGTCGTCGGGTGAGGTTGCCGGTGCCGTCCCGTCGGCCGCGAGCGTCGTCCACCCCTCACGCCCCTCGAGTCGTTCGAGGAGCGCGACCGCCTGCAGCCCGAACGTCTCCCGCAACCGTTCGACCACGGCCTGGGCCGCCTCCTGCCCGGACAGCACCGAGCGGGAGACCGCGGCCAGGGCCGAGGCCTCCGCGCGCGCGCGGGAGGCCTCGGTGGTGCGTCGGGCCGCGAGGTCCACGACCGAGGCGACACCGGCGGCGACCAGCACGAAGACCGCCAGCGCGAGGGCGTTCTCCGGTGAGGCGATCGTGAGCCGCCCGACGGGCGGGGTGAAGAACCAGTTGAGCACCAGCACCCCGACGACGGCGCTGACGACGGCCGGCCACAGGCCGCCGACGAGCGCGACCGCGACGGTCATGGCCAGGTAGAGCATGAGGTCGGTCGCGAGCGTGGCGTGCACCGCGCTCAGCTGGAGCACGGCTAGCAGCCCCAGCGGGCCCGAGAAGGCCAGCACCCAGCCGAGCACGCGCCGCCGGGGCGTCAGCGCGGACGCGCGGGCCGGTCGGGGCACACCCCCGCGGGCCCGTTCATGGGTGACCAGGTGGACGTCGATCGCCCCGGCGAGGCGCGCGACGGCGACCCCGTTGCTCTCGGTGAGGGCCTCGCGCCAGCGGCTGCGCCGCGAGACGCCCACGACGATCATCGTGGCGTTCACACCGGTGGCGAAGTCGACGACGCCCTGGGCGACGTCCTCGGCCACGACGGTGTGGAACGTGCCGCCGAGCTCCTCGACGAAGGTGCGCAGCGCGCTGATCTGCGCCGGTCGGGCGCTCGGCAGCCCGTCGCCGGCCAGCACGTGGACCACCAGCAGCTCGGACCCGGCCGACCGCTCGGCGAGCCGGGCGCCGCGCCGCACGAGGGTGGTCGCCTCGGCGCCACCGGTGACGGCGACCACGACCCGCGCCCGGGCCGGCCAGGGCGCCTCGATGTCGTGCTCGTGCCGGTACCTCGTCAGCGCGTCGTCGACCCGGTCGGCCAGCCACAGCAGGGCCAGCTCGCGCAGGGCGGTGAGGTTGCCGACCCGGAAGTACGAGCTGAGCGAGGCGTCCACCTGCTCGGCGCGGTACACGTTGCCGTGCGCGAGCCGACGGCGCAGCGCCTGCGGGGACAGGTCGACGAGCTGGATCTGGTCGGCGTCCCGAACCACCCGGTCGGGCACGGTCTCGCGCTGGCGGACGCCGGTGATGGCCAGCACGTCGTCGTTGAGCGACTCCAGGTGCTGCACGTTGACCGTCGTGACCACGTCGATACCTGCGTCGAGCAGCTCGGCGACGTCCTGCCAGCGTTTGGCGTTGCGGGTCCCCGGCACGTTGGTGTGCGCGAGCTCGTCGATCATCGCGACCTGCGGTGCGCGTGCGAGCACGGCGTCGACGTCGAGCTCGGTGAACGGCGACCCGCGGTGGAGGAGGTTCTGCCGGGGGACGACCTCGAGGCCGTCGAGCAGGGCCGCGGTGGCGGCACGCCCGTGCGTCTCGACGAGGCCGACGACCACGTCGGTGCCGCGGGCGAGCCGCCGGTGCGCCTCGTCGAGCATGGCGTACGTCTTGCCGACGCCGGGTGCCGCCCCCAGGTACACGGTCAGCCGTCCGCGCCGGCAGGCGGCCCCCGTGACGGGTGCCGCCTGCCGGTCCGGGACCGGGCGGTCGTCCGCGCCGGTCGTGTCGGGGTCGCTCACGAGCCCATTGTCGGCAGCGCGAGGTTCAGCTGGAGGACGTTCACCCGCGGCTCGCCGAGCACCCCGAGCGTGCGCCCCTGCGTCGAGTCCTCGACGAGCGTGCGCAGCGCGGCCGGGTCGAGGTCGCGCGCCCGGGCGATCCGGTCGACCTGCAGCAGCGCGTATGCCTCGCTGATGTGCGGGTCGAGGCCGGAGGCCGATGCGGTGAGGGCGTCGGCGGGGACGTCCGCCGGGTCGACGTCCTCGACGGCGGCCACCTGGGCGCGCCGGTCCTCGACGGTGGCGAGCAGGTCGGGGTTGAGCGGCCCGAGGTTCGACCCGGAGGAGGAGAGGGTGTCCCACCCGTCGCCGGCCGCGGACGGGCGCGGGTGGAACCACTCGTCGCCCTCGAACCCCTGGCCGACGAGCAGCGAGCCCACGGCGGGCTCGGCGCCGCCCGCCGGCGAGGTGACGTGCGAGCCGTCGGCCGCGACCAACGATCCGTTGGCCTGCCACGGGAAGACGACCTGCGCGACGGCCGTGACCGCGAGCGGGTACCCGACGCCGAGCACCACGGTCAGCACGAGCAGCACCCGCAGCCCGGCCCACGTCTGGCGGACGAAGGCGTTCACGGTGGCGCCGGGGCCACGGGTGGGCGCGGCGGGGAGAGCGACGGCGGGGCGATCCATGGCGTTCATGCGGCGATCCCGGGGATGAGGCTGACGAGCAGGTCGAGGAGCTTGATGCCGACGAACGGGGCGATCAGGCCGCCGACGCCGTAGATCAGCAGGTTGCGGCGCAGCATCGTGCCCGCCGCGGCCGGCCGGTACCGCACGCCCCGCAGGGACAGCGGGATGAGCGCGACGATCACCAGCGCGTTGAACACGACCGCCGAGAGGATGGCCGACTGCGGGCTGGCCAGGTGCATGACGTCGAGCGCGTCGAGCTGGGGGAACACCGCCACGAACATGGCGGGCAGGATCGCGAAGTACTTCGCGACGTCGTTCGCCACCGAGAACGTGGTCAGCGCCCCCCGCGTGATGAGCAGCTGCTTGCCGATCGCGACGATCTCGATCAGCTTGGTCGGGTTCGAGTCGAGGTCGACCATGTTCCCGGCCTCCTTCGCCGCGCTCGTCCCGGTGTTCATCGCGACCCCGACGTCGGCCTGCGCCAGGGCGGGGGCGTCGTTGGTGCCGTCACCGGCCATCGCGACGAGCCGGCCACCGGCCTGCTCGCGGCGGATGAGCGCGAGCTTGTCCTCGGGCGTGGCTTCGGCGAGCACGTCGTCGACCCCGGCCTCCGCGGCGATCGCCGCGGCCGTGACCGCGTTGTCGCCGGTCACCATGACGGTGCGGATGCCCATGGAGCGCAGCTCGGCGAACCGGTCACGCAGGCCTTCCTTGACGACGTCCTTCAGGTGGATCACCCCCAGCACGCGGGCGGGGGAGTCGCCGATCTGCTCGGCGACGACCAGTGGCGTGCCGCCTGACGCCGAGACCGCGTCGACCGCCGCGGCGACCTGCTCACCGGTGTGGCCGCCGGTGCCGCGCACCCAGTGGCCGACCGCGGACGCGGCGCCCTTGCGGACGCGACGGACGGGCGAGCCGCCGGGCGTGCCACCGGGCGTGCCGTCGTCCGGCAGCACGACGTCGACACCGCTCATGCGGGTGCGGGCGCTGAACGGCACGAGCGTGGACCCGACGAGCTCGCCCTCGGTGCGCGCCCGCAGGCCGTAGCGCTCCTTGACCAGCACGAGCACGGACCGGCCCTCGGGTGTCTCGTCGGCCATCGAGGACAGCTGGGCGGCGTCCGCCAGGAGCGACTCCTCGACGTCCGGGGCGGGCAGCAGCGTGTGCGCCTGCCGGTTGCCCAGCGTGATGGTGCCGGTCTTGTCGAGCAGCAGCACGTCCACGTCGCCGGCCGCCTCGACGGCGCGGCCGCTCATCGCGAGCACGTTGCGCTGCACCAGCCGGTCCATGCCCGCGATGCCGATCGCTGACAGCAGGGCGCCGATCGTGGTGGGGATCAGGCACACCAGCAGGGCGACCAGCACGATCATCGACTGGCGGGCGCCGGAGTACACCGCGAACGGCTGCAGCGTGACGACCGCGAGCAGGAAGATCACGGTCAGGGTGGTGAGCAGCACGTTGAGTGCGATCTCGTTGGGGGTGCGCTGCCGCTGCGACCCCTCGACGAGGGCGATCATCCGGTCGACGAACGTGTGGCCCGCGGGAGCGGTGATCTGCACGACGATCCGGTCGGAGAGCACCACGGTCCCGCCCGTGACGGCCGACCGGTCACCGCCTGCCTCCCGGATCACGGGGGCCGACTCGCCCGTGATGGCCGACTCGTCGACGCTGGCCACACCTTCGACGACGTCACCGTCGCCGGGGATCGTCTCCCCGGCGCTCACGACGACCCGGTCGCCCACGGCGAGCGAGGCGGACGCGACCTCCGTGGTGGGCAGGTCGGTGAGCCCGCGCGTCGCGGTGTCGACCGTCGCGGCGAGCAGGTGCGCGGTGGTCTGCCGTTGGGTGGCGCGCAACGAGGCGGCCTGGGCCTTGCCGCGGCCCTCGGCGACGGACTCGGCCAGGGTCGCGAACAGCACCGTGACCCACAGCCACGCGGCGATCGCCACCGCGAACACGCTCGGGTCGAGCACGGCCACGACAGTGGTGAACAGCGCGCCGACCTCGACCACGAACAGGACCGGTGCCCCGACCAGCACCCGGGGGTCGAGCTTGCGCACCGCTCCCGGCAGGGCGGCGACGAGCTGACGCCGCAAGGGGATGACGCTCATGACAGGGACTCCGCGACGGGACCGAGGGACAGGACGGGGACGAACGTGAGGGCGGTGACGACGACCACGACCGCGAGGAGCAGCCCGACGAACAGCGGGCCGCGGGTGGGCAACGTGCCCGCACCCGGTGGGACGGCCCGTTGGCTCGCCAGCCGTCCGGCGAGGGCGAGCACGAGCGCGATCGGCACGAACCGGCCGACGAGCATCACGACACCGAGCAGGGTGTTGTAGAACGGCGTGGCCACGGTCAGGCCCGCGAACGCGCTGCCGTTGTTGTTGCCGGCCGACGTCAGCGCGTAGAGCACCTCGGACAGCCCGTGCGGTCCGGCCTCCTGGATGCCGGCCTGGCCTGCGGGCAGCGCGATGGCCAGCGCCGCGCCGACCAGCACGATCGCGGGCATGGTCAGCACGTACAGCGCGACGGCCGTGATCTCGTGCCGGCCGATCTTCTTGCCCAGGTACTCCGGTGTGCGACCGACCATGAGCCCGGCGAGGAACACCGCCACGACCGCCAGCACGAGCATCCCGGCCAGCCCGGCACCGACACCGCCGGGCGCGACCTCGCCCAGCATCATGTTCACCATCGCGACCGCACCGCCCGGCGCCGTCAACGAGTCGTGCATCGCGTTGACCGCACCGGTGGACGTGGCCGTCGTCGAGGCCGCGAACAGTGCACTGGCGGCCGGGCCGAAGCGCAGCTCCTTGCCCTCCAGCGCCGCACCTGCCGCCTGGGCGACCGTGCCCGGTCCGGACACCTCCGCCCAGGTGAGCAGCGCGAGCATCCCGGCCCACAGCGAGGCCATCGTCACCAGGATCGCCCGGCCCTGCCGCACATCGCCGACCATCACGCCGAACGTGCGCGGCAGCGAGAACGGGATCACCAGCAGCAGGAACACCTCGAGCAGATTGGTGAACGGGGTGGGGTTCTCCAGCGGGTGCGCCGAGTTCGCGTTGAAGAACCCGCCACCGTTGGTGCCGAGCTCCTTGATGGCCTCCTGGGAGGCCACCGGGCCGCCCAGCGCCTGCTGCGTGCCGCCGGCCAGGGTCGTCACGTCCACGTGCCCGGACAGGTTCTGGATCACGCCACCGGCGACGAGTACGAGCGCGAAGACGAACGCGAGCGGCAGCAGGATCCGCACGACACCACGGACCAGGTCGGACCAGAAGTTGCCGATGCGCCCGTCCGCGTCCGACCGGGCGAACCCGCGCACCAGCGCCACCGCCACGGCCAGGCCGACGGCCGCCGAGACGAAGTTCTGCACCGCGAGCCCCGCGGCCTGCAGCAGGTGCCCGGCCGCGACCTCCCCGGAGTACGACTGCCAGTTCGTGTTCGTCACGAACGAGACGGCCGTGTTCCACGCCGTCGCCGGGTCCATGCCCTCGGCGCCGACCGCCAGCGGGAGCACACCCTGCAGCCGGGCCAGCCCGTACAGCACCAGCACCGAGGCCAGCGAGAAGCCGAGCAGCGAGAGCAGGTACGTGCTCCACCGCTGGTCGGCGTCCGGGTCGACCCGCATCACGCGGTACCCGACCCGCTCGACGCGCAGGTGACGCGGGGAGGTGAACACCCGGGCCATGTGGTCGCCGAGCGGGCGGTGCACGAGTGCGAGCATCGCGACGAGCACACCGATCTGCCCGAGAGTCGCCAGGAGCGAGGTCTGCACGCCGGTCACCGGACCTTGTCCGAGCGCACCAGCTGCACCACCAGGTACACGAGCAGCGCACCGGCGACGACGAGCCCCGCCCAGTCCGAGGCCGTCATGCCCGGTCCGCCGCACGCACCACGAGCGCCACCGCGGCGAAGAACGCCACGGTCAGCACCAGGAAGAGGATGTCCGCCCACACGGGGATCGCCCACACCTTCGACGCAGATCGGCCGCCGCACCACCGCGCGGCGACCGGCACCCGGGAGGGGTGCAGGTCACGGTCTAGTCCCGTTCGGGCCGGGCCATCGGGGCCTTGACGGTTCCTTGACGGGCGCGGCGCCTGGCCTGTCGACACCCTGATGGCGTCGCCACCGGAGGTGCGGAGGCGGACGTCGCGCCCGAGCCCCCGGGCTCGTGGCCGGCGTCGGGTCGTAGGGTCGGACGGTGCGTGCGACGAACTCCCCGGACCTTCCCGCTGCCGGCTCCGCCCCGGAGCCCTACCGGGCGGGTCCGCTGCTCGTCCGCGACCACCGTGTGCGCGTGCCCGTGGACCGCGCCGACCCGACGCGGTTCGGTGACCTGCACCTGCTGGCCCGCGAGGTCGTCGACCCGACGCGTGACGGCGAGGACCTGCCGCTGCTGCTGTTCCTGCAGGGCGGCCCGGGCGGTGCAGGTCCACGTCCGATGCCGGGCGGCTGGATCGCCACCGCGACGCGCACGCACCGCGTGGTGCTGCTCGACCAGCGCGGCACGGGCCGGTCCTCGCGCGTCGACGGCCGCACGATGTCCCGGTTCGACGACCCGCGCGACGCCGCGGACTTCCTGGCCTGCTTCCGTGCGGACGCGATCGTGGAGGACGCCGAGGCGGTGCGCGCGCAGGTGTACGGCGGGCGCCGGTGGGCGACGCTCGGTCAGTCGTACGGCGGGTTCCTCACGCTGACGTACCTGTCGCGGCACCCCGAGGCGTTGACCTCGTGCTACGTCACCGGAGGTCTGCCGGGCATCACGGCCACGGCGGCCGACGTGTACCGGGCCACGTACCCGTTGCAGGCGGCACGCAACCGCGAGCTGGCCCGCCTGTACCCGGGCGATGTGGCGGTGCTCGACCGGCTGGCCGACCGCCTGGCGGTGGGCGATGTGCGGCTGCCGAACGGCGACCCGTTCAGCGTGCGGCGCCTGCAGGCGCTCGGCGGGCCGCTGGGCATGAGCACCGGCATCGACGCCCTGCACTGGCTGCTGGACACGGCGTTCGACGACGACGCGTCCGGCGAGGCCGGGTCGGAGCCGTCGGCCGCGTTCCTGTCCGCCGTCGCGCAGCAGACCGGGCTCGACGCGAACCCCCTGTACGCCGTGCTGCAGGAGCACATCTACCACCAGGGCGAGGTGCCCGGCGGGTGGGCCGCGCAGGACGAGCACGCCCGGTGGCCGGCGTTCGCCGACACCGCCCGGCCGCTGCAGCTGACCGGCGAGGCGATGTTCCGCTGGATGTACGACGAGCACACCGCGCTGCGCCCGTTCGCGCCGGCCGTCGACGAGCTGGCCGCGCGCACGTCCTGGCCGGCGCTGTACGACGTGGACCGCCTGGCCGCCAACGAGGTGCCGGTCGCGGCCGTGCAGTACTTCGACGACCCCTACGTGGACCTGGGCCTGGCGCTCGGCACGGCGTCCCGGGTGGGCAACGCGCAGGTGTGGGTCACCAACGAGTACCTGCACGACGGGCTGCGGGTGGCCGGTGACGTGATCCTGCCGCGGCTGCGCGACCTGGCTGCGGGGACCTGGTCCGTCACCGGCCGCTGACGGCCGGGACGGGCCAGCCCCTGAGTGCCTACCGGCTGACCGCGTCCAGCACCTCGGCGAGCTCGGCGGGTCGGCTCACCATCGGCCAGTGCCAGGTCGGGAGCTCGACGTAGGTCCAGTCGCCGTCGACCATGTGCGCGAACACCGGTGTGTGGGGTGCCATCTGTCGCAGCTGCTCCAGGCTGAAGGTGCACAGCACGCCGGTGCGCGGCAGGTGCTCCCAGGCGCCGGTGAGCGCGACCGGTTGGGTGGCGGTGCGCCAGGGCTGCGGCTGCGAGCCCTCGACGAGCGCGGTGACGGCGGCCTCGTCGACCCCGGGCACGTCGGTGGCGAGGGCGGCCCAGGGCGGGGGCGGCAGCTGCCAGCCGTGGCCGTGCGCCGTCACCAGCTGCTCGTTGGCGGCGCGGGCGTCGGGTCCTTCGAAGTCGGCCTGGGCGGTGCCGTCCGGCAGGGGTCCCGAGTCGATGAAGACCAGGCGCGCCACGCGCTCGGGCACGCGGTCCGCCGCACCGGTCACCACGAGGGCGCCGTAGCTGTGGCCGACGAGCACGACGTCGTGCAGGTCGTGCTCCTCGAGCAGCCGCACGACGTCGTCGACGTGGGTGGTCAGGTCGGTGGTGGGTGAGGCGAGCTGGGCGCGCTCGCCCATGCCGGTGAGGTCGACGGCGTGCACGGCGTGGCCGCGGGCGCGCAGGGCGTCGGTGACGGGGCGCCAGACCGAGGCGCCGAGCCAGAAGCCGGGGACGAGGACGTAGGTGGTGGTCATGAGCACGACGGTAGGGTGGATTGTGGACAGATTCCGCCCGGTATGCCGAACCGACCTCGATGTGCTGTCCCCGCCCTGTGACCAGCGCCGTCGCGGGCTGAGGTGACCCGCCCGACCGCCCGGGTGCTCGCCCTGCTGGAGCTGCTCCAGACCGGCGGGCAGCGCACGGTCGGCGAGCTGGCCGACCGGCTCGGGGTCGACGAACGCACCGTCCGGCGCTACGCCGAGCACCTCGCCGACCTCGGCATCCCCGTCCAGGCGCAGCGGGGCCGGTACGGCGGCTACCGGCTCGCCCCGGGCTACAAGCTGCCGCCGCTGATGCTCACCGACGACGAGGCCGTCGCCGTCGCCCTCGGCCTCAGTGCCGCGGAACGCGCGGGGCTCGCCACCACCGACCCCGCCGCGACGGCCAGCGCACTGGCCAAGGTGTCCCGCGTGCTGCCCCGGGCCCTGGGTGCACGGCTCGCCAGCCTGCTCTCGACCGCGCAGTTCACCGCCCCGGTGAGCCCCGCGGCCCCCGCCGGGGCGGACACGCTGCTCCGGCTCGCCTCGGCCGCGCAGGCGCGGCGCACCGTCGTCATCGCCTACACCGCGTGGGACGGGCAGGCCTCGCAGCGTGAGCTCGACGTGTACGGCCTGGTCTTCCACGCCGGCCGCTGGTACGTCACCGGGCACGACCATGGTCGTGACGACGTGCGGACGTTCCGGCTGGACCGCATCGCCTCCGTCGAGCAGCGCGACGGCACCTACGTGGTGCCCGACGACTTCGACGCCCGGACGCAGGTCGTCTCGGGCATCGCGGCGGTCGGGTGGTCGCACCAGGTCTCCGTCGTGCTGCGCACCGGTCTGACGGAGGCTCGCGCACGGCTGCCCCGCAGCGTCGGTCGGCTCAGCGAGCACGCCGACGGGGTGCTCCTGGAGACCCGCGCCGAGCACCTGGACGGCATGGCCCGCCTGCTGGCCGGGCTCGGCTGGGACTTCGAGGTGCTCACCCCGGACGCCCTGCGCGACGAGGTCCTCGCCCTGGCCGACCGTCTGCGGGTCAGCGCCGCGCGTGGTGCCGTCCCCGGCACGACGGCCGAGCCGCCGAGGCCGTGAACGGCACCGCCCGCCGTCCGTGTCAGAGCAGGCGGCGCCGCGACAGCGTGGCGACCGTGGCACCCACGCCGAACAGGGCGAGCGCGGTGATGCCCCGGCCGGCCGAGCTGACGGCCGCACCGTCGACGGCCGCCAGGTCCAGCGAGTAGGCGGTGACCGATGCGGCGCCCTCGGGTCCGCCGTAGGCCATCGACTCCTCGGCGGTGCGCTGCGCCCCGGCCTCAAGCACGGCGTACTTCACGCCGTAGTCGGCCGCGGTCTGCGCACCGGTCTCGGCGAGCACCGACGTGCCCTGCTCGGACAGCTGGGTGGCTCCGTCGACGAGCGCCGGGGCACCGTCCGCCGCCTGGGTGAGCCCGTCGGCGAGCTGGTCGGCGCCGTCGGCGGCGCCGCCGAGCCCGTCCGCCAGGTCACCGGCACCGGCGGCCAGCTGCGACGTGCCGGTGGACAGCCGGGCTGCACCGCCGGCCAGCTGGGAGGTGCCCGACGACAGCTGCGAGGAACCCGTACGGAGCTGTCCGGCGCCGGCCTGCAGCTGGCCGAGGCCGCTGACCAGGGATTGCGCGCCGGTGATGATCTGCGCGGTGCCGTCCTGCAGCGAGGTGATGCCGCCGCGCAGCGTGCCGTTCGCCTGGGTGTCGGCGTCCTGGCCGATGGCGCCCTGCACACTCCCCGCGATGGTCGTCAGCAGCTGGGTAAGCCCGCCGTCGACACCCGCCAGGCCCTCGGCGAGCCCGGGGCTGGTTCCCGCGCAGGTCAGGCCGTCGGTGGTGGCGGCAGTGCGGTTCATCCCGCATTGCAGCGACCAGAGGCCCGGCACGATGCCCCCGCTGATCACGCCGGCCAGCGACTGGAGCCCCGGGCCGAGGTCGACCGGGCCGGTGTCGACCGTGTACATCGCGGCCACGGCCTGCAGGGTGGCCTTCTTCACCGGGTCACTCTGCGTGGCGGCCGCAGCGGTGAGGAACTGGCTGAGCCCGGCGACGGCCGGGATGCGCGGGTCGCCGGGGCCGGCCAGCGTGAGGGTCGGCTGCGTCTGGCCGAGCCCGTCGAGCACCGCGGCCATCGAGGTGAGCGAGGAGCTCATGGACTTCGCGCCGAGCCGGGCGCTCTCGACCCCGGCCTTGAGCGCCGTGATGCCGTCGCGCAGCGGCTTGACCCTCGGGTCGGTGGGCAGTCCGCCCGCGGTGGCTGACATGGTCGCCAGGCCCTGGTCAACCTTGGCGAGGCCGCCCTGCACCTGGGTGAGGCCGTCGAGCAGGGCGGGGGCCTTCTGACCGGCCTGCGTGAGCCCGGCGTCGAGCGAGGCGGCGCCGTCGGCGAGTCGCCGCGCCCCGCCGTCTGCGGTGGCGGCACCGGCGGCTAGGTCGCTCGCGCCGGTCCGGGCGGTCACCAGCCCGGTGGCCAGCTGTCGCGCCCCGGGGGCGGCCTCCCCGTTGAGCCCGGCGGACAGCTGTGCGGCACCGTCCTGCAGCTGCAGGAGCCCGTCGAGCAGGGTGGCGGCGCCGTCGCGCAGCGCGAGCAGGTTGCCGTCGATCTGCGTCGCACCGGCCGTGAGGGCCTGACCGGACTCGGCCCCGCCCTCGTAGGAGGCGGCGCCGCCCTTGAACGACGGGCTGGTCAGCGGTGAGACCGGCAGCACCGAGACGTTCGCGGCGGGCACCTTGCCACCCTGGATCGTCGCGGTGTACCCGAACTCGGCGGTGTCGGAGCCGATCGGCGGGAAGAGCGTCATGGTGAACGAGAGCTTCGTGCCGCCGCGTCCGTCACCGGCGATGTTCGCCTCGCCCGAGGTCACGGCCGTGAACGTCGAGGGCAGTGTGGTGGTCAGCTGGCCGACGAGCGGCACGACGGTCAGGGCGGTCGTCGTGGCGGGCTTGCCGGTGCCGTCGACGTAGGTGACCTCGTCCTGCCGGGCGGTCAGGTTGTGCACGGTGTAGCGGACCTCGAGGGTGCCGTCGGCGCCGACGACGCGGCCCGGGTCGACGTCCTCGCCGTTGAGCCGGTACCGCACGTCGACGCCGACGGGCAGCTCACCGGTGAAGTCCGAGACGGTGCGCAGCCGCTTCTCGCCGTCGACCGTGACGGTCGCGGTCATGGTGTCCTCGCCGGTGGTGAACCCGCCGAACCCGTCGAGGTTGCGCAGGCCTGCGGTCGAGGTGGGGTTCACCACGGTGGTGGTGCCCGTGCCGGTGAACGCCAGCTGCTCGTACAGGCGGGCGACCTGCAGCCGACCGGTCGCGTCGAGCCGCGCCTGCACGGTCTCGGTGTTGGTGACGGTGATGTCGCCGTCCCCGGTGGTCCCGGCGGCGAGCTGCCGGGCCTGGGCGGCCGAGTCGAGGGGAGCCAGGGCGGAGGCGGGGGCGGCGAGCAGCAGGAGCGGCAGGCCGAACGCGGCCGCGCCGGTGCGGCGCAGCACGGTGGCACCTCGGGCTGCACCCCGGGCAGAGCCTCGGCCGGCCCGGGTGCGCGGGGTCGGCTGGTCGTCGGTGCGTGCGGTCACGTCAGGCCTCCGGTGCGGCGTCGAACGGGCGGTAGATCGGCGTGGCGGCGGTCGCGGGCGGTGCCGCGGCCTGACGTGAGGCCGTGGCGGGTGCGGGTGCGGGTGCGGGTGCGGTGGCGGTCGCGGTGGCCGGGGCGAGCGCGGCCCGCTCGGCGCCCGCCCGCTCGGCCTCGACCTGCCGGCGGGCGTCGTCCAGCAGTGCCTCGTCGGTGCGTTGCTGCTGCACCACGGGTCCGAGCAGCGAGGTGGCCACGAACCCGGCGGCTGCGGTCACGAGCACGGCGGTCGCGGACACCGGTGAGGTGGTCAGGAACCCGCTCGGGTCGGCCGCGTACGGGTACTCGTACGAGCCGGCCATGGCGGCGGCGCCCAGCAGTGTGGACCACAACGGCAGCCGTCCGCGGGTGCCGACGGCGATCGCCAGGCACACGAGCACGACGACGAGCACGGCCACGGCGCGACCGCCGGGGCTGTCGGGCAGCACGGCGGCCCGCAGGCCGTACCCGAGCCAGGCCGCGACGAACCCGGCGACGAACCCGCCGACGCGGGCGCCGGGGGACCGGTCGGGCACGAGCCCGAGGGCTCCGCCGAGGGCTGCGCCGAGCAGTGCGACGCCTTGGACCTCGGGGCCGAGCAGGCCGGAGAGCAGGACCGTCAGGGCGGCCAGCGCGGCGAGGGCGATGCCGGCGAGGACGTGTCTGGTCATGTCCACCTCGTTGTGGGTAGGCCGAGCCCTGCCGGGGCGCGGACGTGGGGGAGCGTCCGGTGGGGTGGTGCTCGCGGCGGCTCCGTTGCCGCCGGCGAGGACCTCGCACCGGCTGGGCAAGTCCTACCAGTGCGCGGTTTCTCCCGGACAGTCGGTACTAGGTACTTTGGTCCCACATTCGCCGATTGTTACCGGTTCGTAACCTGCCTCGTGCGGGTCCGACCACCCGCCCGGCGCCCGTGGTCACGCAGCCGCACGGCTCTAGGCTGCACGGATGAGCTGGAGCGAGGACTGCCTGTGGTGGCACGTCTACCCGTTGGGGTTCGTCGGCGCCGACATCCGCGGCGGGCACCACCTGACCCAGCCGCCGCAGCACCGGCTCACCCATCTCGAACGGTGGCTCGACCACGTCGTCGACCTCGGCCTCAACGGCATCGCGCTCGGCCCCGTGTTCGCCTCCACCAGCCACGGCTACGACACCGTCGACCACCTGCGCATCGACCCGCGCCTCGGAGACGAGGACGACCTGCGCCACCTGGTCGACGCCGCGCACGCCCGCGGCGTCCGGGTGCTGCTCGACGGCGTGTTCAACCACGTCGGCCGCGACTTCCCGCAGGTGCGCGACGCCCTCGCCGACCCCACCGGCCCTGCCGCCCGCTGGTTCCGGCACGACCCCGACGGCCGGCTCGCCGTGTTCGAAGGACACGACGGGCTCGTCCTGCTCGACCACGACGCACCCGAGGTCGTCGACCACGTCACCCGCGTGATGACCCACTGGCTCGACCTCGGCGCCGACGGCTGGCGCCTCGACGCCGCCTACGCCACACCCCCGCAGTTCTGGGCCCAGGTGCTCCCCCGCGTGCGAGCCGCGCACCCCGACGCGTACATCGTCGGCGAGGTCATCCATGGCGACTACGCGGCCGTCGTCCAGGAGTCCACCATGGACTCCGTCACCCAGTACGAGCTGTGGAAGTCCATCTGGAGCTCGCTGCGCGAACGCAACTTCTACGAGCTCGACTGGACCCTCACCAGGCACGACGCCCTGCTCGACACGTTCGCGCCGTGGACGTTCGTCGGCAACCACGACGTCACCCGAATCGTCGACCAGATCCCCGACACCCGCCACCACGCCCACGCCCACGCCCTGCTCCTGCTGCTCGCCGGGACACCCGCCGTCTACTACGGCGACGAGATCGGCCTGCACGGCATCAAGGAAGAACGCCTCGGCGGCGACGACGCGGTCCGCCCCGCCTACCCCGACGCCCCCGGCACCTGGACCACCGAGCAGCAGGCCACGATCGACCTGCACCGCCGGCTCGTGTCCGTCCGGCGGCGCCACCGGTGGCTGCGCACCGCGCGCTCGCGGTCGCTCGTGCTGCAGAACGAGCTCCTCGTCCTGGAGCTGACGGCTCGTGACGGGCAGGCGCAGGGCCCGATCGTGCTGGCGCTCAGCACGGCCGACGCCCCGGCGACGATCGACGCGCCCTGCACCGAGCTGCTCGCCGGAGACGCGTGGCGCGACGGCAGCACCTGGCAGCTGCCCGCGCACGGATGGGCCGTGCTGCGCTGACGCCACCCGTTCGCCCGCTCAAGGATCGCGCTCAGACGCCGATGAGTTCGGTGTGGCTGCCATGCCGAGCACGACGCCGAGGACGGTGGGGAGACCTACCGCGCGTCTGCGTGCGACCGGCCCGGTGACCGGCCAGACACCCGTGGTGCCCACCACCACCGGGCAGCACGCGGCCATCACCCCCGCGATCCTCGCCGCAGCCGCCACGACACCCTCCGTGCCGTTCGTGCCCACGCAACGCGCACCGCAGGGCACCGAGCTACCGCACCGCGCCAGCCGCCAGCCCGACGCCGACGCGACGACACGCACGCGGGACTCCGACGGTCTGCGCTGGCCCGTCGACGCCGTGCGTGAGCTCGCCGCCGACGCCGTCACCTCGTCCGTGCGCGTCGTGCCCGCACCCTCCGGCTGGGGCTCCGCCGACCCCGTCTCGGTGCACACCGGTCCGCAGCGCGTGCCGACCTTCCCGGCCTCGGGCGTCTCCACCTTCTCGATGCCCACGCCGGTCGTGCCGAGGCCAGTCGCGCCGACATCGGTCGTGCCCACGCCGGTCGTGCCCACGCGGGTCGTGTCGAGGCCCGTCGCGACGCCCGTCCCCGTCGTCCCGCGGGTCGCCGACGCACCGGCCGTCGACGCGCCAGCCCCCGACGCGGTGAGCGCGCCCACCCCTGTCACCTACCCGAGCCGCCGCTCGATGCGCCCGGCGCGGTCCCGCAGCCGCCGCGCCGCGCAGTACGTCGCCCCCACGGTCGCCGTGGCCGGTGCGTTCGCCGCCGGCTACTGCGGTCACCTGCTCCTCGGCTGAGCCGTTCTTCACGCACCGGCGCTGCTCGTGCGCCGTCGTGAGGCGCGCCTGCCGGTGGTCGCCGGGCACTGACGGCATGATGCGGACGGCGCAGATCCGGGACCGGGCTGCCGATAGGAACGGTGCCGCGTGCAGCCCGCGGCCGACGACCGCAGGGGGTACCAGGACGCATGGCGAGGACGGACGCGGGCCGCAGCCGTGCCCCCCGTCCGCGCGCCCGCGCCGCCCAGTCCGCCCGGGCCGCCCGACCTGACGACGTGGGACCCGCCGGGCTGTCCGCCGCAGAGGCCCGCGCACGCGAACGGGCCGCCCTGGCCCGCACCGACCTGGCCGACGACGAGCTGCCCGCCGTCCCGGCAGGGGTGGCCACCGGTGAGCTGCCCATCGAGGCCCTCACCGCAGCCGCCGACCAGCTGGCCGTGGCGCTCGGTGAGCTCGGCCAGGCACCCTCCGCGTCACCGTGGCGGCTGGCGGGGCTGACCGACGCCGACCGGCTCGACGCACGACGGTGCGCCCAGACCGTCAAGCGGCTGCTGTCGGCCAGTGCGGCGCTCGAGGACCCGCACGTCCGTGCGCTCGCCGCCCGCGCCTACACCCCCGCGCACCTGGACCTCATGGCCGACTGGCTCGCGTCCGGTGCGACCGGCTCCTTGATCACCACGGGCGACGCACGCGAGGTCGTCGGCCCCACCTGGCACGCCCACGCCGAGCACGTGCGAGCCCAGGTCGAGGCCTACCGGCAGGAGCACGTGCCGCACCTGGGCCCGTTCGTCCCGGACGTGGTCACGGCGGACCTCGATGCGGCGCTCGCGGCCGCGCAGCAGGCGGATGCCCGGCTGCTGACCCGTCGGCGTCGCCGTCGCGAGGCGCTGGCCTCGGTGGCGGTGTTCGTGCGTCCCGGCGTGCAGGTCGATCTGGGGTCGTTGACGGCCCTGGTCACGGACCTTGTGGCGGCCCGGGATGCGCTGCCCGGCCTGGTGCGCACCGTCGGGGAACTGCCCGGGGTGGGCGTCCCCGACGACTGGAACGCGCTGGACGACGACGCGGTGGCCGCGCTGGACCGTGCGCTGCACGCGTGGGAGTCGGCGGCGGCGCTGGAGCCCGCAGGTGAGCCCGACGGTGCGGCCGAGCTCGACGCCGCGACCCTGGCGGTGGCGGTGGCCGCCGCCGACGGCGACCTGCCGGCGGGTCCGAGTGCGGCAGCGGGTGCGTTGCGGACCCTGGCGGACGCGTGGCGTGCCCTGGTCGACGTGCTGCAGGTCGGCGCCGTCGACGCGGTGTTCTGGCAGGCGGGGCGCACGTTGGCGGAGACCCTCGCGCACGACGGGCCGCTGTGGCACGCCGACGTGTCGAAGGCCGGTGGCCTGGTCCGTCTGACCCGGTGGGTGCGCGTGCGGGCGGCTCTGGCCGCCCTCGACGAGCAGGGGCTGACCGAGGTCGCAGGCCTGGTCCGGGCGGGGCGCCTGGACGCCGAGACCGTGCGGGACGCCGTCGAGCTGGCCGTCGTGCGTGCCGTGCTCGCCGAACGTCAGGCCGCCGGTGCGGCGACGCACGACGCGCCGCTGGACGGGGCAGGTGCGCCGGTCGAGGAAGCCGACGAGGAGCCGGAGGACACGCCCGGTGCGCTGCCCGGTGACCTGGTGATCCGGTCGGCTCTCGCCTCGCGGTACGTGCCGGCCTCGGACGCACCCGTGCTGGACCTGTTCGTGCTCGACAACGTGGGCATCAGCAGCAACCTGGCCAAGGTCCGCGCGCAGATCGACGAGATCCTCACGGCCGAGGCGCCGGTGACCGCCGACCGGATGGCCCACCTGGTCGCTCGACGGTTCGGGCTCGAGCGCCTGCGGGAGGCCCGGCGGGCGACGATCCTGCAGACCGTGCCCAAGGGCAGGCTGCACCGCTCACCCAACGGCGACCTGGTCGTCTGGCACGTGGCGCAGGACCCGGACACGTGGACCGGGTACCGGGTGCCGGCCGAGGGCACCCGACGCGAACTGGTGGACGTGCCCTACGAGGAGCTGCGCAACGCGCTCGTCGACACGGCCCGCAGGGCTCACGGTCTGCCCGAGGCGCGGCTCGTGGCCCTGACGGCGGCTGCGTTCGGGGTGCGTCGCCCCTCGGCCGCTGCCGCGCAGCGCCTGGCCGACGCGATCACCGTGGCGGTGCGCGAGGGTGTGCTGACCCGCCGCGAGGAGTCCCTGATCGCCACCTGAACGGGGGCGGTCACTGCTTGTCGAGGAAGTCCTTGGCCTTGTCGACCACCGAGTCCACGGTCTTGTCGTGCTCGTCACCGGTGTGCGTCTTGACGGCTTCGGCGGCCTTGTCGAGCGCGTCGTCGACCTTCTCCCGGTTGTCGCCCAGCGCGTCCTTGGCCTTGCCCACCAGGTCGTCGATGCCCACGGTCGCTCCTTCACCGGTTGCTCCGGTCGCGTCGCCCGCGTCCGATCGCCTGACCGATTCTGCCGAGCGTCCCGGGAGGCCGCACGCCGGCGGGTGAGTCGGGTGGGCTCAGTCGAGACCGCCGAGCACGCGGGCGCGCCGCAGCACGGCGTCGAGCATCGCGGGGGTCAGCCGGCCGGTGTGCGTGTTGTGCGGGCTCACGTGGAAGCAGCCGAGCAACGTCAGCGGTGGTCGCGCGTCGGCCGCGTCCGAGCCTGTCAGCACCACCTCGGCGCCGTGCCCGAACACCGGTCGGGGCCGCGGCACGTGCCAGCCCTGCTCGGCGAGCGTGGCCCGCACGGCCTTCCACCCGAACCCGCCGAGCACGACCACGACCGCCGGGTCCAAGATCGCCAGCTCGCGTGCCAGGTACGGCCCGCAGGTGTGCCGCTCCGACGGCGTGGGCGCGTTGGCCGGCGGCGCGCACCGGACGGGCGCGGCCATCCGCAGGCCGGTGAGCACCAGGCCGTCGTCGCGGGACCGGGACGTGGGCTGCGACGCGAAGCCTGTGCGGTGCAGCGCCGCGAACAGGAAGTCGCCCGACGGGTCGCCGGTGAACAGCCGCCCGGTGCGGTTGCCGCCGTGCGCCGCCGGGGCCAGGCCGACCATCATCACGCGGGCGTGCTCGTCGCCGAACCCTGGCACCGGGCGGCCCCAGTAGGTCTCGTCGCGGAACGCGGCGCGCTTCTCGACGGCCACCTCCTCCCGCCACGCGACCAGCCGCGGGCACGCGCGGCACGTGGGCAGCACGGCGTCGATGGTCGCGAGGTCGGGGGCGGCGGCTGCCACGGTGGCGACCTGTGCGGGTGTCGTCGGACCTGGCGGCGGCCCGGGCTGCGGCACGCTCAGAACCGGTCGGGGTCGCCCGCGCCGACCCGCACCACCTCGGGTGCGCCCTCGGTCCAGTCGACCACCGTGGTCGGCTCCGTGCCGCAGTCGCCCGCGTCGACCACGGCGTCGAGCACCGCGTCCAGCTCTTCCTTGATCTGCCAGCCCTCGGTCATCGGCCATTCCGACCCGGGCAGCAGCAGCGTGCTCGACAGCAGCGGCTCGCCCAGTTCCCGCAGGATCGCCTGCGCCACCGGGTGCTCCGTGATGCGCACACCCACCGACCGCTTCTTGGCGTGCGCGAGCCGACGCGGCACCTCGGGCGTGGCCGGAAGGATGAACGTGTACGGCCCCGGTGTGGCCGCCTTGATGGCCCGGAACGCGCTGTTGTCGAGCACCACGAGCTGCCCGAGCTGGGCGAAGTCGGCGCACACCAGCGTGAAGTGGTGCTTGTCGTCCAGGTGACGGATCTGCCGGATGCGGTCCGCCCCGGTGTGGTTCTCGATCCGTGTGCCGAGCGCGTAGCAGGAGTCGGTCGGGTAGGCGATCACGGCGTCGTCGCGCAGCATCGCCACGACCTGTGCGATCGACCGGGGCTGCGGGTTCTGCGGGTGGACGTCCAGGTAGCGGGCCATGGCACGAGCCTAGGAGCGCCGCGGTGCGGCTGCTCGGCCGGTCCTCATCTCGCCTGCTGTGGAGGTTCCGATCCTCGCCGCTGCGCCGAACGAGTGACATCAGTGGAAACGAGTCCGTCGAATCGATTGTGACTCTAGGCTCCGAGCGCGGCGCACATGCGAAGCACCGAGGAGGCTCAGCGATCGCAGGGACCGCTGAATTGTGAGCATTGGGGTGAGCGTGCGCGACCTGCGTGGCCATTTCGGCATTCCGGGCAAGTGGCGACGTGTGGTGCCGGGCGGAGCTGCGCTTGTGGCTGCTGCTTTGGTGATGGCGGCGGCGCCCGCCCAGCCCCTCGAGTCAGCCGAGCTGGTCGGTTCAGCTCCGGCATCCGCGCCTGCCGCACCGGCCTCCGGGGACGCCGCTCCGAGCTCTGCGCCGGACGAGGCGTCGGCACGTGCGGTCGCCCGTCTCTCGGGGGCTCCGGTCGAGGTCCTCGGGCTGCGGACCGAGTCAGGATCCGTCTTCGCGTTGCCTGACGGCACGATGGCTGCCGGTCAGGGCTCTGGGCCGGTCTGGGTGCGGCGCGGTGGCGACGGCACGCACGAAGAAGACTGGGCGCCGGTTGACCTGACACTCGCGCGGGCCGAGGACGGCACCGTGCGCCCCGCTGCGCAGACGGCCGATCTGGTCCTGGCGGGAGCGTCCGACGGCTCCGCCCCTGTGGACCTCGCGACGACGACCGACTCGGCGACGGGCGTGACGACTCGGGTGCAATGGGACGAGCCACTCCCTGAGCCTCGCCTGGAGGGGCGGCGTGCGATCTACGAGAACGTGCGCCCGGGTACGGATCTTGTTCTCGAGGCCACCAGTACGGGCTTCGAGCAGTTCTTTGTGCTCAAGGAAGCTCCGGAGGGCGGGAGCGTCCCCGAGCTTCCTCTGTCGCTGGTCAGCGATGGGGCCGAACTCCTCCCGTCGGAGGACGGGGGGCTGACCGTGGTCAAGGACGGAGCGGTTCTCGCGACCGCTCCCGCAGCACAGATGTGGGATGCACAGTCCGACCAGGGCCGAGCCTTCCCCGTCACGGAGGGCAGGCCCGAGGAGCAGGACGATGCCCCGCGCCTGTCTCCCATGCCCGCGTGGGTGCTGGAGCCCGGACATGGCAGTTCGGGGGCCGGTGACGGCGCTCCGCGTGCGGACGGTGGGGCACTGCCCTCTGCCGAGCCGATCGTTGGGGACGGCGGCGTTGACCTCGCGGCGGGGTCCGTGGAGGTCGAGCGCGACGTCGATCTCGTCTCATCGAGCACCGTGGACATCGCCCTGACACCGCAAGCCGACTTCCTCCTCGATGCCGAGACTGAATACCCGGTCGTGATCGACCCCGACTTGAACTTCAGCTGGGGTTTCGACACGTTCGTCCTCAAGGGATACTCGAATACTCGCGATGGCCTCGCAGAGTTGGACGTCGGCACCTATGACGGTGGCGCACACATTGCCAGGACCTTCATCCACTTCCCTGTGGGCGCGATGGTGGGCAAGCAGATCCTGGGCGCCCGGATCGAGCTGTTCAACTACTACTCGTGGTCCTGCCAGCCGCGGAACTGGGAGGTCTGGAACGTCTACCCGGCCGCGCCGTCGACGGTCTGGAGCAACCAGCCAGGGTGGGCTGCCAGGTACGCGACCAGTTCCGAGACGCACGGTTACAGCGGCTCTTGCCCGGGCGGTTGGTCCAACGCGGACGTCACCGCTCTGGTGGCGGACTGGGCCCGCACCGGGACAACCGAGGGACACGTCGGCATCAGGGCTGAGAGCGAGACGGACAACTTCGCTTGGAAGCGGTTCTACTCGGCCAACAACGGGGCCTATATCCCTTCGATCTGGGTCACCTACAACTCGGCTCCTGGCACGCCATCTGGTGTGCAGGTCTCGGGCTCGCCAGCACCGTCGGCCAACGGTACGTGGACCGCATCGACGACTCCGCGCCTCTCGGCGACTCTGACGGACGCGGACGGCGAGAACGTGGATGGCAACTTCACCCTGTTCGAAGGCGGGACGGCAATCTGGGCGAAGGCTTCAGGATTCGTCGCCAATGGTGCGGTCGCCTCCGTCGTACCTCCGAGCGGCCTTCTGAGAGACGGGCACAGCTACACCGTGCAGGTACGGGGGAGCGACTGGAAGGTCGAGGGTGGGCCCGCGACGTTGACCTTCGGGGTCGACGTCACAGCCCCGGCGGCTCCGGCGGTGAGTTCGACCGCGTTTCCGAGCGACGGAACGTGGAACGGCCAACCGGGCGTAGGTGGCGCGGTCACCATCCGGATGCCCACGGATCCGTCGGTGACGGCATACCGCTGGGCGCTCGACAAGGCTCCCGACTCGACGCAGCAGGTGGCCGCCGGGTCAGGGACCTCGGCCACGCTGCAGGTCACCCCGCCGGAATCGGGCCGGCACGTCCTGCAGGTTCAGTCGGTCGATCGCGCAGGGAACGTGTCGGGGATCACCAAGTACGTCTTCCGGGTGGGTCAAGCCGGCATCGTTGCACCCGACGATGGCGCACGGGTCGTGCAGCAGGTTCGCTTGTCCGTCGAGGCGAAGCCGGGACTCGGATACGTGAGCTTCGAGTGGCGCCGGGGCCCGGACGCGGACTCCTCCAAGCGCCCCGTCTCGACGAGCAACCTGAAGACCTCGACGGGGTCTGTGTGGAGCTCAGCGTGGCAGCCGCTCCCCGGGGCGGACAGCTACACCACCTGGGACGCGGGCGCCGAGCTGGGCTACCTCGGTGGTCCCGCGCAGGTGCGTGCGCTGCTGTCGGCCTCCGCTTCTGGTGCGTCTCCGACGCCGACCCAGTGGGTCACGGTCGTCGTCGACCCTGACGCCGACGGTGCGGCCTCGACGGCCATCGGTCCGGGTTCGGTGAACTTGCTCACGGGTGACCATTCGCTGACGGTCACCGATGCAGAGGAGTTCGGGCTGTCACTGGTCCGCACCACCTCGTCGCGCGACACCGATGCAGGCTACGAGCTGCAGCCGAACGGGCTCACCACGGCGCAGCAGGAGGCGACGAGCTTGGCGGGCCTGGCCGGTCCTGCGACGGTCTCGGTAGACACGACGCGGTTCCATTCGGGCACTTCCTCCTACAAGGTGACACCGACGAACGGCTCGGACGACTCGTACGCGAGTGTCGGGGGCGACATCGGCGAGCTGCGACTCGGGATGCGCGCCGGCAGGTCGTACCGCATCTCCGGGTGGATCTACGTTCCCGAGTCAACTGGCTTGTCGCCCTCGAGTGGCCGCGGCCTGAGCCTCGTGCTGTTCACGAAGGTCGGAGCGGCTCCCTATGTCGAACCGGTGACGTCGCGGCAGCTCACCCCCCGGCCGACGATCACCGACGCGTGGCAGCAGGTCAGCGTCGACGTGACGATCCCTGTGGGTGCGACCGAGGCATTCGTGCGCCTGTACAACGGATTCACGTCCTCGACGAAGTCCGTGTACTTCGACGACATCCAGGTGCAGGAGCTGTGGTCACCCTTCGGGCCCGAATGGTCCATGGGCAGCGTGGACGCAGCGTCCGGTTCGGCATACACACGCATCACCAAGCCCTACGACGACGTGGCAGCGGTGGAGCTGGCGGGTGGCGGTGACGTCTGGTTCACCCGCGGCGACGGCGGTGCCTGGTGGCCTGAGCCCGGCGCGGAGGCACTGACGCTCATCGAGGTGTCCGCGCGGTCGTGGCGACTGACCGATGTCGGCGGGACGATCACCGACTTCGCCCGGGCGGGTGCGACCGGCGACTTCCTGGTCCAGTCGTCGATGCCGCCCGGCGCCGTCGGGTCCGTGCGGCCGGTGTACGACGTGGCGGGGGTTCCTGGGGTCTCGCGGCTCAAGCGGCTGATCGCGCCCATCGAGCCGGGGGTCGACGGTTGGCCGGCGAACGCTGCAGCCTGCACGACTGCCGTGCCTGCAGCCGGTTGCGAGGTGATGGAACTCGACTACGCCACGACGACCACGGCGACGAGCACCACGATCGGCGCGTACAGCGGGCGTGTGTCCACGGTGTCCGTGTGGACTGCCGCCGCCACGGGTTCGGCGATGGCGAAGACCGCGGTGGCCGCGTACGGGTATGACGCGAGCGGGCGGCTGCGCGAGGTGCAGGACCCCCGACTTGTCGTCGCCGGCGCACAGCCCCAGGTCACGCGCTACGAGTATGACGAGGTGGGCCGGTTGACGTCGGTCGCAGCTCCGGGGGAGGTGCCGTATCGCTACACGTACGGCGCGGCTGGCAAGTCGAAGACTGGCTCGGGTGACTTCATCGATCCTGATCCGGGTCGCCTGCTGAAGGTGACGCGCTCCTCGCTGGAGCCGGGCACGGTCGACACGCTCGGCCCCGACAACACCACGACGGTCGTGTACGGGGTTCCGTTGTCCCGGGCCGCGGGCGGCCCGTACGACCTTGACCCGTCGAGCTTGGCGACGTGGTGGCAGCAGGACGGCCCGACGGATGCGACCGCAGTGTTCGGTCCGCTGGACGACCCCGGGGTGACGTCCGCCAGTGCGACGGCACCGGGGCCGGACGGGTACCGGGCGGCGACCGTCTCGTACTTGAACGCGTCCGGCCTGGAGGTGAACACGGCGAGCCCTGCGGGGAGTGGCGCGCCTGTCGAGGGGTTCATCGACACGGCCGAGTTCGACGCGCGTGGCAACGTGGTTCGCACGTTGGACGCCACGAACCGACTGCTGGCTCTGCGGGCGCTGCCCGGATCGGCCGATCTGCTTGCCGCATGGGGGCTGGACACGCGGTCCGGCGTGGAGCTGGCGCAGCTGCTGGACTCGCGGACGACATACAGCGAGGACGGTCTGGATGTCGTGTCGACGCTCGGGCCGATACAGCGTCTGGCGGTGGCGAACGATCCGAGCGACGTGCGTCTGCTGCGCGCCCGCACACGCCTGGTGTACGACGAGGGCAAGCCGGATGGCGTGTCGTACCACCTGACGACGCGGACGACCGTCGACGGGACGGACGCCTCGGGCGTGAGTTCGGTCGACCCGGTTGTCACGGTGAACGAGTACGACCCGATCGACGGCGCGTCGCCCTTGGGCGCGACCTCGGGTTGGGTGCACAAGCAACCGACCCGCGTGACCGTCGACGCCGGGCAACCGTCCGCGTTGACGTCGACCGTGCTGTATGACGCCCGTGGCCGCGCGGTCCAGTCGTCCAAGCCAGGGTCGTCGGGCACGGACGCCGGCACGACGATCGCCGTGTTCTACACGGCGGCTGCCAACCCCGCCGACGCGGTGTGCGGCAACCGACCGGAGTGGGCCGGCCAGCCGTGTCTGACGCGCGCGGCTGGTCCGGTCACGGGCCACGACGCGGCGCGGATGGACTCGAACCTGCCGATCAAGAGGGTGGAGGGCTACAACCAGTTCGGGTCGCCGACGGTCGTGATCGACTACGTGGGCGCCGTGAAGCGCACGTCGACGACGACCTACGACGCCGCCGACCGTGTGACCGCCGTGGCGCTGACCGGCACGGCCGGCGCAGGCGCTGCTGTGGCCACCACGACCACCACCTACGACCCGGCCACCGGGGACGTGGTCAAGAACGCCTCGGTGGACGCCAACGGGGTCGAGACGGCGGCGATCACCAAGGAGTACGACAAGCTCGGCCGCCTCACGAAGTACACCGATGCGGCGGGCGGGTGGACGAAGACCACCTACGACCGGCTCGGTCAGCCCCTGACGGTCACGGACTCGATCGGCACGTCGCGCACCTACACCTACGACCGCGCGGTGGAGCCGCGCGGGTTCGTGACGCAGATGGTCGACTCGGTGGCCGGCACGATTACCCCGACCTGGGGCCCGGACGGTCAGCTGGAGTCGCAGCTGTTGCCCGGTGGTGTGCGGTTGACGGTCACGTACGACACGGCGCGTGTGCCGACGGCCAGGACGTACACGCGGGTCTCGGACGGTGTGGTCATCGCGAGGGACTCGGTGGTCGAGAACCACCGGGGGCAGTGGATCACGCATGCGTCGGACACGGGTGTGCGGAACTACCGCTATGACCGGCTGGGTCGCCTGACGGGTGTGGATGACACGTCGGCGGTGACGAACGCGTGCACGTCTCGCACGTACGGGTATGACTCGCACACGAACCGGACGGCGTTCACGCAGGCGACGGGTGCGGTGGCGACCGCGTGCCCTGGCACGACGGGCGCCACCACGGTGACCTCCTCGTACGACAGTGCGGACCGTCTGGTCTCGACGAGTGCTGCGGGGGGCTCGTCGTGGAAGTACGACGTGTTCGGGCGGGTCACGGGGATGCCGGTGGCGGACGGGTCGGTGGTGGCCGCCAACGAGTACTTCGTGAACGATCTGGTGGCGGCGCAGGAGGTGCCGGGGGACACGCGCAGCGTGTGGACCTTGGACCCGTTGCAGCGGTTCGCGACCGAGGACACCTCGGTGTGGGTGGACGGGGCGTGGGCGAGCTCGACCGAGCAGGTCAGTCACTTTGACGGTGATGGTGATGAGCCGGCGTGGATCGTGGAGGACGCCACGTTGCCCGATGTGGTGTCGCGGTTCGTGGAGGGGATGGACGGTGCGGTCGCGGTGCAGACGACCTCTCAGGGTGGTCGGGTGTTGCAGCTGGTGGATCTGCACGGGGACGTGACCGGGACGTTGCCGATCGATGATGGTGCGTCGTCGGCGTCGTGGTCGGGTCTGCGGTTCACGTCGTTCGATGAGTTCGGGGTGCCGGAGCCGTTGACGTCGGCGGCGACGGGGAACGCACCGCCGCGGTATGGGTGGTTGGGGGCTGCGCAGCGTTCGGCTGATACCCCCACGGGCACGGTTCTGATGGGTGTTCGCCTGTACTCGCCGGTGATGGGTCGGTTCTTGCAGGTGGATCCGGTGCCGGGTGGGTCGGCGTCGGCGTATGACTACTGCAGCGCGGATCCGGTGAACTGCACGGATCTGGGTGGCACGTTCTCCTGGAAGGGCCTGGTCAAGGCCGTCGCGGTGGTCGGGGAGATCGCTTCGTGGATCCCTGGTCCGATCGGCGCGGCCGCGGCGGGTGTCTCGGCAGTGGCGTATGCGGCCTCGGGGAACACGGGCAAGGCCATCGAGATGGCGGTCACGGCTGCGGCGAACCTGGTGGGTGCGGGTGCGGGGGCGCGTGCGGGGTTCAAGGCGGCCTCGGTCGCGGCGAAGCTGGGGCAGCGGGCCTCGCGTGCGGTGGTCAAGGTCGAGCGGGCCGTGGCCCGGGTGGCGCGCACGTGTTCGTTCGTTGCCGGCACGTTGGTGCGGATGGCCGACGGGTCCTTGAAGCCGATCGAGGACCTGCAGACCGGTGACGCGATCTTGGGTGCCGAGCCGGCCACGGGTGAGCTGGTCGACGAGGTGGTCATCGAGCCGTTGGCCTCTGAGGGTGACAAGCACCTGATCGCGTTGTGGTTCGGCCAGGACCCGGTCCCGGTGATCGCCACGGACAACCACCCGTACTGGGTGCAGGGTGTCGGGTGGGTGCAGGCCGGGTCGTTGCAGCCCGGTGACGTGACGGCGACCTCGACCGGCACCACACTGGTCCTGCAGGACGTGGCCGACCTGGGCTGGTTCACCGACCAGAGCGTCTACAACCTGCACGCCTCGGGCACCCACACCTACTTCGTCACCGCCGCACCCGACCAACCCGACCAACTCGTCCACAACGCCTCCGCCTGCAACATCACCCCCGGGGAGGCGAGGCGAATCCAGAATGCCGCCGACCACATTGGTCATGATATTCATGTCATTGGTAGCCGCGCGACTGGACGTGCCCACGCAGGGTCGGATTGGGACTACATTATTCCGGGGATCACGTCACGCGTACGGCACTCGGTGGCACGCCTACTCCCCAAGGGCGCACGCGAGTTGGGTCGGGATCGAAGGATTGACATTTTCCCAGGACCGCTGGACCGGTCGCTGCCGCACATTACGTTCTCGGCTCGGAAGCCGCATTGAGGATAGAGAGCGGCGCGACGAGAGAAGACGGGAGGAAGAGTTGGCCACTGCAAAGATTCTTGCCAGGTTGGATGCTCTACCGTTGGTGCAGGATCCGGGGCGCCGATACCCCGGCCTGATCATCCAGGGCGACACGCTCTTCATACTCCTGAAGGACTTGGAGGAAGAAGCCCCCGAGTCGTACGCGCTGGAGAAGGTCAGGGACTGGGTCTCCATGTACGAGCAGATGATGGCGGAGGTTGGCATCGAGCTGCCGTACTTCCGGGGATGACGACGGCGGATTGCGTCCGGACGTCCACTCGGCGGTGATGTGTCTCGTGCTGATCACCACCACGACCGACGCTCCCACTGGCTAGGGCTTCTGTTGGGGCTGCAGGACTCGCGTGGAAGGGGATGTGCCCGGGCACGACGGACGCCACCGCGGTGACTTCCTCGTACGACAGTGCGGACCGTCTGGTCTCGACGAGTGCTGCGGGTGGCTCGTCGTGGAGGTACGACGTGTTCGGGCGGGTCACGGGGATGCCGGTGGGGGACGGGTCGCCTGTGGGGTCGTCCGAGTACTTCGTGAACGATCTGGTGGCGGCGCAGGAGGTGCCGGGGGACACCCGCAGCGTGTGGACCTTGGACCCGTTGCAGCGCTTCGCGACCGAGGACACCTCGGTGTGGGTGGACGGGGCGTGGGCGAACTCGACCGAGCAGGTCAGTCACTTCGACGGTGATGGTGATGAGCCGGCGTGGATCGTGGAGGACGCCACGCTGCCCGATGTGGTGTCGCGGTTCGTGGAGGGGATGGACGGGGCAGTCGCGGTGCAGACGACCCGGGTGGGCGCCGATCGCCGGTAGCTCGGCGATGAGGGGACATACCGCTGCCGGGTGCGCACCAGATCCCCGAGGCCGACGAGCAGCGCCCACTTCTGTACCGAACGTACATCCCGTACGGTTGGAGCTGTGAGCGAGATGCCCGTCACCGAGGCCCGTTCCCACCTCAGCGAGGTGGTGAACCGTGCTGCCTACAACGGCGAGGCGGTTTACCTGACGCGTCGCGGCCGTCGGCTCGCCGCCGTCGTGCCCGCCGAGGTACTCGAGGCGTACGAGGCCGCCGAGGACGCTGCCGACGTCGAGGCCGCCCGGGCGGCCCTGGCCGAGGGCGGGGAGACCACTTCGCTCGCGGCGTTCCGCGCACAGCTCGCCGCCGAGCGCGCGTGAGCGGCCCAGGGCGCGACACTGCGTCGGGTCGATAGACACCCCACGTGACGACGAACTACTACGGCGTCGAGCTGACGCCTGCTGCTCAGCGCGCCCTGCGCCGCATCGACCGGCCCGTGCAGCGCCGGCTGCTCGACGTCATCGAGACGCTCGGCAACGACCCACGCCCCGCCGGCGCCAAGACGCTCCAGGGTCTCGACGGCCTGCTGCGTATCCGCGTTGGCGACTACCGGGTGGTCTACACCGTCCGTGACGAGCGGCTGCTGGTCCTCGGCGTGACGCTCGGGCATCGCAGCGCGGTCTACCGCAGGCTCTGACCCGCGACGCCACCAGCACGGCCTACGCGCTCCCGCGAGGTCGGCGATCGCGCCGAAGCCACACCGACGGGGCGGAGACCTACCGCCGAACTGTCGGCGCTGCGACGGATCCGTGGCCCGAGCTGATCGGTGTGCCCATCGCGTCGGCTCGACTGTCTGGTGGTCGGGTCCCGACAGCCCTTCACGTCGGGGTGCGATCCGGCCTGTCTTTCGAGGTCCGGCTCGGCGAATGGGCCGACGGTCGGCTCGGTGACGTCCCGAATGCGGTGATCGTGCAGTTCTGCAGGTGAGACGCGCGAGTCGGGCCCGCGCGAGTCTGGGTGCCGGCTGAGAACTGGCAGTCCATTTCGACCACGCGAACGCGCCCGCACCAGTTGAATGCCCCCATGACGACTCCCGACGGCGGCCAGCCCGCCACGCCTGACCAGAGCCCGGACGTGGCTGTGACCCCCGAGATCGACCCGCCCGCCGCCGAGACCCCGTCGGCCCCCACCGACCCCGCGGCCCCGACGGCGGACGCCGGGCCATCGGCTCCCGTGTACGGCTACGCCGGCGCCGAGATCGCTCCGCCTGCGGTCGCCCCCGGCGACGAGGGCGCCAAGGCGCTGCGCGGTGCGGTGCTGACGTTCTGGGCCGGTGTCGCGGTCCTCGTCCTCGGCGGCGGGTCGGCGCTGCTCGCCTCGAACCGCGGCGGGGTGGTGTGGACCGGTGGCCTGATCTTCGGTGTGATCCTGCTGGTGCGTTCGTTCGCCGCCTACAAGGCGGCCCGCGGCGCCGGTGCCCCGGCTCTCGGCCGGCCCGGGTGGGGTCTGGCCGCCGTGGGTCTGGTCGCCGCGGTGGGTGTCGGTCTGGCCGGCGCCGGCCAGTTCCTCGACGCGAAGATGTCGGAGCCGACCGAGGCCGAGGGCACCGGCTCGTGCTGGGAGGTCGTCGACAACTCGACGATGCAGCAGGTGGCGTGCGACTCCGACCACGAGTTCCTGGCGGTCGGAGAGGTGACCGACCCGGACGAGTGCTCGATGGACGCGACGGCCTATGTGGAGCTGGACGACAGCTACCTCTGCCTCGCCGACGACTGACCTGGTCGTCGACGCAGGAGGGCGCCACCCGGGGTGACCGGGGTGGCGCCCTCCGGGCGTCTCACGCCTTGTGCGGCGCGACCCCCCGTAACGTGTCGGCCGGGAACCGTCGGTGCGAGTCGGCGAGCTTGGCGCGGGCGGCGGCGCCCAGGTCGATGCCGAGCACGTCCGCCAGGCGCACCAGGTAGACCAGCACGTCGGCCATCTCCTCCGCGGCCCGCTGCTGGCGTCCGTCGGGGCCGAACTCGGTGGCGGCACGGTCGGCGGGGATCCACTGGAACAGCTCGGCGAGCTCCCCGACCTCGCCGACCAGAGCCAGCACGAGCGACTTGGGGTCGTGGAACTGCTCCCAGTCGCGTTCGGCCGAGAACTCGCGCACGAGCCGGGTCAGCTGGGCGATCTCCTGCTCCGGGGTGTCTGCCTCCGGGGTGTCTGCGCTCACCGGCCCAGCCTCGCACGGCAGACCGCCGGCCCGGGGCGTCGCAGGACGCGCCCCGGGTCGGCGGGTGTCAGGCCGGCAGCAGGTGGTCGGGGCACACCTCGAACCGCTCGGGCGACATGACCAGCTCGGCGCGTCCCCCGGTGATCGAGCGCAGGTCGAGCACGTACCGGGTCAGCTCGGCCTCGGGCACGGTCGCCTCGATGCGTACCTGGCCGTCGTCGAGCGACGTCGTCGTGGTGATGTGGCCGCGGCGCGAGGACAGGTCGCTCATCACGTCGCCCTGCGTGGCGATCGGCACGGTCACGGACACGTGGCTGACGGGTTCGAGCACGGTGGTGCCGGCCGCCTGCAACGCCTCCTTGACGCCCACGGCGGCCGCGGTGCGGAACGCCATGTCGGAGGAGTCGACGGAGTGCGACTTGCCGTCGTACACCTCGACGCGCAGGTCGACCACGGGGTAGCCGTGCGGGCCGCCGGACGCCATGGCCTCGGTGACCCCGCGGTGCACGGCCTGCAGGTACGTACGGGGGATCGCGCCGCCGACGACCGAGTCGACGAACTCGAACCCGCTGCCGTGCGGCAGGGGCGAGACCCGCAGCTGCACCACGGCGTACTGCCCGTGCCCACCGGACTGCTTCTTGACCTTGCCCTCGGCCTCGACCTCGCGCGCGATGGTCTCCCGGTACCCGACGGGCACCGGTGAGGTCGTCACGTGCACGCCGAACACCCGGGCGAGCCGTTCGAGAGCGACGGCCAGGTGCGTGTCCCCGAGCCCGCGCAGCACGGTGCGGTCCGAGGAGCGGTCGATGACTAGCGTGGGGTCCTCGGCGACCAGGCGGGCCAGCGCGGCCGAGAGGCGGTCGTCGTCGGACTGCGTGACGGGTTCCAGCGCGAGCGCGTACACGGCCGGCCGGGACCGCAGCGGCGGGGCGACGACCGCCGGACCGGCACCGACCCGCGCGGTGAGCAGCGACCCGGTGGGGGTGCCCGTCAGCTTGGCCACGGCGGCGATCTCCCCAGCGACGACCTGGTCGGTCGGCAGGTGCTCCTTGCCGCGCAGCCGGAACAGCCCGGGCAGGCGCTCCTCGGTCTTCGTCGAGGTGTTCAGCAGCTTGTCGCCGGGCCGCACCGTGCCGGACAGCACGCGGAACAGGGTGACCTGCCCGACGAACGGGTCGGCGACGGTGCGGAACGCGTGCACCAGGGCAGGGCCGGACGGGTCGGCGGACACCGGCACGTCGAGGTCCCCGGCGATCACCCGGGAGTCCCGGTCGGCCGGTGAGGGCCCGAGCTCGCACAGCAGGTCGGCGAGGCGGTCCACCCCGACCTCCGTGACCCCGGAGGCGACGAGCACGGGGAACGCCTCGAGGTCGCGCACCTCGTGCGCCAGGGTGCGTTCCAGCTCGGCGGCCGAGGGGGCCTCGCCGGACAGGTACCGCTCCAGCTGGTCGTCGTCGTGCGCGACGATCTCCTCGGTGACGGACTCGTGCAGCTGGTGCTCCTCGTCGGCCAGGGCCGCGGGCAGGGCGCCGGTGTGGTGCGTGCCGTCGCCGTCGTACTCCAACGACTCCTCGCTGAGCACGTCGGCCACCCCGGAGAACGCCTGCTCCTCGCCGAGCGGCAGCTCCAGGGCGACGAGCCCCTCTCCGAATGCCTCACGCAGGTCGGCCAGCACGTGCCGGAAGTCGGCGCGCGCCTTGTCCTCCTTGGTGACCACGACCATGCGCGGCAGCCCCGCGTCGGCCGCGGCGCGCCAGGCCAGGTGCGTGCCGGCCTGCACGCCGTCGACGGCGCTGACCACGACGAGGGCCAGGTCCGCCACGGCGAGGGCCGCGTCCATCGACCCGGCGAAGTCCGCCGTGCCGGGGGTGTCGAGCAGGGTGATCTCATAGGTCTGGCCGTCGGGTGCCTTCCAGGGGAAGGGTGCGACGGCCAGTCCGAGGGACAGCCCGCGGGCGATCTCCTCGGGCTCGTGGTCGGTGACCGTCGATCCCTCCTCGACGCGACCGGCGCGGGTGAGAACCCCGGCTCGGTGCAGGAGGGCTTCGGCGAGCGTGGTCTTGCCCGAACCGCTCTGGCCCACGAGGGCCACCGTGCGGATCCGCGGCGTCATTGCCTGGTCCATGTCGTCTCCAAGGGAGAGCCGGTCTTCCCGTCAGAGTAGTGACGACGGCCGCCCGCCCGCAGGACATCGGTCCCAGGGGCGGACGGCCGTCGGTCAGGCAGTCCGTGCAGGTCACCCACCCGGGTGCGGGCGGGCGACCAGATCAGGCGGCGTCGAGGATGTCGACGACGAACACCAGGGTCGAGCCGGCCGGGATGGACCCGGTCTCGGTGTCGCCGTAACCCAGCGACGGCGGGATGACCAGCAGCACCTGGCTGCCGACGGTCTGGCCGACGAGGCCCTGGTCCCACCCGTCGATGACCTGGCCGGCGCCGAGGGTCACCGAGATCGGGTCGGCGCCCCACGAGGAGTCGAACGCGGTGCCGTCCCACAGCCAGCCGGAGTAGTGCACGGTGACGGTCTGACCGGACGCCACGGCGGGACCGGCGCCGGTGATGAGCGGCTGCACGACGAGCTCGGTGGGGGCGGTGCCGGTGGCGGCCGTGATGGACGGCTCACCGTCGTCGGCGAGCGTCACGGTCGGCAGGCCGTCGACGGGGGCCACGGCCTCGCCCTCGGCGCGGTCGGGGATGGTGCGGGCGTCGGTCACCTCGAGCGAGAGGACCTGCGTGCCGTCCGTGGCGCCGCGGCCGAGCAGGATCCGCACGCCGACCTTCTGGCCCTCGAGCGCGTCGCGCAGGGCGGTGACGATGCCGTCGCCCATGGTGATGGTGGTGGGGGTCGAGGTGTAGGTCTCGGAGACCACGGAGCCGTCGGTGCCGGCGACCGAGACGTAGTGGACGACCAGCACCTGGCCGTCCTCGATGTCCGCGCCGGTGCCCTCGTCGACCACGCGGGCGACCGTGCCGGTCAGCTCGAACGGCGTCGTCGGCAGGGTGATCGTGGGCTGGGTGCCCGGGTCGCCGGTGAGCGTGACCTTCTCGAGTGCGGCGACGTCCTCGGGCGAGGCGGTCTCCTCGGCGCTGGCCGAGGCCGTCGCGGAGGCCGACTCGGTCGGGTCGGCGGAGCCGGAACCGCCTCCGCAGGCGGACAGCAGCAGGGTGAGGGCGACACCGGCGGCTGCCAGCGGGGCGGCGATCGTGCGGCGCACGGGATCCTCCGTCGTGGGAATGACCGCCCGGGCGCGGGCGGCAGGACCCGGTAACGGTACGCGGTCTTCCTGGACGTTTGCTGGGCCCGGGTGCCCATCGTTCGCGATGACGGCCGCCCGGACCGTCCGATTCGGCCGCCCGAACAGGGCGCGGACGCTCCCGTGGGGCAGGTCCGGGGTGTCACGATGACGTCCGTGCCCCCCGCCTTGAGTGACCGACCCGCGCCCTCAGCCGCCCAGATCCGCCGCTGGCGCCGCTACCTGGCGGACGAGCGAGCCGAGGCTGCCGCGTACCGTGACCTGGCCTCACGCCGCACGGGCGAGGAGCGGGCGATCCTGCTGGCGCTCGCGGACGCCGAGGGTCGTCACGAGCAGCACTGGCTCGCGCTGCTGGGCGACGACGTCGGCAAGCCCCTGCCGGGCGACATCCGCACCCGCATCCTCGGCTGGTTGGCCCGCCGGTTCGGCTCGGTGTTCGTGCTGGCGCTCGCGCAGCGGGCCGAGGGTCGGGCCGCGTACGACGACGAGGCCGATGCGACCGCCACCATGGCCGCCGACGAGCGGATCCACGAGGAGGTCGTGCGCGGCCTGGCGATCCGTGGCCGCAACCGCATGTCGGGCACGTTCCGCGCGGCGGTGTTCGGCGCGAACGACGGCCTGGTGTCGAACCTGGCCCTGGTGCTCGGTATCGGTGCGGCCGGTGCGTCGACCGCCACGGTGCTGCTCACGGGCCTGGCGGGTCTGCTCGCGGGCGCGTTGTCGATGGGCGCCGGCGAGTACGTGTCGGTGCGCTCGCAGCGCGAGCTGCTGGAGGCCTCCCGGCCCGGTCCGCACGCGCACCGCGCCCTGCCGTTCCTGGACGTCGACGCCAACGAGCTGGCCCTGGTGTACCGGGCGCGCGGCATGTCGGCCGAGGACGCGCACGCGCGGGCCCAGCTGGTGCTGGGCGGCGACGAGCACCCGCGTGACCTGGGCACCGGCGGTCTGCCCGTCGAGCTGCCCGAGGGTGTGGACCCGGCGGACGTCGAGGAGATCGACGAGCACGAGACCATCGGCACCGCGTTCGGTGCAGCGCTGGCGAGCTTCTGCTTCTTCGCCTCGGGCGCGCTGATCCCGGTGCTGCCGTACATGTTCGGTGCGGAGGGTCTGGTCGCGGTGGCCTGGTCGGCCGGCCTGGTCGGCATCGCGCTGCTCGGCACGGGTGCCACGGTGGGTCTGCTGTCGGGCACGTCGCCGCTGAAGCGGGCGCTGCGGCAGCTGGCCATCGGGTACGGCGCGGCGGCGGCCACCTACCTGCTCGGCCTGGTGTTCGGGGCGTCCGGCATCTGAGGCACGGCCCGGCCTGGTCAACCTCGGTGAGGTATGGCTAACCTGACCACCGTGTCGACGACCGTTGAGCAGACCGCGCCCGAGGCCGCCCCCGCCGTCCTGCCGTTCCGCATGTTCTCCGTGCGCCTGGCCCGCACCGAACAGCTGTGCCCCAGCGTCCGACGCCTGACGTTCACCGGCGACGACCTGCACCGGTTTGCCGACAACGGGTTCGACCAGCGCATCAAGTTCTTCCTGCCGCTCGAAGGCCTCGGCTACGACGAGCTCATCGAGCTCGGCGCCGACAGCGACTGGTACGGCCGCTACCGCGTGCTCCCCGACGACCGCCGCCACCCCATCCGCACCTACACCGCCCGCGGTGTGCGGCACGAGTTCCGTGAGCTGGACGTCGACGTCGTCCTGCACGGCGACACCGGCCCCGCCTCCCGCTGGGCCGGGGACGCCGCGCCCGGCGACGAGCTCGTCATCCTCGGCCCGAACGCCGCCGCCGAGGGCCCGCACGGCGGCGTCGACTTCATCCCGCCCGCGCACGCCGACCGCCTGCTCATCGCCGGCGACGAGACCGCCCTGCCCGCCATCGCCGGCATCCTCGAACGCCTGTCCGCCGACGCCCGCGGCGAAGCCCTCATCGAGATGCCGCACGGCGAGGACCGGATCGACCTCGTGGCCCCCGCCGGGGTGACGGTCCGCTGGTACGGCCGCGACGGCCAGCCGCACGGGTCGCTGCTGATCCCCGCCGTGCAGGCCGCCGCCGCCCGCCTGCTGCCCGGCCAGGCCCCCGCGCCCGACGTCGAGCTCGAGGACGTCGACATCGAGACCGGCCTGCTGTGGGAGACGCCCGTCGACGAGCACGGCGCACCCCTGCGCCAGTCGACCGCCCTCTACGCCTGGCTCGCCGGCGAGGCCGGGGTCATCAAGACCCTGCGGCGGCACCTCGTCGCCGAGTGCGGTGTGGACCGCAAGTCCGTGGCGTTCATGGGGTACTGGCGGGCTGGCCGGCCGGAGAGCTGAGCGCGGTCTGGCGGGGGTGCCCGACCCGAACGGCCGGGCTACCTCCGCTCGGGTACGAGCCGCTCGCCCGAGCCGGCTCGGAAGTGGTGCGCCTCGCCCGGCCGGATCCGCACGTGGATCGTCTCGCCCTTCGCAGGAACCCGGCGCGGGTCGACGCGCACGACGAGCGGCGCGGCATCCTCGCCCATGGCCTCCAGCGGTCGCTCGACCTGCCCGGCCAGGAACCCGTAGGCGTAGGCGTCCGAACCGAGCTCCTCGACGACCCCCACCTCGACGGGGATCGCGTCCGGCGTGCCGGCGGCGACGACGTCCAGCGACTCCGGGCGGAAGCCGATCGTGAGGGTCGGGCCGCCGGCTGCGGCGAGCAGGTCGCGAGGCACGGCGAGCCGGGTGGTGCCGACCGCGAGGGCGCCGTCGAGGATCGGGAAGGTGCCGATGTTCATGGCGGGGGAGCCGATGAAGCCGGCGACGAACACGTTGGCCGGGGTGTCGTACATGTCGCGCGGGGTGCCGACCTGCTGGAGCAGACCGTCCTTGAGCACGGCGATGCGGTCACCCATGGTCAGGGCCTCGGTCTGGTCGTGCGTGACGTAGACCGTCGTGACGCCCAGCCTGCGCGTCAAGGAGGCCAGCTGCGTACGGGTCTGCACACGGAGCTTGGCGTCGAGGTTCGACAGCGGCTCGTCCATGAGGAACACCTGGGGCTGACGCACGATGGCGCGACCCATGGCCACACGCTGACGCTGACCACCGGAGAGGGCCTTGGGCTTGCGGTCCAGGTACTGGGTCAGGTCGAGGATCTTGGCGGCCTCCTCCACACGGGTGCGGATCTCCGCCTTCGGGGTGCCGGCGATCTTCAGGGCGAAGCCCATGTTGTCGGCGACCGTCATGTGCGGGTACAGCGCGTAGTTCTGGAACACCATCGCGATGTCGCGGTCCTTCGGCTGGACGTCCGTGACGTCGCGGTCGCCGATGAGGATGCGGCCGGCGTTGACGTCCTCGAGCCCTGCGAGCATGCGCAGGGAGGTCGACTTGCCGCAGCCGGAGGGGCCGACGAGGACGAGGAACTCGCCGTCCTCGATGTGGAGGTTGAGTGCGTCCACCGCGGGACGCTCCGTGCCGGGGTACACCCGGGTTGCCTGGTCGAACGTGACTGTAGCCATGCGTGATCATTCCCTTCACCGGCAGGTACGTGCCGGACGATCCGTCGTGAACGCCGGCCGGCCGCGTCGGTGCGGACGACCGTGGAGCACCCTCGTGCTCGCCGACGACGCTAGGCAGCCGGTATCGCGACCCGGCAGTCCGATCGGGGGTTCGCACAGCCGGACCAATCCGCACCGGGCCACCCGCGCGGCCCGTCCCGGCGGGCGCACGGACCGCCTAGGTTGTCTGCGTGGTCGCCCCGTCGTCGTCGCAGGTCGTGGCCGACATCGCCCTCGACCTCGAGGACGGCCCCGTCGGTCACGAGCGCCTCGCCAGGGCGTTGCGCCGCGCGGTGGACGGGGGACGCCTGCCCCGAGGAACCCACCTTCCGCCCAGTCGTGAGCTGGCAGGCGCGCTCGGGTGCTCGCGCTGGGTCGTGACCGAGGCGTACGGGCTGCTGGTCGCCGACGGGACGCTGGCCGCACGCACCGGCTCGGGCACCTGGGTGGAGGGCAGCCCCGTGGTCGAACCGGCCGCGCCGATCGCACGGGTCCCGGCACCCGTGCTCGATCTGACGCCCGGGGTCCCCGAGCTGGCCTCCTTTCCGCGCGCCCGGTGGAGGCGGGCACTCGCCGCGGCCCTGGCAACGGCGTCGCACGACGACCTCGCGGCCGGAGGTGCGCTCGGCCTGCCACGGTTGCGCGCCGAGCTCGGCCCCTACCTGGCCCGCAGCCGCGGCGCGGTCGTCACCCCGCAGGTGGCCGTCGGCGCCACGCGGGGCACGTCGGACACCCTCGACCGGCTGTTCCGGATCCTGCGGCGGTACGGGCTCGCGCACGTCGCGCTCGAGGAACCGAGCGCCGACCACGTGCGCGTGCTGGCGGAGGCCGAGGGGCTGACGGTCGTGCCCGTGGGCGTCGACCAGGGCGGTCTGCGTGTCGAGGACCTCGTCCGGACACCGGCACGCGCCGTCGTCGTGGCGCCGACCCTGCACTACCCGCTGTCGTACGGCATGGCCCCGGAGCGTCGCGAGGCGCTCGTGCGGTGGGCGCGGGACGTCGACGGGGTCGTCATCGAGCACGACCGTGACGGCCCGCTGACCGACGCACGGCACTCCCCGGTGCTGCAGTCGGTCGGTCCTGACCGGGTCATCCTGGTGGGTTCGCTGGACACGAGCGTCAGCCCGGGGCTCGGGCTCGGGTGGATCGCGCTGCCTGAGCTGTGGCTGCGAACCGTGGCGCCCATGTTGCCGGGCATGGCCGGGCCGCCGACGGTGGAGCAGCTCGCGCTGGCCGAGATCATCGCCGACGGCGCCCTCGACCGGCACGTGCGCCGGATGCGTGCGCGCTACCGGGCGCGCGGGCGGCAGCTCGGTGACGCGCTCGCCCGTGCCCTGCCGGACTGGTCGGTCCGGGTGCCCGAGGGCGGTCTGCACCTGCTCGCCACGATGCCGCCGGGCACCGACGGCCGCGCCGCCCTCGCCCTCACCGACGCTGCGCGTCGCCGCGGGCTGCTGCTCACCACGACGGTGCGTCTCCGGGTGGAACCGGGGCTCGGTCCGGCGACCTTCGCCCTCGGCTTCGCCAATCTCCGGGACGCCCAGATCGGCCCCGCCGTCTCGGCCTTCGTCGCCGCGGCTCGGGCGGGGGCCGCGCCCCCGACTGCGTGACGTCGTCGGGGCCGTGCTCCGGCCGCTCGGATGACCGTGACCCACTACGCGTGCCTCGAGCTGCTCGCGCAGCGCCCCGGCCTGTCCAAATCCGAGATCGCCCGTGGCACGTTCGTGACCCGGCAGTCGATGAACGTGCTGCTGCAGGCCCTCGAGCGTGAGGGTGCCGTGACCCGGCCCCCGGTCGCACCCGTCGGCAAGGCCCTGCCGGCCCGGCTCACCGCACGTGGGCGGGAGCAGCTCGACGTCGCGTCCGCCGCCGTGCGGTCGGTCGAGCGGCGGATGCTCAGCGGCCTGGACGGCGACGACCAGGCGACGGCGACCCGGCTCCTGCGGAGCATGGTCCGCTCCCTGCACGACGGGCCGGGAGCCTCCGAGGCCTGAGCCGTCGCCGGGGTCACCGACGTCCCGCCGGACCGCCAGCTCCGTCCGCGCTCGTCGCCACCCCCCGCGGCCCACACGGGACGGTGGCGGCCCCGTGGCCGGAACCCTGCACGTCTGGCTCCGACGACTACTCGAGCGTGACCGTGAACGGTCCCCCCACCGCGAGCGCGGGGCCCGGGGAGAGGTCGGGCCCGGCGGAGGCGAGCATCACCGTGTAGACGTACAGGTCGTAGGTGCCGGCCGGAACCTCCCCGCCGCCTGAGGCGGTCGTGCACGAGGCGAACCACTGGTAGATCTCACCGCGGAACGACTCACCCGGGCCGACGTCGAAGGTCGTGCCCGAGTCGTACTCCTGGCGCGTGGGGTCGTACAGCTGGCTCACGACGATGCCGTCGGAGTCGACGAGCAGGGCGTGCAGGGCCTGCGGCACCCGGCCGATGAGTCGCCCGGTGCCGGTCGCCGTCAGGGTCGCGCCCACGTGCAGACCACCCGGGACCTCGCCGAGGTCGACCGACGGGTCGAGCGTGACGTCGAGGTCGGCGTCGGTGCGCCCGGTGAGCAGGTCGGCCGGTGCGGGCTTGCCGCAGGCGGGCACCCGGTCGGGCCACTGGCCGGCCAGGGTGCCGCTGCCCGGCTCGAGGCTCACGGGCGCCAGTTCGACGGTCTCGCCGTCCGTGCCGTCCGTCGCCGTCGTGGCGTACGCCCGGTAGGTGCCCGTCAGGGGGCTGCCGGTCCGGCAGTCCACCGCAGCGTACAGACCGTCCGGCGCGAGGCCCCCGCTGCCGTCCGTCGCCGTGACCTGCAGTTGCCGGGCGGGATCGGTCCAGAAGGCCACCGTCCCGTCGGGGGCGACGAGCATCGTCGTGACCCCCGAGGGGTCGAGGCCGTCGGAGGGCCCCGTGGGCACGTCCGCGGTCGTGCCCACGTCGACGAGGAGCGTGTCGCGGACACCCGTGCCCGTCTCGAACGACGCGGTGTCCGCGTGCAACGTGCCGACGACGACCGCGCCCTGGATCTCGGTGTCCAGGGCGTCCCTCTCGGGCAGTGCGAAGGTCGTCCCGCAGAGCGTGGCGCCCGGCGTGGAGGTGGAGGTGGGGGCGGGTGTCGTGACGGGCGCGACGGGAAGCTGGTCGGTCGTGGTCCGGGCGCCCAGCAGCACCGCGCCCGTCACGAGCGCACCGACCGCTGCCAGGCCGCCCACGGAGCGGGTGACGAGCGTCTGGGTCCGACGCCGGTGCAGCCTCGCCCGCGTGCGGTCCACGTCGACCGGGTGGGCGGCGGTGGCCGCCTGCGCCGCGAGGTCCCGCAGCTCCTGCCCGAAGTCCCTGCTCATCGCTCGCCGCCCTCGTTCACGAGGACCGTGTCGCCGAGGGGCGTCAGCGGTCCGAGCAACGTCTCGAGCCGGCCGACGGCCAGGCTCAGGTACCGCTTGACGGTCCCGTCCGCGAGTCCCATCCGGTCCGCGATCTCGCCGACCGTGAGGTCGTCGTAGTAGCGCAGCACCACGCACGCGCGCTGCTGCGGTGCGAGCAGGCGGAGCGCGGCACGCACGTCGTTGCGTGCACCGACCTCGTCGGCGGGACCCTCCTGGCGCTCACCGCGGACCAGCAGGTGCCGCACCCGCTGCCACTGCCGTCGCCGGCGGTACGTGTCGATCCACGTCGTGAGGATCGCCGTCCGGACGTATCCCTCGGCCGAGGCGATCTCGAGGGTTCGCCCGCGGACGAACGTCTTGACCAGGGCGTCCTGCACCAGGTCCTCGGCGTCCCGCAGGTTGCCGGTGAGCAGGTACGCGTACGAGGTCAGTGCCGCGCCACGCTCCCGCGCGAGGGTCGCCATGACCTCGTCGCTGCGATCCTGCCGCCCGTCCACGGGCCTCCCATCGTCGTCGATGCGTTCACACCTTCCACCCCCGAGGACGGGAAGCACCGCCGAAACGTTGCACCGGGGACATCGCTCCGCCGTCGGGGGCAGCACCCCCAGTGCCAAACCGGTCGTGACTCTTGTTCGAGTCATACGAGCCGAAGTTGTAGTTCTTGACCTGAGCGACGTAGTGCTCGGACCCGACCTCGATCCCGCCATCGCCCGTGAAGCGGGTCACCTCCGCATCGCTCTCCCCGAGGTGGCGCATCCATGCGCAGACGAGTGCCTCGGCGCCTGCGTCGGAGACTCCGAACGGCTGCGGGTCCGGGGTGGGGTGGCACCCCATGCGGCGCCACCCGGCGTGTGCGCACGCAACCGTTCCCGACGTTCGTCGATCGCCGACGCGAAGCCACGCCATGCGTGGGTGATCAACGAGTCGGCTACCCGCTCGATGCGGGCGGGACGCGTCATCCAGCCGATCGCCCGCACTCCGCCGAGAAGCAACCAAGCAGTCAGGAGAACCACTCCGACGGAAACCAAGGCTGTGCCAGCGGGTGCTTCAGCGGTCTCCGCCGCGACGAACCGCCGGACCTCGCTCCCGTGCTCCTCGACCCATCGTGGTGGGGGGGTCCCACAAGCGCGGGTGCTCTCGACCGAGTTCCGTGCCGAAGTAGAACGCGCGAGCGGCCGGCGCGCCGCCGTGCCTTGCGTCGGGGGAGTCTGCACGGGCAGATTCGTGCTGCTTGTCCATCAGGCCCCGACCTCACAGTCCTGCCCGGGTTACCCGTGCTCAGATCGCTGGGCTCCAGCGTGCATGTGGCGGCCCTGCTCGGCGTCCGCGGTGAGGGTCAACTCGGGTGCGTTGCCGCTGACTAGCGCACGGATGTCAGCGCACGCAGACATCGTGGCACGTGTCAGGGTATGCCGACATCCGCGCCTTCTGACCCGCCGGGCCGACGGGAACCCCCCCGGGGGTCACGGCACGATGTGCCCCGCCGCGTGCAGCAGCGAGTACCACTCGGCGCGGGTGAGCGGCAGGTCGGAGCCCTGTGCGGCACCGGCGACCCGCTCGGGGCTGGTGGTGCCGAGCACGACCTGCATCTGCGCCGGGTGGCGGGTGATCCACGCGGTCGCGATCGCGATGGCCGGCACGTCGTACCGGGCGGCGAGCTCGTCGATGACGCGGTTCAGCTCGGCATACTCGGGGTTGCCGAGGAACGTGCCGGTGAAGAACCCGGCCTGGAACGGCGACCACGCCTGCACGGTGATGTCGTGCAGCCGGCAGTAGTCGAGGATGCCGCCGCCGTCGCGGGTGATCGACTGGTCCTCGGCGACCATGTTGCCGGCCAGGCCCTGCGTGATGATCGGCGCGTGCGTGACCGACAGCTGCAGCTGGTTGGCGACGAGCGGCTGGCGCACGGAGCGGCGCAGCAGCTCGATCTGCGCCGGGGTGTGGTTGGAGACGCCGAACGCCCGGACCTTGCCGGCGGAGTGGAGCTCGTCGAACGCCCGGGCGACCTCGTCGGGTTCGACCAGCGCGTCGGGGCGGTGCAGCAGCAGGATGTCGATCCGGTCGGTGCGCAGCGCCTGCAACGAGCCGTCGACGGACTCGAGGATGTGCTCGTACGAGAAGTCGAAGTACGGCCCCTCGCGCACGATCCCGCACTTGGTCTGGATGGTGAGCGCGTCCCGCTGCGACGGGGTCAGTGCGAGGGCGTCGGCGAACCGGGACTCGCACTCGTGCAGCTCGCGGCCGTAGATGTCGGCGTGGTCGACGAACGTGATGCCGGCGTCCAGGCCGGTCTGCACGAGCGTGCGGATCTCGTCGTCGGTCTTCTCGGCGATGCGCATGAGGCCGAGGACGACGTTGGGCGCGACGATGTCGGTGCCGGGCAGGGTGAAGGTCTTCATGGGGTCTTCCGGTCGGGGTGGTGTGAGGGCGGGCGCGCGGGCGGGGCGTCAGCCCAGGGACAGTGCCGCGACCTCGTCGTCGGTGAGCACCAGGTCGACGGCGTGCGTCGAGTCGACGATGCTCGCGGGCCGTGAGGCGCCGGGGATCGGGATGACGACCGGTGCGAGCGCGAGCTCCCACGCGAGGGCGACCTGCTGCGGGCTGACGCCGTGCGCGTCGGCGACCTGCTGGAACGCGCCGTGCCGGGTGCCCAGCTCGCCGGAGCGGGCGATGCCGCCCAGCGGGGACCAGGGCAGGAACGCGAGGCCGAGGTCGGCGCAGTGCCGCAGCTCGGCCAGGCTGCTGCGGAACGCGGGGGAGAACTGGTTCTGCACGGACACGAGCCGTCCGCCGAGCACCTGCTGCGCCTCGTCGATCTGGGCGACGGACGCGTTGGAGATGCCGGCCTGCTGGATGACGCCTTCGTCCAGGAGCTCGACGAGCGCGCCGACCGAGTCGGCGTAGGGGACCGTCGGGTCGGGGCGGTGGAACTGGTAGAGGCCGATGGCCTCGACGCCGAGCCGGCGGGCGGACGCGCGCGCGGCGTGCTTGAGGTGCTCGGGGCGCCCGTCCTGGGTCCAGGTGCCGTTGCCGGGCCGCAGGTGCCCGCCCTTGGTGGCGACGAGCACGTGGTCGGTGCTGCTGCCGTAGCTGCGCAGGGCCTGCGCGATGAGCTCCTCGTTGTGCCCGACCTCGTCGGCGTGCAGGTGGTAGGAGTCGGCGGTGTCGATCAGGGTCACGCCGGCGTCGAGCGCGGCGTGGATGGTCGCGACGGACCGGTCCCGGTCGGGGCGGCCCTCGATGGACATCGGCATGCCGCCGAGTCCGATGGCGCTCACGGAGAACGGGCCGATGGTGCGCTGCTGCACGGGGACACCTCACGTCGTCGGGTTGGTGCTCCGACACTAGGTAGGCTCGGTGCTACAAGTCCAACAACTAGAACTCATGCGTTTCAGAAGCGGAGTCGATCGATGGATCTGCGGCAGATGGAGTACGTCGTCGCGCTCGCCGAGGAGCAGCAGTTCACGCGCGCGGCGTCGATCTGCGGCGTCAGCCAGTCGGGTCTCTCCGCCGCCATCCGCGCTCTCGAGGACGAGCTCGGCACCCGCCTGTTCACCCGCACCACCCGCCGCGTCGAACCCACCGAGGCCGGACGCGCCCTGCTGCCGCACGCCCGCGGGCTGCTCGAGCAGGCCGCCGCCGGCCGTGACGCCGTGGTGCGCGCCAGCCACGAGCTCAGCGGCACCCTGCGCATCGGCGCCGAGCAGTGCCTCGGCGTGGTCGACGTGCCCCCGCTGCTCGAACGGTTCCGTCGCCGCTACCCCCAGGTCGACATCGCGTTCACCCAGGTCGGCTCGCACGAGCTCGTCGCCGCCGTCCGGGCCGGTGAGCTCGACCTCGCCTTCGTGGCCACCGAGGAGCACCTGACGCACGTGCGCCCCACCGAGCTCGGGCGGCGCGAGGTCGTGCTGCTCTGCCCCCCGGGGCACCCCCTTGCCGGCGCCGCGCGCACCGACTGGTCCGCGCTCGCAGGCCACGACTTCATCGACTTCCAGCCCAGCTGGGGTGTGCGCTCGCTCAACGACGCGGTGTGCGCGGCGCGCGGCGTGACCCGTCAGGTGCGGTGCACCGTCAACGACATCCACACGCTGCTCGACCTCGTCGGCCGCGGCCTGGGGGTCGCGCTGGTGCCGCAGCACGTGGCCGCCAAGCCGCAGGCCGCGGGCCTGGTCACCGTGCGGCTCCCGCAGGACGGCGTGCCCGCCTGGGTGGTCTCCGCCGTCACGGGCAACGGGCCGAGCCTCGCGCCACGCCTGCTCGAGCTGCTGGACACCGAACCGGAACCCGTGTCCGACCTCGACCGGCCCTGAGCACCACCACCGACCGGACCGGCGTCACCGACCGGAGCAGCATCACCGACCTGAGCACCATCACCGACGAAGGAGTCGACATGCCCCTCACCCCCGCCGCCAGCGCCATCGCGCACGTCCCGCAGGCGCTGCGGCACCGCGTGGCCGCCGCCGACCTGGTCCTGACCGGGCCCGACGGCGCACCGCTGGCCGACTGCGAGGTCGTCGTCGAGCAGGTCCGGCACGAGATGGCGTTCGGCAACATCGGCTTCGACCTGATCCCCCTGGCGAACGGGCAGACCGACGGCGTCCACGACAGCCCGTTCGGGGGCGCAGCACCCAGCCAGGGCGAGCACCTCGCACAGCTGTGGCTCGACCTGTTCGACACCGCGACCCTGCCGTTCTACTGGGCCGGGTTCGAGCCCGCCCCAGGACGCACCGAGACGACCCGGCTGCGTGCGACCGCCCAGTGGTTCGCCGACCGCGGCGTGCGCCTCAAGGGGCACCCGCTCGTCTGGCACACCCTCGCCCCGCACTGGCTGCTCGACGTGCCCGAGGCTCGCGTCGAGCAGGTGGTCCGCGACCGCATCACCCGCGAGGTGACCGACTTCGCCGGCCTGGTCGACACGTGGGACGCGATCAACGAGGTCGTGATCATGCCGGTGTTCGACAAGGAGGACAACGCGATCACCCGGCTCGCGCAGCGCCTCGGCCGCGTCGAGACCGTCCGGCTGGCGTTCGAGACCGCCCGCGCGGCGAACCCCGGCGCGCGGCTGCTGCTCAACGACTTCGACCTGTCGAGCGACTACGAGCACCTGATCGAGGACTGCCTGGCGGCCGGCATCCAGATCGACGCGCTCGGCCTGCAGACCCACATGCACCAGGGGTACTGGGGTGAGGACACGATGCTCGCGATGGTCGACCGGTTCGCGCGGTTCGGCCTGCCCCTGCACCTGACCGAGACGACGCTGCTGTCCGGCCACCTGATGCCACCGGAGATCGTCGACCTCAACGACTACCAGATCCCCTCCTGGCCCTCGACGACCGCGGGCGAGCAGCGGCAGGCCGACGAGATCGCACGCCACTACACCTCGCTCGTCGCGCACCCCGCCGTCGAGGCCGTCGTCTACTGGGGACTGTCCGACGACGGCGCCTGGCTCGGCGCACCGGGCGGTCTGGTCCGCGCCGACGGCACACCCAAGCCCTCGTACCACGCGCTGCGCGAGCTCGTCCGGGGGCGGTGGTGGCTCAGCCCGACCACGGCGCGGACCGGTGCCGACGGGCGCGTCGGGCTCGAGGGGTTCCGCGGCGACTACCGGGTCTCCGCGGGCGGGTCCAGCGCCGACGTCACGCTCGACGGACACCATCGCGTGCTCGACGTCCCGCTCGGGTGACTGCTCCTTGATCCTCACACCGTGGAAGGGTGTCGAGTGTGGATGTGCCCCGAGACAGACTCCTCACGATCGGCGAGTTCTCACGCCTGTCGATGCTGAGCATCCGCATGCTGCGTCACTACGACGAGCGCGGCGTCCTCGCGCCCACCTGGGTCGACCCGCACAGCGGGTACCGGCACTACCACCCCGACCTGCTGCGCACCGCCGGCCGTGTCCGGGCGTTGCGGGACGCCGGGGTGGGGGTGCACGACCTCGCGGCGTGCGCGCCGTTCGTGGACACCGCGCAGCTGCGTGCGGTGCTGCTCGAGCGTCGCCAGGCGGCTGCGGCAGAGGCCGCCGCCGTGTCGAGCCGGCTTCGGGACATCGACCGATTCATCGACGAACTGGAGAGTCCTGTCATGTCCACACCGATCACCCGCACCGTCATCCCCGCCCGCCAGGTCGCCTCCGTGCGCGACGTGATCCCCACGTACGCCGACGAGGGCCTGCTGTGGCAGCGCCTCGGCGGGGGGCTGGCCGCCGCGGGCGCCCAGGTCACGCCCGACGCGCTGAGCGTCGCGGTGTTCCACGACGACGAGTACGTGGAGCGCGACGCGGACGTCGAGGTGCAGCTCGACGTGCTCGCACCGTTCACGGACGTCGACGGCGTCCGGTTCGTCGAGGTGCCGGCTGTCGACGTGGCCGTCGGCGAGCTGCACGGCTCCTACGACGGCATCGGTGCGGTCATGGCCGACCTCGGTGACTGGGTCGCCGGCCAGGGGCTGCGCCCCGCGGGGCCGATGTTCAACATCTACGTGGTGAGCCCCATGCAGAACCCCGACCCGTCGGGCTGGGTCACACGCGTCTGCCTGCCGGTCGCCCCCGCCCAGGACTGACGGATGCTGCGAGTCTTCAGCACAGCGTCACACGCTGGTCATCGTGTCCGTTCCGTCCGGTAACACGACCACGCCACGCTGCTGACGTCCGGATCCGTGCACCTGAGTCGAGACGAGTGATGCCACCGTGCTGAAGAGGTCCCGTTCCGCCACGTCCACCACGCTGACGTTCGCCCTGCCGACCGCGACCCTCGACGGGCCGGTCAGCGTGGTGGGCTCGTTCAACGCCTGGACGCCGGGTGCTCACCCGTTGCGTCGCCGGTCCAACGGGACGGCGAGCACGTCGGTGACCGTCCCGGCCGGCACCGAGGTGCGGTTCCGCTACCTGGGCGAGGGTGGGCGCTGGTTCGACGACGTCGACGCGGACCTGATCACCGCCGAGGGTGGCGTCGTCCTCGCCTGAGGTGCGTCGCCGGGACGCCCGGGGCACGTCGACCGTGAGGTCGGTGCCTCGGGCGCCCCGTGCACCCCGGGGCGTCAGCGGGTGCGGACGATCTCCTGCACGAACCGGGTGGACCGCTCGCGCAGCCCGTCGATGCGCCGTTCCACGATCTGCAGGCGCTCGGCCTCCGTGGCGGTGCCCGCCTCGGAACGGGTGGGCACCCGGCGCACGTTCGTCGAGCACCCGAAGTCCGTGCAGATGAGCGTGCCGATGGTGTCGCCGCGTCGCCCTGCGGCACCGCCGCGCCGGGCGACGTACAGCGTCACGTCGTCGGTCACGACGACGTCCTCGCACCAGGCGCACACGGTGCTGCGGCGTGTGCGCCGACCTTCGCTGGAGCGCAGCAGGACGCCCACGGGTTCGTCGTCGAGCTCGACGACGACGTAGGCGGACAGCGGCGCCTTGCGGTCACGCCAGCCGAGGTAGTCGAGGCGGTCCCAGCGGAGCGCGTCGAGGTCGGGGAGGGTGGCCTGGGTCGCCTCGCGGCGGGACGCGTTCACGAAGGACGCGCGGATCTGCTTCTCGGTCAGGGTGTTCATCGGTCGACTCCGGGGTGGGGTACTGGCCCGCGCCCGGTCACGAGCCGGTCAGCGGGAAGGGCGAGAGGTCGAGGAGTCGCCTGAGCAGGCCGTGTCGGCCACCCCGCCTCCCGCGATGCCCAGCATCGGCGCGCTCCTTGCCTTGGTCTCGTCCCGGTTCTGCCCCGGTCTCGCCAGGGACGGCGGCACCCCGCGGCCGTCCGGCCGGGCGAGCCTACGTCGGGTGTCGGCCCGGCTCCACAGGTTTCGCGGCGGGTGAGGGGCGGTGCCCGATGGCGACCTTCGCGACATGGATCAGATGACCGACGAACGTCGCGGCGATCGGTGCGCTCGCCGGACCTCGGGCGTGGTCGCTATCGTGGGGAGACGGATCAGCTGATACAGCACCCGCGACAGGTCGCGGCAGGGTGTCTTCCGTACGCGGCAAGGCGTGCCGGTGACTGCAGGGGGGTCACCGGCCGCACTGCAGCCGCTCGACGAACGCCGAGGCCAGGTCCCGCGACCACGGGCTCGCCCCCGGTTGACCCCGGTCCAGCACCTCCGACAGCGCCGCCCCCTCGGCGATCACGAAGAACTCGTGCACGACGGCACCGTCGTCGACCCCGTCGCGCAGCTCGCCGAGCTCCCGGGCCTCCGTGAGGCACCCGTACAACACGCGCCGGATGTCCTGCCGTGAGCGTCGACGGGCCTCGGCGAGGTCGGCGTGGGTGAGGGCCGCGGCCGCGAAGGCGGCGTTCGCCGCGGCGTCGACGGCGCGCTCCTCGTCCAGGGGCAACGCCGCCTCGAGCGCCTGCCGCAGGGCGGCCAGCCCTCGCAGGTCGCCACCGATGCGGAACCCGCGCTGCACCATCCGCTCGTACACGGCGCCCTGCGCGGCCACGAGGATCGCGTCCTTGTTGCCGAAGAAGTGCGCCAGCACGCTCAGCGTGCACCCGGCCTCGTCGGCGATCGCGCGGGTCGTCGCACCCGCCAGGCCGACCCGGTGCACGACGCGCAGCGTCGCCTCGACGATCTCGCGACGACGCTGGTCGTGGTCCACTCGCCTCGGCATCAAGCCTCCCGTCGCCAGCGTATCTGCGGCTCTCGAGGCGGCCCGCCCCCCGCACAGGTGCGAGCACCCCCGGCTGCGCGAGGTCGGTGCGTCGCCGGTCCGCCACACCCTCGCCCCGGCAGGACATCGGGTGGGACGACGACGCCCCGCCCCCCGGATCGGCGGGAGGCGGGGCGTCGCAGTCGGCGTGCGCTCAGACGGTGGTCTCGCCGGGCGCCGCGATCGTGAACGGGGCGCGGAGCAGGTCGGCGTCACGCGACGACCGGCCCACCAGCAGCTGGAACTCGCCCGGTTCGACGATGCGCTCGCCGTGCCGGTCGACCAGCGTGCACGCGGCCGCGGGCAGCTCCACCTCGACGTGCACGGTCTCGCCGGGGGCCACGTCGACCTGCCGGTACGCCTTGAGCTCCTTGTCGGCCCAGGTGACCGACGTGACCGAGTCCGACACGTACACCTGCACGGTCTCGCGCGCGGGGCGCGTGCCGGTGTTGCGCAGCGTGACCTCGGCGCGCACGGTGCCCGTGGCGTCCAGGTGCGGGGTGAGCACCTGCAGGTCGGAGTACTCGATCGTGGTGTAGCTCAGGCCTTCGCCGAACACGAACGCCGGGTCCTGCGTCAGGTCGGCGTACCGGTCACCGTGCTGCCCGCGGATCTGGTTGTAGTAGGTGGGCTGCTGCCCGACGTGCCGGGCGAACGAGATGGGCAGACGACCCGACGGCTCGACCAGACCGAGCGCCACCTCGGCGATCGCGCGGCCGCCCTGCATGCCGGGGTTGGCCGCCCAGATGATCGCCTGCGCGTCCAGCGCGGACTGCGGGAGCACCAGCGGCTTGGAGGCCAGCACCACCACGACCATCGGGGTGCCCGTGGCGGCCAGGGCGTCGAGCAGCGCCACCTGCCCGCCGAGCAGGTCGAGCGTGGCGGTGGATCGGTACTCGCCCACCAGCTCGATGCGGTCGCCGACGACCGCGACCACGTAGTCGGCGTCCTTCGCGGCGGCCACGGCCTGCGCGATCATCGCCTCGTCGGGCTCGATCGGCGCGGCGATGTCGGGCCGCGGCTGCCCGTCGGGGAAGAACTCGCCGCGCGGGTCCGGGACCAGCTGGATGATCTCGGCGCCCTGCGCGAAGGTGACGTCCCAGCCGGCGGGCACGTGCGCCCGGAACCCGTCGAGCACGGTGCGGATCATCTCGCGCGGGTGGCCGTCGGGCAGCCAGTCGGTCTGGCCGGAGGCACCCGCCCAGTCGCCGAGCGTGACGTGCGGGTCGTCGGCGTTGGGGCCCACGACGGCGATGCGGCGCGGGCGCCCGTCGGCGGGGGCCTGTGCCCGGCCGTCGGCGTCGGCCACCAGACCGCCGGCCAGTGGCAGCGTGCCGTCGTTCTGCAGCAGCACGAGCGAGCGACGGGCGGTCTCCAGGTTGAGCGCCTCGTGCTCACCGGCGCCGATGACGACGGCCTGACGCTCCGGGTCGGGCAGGCGCGGGTCCTCGAACAGGCCGAGCTCGAACTTGACCGTGAGCACCCGCCCGACGGCCGCGTCGATGCGCGACTCCTCCACCAGCCCGCGGGCCACGGCCTCCTGCGCGCCCTCGAAGAACTGCGGCGTCGTCATGATCATGTCGTTGCCGGCCTGGATGGCCGCGGCCGACGCGAGCGTGTAGTCGGCGTAGATGTGCTGCTCCCAGACCATGCGCCCGACGTTGTCCCAGTCGGTGACGAGCAGACCCTTGTAGCCCCACTCGCCGCGCAGCACGTCGTTGAGCAGCCAGTCGTTGACGGTGATCGGCACGCCGTCGGTGGACTGGTAGCCGAGCATGAACGTGGCGCTGCCCTCACGGGCGACCTTCTCGAACGGCGGCAGGAACCACGAGCGCAGCTTGCGGTGGGAGATGTCGGCCTCGGACGCGTCGCGCCCACCCTGCGTCTCGGAGTACCCGGCGAAGTGCTTGGCGGTGGCCAGGATCGCGGTCGGGTCGGTCAGGCCGTCGCCCTGGTAGCCGCGGACCATGGCCGAGGCGAGCTCGCCGATGAGGTGCGGGTCCTCGCCGAACGTCTCGTCCACGCGGCCCCAGCGCAGCTCGCGCGCGATGCAGAGCACGGGGGAGAACGTCCAGTGGATGCCCGTTGCGGACACCTCGACGGCGGTGGCCCGGGCGACCCGTTCGACCAGGTCGGCGTCCCAGCTGGCCGCCATGCCGAGCTGGCTCGGGTAGATGGTCGCGCCGTAGAAGAACGAGTGGCCGTGGATGCAGTCCTCGGCCACCAGCAGCGGGATGCCCAGCCGGGTGCGGGCGGCCAGCTCGGTGGCCTCGCGCATGTTCTCGGGGGAGGCGTGCAGGATCGAGCCGACGTGCATGTCCTCGACGAGGGGGCGGACGCCGTCCTTGGCGTTGAGCTGGAGCAGCTGGCCGACCTTCTCCGGGAGCGTCATCCGGCCGACGAGGTCGGCGACGCGCTCCGCGACGGGAAGCGAGGGGTCCTGGTACGGCAGGGCGGCGGGCATGGGGTTCCTCTCCCTCGAGGTCGTCGGTGCTGACATCCCACCGCAGTGGGAGCGTTCCCGCCTATCGTATCGATTCGACGGCAAGGCGTGTCCCCGCCGATCAGGTCGCCTCGCCGAGCAGCCGCAGCAGGAGCCGCGGATCGCCCGGCCACGCCTCGAGCAGCACCTCCCGCGGCACGCGTCGGGCCGCGTACCGCAGTGCGATCGCCACCACGACGACGTCGTCCAACGGCCCGATCACGGGCAGGAACTCCGGGATGAGGTCGATCGGGCTGGCCACCCACAGCCCCGCCAGCACCACGGCGACCCGGGCGCTGCGCGGCACCCGAGGGTCCCTGCGGAGCCGCCGCACCGCGGTGACGCACGCCGGCACGAACCCCGCCAGGTCGCGCAGCAACCCCGGCGGCAGCCGCCGGGCCAGGACCGTGAGCAGCGCCCAGGTCAGCACCATGACACCGACCGCGACCGCGAGCCCCACCAGCCAGTTCCGCACCGCCCCTGTCTACCCGACCGCACGGTCGACGGGCCGCCGGGTCCGCCCACCGCCGTCCCCGGTGTACCGCCGGTGCGGTACCGCTGAGACCGCGCACGGACGACGACCCAGGGGTGCCCCCGACAGCACGCTGAGCAGGTCGCCCAGTCGTCCGTCGAAAGGCAGTCCCATGAACGCCCTCGCCCGCTGGAGCCACCGGAAGCGGCGCGCCGTCCTCGGTGGCTGGATCCTGCTGCTCATCGGACTGGCCGCGGCCGTGCTCACGCAGGGCACCGCCTTCACCGAGGACGCCACCCTGCCCGACAGCGAGTCCGCGTCGGCGTACGCGCTGCTCGCCGAGATGGGTGCCGGGTCGGCCGCCGACGGCACCACGGAGACCGGCACGATCGTCTGGCGCACCACCGGGGTCGCGATCGACGACGCCGCAGTGCAGGACCAGGTGCGCTCCGTGCTCACCGACGTCGCCGGGCTGCCGGGCGTCGAGGCGGTCGTCTCGCCCTACGACGAGGCGGGCGCCCGCCAGGTGAACGCCGAGGTGTCCACCGCCTACGCGACGGTCACCGTCGACGAGGACGTGGACGTGGATCAGGTGCGCACCGTCGCCGACAGCCTGGCGGGGGCCGGCATCGAGGTCGCGATCGGCGGGCAGGCGTTCTCCGAGCTGCCCAGCGCGTCGCACGGCACCGAGGGCATCGGCATCATCGCCGCCCTGGTCATCCTGTTCCTCGTGTTCCGGTCCCGCTGGGCTGCGTTCCTGCCGATCCTCGTCGGCGTCGTCGGTGTGGGCACCTCGCTGCTGGCCGTGATGGTCGGCTCGCACTGGGTGGACCTGGCCGAGACCTCGCTGACCATGGGCGCCCTCATCGGCCTCGGTGTCGGCATCGACTACGCGCTGTTCATCGTCAACCGGCACCGCAAGGCCCTCCTGGCGGGGGCGTCCGTCGAGGACGCGATCGCCACCGCCATCGGCACCTCCGGCCGCGCCGTGATCTTCGCCGGCCTCACCGTGATCGTCGCGCTGCTCGGCATGGTCGTCGTCGGGCTCGGCGTGCTGACCGGCATGGGGCAGGCCGCCGCCGTGACCGTCCTGTTCACGGTGCTCGCCGCGATCACGCTGCTGCCGGCCCTGCTCGGCATGCTCGGCCACAAGGTCCTGTCCAGGAAGCAGCACGACGCCCTCGCCGCCGGCCGACCCGACGCCGCCGACCCGACCGGCAAGGCCTCGGTCTCCTCCCGTTGGGCGCTGCTCGTGCAGCGCGCAACGCGCCGTTCGGCCCTCGCCGCCCTGCTGCTGATCGTCGCCATGGCCCTGCCGTTCGCGGCCATGCGGGTCGGCAACGCCGACGCCAGCAGCGACCCGGCCGGCTCGCCGACCCGCGAGTACGCCGACCTGATCGCCCCCGCGTTCGGCGCAGGGTTCGATGCCACGCTCGTGCTCGCCGCCCGCACACCCGACGCTGCTTCGGCCCAGGCGTTCACCGACCTGGTCGCGACCCTGCCCGACGTGGAGGGTGTCGCCGCCGTGCAGGCCGCACCGCTGCAGGACGGCCAGACGATCGCCGTCGCCGCGATCGTGCCGACCACGAGCGCGCAGACGCAGGAGACGCAGGACCTGGTCAACGCCCTGCGCGACGAGGTCATCCCCGCGGCCGCCGACGGCACCGCGCTCGAGGTCTACGTCGGCGGCGAGACCGCCACCAACATCGACCTGTCGCAGGCCCTGATGAGCAGGCTCCCGCTGTACCTGGGTCTGATCGCCCTGCTCGGGTTCCTGCTGCTGGCGATGGCGTTCCGCAGCGTGCTCGTCCCGCTGGTCGGTGCGGTCACCAACCTCGCCACGATCTGCGTCGGCCTGGGGGCCATCACCGCGATCTTCCAGCTCGGCTGGGGCTCCGAACTCCTCGGGGTCGGCTCCGGGGCGCCGATCATGTACATCGTGCCCGTGCTGATCGTCGGTGTGATGTTCGGCCTGTCCATGGACTACCAGGTGTTCCTGGTCAGCCGGATGCACGAGGAGTGGAGCCACACCCGCGACAACGCCCGCGCCGTCCGGGTGGGCGTCAGCGAGACCGGCCGGGTCATCGGTGCGGCCGCCACGATCATGCTCTGCGTGTTCGCGTCCTTCGGCTTCAGCGGTGAGCGGATCGTCTCCGCGATCGGCATCGGCATGGCGCTGGCCGTGCTGGTCGACGCGTTCGTGGTCCGCCTGACCCTGGTGCCCGCGCTCATGCACCTGATCGGCGACCGCAACTGGGCCTACCCTCGGTGGGCCGACCGCCTCACACCGCGCATGTCGATCGAGGGCCCCTCGGAGGTCTCCGGGGTCCCCGCCACCGACGAGCTCGAAGACCCGCAGGCCTTCGCCGGCGTCACGACCGACGGGACGACCAGCCAGCCATGACGACGAACGACGAGGGCGCGCCGGTCACCACCGGGCGGCGCGCCCGCCCGGCAGCCGGGGTGGGACGCGGAGGGCGCCCCACCCCGGCCGGCTGGGCGTTCACGTTCTTCATGCTCGCGATGATGCTCACCACCGTGTCGCTGCGCAGCGGGGCGTTCGAGGTCCCCGACAGCACCCTGCTGGCGTTCACGGTCGCCGCGTGGGCGCCCCTGCTGGTGCGCACGTACCGACCGCTGCTCGCGCTCGCGGGCACCGTGCTCGTCGAGTCGGCGCACCTCGCGCTCATCCCCGTGGTCGACCCCGACGCCGTGCAGACCGTCGCCATGGCGGCCTACCAGCCGGTGCCGCTGGCCACGCTCGCGGCGGCGTTCACGGTGGCCAGCCGGTACCCGCGCCGCACGGGTTGGGTCGCCGGCATCGGCGCGGGGGTGGTCCTGGGGATGGTCGCCATGGGGACCCGCCCGCAGTCCCTGTTCGCGACCGACGTCGTCATGGTGAACCTCGTCATGATCGCCACCGCCGTCGGGGCGCTCGTCGCCGGCCGCCACGACCGGATCGCCCACGAGGCGCAGGAGCGTGAGGACGAGAAGGAGCGGGCCGTCATCGACGAGCGGCTGCGGATCGCCCGCGAGCTGCACGACGTCCTCGCGCACAACATCACCCTGGTCAACGCCCAGGCCTCGGTGGCGCACTACCTGCTGCGCACCGACCCGGAGGCCGCCGCCCGTGCGTTGCAGAACATCACCACGCACTCCGAGCGGGCCATCGACGAGCTGCGCGCGACCGTGGGCCTGCTGCGCCACGGACCCGACCATGCCGAGGGGGCGGGCGCTGCGGGCGACGACCGGTTGCCACCCGTGCCCGACCTGGACCGGCTCGACGACCTGGTCGCCGGGTTCCGCACCGCCGGCGCTCAGATCGACCTGACGGTCACGGGGGAACGGCGCACCCTGCCGCCGCACGGGGAGACCGCCGTGCACCGCATCGTGCAGGAGGCCCTGACCAACGCGACCAAGCACGCCCCCCGGTCACCGGTGCGCGTCGCGCTGCGCTGGTCGCCCGACGACCTGCAGGTCTGGGTCGCCAACGCGCCACCGGTCGAGACCGGTCGCCGCCGCCCCGCCCCGGGCACCGGGCACGGGCTCATCGGCATGCGCGAACGGGCGCTGGCCGCCGGCGGCACGTTCCGGTCGGGGCGGTCGGCCGACGGCGGGTTCGTCGTCGCCGCGACGATCCCCGTGGCCGCCACCACCCTGCACGACACCCCTGACGCCCGCCCGGACCGTGCGGACGAGACCACCGAGGAGCCCACCCGATGACGATCCGCGTGCTGCTGGCCGACGACCAGGCGCTGCTGCGCGCCACGTTCCGCCTGCTGCTCGACTCCGACCCCGGCATCGAGGTCGTCGGCGAGGCGTCCACCGGTGCGGAGGCGGTGCGCCGGGCGCGCAGCGACCAGGCCGACGTGGTGCTCATGGACATCCGCATGCCCGACATGGACGGCATCGAGGCGACCCGTCGGATCACCGCCGACGAGGAGCTCGCGGGCGTGAAGATCCTCGTGCTGACCACGTTCGAGACCGACGACCTGGTGGTCGCGGCGCTGCGGGCCGGAGCCAGCGGGTTCCTCGGCAAGGGCGTCGACCCGGCTGCGTTGCTGGCCGCCATCCGCACGGTCGCCGCCGGCGACCAGCTGCTCTCGCCCGCGGCGACCCGCGCGCTCGTCGAACGGGTGCTCACCCAGGCCGACCCGACCACGCTGGTGCCCGCCCCCGGGCTGGCCGACCTCACCGAACGCGAGCTGGAGATCACCCGGCTGGTCGGTCGAGGGCTGTCCAACACGGAGATCGCCGCGCAGCTGTTCATCAGCCCGGCCACCGCCAAGACCCACGTGAACCGGGCCATGATGAAGACCGCCGCCCGCGACCGTGCCCAGCTGGTCGTGCTGGCCTACGAGTCGGGGCTGGTGCGCCCGGGCGAGGCCTGACGGGCAAGGCCCGACGGGCGCCGCACTAGGCTCACGCGGTGCCCTCCCTGCTCGTCGACACCACACCCCTGCGTGTCAGCCCGCAGTTCCGCCACCTGTGGGTCGGGCTGTCGGTGGGGAACCTCGGGGCGCAGCTGACGGTCGTCGCCGTCGGTCTGCAGGTGTACGCGCTGACCGCCTCGACGTTCGCGGTCGGCATCCTCGGCCTGTGCGCGCTGGTGCCCCTCGTGGTGTTCGGCCTGTACGGCGGGGCGATCGTCGACCACGCCGACCGCCGCACCGTGGCGCTGGTGGCCTCCGTCGTGGCGTGGGTCGTGACGATCGCACTGGCGGTGCAGGCGTTCGCCGGCAACGAGCAGGTCGTGGTGCTGTACGCCCTGGTGGCGGTGCAGTCGGCCGCGGCGGCGGTGAACAGCCCGGCCCGGTCCGCGATCATCCCGCGCCTGCTCGACCCCCGGCTGATGCCGGCGGCCAACGCGCTGCAGACCCTGGCGTGGAACATCGCGCTCACCGTCGGCCCGCTGCTGGGGGCCGGGCTCATCGCCGTGCTCGACTACGCGGTCGTCTACACGCTCGACGCGCTGCTGTTCACGGTGGCCCTGGCCGCCCTCGTCGCGTTGCCGCCCGTGCCGCCCGAACCGTCGGCGGACCGGCGCTCGCGCGCCGGCCTGGGCTCCGTGCTCGACGGCCTGCGCTACCTGGGCACGCAGCGCAACGTGCGCATGACGTTCCTGGTCGACCTGGTCGCCATGATCACCTCGATGCCGCGGGTGCTGTTCCCCGCGGTCGGCGTGCTGTACCTGGGCGGGCAGGAGACCACCACCGGCCTGATGACCGCCGCCATCGCCGTCGGCGGGATCCTCGCGGGCCTGTTCTCCGGGGGCCTGTCGGCCGTGCGCTGGCAGGGTCGGATCATCGTCGTGGCGATCACCGCGTGGGGGTTGGCCGTCGCCGGGTTCGGCTGGGTGCTGGTCGGCGTGGGCCGCACCTCACCGGACCACGTGGTGTGGTGGGCGCTGCTGGCCGCCGCGCTCATGCTCGCGGTCGCCGGTGCGGCCGACACGGTCAGCGCGGTGTTCCGCCAGACGATCCTGCAGACCGCCACGCCGGACCACATGCGCGGGCGCCTGCAGGGCGTGTTCATCGTGGTCGTCGCCGGGGGTCCGCGGCTCGGTGAGCTGCTGCTGGGCGGCATGTCGACACGGGTCGGTGAGGCGTGGGCCGCGGTGATCGGCGGCACCGCGTGCGTCGTGCTGCTGTGGCTGCTGGTGCGTGCGCAACGGTCGTTCCTGGACTACGACGCGCACCACCCGCAGCCCTGACGGGACCGGCCCGCCGGGCCCTGCCGCGTCACGCCCCGGGCGTCGGTGCCGCGGCGGGCAGGTCCAGGGCAGCCAGCTCGTCGAGCGCCCAGCGCAGGTTGCCCTCCGCGGTGGCACGGTGCTGGGCGAGCCAGTCGCCCACGTACCCCCGCGGCGCGATCTCCACGACGAGCAGCAGGCTGTAGAACATCCGGTACAGCAGCAGCCGGGCGGTGGTCGTCGGCTCGTCGAGGTCGAACGCGCTCGCGGCCTCGGCGTACCCGGCCAGCAGGGTGCTCGGCACAGGCCCGCGGCCCATCTGGTCGGCGCCGCTGAGCTCGAACAGGGGGTCGCCCCAGAACGCCCGCTCGGTGTCGATGACGCCGACGAGCTCACCGGTCTCGACGTCGACGAACAGGTTGCCCGGCCACAGGTCGGTGTGGATCAGCGCAGGGCGGTCCACCTGGGCGAGGGCGTCGGCGTGCCGGGCGAGCGTGGCCCGTACCTCGGCGTCGGGCACGGTGGTGCCCCACCGGGCGGCGTCGGCGAGCAGCTGCTCGACGATGCGGCGGAACGCCTCGGCCCACGTGTCGCCGTGCAGACCGGTGGCCGTGTTGGGGTAGCCGAACCGGTCGCCGACCACGGTGTGCAGGCGCGCCATCAGCGCGCCGAGCTCGCGCTCGGTGCGGGCGGTGCGCGGGTCCTCGCCCGACGGGCCGAACCCGGCGGACATCAGGGGTGTGCCGGGTAGGTGGCTGGCGACCACGACGTCGGAGGCGACCACCTGCCGTGTGAAGTCGGTGTGCAGCACGCGCGGCATGAGCAGGTCGGGTCGGTCGGCGGCCAGCTCGTACACGAGGGCCTCGGTGCGGATCAGGTCCGCCTCGTACGTCAGCAACCGGTCGGTGCTCGTCGGCGCGGTCTTGACGATCACGCGCTCACCGTCGGCCAGCGTGACGCGGTACGTGGTGGCGAACATGCCGCCGGTGAGTCGCTCGGCCTCGACGGCCTGGCCGAGGGGGGTCAGCAGCTCGCGCAGCACGGGCAGCGGGTCGGCGGCGGGGTCCAGCGCGGACAGGTCGACGGGGGCCATCCGGCGAGGTTACTGCGGGTCGGGCACCTGCTGGTCGGGACTGCTGTCGTGCGCCCCCTCGTCATCGCTGACCTGCGTCGATACCTCACGCAGGGTGCCCGTGGCGGGCCGACGCGGGCGCAGGGTCGGCAGGGCGACCAGCGTGGCGGCGACCGCGGCCGCAGCCGCCACCACGACCACGAGGAACCCGGCGTGCGAGCCCTGGGCGTCGATCCGTGACCCGGCGACCGACGACCCGACGGACACCCCGACGCCGAGCGACGTCCCGACCCAGGTGAGCCCCTCGGTCAGCCGTTCGGGCGCGACGAGGTCCTGCACGAGCGCGTTGCCGTTGACGAGCGTGGGGGCGATGGCGATGCCGGTGACGAACATGACGGCGGCGAGCGCGACCAGCGAGTCGACGAGCACGAACAGCGAGGCGCCGACGGCCAGGCCGACCATGCCCAGCGCGAACCGTTGCCACAGCGGGCGGACCCAGTGCCGTGCGCCGTACGCCAGGCCGGAGAGCATGGAGCCGAACGCGAACACGGCCAGGATGATGCCGGCGGAGCCCTTGGCACCCTGCTCCTCCGCGAACGCGACCGTGGAGACGTCGGTGGCGCCGAAGATCGCGCCCATGGCGACGAACACGACGGCCAGCACGATCATGCCGGGGTTGGCCAGCACCGAGCCGCGCGGTCGGGGGGAGTCGTGCGGGGCCACCGGCGGTTCGGACCCGCGCAGCGAGAGGAACCAGTACCCGCCGACCAGCATGCCGACGAGCGGGACGACGAGTCCGGCGGTGGGGGTGACGCTGGTGGCGAGCACGGTGGCCAGCACGGGACCGACGATGAACACGAGCTCGTCGAGCGCCGACTCCAGTGAGTACGCGGTGTGCAGGCGCCGCGGATCACCGCCGAGCACGGTGGTCCACCGCGCGCGCACCAGCGAGCCGAAGGAGCCGATGGCCGCCCCGGTGACGACGGCGGCGGCGTAGAGCCACGCCTCGTGCGCGTGCGCCGTGGCGCTGACCACGAGTGCGACGGTGCCGATCGCGGCGACGGCGACAGCCGGGCGCATCACGCGGGCCTGCCCGTGCCGGTCGACGAGCCGGGCGATCTGCGGCGAGCACGCGGCCTGCGCGATGACGTACACGGCGGAGACCCGGCCGGCGAGCCCGTAGGAGTCGTACAGGGCCGAGACCATGAGCACGATGCCGATGCCGATCATCGACATGGGGAGCCGCGCGAGCGTGCCGCTGCCGGAGAAGGCGAGGGCTCCAGGGCGCGACAGGACCTCGCGGTAGGGCTGGAGCATGCGGCCAGTGTCGCACCCGCGTCCGACACGGGGCAGCCCTGACCTTCGTGGGTGGGTCATGGGAGCACCGGGTGTGTGATCGCTCACGCGGACATCCGGCGCAAAGGTGACAGAACGGAATCTGAGTCCAGCAAAGACCGGGTCTGTGTTGTGTATCAAGTCAGTGATATCGATGTCGCCATCGCGCCAAGAACCTGATCCGCGTCCACATGCTGGACACCAGTCGTGACGAATTTCCACCGGCATGTCGAGCTGTTGTGACTGCCTGCCGCGCTCGCAGATGCCTCCGCGTGACCTGCGCCGTCGCGCGAGTTGTCCCGGTTTGGCCACCCCTGAGTCGGACAATCGACCACATTCCTCGACATCCCCGATCGCCGTCGCCGTGGCTGCGGATGTGCCCTGGAGCGGTGCAGTCTTGGTCGCACCAACCGCTCAGCAATGACGGAAGGCCAACAAGTCACCGGGGTCCATGACTCCGGCGACCGAAGGTGCAGGAGCAGTCCCGCGCCCTCGCTGCACTGCCGACGGAGCCGGTCAGCGTCGTCCCTGTCCGCCGCCGCAGCGAGGAGTGCCCCCATGTTCGTGTTCGTCCTGCAGATGCGTCACATGCTCGAAGGCCAGAGCGAGATCTACCTCTTCGCGGTGTTCTCCGCACTGGTCTGGATCCTCTGGATCCTCAAGGTCGTCCTGTCCCGCCGCTACCGGCCGTACACCGCGCCCTACGACACCACGACCTCCGTGGTGATCCCCGTCGTCGACGAACCCCTCGACCTGTTCCGCGACGTGCTGCACCGCATCGTCGAGCAACGGCCCGACGAGGTCATCGTCGTGATCAACGGCAAGCCCAACCCGGCGCTCGAGCAGGTCAGCGACGAGTTCGGCCCCTTGGTCCGCTGGGTGCACACGCCGATCCCCGGCAAGCGCAACGCCGTGAAGATCGGCACCGAGATGTCCCGCGGCGACATCACCGTGCTCGTCGACTCCGACACGATCTGGACCGAGGGCACGCTGCCCGAGCTGGTCAAGCCGTTCGCCGACCCGAACATCGGCGGCGTCACCACCCGGCAGCGCATCCTCGAGCCCGAGCGGTCCTGGATCACCCGCTGGGCCGACTGGCTCGAGAACTCCCGGGCGCTGTACTCGATGCCCGCGCAGTCCGCCCTCGGTCAGATCGGCTGCCTGCCGGGCCGCACCATCGCGTTCCGCCGCAACATCCTGATGCGCGTCATGGACGACTTCATGCACCAGCGGTTCATGGGGGTGTTCCTGGAGGTCTCCGACGACCGGACGCTGACCAACCTCACCCTCAAGGCCGGGTACCGGACCGTCTACCAGTACCCGAGCCTGGTCTACACCGACGCCCCGCTGCAGGTGAAGAAGCTCTTCAAGCAGCAGTTGCGGTGGGCGCGGGGGAGCCAGTACAACACCCTGCGCATGCTGCCCTGGATGCTCGGGCACGCCCCGATCCTGGCGGTGTTCTTCCTCACCGACATCCTGCTGCCGTTCCTGCTGGTCGGCGCCGTCGGCGGCTGGATCTACCGGGCGCTGTCGGGCACCGGCGTGAACCTCTACCAGGCGATCCTCGAGTCGTACACGGGCCTGCGCGGCTGGGTCTGGGTGATCGGGCTGATGATCGCCTCGTCCGTGCTGTCCATGGCGATCCGGCAGATCCGCCACCTGCACGAGAAGCCCTCGGACTTCTTCCGGCTGCCGGTGTTCATCATCGTCTCGACGTTCTTCCTCATGCCCGTGCGGCTGCTCGGCTTCGTGCGCATGGCGCACGCCTCCGGCTGGGGTACCCGTGCCGGCGCCTACGCCGGTGGTGGGCAGGACGACCTCATGGCCCAGCTGGAGCAGATCGTCGACCAGCCGCCGCGTGACGTCGTCGACCGCACACCCCCGCAGGGCGTGCCGCTCACCCCGGGGTCCACCAGCCCCACCGTCCCGGCAGTCCGGCCGGCAGACGGCACGGTGCAGACCCAGGTCCGCGTCGACGAGCGCACCCGGCGGACCGCGCAGGCCGCCCCGACCCGGCCGGCCCGGCGCCGCCTCAACCCCTACGCCGCGATCCCGTACGGCATCGCGGCCCTGATCCTCGCAGCGGAGGCCCTGCTCTATGTCTGAGACGACCCCCACCCCCGGCACGACCACGACCAGGTGGTGGCACTCCGCAGGTGCGGTCACCCGTGCCCGCATCGGTGCCGCCGCCGTCGCCCTGTCCCTGACGATCGTGGCCGGCGCCGTGTGGCTCTCGCCGTCGAACGCGCAGGTCCCCGCGCAGTCGCACGTCTCCGCGGAGGAGCAGCGCCTCGCCGAGGAGAACGAGGCGCTGCGCAACTCCCTGGACGCACGGGAGGACGAGCTCGCCGCCATCGAGCGCTCGCAGGCCAAGGCCGCCGCCGAACGCGCGGCCGGTGCCGCCACCGGCCAGGCGAAGGCCGCCGCCGAGAAGGCCGCCGCCGAGGAGGCCGCCGCGCAGAAGGCCGCGGAGGAGCAGGCTGCCGCCGCCGCGCGCGCCCAGGCCAAGGCCGCCGCCGAGAAGGCCGCCGCCACGGCCAAGGGTCAGGCGCGGGCAGCCCAGGACCGTGCGGAGCAGGCCGAACGGCAGGCCGCCGAGGCCGCCGCCCGCGCCCAGGCCGCCGCGACCCAGCAGAACCCGCCGGCCGCGGACCCCGCCCCGGTGGCCGCACCGACCGCACCGGCCCGTGCGGCGCTGCTCAACCCGACCAGCCGGCTGTTCGGGCTCTACACGACCCAGTCGCCGTTCAGCTGGGCCGAGTTCGACGACACGGTGGCCAAGGCCGGTGCGACCCCCGACATGGCCGGGTACTTCCAGGGGTGGGACACCGCGTTCCGCGCCGACGCCGTCACACGGTCCTGGACGAAGGGACTGCTGCCGCTGCTCACCTGGGAGTCGCGCCCCATGGCCGCCGCGAACGACGTCGTGGTGGACCCCGCCTACTCGTTGCCGGTCATCAACGCCGGCACCTACGACGACTACCTGCGCACGTACGCCGCCGACGTGGCCGCGCTCGGGCTGCCCGTCGCGATCCGCCTCGACCACGAGATGAACGCCGGCTGGTACCCGTGGAACGAGCAGGGCTCCGGCGGTGCCGCCGTCAACGGCAACAGCCGCGGCGACTACGTGACCATGTGGCGCCACGTGCACGACATCTTCGAGGCCGCCGGCGCCAACCAGTACGTCATCTGGGTGTGGGCGCCGAACATCGTCAACAACCTGCCCGCCGCCAACCAGTCGCTGGAGTACACCCAGAGCCTGTACCCGGGCGACGAGTACGTGGACTGGGTGGGCCTGTCCGGCTACTACCGCCCGCCGTACCGTGAGGACCAGACCCCGACGTTCGACTACACGTTCGGCCGCACCCTCGAGCAGCTGCGGACCATCACCGACAAGCCGATCCTGCTCGCGGAGATCGGCGCCTCGGAGACCGGTGGCGGCGACAAGCCCTCCTGGGTCACCGACCTGTTCGACGCGCTGGCCCGGCCCGAGAACGACGACATCCTCGGCCTGGCCTGGTTCAACCTCACGGTCACCACGGTGAGCGAGGGAGAGCTGGTCACCAACGACTGGCGCATCACCTCCCGGCCGGACTCCCTCGACGCGTTCGTCGTGGGGATCAGCGACCCGGCTGCGAGGTTCTGACGTGAGCTCGCCGACGGAGATCCGCACCAGCGTCATCCGCGTGCAGGGCCACCGCATCACCGTGCGTCGGACGACCCTGCGTCCGGACGACGACCCGCCCGGTCTGCGCGCCACCGCGCCCGTGGACCCCACCGACGTAGCCGCCGCTGCCTCCGCCGCACCCCCCTCCTCCCGCACGACCGCCCACCAGGAGCCGTGATGACCACCATGTACGAGCACGACGACCTCATCGAGCCTGCCGACCTCGCCGACAGCCCCCGGCTGCCCCGCATCACGGTGTTCGGCACCGGGTACCTCGGTGCCACGCACGCCGTGGCCATGGCCCAGCTCGGCTTCGACGTCACCGGCGTCGACACCGACGCCGCCAAGGTCGAGGCGCTGGCCGCCGGCAAGGTCCCCTTCTACGAGCCCGGCCTGCCCGAGCTGCTCGAGGCCACGCTCGCCACCGGCCGTCTGCGGTTCACCACCGACGCGGCCAGCGCCGTGGCGAACGCCGAGGTGCACTTCGTGTGCGTCGGCACCCCGCAGATGAAGACCAGCCACGCGGCCGACCTGCGGTTCGTCGAGGCGGCCACCACGGCCGTCGCCCGCGCCATGACCCACGACGGCGTCATCGTGGGCAAGTCGACGGTGCCCGTGGGCACCGCGGCCCGTCTGCGCGAGATCGTCGCCCGTGAGGTCGCCCCCGGGGTCGGCGCCGAGCTCGTGTGGAACCCCGAGTTCCTGCGCGAGGGCAAGGCCGTCGACGACACCCTGCACCCCGACCGCGTGGTCGTCGGGGGTGCCTCCCCGGCCGCCGAGGCGCTGCTGCGCACCGTCTACGCGCAGCCCATCGCCGAAGGCTCGCCGTTCGTGGTCACCGACCTGCCGACCGCCGAGCTGGTCAAGGTCTCCGCGAACGCGTTCCTGGCCACGAAGATCTCGTTCGTCAACGCGATCGCCCAGGTCTGCGAGGCGGCCGGCGCCGACGTCACCGTGCTGGCCGACGCCATCGGCCACGACGTGCGCATCGGCCGGCAGTTCCTCGACGCCGGGCTCGGGTTCGGCGGCGGCTGCCTGCCCAAGGACATCCGCGCCCTCATGCACCGTGCCGGCGAGCTCGGTGCGCACCGGGCCGTCGCGCTCATGCAGCAGGTCGACGAGATCAACATGGGCCAGCGTGCCGCGGTCGTCGACCACGCCGTCGAGGCGTGCGGCGGCTCCGTGCTCAACCGGCGCATCGGTGTCCTCGGTGCCGCGTTCAAGCCGCACACCGACGACGTGCGCGACTCGCCGGCCCTCAACGTCGCCGCGGCCCTGCACCTGCGCGGCGCGCAGGTCACCGTCTACGACCCGCAGGCCGGCGACACCGCGCGCGCCACGTTCCCCTCGCTGACGTACGCGACCAGCGCGGACGAGGCCGTCGAGGGCACGGACGTCGTGCTGCTGCTCACCGAGTGGGAGGAGTTCCTGCAGGCCGACCCGGTCCGCCTGGCCGCCCGCACCCGGCAGCCGCGGCTGATCGACGCCCGCGGCAAGCTCGACACGGACGCCTGGCGAGCCGCCGGGTGGTCGACCCGCACCCTGGGCCGCGCCGCCTGACGCCTCACGCCCGGCACGACGAAGGCCGCCGCCCGGCGACGCGGGTGGCGGCCTTCGTACGGGTGGGTCAGGCCAGCGTGTCGTCCACCAGCGCCTTCGCGGCCTCCTGCACCTGCGTGAGGTGCTCGGCCGAGACGAACGACTCGGCGTAGATCTTGTAGACGTCCTCGGTGCCCGACGGGCGGGCCGCGAACCACGCGTTCTCGGTGGTGACCTTCAGGCCCCCGATCGAGGCACCGTTGCCGGGGGCGGCCGTCAGCCGGGCGGTGATGTCCTCACCGGCCAGCGTCGTGGCGGTCACCTGCTCGGGCGACAGCGCCGCGAGCGTGGCCTTCTGCTCGCGCGTGGCCGCCGCGTCGACCCGGGCGTACCAGGACCGGCCGAACTCGCCCACGAGCTCCTGGTGGTGCTGCGAGGGAGTCTTGCCCGTCGTCGCGAGGATCTCGGAGGCCAGCAGCGCGAGCAGCAGACCGTCCTTGTCCGTGGTCCACACGGTGCCGTCCGTCCGCAGGAACGACGCCCCCGCCGACTCCTCGCCGCCGAACCCGACGGAGCCGTCGATCAGCCCGGGCACGAACCACTTGAACCCGACCGGCACCTCCAGCAGCGTCCGGCCCAGGCGTGCCGCGACCCGGTCCACCAGCGAGGACGACACCAGCGTCTTGCCGATCGCCGTCCCGGTAGGCCAGCCCGGACGCGCCCCGCCGTACAGGTAGTCGATCGCGACGGCCAGGTAGTGGTTCGGGTTCATCAGGCCGCCGTCGGGCGTCACGATGCCGTGCCGGTCGGAGTCCGCGTCGTTGCCCGTGGCGATGTCGAACGGCGCGTCGCCCCGCATGCGCTCCACCAGCGAGGCCATGGCCGACGGCGACGAGCAGTCCATGCGGATCTTGCCGTCCCAGTCCAGGGTCATGAACGACCAGCGCGGGTCCGTGCGCGGGTTGACGACCGTCAGGTCCAGCCCGTACCGCTCGCCGATCTCACCCCAGTACTCCACCGACGCGCCGCCCAGCGGGTCGGCACCGATGCGCACCCCCGCCGTCCGGATCGCCTCGAGGTCCAGCACGTTGGCCAGGTCGTCGACGTACGAGGTCAGGTAGTCGTGCTTGAGCGTGGTGTCGGCCGCCAGCGCCTTCTCGATGCTCACGCGGGGGATCGCCCGCCACCCGCTGCGCAGGATCTCGTTCGCGCGGTTCGCGATCCAGTTCGTCGCGTCGGAGTCGGCCGGGCCGCCGTGCGGCGCGTTGTACTTGAAGCCGCCGTCACGCGGCGGGTTGTGCGACGGGGTGACCACGATGCCGTCGGCCAGCCCGGGGCCCTGCGTCCGCACACCCTCGGACGTGCCCGCACCGTTGTGGCGCAGGATCGCGTGCGAGACGGCCGGCGTGGGAGTCCACGAGTCACGCGCGTCCACGTGCACCTCGACACCCGCCGCGGCCAGCACCTCCAGCGCGGTGCGGAACGCCGGATCGGACAGACCGTGCGTGTCCCGCCCGATGAACAGCGGGCCGTCGGTGCCCTGCCCGCGGCGGTACTCGACGATCGCCGCCGTGATCGCCACGATGTGCGCCTCGTTGAAGGCCCCGTCGAACGCGGAGCCGCGATGTCCGCTCGTGCCGAACACGACGCGCTGCGCCGGATCGGCCAGATCGGGCTCCCGGTCGTAGTACGCCCCGAGGAGGGCGTCCACGTCGATGAGGTCGGACGGCTGGGCGGGTGTACCGGCGCGCGGATCCATGTGCCCGATCCTCTCTCACCCGCCGCGTGCTGGGCACCCCCAGGGGTCCTACGACCCACCGGTCCCGCAGAACCTGCCGACGCCGCGCCGTCCGGCGCCCGGTAGCCTTCCGGCATGGTCAAGAACAGCCCCGCGTTCGTGCTGCGCCCCTTCGAGGGGCTCCCCGGTGAGCCCGACTGGGTCGCGCTCAAGGAGGTCGTGCCCGCCGCCGCCGCCACCGCGCGCACCACCGCGGAGCACGGCGCCAAGGAGGTGCTGGTCACCACGGTGCTGCCCACCGGCTGGCGTGCGCTGCACCGCGCCGACGGCGTGATCCTGCTGGCGCTGCAGGTCCCCGGCGGCTCGGGCGACGCGTCGCGCGACCTGGCGACCGCCCTGCTGGAGGCCCTCGAGGTCGAGCCCGGCACCGCCATCGAGTCGATCGGCCTGCCGACCCCCGGCCCGCGCCTGCAGGACGTGCTGGACCTGACCGTGCCGTTCGAGGTCACCGTGCAGGAGTCGTTCGCCTACTGGCTCGCCCCCGACACCGAGCGCACCGCCGACCTGACCGCCGCGATCGAGGACGCCGACGCCGGCATCATCGAGACCGTCAAGCTCGCCGCCGCCGACTCGGCCTACTGGTGCCGCATGGGCGACCGCGAGTTCCTGCGCTGGTCGCAGCCCCACGAGGAGCAGGTCGTCCTGGACGGCCTGGCCCGCCTGCACGCCGCCCGCGAGTCCGGGTTCGACGACGCCAAGTTCGTCGGCTACTTCCGCTCGTCCGGCCTGGTCGTGCCGGTGTGGGAGCTGACCCGTGGCGCCGAGGCCGCCGAGATCGAGGCGCCGCTGGCCGCGTTCGTCCCGAAGTTCGCCGCGGCGCTCGCGGACACCACACCCCTCGACGCGAACGCGCGCCGTGCCCGCGCGGGTCTGGTGGCCCGCCAGGTCACGCTGCGCTGACCGCATCGTCTGCATCGTCTGCATCGTCTGCATCGTCCGCATCGTCCGCGACGGGCTGCCGGGCTCACCGCTCGGCAGCCCGTCGCGTGTCCGGCGCCGAGCGGACCACCGGTTCACCGCGCCGATAGGCTGACCTCGTGAAGCGCGAGCACCGGTCCGAGGAGACGTCCGACCCGACTGGCGCCCCGGTGCCCTCGGCCGACGTGGCCGCGCCGGTCTCCGCTGCACCGAGCTCCGCCGTCCAGCGCTCCGCGCGGGCCCGGCAACGGGTGGCCGTGATCATCCCGGCCAAGGACGAGTCGCGCCGCATCGCCGCGACCGTGCGCTCGGCCCGCGCCATCCCGCACGTGGACCTCGTGCTCGTCGTCGACGACGGCTCCGAGGACAACACGCAGCACGTGGCCCGCGACGCCGGCGCCGTCGTCGTGCGGCACTCGCACAACCGCGGCAAGGCCGCCGCCATGGAGACCGGTGCGGCGGTCGTGGCCATGCGGGACGCCCCGGACCGTGCACCGCGGATCCTGCTGTTCATCGACGGCGACCTCGCCGAGACCGCCGTCAACACCGCGCCGCTGGTGCCCCCGGTCGTCGAGGGCGAGACCGACCTGGCCATCGCGCTGCTGCCTCCGCAGCCCGGTGCAGGTGGTCGGGGCATCGTGGTGGGCGCCGCGCGGCGGGCCATCGCGGCGCTGACGGGGTGGACCCCGACCCAGCCGCTGTCCGGCATGCGTTGCCTCACGCGGGAGGCGTTCGAGGCGGCGACGCCGTTGGCCCGCGGGTGGGGCGTCGAGACGGGCATGACCATCGACCTGCTGCGACGTGGCTTCCGCGTCGTCGAGGTGCCGTGCGACCTGCGGCACCGTCCGTCCGGGTCGGACCTCAAGGGCCAGCTGCACCGGGCCGCGCAGTACCGCGACGTGATGCTTGCGGTGAACGCGCGGCGCGTGCGCCGGGTCACCACGGCGGTGCGGCAGACCGTGGCCCCGTCGACCCGGCCCCCCCAGACGCACCGCTGATCCGCCGGCGTCCCCGGCGGGCGCCCGGTCAGACGGTGGCGGGCATCGGGGCGCCCGGAGGCTCCGTCACGGCCTCGTCGGCCACGTCCACGTGCCCGTCGGGCACGCCGAGCCGCCACTGCGCGGCGGCCGCGACCAGGCACGGCACGGCCAGGGCGATGCCCGTGGCGGGCACCACGATCCCCGAGTCGTTGATGAGGAACCCCACGGCGAGCGCCAGGCCGATGGCGGCGACGGCCGGCTTGAGCAGCGGGACCGCCGTGCGCAGGCCAGCCATGGGGCTGCCCTTGCCCAGCAGGTCCCCGCGGCGCGGGTGCGGTCCGGTGACGACCAGCGCGGTGAGTGCCACGCCGCCGATCGCCAGCACCAGGTAGCGCCACGAGGTGAGCACCCGCAGGTTGACCTCGAGCTTGCGGTAGACGACGTCCCACAGCCCGCCGTCGAGCACCGTGGCGAAGAACCGGCCCAGGTGCGTGCGTTCGGACGCGGGGCGCAGCCAGTCCAGCCCGGCGGCGCCGCCGACGGCGACCGCGCCTGCGAGGCTGATGATCGCGATCGTGCGCCACCGGATCTTGCGGCCGGACACCTGCAGCGCGAGCAGGGAGAACGCGAGGATCAGCGGAGGGGGTCCGCCGAAGTCGCTGCCCAGGCCGGGTGCACCGTCGACGACCACGAGCAGCAGGCCGAGCAGGGCCACCGACCAGGTGGCGGCGGTCCGTCGTCCGCGGCGCAGCAGCTCGTCGGCGATCACGACGGCCAGCAGCAGGCCACCGGCGGTGAGCAGCGCGAACGCCTGGTTGCTCATGCCGTAGAACCGCGCCGCGAGGATCCGGTGCGCGCCCATCGGCGAGTCGATGACCAGCGTGGACCCGGTGCACGCGTCGACCACGAGGACGACCACGGTGACCGCTGCGACCACACCGGCAGGCCCGAGCGGACGTCGGCGCCACGGGCCGACCAGCGCCAGCGCGGTGATCGCCACGACCCAGCCGCCGACCGTCCACCAGAAGGCGTTCGTCGGTGTGGCCGAGCGCCACCAAGGCACGAGCCCGGTGAGGAACGAGGCGACCGGTGCGGCGGCGAGCGCCAACGACGCCACCCGCAGCACCTGCAGGGCCGGGCGCAGCGGGGCCCGGTCCGAGCGGCCGGTGCGCGTCAGGATGATGGCTGCCGCGACGAACAGCGCGGCCTGCACGAGCACCAGCTGCGCGGAGTACGCACCGCTGACCCGGGTGATCTGCTTCGCCCGCAGCGCGATGTCGAGCAGGTGCTCGACGCGCGCGGAGGCGGCGGCCGGCCCGGCGCTCGGGGTGATCGCCGCGCCGGACAGTGCCGCCACGGAGCCGTCCAGCCCGAGCAGCTCGAGCACCGTGGGGGTGACGTCGACGGACTGGATCACGCCCGGCTGGCGGGTGGAGCCCGAGGTGAGCAGGCTCTCGCCGAACTCGACGTCCGTGCCGGGGGCCCCGGGTCCGTCGACGGCGGCCAGCTGCAGCGCGGTCCGTCCGGAGTCGGCGAGCGAGACGACCAGCACGGTCGCCCCGGCGCGTTCGGCGGCGGCCACGGCCGCCCCCACCCGGGCGTCCACGACCTGCATCTGCTGGGCCCGCGTCGGCTCGACGAAGGCCTCGGTGCTGCTGGGGTCGTCCGTCGCGTCGGCGAGGATCTCCGCCTGGTCCTCCTCGCTGAGGGCCGCGTCCGAGGCATCCGTGGACCGCCCGTGCGTGGCCTGGCCGGCGTCACGCACCGACCCGGCGTCGACGACCACCAGCTGTGAGGTGCTCAGGGCGTCACGGACGGCGCGCGTCAGACCCGAGGTGCCCGTCGGGCGGTGCACGTACGTGCCGACCGGGAGCCCTTCGTCGTCGGCCAGGGCGATCGCGGCGCCCGCCCCGATGCCCGTGGCGGTGATGCCGCCGTCGGCGAGCGCCTCGCCGAGCAGCCCGAGCCGTGCGCCGTACCTCTGGGTGTCGACGGCCGCCGTGTAGTCCGCCCACCCGGGCACGACGCCGGGTGCCTCCGCGAGGGGTTCGCGCAGCGAGCGGCAGGTGCCGTCCGCGACGAGGGCGTCGGCGGCGCGCGCACCCGCGGACACCCCGAGCCAGCCGTCGGCCGGGCAGGATCGGGTGGAGACGCTGCGGGCGGCGACCAGGCCGATCGACGCGGACCGCGACAGCGACCACAGGGCCGGTGTGGTCAGCGTGGTGACGTCGTCCCAGCGCACCCCGGTGACGCCGACGAGCACGACCGGGGTGGTGCCCGCGTCACCGGCGGCCGTGGCCGTGCCTGCTGCTGCCGTGCGCGGGGTCGTCGAGGTGGCCGCTGCCGGTGCGGCCGCGAGCACGGGTGCCGCGGACACCACGGACAGGCCCAGGCCGAGCACGAGCGCGAGCAGCACGAGCACCGGGGCGGGCACGACGGTGCGTGCGGCCGCGCGGGCGGCCGGGAGGGCAGGGTTGGGCACCGGCTCAGCCTACGGTCGCACTACCCTCGACCCGGCGGCCCACCCGGGTTCGCCTCGGGTGTCCACCGCCCCTGCACCGGACCTGCACGTCTTCCGGTGCCCCGCGGGTGCGGCGTGCAGGACCAGGAGGGGCCGATGTCCATGCCGTCCGCACCGCGTTACGCCTACCTCGGGCCGGCCGGCACGTTCACCGAGGCCGCCCTGCGCCAGGTCGTGGCCCCGCAGGACGCGGTGTACCTGCCCCAGCCGGACGTGGTCTCGGCGATCGACGCGGTGCGCACCGGCTCGGCGGACCTGGCGGTCGTGGCCATCGAGAGCACCGTCGAGGGTGGTGTCACCGCGACGTTGGACTCGTTGGCGGTCGGGGAGCCGCTGGTGCTGCTGCGCGAGGTGCTCGTGCCGGTCCAGTTCGCCCTGGCGGCGGCTCCGGGTGTGCGCCTGGCCGACGTGCGCCGGGTGGCGGCGCACCCGCACGCCTGGGTGCAGTGCCGTCGGTGGCTGGGCGCGCACCTGCCCGACGTGGTGCACGTGCCGGCCACGTCGAACACCGCCCCGGCGGCCCTGATCGCGGCGCGCACGTCGGACGACGCGCCGCTCGGGTTCGACGCCGCGCTGGTGCCGCCCGCTGCCGTCGAGCCGTACGGCCTGGAGGTGCTGGCCGCCGACATCGCCGACAACGCGCACGCCCTGACCCGGTTCGTCGTGGTGGGCCGCCCCGGGCAGGTGCCGGCGCCCACAGGCGCGGACAAGACGACCCTGGTGGTGCACCTGCCCGACAACGAGGCCGGTGCGCTGCTGGCCATGCTCGAGCAGTTCGCGGCACGCGGGGTGAACCTCTCCCGCATCGAGTCGCGTCCCATCGGTGACGCGCTGGGGCGGTACTCGTTCTCGATCGACGTCGACGGGCACATCGAGGAGGAGCGCGTCGGTGAGGCGCTCATGGGCCTGCACCGCCGTTGCCCGTACGTGCGGTTCCTCGGTTCGTACCCCAAGGCCGACGGCCTGCCGGCCACCGTGCACGTGGGCACCTCGGACGCGGAGTTCGTGCACGCCCGTGCGTGGCTGCAGGCCGTGCGTGAGGGCGGCAGGACCTGAGCCTCAGACGGGGACGCGCACGACCAGCGCGCCGGGGTCGACCCACGCGCTGAGCTCCCTGACGACCCCGATCACCTCGCCGTCGACCTGCACGTGCTCACCGGCGGGCACCACGACGCGCACGGAGCGGGCCCGGGTGTGGTCGATGCGCCCGATCTTGGCGGGCAGCTCGTTGCGCACGCCCACGCCCTGCAGCACGACCTCGCCGAACAGCTGCGCCCAGCCGGCCACGCCGGCGCGGGTGTCGATCGCGGCGATGTCGAGCCAGCCGTCGTCGACGACCGCGTCGGGCAGCAGGGTCAGCCCGCCGGGCAGCTTGCCGCAGTTGCCGATCAGCAGGCTGCGCAGTCGGGTGGTGGTGCCGGCGGCGTCGTCGATCCGCACGTGGACACGGGTGCGGCGACCGTGCAGGTGCCGGATACCGGCCACGAAGTAGGCGATCCACCCGACCTTGGCCTTGAGCTGCTCGTCGGTGTCGGCGACCATCGCCGCGTCGAACCCGAGGCCCGCGATGACGAGGAACAGGTGGTCGTCGGCGCGCGGTGTGCCGTGCTCGTCGGCCCCGGCCCGGCCGTCGTCGGCGGGGGAGCCGTCACCGGGCGTGCCGTGCCGCAGCACCCGCAGCCGCCCGACGTCGATCGTGCGGTCCACACCGGTGAGGGCGACCCGCAGCGCGGCCTGCTGGTCCGACAGCGGCAGGTCGAGGTTGCGGGCCAGCAGGTTGCCGGTGCCCAACGGCAGCAGCCCCATGGGGACACCCGAGCCGACGAGGGCTTCGGCGACGGCCCGGACGGTGCCGTCCCCGCCGGCCGCGAGCACCACGTCGGCGCCCCGCTCGAGCGCCTCGCGGGCCTGGGCGGTACCCGGTTCCTCGGCCGTGGTCTCGAACCACAGGGGTTCGGGAAGGTGCTGGTGGGCGCACTCGCGGCGGACGGCGATCCGCAGCCCGGCGACGTCCGGCTTGGTCGGGTTGGCGACGACCGCCACCAGCGGCCCGCGGGGGTGCGGTGACCGCGCCGTGGCGCCCGGGGCGACGTCCCCGCGCGGGGGGAGCCCGAGGCGGCGGCGCAGGTCCTGCTCGCGGCGCCACATCACTCCGGCCAGGGTGAGTGCCGCCAGGGCCACCGCGACCGCGGCGACGGCGACCCACCCCTGCCACGACATGCCCGCAATCTACGTCGGTTCACCGGCGCCCACCCCGCCGACGGGCCGCTGACCTCACGGTCGGGCTCTGCGGGGCGGTCGCGGTGCGGCTGCGGTGCGGGTGCGGGGTGCGCATGTGGTGCGGTCGTGGGGTGTCGAAGGTCGTGCGGCGGGGTGGGAGCCGGGGCGGCTCGATAGGCTCGCCCTGTGATCGATCTGCGACTCCTGCGGGAGGACCCCGACGTCGTGCGTGCCAGCCAGGTCGCGCGTGGTGACTCGCCCCATCTCGTCGACGAGGTGCTCGACGCGGATGCGCGCCGCCGCTCCGCGCTGACCGAGTTCGAGAACCTGCGGGCCGAGCAGAAGTCCCACGGCAAGCTCGTGGCGTCCGCGCAGGGCGAGGACAAGCAGCGGCTGCTCGCGCACGGCAAGCAGCTGGCCGAGCGGGTCAAGGCACTGCAGGCGGACGCGGACGCGGCCGAGAAGACGGCGACCGAGCTGGCCCGCCGCATCGGCAACGTCATCGAGCCGGGCGTCCCGTCGGGCGGCGAGGACGACTACGTCGTGCTCGACCACGTGGGCACGCCGCGTGACTTCGCCGCGGAGTACGGCGCGGACTTCGCGGTGCGCGACCACCTGGAGCTCGGTGAGGGCCTCGAGGCGATCGACACCGAGCGCGGCGCGAAGGTGTCCGGTGCGCGGTTCTACTACCTGACCGGCATCGGTGCGCGCCTGGAGCTGGCGCTGCTCAACGCCGCGGTCGACAGGGCGCTCGGGGCGGGGTTCACGCCGGTGATCACCCCGACGCTGGTCAAGCCCGAGGTCATGGCCGGCACCGGGTTCCTGGGTGCGCACGCCGACGAGATCTACCGGCTCGAGGCGGACGACCTGTACCTGGTGGGTACCAGCGAGGTGGCCCTGGCCGGCTACCACTCGGGCGAGATCCTCGACCTGTCGGCGGGCCCCAAGCGGTACGCCGGGTGGAGCGCCTGCTACCGGCGCGAGGCCGGCTCGTACGGCAAGGACACCCGCGGCATCATCCGCGTGCACCAGTTCCACAAGGTCGAGGCGTTCTGCTACACGACCGTCGAGGACGCCGCGGCGGAGCACCAGCGGATCCTCGGCTGGCAGAAGGACATGCTCGCGCTGGTCGAGCTGCCGTACCGGGTGATCGACACGGCCGCGGGTGACCTGGGGTCCAGCGCGGCGCGCAAGTTCGACTGCGAGGCGTGGCTGCCCAGCCAGCAGCGGTACCTGGAGCTCACCTCGACGTCGAACTGCACGACGTACCAGGCGCGGCGCCTCGGTGTGCGTGAGCGCACGGCGGACGGCACGGTTCGCACGGTCGCCACGCTCAACGGCACGCTGGCCACGACCCGGTGGATCGTGGCGTTCCTGGAGAACCACCAGCAGGCCGACGGCTCGGTGCGGGTGCCCGAGGGGTTGCGCCCGTACCTGGGCGGCCTCGAGGTGCTCGAGCCCACGCGGGTCGTCCGGTGAGCCGGGCCCGGCTGGTCGCCCTCGACGTCGACGGCACGCTCATGTCGTACGACGGCGTGATCTCCGACGGCGTCCGGCAGGCGGTCGCCGGGCTGTGCGACGCCGGCGTGCACGTGGTCCTGGCCACAGGCCGGTCGGTCATCTCGGCGGTCCCGGTGGCGCACGAGCTGGGCCTGACGGACGGCTGGGTGGTCTGCTCGAACGGTGCGGTGACGGCCCGCCTCGACCCGGACCTGGACGACGGCTACGAGATCGTCAAGATCGTCACGTTCGACCCGGGCCCGGCGTTGCGCACGATCGCGCTGGAGCTGCCCGACGCGCTGTACGCCGTGGAGGACGTCGGTTTCGGGTTCCTCGTCTCGGGTGACTTCCCGGTCGGTGAGCTGCAGGGCGAGCACAAGCGGGTCTCGTTCGAGGAGCTGACGCAGACGTCGGCCACTCGCGTGGTCATCCGCAGCCCGCAGAGCACACCGGAGGAGTTCCACGAGCTGGTCGAGCGCGTGGGTCTGCACGAGGTGACGTACGCGGTGGGCTGGTCGGCGTGGCTGGACCTCACGCCCGGCGGGGTGTCCAAGGCCTCCGCGCTGGAGGACGTGCGGCAGCGGCTGGGTGTCGAGCCGTTCGCCACCGCGGCCGTCGGTGACGGCGGCAACGACCGCGAGATGCTGCAGTGGGCGGCGCGCGGGGTCGCGATGGGGCACGCCTCGGAGGCGGTGCGCGCCGTCGCCGACGAGGTCACCGGCACCATCGACGACGACGGCGCCCTCGAGGTGCTGCGCAGCCTGCTGGTCTGAGCCGCCCGCCGAGCGGGGTCCGGGGTGCGACGCGCCCCGGTTGGACCGGTACGGCGGCGGCGTGGACACTGCGTCCCATGGCGCACGGCATCGAGGACGTCGCCCGGGCCGCCGGGGTCTCCACGGCGACGGTGTCGCGCGCGCTGCGCGGTCTGCCCAACGTCACGGCGGCCACCCGGGAGCGTGTGCGCCTGGTGGCCGACGAGCTCGGCTACTCGCCCTCACCCTCGGCGTCGTCCCTCGCGTCGGGCCGCACGCGCACGATCGGGCTGCTCACGCCGTGGATCAGCCGCTGGTTCTTCGCGCACGTCATCGAGGGCGCCGAGCGCACGTTGCGCGCCTCGGACATGGACGCGCTGCTGTACACGTTCGAGGTGGGTCGGGGTCCGCGTCGCCGGGTGGACCCGTCCGTTCTGCGACGTCGGGTCGACGGGGTCCTGGTCGTGGGGCTGCCGATGACCCAGGCGGAGGTCGACGACCTGGCCTCGCTCGGCGAGCCGCTGATCTTCATCGGCTCCGGCCCCCCCGGGCAGATCACCGTGCGGCTGGACGACCTGCGGACGGCCCGGGAGGCCACCGAGCACCTGATCGCGCTCGGCCACCGGCACATCGCGCACGTGACGGGCGACCCGGACGAGATGTCCGCGTGGGCCCCGGCGACGGACCGGTTGCGCGGGTGGCGCTCGGCGTTGGTCACGGCGGGCCTGGCTGCCCCCGCGGACCTGGAGGTGCACGGCGACTTCGACGTGGTCAGCGCCCGGGCTGCCGCGCACGTGCTGCTGCGCGACCACCCGGAGGTGACGGCGGTGTTCGCCGCCTCGGACGAGATGGCGATGGGTGTGGCCCTGGCGGCGGGCGACCTGGGCCTGCGCATCCCGCAGGACCTGTCCGTGGTGGGGGTCGACGGCCACGACCTCGGTGAGCTGATCGGTCTGACGACCATGGCGCAGGACGCCGGCGAGCAGGGCGTCACGGCGGCCAGCATGCTGCTGGACCTGATGCGCGGGGAGCCGGTGCCGGGGGATGTCACGTTCCCCACGCACCTGGTGGTGCGGCGGTCGACGGGCCCGGTGCGGGCCGGCGGCTGAGCGCCCGCTGTCCGCGTCCCAGGCGCCACCTGGGAGACCAGTGACCCAATCGTTATGACTCGGACACCCCTCTGTGGTTGCGCTCCCGTCATGTAAGCGCTTGCATCTGGTGCAAGGCCGGAATTGCCGTCGGCCGTATCACCACGACGATGTGGAGAGACTCGATGAAGAGTGTGAACAGGCGACGCGCGTACGCGGCCGTCGCAGCCGGGGCAGGGCTCACGCTCGTCCTGACCGCCTGTGGCGGGGGAGACGACAACGCGGGGGACGACGAGACGACGAGCAGCGCCGACTGCGCTGCCTACGAGCAGTACGGGGACCTGTCGGGCAAGACCGTGACGGTCTACACCTCGATCGTGTCCCCGGAGGACCAGCCGCAGATCGACTCGTACAAGCCGTTCGAGGAGTGCACCGGCGCGACGATCTCGTACGAGGGGTCCAAGGAGTTCGAGGCCCAGCTGCTGGTGCGGCTCGAGGCCGGCAGCCCGCCGGACATCGCGTACATCCCGCAGCCCGGTCTGCTCAAGACGATCGTCGAGGACTACCCCGACCAGATCGTCCCGGCGTCCGACGCGACCGTGGAGAACATCGACAAGTACTACGCCGAGGCCTGGAAGGGCTACGGCTCGGTCGACGGCACGTTCTACGCCGGCCCGGTCGGCGCCAACGTGAAGTCGTTCGTCTGGTACTCGCCGAAGATGTTCGCCGACAGCGGCTACGAGATCCCCACCACGTGGGACGAGCTCATCGCCCTGTCCGACCAGATCGTCGCCGACCACGGCGCCGAGGGCGCCAAGCCCTGGTGCGCGGGCATCGGTTCGGGTGACGCGACCGGCTGGCCGGCCACCGACTGGCTCGAGGACATGGTGCTGCGCACCGCGGGCGGTGACGTCTACGACCAGTGGATCACCAACGACGTGAAGTTCAACGACCCGCAGATCGCCGAGGCGCTCGGCAAGGTCGGGGACATCCTCAAGAACCCCGACTACGTCAACGGTGGTCTGGGAGACGTGTCGTCGATCGCGGCGACCACGTTCCAGGACGGCGGTCTGCCGATCGTCACCTCCGGGCTGTGCTACATGCACCGCCAGGCGTCCTTCTACGCCGCCAACTGGCCCGAGGGCACCGACGTGTCCGAGGACGGCGACGTGTTCGCGTTCTACTTCCCCGGCCTGACCGCGGACGACCGCCCGATCCTGGGTGGTGGCGAGTTCGCCGCCGCGTTCTCCGACCGCCCCGAGGTGGCCGCGTTCCAGGCGTTCCTGGCCAGCCCCGAGTGGAGCAACGCCAAGGCCAAGGCGACCCCGGCCGGTGGCTGGGTCTCCTCCAACAGCGAGCTCGACCCGGCGAACCTCGTGTCGCCGATCGACCAGCTGTCGGCCGAGCTGCTCGGCGACACCACGCAGACGTTCCGCTTCGACGCCTCCGACCTGATGCCCGCCGCCGTCGGCGCCGGCTCCTTCTGGACCGAGATGACGAACTGGATCGCCAACGACAAGAGCGACACCGAGGTGCTGGACGCGATCCAGGCGTCCTGGCCCTGAGCAGTGACCCGGTGAGCCGGCCCCCGCAGCTGCGGGGCGTCGGCTCACCGGGAACCGCGGGCGCACGGCACCGGCACAGGTTCGTGCCGGCACCGCGCGCCCGCGGTCGCACCACCACAGGACGTCGTCGACGGGGACGACGTCCGGGTCCGCCCCCCAGGCGGTGCGGCACCGTCGACGGGGACGGTGCCAGACCTTCGGAGGTCATGCGTGGACGTCCTCAAGTACGCGGACACCACGGGCGAGAAGCTCGTCCTGATGGTGTTCGCGGTCCTCCTGTTCGTCGTGGTGATGGGCCTGGTGCTCTTCGCCACCGACCGGATCAAGCGACTGCCCGCATGGGCCGTCGCAGCCGCCTTCCTGGCACCCGCGGTGCTCGGGCTGGCGTTCGGCCTGGTGTGGCCGGCCCTCGAGACCATCAAGAAGTCGTTCTACGACCGCAGCGGCAACGAGTTCGTCGGCGTCGACAACTACGTCAAGGCCGTCACGCAGGACGAGTTCCAGATCGTGCTGCGCAACACCGCGGTGTGGGTCGTCGTCGTGCCGCTCGCAGCCACCGCCATCGGCCTGGTGTACGCGGTGCTGGTCGACCGCAGCCGGTTCGAGAAGTTCGCCAAGGTGCTGGTCTTCCTGCCGATGTCGATCTCGATGGTCGGCGCGTCGATCATCTGGCGGTTCGTCTACGAGTACCGCCCGGTGCTCGAGGGCGTCCCGGCCGAGAACCAGCCCGCGCAGATCGGGTTGATGAACCAGATGATCGTGTGGTTCGGGGGTGAACCGCAGCAGTTCCTCATCAACCCGCCACTCAACACCTTCTTCCTGATCGTCGTCATGATCTGGATCCAGGCCGGGTTCGCGATGACGGTGCTGTCGGCGGCCATCAAGGCCATCCCCGACGACATCGTCGAGGCGGCCACGCTCGACGGCCTCGGCGGTCTGCGCATGTTCCGGTACATCACCGTGCCGAGCATCCAGCCGGCGCTCGTCGTGGTCATCACCACGATCGCGATGGGCACGCTGAAGGTCTTCGACATCGTCCGGACCATGACCGGCGGCAACTTCGAGACGTCGGTCGCGGCGTTCGAGTTCTACCGCCAGAGCTTCGTGCAGCGGAACACCGGCATGGGGTCCGCGCTCGCGGTGATCCTGTTCATCCTGGTCACCCCGCTCGTCGTCTACAACGTCCGCCAGATGCGCAAGTCCGAGGAGAACCGATGAGCGCCATCAGCACCGAGCTGAGCATCGACAAGGGCGGCAAGCTCACCCGGCTCGAGAAGCGGGCGATCGCCACGAAGGGCCGGCTGGCCTCCCCGTGGGCGTCGTTCGCGGCGATCGTCATCGCCGCCCTGTGGACCATCCCCACGTTCGGGCTGCTCATCACCTCGTTCCGGCCCGAGGCCGACATCGTCAGCTCGGGCTGGTGGACGTGGTTCACCAACCCGAACGTCACCACCGAGAACTACGACGAGGTCCTCAACGGCTCGACGACGAACCTGTCCACGTACTTCGTGAACTCGTTCGTCATCACGATCCCCGCGGTCCTGATCCCCATCTCGTTGGCGCTGCTGGCGGCGTACGCGTTCGCGTGGATCCCGTTCCGGGGCCGCAACCTGCTGTTCGTGGCGGTGTTCGCACTGCAGGTCGTCCCGTTGCAGATCGCCCTGATCCCGCTGCTGACGACCTACGTGAAGTGGGACCTGAACGGCACGTTCTGGACGGTGTGGCTCTCGCACTCGATCTTCGCGCTACCGCTGGCGATCTTCCTGCTGCACAACTTCATGAAGGAGATCCCGTCCTCGCTGGTCGAGGCGGCACGCGTCGACGGTGCGGGGCACGTGAAGATCTTCTTCCGGGTGATGCTCCCGTTGCTGGTGCCGGCCATCGCCTCGTTCGCGATCTTCCAGTTCCTGTGGGTCTGGAACGACCTGCTGGTCGCCCTGACCTTCGCCGGCGGCACCGCCAACGTGGCGCCGCTGACCGTCCGGGTGGCCGAGCTCGCCGGCACCCGCGGCACCGAGTGGCACCTGCTGTCCGCGGGGGCCTTCGTGGCGATCATCGTGCCGCTGATCGTGTTCCTCAGCCTGCAGCGCTACTTCGTGCGCGGGCTCCTGGCTGGGTCCGTCAAGGGCTGATCCCCGTCGGATGCCTGGCGGACCCGGCGACCCCGCCGGCCGTGCACCCGGGTGCACGCGCCGGCGGGGTCGCGTCATGCGGGCGGGGCTGCGAGCCCCGGTGACACCCGGCCGTGACCTGCCGGTGACGTCGCGGCCGTAGCCTGTCGCGGTGCCCGCGCCGCTGATCTTCGTCCTGTCGGGCCTGACCCAGTACGTCGGTGCGGCCCTGGCCGTCGGCCTGTTCGACGAGCTGCGCCCGGCCACGGTCGCGTGGTTGCGTGTCGCGATCGCCGCCCTGGTGCTCGTGGCCTGGCGGCGGCCGTGGCGGGTCACCTGGACGCGGGCCGGTCTGCGCACGGCCGCCCTGTTCGGGGTCGTGCTGGCCCTGATGAACGTGGCGTTCTACGTGGGCATCGACCACCTGCCGCTGGGTACGGCCGTGGCGATCGAGTTCCTGGGCCCGGTGGCCGTGGCGGCGGCGACAGGCTCGGGCTGGCGCGACCGCACGGGTATCGGTCTGGCCGCTGCGGGGGTGGTGCTGCTCGCCGGGGTGAGCCTGGACGGGGGCCATGACGCGGTGGTCGGTCTGGTGGCCATCGGGATCGCCGCCGCCTGCTGGGCCGCGTACATCGTGCTCGGCCGTCGGGTGGCGTCCGCGGGGGAGGCGGGTGGCATCACGGGGCTCGCCGTGGGCATGTCGGCCGGTGGTCTGGTGCTGGCCCCGGTGTTCGCCGTGTCGGCCGGCCCCGTGCTGCACGATGCGTGGCTCGCCGCGGTGCTCCTCGCGATCGCGGTCTGCTCGTCGGTCGTGCCGTACGCGCTCGAGCAGGTCGTGCTGCGGCGGGTGCCGCCGGCCACGTTCGCGATCCTGCTCGCGCTGCTGCCTGCGACTGCTGCCGTGGTGGGCGCGGTGATGCTGCGCCAGTGGCCGCACGGACTCGAGGTGGTCGGGCTGCTGCTGGTCTCGGCGGCCATCGCCCTGACCGGCCGACGGCGCCCGGAGGCGCTCGCCGACGAGGTGGCCCCGGCAGCCTGAACCCCGCCCCGGGCACCGTGACCGGACCGTGACCCGCTCCCACGGATTCCCACGGTGATCTGTGCTCTGACCAGGCCCCGGGCGGCCGCGGATAAGGGAAGATGTGACGCCGGCCCGTGGGTCGGACCGGCTGCCGTCAGGCACCCCGGGCGGGGGCGATGCACAAGGAGGCACGATGGAGCAGGCGCACGCGGAGACGACGGCTGAGTCGTCGGCGTCGGAGCGGCTGCTGTCTCCGGCCGAGGTGGCCGAGCAGTTCGGGGTGGACGTGCGCACCGTCGCCCGGTGGGAGCACGACGGTCGTCTGACCGCGATCCGCACGCTCGGCGGTCACCGCCGCTACCTGCACCGCGAGGTCGTCGTGCTGCTCGCCGCCCGCGCGAAGGGGACGGCGTAGCCGCACCGCAGGTCGGCGGGGTCGCCGCCTCCCGGGACGGACGCCTACAGGTACTGACCCGGCGTCGGGCCGTCCTCCTCGAGGGACCCCTCCGCGGCGTGCGGGGGCGGGATCACGAACGTCCGCCCACCCTGACCTGACGGCAGGGCGCGGCGCATCTGCGACAGCTGGGCCTGCGCGGCCATCTGCTGAGCCACCAACGCGGTCTGGATCCCGTGGAACAGGCCCTCCAGCCACCCGACGAGCTGCGCCTGCGCGATCCGCAGCTCGGCGTCCGAGGGTGTCTGGTCGGGGCCGAACGGCAGCGTGATGCGCTCGAGCTCGTCGACCAGCTCGGGCGACAGGCCCTCCTGGAGCTCGTGCAGCGACCGCTGGTGGATCGCCGCCAGACGCGTCCGGGCGGCATCGTCGAGAGGCGCGCTGCGGACCTCGTCGAGCAGCTGCTTGATCATCGTGCCGATGCGCATGACCTTGGCGGGCTGACCGACCAGGTTCGCGACGTCCTCGTCCGTCTCCGTGACGGGCCCGCCGTCGGGCTCGGCGACGGTGTCGCCGTCGTCGGGCGCGGTGTCGGTCTCGTCCAGGGGTGCGTCGGAGTCGCTCACCCTCGCAGTGTGGCCCGGGACGGAGCACTCGCGCACGCGCCGCGGCCGATCGTGCCGCTCAGGGGACCAGCACCACCTTGCCGAGCACCGCCCCGCTCTCGAGCTCACGGTGCGCCTCCCCGGCCTGCGCGAACGGGTAGACGGCGTGCACCACGGGACGCACGGAACCGTCGACGACGAGCGGCCACGCGTGCTCGCGCACGTCTGCCATGATCGCGGCCTTCTGCGCCGCCGGACGCGAACGCAGGGTGGTGCCGATCACGCTCGCCCGGCGGGCCAGCAGCACGCCGAGGTCCAGCTCCGCCCGCCGGCCGCGCTGCAACCCGATGACCACGAGCCGACCGTCGTCGGCCAGCATCGCGAGGTTGTCCGCCAACCCGCCGGCGCCGAGCACGTCCAGCACCACGTCGACGCCGCGACCCTCCGTGGCTGCCAGCACCTGCGCGACGAGGTCCTCCGCCCGGTGGTCGAACGCCACGTGCGCACCCAGGGCCTCGACGCGTGCGACCCGGTCGGGCCCGCCGGCCGTGGCCAGCACCCGCATCCCGAACGCGCGGGCCAGAGGCACCGCCACCGAGCCCACCCCGCCCGACCCGCCACGGACCAGCAGCGTCTCGCAGGCGACCGCGTGCGCGGCGCGCAGGTTCGACACGACCGTGGCCAGCGCCTCCGGCAGGGCGGCAGCCGCGGTGTCCGGCAGGTCGTCGGGCACCCGCAGCGCCAGCGCGGCCGGGACCACGACCTGCTCGGCGTACCCGCCGCCCGCCAGCAGCGCGGCGACGCGGTCCCCGGGCCGCCACGGCTCGCCGGCCGGGCGTGCGGCCCCGTCGTCCGGGCCGACCGCGAGCACGCGACCGGCCACCTCCAGGCCTGGCCACGGTGGTGCGCCGGGCGGCGACGGGTAGTGCCCGGCGCGTTGCAGCAGGTCGGCCCGGTTCACGCCCGCAGCCCTCACGGCGACCAGCAGCTCACCCGGACCGGGCACCGGATCGGGGACCTCCTCGACCCGCAGCACCCCTGCCGGACCCGGTGCGGGGACCACCACAGCACGCATGACCTCGACACTAGGCCGCGAACCCGTCCTGGACGGGCGTATCGGAGCGGGTGAGGTCCATGGCAAACTCTGCGGCGGGCTAATGCTCCACCGCCCAGGAGCCGATGACGTCCGAACGGGGCGCCCACGGCACCACCGGGAAGGCTCTGCGCGGTGCAGACCGGCCTGCGGCCCCCGCGCCGGCCGAAGGAAAGGATCGACATGCTGCGACGGCTTGGCATTCGCGCCAAGGTTCTGGCGGTCCTCGCCGTGCCCATGGTCGTCCTGCTCGGACTCGGCGCGTTCATCACGAACCTGGCGTTGACCGACGCCCGCACCGCTCGCGCGGCCGTCGAGATCGTGGAGGTCGCCCGCGCCTACCTCCCCCTGGCCCAGGCGATCGAGACCGAACGTGCGCTCTCGCTGACCGGCGGGGATGACGCCTCGATCACCGAGGCGCGTGCCGCGACCGACGAGCTGCTCGCGGCGACCCGCGGCAAGACCGGCGCGATGGACCTCGACCAGTACCCCAAGGTCATCGTCGACCAGTTCCTGGTCACGCAGGAGATGTTCGCCAACACCCTGCCCAGCGCCCGCCGCTCCGTCGACATCGACTCGCAGACCGCGATCATCGAGCGCGGGTACTCCAACATCATCAACTCGCAGATGTACCTGGTGCAGCTGATCGCGGAGAACCTCGACGACCGCGAGCTGGCGCGCTACGTCGGTGCGTACAGCGAGCTGGGCCAGACCATCGACAGCCTCGTCCTCGAGCTGATCGGCGGCGCCCGCATCGTGGCCACCAAGGCCGGGTCGCCTGCCACGATCACCGCGTTCACCGACCAGGCGACCACCACCGAGCTCGGTCGTGCGTCCGCCCGCCAGGCCGTGCAGGCGCTCGGCGACGAGAGCCTGGTCTTCCCGACGAAGTTCCCCACCTCGGCGTTCACCCGCATGCGCACGCTGCTGCAGCAGGGCAACCCCGAGAGCGCCGCGATGGTCGACCCGGCCCTGTGGCGCACCGAGGTCATCGACCAGACCACCGCCCTGAGCGACCTCACCGACCAGGTGCTGGCAGCCGGTGAGGTCATCGGTGACGCCAACGCCGACGCGGCCACCCGTGGTGCGTGGATCAACGCCGGGCTCGCCGGTGCTGCTGCCGCCCTGTCGCTGTTCTTCGCCTTCGTGGTCTCCCGAGGCATCGTCGTCCCGCTGCGGCGCCTGACCGCGGCCGCCGGCGAGGTCCGCGAGGAGCTGCCCCGACTGGTCGAGCAGGTGGCCACCCCCGGTGAGGGCCCGGACATCGAGCTCCCGCTCATCCCGGTGGAGTCCTCCGACGAGGTCGGCCGACTGGCCGCCGCCTTCAACGCGGTGAACTCGACCACCGTCCAGGTGGCCCAGGAGCAGGCCGCCCTGCGTGGCTCGATTGCGGAGATGTTCGTCAACGTCGCCCGTCGCGACCAGGTGCTGCTCAACCGCCAGCTGTCGTTCATCGACTCCCTCGAGCGTGCCGAGGAAGACCCGAGCACGCTGGCGAACCTGTTCCGCCTCGACCACCTCGCCACGCGAATGCGACGCAACGCCGAGTCGCTGCTCGTCCTCGCCGGCATCGACTCCGGACGCCGCCTGCGCGACGCCATGCCGCTGTCCGACGTGATCCGTACCGCCTCGTCCGAGATCGAGCAGTACGACCGGGTCGAGCTCGACCTGCAGGTCGACCCGCACATGCTGGGCTTCAACGCCCTGGGTGCCGCCCACCTGCTCGCCGAGCTGCTCGAGAACGCCACGATCTTCTCCGAGCCGGAGACCCCCGTCGTGGTCACCACGGGCATCGTCGGCGACAAGGTCGTCGTGCGGATCCTCGACCACGGTCTGGGCATGACCGACAGCGAGCTCGAGGCCGCGAACATCAAGATCGCCTCGACGTCCGCCTCCGACGCCCTCGGCGCGCAGCGCCTGGGCCTGTTCGTGGTCGGCCGCATCGCCGGACGCCTCGGCGCCCAGGTGCAGTTGCGCAAGAGCTCGCAGGGCACCGGCACCGAGACCTTCGTCCGCTTCCCCTCCACGCTGTTCTCCCTCACCGAGGCACCCCAGTACGGCACGGGCGCCCCGGCGAGCGTGCAGGCCCAGGCCCTCGCCGAGGCACCCACGGCCGAGCCCGTCGACCTGGCGGCGCTGACCGCCGGGACGACCTCGCTCGGCCTGCCGCGCCGCCGTGGCCGCGACGACGGCGGTCCGGACACCGAGGCGCAGGCCGTGGTGCCTGCCGGCAACTCCGGTCTGCCGACGCGTTCGCGCAAGACGTTCGACGAGGACAACATCGTCCTGCCCGTCGCGCAGGCGCCGACGCTCTCGCCCGAGCTGTCCTCGGAGTCGGCCTCGTGGGCACCGCCCGTGGCCGCGCCGCTGGGCACCGGTCTGCCGAGCCGCACCCGTGCGGCCACCACCGCCTGGCAGTCGGTCGACGACGAGACGCCGTCGACGCCCGCCCCGGCATCGCCGGCCGCTCGCGCCGGGCTCTTCACCGGGTTCCGCCGCGGGGCGGAGCTCGCGGGTGACCAGCCGTCCGACACGCAGAGCCCGGACCCGCAGCAGCCGATCGGTCCCTCGTTCGTCATCCCCGGTCTCGCACCGGACGACGCCGAGGAGTCCGTGCGCCCCCAGGCCGACCCGGCCGGCGCGCACGCGACCCCGCCCGCCTCCTTCGTCGTCCCCTCCCTCGAGGCCGATGACGACTGGGCGCCCGCCGCACCCGAGCCCGAGCAGCCCGCCGCCTGGGGTGCCCCGGTCGCCGAGCAGCCCGCCGCCTGGCCCGCGCCCGTCGTGAACGAGCAGCCTGCCGCGTGGGGTGCGCCGGTCGCCGACGAGCAGCCCGCTGCGTGGGGTGCGCCGGTCGCGGACGAGCAGCCTGCCGCGTGGGGTGCGCCGGTCGCCGACGAGCAGCCTGCTGCGTGGGGTGCGCCGGTCGCCGACGAGCAGCCTGCTGCGTGGGGTGCGCCGGTCGCGGACGAGCAGCCCGCCGCGTGGGCGGAGCCCGTGGTCGAGGAGCCCGCTGCGCCGTCCTTCACGTCCTACAGCGGCTACGCCGGCTGGACGGCACCCGTCGAGCAGCCGACTCCCGCCGAGCCGGTCGCCCAGGAGCGGTTCGAGGCCGTCGCGTTCGAGCCCACCCTGGACGAGGCGCGCGCCTGGCACACCGGGGCGATCCCGGTCGTCCCGGAGCCCGCTGTGGAGCCCGCCGCCGAGCCGAGCGCCGCCGCCCCGTCGTGGGAGACCCCGACCTGGCAGGCGCCCACCTGGGAGCCGCCGACCTGGCAGACGCCGACGTGGTCGACGCAGCCCGAGCAGGCCGCAGCAGCGCCCGAGGCCGCCCCCGCGCCGCAGGCGTACGCTCCCGAGCCCGTCGTGCGCGACGCGCAGCCCTTCGCTCCGCAGCAGCCTGCGCCGGCCCCGCAGCAGGCGGCTCCGGCTCCGGCTCCGCAGCCCTACACGCCCGAGCCCGCCGCCGCGGCGGCACCCGGCTGGGACCCGCAGGCTCCGATCTGGGCGCCCGTGCAGGGTTCCGCCGCGCCGCCGGCGCCGTCGTGGCCCACGCTGGCCCCCGACGCGCACCCGTTCGCGGACACCGAGTCGCCGACGCAGATGTTCTCGCCGGTCGAGGCGCACGAGGCGGTCACGCCCGACCCGTCGCGGTTCGCGGCACCTGCGCCGACCGTGGCTTCGGCGCCTGCCGCACCCGCGCCGTTTGCCCCGCAGACGCCGCCCGCCGCGCAGCAACCGTTCGCCCCGCAGGCACCGGCCCCGCAGCAGCCGTTCGCGTCGCAGCCGCCGGCCCCGTCCTCGTGGTCGCAGTCGGCACCGGGGGCGCACGACGCCGAGGGTGCCGACGGTGACCGTCCGCGCAAGCTGTTCGGCCTGTTCGGCCGACGCAAGTCGGACTCCACCCCGACGCCCGTCGTGGCGACCCCCGCGGTGCCGCACCCGTCGGCCCCTGAGGCTGCGCCTCCCCGCACCTCGGCGTGGAACAACGACGCGCCTGCGGCCGCACCCGACGCCGGCTGGGCCCGTACGGGCGGCTGGGGTGCCCCTGCGGCAGCCTCGCCGCAGCCGTTCACCCCGGCACCCGCCCCTGCGGCCTCGCCCTTCGGCGGCTGGGCGACGACGGAGCGGACCGCCAACCCGGCGCAGGCCGCACCGCAGCCGCTGCCGGTCGAGCCCCGTGCCGTCCAGCAGCCGTCGACCGCACCGCGGATCGGCACGCTGGACGACGAGGTCGCGGCCATGCTGGCGCTCCGCTCCGACATCCAGGAGCAGGCTCTCTCCGAGCTCAGCCAGCTGTCCGCGTACCGGCCGAGCGCCATGGCCTCGTCCGAGCGGCTCACCCGCCGTGTCCCCGTCGCCGTCCCGGCGTCGACGGCCGCGGTCGACGAGAGCAAGCCCGTGCAGCGCGATGCCGTACAGCTGCGTTCGCGGCTGTCCAGCTTCCAGTCCGGGACGTCGCGGGGCCGCCGTGAGGCGACCCCCGGTTCCGACGGCACCGACGGCACCGTCGGCGGCCCCCAGGCGCCTGCCAACCCGAACACATCGTCCCCGACATGGTGACGGCCGACCCGCAGTTCTCGGACTGCACCTGCAAGGAGGAAGTGTGACCGCGCTCAGCACCGAGGCAGCCAACTTCGGCTGGCTCCTGGACAACTTCGTCCGGACCGTGCCCGGCACTCGCCACACGCTCGTGGTGTCGGCCGACGGTCTGCTCATGGCGATGTCGGAGCAGCTCGACCGGACCAGTGGCGACCAGCTCGCCGCGATCGTGTCCGGCATCTCGAGCTTGACCCGTGGCGCCGCCCGCCAGCTTCGTGCGGGGGAGGTGCGCCAGGCGATCGTCGAGATGGACAACTTGTTCCTCTTCCTGATGAGCGTCTCCAACGGCTCCGTCCTCGCCGTCGTGGCCGAGTCGTCCTGCGACGTCGGGCTCATCGGCTACGAGATGGCGATGCTCGTCTCTCGCACCGAGGCGACGCTGACCCCGCAGCTCATCTCCGAGATGCGCGGCCAGCTGCCCGTCGACGGCGCGACCCGGGCACCGGTTGCGTAGGCCCCGATGAGCGAGCACATCGAGTACGAGGCCAGGACGGTCCGGCCGTACGCCGTGACCGGTGGCCGCGTGCGCTCGGCACGCTCGGACCTGCCTCTCGAGGCGCTGGTCGAGATGATGCCGGGTGCCGTCACGAGCCAGGGTCTGCCGCCTGAGAAGCGGGCGATCCTCCACCACGCCGCGAGCACCTACATCTCCGTCGCGGAGCTGTCGGCGCTTCTCCACCTGCCCCTCGGGGTGGTCCGGATCCTCGTGTCCGACCTGGCGGAGCAGCAGTTCGTCCGTGTGCACACGTCGCAGCCGGTCGAGGTCAACACCGGTGAGTCCCCCGCCCTGTCCCTGAGCGTGCTGGAGAGTGTTCTCAATGGCATTTCCGCCCTCTGACGCCGCGGTGGCCGCTCCGGCCGGAACCGCGGGAAGCGTCGCCCCCACCGTCGTGAAGATCGTCGTCGCGGGCGGCTTCGCCGTCGGCAAGACGACCTTCATCGGTTCCATCTCGGACATCGAGCCCCTCAACACCGAGGCAGCGATGACCGAGCACTCCCTCGGTGTCGACGACGCCGGTGGCGTGTCCGACCGCAAGTCGACCACCACGGTCGCGATGGACTTCGGTCGCATCGCCCTGCCCGGGTCGCTGTGGCTGTACCTGTTCGGCACTCCGGGCCAGGACCGGTTCCTGTTCATGTGGGACGACCTGGTGCGCGGCGCGATCGGTGCCGTCGTGCTGGTCGACACCGACCGGCTCGACCAGTGCTTCCCGGCGGTCGACTACTTCGAGAGCCGGGGCATCCCGTTCGTCGTGGGCGTCAACTGCTTCGACGGCGTGGCCAAGCACCAGCTCGAGGACGTGCGTGAGGCGCTCGCGATCCCCCCGCACGTGCCGGTGCTCTACACCGACGCGCGGTCGCGTGCTGCGACCAAGCAGGCCCTGATCTCGCTCGTCCAGCTGGCCATGGAGCGTCTGCGCGGCCGCTGACGTCCCTGATGTGGTCGTCGACGGCCGGTCTCCCGCTCGGGGGGCCGGCCGTCGACGTTCTGGGTGATCATGGGGAGGTGTCCGTCGTGCCCGGCCCGGCTCCGTTCGTGGTGAGCGGGGTCGGTCGTGCCCGCACCCCGGTACCGCCGGCGACGGACGAGGCTTCGGTGGTGCTTCCCCGTCCGCGGCCGTCGCCGGAGGGGGTCGGGGCCGAGGCGGTGGTTCCCGGGGCGGCGAGCGGTCCGGAGCCCCAGCCGCTGCCTGGCGCCACCGGTGCGCGGGTCTACGCGGACGGCTCGGCCCTGTCGCGCTACCTCGAGGGTGCACCGTGCCGCGAGGAGTGGCTCGCGTGGGCGGCGCGCCACGAGTCGGAGCTGGTGACCACGCCGTTGGCGTTGACGGAGCTGCGCGCGATCGCCGGGCCGCGCGGGCTCGATGCGCGCGGTGTCGCGCAGGACGTCGCCGACCGGCTCGAGGTGGTCCGCATCTCCGACCAGGCGCTGCGGCAGGCGGCCAAGGTGTCCGGGGTGGTGTCGGCCTTCCACGCCCTGCACGTGGGTGCGGCGGTCGCTCACCCCGAGGTGCACGCGGTGGCGACGTACGACACGCTGTTGGCACAGGTGTGCGTGCTGTTCGGCCTCGAGGTGGTGTCGCCGGGATGGCCGGACCGGTGGTGGGAGCAGGGATGACGACGGTGTCGCGGGGGTCCAGGGCCGAGCGGGAGCGCGCCGGGCGGGCCGTCCGTGACCAGCACCCGCGTGCGTCGCTCGGGGTGCTTGCAGGCCCGGCCGCGGACCGTGACCCGGTCGCGCTGCTCGAGGCCCAGGCGGTGACGCGGGTGCCCGAGCTGGTGCCGATCCGGACGGCGCGGATGGCCGTCGGCGCGTTCCCCTTCCTGCGCGGGTCGGCCGTGGTGATGGCGGCGGACCTGGCGGCGTCGCCGCACTCGGGCCTGGAGGTGCAGCTGTGCGGCGACGCGCACCTGAGCAACTTCGGCCTGTTCGCCTCGCCGGAGCGCCGGATGCTGTTCGACCTGAACGACTTCGACGAGACCGCACCGGGTCCGTTCGAGTGGGACGTGCAGCGGCTGGTCGCGAGCATCGAGGTGGCGGGGCGGGCCAACGGCTTCGACGATGCCGCCCGCCGTCAGGTGGTCGTGGCCTGTGCGCGCGCCTACCGGGAGGCGATGCTGCGGTTCGCGGCGATGACGGAGATCGACGTCTGGTACGCCCGGCTGGACGTCGAGCAGGCCGCGGAGCAGACGGGTATCCGCCGGTACGGGCGGCGTGCGGTCGAGAAGGCGCGCGGTCGGGATCACGCCAGCTCACTGGCACGGTTGACGCAGGTCGTCGACGGTCGTCGTCGTTTCGTGTCGGACCCGCCGTGGGTGCGCACCGCGGAGGAGCTGGTGGGGGCGGTCGGGCGTCATGACCAGGCCCGCGTCATGGACGAGTTGCTCGCGACCTACGCCCGGAGCCTGCCGTCGGACCGGCAGCGGCTCATCGCGCGGTACCGCCTGGTCGACATGGCGCGCAAGGTCGTGGGTGTCGGCAGCGTCGGCACGCGGGCGTGGATCCTGCTGGTGACGGCCGACGACGACGACGGCGACGATGCGCTGGTCCTGCAGGCCAAGGAGGCGCAGGCGTCGGTGCTCGAGCAGCACACGGGTGCGGTGCCGGGTCCGCACGGGCGTCGGGTGGTCGAGGGGCAGCGGCTCATGCAGGCGGCGAGCGACATCTTCCTCGGGTGGCAGACCGTGCAGGGGCTGGACGGTGTGCAGCGTGACTTCTACGTCCGGCAGCTGCGGGACTGGAAGGGCTCGGCGGAGGTGGAGCAGCTGGACCCGACGACGATGACTCGGTACGTGCGGTTGTGCGCGTGGACGTTGGCGCGGGCGCACGCGCGCTCGGGGGACCGGATCGCGATCGCCGCGTACCTGGGGTCGGGCACCCGCGCCGACGAGGCGTTCGCGGAGTTCGCGGCGGCGTACGCAGACCGGACGGTGGCCGATCACGCGCAGCTGCTGGCGGCGATCGATGCGGGCCGGTTGGTCGCGGCGGCAGAGGTGGGCTGACCGGACCCGACGGTCGCGGTGTGCGGCTACGCTCGGTGGTCGGTCGTGGGGAGCGCTCCCACGCACGTTGGCCTCGAAGGAGAGTGCACCCGTGTTCCCGTCCCGTCCTGCGGCGCGTCCAGCGCGCGACACCTCCCGCTCCGCGCACGACGCGTTCCGCGACGGCCCCGAGCTGGACCGGCGCACCGTGCTGCTGGGTGGGGTGGCGGCCGGGGCGGTGCTGCTGGGAGGGTGCACGCGGTCAGGCCAGGCGGCCGTGAGCAGTCCGTCGCCGAGCGTGGCGTGGGCGCCGCCGGCGGAACCGATGACCTTCCCGACCGGCTACACGTGGGGGGCGGCGACGTCGGCGTTCCAGGTGGAGGGGTCGACCACGGCGGACGGGCGGGGGCAGTCCGTGTGGGACACGTTCTGCGCGCGGTCCGGTCGGGTCAAGGGCGGGGCCACGGGCGATCCGGGGGCGGACGGGTACCGACGCTGGCAGGAGGACATCGCCCTGATGTCCGAGCTGGGCATCGGTGCGTACCGGTTCTCGGTGGCCTGGCCGCGCATCCAGCCGACCGGTTCCGGACCGGTCAACCAGCTGGGGGTCGACTGGTACCGACGGTTCGTGGACGGGTTGCTCGAGGCCGGGATCCGGCCGGCGGTCACGCTGTTCCACTGGGACCTGCCGCAGGCCCTGCAGGACGCCGGCGGGTGGGCGGTGCGGGACACCGCGGAACGGTTCGCGGACTACGCATCGATCGTGTTCGACGCGCTGGCCGACGCCGATGCCGACTGGTTCACGATCAACGAGCCGAAGACCCACGCGTACGTCGGCCACTGGTACGGCAGCCACGCCCCGGGCCTGCGCGACCCGCAGGTGGCCGTCGCCGCGGTGCACCACCAGCTGCTCGCGCACGGCCTGGCCGTCCAGCGGTTCCGCGAGCAGGGCACGTCGGGTCGGATCGGCATCGCCCTGAACCTCATGCCGGTGTACGCGCAGCCGGGGGCCGAGGAGCCGGCGACGCGGGTGGACGCCGCCGAGAACCGGCTGTTCCTCGACGCGGTGCTCACCGGTCAGTACCCCGCCGATGCGATCGGCCCGCTGCCCGGTCAGGTGCCCGCCGACCGTGACCGGTTCGACGCCCTGGTGCTCGACGGCGACCTGGCCACGATCAGCGAGCCGGCGGACCTGCTGGCCGTCCAGTACTACGGCGTCACCGGGGTGGCGAAGGACGGCTCCCAGGTGTCGATCCATCCGACGTCCGCCGCGTCGTGGCAGCAGCTGTGGCCCGAGGGCCTCTACGACCTGCTGGTGCGGCTGCGCGACGAGTACCCGGCGATCCCGCTGATGATCACCGAGAACGGCATCCCCGACGAGACCCCCGAGCTGACCATTGACGACCCGTACCGCACGGCGTACCTGCGCGAGCACTTCCAGCAGGCCGCCCGCGCGATCGCCGACGGCGTCCCGCTCGAGGCGCACTACGTGTGGTCGCTGCTCGACAACTTCGAGTGGGGCGAGGGGTACCAGCAGCGGTGGGGCATCGTGGCGGTCGACTTCGACACGCAGGAGCGCACACCGAAGGACAGCTTCGGGTTCTACCGGGAGGTCATCGCCGCGAACGCGGTCGCTCCGTCCTGACGCCCGGCCGTGACGCCCCGCCGTGGCGGGTGCGCGCCCGGCCGTCCGATGGTGTCCGACGCATCGGTCGCACCGGCCCCTACGATGCGCAGCATGCCGATCGCCGCGCTCTCCCGGATGTCCTTCACGGCGATCGACTTCGAGACCGCCAACCCGAAACGGGCTTCGGTGTGCTCGGTCGGGCTGGTCAAGGTCCGTGACGGCGTGGTCGTGGACACGATGAGCACCCTGGTGCAGCCGCCGCCGGGCCACGGCACGTTCACCCCGATCAACGTGGGCGTGCACGGGATCCGGGAGAGCGACGTCGAGGGCGCGCCGACCTGGGACCGGGTCTACGCGGCGGTGGCGGAGTTCGCGGGCACTGACGAGCTCGTGGCGCACAACGCGGCGTTCGACCGCTCGGTGCTGACGCAGGCGAACCAGGCTCTCGGGTTGCGCGTGCCGCGCTCGACGTGGCTCTGCACCCGTGACACCGCGCGGTCGGTGCTCGACCTGCCGTCCTACCGGCTGCCGGAGGTCTCCCGCGCGCTGCGCCTCGCCCCGCACGCCCACCACGACGCCGCGGCCGACGCGCAGCAGTGCGCGCTGGTGCTCGTCGCGTTGCACCGTCGCGGTGGCGCGGCAGGCCCGGAGCTGGTGCGGCGGCACGCGCGAGCCTGGTGACGCCCTCCCGGCGGTCTGCCCAGCGGTCGACGACGAGCGCCTCCGCGGGATCGGGGCATGTGCCGCCGGTGGTGCGGGTCGACGTGCTCGGGGCACCGGTCGTGGCAAGATCACTCCGGTACCGGGCGACCGGTGCCGGGAGGGCTGTCTGAGCGGCCGAAAGAGACGGTCTTGAAAACCGTTGGAGCGGGACAACCCCGTTCTCGTGGGTTCGAATCCCACGCCCTCCGCCCTGTGATGTCGCAAGACATCGGCGACAGCCCGAACCCATCAGGGTTCGGGCTGTCGTGGTTTTTGGGGTTGGTAGTCC
>NZ_JBQIAR010000020.1:0-42204 GCF_052036975.1 Cellulomonas soli
TCGCGGAGTCGTCGGCAGCGTCATCTGACTATCCCCTGCGAGATGTGTATAAGAGACAGGGCGTACTGCTGCGTGACGCGGGCGGTACGCCACCGCACGCCTGCTGCTACTGCTCGAGGACCGCCGTGATGGCGTCGTTGTCCTCGTCGACCGTGCCGGTCTGGTCGAACGTGGCGTTGCGGATGAGGTTCACCCACGGGCTGCCGGACGCGTTGAACGCCTCCGAGAAGTACGGGGCGACCGGGGTGCGTCCGCTCGCGGCGATCATGTTCATCGTCAGGGCGGTCGGGTTCTCCTGCGCGTACTTGTTGTCGAGCAGCGAGTTGCGTCCGGGGACCTCGCCGTCCTTGGCGACGACCTCGAGCTGGGTCTCGTCCGAGAGCATCCAGGACAGGAAGTTCCAGGCCTGGGCGACGTGCTCGGAGTCCTTCGAGATACCCATGGCGTCGCCGCCGAGGAACGTCGACTCCCCGCCGTCGACCCCGGGGATCGCGCCGACCCCGACGTCGATGCCGGCCTCCTGCGCCGCGTACACGGCGGTGTTGGGGTACTGCATCACGCCGACCGTGCCGTTGGAGAACGGCGCCGTCCACGTGCTGCCGTTCTCCTCCTCGGAGCCGGTGCCGACCGCGCCGGACGCGTTGAGCTGCGCGTACGTGTCGTAGACGGCCTTGGCGGAGTCGCTCGCCAGGAGCGCCTCCGTGCCGCCGTCGTTGAGGACCTCGTCACCGGAGGCCCAGATGGAGGGGAACCAGGTGAACACCAGGCAGCCGCCGCAGTTGCCGCCGTAGTAGGTGCCGGAGACGCCGGGCTTCTTCAGGTCAGCGACCGCCTGCGCCTGCTCGCGGAACTCCTCGAGCGTCGTGGGGCCCTTCTCCGGGTCGAGGCCGGCCTCGCGGTACAGGTCCTTGTTCCAGACCATGACGGAGATGTCGGTGACGAACGGCACGGTGTGCTTGGCGCCGTCGGCGTCGGTGCCGGCGTCGACGTGGCCCTGGGTGATGTCGTCGGCGTACTCGAGCCCGTCGATCTGCTCGGTGAGGTCGGTGAACAGACCGTTGTCCACCCAGTAGGGCAGCCGCACCACGTCACCGGCGAGCAGGTCGGGCAGGTCCTCGTTGGTGGCGGCGCCGCCGACCTTCCCCTCCATGTCGTCGTTGGGGATGATCTCGAGCTTGACCTGGTTCTCGTGGGAGGCGTTGTACGCCTCGACCAGGGCCTTGGCCTGGCGCTCGAGCGGGGCACGGGTCCACATGCTCAGCTCGGTGCCGTCGTCGACCCCGTCCGGGCCGATGGTGGCGGCGTCGCCGCCGCCGGGCGTGGTGCTGTCGTCGCTGCTGCAGGCCGTCAGGCCGGTCAGGGCGAGGCCGGCGACCACGAGCACCGCCGCGCCTCGCGCCCCCCGCGATCGGAACAAGCGCTTGCTCATCGTTCTCTCCTCGAGCATTCGTCGTTGAAGTGCTGAGCCCGTGCGGCCCTGGGCGGGCCGTGCGGGGTACCGCGTTCCGTGAGGCGCTCCGTCACCACTGACGAAAGCCTTTTCGGTGAACATACTCGCGGACCCCACGGCCGTCAACCGTCACGGACGGCTGACCAGGAGCGACGCGCCGCTGCACCACGCGCTCCGAGGCCGCTACGATCAACGGGACGATGGTGCGGGGCTCGAGCCCCGACCCGACGAAGGCGGTGATCATGCAGGAGATCGGCAGCAACGCACGCAAGGTGACGACCCTCTCGGACGTCGCCAAGCTCGCCGGGGTCTCGATCGCGACCGCCTCGAAGGCCCTCAACGGACGCGCCCAGGTCAAGGCCGAAACCCGTGAGCGAGTCGTTTCCGCGGCCGAGCAGCTGAACTTCTCGCCGAACGTGCTCGCCCAGCACCTGCTGTCCGGGCGCTCCGGCACCGTCGGCCTGGTCACCCACGACCTCGACGGCCGGTTCTCGATCCCCACGCTCATGGGCGCCGAGGACGCCGCCGGCACCGGCAACATGTCGGTGTTCCTGTGCGACGCCCGCGGCGACTCGCTGCGGGAGCAGTTCCACGTGCAGGCCCTGCTCGGCCGCCGGGTCGACGGGCTCATCGTCGTGGGCGCACGACCCGACCCGCGACCGCCGCTCGGGCGCACCCTGCCGATCCCCGTGGTCTACGCCTACGCCCCCTCGACCGACCCGCGCGACATGTCGATCGTCAGCGACAACGTCGGCGGCGGTCGCCTGGTCGCCGAGCACCTGCTCGCGTGCGGGCGCACCCGGATCGCCGTCGTCATGGGCGACCCCGGCTACGGCGCCGCGCACGACCGCGTCGCCGGCGCCGTGCAGGCCCTCGACGCCGCCGGCATCGGCATGCTCGGCGGCCAGGCGCTCTACGGCAGCTGGTCCGAGGAGTGGGGCCGCACCGCCGCCGGCATCGTGCTCGCACAGCACCCCGACGTCGACGCCGTGCTGTGCGGCAGCGACCAGATCGCCCGAGGCGTGCTCGACACACTCCGCGAGGCCGGTCGGCGGGTGCCCGACGACATCGCCGTCAGCGGGTACGACAACTGGGAGCTGCTGGCCCTCAACGCCCGCCCGCAGCTGACCAGTGTCGACATGGAGCTGGAGACGCTGGGCCGTCGCGCCGCCGCGCGCCTGTTCGAGGCGATCGACGGCTCACCGGTCTCCGGCACCGAGACCATCCCGGCACGGCTCGTGCCGCGCGGCTCCACCGGACCCCGGCCCGCCGCGCAGCCCACGGCCGCCCACCCCTGACCCCACCGCCTCGACGGGATCAGGAGGGGCGGCCGCGCACCCGGTGGCCGGCCGTCACTCCGACGGGACGCCCCACGTCGGATCCGGCAGCCACCACGCCCCGTCGGTCCTCGACGACTCCCGCGGCGTCCCCCCGCCCAGCCCGGCCCCCGTGCGGTCATGCCCGGGCAGCCACCACGGGCGAGCCCCGACGGTGCCCGTCGGCTCGGACACCGTGGATGCGGACACCAGGCCCGCACCGAAGCCCGTCACCCGCACCGTGAGCACGGTGCCCTGCTGCGCGGCCGTCGGCACGAACGTCGCCGACTCCGCCCCGGCGACCACCGCACCGTCGGCGGACCACGTGTACGCCAGGCGCACTGCCCGCGGCTCCCACCCCGACGTCACTGCCCGCAACGGCAGCCCGACCTTCGCGACCCCCAGCACCGTGACGCTCCCCGGCGTCACCGCGACCCCGGGCGAGCAGTCCGCCGGGTCGGCGCGGAACGCCCACGTGACGGCCTGCGGACCCGGTTCGAGCACGTACCCCTCGGCCGGGCCCACCAGCACCGACACGGTCGTGCCGAGGGGCACCTGGACGGCGCCCTCGACCACGCTGCCGTCGACCCGGTACACGAGACCGTCGACGGCGGGCACCGTCACCGTGCCCGGCCCCGGCTCACCGTCGGTGCACACCGACCCGGTGAACGTCGGCTCCTGCGGCGCGACCGGGACGAGCACCACCGGGCACGGCGGGGCGACGAACGTCTGCGCCCACTCGCGCACCGCCGCATCGGCCAGCACGAACCCGTCGGCAGCCTCGGCGGTGACCGTCACCGTCGCGTCCGCCGCCACCTCGAGCGTGCCCTGCACGACCTGGCCGTCGACCCGGTAGACCACGCCCTCGACCGTCGGCACCTGCACGCGCGCGGCGTCGGGCACGCCGGCCGTGCACGTGGTGGCGGGCGTGAACGTGGGGGCCACCGGTGTCACGGTGCCGTCCGGCGCGGGAGCGACCGCCTGCCACTCGCGGATACCGACCGAGCCCTGACCTGCGGCGGCACCCCAGGACTGGGCGACGATCCGCAACGCACGCGTGGTGACCGGGGCGAACGCGACGGTCGCGAACCCGTCGCTGTCGCGTCCGTAGGTCGCACCGTCCGCCAGGGTCACCTCGACCCAGCTGCCGTCGGCCGCCTGGTGCTGCAGCACCCAGCTGCGGGGGGCGATGAGGCCCTCGTTCTGCGCGTCGGGCACGTTCTGGTACCACCACACGCCCACCTGGTCGACGGTCACGTCGAAGTCCCAGGTCAGCTGGGCCCACTGCTCACCCACGCGGTCCCACGTGCCCCAGCTCGCACCGACCTTCGACGCGTCGTCCTCCAGCACGCCGTTGGTGCCGTCGTTGAGGCCGGCGACGTCCTCCCAGCCCGAGGTGAACGATGCCGAGGCCGTGGCGTACGGCGCGACGTTGCCCTGCAGCTGGGCGCCGTCGGCGACGGGGACCCGGACGGTCCCGCTGGTGACGTTCCCGGCCAGGTCGCGCGCGCGGTACGTGAGCTCGTGCGGCAGCGGGTCAGGCGCCGGCACGACGGCACCCGCGGTGCCCGTGGTGCCCGGCGTGCTCGCGACCCAGTCGCCCGTGCCGTCCCACCGGTGCTCGAGCACCGCCAGGCCGGACAGCGCGTCGGAGGCGTCGAGCGTCACCGTGCGGGTTGCGGCGTCCAGCGTGCCTCCGGCCACCGGTGCCGTGGTGTCGACCTTCACCGTGCGGCTCACCTCGGCGGAGAGGTTGCCGGCGGCGTCGCGGGCCCGGGCCTGCACGGTCGTCGGGCCCTGCGCGGTGACGGGCACGTCGACCGAGCGGACGCCGGGGGCGCTCGCCCAGGCGCCGTCGCCCACCCGGGTCTCGACGGTCGGCAGGTAGTCGACGTCGTCGTCGGCCGCGGCACGCACGGTCACGGCGGAGGAGAACCAGCCGTCCTGGCCTGCGGTGCCCGAGGCGGCAAGGACCACCGTCGGGGCCGTCGTGTCGTCGGGACCGGGGTCGACCGTGCCGTCACCGACCGTGACCGTGGCGGTCACGTACGCGGCGGCCTGCCCGAGCGCACGGCCCTCGACGGTGAACGTGCCGGGTGCGGCGTACGCGGCCGGGTCGACCGCACGCCAGCTGACCGGGACCCACAGCCGGCCCGCGTCGCCGAACGGCAGCCGCACGGCGGCGGGGAGCGCGGGCGCCTCACCGGTGCGCGTCGCGACGGCGACCGGCTCGATCGCGTCGGCCGCGACCGCGTAGACCTCCCACTCGGAGACGGCCACCGAGTGCACCGCGGCACCCTCGTCCTGCCCGCGGAACGTCGCCCGCAGCGCGGTCGTCGTCACAGGGGTGAAGGCCACGGTGTGCCACACATCGGTCTCGGTCGGGTACGTCGCACCCTGCACCGGCTGCCAGTCCCCCGCGGCGTCCAGGTACTCCACCGTCCAGGAGGCCGGCGGCCGGATCCAGTTGCCGTCGCGGTGCAGCTCGATGCCGACACCGCCGGTGCGCACGGGGGCGTCCCACGTGTACTGGATCCAGTCGGTCTGCTGGGTCATCGTCGTGCCGCGGTAGTTGCCCCACTGGTCGGGCGGCAGCAGCGCGGTCAGGGCCCGGCCGTCGTTGAGCGCCCGCAACGTCATCGGGGGCTGCTCGGTGTACGAGGCGGAGGCGTGCGCACCCGTGGCGAGGTTGTCGCTCAGCCGGTATGCGGGGTCGTCCGCCCGGGTCTGGACCACCGGGTTCATGCGGTCGCCGTCCCAGGTGACCTCGTCGATCGCGACCGAACGGCGGAAGTGCCCACCGCCGACGGCGTCCTTCGTGTGGTAGGTCAGGTACCACCGCCCGTCGAGCTCGACGACCGACGGGTGCACGGTCGTCGCCGACGTACCGCCCAGGATGATCCCCTGGTACGTCCACGGCCCCAACGGGCTGTCGGCGGTCGCATACGCGATGCACGCCTGGTAGTTGGACGGCGTGCACTCGCTGCCGCCCTGCTTCCAGTCGTACGCCAGGTAGTAGGTGCCCTCACGCTCGAACACCCACGGCGCCTCGTAGAACGACGTCAGCCCCGACAGCGTGCTGATCGGGCCCGTGGTCGCCGTCATCGTCGGCTCCAGCTCGACCGCCCGGGCCACGCCCCACGAGCCCCAGTACAGGTACACGCGCCCGTCGACGTCGGTGAAGACGTGCGGGTCGATGACCTCCTGGCCGGTGGTGCTGCTGCCGAACACGTCGGTCCACGTCAGCAGCGGCTCCCCGATCGCGTCCGCCCACGGGCCGACGGGGGTGTCGGAGACCGCGACACCGATGGCCATGCGGTTCGGCACGGCCGTGTTGTCCCACTCCACCGGGGCGTACCAGTAGTAACGGCCGTCGGCGCCCGTGGTGACCTGCCCGGCGTAGGCGTTGTTGCCGGTCGCCCAGCCGAACACCTCGCCCGGGTCCATGACGTCGGCGTAGTGCTGCCACTCCCCCGATGCCACGTCGTCGGTCACCAGCACGCCGTAGTCGTGCATCTCGAACCCGGCCTGCTGCTCGGCCGCCTCGTCGTGCCCGGTGTAGACGTACAGCGTGTCGTCCACGACCAGGGGGGCGGCGTCCGCCGAGTAGTACGAGCCGTCGGCCAGGATCGGGTTGCCCGCCGAGTGCACAGGCACCGGGTCGGGCACCTGCGCCGAGGCCGGGGCGGCCGGCAGCGCGGCCGCGAGCGTGCCCACCAGGGCACCGACCAGCACGGTGGCGAGCGACCGGCGGCGCCGGGGCTGCAACGTGCGGTTCACCGTCGTCGTCTGCATGGTCAACGTCCCACCTTCACGCCGGAGGAGGTGCGGGAGGCCGGCGTGTAGCCGTCCTTCGTGCCGGTGATGCTCACCGTGATCACGTCGCCCCGATCGGCGCCGCGCACGGTCCAGGTCGACCGGGTGGCGCCGCGCACGGCGTTCCCGTCGACGAACCACTGGTAGCTCAGCTCGACCGGGCGGGGTTCCCACCGGTCGGTCGTGGCGCGCAGCGTCGAGCCGGTGCGTGCCGTGCCGGTGATCGTCACGGTGCGTGACGTGAGCTCACCGGGCTGCACGGTGACGGTCGGCGGTGAGGACACCCAGCCGGACGGGTCGTGACCAGGCAGACTGCCGCGGACCTCGACCACGATCGAGCGGCCGACGTCGCCCGGCTGCGGGGTGTACGTGGACCGGGTGGCCCAGCGCACCTCGCGACCGTCGACCTTCCACCGGTACTGCAGGCGGACGCCGTCCGCCCAACCGGTCGCGGTGGCGTGCAGCGGCTCGCCGACGCGTGCCGTGCCGGTCAGGGCGACGGCACCGGCCTGGACGACCGGTGTGGCCACGGGCGCGGTCGGCTCGGAGGTGACCGAACGGCCCTCGTACCCGTCGAGGTGACCGGTGACCTCGACGGTGACCCGGTCGCCGCGGTCGTGCCGCGTCGGGGTGTAGGTGGCCGACGTGGCGCCGCGGACGACCGTGCCGTCCACGGACCACCGGTAGGCCAGGCGGACACCCTCCGGCCCCCACCCCTCGGTCACCGCCCGCAGCTCCTGCCCGACGAGCGGGGCACCGACGACCTGCACGGTCCCGGCCACGACGACCGCCTCGGCCGGACCGGCCTGCACGGTGAGTGGCGCCTCGACGGCGCTGTCGCCCGCCACGGCCTGCACGGTGCGCTCGCCTGCCGTCAGGTCGCGCGGCAGCGTCGCGGTGTGCAGCACGCCGCTGCCGGTGGCGTCCGTGGTGAGCGTGCCGAGCGCGAGGCCGTCCGGCTCCAGCGTCACCGTGTAGGCGGTGTCCGCTGCCCCGCCGGTGAGCGTCGCCGTGAAGCCGTCACCTGCGGTGACCGGCTCGGTGGGCACGGCCAGCGCGAGCGGGACGACCGGCAGGCTGTCGACCTCCCACTCGACGAGACCGACGTACCCGCTCGCCGGCTTGGTCAGGGTGACGCGCAGGGCCGTGGTGGTGACCGGCTCGTGCGTGACCGTGTCGAACGCCCCGGTCGTCACCGTGTACGGCGAGGCCCCCGGCACGGGCGCCCAGGTGGCGCCGTCCTCGAGCAGGTACTCCAGCGTCCACGACGACGGTGCGCGCATGCCCCCGCCGTCGTCGAAGAACAGCACACGGCTGGCCTGCGTGGTGACCGGTGCGGGCCAGTCGAGCCGCGCCCACTGGGTGTCGCCGGCGATGTTCCAGGTGCCCCACGCGGCGCTCTGCGAGGTCACGGGGACCGTGGCGTCGCCGTCGGTGATGCCCGTCGCGCGGTTCCACGTGGTCGTCGCCGAGACGGTGACGGTCGCGTTGGGGGCGATGTTGACCGGAGCATCCGGGTCGGGTGCCGGGACGTCGAGCGTGCCGGTCGTCGAGACGTTGCCGGCGCGGTCGGTGGCCCGGTAGGCCACCGTGGCCTGCTGCGCGACGGTCGCGCCCGTGCCGTACGCGGTCCACGGCCCGTCGCCGACGCGGTACTCGACGGAGGCGGTGCCCGAACCCGTCTCGGTGCTGGTGAGCGTGAGCCGACGGCGACCCTCGTCGAACGTCGCCGTGACCGTCGGGGCCACGGTGTCGACGGCGACCGCGAGCGCCTGCACCGGCGAGACGAGACCGTCGGTGTCGGTGGCACGGGCCCGCACGACGTGCTGCCCGTCGGTGCCGACGGCCACGGGTGCGGTGTACGCCGCCCAGGCCCCGCCGTCGAGCTGGACCTCGACCGTGGGGGCGGGGTCGGTGTCGTCGGTGGCGGTGACCGTCACGGTGACCGGTCCGGCGTACCAGCCGCTCGCGGGGGCGGTCGGGTCGGCGGTCAGCGCGACCTGCGGTGCCTGCGGTGCGGACGAGGTGACGGTCACGGTGGCCTCGGGCCGCTTGTCGGTGCCGGCCACGGTGCCCTGCACGGTGAGCTCACCGGCGGAGGCGTACTGCGCCGGGTCGATCGCGTCCCAGGTGACCGCGACCGAGGCCTCGGACCCGTCGTTGTGCACGGCGACCACCCGGGCGGGCAGCTGCGGTGCGGCGCCGGCCACCGTGGTCACGGCGACGGGGGCGAACGTGTTGATCTGCACGGCGTCCGTCGGGCGGACCCAGACGGTGGCCCGGGCGAGCCGCGACGTGCCGGACACGAAGCCGGGGACGGTGAAGCTGCCCTGCTCGGCGTAGGCCTGCGCGGGGACGTCCTGCCACGACACGGCCCGTTCGACGCGGGTCCCGTCGGCGTAGACGACCTCGACGGCGCCGGGCAGCACGGGTGGTGTGCCGACGAGCGTGCGCACGGCGACCTGCTCGACCGCGACGGGCTCCTCGGCGAGGGCCTGCCACTCGATGATGCCGGGGTACGACGAGCCGTTGCGGACGAGCGTGGCCCGCAGCGAGGTGGTGGTCACGGAGCCGTGCGTGACGGCGTTGAACGTGCCGTCCTCGGTCGGGTACCCGCTCGGGTCGGGGACGGGCAGCCACGTGGTGCCGTCGTCGTCCAGGTACTCCAGGTTCCACGACGAGGGCGGCAGGATGCCGCCGGGGTCGCGATTGGAGTGGAACAGGACGCGCGACTCGTCGACGCGCACCGGCGTCGGCCAGGTGAGCCGTGCGGTGTAGGTGTTGCCGGCACCGGCGGCCGTGCCCCAGGTGGCCCAGGCGTCGGACTCGGCGGCGATCGGGTAGGAGGCGTTGCCGTCGTTGATGGCGGCGACCCGGTTCCATCCGGTGACCGCGGAGGCCGAGGCGGTGGCGTCGGTGGCGACGTTGACCTTCGCGGACGCGCTGATCTGCGCGTCGACCACGACGTCGGTGGCGGTGCTGAGCTCGCCGTCGGAGGCAGTCAGCCGCAGCACGTACCGGCCGCTGGTGTCGAACCGCACGACGGTGGTGGCCGCCGCGGGGCTGGCGACGATGGCCTCGGCGCCCTCGGGTGCGCTGAGCACGGACCAGCTGCTGGTCAGCGTGCCGGCGGGCTGCGCGTCGTCGCTGACCGTGCCGATCAGCCGCACCTGCCCGGGCTGGTCGTACGTCGGGTCGCGGTAGGCGGAGGCCTTCGGTGCGGCGTTGGTGGACGGCGGCGCCGCGACGCCCGTGGCGTAGGCCTGGATCTCCTTGAGACCGGTGCGGAAGCCCGACGCATGGGTCACGGTGACGCGCAGCCGGTCGGCCGTGACCTGCGGGAACTGCACCCGGTTGTAGTTGGCCGTGGAGTAGACGGGGGTACGGGCCTGCTGCGGGATGACGTGCCACCCGGCCGCGTCGCGGTACTCGAGCGTGTACAGCGACGGGGCCGCGTACCCGGCGACGGTCGCGGTGGACGACGACCGGTAGAAGTAGAGCCGCACGTCGTCCACGGGCTGGGCCGAGCCGAGGTCGACCTCGAGCTGGTCGGTGGCGTTCGGCGAGCCGACCGTGCCCCAGAACGGCTCGTTCGCGGTGGAGCCGTCCACCGCGCCCCCGGCGGTCCGCCCGGTCGCCTCGAAGGTCGCGGTGACCGGTCGGCCTGCCGCGAGGTTCACGGAACCGGTCGACTCGGTCGCGATGTCGGTGCCTGCCTTGGCGAACACGTCGATCACGCGCGAGCCGGCCTCGAACCGGACGTCGGACGCGGCGGCCAGCGTGGTGCCGGTGGCGGTGACGACCTGGGCGCCGCCGTCGGGCAGCTCGACCTGGCCGGTCGCCGGGTCGTAGACGACGTGGGCGAGGTCGTCGACGGTGAAGGCCAGCTCACCGTCGAGGTACACCGAGTACCCGGCGGGCACCGAAGGTCCGTAGTGCTCCCCGGTCTGGTCCCACACGACCGACAGGTCGCGGTCGTGATAGCGGACGTTGTCGACCGTGAAGTACGGCCAGTCGATGTCGATCGGGTCGAGCTCGACCTTGCCGTCGGCCCGGGGCCGCAGGCCCATGGCGTCCTCGATCACGGTGAAGTTGGTCGCCCCGAGGATCGTGTGGTGGATCCACGAGCGGTACCCGATCGACCCGCCGTCGGCCGCGGAGCCGTTCGACCAGAACTCGTTCTGGTTGGGCTGCCGGTTGTCGCCGCCCTGGTAGTGCGACCAGGCGTTCCAGTACAGGAGCTGCTTGTAGGTGTCGGCGTCGACGTACGGCGAGGGGTAGTCGCGCAGCACCGAGGCGAGCATGCGGAACATGACGGTGGAGTTGATGACCGAGAAGTTGTTCGACCCGGCCTCCGGGGAGTCCGCCTTGTCGACCTGGTTGGCCGTGTAGAAGGGGAACACCGGGTACTGGTCGGCGTCGGCGAACAGGCGTAGCGCCTCGACGTACGACGGGTCGTAGTCGGGGTCGCCCTGCTTCGGCATGAGGCCGACGGTGAACGGGTAGTAGTTGTTGATCTCCTTGTACGGGTTGAGCGTGCCGTCCTGCGTCATGCGGTGCTTGAGCAGGTTGCCGGTGAGCCCGACCTTGTCGGGTGTGGACTGCGCCGGCTCCCACAGGTACTGCAGCACCGCGGACCGCACCCGGGCGGCCAGCGCCTCCATGTGCGCGGCCTTCTCGTCCTGCCCGGCGACGCGGAACAGCTCGGCGGCGGCCTTGGCGTTGGAGTACAGGTAGGCGCTCTCCGTGCGGTCCATGTTCGAGCCGTGCCCGGTCCAGTGGAACGAGACGGCGTCGGCGTCGTTGCCGGTCATCGCACCCCACGAGTACTCGATGAGGCCGTTGTCGTTGGAGTCGTAGGCGGCGAGCAGACCCTCGACGTCATCCTGCGAGTGCTGCCCGAGCGTGGCGCCGATCGCGCCGGGTCCGCCGTGCAGCTCGTAGGCCCGCCAGGCGGCCTCGGTGATGTACTGCGTGTAGCTGTTCGACCAGTTCGCGGGGTCGCCGGGGTTGTCGACGAACTTGCCGCCCTTGGACGTCTCGCCGACGGACACCACGGGCCCGTAGGAGTAGGCCGGGTCGCGGAAGTACTTCAGGTCGTCGACGAACATGCCGACCGTCAGCACGATCGCGTTGTCGTACCCGAGCACGCCCTCCATGGAGGTCGGGAACTGGTAGTCGTTGCCGGGGATGTCCGCGTCCAGGTAGTTGAACCGCATGAGCCACCAGCGGTAGAAGAGCGTCTTGTCGATGTCGTCCGAGGGCGTGTCGAGGTACGGGACGTTGTCGGCCCACCACTTGTTGTAGGCGGTGACGTGGGTGCGGAACGCCTCGGCGGGGCTGGCCGCCCGGTAGGCCGCGTAGTCGGCGGCGGTGGCGGGGCGCTCGTCGGTGAGCATGCCGAGCTGCAGCTTGGTGGTGGCCGAGCCGCCCGCGGGCACCGCGAGGTCGGCGACGAGGCTCTGCCCCTGCGCCGTGAACCCGTCGCCGGACAACCGCGGGTACACCGTGGTCAGGTCGTTGAACACGCGTTCGGCGCCGACGAGCTCGTCGCCCTCGGCGTGCGTGGTCTGCGGGGACGTGGCCACGAGCTGCACGGCGCGTGCCGCGCCGCTGGTGTCGGTGACCGTGACGCCGGCGACCATGACGTCCTGGTCGGTGATGTACTTCGTCTGCTCGAGCACCAAGCCGCTGCCGGTGAACACGCTCGTGAAGTAGCTCGGGGTCTGCCTGCGCTGCGACGGCTGCTCGGTGAGCGTGACGGGTGAGCCGCCGACGGTGACGGTGTACGTGAACGCCCCGCCGTTGCCGAGCGACTCCCAGTAGGCGACGTCACCGTCCCAGCCGAGCGCGGTCGGGGTGTGCGTCTTCATGAACACCGCGCGACCGCGGGTGAATGCGACGAGGTTCTCCGTGCCGTCGTACATCGGGCCGGTGCGGGCGAGCATGCGGTCGATCCAGAAGTCCTGGCCCGGTGCGGTGCCGGCGCCCTGCGCGACGTCCTGGTCGAACACCTGCTGCAGGTAGGCCGACGGCGTGTAGTCCACACCGGTCGTGGGCACCGGGTTCGCCGAGCCGCTGAACGTCGGGTACCCGAGGCTGGCTTGCGGTACCTCGGCGCCGGGTGCCGCCGCGGCGGCGAGGGGGGCGAGGGTGGTCGCGGCAAGGCAAAGGGTTGCGAGTCCGGCGACGAACGGGCGGCGCGCCCGGTGTCGCGAAGGTGCGGTCGGGGTCACGTCGAACGCCTCTCTACGCTGAGAAAGCAACGAATTCACCCGAAGCGTGCCATGGCGTCCTGCTGGCAGCAACCCTTTTCGGTGTTTTCGGTATCAGCGAGAGTGTGACCTCCCCCAGGCTCAGACCACGCCCGAGGCCTGCTCCTCCGGCGTCGCACGCCGCACCACGAGCCTCGTCCACGCACCGACGTACACGCGGTCGTCCTCCGCGAGCTCACGACGCTGCCCCGGCGTGAGGGGCACCGTCGGCAGCGGGCCAGATGCCGGGCCTACGTACGTGCCGTTCGACGACGCGAGGTCCTCCACGAACCAGCGCGTGCCGTCCGTGGTCAGCTGCGCCTGACGGCGGCTGACGGCCTCATCACCATCGCAGTCGATCTCCGGATGGATGCCCCGCGACCGCGACACCCGGCCCACCAGCAGCGACCGGACCGTGAGCGGCACGGACACGGGCAGCCCCGGCGACGGGCACGGCTCGGTGGAGTCCTGCTCGGCGTACCAGTCCGGGTCGACCCACAGCTCGGCGACCCACTCCAACGGGACGGCCGGCGCGACCGGTGCCGACAGGACCACCGCGGCGTCGGGGGCCGCCGCGTTCACGTCCGGGCCCGACGCCGCGCCCGAGACCGGTGCTGTGGTCCGCGGCAGCGCCCCCGTGGTGAAGTCGTAGCCGCACCCTTCGCAGAACAGCGCACCGGGCAGGTTCGGCAGGGCGCAGTTCGGGCACGGCAGCTCGACCGTCGGTGCCGCCGGGGCCGCGGACGGCGGACCGGCGGGGACGGGAGCGGCAACCACCACAGGTGCCGAGGCCGACATCGGCGCCCCGCACACGTCGCAGTAGTCGTCCGCCTGCGAGAGGTGCCCCTGCGGGCACGTGCCCGCGCTCACCGCTTCACCCGGGTCGTCTTCGTCGAGGCCGTGTCCAGCGCCATCTCGTCGAGCCGGTCCACCTGACGCTTGAGCCGCACCTTGCCGGTCGCCGGCTCCTCGATGTCGACGACCTTGCGCAGCTTCGCGGTCGCCTCCTCGTTACCGGTCTCGGCCGCCAGCTGGGCCGCCCGCCCGAGCTTCGCGGTCGCGGTCCGGTCGTCGCCCGACGCCTTCGCCGCCAGACCCTCCTGGATCGCCTCGGCCAGCTCGGCCTGACCCGTGTAGTGCGCGACCTCCGGGTTGATCCGGGCCGTCAGCTCGTCGTCGTCCGACCACTTCGCCTTCACCAGGCCCTGCGACTGCACCTCGCCGCCCACGACCAGCTGCACGCGCGCCGCCAGCTGCTCCTGCCCCAGCGGGCGCGAGGCCGGCAGCCGGACCGCGACGTGGAAGTCGCGCGACTCGTCGCCCCACGAGCCCGTCGGGTACGCGCCCGTGAGCGGGTTGACCTCGGTGCGACGGGCCGAGAGGTCCTCGACCGACGGCGAGACCTGCCGCACGAACAGCACCTGCGCGCCCTGCGGCGCCCACACCCGCAGCTCGGCCGCCGCGACGCCGCGCGCCATCGACGCCCGCATGAGCGCGGCGAACTCCTCGGCCATCTGGTCGGGCCGCGGGATCAGGTCCACCGTGCCCAGCAGCGCCTGGGCGATCCGCCGCAGCTCGCCGACCTCCCAGTCGGCGCCCACGCCACGGCAGTCGACCTGCAGCGTGCCCACCGCGGTGCTCACGCGTGCGTCGAGCTCGGCCGGCGACTCGTGCTGGTTCTTGCCGTCGGTGAGCAGGATCGCGTGCCGCTGCGTCACGGTCGGCGCCGTCCGCACCAGGGTCGCCGCCAGCTCCAGCCACGTGCCCATGGCCGTGCCGCCCTCCGGCCGCAACGCCGCCAGCGACGCCTGTGCCGCCTGCCGGGCCTGCGGGGACATGCGGGCCATCGTCAGCCGCCGCGGGTCGTACGGGTAGAGCACGTACGCCTGGTGGTTGCCCGCCACGACCGCGAACCACGTGCCGTCCAGGATCTGGTCGAGCGCCGCGGCCGCCGCGGCCTGCACCGCCCGGATGCCCTCGGGGCCCATCGAGCCCGAGCAGTCGACGATGATCAGCTCGGCCGCCTCACCGGTGCCCTGCTGACCGGCCTGCCCCGCGCCGGTGCACTCGACCGTCACGATCGCGTGCACGTCGGTCGACCCGTCGGCCAGGAACTCGTTCTGGTAGACCGCGGCCGTGAAGCTGCTCATGCGGGTTCTCCTTCGTCGGTCGTCGCGCCGAGCCGGGCCAGCGCCACCGTGATGTTGTCCTTGCCACCCTGCTCGTTCGCCCAACCGACCAACGACGTGCACGCCGCGGCCGGGTCGCCGCCCGCGGACGCGACCGCCCCGCGCACCAGGTCCGCCAGGTCGCTCGCCTCCGAGCAGTAGTTCCAGAGCCCGTCGGAGCAGAGCACCAGCCAACCAGGTGCGCCGACCTCCAGGTGCGTCACCGTCGGGACCTGGTCGTCGGCGTCGACGCCGAGCCAGCGGGTGATCGCGTGCGCCTGCGGACCGGCCTCGGCCTGCGCACGCGGCACACCGGCCCGCACCTGGTCGGCGGCCACCGAGTCGTCGCCGGTGAGCACCTGCGCCTCGGCGCCGTCGGGCACCCAGTACGCGCGCGAGTCGCCGACGTTCCCGACCGTCACCCGGTGCCCGTCGACGAGCGCCGCGACGAACGTGCAGGACGGCGGCGAGTCGACGTGCTCGGCGAGCGTGACCGCCGCCACCGCACGAGCCGCCGCAGCGCCCGCGGCCACCAGCCGACCGGCGGACAGCGCCTGCAGCGCCGACCCCTGCGCGAGGCCCGCACCGCGTTCACGCACCAGGACGTCCCGGGCGGCCCGGGCAGCGGCCAACGAGGCCACGTGCGAGCTCTCCGAGGTCGACACCCCGTCGCACACGACGAGCGCCGCCCAGCTGCCGGGCGCCGGGTCGGCGGCCAGCGCAGCGGCGTCCTCGTTGCGGTGGTGACGCCGACCCCGGTCCGACTCCGAGGCGATCCAGCCCGCGGGCGCCTCGACCATGTGGTCCCGCGGCCGCGGGGCGAGCGTGCCGCACACCGTGCAGTAGCCGTCGGCGTCGACCGGCCCCCCGCACGCCGGGTCCGGGCACAGCGGGGCGGTCTCCGCGGCGGCCGTGTGCGCGGCGGCGACCGCTCGCAGCGGCGTGGTCACGGCGCTGCTGCCCGACGTGGCCGCCGTGGGCCGCGGGTCCCCGGCGGCCGTCACCGTCGCCAGGACCGGCAGGTCGGCCCCGCACGCCTCGCAGAACACGGCATCGGCGGCCGCGACGGTGCCGCAGTGCGCGCACGTGCGGGGCTCGGCCTCCGGGCCGGTCATCGCAGCGTCCATCGACGGACCTCGTTGGCCGCGTCGACCAGCACCACGCGCTCCTGCGGCGTGCCGGCGGTCTCGGCGAGCCGCCGGTAGGTGCTCTCCAGGCCGTCCCGCAGCGGCTCCTCGGCCGCCGCGTACTGCCCGATGCGCAGCGCCGGTTGCGGCCCGGAGGCCTGCACGATCGCCAGCGCCCGGGCCAGCGCGTCCGCCGTCAGCCACGCACCGTCGACCGGGTCGACGCCCACACCCTCGATCGAGGCCATCGCCTCGGCCAGCGCGGGCAGCCCACCGTCGGACGCCACGAGCGTCACCGCCCGGCGCCGCCGCGCCTCGGTGTACGCGCGTGAGGTCGGCGGCACCAGGTCGAGCGCCGCGACCGCGCCCCCACCGTCGCCGCGGGCCGCCCGGATCCGCGCGATCGCGAACGCGGCCGGCGGCACGTACGCGCCGTCGGTGCGCGCGCAGGTCAGGTACAGGGCCTCGGCGATGTCCGGCTCCCCGGACGCCTCGCAGGCCGCCGCGAGCGCGAGCTTGGGCGCCAGCTCACCGGCGACCTGCCCGTACACGGCGTTGAACGAGGCCTGCGCCCGCTTCCCGTCACCGGCCGCCAGGGCACCGAGGCCCTGCAACCACACCGCACGCCAGTCCCACGCGTCCGCCGCCAGCAGCTCGTCCGTCGCCTGCGTGAGCCGGTCCGTCAGCCCGGCCTCGAGCGCGGCCCTGCCCATCGCCAGCAGCACCTCCGCCGACCGCTGCGGCGCGGCGTCGAGCTGCGCGAGCCGTGCGCGTGCGTCCGGGACGTCCACGGTCGCCAACCAGGCCAGCTGCGGGTCCGCGGTGTCCGGCCGCAGCAGCGGCAGGTGCTCCCAGGTCAGGGTCGCCGCGGCACTGTCCGGGGCGGTGAACAGCAGCGAGGGTGCCACGTCGCGCGCGGCACCACCCTCGGGACGGTCGTGCGCGACGACCTCGCGCAGCACCCCGTGCAGCTGCACGCGCAGCTCGGCGACCGAGGCGAACCGGTCGTCCGGGTTGGCGGCGCACGCCTTGCTGATCAACCGGTAGAACGAGTCGTACCGCTGGAACAGCGGCGTCTGCGCGACCGGCGGCAACGAGTCGACGTACGTCGACTGGTACCCGCGGAACTCCATCGCGAGCACCAGCAGGGTCCGCCCGAGCGTGTACACGTCGGAGGCGATCGAGGTGCCGATCTCGGCGACCTCGGGGGCCTGGTAGCCGACCGTGCCGTAGATCGCCGAGTCCTGGTCGTCCAGCCGACGCACGCCGCCCAGGTCGATGAGCTTGACGTCGTCACCGATCTGGATGAGGTTGTCCGGCTTGAAGTCGCAATAGACCAGGCCCAGGTCGTGCAGGTACTCGAACGCGGGCAGGATCTCCAGGACGTAGGCGATGGCCTGGTCGAGCGGGAACGGGTCGTAGCGCCCCGCAGCCGCCATGCGGTCCTTGAGCAGGCCCTTGAGGGAGTGCCCGCCGACGTACTCCATGACGGTGTACCCGGCACCGTCGTGCGTGACGAAGTTGTAGATCTCGACGATGCGCGGGTGCTCGACCTGGGCGAGGAACTGCCGTTCGGCGATCGCCGCGGCGAGCGCGTCGGCGTCACCGGTGTTGAGCAGGCCCTTGAGGACCACCCAGCGGTCGGACACGTTCTTGTCGCGAGCGAGGTAGATCCAGCCCAGGCCACCGTGGGCGAGCGCGCCGGCGACCTCGTACTGCCCGCCGACGAGGTCGCCGGGGTGCAGCTTGGGCGCGAACGAGTACGCGTTGCGGCACTGCGGGCAGAACCCCTCGGTACGTCCGGGCCGGTCCCCCACGGCACGCCCGACGGGCGCCCCGCAGGACGGGCAGAACCGCTTCTCCTCGGCGACCTGCGGGTCGGCCATGAGTGCGGCGGCCGCGTCGACCGCGGGCGCCGGGGCGATCGTGGTCAGCCCGGCGCCGAGCCGTGCGGCGCGCAGCCGGGTCGACGACGAGCCGACCCGGCGCGTGGTCCCGGTGCGGCCCGTGCGTGCCGACCCGATCGCGGTGGAGGCCAGGCGCTGGCTGGACGTGCGGGTGGACACCGCCTCGTCGGTGCCGGCGGGTGCACCCGTGGGTCCGGCGGTGGCAGCGGCGCCGGTCGACCCGTCGGGGCCGGGGGTGCCGCAGACGTCGCAGTACCCGTCGAGGATCGTCCCGGTGCAACCGGGCTGCGTGCAGGTCATGAGCTCCGTCCAGGGGCGGTCGGGGAGGCGGGGCGGGCGGGCCCCGCGGGTGGGGTGACGGCGGTCGGGGCGGCGTCGAGCAGCACCCGGTAGGCGGCAACGAGCGCCCGTGCGCGAGGCAGGTCGACGGGTCGGGCGGCCAGCACCTCGGCGGCCACCCCGGCGAGCGCCCCGACCTCGGGAAGCCCCTCGCGCCCGCGGGCGACGGCCTGCGCGTCCGAGGCACCGAGCAGACCGCGCAGGTCCTCGACCTCGCGCAGCGGCGCCTGGTAGGTGGCCTCGGCGTGCGCCAGCGCCCGCTCGACGGCATCGAGCCGGACGAGGTACGCGTCGACGGCGTCCGCCTCGGCGGGCACCGGGCCGAGCGCGTCGACCCGCGGCACGCCGAGCACGGGCGCCGGGACGACCGCGGCCACGCACTGCTCGACGAGGGCCTCCAGACGGGTGGCCCTCGTCGCGAGCCCGGCCCGCCAGGAGGTCGCCCGGGCGATGTCGCGCGCGTCGTCGCGTGCCCGCGCACCGGCCACGATGAGGTCACGCTCGGCCGTGGCCACGTCGCTGTCCAGCGGGCCGAGCAGCCCGCCGACGTCGGCCCCGCGCCGGGCCCGGTCGGTCACCTCGGTGAGCCTGCGGTCGACGTCCGCGAGCCGGCGGGCCGAGGCGTCCCGGGCCGGGCCGGCCGGCAGCGCGTCGACCAGGTCGCGGACACGTTCGGCCGAGGCACGCAGCGCGGTGAGGCGTGCCACGACGTCGCCGCCGACCGTGGTCAGCGCGAGCCGCTGCCTCAGCTGGGCGGTCACGGCGTCCGAGAGCCGGCACGCCTCGGGCAGCGAGACGCCGTGCGGGTCCGCACCCGCCACGCCTCCGGCCGTGGCCGCAGGGTCGGTGCGACCCCAGACCAGCGCGGAGAGCCGGGACAGCTCGACGGGACCGACGCGTCCACCGGCCCAGACGCGCAGCAGCTCGTCGTGGCGGGTTGCGACGGTCTGGAACACGGCCATCGCGAGCGTCACGTCCGCGGTGACGTCGTTCCCGCCGGAGGCGAGCGCCGCGGTGTCCAGCGCGTCGAGCTCGGCGCGGCGACCCGCACGCCAGGCGGCGAGGCGTTCGAGGTAGGTCGCGGTCGCCGCCGGGTCGACGGGGCGCCCCCAGCCCGAGGGTGCCGCGGGTGCGTCGGGTGCGACGACGGGGGCGTCGGCCACGGCGGCCGTCACCGTCCGTACACGGCAACGGGCGGCACGGGTGCGGCACCCAGCGCGTCTGCGAGCCACCGGTCGTACGAGGCGGTCCAGGTGCCGTCGGCCTTCGCCTGCTCGAGCACCGTGTTGACGAACCGGACCAGGTCGACGTCGTCGCTGTTCATGCCCAGGCCGTACGGCTCCTGCGTGAACGCCTCGCCGACGACCTTCGCGTACGGGTCCTGCGCGGCCAGGCCGGCGAGCACGGTGTCGTCCCCGGTGATCGCGTCGACCTGCCCCTGCTGGAACCGCACGAGGCAGTCGGTGTGCGTGGTCGCCGCGACGGCCACCACGTCGGGGTGGTCGGCGAGGTTCGCCAGGCTGGACGTGCCGGCCGGTGCGCACACGCGCTGGCCGGCCAGGTCGTCGAGCGAGGTCGCCGTCGAGGCGAGCGGCACGAGGACCTTCTGGCCGGACTCGTAGTACTCGGCCGAGAACGCGATCTGCGACCACCGGTCGCACGTGATCGTCATGTTGCGGGCCACGAGGTCGACCGTGCCGTCCTGCAGCGACGGGATGCGTTGCGCGGCGGTGATGACCTTGAGCTCGATCGCGTCGGGGTCGCCGAGGATCGCCTGCGCCACGAGCCGGGCCATGTCGATGTCGAAGCCCTCGATCTGCCCGCTGATCGGGTTGCGTGCGCCCAGCAGCAGGGAGTCGGCGGACACCCCGACGACGAGCCGGCCGCGCGCGCGGATCTCGGCCATCGTCGAGCCGGCGGGCAGCGCGTCGGGGGCGGGCAGCGGTCCCTGCGGCGCGTAGGAGGCGAGCGGGTCGGCGCACACGGCCGGGGTGGCGGCCGCGGTGGGTGCGGCCGTCGTCGGGGCGGCGCTCGGCGTGGGCGAGGGCAGGGTCGTCTCGGCGTAGACGTCGGTGCCGCTGCATGCGCCGAGCAGGGCCGTCACGGCCACGGCCAGTGCGATCAGGGTGGTGCGGGGGCGGCGGGTCGTGATCACCGGTACTCCTCGATCCGGCGGGAGATCCCGCCCCAGCACAGGGCGGCGACCCCGAGACCCGCGAGCACCGCGAGCCAGGTCGCCAGGGTCAGACCGCCGGCGGCGTCCGCGAGCCCGGCCGACGTGGCCTGGCCCGCCCGGTCGAGCGCGTCGCCGCTGGAGGTGTCGAAGGCCGCGAACGCCGCGTTGGCCGAGCCCTCGGAGCGGTCGGTCGCGGCCGCGACGGCGTCGTCCCACGCCCCGCCGTCGTCGAGCGCACGGATCTGGTGGTGCAGCTGCGCGTACGAGTCCCACTCGAGGGCGACCGTCGACGAGACCGCACCGGCGTCCGTGGCGGTCTGCAGCGAGGCCACGGTCGCGGCGGCCGAGGCCACCCAGGCCTCCTCGAACGCGCCGCCACTGCCGCGGGCGATGAGCGTGAGCGACTCGTCGGCCTTCGCGTCGTAGGCCGTCAGCCGGGCCTGCGCGAGCGCGAGAGCCCCCGCGTAGTCGGTGTCGCGCACGTGCGTGACCTGCGAGGTCACCGACCCGAGGACGACCGTCGAGCCGACGGTCAGGGCGACGAGCACCAGGCCGGCGCCGACCAGGCGTCCGTTCAGGTACCGGTGCGTGCGGCGTGCCAGCCAGACCGACCCGCCCACCAGCGCGGCGATCGCGACCAGGCCGGCGACGGTGGCCAGCGCCCAGGCGTTGCGCGCGTTGTCGAGCTCGGCCTCCACCCGTGCGGCGTCGGCATCGATGAGCGCGGCCAGGGCGGGCAGGGCGTCGGCGCGCAGCGACGCGGAGGCGTTGCGCAGGTACTGGGAGCCCACCGGCAGACCCTGCCGGTTCGCGGCCCGGGCCAGCTCGACGTCGTTCGTGTACGCCACGATCGCGGTGTTGAGGTCGGAGAGCAGGGCACCGTCGGCGGGTTGCGCGCGGGCGGCCTGCGTGACGAGCACGGTGGCGTCGTCGATGGCCTGGTCGTAGTCGGCGCGCTGGTCGGCCGGCTCGAGGCCGCCGACCAGGAACGCGTTGGTCGCGTCCGCGTCGGCCCGCACGAGCCGGGTCTGCAGGTCCTGCAGCCGGACGAGCTGTGCGGCGTTCGCGTCGGCACGCCCCAGGGCACGGTCGGCCGACCAGAAGGACCAGCCGACGGTCGCCGAGACGAGCAGGCCGACCACGACGAGCGCCGCGGCGAGGCTGCGCATGCGCACCGGGGTCGGTCGACCCCGGGCGGCGCGCACCCGCGCGGCCAGCGCGGCGGGGCTCGTCGGCGGCGGGGTCGCGCCGGGGTCCGGCGGGCCGACCGCCACGGGCGGGGTGGGGGCCGTGATCGTCACGTGTCGTCTCCTCGGTGTGCAGGGTCGAGCGTGCCCTGCGTGACGGCGGGACCCGCCGGGTCGGCGGTGCTGTGGTCCTCGAGGTCCTCGGGCAGCAGCGTGCGCAGCTGCTCGGGGGTGGGGTCGGCGACGTCGCGCAGCCGCCACGCGTGGTTGCCGATCGCGGTCTCCAGCAGGTTGCGCACGAACCGGCCGTTGCCGAAGCCCTCGTCGCGCGGCGTGCCGGCGAGGATCTCCCGCAGCCGGTCCGACGTGCCCTCGCCCGCGGTGAAGTCCCCGCCGTCGACGAGCAGCCCGAAGATCGTCACGAGCTCCTCGTCGGTGTAGTCGGGGAAGTGGATGGTCGTGCGGAAGCGGCTGGCCAGGCCGGGGTTCGTCGCGATGAGCGCGGACATCGGCCCGGGGTAGCCCGCGACGACGACCACGAGCTCGCCGCGGTCGTCCTCCATGGCCTTGACCAGGGTGTCGACGGCCTCACGGCCGTAGTCGTCGCCGACGAGCGCGTAGGCCTCGTCGATGAACAGCACGCCGCCACGCGCCTTCTCCACGACTGCGGTGGTGCGCGGCGCGGTCTGCCCGAGGTAGCCGGCCACGAGGTCGTCGCGGTCGACCTCGACGAGGTGCCCGGTGCTCAGCACGCCGAGCGCGGCGTAGATCCCGGCGACCAGACGGGCGACGGTCGTCTTGCCGGTGCCCGGGTTGCCGGTGAACACCAGGTGCCGGGTGAGCGTGGGCGTGCTCAGGCCCTCGGCCTCCCGGAGCCGTTCCATGCGCAGCACGGCGGCCTGCTGGTGGACCTCGCGCTTGACGGTGCCCAGGCCGACGAGCTCGTCGAGCTCGGCGAGCAGCTCCTCGGCGCTGCGGCGCGGGACAGGGGCGGACGCGGGCGCGTCGACCCCGGGCGGGGCGTCGGTCTCCGCGACCGACGCAGGATGCGCGGAGTCGGTCCCGGGGGCCTGTCCCGGGAGCCCGTCCGGCAGGCCGAGCGCGGGTGGGTCGAGCATCGGCCGGGCACCGCCCGCGTCCGCCGCCACCGGCAGCGCGGCGAGCTGCGCCGCCCCGGCGAGCGCGGCGTTGCCCGCGACCCGCGCGGTCGGCGCTCCGAGCGTCGCGGCCGCCGCGGTCACCTCGACCAGCGCCTCGGCGTACGCCCGTGCGTGCGGCGATCCCGACGCGACCAGCAACGACAGGTGGTCCGTCGGCGCGGACCGCCACCGACGCCCGCGCGAGGCCGCGTCGAAGAACGCCTGCGTGCCGCCGTCGGTCCCGGTCTGCACGGACCAGTCCGCCGCCGCCCCGGGCGAGGACTCGGCCACGGCAGCCGCCAGGCGGGCCCCTTCCGGCGCAGCCTCGGCCGGGTCGACACCGGCGGCGGACGCCACAGCCGACAGCACGGCGAGCGCGTCCGCGAGCGGGGCCGTCACGACGTCGACCCGGGGAGCGGCGTGGGCTGACCCGGACCGGCAGACGCGGGCGGCACCACGGGCGCGGCACCCAGGCTGAGCGCACCCGACCCCTCGGGGTGGCCGAACTTCTCGGCCAGGAATCGCCCGTGCGCGACCAGGGCGACCGCGTCGGCCCTGGTCACCGCGTCGAGCACCTGGTCCATCGTGCGACCGAGCAGGTCGAGCTGGTCGACGAGCACCAGCAACGACGACCGCCCGTTGTCGACCGGGCGGGAGTTCGCCCACTCGCGCGGCAGCCGCAGGTAGGCGCCGACCGCCTCGGGCAGGTAGCGGGTGGCGGTGGCCATCACGTCGTACGCGTCCTGCGACCCCGCGCCGAGCCTGTCGAGCCGCGGCACGGTGTCCCGCACGACACGCACGACCCGGGCGACACGCGAGGCCACGGGCGCGGGCACGGCCCCGGCGGCCACCATCGCCTCGACGCGCACGAGCGCCACCTCGAGGTCGTCGGCCGTCGGGGCAGAGGGCAGCGCCGCGCGCTCCGGCTCGGCGCGGCCGGTCAGCCGCGCGAACAGGTCGCCGACACCCATCCGCACCCCTCCCGTCCCGTCGTGGTTCGTCTGCCGGACCGTGGACCGCCCGCCGTCACCGACCGGCGGTCGGGTCGAGGTCGAGCGCCCCCGCGGCGAGCCGCTCGTCGCGCTGCTGCACGCGGGCCAGGTAGCTCTGCGACTTGCCGACCTCGGTCTCCAGGGTGCCGATCGTGGCGGCCATGGAGTCCAGGGCCTGCACCTTGAACGAGTCGATGGCGTCCATCGTCGCGTAGATGTTCGCGAACGCGGCCTGCAGCTGCGGCAGGCCGATCGTGGCCGAGGCCGCCTGCTGCTGGATGGCCGCGGAGTTGTCCTTGAGCATGACCGACGTGCGCTCGATGAGGTCGGACGTCGTGGCGTTCAAGCCCGAGATCTGGTCCAGCACGAGCTTCTGGTTGCTCAGCGCCTGCGAGACGATCACGGCCGTGCGCAGCGCCGACATCGTGGTGGTCGCGGCCCGGTCGACGCCCTTGACGAGCTCGACGTTGTTGCGGACCAGGATGTCGATCGCCAGGTAGTTCTGGATGGACACGCTCAGCTGCGTGAGCAGGTCCTGGTGCTTCTGCCGGACGTAGAACAGCACGTCGTCACGCAGCGCCCGCGCGCGGTCCGGGTCGGTGGCCTCCAGGTCGGCGATCGCGGCCGAGAGCCGGGCGTCGAGCCGCTCGGAGACGTACACGTACTGGTTGAGGCGACCCATCGCCTCCCACAGCGCGGTCTTCTCCATGGTCAGCGCGACGTTGTCGCGACGCAGCTCGTCCTGGCCGTCACGCAGCGCGTGCAGGATCGCGTCGAGGTGGCTCTGCGCGGACTGGTACTTGCGGAAGTAGTCGACGATCTTGTCGCCCATCGGGATGAACCCGAGGATCTTGCGGGCGCCCTGCGCGCCGGAGGGGTCGAGGTCCTCGACCGTGCGCCGCAGGTCGAGCAGCGTGCTGCCGACCTTCGAGCCCGAGGCGAGCCCACCCTCCCGGATCGCGTTGACCGGGGTCTGCAGCAGGCGGTTGGAGGACTCCGCGGCGTGCCGGATGTCCGCGTCGCCCATCGTGCGCACGTCGGCGGCCTGCGCGGCGAACTGCGGCGACCCGGCCGGGGAGGCGGTCAGCGACGCCAGGTACGAGTCGACCTTCGCGTCGAGCCCCGGCACGACCTGCGGGTCCACCGCGGGTGCCATGGCCGGTGCCGCGGTCAGCGCGACCGGCTTGACCGGCTCCGGCGCCGTCAGCGCGAACGGCGCCTCGAGCGGGGTCGGCGGCGCCAGCGGGGCGACCCCCTGCGCGGCGGACGGGTCCTGGGTCATGGCTCGTTCCCTTCACACGGCAGGTGCACCCGTCGGCACGGGTACGGCCAGCGTAAGGGCCCGTGGTGCAGGTCGGGGGCGGGTCCGGCGATGTCAGCGCGATGTCAGCGGGGCGTGAGGACCGCGCAAGCGCTCGGGCGCAGGGTCGTCCCCTGACCAGAGACCCAGCACCCCTCGCCCTGGGCCGTCGAGGCGCACGGGCTCGTGAAGACCTTCGGCGACAACCGTGCCGTCGACGGCGTCGACCTGCGCATCCGCTCCGGCTCCGCGTCCGCTGTCCCTGGGTTGCCCGTGCTGAGCTCCTCGCTCGCCCATCGTCCGAGCACCTCGGGACGGTCCAGGTCGACACCCGCCGGGTCGACGTCGCGCCGGTAGCCGGTGGACGTCGAGGCGAGGAGACCGGGGCTGGTCGTCGCGCGCAGCCGTGAGACGAGGGTCTGGAGCGCGGCGCGACCGGAGGAAGGCGCCCCGTCGACCGCCGCGACGTGCAGCGGACCGGGGACGGTGACCTGGAGCGGTCGGACCGTCGGTGAGGGCACCCACCGCAGCGCAGGTGCGGATGGTGCGGTCGCAGGGGTGCGCTCAGCCCGTCGGGCAGGCTGCCGGGGATCGCAGGTCGAGGGTTCGCCGCAGCAGCCCGGCGGCGACGACCGCGAGCGCGGCGAGTGCCATCGTGACCTGGCCGGGTGCGAACCCGAGCAGCAGGGCGGCCCCGGCCACGGTGGCGAGGGACATGGCCGAGCACGGGGCGCATCCGCGGGCTGCGGCGAGGCTCTGGCCGCGCTCGGGGACGAACGAGGCGATCGTGAGTACGCCGAGAACGGCTGTGGCGCCGACCAGCGCGAACCACACGGCAGAGGCGTTCCGCGGGCCGCCTCCTGCGGCGACGAGCACGGCGAGGAGGACGGGCGCCCCGACGACCGTGGCCACGAGCCGCCGCACGGGGAGGGGTCGGCGGCTCGTGGCCACGGTCTGATCGGGGGTCGCCGCGTCGCGCCTCAGCGGCAGGTGCACTGCTCCGACTGCGGCACGTTGGCCATGACGGAGTCGACGTGCATGCCGCAGCCGGTCCAGGTGACCTTGCCGCAGCGCTGGCATCGGGCGGGACTGCACATGGGGTGTTCTCCTTCGGGTGTCGCCGGGGGGCGGATGTCTGGTTCGACGCCGAATCTATACCCCCGGGGGTATCAACGCAACCGGTCCGTCGCCCCACCCATGCCGCAGGATGGGAGCATGCTCTCCCCCACCCTGCACGTCGCCGCCGCCCTCATCGTCGACGAGGCCGGCCGCTACCTGCTGGTCCGCAAGCGCGGCACGACGGCCTTCATGCAGGCCGGCGGCAAGATCGAACCCGGCGAGGAGCCGCACGACACCCTGGTCCGCGAGGTCGCCGAGGAGCTCGGCGTCCACGTCACCGCCGACCAGGTCCGCCCCCTCGGCCACCACGACGCACCCGCCGCCAACGAACCCGGTCACCGCATCTCCGCGCACGTGTTCGCCGTCGACGGCGTGGTCGACGCCGTCCCGACCGCCGAGATCGCCGAAGCCGTCTGGGTGGACCTCGAGCAGGCCGCCCAGCTGCCGCTGGCCCCGCTCACCGCGACGCTGCTCGGCCTGCACCCTGCGGCCGACCCCTCGACCTCCCCCGCGCCCGGCGTCACACTCGACGCGTGACGTACGAGTTCGAGGCACCGCTGGCACCCTGGCGCGACGACCGCCCCGACGCCTGGGTGTTCGCGCACCTGCCGCACGAGGTGTCCGACGAGATCGCCGACGTCGCCGCACCCGTCGAGCGCGGCTTCGGGTCGGTGCGCGTCGAAGCCACCCTCGGGAGTTCGACCTGGCGCACGTCGCTGTTCCCCGACTCGCACCGCAAGACGTACTCGCTGCCCGTCAAGCGCACCGTGCGTCAGGCCGAGGGCGTCGCCACCGGTGACGTCGTCCGGGTCACGGTCCGACTCCTGGACGTGCCCCAGGAGTAGCCCTCGACACCGTTCACACGAGGCTGCGACCCTCGGACCATGCACTTCTCCTCGCTGTCCCTCGCGTCGGACGGGGACGACCCGGCGGCGTTCCAGGCGCTCCTGTCCCGGCACAACCCCCCGGAGAACGAGGCGGGCGCCGGCCTGGGCGGGGTCCACGTGCTGGCCCGCACCGAGAGCCGCGCCCTGCTGCTGTCCGGCGTCCGGGTGTACGCCTCGGGGCTGGCGCTCGAGCTCGAGCTGCGGCTGCGGGTGGCCGACGTCGACCACGCCCGCCACCACGACCTGTGGGAGAGCGTCCAGCAGACGTGGGTCGGCGTCGCGCTCGCGGACGGCACCCGGGTCGTGGCGCAGCCCGGGCACGGGTTCGACCCGCGCGCCGAGGCAGGCACGTACGCGCTGACCCCGACCGGTGGCGGCGGAGGCGGCCGGTCGTTCCAGCAGACGTACTGGCTGACCCCGGCACCGCCCCCGGGTGACGTGCTCGTGGTGGTCGCCAACCCGCTGCTCGGGCTGCCCGAGGGGCGGCACACGCTGCCGGCCGCGGCGCTCGCCGAGGCCGCTGCCGCGGTCGTCGTGCTGTGGCCGTGGGAGCCCGACCCGCCGGTCGAGCCGGACGACGCCCGGTTGCCCTCCCCGCCGCCGGGCGGGTGGTTCGCCGAACCGCCGGCGTGACCTCTCCACGGGATGTCCCCGTCATCGTGTTCCTCGAACCGGCCACGCCGCCGGGAGTCGGACCCTAGCGTGGGCACATGACGGCCCTGAAGCCCTGGCACCTCGTCGTGCTGCTCATCCTCGTCGCGATCGTGGCCGGCGTCGTGTGGTTCGTGCGCGCGGTGACCAGGCGGTGACCAGGCGGATCGGGTGCCGGTGAGCGATCAGCCCGCACTCGCGCCCGGGACCTTGTCGGTGACGTCGTCGTACGTCGCGGCGCTCGGCAGCTCACCGGGTGCGTAGACGAGCCGGACCACGCCCGTCGGGAAGATCTCCGAGCGCAGCAGGTGCAGCGGGTAGATCGGCGCCCCCTCGTCGAACAGGCGCTCGCCGTGCCGCGCCGCCACCGGGTGCACGAGCAGCCGCAGCTCGTCGAGCACCCCCGCGGCCAGCAGCTGGCGTACCACCGAGATCGAGCCCGGCACCAGGATCTTGTTCAGCCCCGGCTCGGCGGCGAGTGTCGTCACCGCGTCGACCAGGTCGCCGTGCAGGGCCTCGGCGTTGCGCCAGCCGAGGTCCTGGTGCCCTCGTGTGGCCACGACCTTGCGGGTGTCACCCAGCTGTGCGGCGAACGTCGCATCCTCCCCGCCGGCGGTCTCCCGCTCGGGCCACGCGCCGGCGAAGCTGTCGTAGGTGACGCGCCCGAGCAGCAGCACGTCGGCGCCCTCGTAGTCCTCGGCGACCGCGGCGCCCATGTGCTCGTCGAAGTACGGGAAGTGCCAGGCCGGGTCGATCTCGACGACGCCGTCGAGCGAGATGAACAGGGTGGAGACGATCGTGGCCATCGGGTCCTCCGGGGTCGGGGCCGCGGGTGCGGGCAGCTCGTCCCGATCAGATCGCATCAGGCTCGTGCGCGCACGGCGGCGCCCGCTCCCGCGAGCGCGGGCAGCAGCGCGTCGGGGTCGCGGACCAGCTGTGCGCGGATGGTGACGACCGCGAGGGGCACCGCGCCGGAGACGAGCCCGAGCAGCAGGGCGGCGGGTGCGTCGAGCACCGCGTCGGCGGTGTCGGCGTGCCCTGCGGGGACGGTGGTGACGTGCGTCCCGGCGGGGTCGAGGCGGATCAGCACGGCATCGGGTCCGGTGAGCAGGGCGATGGTGCCGGTGCGGGAGGACGGACGCCCGGTCAGCAGCGCCTCGAGGGCGAGGCCGACCCAGGCCGGTCGGACGGTGTCGTCGGGTCGGGGCCCGGCGGTCATCGCGCCGCTGCCCCACCGCACGAGCGCGAGGACCGACTCGCGCAGGTCCTCGCCACGGGGCGTGAGCGAGTAGACGACCGACTTGCGGCCGTCGGCGGCGTCGCGGGTGACGATGCCGACGTCCTCGAGCGCGCGCAGCCGGTCGCCCAGCAGGTTGCTCGCGATGCCCGGCAGTGCGTCGGCGAGGTCGCGGTGGCGCCGGGGGCCGAGGAGCAGCTCGCGGACGACGAGCAGGGTCCAGCGGTCGCCGACGAGGTCGAGGGCGTACGCGAGCCCGCAGAACTGGTCGTAGCTGCGCACCGTTGTGCACTCCCCTCGTCGTCGTTATGGTTGAGAATATCAAGTGAAACAGGAGGCGATGATGCGCGACGACACGCTCCACCCCGACCTGCTCCACCCCGCCACGACCGACCCCGAGGCCGCCCGACCCGCCTGGCTGGACCCCACCCTGTACCCGTTCACCACCACCACGCGCCGCGTCGGCGAGCACGTCGTACACCTCATCGACCAGGGCTCAGGGCCGACGCTGCTCATGCTGCACGGCAACCCCACCTGGTCGGCCGTCTACGGCGGGCTGGTCACGCGGCTGTCCGACGAGTTCCGGTGCGTGGTGCCCGACCTGCCGGGGTTCGGACTGTCGCGCGCACCCGCGGGGTTCGACGGGCGGGTGACGTCACTCGCCGACGTCGTCACCGACCTGGTCCGCGAGCTCGACCTGCGCGACGTCGTGCTCGTCCTGCAGGACTGGGGTGGGCCGATCGGGCTCGACCTCGCCGCCCGCGAACCCGGGCGCATCCGCGGCATCGTCGTCGCCAACACGTGGGCATGGCCGATCACCGGCGACCGGCACTTCGAACGCTTCTCGCAGATGATGGGCGGCACCGTCGGGGCGTTCCTGGTCCGTCACGCGAACCTGTTCGTCAACCTCATGGTGCCCCTCGGCCACCGGCGCCGACGCCTCAGCCGTGCCGAGATGCGGCTGTACCGCGGGGCACTCGGAACCCCGGCCCGGCGTCAGGCCTCCGCGGTGCTCCCCCGCGAGATCGTGCACGCGGCCGAGCTGCTCAGCCGGGTGGAACGCAGCCTGGCGGACCGGCGCGACACACCCGCCTTGGTGCTCTGGGCCGACCGGGACATCGCGTTCCGCCAGGCCGAGCTGGACCGCTGGCGTCGCGAGTGGCCGCACGCCGAGGTGGTCGAGGTCCCCGGCGCGGGCCACTTCGTGCAGTCCGACGCCCCGCAGGAGTGCGCCGACGCGATCCGCGACTGGTACCGGCGGACGCTCGCCGCCGACGTCACGCGTTCGCGCTGAGCTCCGCCAGGGCCTGCTCGACGGCCTGCGCCGTGCGCTGCGCCTCCTGCTCAGCACGCGCCCGGCGGCGGGCCCGCACCACGCGCGGCACGGCCAGCGCGGCACCGACCAGCACGACGGCCACGGCCAGCGTCGCCCACGGCACCGCCCACGCACCCCCGCCCGCCCGCACCGCGTCCAGCCTGGAGGTCGAGCCGGAGGCGTCCACGAGCACCGGGGTCACCGCGACCTCGGCGCCCAGACGCACCGCGGGGACGACGTCCGGCACCGGCACCGTGACCGTCCACCGCTCCCCCGGCAGCAGCTGCGGCGGAGCCTCCACCGTCGGTGCCTCGACGCGCAGGCGACCGAACGGGCCGGTCACCGCCACGGCCTGCTCGGCGGACAGGGCCTGGTTGCCGGTGTTGTGCACCGTGTAGGTGACGGTGGCGTCACCCGCACCGGCCGGGTTCGCGGTCCCGTCGTACGTCAGGTGCACGTCCTCGACCGCGAGCGCCGGTCGCAGCTCGCCGCCGACGCGCACGTCCACGCGGATGCCGAGCCGGCGGTCCACGGTGATGCCCTCGGCGGCATCGGCCTGCACGAGCGAGGTGACCACACCGCCGGCGTAGTCGCCCGGCGTGGCGTCAGCCGGGACGGCGAGCGTGAACGGGACCTCGACGGAGCCACCCGGCTCGACGGTCACCGTGTCGACCTGTGTCTGCAGCCACGCACCCACAGCCGAGGAGTCGACGTCGCGCGTGAGCAGGTCGAGCCGGCCCGCGTCGGTCGTGTAGCCGTCGGCCGCGTACACGGCCAGCTCGAGCGCCTGGTCGCCGTGGTTGGCCACCACGAGCGCGTCCTCGACGGTGGTCCCCGGGTCGATGCCGTAGGAGTACCCGGTCCGGTCGGAGCCGAACGCGTTGGAGGCGGTACGGACCGTCCACGTCACGTCCTCGGCCGACGCGGCGGGGCCGGTGGCCACGGCGGCGACCCCCGCCAGCACGGTGAGCAGCACCGCCACGACGCTGCGGGCGGTCGGCGGGACGGTGCGGGGCGCGGTCACGGGCATGAGGGTCCTCGGGGTCGTGCGGTCGGTCGGGTGGAGCAGGTGGAGCAGGTGGAGCTGGTGGGCCGGGTGGGGCGGGTGCCGGATCGCACCCGCCCCACCCGGTCAGGCGGGCGTCAGCTCAGCTGCTGAGCGCCGTGATCGTCAGCGTGGCGCGGTAGCTGCCCGTGTCCACGCTGCTCGGGATCTTCAGGTCGAGGTCGGCGCCGAGCGTCGCGGTGCCGGTCTCGTGACCCTGGTCGGCGTAGCCGAGCGTCCCGGCGACGGACAGGCCGGAGCCGCCGTCGAACCCGGAGGCGACCGAACCGCCCGCGTGGGCACCGGCACCGGCCTCGACGACCGCCGGGGTCCACCCGAGGTACGAGCCCGGGAAGGTCTTCGACGCGTCGCGGAAGTCGCCGACGGACGCCGAGATGGACCACGGCGCCTGCGAGCGGCGCGTGTCCGACACGGTGATCGGGTTGAGGTGACCGGTCGCCTCGAAGTACGTGCGGTCCTTCTCGACGGCCGTGCCCAGGTCGACGAGGCCGTTGTGCCCGTCGATGGTCCAGCCGAACTCACCGGGTGCGGCCTCGGGCACCGCGACCTGGATCTCCTGACCCTCACCGTGGTACGGGTGCACCGTCACCGAGTCGACGACCGAGCCGACGGGCTGGGCCGCGGTGGCGCCGCTGTTCGGGCCGCACCAGGCGACCTTGGCCAGCTCGACGGCCGCGTTGGGGGCGTCGCACGTGCCGGAGCGGATGTTCTCCACCACCAGCGCGTCGTTGCGGACCTGCACCTTGACGTACGTGCGCGCGTGCTCCTGGTCCTGCACGGAGTTGAACCAGTAGCTCGACGGGTTGAGCGGGTCGGCGCCGTTCCCGGCACCCGAGGTGCCCGTGGCGTCCGGGGCGGTGATGTCGTAGTACTTCGAGCCCGACGCCGAGTTGGCCGTCACGTACATGACGCCACCGGGACCGGCGAACACGTCGGCGGCACCGGGCTGCTCGTCAGGGTTCGCCTTCTCGCCGTTCTTGATCAGGTAGCTGCGCGTGTACACGTGGTCGTGGCCCTGCAGCACCAGGTCGACACCGAGCTCGGAGAACGCCGTCGGGAAGTCCACGCGACGCACCTTGGCGTCGGCGTCCTTGGCGTGCGCGGCCGCGGAGTAGATCGCGTGGTGGTAGACGAGCACCGTGTACTTGGCGTCGGCACCGTGGTTCGCGACGACGTCGCGCACGTACGCCAGGTGCGCCTCGTCACCGCCGCCGCCCTGCGCGGTGGCGTACGAGTTGCTGTTCAGGTCGATGAACAGCACGTCCTTGTACATGTACCAGTAGTCGCCGCCCGACGTGTTCGACGACGGGTCGCCGTTGGAGTACAGCGCGCCGGAGCGGTCCGTGTTCGGCGTGGCCAGGTGCTGCTCGTAGGCCTTGCCGCCCACGTCGTGGTTGCCGATGGTGGCGACCCACGGGTACTGGCGCAGCTTGTCGGGCGCCAGGAACGCCGTCCACTGGGCCTCCGTGTTGGCCTTCTCGACCTGGTCGCCGCCGGAGACGAGCAGCTCGGTGTTCGGGTTGGCCGCGAGCGCCACGTCGAGCGTGTCGGTCCAGCCGGCCTGGTCGCGGGCGATGTCGCCCGACGCGCCGATCTGCGGGTCGCCGAAGAACAGGAAGTCGTAGTCGCCCTCGAACGACTGCGTGCGGAACGCGTACGCGGGCGACCAGCTGCCCTCGGCGCCCACGCGGTAGGAGTACGCGGTGTCCTGCTGCAGGCCCGTGATGACGGCGTGCCGGTTGTAGCCGCCGCTGGTGGCGATGTTCGCCGACCCGGTCGCGGCGTAGGTGATGGCGTCGGCGGGGAACGCCCCGTCGACCACGGAGGCCGTGGGGGCGAGCTGGACCACCTGGGCCGTGTCGGCCGAGGAGTACCAGGTGACGATGCGCTGGGACTCGTCGGCCCCGACGCCCAGGATGATGCCGGTCAGGGTGGCCGCGTCGGCGGTCGTCACCGTGTCGGCGGCGGTCGCCGGGGCGACCGCGAACCCGCCGAGGGCGACCGCGGTGCCGACGGCCAGTGCGGCGAGCCGCACGGGAAGCCGGTCGTGACGCTCACGTGGAGCGCTCGTTCTGGAGGACATGCGCCGTCCGTTCTCTTCGTGCCAGAGGGATGCCAGAGGGAGATGTGCGGGCGAGGGCCCCACCGGGACGAACCCGGCCAATCGGGACGATCGCGCCCACGCTCCCGCCGCCGGGTGAACCCCCTCTGAACAGCGACGATCCGTGCGGTGGCTCTGGCCGGAACACCTGCCGGGCGCTCGGCCGACCGTCAGCCACCCCACAGGCGCTGCACGAACCACACGAGGCCCGTGACGGTGACGACCCCGGCGATGGTGCCGGTGGCAGTCAGCCCGACCCGGGGCCAGCGGCGCCGCAGCAGGGCCAGCACGGGGAACACGACGGCGATGATCGCCAGCTGCACGGCCTCGATGCCGACGTTGAACACCAGCAGCGACCACAGCAGCTGCCACGACCACGGCTCGTCGATGCCCAGGGCCCCGGCGAACCCGAGGCCGTGCACGAGCCCGAACACGAAGACCACGCCGAGGCGCACCAGGCCGGGACGGTCGAGCCCCAGCCAGGCACCCGGTCCCAGGTCGGTGGCCTGCGTGCCCTGCTCGCGCAGCCGCCACAGGTGGCCACCGGCGACCACCGCGATCGACAGGGCGATGATCGGCTCGACGACCTGCGCCGGCACGTGCACGAGGCCCGTGGCGGCGATCACGAACGTCACCGAGTGGGCCACGGTGAACGCCGTGGCAGCCAGGACGATCTCCCGCAGGCGCCGCGACCCGGCGATGACCGCCAGCAGGAACAGGATGTGGTCGGTGCCGGTCAGCAGGTGCTCGGCCCCGAGCCGGAAGAACTCGGCGAACCGCTCGGTCCACGCCTGCTCGGTGGAGAACGTGGGGTGCTCCGCGTCGAGCGCCGCACTGCCCGAGCGACCGTCGAGCGTGTACTTCACGACGGCGCGGGTGCCTGTGACGTAACCCTCCGCGTCACCGAACAGGGTGCTGGTCAGCTCGTGGGCGCCGTCCGAGGCGTCGCAGGCATGGTCGAGCGTGAGCACCGCGTACGGCACGCCGTCGCGCTCCTCGACCTGCACGTCGCCGACCTGCTCAGGCGTGCACGCACGCCCGCCGGACGCCACGGTGAACCGCGCCGTCACGTAGTCGAGGACGGTCCCCGCGTGGGCGTCCAGCGCGGCGGCCTGCTCCTGCGGGTCGCCGCCCTCGAACGCCGCCGTCCCGTCCTGGAACAGCGGGTCGTCGCCCTGCGCGTCGGCCGCGGACACCACCAGCAGGTCGTACTCGAGCCCCAGCTGGGTGCGGACCGCGCCCGGCTCGGGCGCCTCGACGTCCACGTAGACGACCGACGAGAAGCCGTGGGCGGAGGCAGGCGGTGCCACCAGCGTGAGCGCCGCCCAGACCAGCAGCGCCAGAGGTGCCAGTGCGCGCGCCGGTGACCACGCCCGCCCGTGTCGGGGCGAGGTCGAGGTCCGCGGCATGGTGCTGGACCGGCTCGGGGTCGGGAACGGCACGGCCGGTCGGGTGCGGGTGGCGCTGCTGGCGCGGCGGGACATCGTGCTCCTGACGATCGTCGGTTCGCGCAATCTGTCCGAGTCGCGTGAACGAGGAGGAGACCGTCGGCGAACTCGCGCGGAACGCTCGGCGCGTGACCTGGTGCGACGTACGCCACGGCCTGCACGGTGAGGTACGAAGAGGCCCCGCCGCCCTCACGCCCACCCGTCCGGAGGACGACCCCGTGCGACCCCGCCCCACCCGTGCGCCAGACTCGACCCTGCCCACCCGCGTGGTGCACGCCGGGGCACCGCTGGCCGTGGCAGCGCTCACCGCGGCGCTGATCACCGGGTGCTCCACGGGGTCCGACTGGTCGCAGCCGCACCCCGGCCCGGTGGCCGTCGGCGCCCTCGACGTCGGCTTCGTCGCCCCCGACCCGACGCCCACACCGGAGGCGACGATCGTCCCCGGGCCTGGCACATGGGACGGCATCGGCCCCCGCGAGGGCTACCGGGTGGTGCTGGTGACCTCCGGCGACGACGAGCCCACCCGGGCCCTGGTCGCCGCCGTGCAGGACTGGGCCCTGGCCGAGGACGTCGACCTGCGCACCCTCACGGCCGGGACGCCGGCCGACCTGATCCCCACCCTCAGCGACGCACTGGCCATGGGCGGCGACCTGATCGTCAGCGCCGGCGAGGACCTGGTCGACCCGCTGGCCATCGTCTCCGCCAACCACCTGGACCAGCAGTTCCTGGTCGTCGGCGCCGAGATCGCCGAACCGACCGCCAACGTCACCGCCGCCGACTGGTCGGGTGCGTCGTACCGCGGCGAAGGGCTCGGGTCCGCCTCGACCTACGACCCGGGCTCGTTCACGCCGGAGCGCTGCGCGAGGGCGGTCCGTGCGGGTGTCGCGGCGGTGCTCGGCGGGGTCACGGGCGTCGTGGTCTGGCTCGACTGACCGTTCCCCACCCGCAGCTCGCGCCTCGGCCGGGGCGCAGCGGATTTGTATGGCATCTTCACAAACTCCGCACACCGGAGGGCTGACCTGGGCGGCGACCCCCGCCACGATGGGACACGTCCGATTTGTCCCACTCCCAGGGCCCCGCGTCCGTGCGCTGCGCACGCCTCACGGCGCTCGGGAAGGAACCCGATGCCGACCAGCACCGCCCCCTCCCCGCGCCGGCGAGCAGCCGTCGTCCTCGCCGCCCTCGCCGTCCCCCTCGCCGCTGCCCTGCTGACCGGGTGCAGCCCGCACACCGCGGACGACGCGGCACCCACCACCGCCCAGCCCGACGCGAGCCCGAGCGCCACGGGAGCGCAGACGACCACGGACACCCGTGCCGTCGTCGGCCCCCTGCTCCTGGGCGTCCCCGACCTCTGGCAGGTCGGGGCCACCACCGCCGGCGTCACGGTGGTGCAGGCCGCAGGGTGCGCCGAGGGTCAGATCTGCCCCGCGTTCGCAGTGCTGCAGGGCGAGGCCGTCGCCGCCGACTTCGACGGGTCCCAGGCGTACACGCAGGACGGCACCGGGTGCCCGAACGGGCTCACCCCGCAGCCGAGTGACGCGCAGCCGCAGGTCACCGAGATCGTCATCGACGGGATCGACGGCACGCTCTCCACGGTCGCGGTCGCGTGCGCCACCGCGGAGGGCGAGGTCCAGCTGACCGTCCCACAGACCCAGTGGTGGCTCCCGGAGGCGCCCGGTGGTGCCGTGCTCGTCGTGGACCGCTGGTCGTTCGACGGCCTCGCCTCCCGCGTCGCCGGTGCCGCCTGGGCGACCGCGGGCCAGTGACCTCCTGCCGACCGACGGAAGGAGCCCAGCCGAATCCTGACTGAGGGCCGCGGCCCGACCGGGCCACGCGGCCACCGCGAGCAACCCCCGTGCGCACCGGGCGACGAAGCCCGGGCACCGGCGAACGCCGGTGTGCGCACCCACCGACAGAACGAGGGGTCGATGAGAAGCATCCGAGCAGCACTGACCGCAGCAGCACTGGCACTCGTCACGATCACGCCGGTCGCCGGCGCACTCGGCGCGCAGGCCGCGGGCAGCGCGGGCACAGCACCCGCCCGGGCCGCCGCAGCCGTCACGACGGCCGCCACCTGCACCGGCGAGACCTGGTCCGCCGACGCCGTCTACACCGGCGGCGCCACCGTCACGTTCGACGGCCACACGTGGAGGGCCGGTTGGTGGACGCAGGGCGAGCAGCCCGGCACGACCGGCGAGTGGGGCGTCTGGCGCGACCAGGGTGCCTGCGCCGGGACCACCCCGACCGACCCGACGGACCCCACGGACCCCGCCGACCCGGCGGGCTGCACGGCCGACGCCTGGAGCGCCACCGCCACCTACACCGGCGGCGCGCTCGTCTCGCACGCCGAGCACACCTGGTCGGCGAAGTGGTGGACGCAGGGCGAGGAGCCCAGCACCTCCGGCGGTTCGGGCGTGTGGGTCGACCAGGGTGCCTGCTCCGGCACCACCGACCCGAGCGACCCGACACCCGACCCCACCACGCAGCCGACGACGCCGCCCACCACCGACCCGACCGCACCGGCCACGCCCGGTGACGGCTCCGGACGCGTGGTCGGCTACTTCACCGAGTGGGGCATCTACGGCCGCAACTACCAGGTCAAGAACATCGAGACGTCGGGCTCCGCGGACCAGCTGACCCACATCGTGTATGCGTTCGGCAACGTGCAGAACGGCAAGTGCACCATCGGTGACTCGTACGCCGACTACGACAAGGCGTACACGGCCGAGCAGAGCGTCGACGGCGTCGCCGATACCTGGGACGCGAGCCTGCGCGGCAACTTCAACCAGCTGCGCAAGCTCAAGGCCATGCACCCCGGCCTCAAGGTCGTCTGGTCGTTCGGCGGCTGGACCTGGTCGGGTGGCTTCACGCAGGCCGCAGCCGACCCGGCGGCGTTCGCGGCGTCGTGCCGCACCCTCGTCGAGGACCCCCGGTGGGCCGACGTGTTCGACGGCATCGACATCGACTGGGAGTACCCGAACGCGTGCGGCGTCGCGTGCGACACCTCGGGCCGTGAGGCGTACCCGAACCTCATGCGCGCCCTGCGCTCGGCGTTCGGCACCGACCTGGTGACCTCGGCGATCACCGCCGACGGCACCTCCGGCGGCAAGATCGACGCGGCGAACTACGCGGCCGCCGCCTCGTCCGTCGACTTCTTCATGCCGATGACGTACGACTACGCCGGTGCGTTCAACCCCACCGGGCCGACCGCACCGCACTCCCCGCTGACGTCCTACCCGAACCAGCCGATCGCCGGTTTCGACAGCGACACCGCGATCGACAAGCTCACGTCCCTGGGCATCCCCTCGGACAAGCTGCTGCTCGGCATCGGCTTCTACGGCCGCGGCTGGACGGGCGTCACCCAGGCGGCACCCGGAGGCTCGGCGACGGGTGCCGCACCCGGCACCTACGAGGCCGGCATCGAGGACTACAAGGTCCTCAAGAACACCTGCCCGGCCACCGGCACCGTCGGCGGCACCGCCTACGGGTTCTGCCACGGCCAGTGGTGGAGCTACGACACCCCGGCGACCATCGCCGGGAAGATGAGCTACGCCAACCAGAACGACCTGGGCGGCGCGTTCTTCTGGGAGCTGTCGGGCGACACGTCGAACGGTGAGCTGATCACCGCGATCAGCTCGGGCCTGGGCAGCTAGCGGTAGCACCCGAGCACGACAGAGCGGGGTGGGGTGCGCGTCGTGCGCACCCCACCCCGCTCGTCGTTCGCCGTTGTCGCGCTCAGCCCTGCAGCGTGGCCCGGACCAGCGTCGAGAGCGCCTTGCCGTCCGCGGCCCCGGCAGCCCGGGCGGTCGCCTCCTTCATCACGGCGCCCATGTCCTTCACGCTGGTCGCCCCCAGGTCCGCCACGACGGAGCGCACCAGCGCCTCCAGCTCGTCGGCGGACAGCCGCGCCGGCAGGTACGTCTCGATCGCGTCGGCCTCCCGCGTCTCGACCTCGGCCCGCTCCGGGGCACCGGCGTCGGTGTAGATCTGCGCGGAGTCGCGGCGCTTCTTCACCTCACGCGTGAGCACCTTGAGGACCTCCTCCTCGGTGAGCTCCTTCTCGACCGTGCCGGCCTTCGCCTCCGCCCGGACCGCGCCGATGACCTGGCGCAGCACGCTCACGCGATCGGCGTCACGGGCCTTCATGGCGGTCGTCAGGTCGGCGGTCAGCTGGGTCAGGGTGTCGGTGCTCATGGGTCCATGGTGCCGGTTCGGGAAGGACCGGGGCGCCTGGATATCTCTCAGGCGCGACCAGGATCGGTCACAGGCAGGCCCGCCACCTGCGGGAGCACCGCGAGTACCTCGTCCGTCGTGGACTGCGTCATCAGCACCCGCTCGCCCTCGGTCACCCCCACCGCCTGCATGAACGTCACCGACCCGTGCGGCGTGACGATCCGACCCAGCGGCCCGTCGACCACGAACGCAAACGCCGTCAGGCCCGTCTGGACACCGGCACGGTTCCACGGGTACCCGGTGATCGGCGACTGCATGTCGGCGCGACTCCCGTGCGCCGGGATCCAGCCCGTCTCCCGCACCTGCGCCGCGAGCGCGGCCACCATCCCGAACGGCCACTCAGGAGGCGCGTCGTCGGTGCCTCGGACCACGCGCATCGTCAGCTCGATGCCCCAACCGGAGACCTCCGGCGCGACGTCTGGGTCGGGGCCGAACAACTCGCTCAGTCCGTACGTCACGTAGTGCCAGTGGTCGCCTGCGTCGAAGACCGACGCTCCCTGCAGCGGGCTGCCGAACGCGACGCCCGGGTGGTAGGCGACATGCCGCTTCTCCGGTGCGCCGTGCAACGCCACCATCGCGGCAGTGATCGCATCCCAGCCGGACGTCTCGTCCTCAAGGTCTTCCGGCGGGGACGCATCGACCACGGCGGGCGGGCGGCGGTTCCAGGGCAGACGCATGGCGCCATAGTCCCGCAGCGAAGCTCCGGTACGCCGTTTCGGACCTGCGTGACGACGCGTCAGACGGCCCGTACGACCGCGAGCCCCTTCACCTCGCCGCACTCGAGGGGGGGCGCAGTGGCTCGTCACCACCGCCGAGACCTTCGCCGCAGTCTTCCCTACCCATGTGGAGGCGGCCCGCCACCCGGCCTGAACAGCGCGGTCACGAGGGCCATGCATCGCGGTCAGGCTGCCGATGCGCCGCCGACCTTTCAAGGTTTAGGCTGTCTTATCCAAAGCAGATAAAGCGGCCTAAGACTCGTAAGGTGGCTCGTGGACCCGGTCAGCAACCCGTACACGCCGAACGCCGGCGCTCGCCCGGATGTCCTCGTCGGGCGCGACGACCAGCTCGCCTCGTTCGACATCCTGCTCAAGCGTCTCGCGCGAGGGCGGTCCGAGCAGTCGATGATCATCACGGGGCTCCGCGGAGTCGGGAAGACGGTCCTCCTGGGCCAGTTCCGCGACAAGGCCCTGGCAGCCGACTGGGCCGTCGTCGAGCTCGAGGTCAGCAAGCATGACGACGCCGCCTTCCGCCAGGAGACCGCCCTCAAGCTCCGGGCGGCACTCCTCCAGCTCGCGCCACGCGCGCGCTGGACCGACCGGTTCCACCGGGCCGCAGCCGCACTCGGGTCCTTCACCGTCACCGTGGACCCGAGCGGGCAGATCCAAGCTGGCCTGAATGTCGACGTGATCGAGGGCCTCGCCGACCACGGCGATCTCGTCATGGATCTCACGGACGTGCTCGTCGCGATCGGTGAGGCGGCCCAGGACCGCCAGCGCGGGGTCGTCATGCTCTTCGACGAGGTCCAGTTCCTCACCAAGGCACAGCTCGAGGCGCTGATCATAGCCTTGCACAAGACCGTCCAACGTGGCCTGCCCGTGACCTTCGTCGGGGCCGGCCTACCCCAGATGGCCGAGCTCGCGGGGGACGCCAAGTCCTACGCCGAACGACTGTTCAAGTTCCCGATCATCGGATCGCTCGACGAGGACGACGCGCGACGGGCACTGCGGGAGCCCGCCGTCGTCGAGGGCGTCGACTTCGATGCCGCAGCCCTGGACCGCGCCTTCGAGGTCACCGGCGGCTATCCATACTTCATCCAAGAGCTCGGCTACGCCGTGTGGGGCGTCGCCGAGACGGCACCCATCACACGCGACGACATCGATGCCGCAGTCGACCTGTACGAGGCCAAGCTCGACTCCTCGTTCTTCCGCGTCCGGCTCGACCGCACCTCCGAGCTGCAGCGCGCGTACCTGCGCGCCATGGCCCAGCTAGGCGCCGAGCCGCAGAAGGCCGCCGACGTCGCGTCACTCCTGGACCGCGAGTCCACACAGCTCGGTCCTACCCGGGCCGAGCTGATCGACATGGGGCTGCTGTACACCCCGCAGCACGGCTACGCGGCGTTCACCGTTCCGCACTTCGACCGGTTCATGCTCCGCGCCGTCCCGACGCTCACGGTGCCTCCCGTGCGTCGACGGCGTCCCACGGGTGGCACCTGGTGAAGCCACGCGGCAGCACTTCCGACACCGAGTTCGACGCGGACGAGTGGACGTACTGAGTAGTGAGCGACAGCGTTCGGTACGCCGACTACTGGGCTGAGGGGCGGGGCGCCTCCGCCATCACCTGGATCGATGCCGCGGAGGCGCAGCAACGTTACGAGTCGTCGGCGAGCGCCTTCACGGCGGTGGGCACCGACGGTGTCAGCCCCCGCCCGCGCTGGGCGTTGACGGTCGCGGTGAACCGCTGCGTGCGCGTGGTCTTCCTCGACCCGCACCGGACGCGTACCCGGTCCGTCGACTACGACTGGCGAGAGGGACGCCTCTGGCGGTGGATCACCACCGACTTCGAGTACCCGGATCGAGACCGGCGCTACCGCCGCGAGCGCGCCGTCCGCACCACGACCGCGGTCTTCGAACCAGACGGCAGCGCACGAGTTCAGGTCATCGACAGGGCGGTCGCAGCCGACTCCAAGGACGTCTTGACGCTCGAGGATGCGCCCGTCCAGGGGTTCTGGCTTGAGCGCCCGGCCTTCGGGCAATGGAGCGACCTCATCAACCCGGAGTACGGCATCCCGCCAGAGGGCCGGACGCGGCAGCAGTAGACGGCCCCCGGAATGCACGACAGCCCGAACCCTGATCCGGGTTCGGGCTGTCGTCGACGTCCTGGGACATCGTTGGCGGTAGCGGTGGTGTGTGGTTTCAGCACATCGGCGACAGCATGTCTCAGGACATCGGCGACAGTTGTCCGGGATGCTCGCTCATG
>NZ_JBQIAR010000021.1:0-40545 GCF_052036975.1 Cellulomonas soli
CATCGAGGAGACGACCTTCGTGCAGGAGGTCGTGTTCGACCACGACGGCGGGCCGTACCTGTCGTACACCTCGACGATCCGACTCGTCGTGGCGCCGGACGACGCCGCGGAGCTCGTCGAGGAGCCGGCCGGGGGCGCCGAGGGTGACGTCGCGCCGGTCCCGCCCGCGCCCGCCGAGGACGAGGCGCCCGTGTGGTCGACCGAGTCGGGCTACTGGCGCGTGCCGCCGGAGCGCCCCGACGGCCTGACCGACGACCAGCACCCCGTCGAGCTGTTGCTGGCCGACCCGTCCGGGCACGTGGCGATCTACGTCGGCGCGGTCGGCAACGGACGGATCGACCTGGTCTCCGACCTGATCGCCCGCACCGCCACGGGCGCCGAGGTCAGCGCCGCCAAGCGCCTGTACGGCCTGGTGCAGGGCGACCTCATGTGGGCGCACGACATGGCCGCGTTCGGCAACCCCATGCAGTCGTACGCCTCGGCCCGGCTCGCCCGCGTGGACGACGAGGCCTGACGTGGTGGCCGACGCCTCGACGGGGACCGCCGCCGCGAGCCCGGAGACGCCCACCGGGCCCGCCGCCCGCACGGAGGCACCGCGGCACACCAGCCCGTTGCTGCGTCGCCGGGGCGCGGTCGACGGCGCCGGACCGGACGCGGGCGTCGCGTGGCACTACGGGGACCCGACGGCCGAGCAGCGGGCACTGGCACGCGGGGGAGCGGTCGTCGACCAGTCCCACCTGGGTGTGGTCACCGTCACCGGACCGGACCGGCTGACCTGGCTGCACTCGATCACCTCGCAGGACGTCGCTGCCCTGCCGCCGCGCACGTCCAGCGAGCTGCTCGTGCTCGACCCGAACGGTCACGTGGAGCACACCGCCGGTGTGGTCGACGACGGGACGACCACGTGGCTGCTCACCGAGAGTCCCGCGGGCCTGAGCACGTGGCTGGACCGCATGCGGTTCATGCTGCGCGTCGAGGTCGCCGACGTCACCGACGACTGGGCGGCGCTCGGTGAGCCCGTCGACGCCGAGGGCACCGCCGACGAACCCGTCACCTGGCGCGACCCGTGGCCGCGGACCGCGCCCGGTGGCACCCGGTACGGACCGGAGGACGCCGCGCACCCCGGGGCGGACCGGGCGTGGCGGATCGTGCTGGTGCCCCGGGCGTCGCTGGCCGAGCAGGTCGCGCAACGCGAGGCCACCGGCTGGACGCTGGCGGGCACGTGGGCCAGCGAGGCGGCCCGCGTCGAGGCATGGCGCCCGCGTGCGTCGCACGAGGTCGACCACCGCACGATCCCGCACGAGCTGGACTGGCTGCGCACCGCGGTGCACCTGCACAAGGGCTGCTACCGGGGGCAGGAGACCGTCGCGCGCGTGCACAACCTCGGCCGTCCGCCGCGCCGGCTGGTCATGCTGCACCTGGACGGCTCCGGGCACCTGCTGCCCGAGACGGGCGCCGCCGTGCGCCTGGCCGGCACCGGGCCGCGCACGGGCGCGGACGCCGACGGCAAGGTCGTCGGGCACGTCACGAGCGTGGCCCGGCACCACGAGCTGGGCCCGATCGCGCTGGCCGTGGTCAAGCGGTCGGTGCCGGTCGACGTCGAGCTGGTCGTCGACTCCGACGCCGGCGCGGTGACGGCAGGGCAGGAGGTCGTCGTGGCCGGGGAAGGCGTCTCGGCCGACCGCCCTGCCGCGCGCGGCCCCCTGACCCGTGGGCTCGGCCAGCACCCGATGCTGTGAACCTGCCGACCCGACTGCCGCTGACCGACGCGGCGCGTGTCGTCGCGGAGGCCCGGGTACGGCAGGGCTGGTCACGGGTGCGGGCCGCCTGGTTCCCGATCCTGCAGGCGGCCGTCGCCGGGTCGATCGCGTTCGCCATCGGGCACACCGTCCTCGGGCACCCCTACCCGTTCTTCGCGCCGGTCAGCGCGTGGATCGCGCTCGGTTTCACCTCCGACCGTCCGCTGCGGCGCGTCGCCGAGCTGTCCGTCGGCGTGGCACTGGGCGTCGGCCTCGGTGACCTGGTCGTGCACGTCATCGGCACGGGGTGGTGGCAGGTCGCCGTAGTGCTGTTCGCCTCGGCGGTGATCGCGCGGTTCATCGACCGTGGCGCCATGCTCACCACACAGGCCGGCGTGCAGGCCATCGTCATCGTGGGGCTGCCCGCGCTCGGGGCGTCCGGCGGTCCGCTCGGACGATGGACCGACGCCCTGGTCGGCGGCGCCGTCGCGCTCGCGGTGGCGGTGCTCACCCCGAGTGACCCGCGGCGCCGGGCCCGTGCCATGGCCCGGGTCGGTGTCGAGGAGCTCGCCGGGGTGCTGCGCACCGCGGCGCGGGGATTCGCCGCAGGGCGGTCGTCGGACATCGAGGACGCGCTGGTGCGGGGCCGTGCCTCGCAGCCCGCGTTCGACGAGTGGCTCGACACGGCGACGGGAGCACGGGACCTGGCGCGGGTGTCGCCGGCGGCCCGGCGGCACCGCGGCGAGCTGACCGCTCTGGTGCAGGCGGCGGTGCTCACCGACCGCGCGATGCGCAACGCCCGGGTGCTCACGCGGCGTGCCCTGCCCCTGGTCGAGGCCTCCCGGCCCGCGCAGGACCATGGAGAGCAGGACCCTGCGATGCAGGGCCATGCGGTGCCGGACCGTGCGGTGCCGGACCGTGCGGCGCCGGACCGTGCGGTGCCGGACCGTGCGGTGCCGGACCGTGCGGTGCCGGAGGCAGCGGGGCCGGAGGGGGTCGAGCACGACCTGCAGGCCGTCGCGGCGACCGTGGTCGACATCGCCACCGCCACCGACGACCTGGCTGACGCACTGGCGACCGGCCGCGCCCCCGACCGTGCCCGCGCCGGCCTGCTCGCGGCGGCCGCCCGGCTCGACCCGTTCATCCTGGCGCCCGACGACTGGCAGGTGCAGAGCCTGGTGCTCCTGCAACGCTCGCTCGTGGTGGACCTGCTCGAGATCGCCGGGGTCTCGCCGCGCGAGGCACGCGACGTGCTGCCACCGCTGTGACCCGTCGCGGCCCGGCCGGGCCGCCCACCTGCGGCATCCCGTGGCGGGGGCTGCCCGCGCGGGAACCCGGCACGGTACGGTCGCGGGGTGGAGGTCGCGGTCAGCGCGTTGCGCGCGGAGCTCAAGCAGTGGATCGAGGCCGCCCGGGCCGGTGAGGACGTGGTCATCACGGAGCGCGGTGTCCCGGTGGCGCGCCTGAGCGGCATCGCCTCGGCCGACCTGCTGACCCGGCTGACCCGCGACGGGCTGCTGACCCCGCCCGACGAACCCCGACCGGCCGCCGAGCCGGAGGTGCACGGCGCGCATGCCCCGCACGGTCCCGGTGCACGGCAGCCGAACGCGGTGTCCGGCCTCGTCCGCCGCCTGCGGCGCTGACGCCGATGGCCGTCGTCTACCTCGACACCAGCGCACTCCTCAAGCTGTGCGTGACCGAACCCGGCACCGACCTGAGCGCGGCCCTGTGGGACGGTGCCGACCTGGTGGCCACCTCCCGGCTGGCCGACAGCGAGGTCCGTGCCGCACTGGCCTCCGCGCGGCGCAGCGGTGCGCTCGACCCGGACGCAGCCCGACGGGCGTTGTCGGCGTGGGAGCGGTTGTGGCCCGGGCTGCACGTCGTCGAGCTGCACCGTGACATCAGCGCCAGCGCCTCCGTGCTGGTCGGGCGGCACCCGCTGCGCTCCGGCGACGCGCTGCACCTGGCCAGCGCGCTCACGTTGCGTTCGCCGGACCTGGTGGTCGCGGTGTGGGACGAGCGGCTGTCCGCCGCCGCGCGGGCCGAGGGGCTGCACGTCGTCCCGTGACGTGACACGTCGCCCGCGGGGCCCGGTGCCGGGCACGTCTCCTGGACGTGTCGTGTGCGGGCACAGACGCGTCTCGTAGGCTCGGCCCGTGATCGCCTCCCTGCAGATCTACATGTTCCTGGCCTTCTACCTGGTGATCTTCGGGCTCACGGTGTGGGCCCTGGTCGACCTGGCCACGCGCCCCGCGCGTGCGTTCGTCGACGGCGGCAAGCGCACCAAGCAGTTCTGGGGCCTGATCCTCGGCGCCGCCGCGGCGATCGCCTTCATGGCCATCCCGTACCCCCTCGGCATGGGGTTCCTCTCGTTCCTGGCGCTGGCCAGCGCCGTCGCCGCGATCGTGTACCTGGTGGACGTGCGGCCGGCCATCGCGCCGTACTCGCGCCGCCGGGGTCCGCGCGGTCCCTCGTCGCGCGGCGGGTGGTGAGCGTGGTCGCCGACATCGCCACCCGGGCGGTCCCGCTGGCCCGGGTGGTGCGCGGCGGGGTCGTGGAGTCCGTGCACGGCGGGCACGTCGTCGTGGTGGGCCCCGACGGCACCATGCGGTGGGCGCTGGGCGACCCGGACGTGACGATCTGGGCACGGTCCTCGTTGAAGCCCGTGCAGGCCGTTGCGATGCTGCGCAGCGGGCTCGACGTCGACGGCGAGCAGCTGGCGCTGGTGTGCGCGAGCCACAACGCGCAGGACGGGCACCTGGACGTGGTCCGGGCCGTCCTGGCGGGCGCCGGGCTCGCGGAGGACGCGCTGCAGAACACCCCCGACTGGCCGCTCGACGCGGACGCGGCGTGGCAGCGGCGCGCCGACGGGTTCGGGCGGGCGTCCCTCACGCAGAACTGCTCCGGCAAGCACGCCGGGATGCTCGCCACCTGCGTCGCGGCGGGCTGGCCGACCGACTCGTACCTCGAGCCGGGGCACCCGTTGCAGGTGGCTGTCCGGCAGACGATCGCCGAGCTGACCGGGGGGCCGGTCACGTACGTGACGGTCGACGGCTGCGGTGCGCCGCTGTTCTCCACGACGCTGGTCGGACTGGCCCGCGCCTTCGGTGCGGTGGCCCGCGCGGGCGCGAACGGTGAGACCGGACCTGCCGGTCGGGTGGCGCGGGCGATGGCGCAGCACCCGTGGCACGTGGCAGGCACGGGCCGTGACGCGACGGCGTTCATGCAGGCGGTGCCGGGCCTGGTGGCCAAGGACGGCGCGGACGGGGTCTACGCCGCCGGGTTGCCGGACGGTTCGGCGGTGGCGGTGAAGATCGCCGACGGGTCCGCACGGCCGCGGGCCGTGGTGCTCGCGGCGGCACTGGCGGTCGCCGGGGTCGACCCTGCGGTGGTCGGCCCGGTCGGGCGTACCGCGGTGCTGGGGCACGGGGAGCCCGTGGGCGAGGTCGTGGCGACGTTCGGTCCGGGTGCCCCGGGTGCCCCGGGTGCGCCGGGTCCGGTCGGCCCGTGAGGGCGGTCGTCCAGCGGGTCACGCGGGCGTCGGTGTCGGTCGGTGGGTCCGTGGTCGGCGCGCTCGACCGCCCCGGACTGGTGGCGCTGGTCGGCGTCACCCCGGGTGACGGTCCGGCGCAGGTCGAGCTGATCGCCCGCAAGATCGCCGAGCTGCGGATCCTGCGGGACGAGCAGTGCGCGCTCGATGCGGGGGCGCCGGTGCTCGTCGTCAGCCAGTTCACCCTCTACGCGGACACCCGCAAGGGTCGGCGGCCCACGTGGAACGCGGCCGCGCCCGGGGCGGTCGCCGAGCCGCTGGTCGAGCAGGTCGTGGCGGCGTTGCGCGCCCGCGGGCTCGAGGTCGCCACCGGGCAGTTCGGTGCGGACATGGCGGTCGAGCTGGTCAACGACGGTCCGGTGACGATCCTGCTGGAGTCGGTCCCCGACCCAGCCTGACGAGCCAGTCCCGCACGGCGTCGGCCACCGCGTCGTCGTCGGCGGGGGCGTGGGCGCCGGGGACGAGCACGAGCTCGTGCGGGCCACCGAGGGTCGCCAGGTGCGTGGCGAGCTCCTCGGGCGTGCCGAACGGGTCACGCAGCCCGGACACGGCCAGCACGGGCACGTGCACGTCGGGCAGGTGGGCCACCCGCAACGTCGCAGGCTTGCCGGGCGGGTGCAGCGGGTACGACAGGAGCACGAGCCCGGCGGCGGGCAGTCCCTCGGCGACGGCCATCGAGCACATGCGCCCGCCGTACGAGCGCCCGCCGAGCACGATCCGGTCCGTCCCGACGCCGAGCTCGTCGGCGAACGCCTGCGCCTGCGCGCGGACGTGGGCGACGGCGACCGGTGCCCGGTCGGGTGCGCGTCGGCCGGCGGCGCGGGCGGGGAAGTCGATGCGCCGTACCGGCGTGCCTGCCAGGGCCCGCTCGACGGCCAGCAGCGTGCGGTGCTCGCGCCCGGCACCTGCGCCGGGCGTCAGCAGCACCCCGGCGACGGCGGGTGCGGGCACGGTCGCACTGGGTACGGTCACGCTGGGCATGGGTCCACGCTAGCCAGGTGTGCGGGGTGGGGTCGGGCGCGCGGGCCGAGGCGGACCGGGGTGGGGCCGAGGTGGGCCGACGCGAGAGGGCCCCGCGGAGTGAACGTCCGGAGGGCCCCCTCGTGGTCGCAGGTCCGGTTCCACCGGCCAGCGGTGGGGCGGACGCCGCCATGACGGTGCGGCTGCGTCCCGGCACCCGGTTCACCGGCGGACCGGTTCCCCGTGGGCGGGGCGACTGCGATCTGGCATCGCGGCTCCGGTGCTCCCCCTGCGTCGTCATCCGCAGAACGACGGGTCTCCCCGCCGAGGTGGTCGCCCGTTCTCCGCTCGGCCCGGCCGCGGTGCACCGGGTGCTCCGGCGCGATGCACCCCAGGGGGGCTCCGCTGCCGACCTGCCCGGGCCTCCGTGGCCGTTGGAAGATGTCTAGTCCTGGCACACAGGGTCCGCAAGGGCTCCGATCAGGCACTTTTGTCCACCGCTCTGTGCACACCTTCGTCCACAGGTTCACCTGCATGATCACGCGGCGGGCACAGGCCTGTGGATGACATCTGTGGATGCGCGGGTGCCGTGACCTTCGTCAGATGACCTGCACGGCGGGGCACGCAAGGATGGGGCGCATGCGGATCGAGGCCGTCCAGGGGGACATCACCGAGCAGCACGTCGACGTGGTCGTCAACGCCGCGAACTCCTCGCTGCTCGGCGGTGGCGGGGTCGACGGTGCGATCCACGCCGCGGCCGGGCCGCAGCTGCTGGAGGCCTGCCGTGAGCTGCGGGCCCAGGGACGGTTCGCCGACGGGCTGACCGTCGGCGACGCGGTGGCCACGCCCGCGTTCGGGCTGCCCGCGCGCTGGGTGGTGCACACGGTGGGACCGAACCGGCACGCGGGGCAGACGAGCACCACGGCGCTGGCCTCGTGCTTCGGGCGGTCGCTGGAGATCGCCGTCGAGCTCGGCGCCGGCAGCATCGCGTTCCCGGCGATCGGCGCCGGTGCGTTCGGCTGGGACGTCGCCGAGGTGGCGGACGTCGCGACCGGGGTCGTGAAGGGGTGGGCGTCGTGCGCGCAGAACGGCGTGCTCGAGGGACACACCCGCCCGTCCGGGCTGGAGCTGGTGCGGTTCGTGCTGGCGAGCGGACCTGCGCTGCAGGCGTTCGAGCGCGCGCTGCTCTGACCGTCCCTGCGCGCCGTGCGGCCCGTGCGGCCCGGCGCCCAGCACCCGGCGGGCGGTCGCCGGTGGCGTCCGGTTGAACCTGGACGCAGGTCACCGCCAGGATGCGCGACATGTCAGCGTCGACGCCCCGTGACCAGCACAGCCCTGTCCGACCGACGCCCGACCGCGTCACGACGCTTGCGCCACCGGACGTGCCGGCCGCCGCGCGCGTGCTGGCGGACGCGCTCGCGCACGACCCCGGGTACACGTACCTGTTCCCGTCCGCCGCGCGACGCCCGCGCGAGCTGCACGCGCTCTACCGGATGACGCTGGCGGACGCCGTGCAGCACGGTCGCGTGTTCGCGACCCGTCAGGACGACGGCACCGTGACCGGGGTGGTCGCCGTGTACCCGCCGGGGGCGTACCCCATGGGCGTGGGGCGGTGGTGCCGGCAGGCGTGGCGCCTGGTGCACCTGGCGTGGAACGCCCGGGAGCACAGCCGTGCGCTGGCCCGGTTCGGTGACCTGACGTCGCAGGGCGTGCCGGGCGACGCCTGGTACGTCGAGGCTGCCGGTGTGCGGCCCGACCTGCAGCGCCAGGGCCGGGGCAAGGCGCTGTTCGAGGCCGTGCACCAGGCGGTCGGTGGTGACGGCGCGTACCTGGAGACGACCAAGCCGGAGAACGTCGGCTACTACCGGGCGCTGGGCTACGCGCCGGTCCGTGACCGGGTGGCCCTCGGTGCGCAGGACGGCCCCTGGATCGTGCCGATGCAGCGCGTCACGCACCCGAACGGGTGAGCGGCCGGGTCCGGGTGCGGGCGTGCCGTGCGTGCGGCACGCCGTGGGCCGTTACCGCTGCGTAAACACTCACGGCAGAGCCTGGTGCGAGGGGCGTCGGGGTGCCAGGCTCCCCGAGTGGGTCAGTTGACCCACTTCTGCCGCACCCGTCCCAGGAGCCCACCATCGACACCGACCGACCCCGCCCCGCCGCCGTCATCACCGGTGCCAGTGCCGGGTTCGGCGTGGAGTTCGCCCGCCGGTTCGCCGACCGCGGGTACGACCTCGTGCTCGTCGCCCGACGCCGCGAGCCGATGGACCGGCTCGCCGTCGAGCTCGGCGCCGCGCACGGCATCACCGCGCACGTGGTGCCGCTCGACCTCGCGCAGCCCGACGCGGCCGCAACCCTGCTGGGCCACGTGGACGACCTCGGGCTCACCGTGCACGCGCTGGTCAACAACGCGGGCTTCGGCACCTACGGGGCGTTCGCCGAGGCCGACCCCGCACGCATCGCCCAGGAGATCTCCCTCAACGTCACCGCGCTGACCATGCTCTCGCGGCTGTTCCTGCCCGGTCTGCTGGCCACCGGCGACGGGGTGCTGGTCAACGTGGCCAGCACCGCGGCCTACCAGCCGGGCCCGTACCTGGCCGTGTACGCCGCGACCAAGGCGTACGTGCGCTCGCTGACCGAGGCCGTCTGGCAGGAGACCCGCGGCACCGGGCTCAAGGTCCTCGCCCTGGCCCCCGGGCCGACCGAGACCGAGTTCTTCGAGGCCGCAGGGTCGGAGAAGTTCAAGGTCGGGCAGATGCTGTCGGTCCCCGCCGTCGTCGACGTGGCGTTCCGTGCGCTCGACCGGCGCGACACCCCGCCGTCGGTGGTGGCCGGGCACCGCAACAAGGTCACCGCCGTGGCTGCCGGGTTCCTGCCGCGCCGGTTGACGTTGGCCGTCGCCGGTCGGCTCACGGGGGAGTGACCCGATGACCCGCATGCCCGTCGCCGAGCGCCGCCGCGCGCTGGTCGACGCCGCCGTGCGGGTCATCGCGCGCGAGGGGGTCGCCGGGGCCACCACCAGGGCGGTCGTCGCCGAGGCCGGGATGAAGCTGGCCAGCCTGCACTACGCGTTCGCCTCCCGCGAGGAGCTGCTCGAGGCCGTGATCGCCGACGTCACCGAGCAGGAGCGGCTCGCCGCCGAGGACGGGCTGCTGCCGCTCGGCGAACCGACCGACCCGGCACCCACGATGGCCGAGGTCCTGCGTGCCGGGCTCGACCGGTTCGTCGACCTGCTCGTCGAGGACCCGTTGCGCGAGCGCGCACTGCTGGAGCTCACGCTCTACGCGCTGCGCACCCCCGGGCAGGAGGGCGCCCTCGCGGCGCAGTACGCGATCTACCGCCGGTCGGCCGGTGACGCGCTCGAGACGGCAGCTCGCGCGTCCCGTTGCCGGTGGCTCGTCCCGTTGCCCGACGCGGCGCGGCTGCTGGTCACGATCACCGAGGGCCTGACGACCACCTGGCTGGCCGACCGCGACACGGCCGCCGCGCGCACGACCGTCGCGTTCGCCGCACGGGGGCTCGCGGCGCTCGCGGCCCCGCTCGACGCCCCACCCGACCCAGCCGCCGCGGGGGACCACGGTCCCGCACCGGAACCCGAACCCGACCACGGCCCCCACGGCCGTCCCGACGACCGCCCTGACCAGGAGCACGAGGAGCACCGCGCATGCTGACCGAGACCGAACCGCGCGCCGCGGCGTATGTGAACCTGTACGCCGTGCTGGGCGCGATCCCCGAGCTGTGCCGCCGTGTGCCCGAGGCCCGCGCGCTGCTGGCTCGTGACCTACGGCCCGTGTCGATCGCGTTCGTGGTGCGCGGAGGGCCGCGCGGTGTGCTGGCGTTCCGCGACGGCGAGGTCCAGATGGTGCCCGACCGGGCGACCGGGACGGTCGTCATGCCGTTCACCGGGCCGGCGGCGTTCAACAAGGTCGTCGACGGCACGGCCCAGCCGATCCCCGTCAGCGGGTTCCACCGCCTGGGCTTCCTCACCGGGGTCTTCGCGCCGCTGACCGAGCTCCTGGCCCGGTACCTCAAGCCGACCGAGGACGACCTGGTCGACGAGCGGTTCCGCGAGGCCAGCACCGCCCTGACCCTTCATGTGGCCACGGCCGCCGTCGCGCAGCTGGCCAACGAGGACCGGCAGGGGCGGTTCAGCGCGCACCTGATCCCCGACGGCGACGTGGCCCTGGAGGTCACGGGGGCGTTCGCGTACACGCTGCGGGTGCTCGAGCACCGCATGACGTTCCTGCCCGAGGCGTCCCCGCACCCGCGGGCCGCCATGACGTTCGCCGACCTGGACGTCGCCGGCCGCCTGCTGTCCGGTCAGGCCAGCGCGATGGCCTGCATCTGCGACGGCACCATCGCGATGCGCGGCACCGTCTCGATGGTCGACAACGTCAACCGCATCCTCGACCGCGTCGGCCAGTACCTCGGAGAGTGAGCAGCCCCATGACCGCGACCACCGTCACCCCGCCGTACACGTACACCAAGAGCCGCGAGGCGTTCGACCGGGCGTTCCGCGTGATCCCGTCCGGCATCTACGGCCACCAGGGCCCGTCCGAGGGCTGCTACATCCCGCAGACCGCGTTCCCGCTGTTCTCCTCGCGCGCGCAGGGGACCAAGTTCTGGGACCTCGACGACAACGAGTACATCGACTACATGTGCGGCTACGGCCCCAACGTGCTCGGCTACCGCGACCCGGACGTCGACGCCGCCGCGCAGGCGCAGGCGAAGCTCGAGGACGTCGTCACGATCCCGTCGGCCGTGATGGTCGACTTCGCCGAGCTGCTGGTGGACACCGTGGCCAGCGCCGACTGGGCGTTCTTCGCCAAGAACGGCGGGGACACCACCACGCTGGCAGTCCTCACCGCCCGCGCAGCCACCAGGCGCAAGAAGATCGTCTTCTTCGACGGCTTCTACCACGGGGTCGCCCCGTGGACGCAGAAGCTCGACTACCCCGGGATCCTCGAGGAGGACGTCGCGCACAACCTGTACGCGCCGTGGAACGACCTCGCGGCGCTCGAGCGGCTGTTCTCCGAGCACCGCGGGCAGATCGCCGGGCTCATCGCGCAGCCGTACATGCACGGCAACTTCGTCGACAACCAGCTGCCCGCGCAGGGCTACTGGGCGGGCGTCCGCAAGCTGTGCGACGACCACGGTGTGGTGCTCATCGTCGACGACGTGCGGGCCGGGTTCCGGCTCGACCTGGCCGGTTCGGACCACTACTTCGGGTTCGAGGCCGACCTCATCTGCTTCTGCAAGGCCCTGGCCAACGGCTACAACGTCTCGGCGCTGTGCGGCAAGGAGTCGCTCAAGGACGTCGTCTCGAGCTTGTCGTACACCGGCTCGTACTGGATGAGCGCCGTGCCCTTCGCGGCCGGGATCGCCTCGATCACCAAGCTCAAGCAGCTCGACGGCCCGGCGCTGTTCGAGCGGCTCGGCACCGAGCTGACCACCGGCCTCGTGTCGGCGGCGTCCGACCACGGGCTGCACCTGGTCGCCTCCGGGGCGCCCGCGCTGTTCTACCTGCGCCTCGCCGACGACGACTCGCTCATGCTGCACCAGGAGTGGGTCGCCGAGTGCGTGCAGCGCGGGGTCTTCCTCACCTCGCACCACAACCACTTCATCAACGCCGCACTCACCTCGGCCGACATCGCCCGCACGGTCGAGGTGGCGCACGAGGCGTTCGGCATCGTCAAGGCCCGGCACCCCGAGCTGGGCTGACGGACCTCGGGGCCCGTGCGGCCCCGACCCCCGATCCGCGGCGGCGGGGCGAGTGCCGACCCGCCCTGCCGCCGCGACACGCACCACCGCAGCACCCGCACCGCAGCACCCGCAACCGGCTCGACGGCGCGCCGGCTCCCACCGAAGGAGCGCGCCATGACCAGCACCGACGCACCGCTCGACCCCGGCACCGGACCGGCGCCACAGGTGCCGGCCGCACGAGCACCCGCCGTCCCCGGTCCGGCCACCGGGCCGCTGGACGCCCGACGCGCACGCCTGGCCGTCGGCGCCGTCTACGCCGCGCAGGGGTTCGGGTACGCCACGGTCGTCACCGCGCTGCCGGCGCTCAAGGACCGTCAGGGCATCGACGACACCCAGGTGTCGCTGCTGGTGCTCCTGGTCTGCCTGGCGGCGGCCGGCGGATCCGTGCTCGCCGAACGGCTCGCGACCCGCCGGGGCAGCCGCACGGCGGTCGGCCTCGGCCTGGCCGCGCAGGCCGTGGCCGTGCTGCTCGTCGCCGCCAGCGCCGCACCGGCCGTGCTCGTCGGCGGGTTCGCGGTGTACGGCGTGGGGCTGGGCATGGTGGACGCGGCCGCCGGGATCCAGGGCGTGCTCGTGCAGCACCGGCTCGGGCGGCCTGTCATGTCCTCGTTCTTCGCCAGCTACACGGCCGCGGCGATCCTCGCGGCCCTGGCGATGTCGGCGCTCGCGGGCGGCACCTCGGCGGCCGCGTGGGCACTCGCCGCGGCGGGCGTCGTGCTCGCCGGGGTGTCGATCGGGGCGCGAGGCTCCCTGGTCGCACCGGCCCCCGACGAGCCGGAGGTGCTCGGCGGTGACGCCGCCGGTGCGCCGCGCACGCCGTTGCCGCGCCGGGGCATCTGGGTGTTCGGCGGGGTCGTGCTCGTCGCGTTCGTGGCCGACTCGGCGGTCAGCACCTGGAGCTCGATCTACCTGGACGACGTGCTGCTCTCGTCGGCGGCCGTGGTGCCGCTCGGGTACGCGGCCTACCAGGCGGCGATCCTGGTCACGCGGCTGGTCGGCGACCGCTGGGTGCACCGCTCCGGGCGGGTGCGTGTCGCGGTCGTGGCCACGGTGGTCGGCGCGGTCGGGTTCCTGCCCGTTGCGCTGGTGCCCGCGCCGGTGGCCGCGATCGCCGGGTTCGCGCTGGTGGGTGTGGGCGTGGGTGCGTTGGTGCCGCTCGCGTTCTCGGCCGCCGGTGAGCTGGCCCCGGACCGGGTCGACGAGGTCGTCGCCCGCGTCAACCTGTTCAACTACGCGGGAGCGGTGCTCGGTGCTGTCGTCGTGGGGCTGGTCTCGGACGGCACCGGGCTGGCCGTGGCCTTCCTGCTGCCGTTCGTGCTGCTGGTCCCCGTGCTCGGGCACGCGCGCCGATTCGCACCCGGTGCGATGCCGGGCACTGGCACTGGCCCCGGCAGTGCCAGTGGCGCCGGTGCAGGCACTGGTGCACAGGCCCCGGCCTTGTCAGGCGAGCTCGTCGAGTAGCCGGGCGACCAGCGCCGGCAGCGCCTGCTCGATGGGTTCACGCACGATCTCCTCGGCCAACCGGTCGTATGGCGTGGGGTCGGCGTTGACGACCACGAGCCGTGCACCGTGCTCGACCGCGAGCGCGGCCAGGCTGGCCACGGGTTGCACGGTGAGCGTGGTGCCCACGGCGATGAGCACGTCGGCGTCGGTGACGGCGGCGACGGCCCTCTCGACCGCGCGGTCGTCGAGCCGTTCGCCGAAGTAGACGACGTCGGGCTTGAGCACGCCGCCGCAGGGGCAGTGCGGGTCGGGGTCGTGCGGCAGCCGGGTGAGCACCTCGGCGGTGGGGAGCCGGGTGCCGCAGCGCTGGCAGGACGTGGTGGCGAGCGTGCCGTGCAGCTCGACGACGCGGTCGGCGGCGGACCCCGCACGCTGGTGCAGGCCGTCGAAGTTCTGGGTGAGGACCGCGCCGAGCGCCCCTGCCTCCTCGAGCGCGACGAGCGCGTGGTGCGCCGGGCCGGGCTGCGCGTGCCACACGGGGCTGTCGGCCCACGCGGCCCACCCGCGCCGGCGGACGTCGGCATCGGCCATGTACGGGCGGATCTCGAGCAGTGCGGCCTGCTCGGGGTGCAGCGTCCACGTGCCCTGCGGTCCGCGGAAGTCCGGGATGCCGGAGCCGGTGGAGATGCCTGCGCCGGTCAGCGCGGTGACGGTCAGGGACGGGTGGTCGTGGTGCGGCACGGGATCAGTGTGCGACCGCCCGCACGTGCGGACGCAACGCGGTGAGCGCGCGGTCGACGTCGTCCGCGTCGTTCCACACGTGGAATGCCAGGCGCACACCGCCGCCGCGGCCCGCGACCCGGCACCCGGCGGCCTCCAGCGCGCACCGCGCGGTGCCCGACTCGTCGTCGGGCAGGGAGACGATCGCGCTGCCGCGCGGGGCCAGGTCGAGGCCGGTCAGCAGGCGGTCGGCGAGGTCCACGTCGTGCCGACGCACGGCCTCGACGTCCGTGGCGGCGAAGGTTTCCAGCGCGGGCACGGCACCGGACCATGCGGGCCACGCGGGGGACACGTCCAGGCGGCGCGCGTCGTCGGCGAGCCGCATGTGCGGGCCGTAGGCCGACCCCCAGATGTCGTGCCCGGCGTACCAGCCGGCGTGCAGCGGCCGCAGGCGGGCCAGCGCCGTGGGGCGCACGGTGAGGAACGCCACGCCGCGTGGTGCGGTGAGCCACTTGTAGGCCGAGCAGACGGTGATGTCGAACGCGGAGGCGTCGACGGGCAGCCACCCGGCCGACTGCGTGAGGTCGCACACGGTGAGGGCGCCGACGCGTGCCGCAGCCTCGCCGATCGCGGCGGCGTCGGCGATCCGGCCGTCGCGTGACTGCGCGAGCGAGTACGCCACGGCGGCCGTCCCGGGGCGGATCGCGTCGGCGAGCTCCTCGACAGGCACGTGCCGGACGGTGACGCCGCGGTCGGCGTGCGCCAGGAACGGGAAGACGACGGACGTGAAGTCGCCGTGCGGCACGACGACCTCGGCGCCGTCCGGCAGGGCGGCCGCGACCAGGCCGACGAGCACGGAGGCCTGCGACCCGATGGCCACGTCGGAGGCGTCGACGCCGACCAGGCGGGCGAACGCGGCCCGGGAGCGGACGACGTCCTGGTCGCACCGGGCCAGGTCGAGCTCGCCGCGCTGCCAGGCGTCGACGTGGTCGCGCAGGGCCCGGACGGTGGCTCGCATCGGCAGGCCGGCGGTGGCCGCGTCGAGGTGCCCGCGCGTGGGTGTGAACCGTCCGTGCAGGTCGGCGGGGGTCAGGAGCGGCGCAGCGGTCGGCATCTCTCGATCGTGCCGCGGCATCAGGCATCACACAACGACAGAGATCTGAGGCTCAGCATCACTGCGCGTGATGGCTGGCTATGGTGGGCTCATGGTCGACCCCGCCCCGGAGAGCTTCACCGCGCCGGCAGAACGGCTCGACGTCGGTGCGTTGCGCATGCTGCGCGCCATCGCCGACGCAGGCACCGTCACCGGTGCGGCGGCCCGGCTCGGGCTCAGCCAGCCCGCGGTGTCCCAGCACGTGCGCCGGCTCGAACGTCGGCTCGGCACCGCACTGCTGGACCGCAGCGGCCGCAGCGTGCGCCTCACCGAGGCCGGTGCGGTGCTCGCCCGGCACGGGGCGACCGTCACGGCCGCGCTGCGGGCCGCCGAGGCCGAGGTCGCCTCGCTGACCGGTCTGCGCTCGGGGCGGGTGCGGCTCGTCGCGTTCCCGTCCGCCGCCGCGACCCTCGTCCCGCAGGCCCTCGCGGCGCTGCGCCGGGAGCAGCCCGGACTCACCGTCGCCCTCGACGAGGCCGAGCCGCCGCAGTCGCTCGCCCTGCTGCGCACCGGCGGGTGCGACCTGGCCCTCACGTTCGAGTACCCCGGCGTGGACCGTGACCCCACTCAGGACGACCGCGCCGGGCTGGTCAGCACACCCCTGCTCGACGACCCCACGTACGTCGCGCTGCCCGCCGCACACCCCGCAGCCAGCGCCGCGTCCCTCGACCTCGCCGACCTGGCGGGCGAACCGTGGATCGCCGGCTGTCCCCGCTGCCGCGGGCACCTGCTCGCCGACGCCGCCGGTCGCGGGTTCACGCCCACCGTCGAGCACGCCACCGACCACTACATGGCCGTCCTCGCCCTCGTCGCCTCCGGCCTCGGTGTCGCCCTGCTGCCCGGCCTGGTGCGCCCCACCGCGGACCGTGACCCCGGGGTGGTGCTGCGTCCCGCCGTCGGCCTGACCGGGCGCACCGTGCACGCCGTGACGACCCCCGACCTGCTGCGCGTCCCGGCCGTCGCCGCGACTCTGCACGCCCTGGTGGCAGCCGCCCACGACTGAGCGCACCTGCAGGCCGGGCGTGACGGACGGCACGCCATGCGGAGAAACGGACATATCAGGCTCAGTGGCTGCTCAGGTGGCTCATGGTCCCGGGCGGTCCCACGTGGCCGTCCGCAGGCTGGGGTGTCCTCTGCCGGCCATGCCGACCGACAGCACCACCACCCAGAGGAGCCTCCGTGCGCCACCCCGTCCTCATCACCGTGCTCGCCGTCCCCAGCCTGCTGGGCCTGCTCGCCGGCTGCTCGTCCGCCGACGAGCCCGCCGCGACCGCCGCCGCCAGCCCCACCGCGTCCGAGTCCGCCGACTCGACGGCGCTCGAGCCGGCTGAGTTCGGCTACACCGGCGAGGAAGGCCCGACGCACTGGGCCGAGCTCAGCCCGGGGTACGTCGAGTGCGCCGACGCCACCGCGCAGTCGCCCATCGACCTCACCGGTGCGACCGGGACGACCCTGACCGACCCGGTGTTCGCGTACACCGCCGGCCCCGTCGAGCTCACCAACACCGGCCACTCCGTGCAGCTCGCCCCGCAGAAGGGCTCCACGCTCACCCTCGACGGCCACCGCTCCGAGCTGGCGCAGATCCACCTGCACGAACCGTCCGAGCACACCGTGGACGGCGTCCTGGCCGCCGGTGAGCTGCACCTGGTGCACAAGGACGCCGATGGGAAGATCACCGTCGTGGCGGTGCTGCTGACCACCGGCGCCGAGAACCCCGCACTCGCGCCGTACCTGTCCGCGCTGCCGGCCGAGGTCGACGGCACCGCCACGCTCGACACCTTCGACATCGCCGCGCTGCTGCCTGCGTCCCGCGCCTCGTACCGCTACACCGGCTCCCTGACCACGCCGCCGTGCACCGAGGGCGTGCAGTGGGTCGTCCTGCAGCAGCCCGTCCAGGTGTCCGCCGCGCAGCTGGCGGCCTTCCGCGACGTCATCGTGAAGAACAACCGCCCGGTGCAGCCCGTCGGCGACCGGGCGCTGGTCCTCGACGGCGCCGACAGCTGAGCGGTCGCCCCGCCGCGCCGGACCGAGTGTGCCGGCGCGACGGTGGGCGCATGCCTCAGGTCGTGAGGCGTGCGACGTGCAGGGCGAGGTAGGACAGCTCGTCCTCGGTGAGGGCGGCATCCAGGCGCAGCTCGACGAGGGAGCCCAGCAGGTCGGCGCACCGCGAGGCCTCGGGGTAGTTCTCGCGGATCGCCGTCCCGACGGCGGAGTGCCGCTGGTCGGACAGCTGGCGGCGCTGGTGGATGCGCACGAACAGGTAGCGCAGGTGGGTGATGAACCGGCCGACGTTGACGCTGCCCCCGTCGAGCTCACGGCCGAACTGCTGGCTGATGACGTCGAGGAACTGCTGGATCAGGCCGGTCATCTTGTAGCTGTAGGACAGGTCGCCGGCCGAGAAGCCGGCGTTCACCAGGTGCAGGGTCAGGCCGACGGCCTCCGAGGCCGGCAGCGGGACCTCGACCCGTGCGTTGATCTGCTCGACGAGGGCCTGCCCCTGCGCGTACTCCTGCGCGTACAGGTGCGTGACCTCCGCCAGCAGCGGGTACTCCACGACCTGCCCGGACGCGGCCCGGGCGAGAGCGGACCCGACGTGGTCGGTCATGGCGATGACGACCGCCGGGTTGGCCGCGAGGTGGGCCAACCCGGCGTCGACGAGCGCCTGACCGACGATCTGCACGTGCTCCGTGGGCAGCCCCGCCAGCTGTGCGGCCGTCCGGTCCGGGTCGTGGTCGTCGACCGGACGGAAGGTGCGCGCGACCTTGGTGGGGTCGATGGGCTCCCCGGGTCGGGTCTGGTAGCCCAGGCCCCAGCCGGTGAGGATCACCTCGGTGCCGTCGTCCTCACGGGCGAGGACGACGTTGTTGTTGAAGACGCGCAGGATGTTCATCGGGGTGGCCGCTCGGTACGTGGACGGTCAGGACCTGGTGGACCGGGTCCTCAGGGGACCACGTCGACGACGACGTCACCCGGGACCACCGGCCCGGCGGGTCGCGGCGTCACCTCGGTCAGCGACAGGGTGTTGATGACCGTCACCAGCGCGGTCGCGTCGTACCCGGCGGCACGCACTGCCGCGACGTCGACCGTGCCGAGCACCTGACCGACGGTGACACGGTCGTCCTTGGCGACCACGGCGGTGAAGCCGTCGCCGGCCATGTTCACGGTGTCGATGCCGATGTGCACGAGCACCTCGACCGCGTCGTCCGTCTTGATGCCGTACGCGTGGCGGCTGTCCGGCAGCGTGACCAGCGTGCCGCTGACCGGGGCGACGATCTCGAGCACGGCCGCGTCGTCGGCCGGTGCGACGCCGACCCCGTCACCGAGCGCCTTGGAGGAGAACACCGGGTCCTGCACCTCGGCGAGCGGCACGAGCGTGCCGGCCAGGGGGGCGAGCACAGCGGCAGTCGGTGCGGACTCCACGGCAGCGGCGGGAGCGGCGGTGCCGGTCGTGGACGCCTCGAGCGCGAGGTCGGCCTCGGCCTGCAGGCGGGCCTCGGCGGCCTCGGCCTTCTGCTCGGGCGTGCGGTAGTCGGAGAGGATGACGAGCGTCATCGAGACCGCGAACGCCGCGGCGACGGCGATGGCGTACAGCGGCATCGGCTCGAACACCGGGATGGTCAGCACCGAGGTGAAGGCGAAGACGGTGGTGTTGACCCCGCCGAAGATGCCGATGATCAGACCACCGGTGAGGCAGCCGACGAGCATGCGCGGGTAGATCCGCTTGAAGCGCAGGTGGATGCCGTACAGCGACGGCTCGGAGATCCCGCCGAGCAGACCCGCCGCGAGCGCCCCGGTCGCGGTCTGCCGCATCTGCACGTCCTTGTCACGCCAGGACAGGACGAGCACGCCGGCGGTGGCACCGAAGCACGCGAAGTTCCACGCGCCCATGGGGCCCTGGATGAAGTCGTACCCGAGGGTGCCGATGTTCATGAGCATCAGAGCGTTGAGCGGCCAGTGCAGACCCAGCGGGACCAGGAAGGGGTACAGCAGGGGGATGAGGATGGCGAACGCGATGGGGGCGTTGCCGTTGAGCCACGCCAGGCCGCTGCCCAGGCCGGAGCCGAGCCAGATGCCCAGGGGGCCGATGAGGAACGCGGTCACCGGGATCATGATGACCATCGAGAAGAACGGCACGAAGACCATCTGGATGTTCTCGGGGAAGATCCGCTTGAGCAGCTTGTAGACCACCGCGAGCACCGCGACCATGATCAGCGGCACGAACACCTGGCCGCCGTAGTCGTTGAGCTGCAGCGGCACCCCGAAGATGTCCGCGACGCACGACTGGGTGCCCAGCGTGGCGTTGGTCGAGCACACCGTGCTGGTGACGACCGTCGGGTCCGACAGGCTCATGAAGTTCGGCGTCAGGAGCGCACCCATGACGGTGGCGCCGACCCACGCGTCGACCCCGAGCTTCTTGGCGGCGTTGTACGCGACCATGATCGGCAGGAAGTAGAAGACCGCGCGCCACATCGCGTCGACGAACACCCAGCCTGCGGACTTGTCGGCGGCACGGAAGTCGACCACCCCGAGCGCGTCGAGCACCGCGGTGAACGCGATGATCAGCGAGGCGCCGAGCAGCACACCCAGCAGCGGGCGGAACGAGTCGGACAGGTACTCGAAGAACGCGTCGAGCCAGGCGACCTTGCCGCGGGCCTTCGAGCGCGCGGCCGCCTTGACGTCGGCGTCGGACTGCCCGCTCCCGACACCCTTCATCGAGGGCAGGTTGATCATCTGGGTGTACACGGACTGCACGGCGCCACCCACGACGACCTGGTAGCGGTCGCCGGACTGCGGCACCGCGCCCATCACGCCAGGCACCTTCTCGATGGCCGGGCGGTCGACGACCGATGCGTCCTTCAGCTCGAAGCGCAGGCGGGTCGCGCAGTGGGTGAGGCTGAGGACGTTCGCGGGGCCGCCGATGGCGGCCACGATCTCCTCTGCTCGGTCACGCGTCGTTGCGGACGTCATGCTGAGTCTCCTTCTCGGCGGGGTCGCCGGCGTCTGGGCACAAAAAAAGGCCTGAGGCGCATGACTGCGTCTCAGGCCTTGCCCCACATCGGTGGCGGGTTACAACCCTGTCAGTGAGCTCTCGCTCGGCCGCCACGGTAGCACCCGGGTGAGGTTCGGTGTCCCGGACCTACGTCACGGCGACGGGGTCTGCCGCCGCGCCCGGTGCAGCCCGTCGGCGACCGCGTGCCGGTCCCCGCCCGTCGCCGCGCAGCCCCCGTCGCCGGCTCCTACGCTCGGGACACGACGGGTGGGTGAACCCGCACGTCCCGACCGCCCCGGGAGCCTGACGATGACGTCCCCCAGCACCCCCGCCACCGCGCGCGCCCTGCAGGACGCAGCCGAGCACCTGCCGTTCCACGACACGGCCGACTGGGAGGACGCCCGGCGCGGGTTCGTCGCCCGCAGCACCGACCGGCAGGTCCGGGCAGCCGACGGGCGCGTCGTGTGGGACCTCGACGCGTACGCCTTCCTCGAGGCGGACGCCCCGCCGACCGCCCACCCGAGCCTGTGGCGGCAGAGTCGACTCACCGCGATCGACGGGCTGTTCGAGGTCGTCCCCGGCGTGTACCAGCTGCGCGGCTTCGACCTGTCGGTGATGAGCGTGCTGGAGACCGACGGCGGTGTCGTCGTCGTCGATCCGCTCATCAGCCGGGAGACCGCCGCGGCGGCGTGGGCCCTCTACTGCGAGCACCGAGGTGAGCGACCGATCCGTGCCGTCATCTACACGCACTCGCACATCGACCACTTCGGCGGGGTGAAGGGCGTGATCTCGCAGGACGACGTCGACGCCGGTCGCACGGAGGTCGTCGCCCCCGCCGGGTTCATGGAGCACGCCGTCTCCGAGAACGTGTTCGCCGGCACCGCCATGGGCCGCCGTGCCGGCTACATGTACGGCGCCGCCGTCGAACGCGGCCCGGCAGGGCAGATCGGCGCCGGGCTCGGGCAGACGACGTCCACCGGTGAACCCACCCTCATCGTCCCGACGGTGCACGTGACCCACACCGGCCAGGAGCTCACCGTCGACGGGCTCCGGATGGTCTTCCAGATCACCCCCGGCACCGAGGCGCCGGCCGAGATGAACTTCTACCTGCCCGAGCAGCACGCGCTGTGCACCGCCGAGAACGCGACGCACACCCTGCACAACATCCTGACCCTGCGCGGTGCCCTGGTCCGTGACGCGCACGCCTGGGCGCACTACCTCACCGAGACCGTGGCGCTGTGGGGCGACGACCTCGACGTCGTCCTCGCCTCCCACCACTGGCCCACCTGGGGGCGCGAGCGTGCCGTCGAGTACCTGAACACGCAACGCGACCTGTACCTGTACCTGCACGACCAGACCGTCCGCCTGATCAACCAGGGGTACGTCGGCTCCGAGATCGCCGAGATGCTCACCCTGCCCGCGGCCCTGGAGAACGCCTGGCACGCCCGCGGGTACTACGGCTCCGTCAGCCACAACGTGAAAGCCATCTACCAGCGGTACATGGGCTGGTACGAGGGCAACCCCGCACGCCTGTGGCAGCACCCGCCCGAGCAGGCCGGTCGACGCTACGTCGAGGCGATGGGCGGCGCCGACGCGGCCGTCGCCGTCGCGCAGCGCGCCTTCGACGACGGCGACTACCGCTGGGCCGCCCAGGTGCTCGACCACGTGCTGTTCTCCGGCGCCGACCACCCCGGTGCGCGCGCCCTGCAGGCCGACACCCTCGAACAGCTCGGCTACGCCACCGAGAACGGCACCTGGCGGTCCGCCTACCTGGCCGGCGCCACCGAGCTGCGCCACGGCGCCTTCGGCACGCCGGCCAACCCCAACGCACCCGACCTGCTGCGCGCCCTGACCGTCACCCAGCTGTTCGACAGCCTCGCCGTGCGCATCGACGGCCCCGCCAGCGCCGACGCGCACCTGCGCCTGTGCTGGATCGTCACCGGCGACGACACCTACCTGACCGAGCTGCGCAACGGCGCCCTGCACCACCTCACCGTGCCCGCACCCACGCCCGGGGTCACGACCTTCCGGCTCACCCGCCCCGTGCTCATCGACCTGATGACCGGAGCCGTCACCCTGGCCGACGCGCTCGCGGACGGGACCGCCACCGTGGACGGCGATCCGGGCGAGCTCGGGACGCTCGTGGGGTACCTGGCGGCCACCGACCCGGGGTTCGCCATCGTCACACCGTGAGCGTGGTGGACCTGGCCGCCGCCGACGCCGTGGGGTCGCGCGGCCTCAGCGCCGCCCGAGGTCGATCGCCGCGAGGCGCACGAGCGCGGGGGTTGCGGCGATCGCCGCGTGGCGGTCCGTCTCGCTGAGCTCGTCGAGGAACTGACCGAGCACCGCGGTCCACGCGCCGTCGATGCGCTGCCGGTCGGTCGTCGCCTGGGCGGTGGGTCGCAGCAGCGTGCGGCGTCCGTCGGCGGGGTCGGTCCGCCGTTCCATGAGGCCCTTGGTGACCAGGTGCTGCACGGTGGTGCTGACGTTGGAGCTCTGCAGGCCGAGCTCGCGGGCGACGGCGGTCACGGTGGTGCCCGGGTGGTCGATGACGTGCGCGAGGACCTCCAGCTCGGACATCGGCAGCAGGTCCAGGCCCAGGCGTCGTTCGCCGAGGCGGCGCAGGCGGAGCACGACGGCGTGCACGGCCGCGGCGAAGGCGGCCTCGTCGGTGGTGGCCGTGGCGGCCGGGGTGTCGGGGTCCATCGGGTCATCGTATCGATCCAGAGATAGATATGATCTAATACCGATTGAGCGCCGTCGCTCCCGCACCCCACACCTCTCGAAGGACCACCTGTGCCCAGCTCCGCCTCGCCCGTGCTCGAGCACGCCGCGACCCCCGACGCCCCGCACGCGATGCCTGGCGCGGCTGCCGTCCGCACCGGCGGCAGCGCCGCCCTGATCGGCACGCTCGCCCTGCTCACCGCGATCGCGCCGCTGGCGACCGACCTCGCCCTGCCGGCCTTCCCCGCCACCGCGACCGACCTGGGCGTCTCCGCCTCGGCGGTCCAGCTCACGCTGACGGCGTTCATGATCGGCCTGGCCCTCGGCCAGCTGGTCATCGGCCCGCTGTCCGACCAGTGGGGCCGTCGTCGTCCGCTGGTGGTCGGTGCCGTGGTGTGCGTGCTGGCCAGTGCCGCGTGCGCGCTCGCGCCGAGCGTCGGGCTGCTGATCGGGGCCCGCTTCGTGCAGGGGTTCGCCGGGGCCGCAGGGGTGGTGCTCGCCCGGGCCGTCGTCACCGACGTCGCCTCCGGGGAGCGGGCCGCCAAGGTGTTCAACGGCCTGATGATCATCCAGGGCGTCGTGCCCGTCCTGGCCCCGCTGCTCGGTGGGGCGCTGGCCCCCAGCATCGGATGGCGTGGCGTGTACTGGGTCGTCACCGCGGTGAGTGCGGTGATGGCGCTGGCCGCCGTGGCCGTCGTGCGGGAGAGCCTGCCCCCTGCCGAGCGGCGCCGTGGCGGTCTGGCCGGGCTGGGGCGTGAGATGGCCGAGATCCTGCGCAACCGGGCCTACGTGGGCAGCACCGTCGCGGTCGTCTTCTGCTTCGGTGCGATGTTCGCCTACATCTCCGCCTCGCCGTTCGTGCTGCAGACCATGCTCGGGCTGTCCACGGGCGCCTATTCGGTGGTCTTCGCGGTCAACTCCGTCGGGATCATGGCCTCCAGCATCGCGAGCACCAAGCTGGTCGAGACCGTCGGTCCGAAGCGGCTCGTCATCGTCGGCGCCATCACGATGACCTCCGCCAGTGCTCTGCTGGTCGTCGACACCGTCCTGCTGGGCACCCCGCTGTGGCCCACGCTCGTCCTGCTGTTCGTCGCTGTGGCGTCCCTCGGCCTGGTCGCCGGCAACGCGACGGGACTCGCCCTGGCCGAGGTGCCCCACGCTGCCGGGGCCGGATCGGCCGTGCTCGGTGCCTCCCAGTTCGCCGTCGCCGCCCTGGCCGCGCCGCTGGTCGGTGTCGCGGGGGAGCGCAGCGCCATCCCGATGGCCGTGGTGATGCTGGTCAGCACCCTGGTCATGCTCGGCGGGGTGCTGCTCACGCGGCGGGCGTCCTCGGCCCGCACCGCGCCGGAGGTCGGCCTACCCTGACCAGGGTGAGCACCCTCGAACCCCGCCGCGGCCGGGTCGTCATGCCCGTGCGCTGGTCCGACGTCGACCTGTTCGGCCACGTGAACAACGCCGCGTTCCTGCGGTACCTGGACGACGCGCGGTTCACGCTGTTCCCCCGCATGGGGGTCGACGAGGACGGCGCCATGACGGCTTCGCTGCTCGTGGTCGTCAAGCACGAGATCGACTACGTGACGCCGCTGACGTTCCGCCCCGTGCCGTTCGCCGTCGAGGTGTGGGTGCCGCGCATCGGCCGCTCGTCGGTCGACTTCGCCTACGAGATCCTCGACGAGTCCGGCGAGACGACGTACCTGTGCGCCCGCTCGCGCATGGTGCAGCTGGACCGTGCGACGCACGCGCCGCGGCCGTTCACCGACGACGAGCGTGCGGTGTTCGAGCGGTTCTCCGGCGAGGAGCCCGCCCTGCACCGGTGGTGAGCAGGGCCCGTGGGCGGGCGGGTGCTACTCGGTCAGCAGGCTCACCGTGACCACGTCCGGGGTGGGCGCCCCGCCGTGCGCGGCCACCCGCACGCGCCGGGGACCCGCCGGGCGGGGCAGCGCGTCGAGCGGGACGTCGAGCGTGCGCAGCACCGCAGCACCCCCCACGTCGGCCAGCACGTCCAGGTGGGCGACCACCGCACCGTCGACGTCCACGCTCGCCGCGCCGGAGGTGCCGGTGCCCGCCCGGTACGTCACCCGCAGCACGGCGGACCGCGCGTCGGGGTCACGCAGCTTGTACGAGAACCAGCCGCGCGCGGTCCGCCAGTGCACGCCCTGCTCGGTCCCCGTCCACGTCTCGTCCCCGAGCAGGTCGTGCTCGACTTCCGGCTGCTGCTGCCCGCAGCCGACGTGGTCGACCGTGCGCGTGGCCAGCACCAGGGCGGCCTCGTCGGCGGCCTGCAGGGCGGCACGGCGACGCGCCACAGCCTGCGGGTCGGCGGCCGCCGTCGGGAAGTAGAGCGTGTACCGCGCGTCGTGCAGGGCGTGGAACGGTTCCAGGATCACCGGCCGGTCCGCGGCACCGCCGAGCGTGAAGTGCATGGGCGCGCCCGGCACCGCGGTCAGCGCCGCGGCCAGGTCCTCGTCCCGGTCGGCGGCGAGCACCGGTGCGTCCCCGAGCGGGTGCAGGGGGCCGGCAGCGATGTGACCCATCCGGGAGTCGTCGGCGTGCAGGCCGACCAGGTCGTCGGAGCCGCCGCGGGCCACCAGCACCACGGGTCCGAACCGCAGCGCCGCCCAGTCGGAGCCGTCGGGCAGCCGGTCGACGGCGGCGCGGGCCGGAAGTCGGTAGGTCAGGCGGTCCCCGTCCGACCAGGTGCGCGTCACCGCGAGGGAGTGCTCGCCCGCCACGACGCGCATGCCGTCGAGAGCCACGTCGACCTCCACGCCGTCGGCGCCGCGCACCTGCAGCCCGAGGTCGGCGCCGTCCGCGAGCCAGCCCGGGCGGCGCACGTGCACCGTGAACGCCTGCGGCGCGCCCAGGTGCAGGGTCAGCGCAACCTCGGACGGACCGGACACGTCGGGGTACGACGAGGTCAGCTCGACGATCGCCTCGCGCTCGGCCCAGTCCACGCGGACCGGCACGGGCAGCAGCACGTGCAGGTCGCCGCCGTCGTGCGTCAGCGCCAGCTCGCCCAGCCGCGCGTAGTTCTCCAGACCGGTGCCCACGCAGCACCAGAACCCCTGGTCCACCTGCGAGTACACCCGGTAGTGGCCGGGCCGCGCCGACGTGAAGTACACGAAGCCGCCGTCGGGGTGCTGCGCGGACAGCACGTGGTTCACGGTCGCCCGCTCGTAGAACTCGAGGAGCTCGGGGCGCGGGTCGGCCAGGAACAGGTGCCGTGTCAGCTCCAGCATGTTCGAGGTGTTGCAGCTCTCCGGCCCCTCGCGGTGGGTCACGGCCGAGGAGTAGTCGTCGCGCGGGTGGAAGTGCTCGGAGACCGAGTCGCCGCCGAACGCCAGGCTGCGGTGCTCGACGACCGCGTCCCAGAACGTGCGCGCCGCACCCGCCCACGCCACGTCGCCGGTCAGCTCGGCGACCCGCTGGTAGCCGACGACCTTCGCGATCTGCGTGTTGGCGTGCATGCCGGTCAGCTCGTCGCGCCCGGCCAGCAGCGGGTCGAGCACGGCCCGGTCGGCGAACCGGCGGGCCATGGTCAGGTGCTCCTCGCGACCGGTCAGGGCGGCCAGGTCGGCGAACGCCTCGCACATGCCGCCGAACTCGGTGCGCAGCATGGCCTCGAACGCCACGTCGTCGAGCCCGGCCGAGGTGGTCAGCCACCAGTCGCCGAGCCGGACCACGGCGTCCAGCGCACGCCCGGCCAGCGGGGCGGGGCAGGACCGGGCGGCGTCGATCAGGCCCGCGAACGTCTTGTGCAGGTTGTACCAGGGCACCCAGGCGCCGTTGAGGCCGAACGAGTCGCCGCTGACCTGACCGCGGCCGATGCGTTCCCACAGCTCGACGCCGTGCGGGATGCCGCCGACGTACCCGGTGCCCAGGGCGTCCTGGCAGGTGCGCAGGCCGTCGACCATCGCGGTGGCGAACGTCAGCGCCCGCTCGTCGCCCGTGGCCGCCCACAGCAGCGCGGCGGCCGACAGTGCGTGCCCACCCGTGTGCCCGTCGAGGCCCTGGGACTCCCAGTTGGGGTACGGCTCGGCGAGTGCCGGCAACCCCGCCTCGCGACGGTACGGGGCCAGCAGGCGGTCCGGCTCGAGGGCCAGCAGGTAGGCCAGGTCGGTGCGCTGCGCGTCGAGGAACGGGCTGTCGAGCAGGCGGACGGCGGACAACGGGAACTGGTGCATGAGGGCCTCAGGAGGTCGCGCGACGGTGCGTGTGAGCGTTCACATGGACGGCGTGCACCATCAAACCACGGTGCACCGCCGGTGCGGCAGGGCCTTCCGGTCGCCGACGGCCCGACCACCCCGACCGTGCCCCGCGCCGTCGATCCCGCTGACGCGACCGACCGGTCGGGTGCTCGGCGTCACGCCTGCGGCGAACACGGGCAGTTGAGTGCACCCCCCGCCGTTAGCATCGAACAACGCCGCCTCGTCGGTGCACCCGGGAGGTTCCCGGAGGCCCGGCGAGCACGCCGCTCGTGAGGAGTGCACATGTTCGAGAGATTCACCGACCGAGCCCGCCGCGTGGTCGTCCTCGCCCAGGAAGAGGCGCGGATGCTCAACCACAACTACATCGGCACCGAGCACATCCTCCTGGGCCTGATCCACGAGGGTGAGGGTGTCGCGGCCAAGGCGCTGGAGTCCCTCGGCATCTCCCTGGACGCCGTGCGCGCCCAGGTGCAGGAGATCATCGGCGAGGGCCAGCAGGCGCCGAGCGGGCACATCCCGTTCACGCCGCGCGCCAAGAAGGTCCTCGAGCTGTCGCTGCGCGAGGCGCTGCAGCTCGGCCACAACTACATCGGCACCGAGCACATCCTGCTCGGCCTCATCCGCGAGGGCGAGGGCGTCGCCGCCCAGGTGCTGAACAAGCTCGGCGCCGACCTGAACCGCGTGCGCCAGCAGGTCATCCAGCTGCTCTCGGGCTACCAGGGCAAGGAGCCCGTGGCCGCCGGTGGCCCCGCCGAGGGTCAGCCCTCCGGCTCGGCCGTGCTCGACCAGTTCGGTCGCAACCTCACGCAGGCCGCCCGCGACGGCAAGCTCGACCCGGTCATCGGGCGCGAGAAGGAGATCGAGCGGGTCATGCAGGTGCTGTCCCGCCGCACCAAGAACAACCCGGTCCTCATCGGCGAGCCCGGCGTCGGCAAGACCGCCGTCGTCGAGGGCCTCGCGCAGGACATCGTGCGCGGCGACGTGCCCGAGACGCTCAAGGACAAGCAGCTCTACACGCTCGACCTCGGCGCGCTCGTGGCCGGTTCGCGCTACCGCGGTGACTTCGAGGAGCGCCTGAAGAAGGTCCTCAAGGAGATCCGCACGCGCGGCGACATCATCTTGTTCATCGACGAGATCCACACGCTCGTCGGTGCCGGTGCCGCCGAGGGCGCGATCGACGCCGCCAGCATCCTCAAGCCGATGCTGGCCCGCGGCGAGCTGCAGACCATCGGTGCCACCACGCTCGACGAGTACCGCAAGTACGTCGAGAAGGACCCGGCCCTGGAGCGCCGCTTCCAGCCGATCCAGGTCGCCGAGCCGAACCTGCAGCACGCGATCGAGATCCTCAAGGGTCTGCGCGACCGGTACGAGGCGCACCACCGGGTGTCCATCACGGACGCCGCGCTGGTGGCCGCCGCGACGCTGGCCGACCGGTACGTCAACGACCGCTACCTGCCCGACAAGGCGATCGACCTGGTCGACGAGGCCGGTGCGCGCCTGCGCATCCGCCGCATGACGGCCCCGCCGGAGCTGCGCGAGCTGGACGAGGAGATCGCCAACACGCGCCGTGACAAGGAGTCGGCGATCGACGAGCAGGACTTCGAGAAGGCCGCTCGCCTGCGTGACGCCGAGAAGCAGCTCGGCCTCAAGCGCCAGGAGAAGGAGAAGGCCTGGAAGTCCGGCGACCTCGACGCCGTCGCGGAGGTCGACGAGGAGCTCATCGCCGAGGTGCTGGCCAACGCCACGGGCATCCCGGTGTTCAAGCTCACCGAGGAGGAGTCCAGCCGCCTGCTCCACATGGAGGAGAACCTGCACAAGCGGGTCGTCGGCCAGGACGCCGCCATCAAGGCGCTCTCGCAGGCGATCCGTCGCACGCGGGCCGGTCTGAAGGACCCGAAGCGTCCCGGTGGGTCGTTCATCTTCGCCGGCCCCACGGGTGTCGGGAAGACCGAGCTGGCCAAGGCGCTCGCCGAGTTCCTGTTCGGGGACGAGGACGCGCTGATCCAGCTCGACATGTCGGAGTTCTCCGAGAAGCACACCGTGTCGCGGCTGTTCGGCTCGCCCCCCGGCTACGTCGGGTACGACGAGGGCGGTCAGCTCACCGAGAAGGTGCGCCGCCGTCCGTTCTCCGTCGTGCTGTTCGACGAGGTCGAGAAGGCGCACGCGGACATCTTCAACTCGCTGCTGCAGATCCTCGAGGACGGTCGCCTGACCGACTCGCAGGGCCGGGTGGTCGACTTCAAGAACACCGTCATCATCATGACCACGAACCTCGGCACGCGGGACATCGCCAAGGGCGTCATGACCGGCTTCCAGGCCGGCGGCGACCTGTCGACGTCGTACGAGCGCATGAAGGCCAAGGTCAACGACGAGCTCAAGACGCACTTCCGTCCGGAGTTCCTCAACCGCGTCGACGACGTGGTCGTGTTCCCGCAGCTGTCGCAGCCGGAGATCTTCCAGATCGTCGACCTGATGATCGCCAAGCTCGACAAGCGCCTGCGCGACAAGGACATGGGCATCGAGGTCACCGAGGCGGCCAAGAAGCTCCTGTCGGAGAAGGGCTACGACCCGGTCCTGGGCGCCCGGCCGCTGCGCCGTGCGATCCAGCGGGACATCGAGGACGCGCTGTCCGAGAAGATCCTGTTCGGCGAGCTCAAGGCCGGCCAGAAGGTCATCGTGGATGCGCAGGGCGAGGGGCTGCTCGGCGAGTTCATCTTCCGCGGCGTCCCCAAGGGCGAGCACGCGGCCGAGCCGGTCGCCGTCGGCGCCCCGGTCGGCACGGCAGGTTCCGGCACGGATGTGCCGGCCGCACCGCCCGCCGCGACCCGTGGCGACAGCGGCACGGGGCTCTCGCCCGCCTGACGCCTCTGGGCCCCTGCACGACCGACGACGCCCCGGTTCCCTCGGAGGGACCGGGGCGTCGTCGCGCCCGGGCCCGGCTCTCCGAACAGGAGGTGAGGGCCTGGTGAAGGCCGAGGTCGGGCGGCGAACCGGCACCCTCCCGCTGTTACCCTTTCGTGACATTTCGGACATCCGCCCCCCTGAGGGGTGACCGGGATGTGCGTCCGCACCACCCGCCCGACGGGTGGCGGGCGTGGTACCGCCGCGGGTCCGCCCGCGGCACCGTCGGGGGGGCGAGAGGAACGACCATGCGCAGAACCATCCGAGGAGCGGCCCTGGCCGTGGGGGCACTGGCCCTGCTGGCCGGACCAGGTGCCGTGGCACCCGCCCAGGCGACCGGACCCGACGTGCTGCCGATCACGGTGGCCAACCAGACCGGGCTGGGGGACGCAGTCCACCTCTACGTGCTCGGCACCGACCTGGCCAGCGGGAAGCTGGGCTGGGTCGACGGCTCCGGCGCGTTCCACACGTGGCCCGCCGGCAGCAACCCGCCGTCACCGGCACCGGACGTCTCGATCAACGGCACCGCGACCGGCGGCAGCACCACCGTGAAGGTGCCGCGCGGGTTCTCCGGGCGGATCTACTTCTCGTTCGGTGACACCCTGCCGTTCTCGCTCACGCCCGACGGGCTCGTGCAGCCCGCACCGTGGGCGTCCGGCGACCCCACGGCCGACATCCTGTTCGACTGGAGCGAGCTGACCTACAACGACGCCGGGCTCTGGATCAACAGCTCGCAGGTCGACATGTTCGCCGTGCCGCACGCCGTCTCCGTCACCGGGTCCGACGGCCGCACCTCGTCCACAGGGCAGATGGTCGATGGCGGCCGTGACCAGGTCGTCGCGGCGCTGCAGGCCGACCCGGCGTGGGCCTCGACGGTCGTCACCCGGGACGACGGCACCGTGCTGCGCGTGCTCGCCCCGGGCAAGGCGGCCGGCGCGGGCCTGCTCGACACCCGGTACCTCGACCCGGCGATCGCCACGGCATGGACCGCGTACACGACCCGCACCCTCACCGTCTCACCGTTCAAGGACCAGCCGTCCGTCACCTACACGGGCCGCACCTCGGGCGGGAAGCTGCGGTTCACGGACACCCGCGGGACCGAGGTGGCCGCGTTCTCCACGCCGTCGTCGGCCGACGTGTGGGGCTGTGACGGTGCGCTCGCCGCACCGAACGACCAGGTGGTCGGGCCGATCGCCCGGACCCTGTGTGCCGCGCTGAACCGCGGCACGCTCGGCACCAGCACGGTCGAGCCGGTGACCGACGGCAGCCAGTTCTACCGGTCGTCACCGGTCAACCTGTACGCGAAGGCCGTGCACGCCGCGATGGTCGACGGCCGCGCCTACGCGTTCGCGTTCGACGACGTCGGCGCGTTCGAGTCGCTCGTGCACTCGGGCGACCCGACCTCGGCCCGCATCGACCTGTCACCGCTGACCGGTGCCACCGGAGGCGGCGACGCCGGTGCCGGTGCGGGCGACGCAGGCACCGGCGACGGGGGGACCGGCGACGACGGCACGGTCGACGACGGCGCGGCGAGCGGCACCGGCAAGGTCGCTGTGATCAGCGCATGGAACGGCAAGTGCCTGGACGTGCCGGCGTGGAACTTCGGCGACGGCGTGCGGGTGCAGCTGTGGGACTGCGCCGGCAGCAGCAACCAGCAGTGGCAGATGGTCGACGGCACGATCCGCACGCAGAACGGGCAGTGCCTGGACGTCGCGTGGGGCCCGTTCGGTGACGGTGCACCCGTGCAGATCGCGAACTGCTCGGGCAACCCGGCGCAGGAGTGGGTGCTGACGGACGCCGGTGACCTGGTCAACCCGCAGGCCGGCCGGTGCCTGGACGTCACGGACTGGAACGGCGCGAACGGTGCGCTGCTGCAGATCTGGTCGTGCGCCGGGACGGCCAACCAGAAGTGGGCCACGGCGGCCGCCTGATCGGCCCGCCGACCGACGGGGCCTGTCCTGCTGACGCAGGGCGGGCCCCGCGCGCGTGTCAGCCGACCTCGAGGGTCGTCCACCAGCCGTGGGGGCCGGGCAGCGAGGAGGCGGTGACCTCCTGCTCGCCGTCGGTGCCCCCCGCGTCCGGTGCGGGGTGCGTCTGCAGGGCCGCACCGGTGCGCACGTGCTCGAGCCGGATGCGCGACCCGGCCAGCCACGGGCCGTCGCCGTCGACCACCACCCGCCAGTCGTCGTTGCGGTCGCGGTCCGCGAACGTCGTGACCTCCTGCTGGTGGGTGGTCGGGGAGGGGACGCCACGGTGGCTGTGCAGGTGCCGGTCGGTGCCCTGCAGACGCAGCCGCACCACGTCACCGCTGGTCACCGCGTCGGTGACGTCCGTCCGTTCCCGGCGGTCGTGGCGCGGCTGCACCTGCCAGCGGGTGCCGTCGACGGAGTCGTCGGCGGTGACCCGGTGCTGGCCGGACGTCCCCGCGTGCCGGTAGCGGTCCTCGGCGCCGTGCAGCACGCGCCCGGTCCACGCGTGCACGAGCACCAGGTGGTCGCCGAGGCGGATCGGTCGTGCGGGGTCCGCCGGGTCGCGGGTCAGGGCGGGCGGCTCGTGCCGCACGTAGTCGTGCACGAAGAAGCCCCGCCACACGCGCCCGTTCGAGGCGACCCAGCCGGCCCGGTCGTCGTGGCCGACCAGGGTGACCTCGCGTCCGGGGGAGTTCGGGTCGTGCACGAGGATCGTGGTGCGACCCGCCACGATGTCGTACTCGTAGCCGTAGGCGACGACCTGGTGGTTCTGGGCGACGCTGCGCAGGTCCCGGGCGACGACGAGGCCGAGGATCACCGGCACCCCGGCGCGCAGCAGGGAGGCCAGGCGGGGCAGCTCGTCCTGCTCGGTGCGGCGGGTGATGCCGGGCAGCACCCAGGTCGGCCCGTCGCCCTGCAGCGACCAGGTGAGGAACTTCAGGGCGGAACCGACCAGGAACGAGTCGAGCTGCCGGTCCCGGATCGCCACGGACAACCAGTGCTCGTCGGGCGGCACCCGCGACGGAGCCCACAGCGAGGGTCCCCACCGGGGCGCCGGCAGCCCGGCGTGGAAGTGGTCGAGGGCGAGCGCGGCCATGCCGCCGCACCGACCCGCCGTGCTGATCGTGGACCCGCCGGGCAAGGTCACCAGGGTGTCGACGAACGCGTTCGGGAACGCGAAGCCGTGCACCTCCGGCTCGAAACCGACCCGGTGCAGACCGGGCGCCAGCTGCAGGGGCATCGCGGTGTCCCTCCTCGGTGGGGACGGAGTCCTCCGAGGTGTTCGTACACCCGCCGGCGGGCGTCGGCCACCGCTGGCCCCGTCCGCGCGCGCGGCGTGCGTGGCGTCGATAGTCTGCGCGCGTCGGCGAATCCCCACGTCAGGCCGCCGCCCGGCAGCGGTCTGCGCTCCCTGGAAGAGGCGAGCATGGCGGCAGAGGCAGTGGAGCGACCTTCTCGTATCGATCGGATGCTGGGCGCGATCGAACGTGCGGGCAACAAGGTCCCGCACCCGGTGATGATCTTCCTGGCGCTCATCGCGCTGGTGCTCGTGCTGTCGCACGTGTTCTACCTGGCCGGGTCCGAGGTCACCTTCGAGCAGGCCGTGGTGACCACGGACGTCGACAGCGAGGCGTCGCTCGGGGAGGAGATCGTCGAGGGCGACGAGCCGGTCACCGAGACCGTCACGGTCGCCGCGAGGTCGCTGCTGACGGCCGACGGGCTGCGGTTCATCTTCACCTCGCCGGTGTCGAACTTCAACGACTTCGGCGTCGTCGGCGTGATCGTCGTGGCGATGATCGGTGTCGGGTTCGCCGAGTCGACCGGGCTCATCGGAGCCTTCATCAAACGACTCGTCAAGGTCACGCCGCGGCGCTTCATCACGGTGATCGTGGTGTTCCTGGGGGTGCTCTCCTCGATCGCCACCGACGCCGGGTACCTGGTGCTGATCCCGTTGGCTGCCGCCGTCTTCTACTCCTTGGGGCGTCACCCGTTGGCCGGACTCGCGGCGGCGTTCGCGGGCGTGGGCGGCGGGTTCGGCGTCAACCTGCTGATCACCCCCGCCGACGGGATGCTCACGGAGATCACCAACGAGTCGATCCCGAACCCGGCCGACCAGGTCGCCATCACCGGCAACCTCTACTTCGGGATCGTCTCGACGATCCTGGTCACGCTGCTGGCGACGTGGGTCACCGAGAAGATCGTCGAGCCGCGGCTGGGGCGCTACGACGCCGACGCCGAGGCTCCCGACCCGTCGCAGCTGGGTGACGGCAGCGCCAGCGAGCACGACCTCACGGCCGCGGAGCGGCGCGGCCTGCGGTTCGCCGGGTGGGGCCTGCTCGGGGTGACGGCCGTGGTCCTGGCGCTGTCCCTGCCGCCGAACGCGGTGCTGCGCAACCCGGAGACCGGTTCGCTGCTCGAGGGGTCGCCCCTCATGAGCAGCATCATCTTCCTGATCCTCGTCTACTTCTTCGTGATGGGCCTGTGCTACGGCAAGGGCGCCGGCACGGTGAAGGGGTCCATGGACGTCATCAACCCGATGACGAAGACCATCGCCGGCCTGGCCGGTCTGATCTTCCTGCTGCTGGTCATCAGCCAGTTCATCGCCTACTTCAACTACTCCCAGCTGGGCACGATCGCCGCGGTCAACATGGCCGACGCGCTGGAGACCGCCGGGCTGCACCCGGTGTGGCTGCTGCTGGGGTTCGTGCTGATGACCGCGGTGATCGACATCTTCATCGGCGGTGTGGTGCCCAAGTGGGCGATCTTCGCGCCGATCTTCGTGCCGCTGTTCATCCAGCTGGGCCTGGCACCCGAGCTGGCGCTCGCCGCCTACCGGGTGGGTGACTCGCCGATCAACATCGTCACACCGCTCATGCCGTACTTCGCGCTCATCGTGATCTTCGCCGAGAAGTACCACCGCAAGACCGGTGTCGGGTCGATCATCTCGCTGATGCTCCCGTACACGGTCGTGCTGATGGTGGCATGGACGGCGTTGCTGATCGTCTGGTACTTGCTGGGTCTGCCGCTCGGCCCCGGGGCACCTGTCCATCTGGCCTGACACGGCCTGCACACGCCACGGCCCACCCCGGCAGGTGCCGGCAGGTGGGCCGTGGCGTGTGCGACGGGCACCCCGTCAGGGTCGACGGTCAGGCCGGAGCGCCCTCCGGTGACCAGGTGCGGGCGACCTCCGCGAGCAGCCGCGCCCCGAACCCCGTGGCCCCCTTGGTGCGCCACGCGTCGTCCGTGTCGGACTTCATCGGGCCGGCGATGTCCAGGTGCGCCCACGGCGTCGCGCCGACCCACTCGGCCAGGAACAGCGCGGCGGTGATCGCGCCGGCGAACTCCCCGCCGAGGTTCTTGATGTCGGCGACCTCCGAGTCCAGCTGGGAGCGGTAGCGCCGGTCCAGGGGCAGACGCCAGACCGTCTCGTCGGTCAGCTGGGCGGCGTCCTCGACGAGCGCGGCCAGTGCGTCGTCGTTGCCGATCAGCCCGGCGCTGCGCGTCCCGAGGGCCGCCAGGCAGGCGCCCGTCAGCGTCGCGATGTCGACGATCGCGTCCACGCCGTCCTCGAGGGCCAGGGCGATCGCGTCGACCATCACCAGGCGCCCCTCGGCGTCGGTGTTCAGGACCTCGATCGTGCGGCCGGCGCGGCTGGTCAGCACGTCGCCGAGCTTGGTGGCCGAACCCGAGGGCATGTTGTCGGTGCAGGCCAGGTACGCGGACACCGTCACCGGCACCTCGAGCTCGGCCAGCACGGTCATGGCGGCGAGCACCGAGCCGGCGCCCGCCATGTCCATCTTCATCGCGGCATGCATCGCGTTGGACGGCTTGAGCGAGATGCCGCCCGAGTCGTAGGTGATGCCCTTGCCGACCAGGCCCAGGTGCCCGGCGGGGGTACCCGTGGGCGTGTACGTCAGGCGGATCATGCGCGGTTCCACGACGGAGCCGGCGTTGACGCCCAGCAGCCCCCCGCAGCCGAGCTCGACCAGGGCTGCCTTGTCGTACACCTGCACCTCGAGGCCGGCGGCCTCGCCCAGCCGCACCGCGACGTCGGCGAACGCCGGGGCCGTCAGGTACCCGGGCGGGAAGTTGGCCAGGTCGCGCGAGACGGCCGTCGCACGGGCCATCACCTGGCCGGTGCGGGCACCGGCCCGGGCCAGCTCGAGCCGCGCCTGGTCGGCGCCGGCGAGCACCAGCACGATCTCCTCGACCGGCACAGTGGTGGCTGCCGTGCGCAGCTCGTCGAACCGGTAGCGACCGAGCAGCACGCCCTCGACGACGGCCTGCGCGGCCTGCCCCGCATCGACGCCCGGCGTGTCGGCCAGCGAGGTCACGACGACGTCGTCGCGGGCGACCGCGCGGGCGAACGCCGCGGCGGCGTCCCGCAGCACGGCCGGCGTCAGGTCGGCGGACACGCCCGTCCCGACCGCCACCGTCGGTCGCTCGCCGGGGACGGCGAAGGTCTGCCCGGAGCGTCCGGCGAAGCCCCAGCGTTCCAGCTGGCCCCGGTTGAGGCCGAGGATGGCGGAGACGTCGCCGTCGGAACCGACCCCGATGCCGACTGTCGCGCCCGCGGGTGCCTCGGCGACGACCGTGACCTGCACGGCTCGGACGGCGGTGTCGGACGGGACGAGGTCGAGCTCGGTGCTGTCGCTGGTCATCGGTGGTCCTCTGCTCTCCTGGTGTGCTGCGTGTGTTGCGTGTGCTGGGAGTGGTGCGACTGGTGCGCTGCGGGCGGCGGTCTGCGGGGTCGGGGTGCGGGGGTCAGGTGAACGGCCACACCAGCGGGATGACGAGAAGGGCGACGGCCAGCCAGGTGACCATGGTGGACAGCCCGAGCTTCCAGTAGTCGCCGAACCGGTACCCACCGGGGCCCATCACGAGCATGTTCGCCGGTGTCGCGATCGGGGTGAGGAACGAGGCGGCGCCCGCCACGGCCACGAGCATGAGCACCGGGGCGAGCGCCACGCCCGTCTCGGTCGCCGCCGCCACCGCGATGGGCGTCACGATGAGCACGGTGGCCGTGTTGCTCACCACCTGCCCGAGCGTGGCGGTGAGCAGGAACAACGCGGCCAGCAGCGCGTACCCGCCGCCGTCGCCCACGAGCCGGATCATGGCGTCGGCGATCACCTCGGCCGCACCGCTGGTCTGGATCGCCACCGACAGCGGGATGAGCCCGCCGACCAGCACCACGGTCTGCCACGAGATCGCGCGGTAGGCCTGCTGCGAGCTGACGACACCCGTGAGCACCATGAGCACCGCACCGACCAGACCGGCCACCGCCGGTGTCGTGATGCCCCCGGCCAGCAGCACGATGGTCACCGCCAGCACGGCGAGGGCTCGCGGTGCGGTGCTGCCGAGTGCGACGGTCTGCCGGCGCACCAGCTCGGGGGAGTCGACGACCAGCACCTCCTGGTCGTACGCGAGCGCCTCGATCGCCGGCCACGTGCCGTGCACCAGCAGCATGTCGCCCTCGGCGAGCGCCGTCGGCTCGGCGCCGCGCTCCCGGCCGAGCCGGTTGATGCCGAGCACGGTCACGTCGTCGCGCACGATCCCGGGGAAGAACGTGCGCCCGATCGCGTCGGAGCGCGGCGGGACGACCAGCTCGGCGACACCGACCTCCTTGTTCAGCAGCTCGGTGCGCGTCGCCCGGGTCAGCGGGGTGCGGACCACCGTCATGCCGTGGTCGGCGGCCGCCGCACTGACCGACTCCACGGCGCCGGTCACCACGAGCACGTCGCCGGGCTCCAGGGCCCGCCCCAGTGGCGCCGGCTCGCCGGTGAGGTCCTGCAGGCCGATCGCCTGCAGGTCGTCGGGACCGGCCAGCGTCGGCCACGGGTGACCGACCGCCGCCGCACCGGCGTCCACCCGCAACCGGAAGAAGCCGTGGTCCAGCTGGTAGTGCTCGACCAGGGTGTCGACGTGCCGGCTGAAGTCCGAGGGCAGCGAGTCGGGGGTCCGTCGGGGCAGCAGGAACCGCCCGCCGAGCGCCGCGACGGCGACGGTCACGGCCACCAGCGGCACACCGACGACCGCGAACTCGAAGAACCGGAACGGGCGGCCGGTCTCGGCGGCCAGCGCCTCGGACACGATGACGTTGACCGTGCTGCCCGACAACGCCAGGAGCGCCCCGGCGCTGGCCGCGAACGCCAGCGGCATCAGCATCTGGGACGTGCTCTCGCCGGCCTTGCGGGCCGCGATCACCGCGACGGGGAGCAGGGCGGCCGCCGCGCCGTTCGGGGTGACGACCGCGGCCATCACCGCGCCCAGCGCCATGAGTGCGACGAGCAGGCGGGTGCGCCCGGTGCCGGCCTTCGCGGTCAGCACCTGGCCTGCCCAGGCCGTGACGCCGGACTGCTCGAGGCCTTCGCTGATGACGAACAGCGTGGCGATGAAGATGACGATGGGGTCCCCGAACCCGGCCAGTGCGGTGTCGAGGTCGACCGCACCTGTCAGCCACAGGGCGAGCGCGGTCAGGATCGCGACGATGCCGACGGGCAACCGGTTCCAGGCGAACAGCACGATGGCCCCGCCCAGCACGGCGAAGCTCGCGACCATCGGGTCCACACGCCCTCCGTCCCTCGACGTCACGCGGCATCCGTCGGGGCTACCCTCGCACCTCCTCGCCTGCGGCGCGCTGCGTCCGGCGCGTGCTCTCCCCGCGGGTGCCGGGTCGGGTGGACGCGCCGCAGGCCGGCACCCCCGGTGGGAGGGGTACCGGCCTGCGGCGGTGGGTGCGGACCGGAGCCGCGTCGGGTCAGGCGCGCGCGGCGGACCCCTCGAAGGCGGTCCACGACTCGGGGGCGAGCGTGACGACGGTGCTGCCGTCCTTCTCGATGCGCACCGCGGGGGCGTCGATCACGCGCACGTGCTTCTCGGCGACCGTGGCGGCGTGCGCCGGTCCGGCGACGGCCGGCTCGTGGTCCGCGGTCACCTCGAGGCCGGCGGTCAGGGTGATGCTCGCGCCGAGGTGCGAGATCGTCACGTCGACCGGCTCGGCGGTGCGGTTGGTGAGGAACAGGGCCAGCGAGCCGTCCGTCTCGTCCCACGTGGCGGCCGCGGTGACGGTCGGCACGTCACCGTGACGCTTCGTGGTGAAGACGGGGGCGTCGACGCGCAGGTCGAGGGCAGTGCCGCGCGCGGTCCGGGCGGCCTGCGCGAACGGGAAGAACGTCGGCTGCTTCCAGGCCTCGCCACCCGGCTCGGTCATGATCGGCGCGATGACGTTGACGAGCTGTGCGAGGCACGCGACGGGCACCCGGTCGGCGTGGTTGACCAGCGTGTTCAGCAGATCGCCGACGACCACGGCGTCGAGGCCCGAGTAGATGTCCTCGATGATGCGCGGGGCGTCCTTCTGCAACGGCAGGTTCGCCTCGCCGGGGAACCGCGACTCCAGGTACCAGACGTTCCACTCGTCGAACGAGATGGTGATGGTCTTGTCCGAGCGCTTGCGCGCACCGACGGCGTCGGCCGACGCGACGACGCGGCGGATGAACCGGTCCATCGCGGTGGCGGAGCCGAGGAACGAGGCGCGGTCCCCGTCGAGCTCCTCGTAGTACGCGTGCATGGAGATGTGGTCGACGATGTCGTAGGTGTACGACAGGACCGTCTGCTCCCACTCGCCGAACGTGTCCATGTACATGGAGGACGAGCCGCAGACGACGAGCTCGATGTTCGGGTCGACGAGCTTCATGGCCTTGCCGGCCTCGCCGGCGAGCTTGCCGTACTCGTGGGCGTCCTTGTGGCCGATCTGCCACGGGCCGTCCATCTCGTTGCCCAGGCACCACAGCTTCACGCCGTAGGGCTTCTCGCGGCCGTTCGCGATGCGCATGTCGGCCCACTTGCTGCCGGCCTCGCCGTTGACGTACTCGACGAGTGCCGCGGCGGCGGCGACGCCGCGGGTGCCGAGGTTCACGGCCATCATCGGCTCGATGCCCTCGCGCTCGGCCCACTGCAGGAACTCGTCGGTGCCGATCGTGTTGGGCTCGATCGTGCGCCAGGCGAGGTCGATGAACGGCTTGCGCTGCTCGACCGGGCCGACGCCGTCCTCCCAGTTGTAGTTGGAGACGAAGTTGCCGCCCGGGTAGCGGACCATGCTCACACCGAGCTCGTGCGTGAGGTCGGCGACGTCGCGACGGAAGCCGTGCTCGTCGGCCGTGTCGTGACCGGGCTCGTAGATGCCCGTGTAGACGGCGCGGCCGAGGTGCTCGACGAACGAGCCGAACAGGCGGCGGTCGACGGCCCCCACACGGAAGTCGGGGTGGAGCAGGACGGTGGCGCGCTGAGTCATCGGGGCACTCCTGGAGGGGGCGGACATCGCTGTCCGGCAATTGCATCGTTGTAAACGCGAGTGTACAGCCCGCGCGGGGCTCTCGTCATCGCCCGCTCGCCCGAGGTCCCGCCGTGTCGGCGGGGGAGTCAGGGCAG
>NZ_JBQIAR010000022.1:0-37157 GCF_052036975.1 Cellulomonas soli
GAGCAGCACGTCGAGCAGCTCACCGGGACGGACCACGTACACATCCTTCCACCGGCCTCGTGCGTGATGGGCCGGTGCGGTGCGGCGGTCGGCGACGGGTGTCGGGAGCGACACGCCGGGCGCCGCCGACGTCGAGGTGCGCGGTCCCCGCAGGTGATCGCGAGGCCCCGCTGGCGCCCGGGACGTTCGTCCCGGTCTGTGCCGCGGGGTGGGCGTAGTAATTGGCATATCTGGCTCGTCTTGGTGGCGTACACCACAACATGTTGTGGTCACGGGCAATTGCCGCGAAACGGGCAGATCGTCACACCCGCAGTCGAGGACGCCGCGGCCATGACCTGCCTCGGCCCCGCACCACCGGCCACGCCGCGCCACGTCGAAGGAGCAGCCCATGTCCGAGCAGGTCGTCGTCGAGGTCGGCTCGTCCATCGACGAGTACCTCGACCGCAGCGACTGGCGCGTGAACGCCAACGCGAACCAGGGCTACTCGCTGGGCGGCCTGATCCTCAACACCTCCGGCAAGGTCATCGCCAACTACTGGCTCAGCCACGTCTACCCGGAGGCCGTCGGCCAGGCGCACCGCAGTGGCGACCTGCACATCCACGACCTCGACATGCTGTCGGGCTACTGCGCCGGCTGGTCGCTGCGCACCCTGCTGCAGGAGGGCCTCAACGGTGTCCCCGGCAAGGTCGAGGCGCGCGCACCCAAGCACTTCAGCGCGGCCGTCGGGCAGATCGTCAACTTCCTCGGCACCATGCAGAACGAGTGGGCGGGCGCGCAGGCGTTCAGCTCGTTCGACACGTTCATGGCGCCCTACGTGCGGCTCGACAACCTCAGCTACGAGCAGGTGCAGCAGTGCATCCAGGAGCTCATCTACAACCTGAACGTGCCCTCCCGCTGGGGCACGCAGACGCCGTTCACGAACCTGACGTTCGACTGGGTGTGCCCGGACGACCTCAAGGACCAGGTGCCGTTCGTGGCCGACGAGCCGTGCGACTTCACGTACGGCGAGCTGCAGGCCGAGATGGACATGATCAACCGCGCGTACATCGAGGTGATGACCGCCGGTGACGCCTCGGGCCGGGTGTTCACGTTCCCGATCCCGACCTACAACATCACGAAGGACTTCGACTGGCACTCGCCGAACGCCGACCGGCTGTTCGCGATGACCGCCAAGTACGGGCTGCCGTACTTCCAGAACTTCCTCAACTCCGAGATGAGCCCCGGCGACGTGCGTTCCATGTGCTGCCGCCTGCAGCTGGACCTGCGCGAGCTGCTCAAGCGCGGCAACGGCCTGTTCGGCTCCGCGGAGCAGACGGGGTCGCTGGGTGTGGTGACGATCAACTGCGCACGCCTGGGCTACCTGCACACCGGCGACGAGACCGCGCTGCTGGCCGCGCTCGACGACCTGCTCGGGCTGGCCCGCACCTCGCTCGAGCTCAAGCGCGAGGTCATCCAGAAGCTCATCGACCAGGGCCTGTTCCCGTACACGCGCCGCTACCTGGGCACCCTGGAGAACCACTTCTCGACGATCGGCGTCAACGGCCTCAACGAGATGATCCGCAACTTCTCCGGCGACGCCTACGACCTGACCGACCCGCAGGGTCACGCGATGGCCGTGCGCCTGCTCGACCACGTGCGCACCCGCATGGTCGAGTTCCAGGAGGAGACCGGCCACCTGTACAACCTGGAGGCCACACCCGCCGAGGGGACCACCTACCGGTTCGCCAAGGAGGACCTCAAGCGGTACCCGCAGATCCTGCAGGCCGGCACACCCGACCAGCCGTACTACACGAACTCCTCGCAGCTGCCCGTCGGGTTCACCGACGACCCGTTCGAGGCCCTCGCCCGGCAGGACGAGCTGCAGACCAAGTACACCGGCGGCACGGTGCTGCACCTGTACATGGCGGAGCGGCTGTCCAGCCCTGATGCCGCACGCGAGCTGGTGCGGCGGTCCCTGTCGACGTTCCGGCTGCCGTACCTGACGATCACGCCGACGTTCTCGATCTGCCCACGGCACGGCTACCTGGCCGGTGAGCACTCCACCTGCCCGCGGTGCGCGCAGGAGCGGCCCGGCTCCGCGCCGGTGGTGTGCGAGGTGTGGACACGGGTCATGGGCTACCACCGGCCCGTCAGCTCGTTCAACGTCGGCAAGAAGGGCGAGCACGCCGAACGCACACCGTTCGTCGAACCCGCCCGCGAACCGGTGCCGGTGCCATGACGCGGGCTCGGCACCCTGCGACCCCCGACGGCCCGGCGCGCGCCCTCCCGCTCGCCGGGCCGTCGGCCCACGCCCCGCGCGCCGACGACCTCGCCATCGCCGGCCTGACGGCCATGTCGTCGTGCGACTGGCCCGGCCGACTCGTGGCCACCGCGTTCCTGCAGGGCTGCCCCTGGCGTTGCACCTACTGCCACAACGCCTCGATCCTCGACCCGCGCACCCCCGGCGTCGTGCCCTGGTCGCAGGTCACCGACCTGCTCCGGCACCGGCACGGCCTGCTCGACGGCCTGGTCCTGTCCGGCGGCGAACCGACCCGGCAGGCCGGGCTGGTCGACGCCGCCCGCCAGGTGCACGCCCTCGGGTTCGGCGTGGGCCTGCACACCTCCGGCGCCTACCCGCAGCGTCTGGCCGCCGTGCTGCCGCACGTCGACTGGGTCGGGTTCGACATCAAGGCCCCCGCCCACCTGTACCAGGCGATCACCCGCGTCGGCGGCCCCACGACCAGCGCCGACCAGGCGTTCGCGTCGCTGCAGCTCGTCCTGGCCTCAGGTGTCGCCGTGCAGGTGCGGACCACCGTCGACCCCACGGTCCTGACCGCCGAGGCCCTCGAGGAGCTGACCGCGCTGCTGGCCGCACTCGGCGTGCGGGACCACGTGCTGCAGGAGGTCCGGCTCGACGGGACGTCCGAGGAGTACCAGGCGGCACTCGCGGAGGTCCGCGGCCGACACGGGTGACAGGGTCACAGCACGGAGACCTCGAAGGGCTCCCCGAAGACGACCTGCTCTCCGCCCGGTGTCGCGTCGAACCACCCGTCGGGCGTCCACACGCGCAGCCCGTCGAGCACCCAGATCCCCGGGTACACCGTGTAGGTGCCGGCCGGGAGCGGGTCGGTCGTGGCGATGCCCCACTCGTCGCACGACGTCAGCACGAACGGTCCCGCCTGGAGGTCCGTGCCGCTGCCGCCGCCGATGCTCAGGGACGTCGTCGCGACGTCGGTGGGCACCCAGGAGGTTCCGACCACGACGCCGTCGCGCACCACCCAGTAGCTGACGCGGAGGTCGAGACCGGCGTGCAGGACGCCCGGACCGTCGTACCGCAGGCGGGCCGTCGCGCTCACCTCGGCCTCCTGGCCGACCTGAACGGGCGCGACGTCCACGGGGTCGACGCTCACACCGAGCCCGGCGGCCCTCGTCGGCCCGGTCGGGCTGGGGCCCCCGCAGCTCGGCGCGGGGCTGTCGGTCGCCAGGTCGAGGGCCTGTTCGCTCGTCGCCGCGGGTCGCTCGGCCGTGCCCGTGATCGTGACCGTGACCGGCTCGGACGCGACCGAGCGCAGGGCGCCGCCCTCCGCTGCGAGGTCCGCCGACACGCCGCCCGGTGCGTAGAGCGCCGAGTCGTCGTCGCCGAGGTCGCCCACCGTCGCGGAGGCGATCACGTCGTAGCGACCTGCGGGCAGTGCCCGGCCGGCCGTGACACCGGGTTCGCCGTCGTCGCAGACTGCCAGCTCGACGTCTCCGATGAAGGTCTCGGCATGGTCGGAGCCGAGGATGCGTCCTCCCCAGCCCAGGTCGGCGTCGCCGTGGACGCCCGCGATCGCCACGACCACGCCGTCGCGGGCCACCAGCAGCCGGGGCCCGGCTGCCGGGACGACCGCGGCGAGGGGGCCGTCGGCGGTCGGCTCGACCCAGGTCGACACCGCGAGGGGTTGACCTGCCGCCACCTCGGTGGACTCGAGGTGGACCTCGGCCGTGAACCGTGCGTCGACCGGATGGGCGGGGGCGGCCGTGACGAGCGACCCGCAGGCGCCGTAGGGGGCGGACGGGTCGCCGGCCGGCAGCACCGCGGCCGCGGGTTCAGGCGACGCCGAGACGCTCGGTGACGGTGACGGTGACGGTGACGCGGCCGTCGGGCTGCTGGCGGGCACGGGCCCCGGGCGGGGCGAGCGCAGCTGAGCTCCACCCAGCACGAGCGCGCCGACCACCATCACGCATCCGGCACCGACCACGGCGCGCCGGGTGCGCCGTGCGCGCCGGACCCTCTCGCCGAGCCGCGCCGTCGGCAGGCCGCCTCCGGTGTCGTGCCGGTGGGCGGCGTCCTCGGCCAGGTCGCGCAGTGCGCGCCCGAGCTCGTCGGTCATCGTCGGGCCTCCCTCGGGATCACGGAGACGTCCTCGGTGCCTGCCAGGTCGCCCAGGTGCGGGCGCAGGCGGGTCGACGCATCGGACAGGTAGCGCTTGACGGCCCCGTCGGACAGCTCGAGCCGTGCGGCGATCTGGGGGACGGTGAGGTCCTCGTAGAACCGCAGGACGACGCAGGCGCGTTCGCGCGGCGACAGGTGCTGCAGGGCGGCGGCGACGGTGGCGCGGTCGAGGGCCTGCGCGTGCACGTCGGGCGTGTGCGCCTCGTCGCGCAGCAGGTGCCGCTGGTCGTCCGACCGTCGGCGGCGGCGGTACCCGTCGACGTAGGAGTGCAGGATCGTGCGCCGCACGTACGCCTCGGCCCACGTCACGTCCGACGAGCGTCGTCGCGTGAACGCGCGCACCAGGGCGTCCTGCACGAGGTCCTCGGCCGCAGCCAGCTCGCCGGTCAGCAGGTAGGCGTACCCGACCAGGGCCGGGCCGCGTTCACGTGCGAGCCGTTCGAGCTCGTCCTCCCAGGCCACAGGCCCTCCCCCTCGTCCTTCGCGCGCAGCAAGCCTGCACCGTGTCGACGAACGCCGAGGGCGTTTCGTTGGGGGTGAGTCGTGGTCGATCGTGCGGTGGGCTACTCGACGTCCACCGTGAACGGCTCCCCGAGCAGCATCCGGGACCCGGACCCGGGCGGCTGGACGTCGTGCGCCTGACCGTCGGCGAGCACCTGCAGGCTGAGCGTCCACACCGACGGGTACACCGTGTAGCTCCCCGTGGGGAGGGGCAGGTCGCCCGGTCCGGCCGGGGTGCAGGCCGTCAGGGTGAGCGCGTTGGCGTCGAGCAGGTACGTGGCGCCACCGTCCACGGACAGCCCCACTGTCGATGCGTCGGTCTGCACCCACGTCGTCCCGACCACCACACCGCCCTGGACAACCCAGTACGTCACCCACAGGTCGAGGAAGGCGTGCAGCGCCCCGGGCCCGTCGTAGGCCAGGACGGCCTGGGCGTCGACCGGCACCTCACGCCCGACCAGCCCGACCACGGGGCCGCTCGGTGCGAGCGTGAGGCGCAGGCCTGCGGCGCTGGTCGGCACGGTCGGGGCGGGGCCGCCGCAGACGGGCGGTTCGGCGGCGGGCGTCAGGTCCAGCGCGGGCTCCTCGGCGCGCGTCGGTCGGTCGGCCGCGCCGGTGATCCGCAGGGGGAGCGGCTCGCCCAGGACGGTCCGGGCGGTGCCCTGCTCCTCGACGAGCTGGTCGAGCTCGCTGTCGTCGAGGGCGGCGACGGCGGCGGCGTCGGCCGACTCCAGGACGCTGACGCGGGCCCACGGGCGGACCTCGTAGTCACCCGCGGGCAGGGCGTGGCCGACGCTCGCGTCCGCCTGTCCGGCGTCGCAGATGCTGAGGTCGGCGAGGCGGGCGTGCAGCTCGATGTCCAGGCCGCCGCCGAGGCGTCGGTCCCAGGTCGGGCTGCCGGCGTCGATCGGTGCGATGGTCGCCACGACCACGCCGTCGCGCAGCACGGCGAGCTCGGGTCCGGCCGCGGGTACCGCCGCGGGCCCGGCGACGTCGGCGCCGATGGAGCCGCGGTACGTCAGCGGCGAACCGGCCTCGAGCGTGGACCCGCCCAGCTCGGTCACCACGTCGAACCGGTCGTCGACGGGTTCCAGCGGCTCGGCCGTGGCCAGGGCGCCGCAGGCACCGAAGGGTCGGGTGGGGTCGCCGACCGGGAGCACAGCCGCAGTGGCGGCCGCCGTCGCTGTCGCGGTCGCGGAGGACGTGGGGGTCGGTGAGGTGGTCGGTACAGCGGGCGGGACGGGGCTGACCCGGGCGTCGGGTCCGACCAGGTGCAGCGCAGTCACCAGGACGGCACCGACCGCGCCGACACCCACCACCGAGCGGGCGACGGTGCGTGCGGTGCGGCGGCGGTGGACACGGTCGGTCAGGCTCTGCCGGTCGAGAGCGCGCAGGGGGGCCCGGTCGGCGGCGTCGCGCAGGGCGCGGGACAGGTCGACGCTCATCGTGCGCTCCTCGGGTTCTCCGGGTGCTGTCGGACGCTGTCGGCGACGGCGACGGCGACGGCGACGGCGACGGTGTCGTGGTCGGTCGCTGCCTGGACCGGTCCGAGGATCCCTTCGAGCAGGCGGATCCCGTCGCTGGTGTAGCGCTTGACGGCGCCGACCGACAGCCCGAGATGGTCCGCGGTCTCGGCGACCGACAGGTCCTCGTAGTACCGCAGCACCACGCAGGCCCGGACGCGGGGTGGCAGGACGGCCAGGGCGGCGACGACGTCGGTGCGGGAGTCGACGTCGTCGCTGACACCGCCGATGGTCGGGGGTGCCACGAACAGGTGCCGGACCCCCGTCCACCGGCGTCGACGCCGGTACCCGTCGACGTACCGGGACAGGATCGCCCGCCGCACGTAGCCCTCCACGGCACCCGGGTCGCGCAGGTTGCCGTTGCGCGTCAGGACGGTCACGAGCGCGTCCTGCACGATCTCCTCGGCCGCGGAGGCGTCGCCGGTGAGCAGCCAGGCGTAGCGCAGCAGGGCGTCGCCGCGCTGCCGGACCAGCTGGTCGAGCTGGTGTCCCCAGTCCGTCATCGTCGCCCTTCGTCCCCCTGGTGCAGGCGCGACGGGTCGTCGTGCGCGCTCATCCAACAGGACGACCAGGTCGCCCGTTCGGTTGGGTGTGACAGGGCGGTTCCGCGACAGGGGACCCGGGAGGTGCGTGCTTGGATGATCGAAGGGTTCGGTCGGGCCGACGGGGGGTGGGTCATGGTGGCTGTGCGTGTGACCAGTGAGGATGCCGGCGGGCGGGAGGTCGTGACGGTCTCCGGCGAGATCGACGTGTCGTCGGCGGACGCGCTGCGCGACCGGCTGAGGCTGCTGGTCGACGAGGGCCGCACCGACCTGGTGGTCGACCTGACCGCCGTGTCGTTCATGGACTCGACGGGCCTGGGCCTGCTGGTCGGCACGCTGAAGCGGGTCCGTCTCGCCGGGGGACGGCTCGACCTGGTGGTCGACGGTGACCGGCTGGTGCAGCTGTTCGAGCTGACGGCACTCGATCAGGTCTTCACCGTGCACCGCACGCTCGAGGAGGCGTTGGCCACCTGAGCACGTGGCGCTCGCGGGCGTTCAGCGCCGCAGCGTGACGGCCTGCGGTGCGGCGACGACCACCAGCAGGTCCGCCGGGGGTGTCGTGGTCTGGCCGGACGCGTCGGTGAGTTCCTTGGGGAGCACCTCGGCGAACGGCCACGCGGTGTAGGTGCCGTCGGGGAGCTCGACGGTGGGGTTCTCGAGCTCGCTCAGCGCTGTGCCGTCGTCCTGGCACACCGCGACCGTGGTCGCGTCGCCCTCGGCATCTCCGGTGGCGGCGAGCACGACGGACCGGTCGGGGCCGACCTCGACCAGGTCGACGTCGACCCGTCGCGGGCCGACGAACGCGACCACGTCACCCGACCCGTCGGTCAGGGCCAGCGTGCCGCCGAGGGGCGCGTTGACGAGCTGCCGCGACCCGTCCTGCGTGCCGAGCGTCACCGTGTAGGTGATCCTCCCGGCGGCCCACGACGTGGCGGGCAGGTCGGCGGTCAGGCTCAGCCCGGCGGCGTCGGGCAGCTGGGTGGCGACCAGTCGCACCGGCTGCCCGCACGTGAAGAGGGTGTCGGCAGGGCCGTCGACCGGGGGCAGCACGGCGGGACGGTCCGGGGTCGGTGTCGGCGACGAGGCCTGCGGTGTGGAGGTCGCCGAGGCGGAGGTGGTGACCTCGAGGGTCGTCCGTGCGCTGGCCCGTGCGACGGTCGCGGTCCCGGTGGCGTCCTGCACACCCAGCGTCTGCGTGACGACCACGTCGTACGTGCCAGGCTCCAACGGGTGCTGCTCGTCGCCGTGCAGGTACTCGTCGCAGGTCAGCGGCTGCACCGACAGCGGCGTGACGGGGTCGGTGCGCACGCCATCGGGGTCGACCTCAGGCCCGGTCGTCAGGGCGTCCGAGGGTTGCAGCACCTGCGGCCCGTCCTGCACGGCGACGACCACACCGCCCTGCACGAACGACACGTCGGTGCCGACCACCCACGCCTCGTCGCCGGACGTCACGGTCGCGGTGGCCGTCGCGGTCCAGGCGTCGCCCGGGGCCAGCGTCGTGGGCGCGTCGTCCAGCGCGAGCCGCACGGGGCCGGTGTCCGCCGGGAGGTCCTCGACGGCCGTGCCGCACCGCAGGAACTGACCCGGCCAGTCGCCGGACGCGTCAGGGTCGGGAGTGCGGGCCAGCACGTAGAGGGCAGCGCCGACCGCCGCCGCGACCAGCACGACGACGACGCCCGCCACCACCGACCTGCGACGGACGGCCATCGGTCCCCCTCCGCCTCGGTGTCCCCGCGTCCGTTGTACGCGCATCGTGCGGCTGGCGCGCGGGCAGGGTTCAGCGCGGCTCGAGTCGGTACCGGAGCAGCGGGGTCCCGTCGGGTGCGGCGCTCAACGAGAGCTTCACGTCCCAGTGCGCCGTGCTGAGGGTGCGCTCGGAGGTGTCCAGGCCGACGATGCCGCGCTCCGACTCGATAGTTGCCAGCGAGGTCACCAGCGTGCCCCCGGCGGCGACCACCGCGTCGGTCGCGGCGTCGAGCGCGGAGTTGCTGTCGGTCTCGCTCTGCAGCACCCAGCCGGCGGCAGCGACGCCGTCCAACTCGAACACGTCGTACAGCGCGGTGCCGACGACCGGGACCTCGTCGGCGGGGTACCTGTCGGGCAGCCCTGTGACCGCGGGCAGCGCGGCGCGCAGCTCGAGCGGCCAGGGACCGCCGAGTACGGCGGCGTCCTCCATCGGGGAGGCGGCCAGCTCGATCGCGTAGAGCTGATAGCTGCCGTCCGGCAGCGCCACCCCGCCCGCCGCGGCCGCGGTGGCGCACGTGGTCAGGTCGAGGATTCCGCCGCTCGTCTGCATGGACGGGTGGCCGTCCTCGTCGACGTAGACCCCCACCATCGAGTCGGTCGGACGCACCGCGCTCTGCGATCCGACGACGGTGCCCTGATGCGCCACGACCCACCGGGTGCGGGACGGGAGGTCGTCGTCGATGTGGAAGCGCGCGGTGCCCGACGCGTACTGCTCGGTGCTGTACGGCCCCACCTGGAGGCCCAGGCTGACGCGGCGACCGGTGACGACGATCGGCTCGCCACCATCCGTCGACCCGCGCATCGCAGGAACGGCCCGGCCCGCCGGAGGTGTGGCCGGCAGCATCACCGAGGCGCTCGCGTCGGGCGACTGCCCCAGTCGTCCGACGGCCGACCCGCAGGTCCCCGGGGCCGCGGCTGGGTCCGCCGCGGGCAGCACGTCGTCGGGCCCCCTGCGCCCGACGACCTGCATGCCCGCGAACGCGAACGCCCCCGCGGCCCCGACCCCGACTGCTGCGCGCGTGACGGCGCGTCGGGTGCGCCGCCGCCGGACCCGGGCGGTCAACGCGTCCAGGTCGAACCCGCTCGTGCCGTCCGAGTCGGCAGCGGGTCCGGAGTCCACGTTCTCGTGCAGCGTGCGGGCCAGGTCGATGCTCATCGTGCGCCCCCGTTCGAGATCAGCTGGACGTCCTCGTCGTGCGCGTCCGGCATCGGACCGAGGACCTTTTCGAGCTGCCCGATCGCGTCGGACAGGTAGCGCTTGACCGCGCCGTCGGAGACCTCGAGCCGCCGGGCGATCTCCGGCACGGTGAGGTCGTCGTAGAACCGCAGGACGACGCATGCGCGCAGCCGTGGGCGCAGCGTGGCCAGCGCGGAGTGCACGTCGACGCGCAGGCTGACGGCCGGTTCGGGGCCGGCGGTCTCCTCGTCGCGAGCGAGCAGGTGGCGCAGCCCGTCCCACCGGACGGTGCGCCGGCGGCCGTCGAGGAAGATCGTGAGGATCGCGCGGCGCACGTACGCCTCGGCGGCGACGGCCTCCCGCAGCGGGCGGCCCTGGCCGAAGCACCGGACGAGTGCGTCCTGCACCAGGTCCTCGGCGCTGCGTTCGTCGCCGGTGAGCAGCGTGGCGTAGCGGACCAGGGCGCGCCCCCGCGTGCGGACGAGCGTGCCGAGCACGTCCTCCCACTGCGCCATGTCGCCGTCCTCGTCGCCGTCCGCCGGCCGTCCGTGGGCTGTCCGCCGACTGTGCGCCGGCTGGGTGCCCGCTCGGTGCAGGTCCCACACACCAAGACGTCCGAGCGTGGCAGAACGTTGGTCGCGCGTCCGAGATTCACCGGTCCGGCCGTGGCTACACTGCGATCTTCCGGCAGCAACGGGGCTGTCCGGGCCGGTCGGGTCGGGGGGCCTGGACCGCCATCCGAGGAGGATGCATGCTCGAGCTGGGTTCCACGAGCATCACGATCGTCAGTGTCATCGCCGTCGTCGCCGTCCTCGCCCTGGTGGTGGCGGCGGTGCTGCGTCGGCAGGTGCTGGCCGCGGGTGAGGGCACCGCGTCCATGCAGGAGATCGCGCGCGCCGTGCAGGAGGGCGCCTCGGCGTACCTGCGTCGGCAGTTCCGCACGTTGGCCCTGTTCGCGGTGGTCGTCTTCGGGCTGCTGTTCCTGCTGCCGGGCGACAGCGGCGTGAAGATCGGTCGGTCGCTGTTCTTCATGCTCGGTGCGGGGTTCTCCGCGGCGATCGGGTTCCTGGGCATGTGGTTGGCCACGCGGGCGAACGTGCGTGTGGCGGCGGCGGCCTCCGCGCCGGGTGGCCGGGCGGAGGGGGCGCGGATCGCGTTCCGGACCGGTGGGGTCGTCGGCATGTCGGTCGTCGGGCTGGGCCTGCTGGGCGCCGCCGGCGTGGTGCTGATCTACCGCGGTGACGCCCCCGCGGTGCTGGAGGGCTTCGGGTTCGGGGCGGCGCTGCTGGCCATGTTCATGCGTGTCGGTGGTGGCATCTTCACCAAGGCGGCGGACGTGGGTGCGGACCTGGTGGGCAAGGTCGAGCAGGGCATCCCGGAGGACGACCCGCGCAACGCGGCCACCATCGCCGACAACGTGGGCGACAACGTGGGGGACTGCGCCGGCATGGCCGCCGACCTGTTCGAGTCGTACGCGGTGACGCTCGTCGCGGCCCTCATCCTCGGCAAGGCGGCGTTCGGCGAGCACGGCATGGTGTTCCCGCTGATCGTGACCGCCATCGGCGCGTTCGTGGCGCTGCTGGGGGTGGCGATCACGCGGGTGCGTGGCTCGGAGAGCGGGTTGGCGGCGATCAACCGCGGGTTCTACGTGTCCGCCTTGGTCGGGGTGCTCCTGGCGGCGGTGGCGGCGTTCGTCTACCTGCCCGCCTCGTTCGCGGACCTGCGGGGTGCGACGGCCGGGCTCGAGTCGCACGGCGGTGACCCGCGGCTCGTGTCCTCGCTGGCAGTGGCGATCGGGGTGGTGCTCGCCGGGATCATCCTGTGGGTCACCGGCTACTTCACGGGAACGACGAGCAAGCCGACGCTGCACGTGGCCCGCACCACCCTGACGGGTGCGGCCACCGTCGTCCTGTCCGGTATCGGCGTCGGCTTCGAGTCGGCCGTGTACACCGCGGGCATCATCGCCGCGGCCATCTGCGGGGTGTTCCTGCTGGCCGGTGGGTCCGTGCCGTTGGCGCTGTTCCTGGTCGCGCTGGCCGGTTGCGGGCTGCTCACCACGGTCGGCGTCATCGTCGCGATGGACACGTTCGGCCCGGTCAGCGACAACGCGCAGGGCATCGCCGAGATGTCCGGTGACGTCTCGCCCGAAGGTGCGCAGATCCTCACGGACCTCGACGCGGTGGGCAACACCACCAAGGCCGTCACCAAGGGCATCGCGATCGCCACGGCCGTGCTGGCCGCCACGGCACTGTTCGGCTCGTACGCGGACGCGGTGACCACGGCCCTGTCGAAGGTCGGCCCGGACCTCGGGGGTGACATCGCCGCGGCGATGACCAGCTACGAGATCATCAGCCCGGTCACCCTGGTCGGCGTGATCCTCGGCGGGGCGACCGTGTTCCTGTTCTCCGGCCTGGCCATCGACGCGGTGACCCGGGCGGCCGGGGCGATCGTGTTCGAGGTGCGCCGCCAGTTCCGCGAGCACCCCGGCATCATGACCGGCGAGGTGCGGCCCGAGTACGGCAAGGTCGTCGACATCTGCACCCGCGACTCCCTGCGCGAGCTGGCCACCCCGGGGCTGCTCGCGGCGTTCGCGCCCATCGCCGTCGGCTTCGGCCTGGGCGTCGGTCCGCTGGCCGGGTTCCTCGCCGGGGCGATCGGCTCGGGCGTGCTCATGGCGGTGTTCCTGGCGAACTCCGGCGGGGCGTGGGACAACGCGAAGAAGATCGTCGAGGACGGCAAGCACGGCGGCAAGGGCTCCGACGCGCACGCCGCCGCCGTCATCGGCGACACCGTCGGCGACCCGTTCAAGGACACCGCCGGGCCGGCCATCAACCCGCTGATCAAGGTCATGAACCTCGTCGCGCTGCTGGTCGCCCCGGCCGTGGTCACCGTGTCGGTGGGCGACGACGCGAACCACCCGCTACGGCTGACCATCGCCGTGGTGGCCGCAGCCATCGCGTTCGGCGCCGTCATCGTCTCCCGCTTGCGCGCCGCGCGCGTCGACGCCGAGGGTGCCCTGGAGCGCGAACCGGTGGAGACCTTCGCCGGGTGACGCAACGGCGGTGAGGCGACGGCTGGATGCGGCAGCGGTGATCGCGGCAGCGGTCGTGCGAGCGTGGGTCAGGGACGGGGGGTGCGCGCTCGCGGGCGGGTGAGGCTCAGCATGAGCAGGGCCCACAGGGCTGCGATGCCAGCACCGACCAGGAAGCCGATGCCGACGGCCGACGGGCCGGGGCCGATCTGGTGGTAGCTGAACGCGAACGACGTCATGCCCCCGCCGGAGCAGGTGACGTCGCGTGCGAGACCCGCTTCGATCGTGCCGATCAGGGTCATGGCCCCGAGCTCCGGGTCGTCGACGACCACGTGGTCCTCGACCTCCGAGATCGTCGCGGGCACCAGCTCGCGGCTGCGCCAGTCGCACGTCACCGCGGCGGGGTCGCTCACGCCCGCACCCCACACGGCGACGGGCTTGTCCGGCGCGGTCGTCGTCGCACCCGCCTCGACAGGCGCGAAGAACCTCGGGTTCGGCGGCGCGGTGCCGATGCGGATCTGGACGATGCCGACGGTCGCGAACAGCACCACGGCGAACAGGGCGACGAACCCGGAGGTTCGGGCGAGCCGCCGCGGGTCCGTACTCAGGCCGCTCACTGTGCGAGCTTCACGGTCTGCAGGATCTCGTCGAGCGGGGTGTCGTCGAACTCGTCGCGGGGCCCGAGCGCGCGGATGACAACCTGCTCACCGGACTCCAGGTCGGCGACGAGCCAGCGCGAACGCAGCTGCGCGGTGGTGCCGTCGCTTCGCCGCACGTCGCTGATGAAGGAGACGGTGGCGACCGACGTGGCTCCCCACACCTCACCTTCGCCGGTCTCGACCTCGTCGGCACCGGTCGTCGCCTTCTCGCCGAGTACGAGCGCGTCGGCCTCGGCGGCCGCGTCGCGCGTCGGGGCCGTCTGCACGGTCACCAGCACCCCGGCACGCACGCCCGTGTCGTTCTCGGGCGCGGCCAGCACCACGGTCTCGTCCGTGTCGGACAGCGGGTAGACGTCGCTACCTGCCGACTTCTCCCAGTCGGCCGGGACGCTCAGGGTTGCCGGTCCGACCGTGAACGACTGCCACGAGGGGTCGATGCTCGGTTCGTCCGCCGAGGAGCCCGAGGGGTCCGAGGAGCACGCGCTCAGGCCGAGCACGGCGATGGCGGCCACCGCGGTCGCGGCCCGTCGGGCGTCGATCATGTGAAGCCTCTCTGGTGGTGTACGGCGGTGTGGCTCGCGCCGGCGGGTCATTCTCCCAGGCACCCGGAACGCGTCGTGAACTGCGTGCCGTCCCAGTACGTGTATCCGGTGGCGGTCCGCGACCTCGAGGTGTACTCGCCGGACAGGCCGACCTTCACGAGCGCCTCGACGTCGAGGTTGCCGCCGTTCGTGGAGTCGTTGAGCGCATAGTTCTGCTCCCAGACGTATCCGTGGGTCTTCGCGGTGTCCTTGAAGCCGGCCCAGGTCTCGCCGTAGTCCAGGGTGCTGAAGTCGAGCGGGCTGATCTCCTGGGTGACACCCGGGACCTCGATGCCGAGCCCCAGCGCCAGCTTGCCTGCCGTGATCCGCTGCTCCACAGTGCCGAGCGGGACCTGCCAGGTCTGCTCCGTGTACTGCACGCTGTCCAGCTCGTCGTTCGCGCCGTTGTTCGTCGACGACGTGTCGGCGTACCCGGAGCCCAATGTCACCAGACGCATGGCGGTCGGGACCCCGTCCGCGTCGCGGTCGACCTCGATCGTCACGGCGCCCGCGTACGAGGCGACGGCTGAGCCGAACTCCGTCCACTCGTCGCCGATGCTCCCGGACGCTCGCGCCACACCGCTCGAGGACGCCGTGTACAGGTCCATCGTGCGACCGTCCCGGTACTGGGTCTGCCCGACGTAGGTGCCCGCCTCGGCGGTGGCGCTGGCGTCGAAGTCGATCAGCGTCGCGTACAGGTCTCCGGAGGCCTGCACCCCGACCTTCACGAACGTCGACTCGGCCTCGACCTGCTCGAGGTCGGACGCGTTGGTGACCCAGTCGACGAAGTCGCGCCCGAACCAGTGGTCGCCGACCGAGCCGTCCTTGAGGTCGTCCGAGTCGGCTGCACTCAGGATGGCCTCGGCCTCCTCGTCGCTCGTGGCGTAGTAGACGTCACCGGTCTTCAGCTGGTCGGTGATGGCGCCGCCGAGGCCCAGCGCCACGCCGTAGCGGTTGTCGTTGACGACCGCCGACGCGTCGATGCCCAGCCCGCCCTCGACGCCGACGCCGACGGTTCCGGTGCGGGTCAGGCGGTAGCGGCCGTCGCCGAGCGCCTCGACGAACCAGGTCTTGCCGCCCTCGACCTGGACGCCGAACGCGACCGAGCCCTCCCATGCCCCGCCGTCGCCGGACTTCACGCACGGCTGCGGCGGGACGTAGTCCTCTGCGGCACGTGCCGGGGTCTCGGCGACCGCGCAGTCGCCCTGCCCGAGGCTCGTGATCTGGCACAGGGCCGCAGAGATGTGCTCCCCGAGCGAGAACCGGGTGAGCCCGAGAACGAGCGCACCGATGAGCAGCGCCGCGACGACCACGATGCCGATGTACTCGAGGGTGCCGACGCCCGCCTCGCGATCCGCGGTGAGACGCCCGAGCCTGAACGCTCGTGCCGCGCATGGGCGGCGATCGTCTGACGCCTTGCGACGCACGTTGTCCCTCTTCTCGACCGGTTCGACGGCTGCTGACGGTAACGACGCGCACCCGCGGCGCGGCGGGCCCGTGGGCCCAAAGCCCGGCCCGCCTGCGTGGGCCCTGCGTGCGCGAGGATGGCCGTGTGCGGGTCGTGGCATGAGGCTGATGACGTACAACGTCAAGGGGCTGCACCTGTCGGCACGGGCGGCGGCGGCAGTGGTGCGCGCCGCCGACCCGGACGTGCTCGCCGTCCAGGAACCGCCCCGCGGACCGTTCGGTCGGCTGCGGATGTGGCTGTTCGGGCGCGCGGTGGGGCTGGTGCCCGTGGTGAGCGGGCAGGGGGCGCGGACGACCGCGCTGCTCGTCCGGCGCACCCCGGACCTGCCGGTGCACGGCGCCCACCCGGTCCGCCTGGCACGGTTGTCTGGTCGTACGCGCCGGGGCGTCGCGGTGGCCGTGGTGGACGGGATCACGGTCGTCGTCGTGCACCTGTCGCTGGTGCGCGCGGAGCGCGCCGCACACCTGGACGTGCTGCTGGCTCGCGACATCCCGACTGCCGGCACCGTGGTGCTCGGTGACCTCAACGAGCCGCCCGACGGGCCGGCGTGGCAGCGGCTCGCGGCGCACCTGGGTGGGGCGACGGTGCCGACCGGCCCGACGTTCCCGTCGGTCGACCCGCGGCTGCGCATCGACGCGGTCCTTCTGACGCGAGACCTGGTCGTCGACGGTGTCCATGTGCCCGGGGGTCCGCAGGTCGAGGCCGGCAGCGACCACCGCCCGGTCGTTGTGGACCTCCGGAGAGCCACCGCGACCACCTGAGCGCCCTGCGCACCCCCGCCGGGCGCCCAGGGCGGACGGGCACGGGAGGATGGGGTCATGAGCTCGCCGACGGACCTGCCCGACACCCCCGTGACCGACCCGGCGGCCATCGCCCGCCTCGCGGACGACCTGCGCATCGTCGGGTACACGGTCGAAGGTGTCGAGGACGTGCTGGGGCCCGTGGCCTCGGCGGCGCTGCACCGCGAGGAGCCGCTGCCGGCCCGCCGCGCCACCGCGGCCCTGGCCGCCGATGCACCGGGGGAGCGGGTCGCCACGCTCGTCCGCACGTTCCTGCTCGGCGGCACCGCGCGCCGGGCCGAGCTCGACCGCACCCTGCCGACGCTGCGGACCGAGGGCGCCGAGCGTCTCGGGCTCGTCGCCGCGGCCGGCGCGGGCCCCGACGACGAGGTTCGTGCCCGCGTCGACCTGCGCCCCTACGCGGCCGTCGACGGCGGTGGGGCCGTCGACTGGTGGGTCACCTCCGACCTCGGCGAGCTGGCCACCGGCGGTGCGCTGCGCACCGACCACGTGCTCGGCGTCGGCGGCGCGTCGACGACGCTCGCGCAGGTCACCGTCCGCGACCCGCGCGGACGGGTGCTCGACCTGGGCACCGGCTGCGGCATCCAGGCCCTGCACGCCTCCCGGCACGCTCAGCAGGTCGTCGGCACGGACATCTCCGCCCGCGCCCTGGCGTTCGCCCGGTTCAACGCCACCCTCGCCGGCCTCCGCGACGACCGGTTCACGCTGCGCCTCGGCTCGATGCTCGAACCCGTCGCAGGCGAGCAGTTCGACCTGGTGGTCAGCAACCCGCCGTTCGTCATCACCCCCCGCGTCGAGGGCGTGCCCGCCTATGAGTACCGCGACGGCGGGCGGGCCGGCGACGCGATCGTGCGCGAGCTCGTCGAGGGCGTCGGTGCCGTGCTGGCCCCCGGGGGTGTCGCGCAGCTGCTCGGCAACTGGGAGGTCCGCCGCGGCGAGGAATGGTCCGAGCGCATCGGCGCCTGGGTCGAGGCGTCCGGCCTGGACGCCTGGGTCGTCCAACGCGAGCTGCAAGACCCCGCCCAGTACGCCGAGACGTGGATCCGCGACGGCGGCACCACACCCGACCGCGACCGCGCCGCATGGGACGCCCGCTACGGCGCGTGGCTCGACGACTTCGCCTCCCGCGACGTCGAGGCCATCGGCTTCGGCGTGGTCACCCTGCGCCGCCCGCTGACCGGCACCCCGACGCTGCGCCGGCTCGAGGAGGTCACCGGCTCCGTCCGCCAACCCCTCGGCCCCGTCATCTCCGCCGTGCTCGCCGCGCACGACGCCCTCGACCGCCTCGACGACGACGCCCTCGCCGCCACGCACCTGACCGTCGCCCCCGACGTCACCGAGGAGCGCTACCTGACCCCCGGCGCAGCCGACCCCCAGGTCGTGCTGCTGCGCCAGGGCAGCGGGTTCGGCCGCGCCGTGCAGGCCGGCACGGCCCTGGCCGGGTTCGTCGGCGCGTGCGACGGCGAGCTGACCGCCGGGCAGATCATCGGCGCGCTCGGCGCGCTGCTCGGGGTGCCCGCGGCCGACGTCGCCGCTGACGTGCTTCCGGACGTGCGCGGGCTCGTGCGCGACGGGCTGCTGCTTCTCGGGTGAGGCCCGGCTGCTCCCCGCATCCGACGCCCTGGGCTGGGCCGGTCGGGTGACCTCCTGGTCGTTGGCGTGTGTGCGCCTCTAGGTTCGCGGCGTCGGGCCTGGTCAGGGGGCTGCTCGAACAAGGGGGCCTGTGGTAAGGAAGCTGCGTACGACGGCTGCGGTGACCGCGATGGCGGTGCTGCTGCAGCGCGCCGACGACCCGAGCACCGACGTTCTGGTCCCGGAGTTTGGTGCCTGGGGTCTCTCCGACGGAAACCGCTTCGGGTCGGCCAGCGCTTGGGGGAACGGCGCACCCTCGGGATACCTCGGCCTACTTGGCTTCACCACCGACGGACGCACCGCTGGCGTTGACGCGAACCTCTTCACCTACACATCTCTCGGCACCCAGACGCGACTGTCGGTCCAGTTGCGGTACCGGCCCACGATCAGCCCCGACGTCTACGCGATCGACGTCCACGTCCAGCGCCGCACCGCCGCCACCGGAACGGGAGGCACGTTGTTCGAGATGAGTACCGGCTTCGACGTGCCACCCGACCGCGGCGGCAACCAGACCATCACCTGGGGTGCGAGCAGCGGGCAGGCACCCGCGCACGTCACCTACTTCGGGTGCAATCTGGATGACGGCGACCCCCGCACCGGGCCGACCACCTCCGTGGGCCTGGGCACTGCATGTGCACCGGGCGGCCTGGGCACGACCGTGCGCCTGAACCTTGGCGCCCTTGCCATCGACGAACGCGCCTCCTTCACCCTCTACGTCGGCGTGACCCGCACCAGCGCCGCGGCACATGCAGCCCTTGAGGACATCGACCCGGCCCTCTACGCCCTAGCCGAACCCACCAACCCCGGCGGCGCCGTGGGCATCTTCGCCTTCTCCGACCTCACCCACACCACCTCCACCAGCGCAGGAAACCCGACCTGAATCATGATGACCATGGAGCGAGCGTGACCCGACGAGGAGGTGATCGCATGAACCGACGCATCGCGACCGTGGGGTGCCTGGCGGCGCTCGGACTCCTGACCGGGTGTGTCTACGACGCGGCCGTCCCTGCGGTGTACTACGAGAACCGGCTCGACGAAGCCGTCGTCATCACCTTGGAGGGTGAGCGCGGGCCCTACGAGGTAGCGGTGGGAAGCGACTCGTCCAACTCGCTCGGGACAGATGAGTGCAAGGGCACGGCGATCGTCGTGAAGACCGAGGACGGCGACCTCGTCGGGCGGGTCGAGGAGGCCGCGTGCCCCGACTGGACCCTGGTGGTCAACGCGGACGGCACCCTCGACTACACCGAGGACTAGCACCGACGGGCGGGTCCGGCACGCGCAGGGCTGACTGTGAGGCTTGTGCCCGCGGCTCGCTGAGCGGTGGGCTGTGGGCGGTGGGCGCGCGCGTGACTCTTGGTCTGACCGGTCTCGTGCCCTGCAAGCGACTTGTCTGCGCGTGCGCACCCGCCTCGGCCTGACCGGAGTTGCTAGCCTGATCAGGAGCTTGACCGCCGGGGTTGCACCCGTGGCGTGTCGCATCACAGTCCTGCCGGGCTCCAGTCGGACCGGAACCTCACGTTCCCCCGGCGGAGGAGGGAGCCTGACCCGTTCCGACGGACTCAGCGGTGAGAAGCGGGTCAGGCTCCAGCCGTCAGCCGGCCAGATCTTCGGCGAACTCTCGAGCGAGCCGCCGGTGGCGCAGCCCGGCGTCCTTCGACCCGAGCCGTTCGGCGGTGTCGAGCCAGGCCTCGCGCTTCTCGGGCGTGCTGAACCGCACCTTGGCGAACCGGGTGAGCCCGATGGTCTTGACCCCGCAGAACGTGAGGGTGGCGCGGGTGAGTGAGGTCTCGGCGGCGTTGCGGTAGACGAGCGTGTTCCACAGGGCGGGGGAGTCCATGGTCATGAACACGCGGGCGGTCGTGCCGCCGAGCAGGCGTTCGGACACGTGGCCGCGGCCGTAGCGGAAGGCGACGCCGGAGAGCATGACCCGATCGAGGAATGCCTTGAGCACGGCCGGATAGGTGCCCCACCACTGGGGGAAGAAGAAGACCAGGTGGTCGGCCCATTGCAGGTCCTCGACCCACCCGGCGATGCGGTCGTCCAGGTGCGAGGAGTCGCCCTCGGGGGCGCGGACCTGTGCCTTGCTGGCGGGGTCGTGCGGGAACGGCTGGGCGGCCAGGTCGGCGATGCGGACCTCGTGCTCGTCGGTCTCGGGGGACAGGGCGCGCAGGCCGGCGACGTACCGCTCGGCGAGGGCGTGGTTGTAGGAGCCGGCGATCGGGTGGCCGATGACGACGAGGGTGCGGGGCATGGGTCTTAGCGGTCCTTCTCGTGGAGTGTGGCCAGGAGGGTCTTGAGGGCGGCGTGCAGGGCGTCGAGGTCGATGTCGGTGAGCCGGGCGGCCATGGCGGTGAACTCCGCGTCGAGCACCTGACCGGCGTCGGCGACGAGCCGGGTGCCGGTGTCGGTCAGGTGCAGGACGACGCGGCGGGCGTGCGTGGGGTCGGTGCCGGTGCGCACCCAGCCGGCCTGCACGAACGACGGCAGGCGTTTGCTGACGGCTGCCTTGGTGACGCCCAGGCAGCGGGCCTGCTCGGTGATGTCGGGGGCGTCGAGGTCGGCGAGCACGGCGAGGAACAGGTACTGGCTGAGGGTCACGCCGAACTGCTCGCGCAGCAGCGCGTCGCCGACGTCGTCGAGGGCGTCGACGAGCTCGTGCAGGGTCACGGTGATGCGGTCGCCCAGGGGGTGGTCGGGGCCGCGGCGGGAGTCGCTCACGACACAGGAGTCAACCCGTTGACACCCAAGATGTCAACCCGTTGACATCGCAGATGGCGCCACTCCTGCATCCCGGCCGCGCGCCGCCCTCACAGGTTCGGCACAGGGCGCTGCTACGGCCGGCCCAGACCCCGTTCCTACCGTCGAGGCCGCATCCACCGTGCCCGTCCGAGTGCCCGCCCGTAGGCCCGTCCGTGCTCGTCCGCGCCCGTCCGTGAGGGAGACCATGCTGCAGCTCTGGAAGAAGACGCGCCCGCTCACGCGGGTCGTCGCCGGGATCGTCGTCGCGGGCATCGCCGCGACGGGGGTCTGGTGGTTCGGGTTCCGCGGGACCTCCGACGCCTCGGCCGCGACCACCCCCACCACGCAGACCGTCCAGGCGAGCCTGGCCACGATGGAGAAGTCCGTCAGCGCGACGGGCACCCTCACCCCGACCGTCCAGGAGGACGTCAGCTTCGAGGTCAGCGGCACGGTGCTCACCGTCGACGTCGCCGTGGGCGACACGGTCACCGCCGGGCAGCAGCTCGCCACGGTCGACACCCTCACCCTCAACGCCGACCTGCTCTCCGCGCAGGCCACGCTCGCCAAGGCGCAGGCCTCGCTCGACAGCGCCGAGGAGGACGACGACGACACCGACGCCGCCGACGCGCAGGTCGCGGCCGCCCAGGCGCAGGTCGAGGTCGCCCAGGCCCAGGTGGACACCGCCCAGGAGGCCATGGACGACGCCACCCTGGTGGCCCCCGTCGCCGGTCTGCTCACCGCCGTCGGCCTCGAGGTCGGCGACGCCGTCAGCGGCTCGTCCTCGGGCTCGTCGGCCGGTGCCTCCTCGGCCGGCGTGGCCGGGACGACCACCACCAGCACCACCTCGTCCACCGGGCAGTTCACGATCGTCGGCACCGACACCTGGCAGGTCGACGTCACCGTCGACGAGACCGACGTGGCGCTCATCGCCGTCGGCAACCAGGTCGAGATGACCTCCGACGACCTCACCGACACCGTCTACGGGACCGTCAGCGAGATCGGGCTGGTCTCCACCAGCACCACCGGTGTGGCCGCGTACCCCGTGGTCATCACCGTCACCGGCGACCACGAGGCCCTGTACGACGGGGTCAGCGTGGACGCCACGATCATCTACGAGCGCCGCACCGACGTGCTCAGCGTGCCGAGCCTGGCCGTCACGCAGAACGACAGCGGCGAGTCGGTCGTCACGACCGTCGACGACGCGGGCACCCAGACGGAGGTCGTCGTCGAGACCGGTGAGACGTCCGGGTCGACCACCGAGATCCTGTCCGGGCTCGTCGAGGGCGACTCGGTGGTCGTGCAGGTGTTCACCGGCCGGTCCACGGGCACCGAGCAGAGCACCGACGGGACGCAGACCGGACCGGGCGGGTTCACCATGCCCGAAGGCGGGTTCCAGCCGCCCACCGACGGGTCCATGCCGCAGATGGGCGGTCAGGCCAATGGCTGAGGCGACGTCCGTCACACAGCTGCTCGAGCCGTACGGCACGCACGTCGACGCCCCCGTCATCGAGCTGACCGGGGCCGGCAAGACCTACCGCACCGGGTCCATCGAGTTCGAGGCGCTGCGAGGTGTCGACCTGCGGATCGAGCAGGGCGAGTACGTCGCGATCATGGGCCCCTCCGGCTCCGGCAAGTCGACCCTGATGAACATCGTCGGCTGCCTCGACGTGCTCACCCGCGGCTCCTACCGGCTGGCCGGCGACGACGTGTCCGAGCTGGACGAGGTCGAGCTCGCGCAGATCCGCAACCGGCGCATCGGCTTCGTGTTCCAGCAGTTCCACCTGCTGCCCTCGTTGGCGGCCTGGCGCAACGTCGAGCTGCCCCTGATGTACCGCAACGTGCCAGCGGGCGAACGCAAGGAGCGGGCCGCGGCCGCGCTCGAACGTGTCGGCCTGGCCGACAGGGTCGCCAACCGGCCCGGGGAGCTGTCCGGCGGGCAGCAGCAGCGCGTCGCCGTGGCCCGTGCCCTGGTCGGCGAACCCGCCCTGCTGCTGGCCGACGAGCCGACGGGCAACCTCGACTCGACGTCCACCGAGGACGTCCTCGGCCTGTTCGACGAGCTGCACGCGCAGGGCCGCACCATCGTGCTCATCACGCACGAGCTCGAGGTCGCCCAGCAGGCGCACCGGATCGTGCGGGTGCGCGACGGCCTCATCCAGTCCGACGAGGTGAACGCCCGGTGAGCTGGACCGAGACCCTCCGCACCGGCTGGTCGGCGGTGAGGGCGCACGGCCTGCGCTCCGCCCTGACCGTGCTCGGCATCCTCATCGGCATCGCCGCAGTGATCCTCACCGTCGGCCTGGGCCTGGGCACGCAGAAGGACGTCAGCGAGCAGATCAGCTCGCTCGGCTCGAACCTGCTGATCGTCACGCCCGGGTCGAGCACCGACTCCTCCGGGGTGCGCGGCGGCTTCGGCTCCGGTGCCACGCTCACCCAGGCGGACGCGGAGGCCCTGGCCTCGGAGGTCAACGCCCCCGACGTCGGCGCGGTCGCCGCCGAGAAGACCACCTCGCTCTCGCTGGAGGCCAACGACACCAACTGGACGACGTCCGTCACCGGGACCACCACCTCGTGGACCGACGTGCGCTCACGTGAGCTGGCCGTCGGCTCGTTCTTCACCGACGACGACGTGACGGACCGGGCGAACGTCGTGGTGCTGGGCACCGAGACCGCCGAGCAGCTGTTCGGCAGCACCCGCGTGGTCGGCCAGACGGTGACGATCTCCGACACCGACTTCGAGATCGTCGGGGTTCTGGCCTCGGCCGGCGCGTCCGGTGACAGCGACCTCGACGACGTCGCCGTCATCCCGCTGACGACGGCCGCCGAGACGCTCGTGGGCGGCACGTCGCGCACGTCCGTGTCGACCATCTACGTGCAGGCCGCCTCGACCGACCAGCTCTCGGCCGCCTACCAGGAGGCCACGAACCTGCTGCTCAACCTGCACGGCATCACCGATGTCGACTCCGCGGACTTCACGATCAACTCGCAGGACTCGCTGGTCTCGACCGCCACGGCCGTGTACCGCACGCTCACGGTGCTGCTCACCGGCATCGCCGGGCTGTCGCTGCTGGTCGGCGGCATCGGCGTCATGAACATCATGCTGGTCTCGGTCACCGAGCGGACCCGCGAGATCGGTCTGCGCAAGGCGCTCGGTGCCCCGCCGTGGGCGATCCGCCGGCAGTTCCTGGTCGAGGCGACGATCCTCGGCCTGGCCGGCGGGATCGTCGGCGCGGCCCTGGGCATCCTCGCCGCGCACACCCTGCCCTCGCTGCTCGACACCTCGATCGTCGTGTCCGGCGCAGCCGTGGCCGGTTCGGTCGTCGTCGCCATGGGCATCGGCCTGGTGTTCGGCGTGTACCCGGCCACCCGGGCCGCCCGGCTCGCCCCCATCGACGCCCTGAGGTCCGAATGAGCGCCCTCACCCCTGCCCTCACCGCTGCCGCACGACCCCCCAGGAGGACCCCGATGAGCCTGACCCGTTCGCGCGCCGCGCTGGCCGCCCCGCTCGCCCTGGCCACGCTGCTGCTGGCCGGCTGCGCGGGCTCGGCCTCCTCGACCACCACGACCGCTGCCGCGACGGCCGCCGCTGCCGACGGCTCGGCGCCCAGCGCCCCCGACGACCAGGAGCGGGGCGGCATCTCCGGTGAGATCGCCGCGGTCACCGGCACGGTCCTGCAGGTCCAGGACGACGAGGGCCAGACCGCCGTGTCGTGGACCGACACGACCACGTTCAGCCGCACCGCCGCGGGATCGCTCGCCGACGTGACCGTCGGCTCGTGCGTCGTGGCGGTCACCGCCTCCACCGACGACACCGCGAGCGCTGCCACGTCCGTGCAGGTCACCGCCGCCGTGGACGGCGAGTGCTCCGCTGCGGGCGTGGGCGGTGCCGGGCGTGGCGCCGGCGCCCCTGGTGACATGCCCACCGACATGCCCGACGGGATGCCGACCGACATGCCCGACGGGATGCCCACGGACATGCCTACGGGCATGGCGGGGGGTGGCGGCTTCGGGGCCGTCACCGCCGGGCTGGTCACCGCGGTCGACGCCGGCACCATCACCGTGCAGGCGACGGGCACCGACGGCACGACGACCACCGAGACGGTCACCGTGGATGGCGCCACGACGTACACGGCGACCACCACGGCCGACTCCACCGCCGTCGTCGTCGGGCTGTGCGCGAGCGCCCGCGGCGAGGCGGACTCCTCCGGTGCCGTGGTCGCCACGGGCATCACGGTGTCCGACCCGACCGACGGAAGCTGCACCAGCGGCTTCGGCGGCATGGGCGGCATGCGTGGCGGTCAGGCGCAGGCGGGTGACGACGCCGATGCGTGAGCACGCGCAGCGCCGCCGGGCCACCCGGCGCACCGGACGCCGCACGCTCGCCATCGCGGTGACCACGGTCGTCGCGCTCGGCGCGGCCGGTGGGGGCGTCGCCCTGGCGGTCGGGCGCACCGGCACGCAGACCTACCGGACGGCCATGGCCGGCCTGGGCACGGTGGAGCAGACCATCGACGCGACCGGGACCGTCGCCTCGGCCGAACGCGCCGACGCCGCGTTCACGGTGGCCGGCACCGTCGCCTCGGTGGGTGTCGCCGTCGGCGACACGGTCGCCGCCGGTGACGTGCTGGCCAGCCTCGACCCGACCTCGTTGCAGGACGCGATCGACGAGGCGACGGCGACGCTGGCCGACGCCGAGCAGCAGCTCGAGGACGACATCGACTCGCAGACCGCGAGCACGGGCACCACGAGCAGCACCACCAGCTCCGGCACGACCGGCACCAGCACGACGAGCACGACCGGCACCGCCGCCGCGGCTGCGGGCACGACGAGCTCGTCGGGGTCGTCGTCGAGCACCCCCACCGGGTCCGCGACCGCAGGGACGACGACCGGCGGCGCGTCGGGCTCGGGTACGTCGACGCAGGTCACGCGGGCCGTCCAGGCGGTGACCGCTGCGCAGCAGGCCCTGCTGGCCCGGTACGCGAGCGCCACCGAGGCCCTCGCGGCCTCCGACGCGGCCCTGACCGCCTCGCAGACGGCCTGCACCGCGTTCCTCGCGGTGCTGCCCACCGACCTCGCCGGTGAGCAGGTGACCGGTGACTCGACGGGCTCGGGCACGCTCACGCTCTGGCCCGCCACCGTGGTGGCTGGTGCGGCGCAGAAGGTCACCGGCGCGGGGTTCACCGCCGGTGACGAGCTCGACGTGGTCGTCGCGGACGGCTCCGGCACGGTGCAGGTCGCGACCGTGCAGGTCGCCGCCGACGGCACGTTCGCGCTGGCCCGGCTGGTCGGCTCGACCGAGGGTGCAGCCACCGTCGAGGTCCGGGACACCTCCGACGCGACGCTGGCGGGCGTCGCCACGACCGTCGTGGCGGACTCCGCCACGTCCGACGTGCCGAGCGCGCTGGCCCAGTGCCAGTCGTCCCTGACCGACGTGGCGGACGCGCAGACGCTCGTCGGCACGGCGCAGACCGAGCTGCTGCAGCTGGCCACCGCGCTCGACGACGCCGTGGCCGACCTGGACGAGGCTGTCGCGGCCGGTTCCGGCAGCACGACGTCCGGCAGCACACCGAGCACCGGTTCCGGCACGGGCTCCGGCACCTCGACAGGCACCTCCACCGGCACGTCGTCCGGGACCGCCTCGTCCGGCACCGCCGGTGCGTCCGGCACCGCCGCAGGGTCGGTCACGGCACCGGCGGCATCCACGGGCACCTCGACGACCTCGTCGGGCGGCACCACCAGCTCAGGCCTGGGCGGGTCGTCGTCGGGCACGTCGACCGTCGCCTCGGCGGCGGACCTCGTGGCGGACCAGGCGGCGATCACCCTGGCCGAGGCGGACCTGGCGCTGGCCGAGAGTCAGCTGCAGTTCGTCGACCTGACCACCCCGATCGCGGGCACCGTCGCCGCCGTCGGGATCGCAGCCGGTGACACCGTGTCGGCGTCGTCCACCACGGCCGTCATCACCGTGATCGGCGCCACCGGGTACGTGGTGACGGCCACCGTGCCGCTCAGCCAGGTGAAGATCGTCGAGGTGGGTCAGAGCACCGACCTCGAGGTGCCGGTCACCGACGAGTCGCTCGCCGGCACCGTGTCGAGCATCGGCGTGCTCAACGCCTCGACGTCCTCCTCGACGCCGTCGTACACGGTGACCGTCGCCGTCGACCCGACCGACGTGCAGCTCTACGACGGCTCGTCGGCGCAGGTGCAGGTCACGGTCGCGGGCGGCGAGCAGGTGCTCACGGTGCCCAGCTCGGCCGTCCACCTGGACGGGTCGAGCGTCACCGTCCAGGTGCTCCGGGACGGGGTCGCGCAGGACGTCGACGTGACGCGCGGCGCGGTCGGCACCGAGCTCACCGAGATCACCGAGGGCCTGTCCGAGGGCGACGAGGTGGTCCTGGCGGACCTCACGCAGGAGATGGTCTCCGAGGAGTCGAGCACCAGCACCGGCCTGTCCGGGCTGAGCGGGTCGACCGAGGAGGAGTCCACGTCCGGCCGTCAGATGCCGGACTTCTCCGGCGGCCAGATGCCCAGTGGTGGCTTCGGTGGCATGGGTGCCCCTCCCGGCAGCTGAGGTCGGCTCGGCTCGTCCGCCGGGCAGCAGGGCCGAGGAGGGCGTCCGCCGGTGCGGGCGCCCTCCTGGCGTGTGCGTGCAGGTGAGCGCCCAGCCTCCGGTCGGCGGCGACCGGCCTCCTGAGTAGGCTCGCGACGTGCGCGCCTGCCGGTGCGCGGGGGAGGGGTGGTTCGCGATGACGATCGAGGCGGCGGGCGGCAGTCGGCCCCGGGTCGCGGTGCTCGGCGGCGGCGTGATGGGCGAGACGCTCATCTCCGCGCTGCTGACGGCAGGCTGGTCGGTGGACGACGTCGAGGTCACCGAGCGCTCCGCGGTGCGGGCGAACGAGCTGTCGGCGCGGCACGGCGTGCGGGCCAGCCGCGGCAACGTGAAGGCCGCCTCGCACGCGGACGTGGTGCTGGTGGCGGTCAAACCCGACGTGGTGGGCGTCGTGCTCGACGAGATCTCCGCTGCGCTGCGCGAGGGCACGCCGGTGATCAGCGTCGCGGCGGGTGTGCCGATCTCCTTCTACGAGCAGCGGCTGCCCGCGGGGACCCCCGTGGTGCGCGTCATGCCCAACACGCCGGCCCTGGTCGGCAAGGGTGCCAGTGCGATCGCCCCCGGTTCGTCGGCCACCGACGAGCACCTGGCCCTGACGGAGCAGGTGCTCGCTGCCACGGGCCTGGTCGTGCGCGTCGCCGAGAAGGATCTCGACGCGGTCACGGCGATCTCCGGCTCCGGCCCGGCGTACGCGTTCTACCTCATCGACGCGATGGCCGAGGCCGGTGTGCTGCTGGGGCTGACCCGCGACCTGGCCACGCGTCTGGCGGTCGCGACGGTCGAGGGTTCCGCGGCGCTCGCGGCGAGCTCAGGGGATCATCCCGTGGTGCTGCGTGAGCGGGTCTCCTCGCCCGGTGGCACGACGGTCGCCGCGGTGCGCCAGCTCGACGCGCACGGCGTGCGTGCGGGTGTCGTGGCCGCGGCGGAGGCGGCGCGTGACCGCTCGCGCGAGCTCGGCGCCCGGTACGGGGCGTGACCATGACCGACCGGAACGACGAGCCGCACCCGGTCGCCGGGTCGCCGACGGGCGCGGCGTTGCGCTCAGGCGCTGCGGCCCGACCGCCGTCGATGAGCGACGTCGCGCAGCAGGCGGGGGTGTCTCACCAGACCGTCTCGCGGGTGCTCAACGACCACCCGAGCGTGGCTCCCTCGACGCGTGAGCGTGTGGTGGAGGCCATCGCCGCGCTCGGTTACCGACCGAACCGGGCTGCCCGGTCGCTGGTGACCCGCCGCACCGACACCCTCGGCGTGGTCACACCGGCCGGTGCGTTGTACGGCCCGACCAGCACGCTGATCGGTTTCGAGGAGGCCGCGCGGGACGCGGGTTTCGTGGTCTCCGTGGCCACGGTGCGGCACTTCGACGGGCCGACCATGCGGGCTGCGCTGGAGCACTTCCTGCAGCAGGGCGTCGACGCGTTCGCGATCATCGCGCCCACGGTGTCCGCGGTCGAGGTGCTGGCCACGGTGGAGCTGCCGGTGCCGGTGGTGCTGCTGTCGTCGGCGTCGGCCGTGCCGGACGTGCCGCACCTGCACGCGGTGGCGGTGGACCAGCACCACGGGGCGCGCCTGGCCACCAGGCACCTGATCGCGCAGGGTCACCGTGAGGTCGTGCACGTGGCCGGTCCGCGGGACTGGTTCGACGCCTTGGACCGGGTGGCCGGGTGGCGGGCCGAGTGCGAGGCCGCCGGGCTCGTGGTGCCCGACCCCGTGGTGGTCGGCTGGGACGCGACCGACGGGTACGAGCTGGGGCGACGGCTGATCCGCGAGGGGCTCCCGCCGGCGGTGTTCACGGCCAACGACCAGCTGGCCCTGGGTCTGCTGCACGCCTTCTGGGAGGCGGGTGTGCGGGTGCCGGACGACATCGCGGTCGTCGGCTTCGACGACGAGGTCGGTTCGGCGCACTACACGCCGCCGTTGACCACGGTGCGCCAGGACTTCGCCGGGCTGGGCCGGCTGGCGATCGGCTCGTTGACGGCTGCTCTCGCGGGCGAGGTGCCGGGCCGTCGTCTGCTGCCGGCCGAGCTCGTGGTGCGCGCCAGCTCCGTGCGTCGCTGACCGTTCGCCGTCGCGTCCGTGCTGGTCGCGGGCACGGTCGGAAGTCCCGCTTGACGAGGTCCATGTGAACGCTAACATGGAAGCGGCCGCCGGCGTCCGCCGGGGGAACCTGCCCGGAGCGCCGGGCGGACGGCGACGGAGCAGCGCGAGGCAGGTCGATGGTGATGGCACCCCAGCAGGCACAGGTCGACGACGTACGGCAGGCCATCGCCGAGGGGCGGACCTCCCTCGGCATCGAGCTCGGATCGACCCGCATCAAGGCGTGCCTGATCGGGCCTGACCACACCCCGATCGCCAGCGGCAGCCACGAGTGGGAGAACCAGCTCGTCGACGGCGTGTGGACCTACTCCCTCGACGCCGTGTGGGAGGGCCTGCAGGCCTCCGTCGCGGACCTGTTCGCGGACGTCGAGACGCAGTACGGCGTGCGCCCCACCACGTTCGGCGCGCTCGGCGTCTCGGCGATGATGCACGGCTACCTGGCCTTCGACGAGGCCGACGAGCTGCTGGTGCCGTTCCGCACCTGGCGCAACACGTCGACCGGTCGGGCCGCCGCCGAGCTGAGCGACCTGTTCGGCCACAACATCCCGCTGCGCTGGTCGATCGCCCACCTGTACCAGGCGATCCTCGACCACGAGCCGCACGTCCCGCAGGTGCGTTTCGTCACCACGCTGGCCGGCTACGTCCACTGGAGGCTCACCGGCCGCAAGGTGCTCGGCGTGGGCGACGCCTCGGGCATGTTCCCCATCGACTCGGCCACGCACGACTACGACCAGAACATGCTCGCCCAGTTCGACCAGCTGGCCGCGACGCGTCGTCCGGGTCTGGTCCTCACCGAACTGCTGCCGCAGGTGCTCACCGCCGGCCAGGAGGCCGGGACCCTGACGGCCGAGGGCGCCGCGCTGCTCGACCCGAGCGGCACGCTGCTCCCCGGCCTGCCGCTGTGCCCGCCCGAGGGTGACGCCGGCACCGGCATGGTCGCCACCAACTCGGTGGCCCCGCGCACCGGCAACGTGTCGGCCGGCACGTCGATCTTCGCGATGGTCGTCCTGGAGCGTCCGCTGACCCGCGTGCACCACGAGCTGGACCTGGTCACCACGCCGGCCGGCGACCTGGTCGCGATGGTGCACTGCAACAACGGCGCCAGCGAGCTCAACGCCTGGGCGGGCCTGTTCGGCGAGTTCGCCGCCGGTCTGGGCAGCACGGCGAGCACCGACGAGGTGTTCGGCACGCTGTTCCGCGCCGCGCTCGAGGGCGAGGCCGACGGCGGCGGGCTGCTGGCCTACAACTACCTGTCCGGCGAGCCGATCACCGGTCTGGACGAAGGTCGCCCGCTGTTCGTGCGCACCCCCGACTCGCGCCTCACGCTCGCCTCGTTCATGCGCACGCAGATCTACAGCGCGTTCGGCACGCTCGCGCTGGGCATGCGCGTCCTGACGGCCGAGGGGGTCGAGCTCGACGCGATGTTCGCGCACGGCGGCATGTTCCGCACCGCCGGTGTCGCCCAGCGCCTGCTGGCCGCGGCGATCGGCGCCCCGGTGGCCGTCGGTGGGACCGCCAGCGAGGGTGGGGCGTGGGGGATCGCCGTGCTGGCGTCCTACCTGGGTGCCTCCGCCGAGCTGCCGCTCGACGAGTTCCTCACCACCCGGGTGTTCGCCGACGCCGGCACGCAGGTCGTCGAGCCCGACGCCGGTGACGTCGCGGGCTTCGCCGCCTACCTCGAGCGCTACAGCGCGGGCCTGGCGATCGAGCGCGCCGCCACGGCCGCCCTGTGACCACCCACATCAGCACCACACCGATCCTGGAGGATCTGCGATGACCGAGACCCTGTCCCTGGCCGCGTACTCGCCCGAGGTGCGCGACGCCGTCGCCCGCACGCGCGAGGTCGTCGCCACGCTGCACGCCGAGCTGCCCCGCTGGGAGCTCATCGTGTGGACCGCCGGCAACGTGTCCCAGCGGGTCCAGGTCGACCCGGCCGGCCCGTCGCAGGCGGACCTGCTGGTCATCAAGCCGTCGGGCGTCACGTACGACCAGCTGACGCCCGAGGCCATGGTCGTGTGCGACCTCGACGGCAACCTCGTCGAGGGCACCCGCTCGCCGTCCTCGGACACCGCCGCGCACGCCTACGTGTACAAGCACATGCCCCACGTCGGCGGTGTCGTGCACACCCACTCGACGTACGCGACCGCCTGGGCCGCGCGCGGCGAGGAGGTGCCGTGCGTGCTGACGATGATGGCCGACGAGTTCGGCGGCCCGATCCCCATCGGTCCGTTCGCCCTCATCGGTGACGACTCGATCGGCCGCGGCATCGTGGACACCCTGTCGGGCTCGCGCAGCCGCGCGGTGCTCATGCAGAACCACGGGCCGTTCACCATCGGTCGCGACGCCAAGGACGCCGTCAAGGCGGCCGTCATGGTCGAGGAGGTCGCCCGCACGGTGCACATCTCGCGTCAGCTCGGCGAGCTCATCCCGATCGCGCAGTCCGACATCGACGCGCTGTACGCGCGCTACCAGAACGTCTACGGCCAGGGCGACTCCGCCCCGGTCCAGGCCGAGAACTGACCCGCACCACCACTCGACGAGGAGACCCACGCATGAGCAAGCCCTACGCCGACCGCGAGGTCTGGTTCTTCACCGGCAGCCAGGACCTGTACGGCGAGGAGACGCTGCGCCAGGTCGCCGAGCAGTCGCAGGAGGTCGCCCGCGGCCTCGACGCGTCGCCCGACGTGCCCGTCCGCATCGTCTGGAAGCCCGTCCTGAAGGACGCCGCCTCCATCCGCCGCGCCATGCTCGACGCGAACAGCGACGACAAGGTGCTCGGTGTCATCACCTGGATGCACACCTTCAGCCCGTCGAAGATGTGGATCACCGGCCTGGACCTGCTGTCCAAGCCGCTGCTGCACCTGCACACGCAGGCGAACGTCGAGCTGCCGTGGGACAGCATCGACTTCGACTTCATGAACCTGAACCAGGCCGCGCACGGCGACCGCGAGCACGGTTACATCCAGTCGCGCCTGGGCATCGCCCGCACGACGGTCGTCGGCCACGTCTCCAACCCGGCCGTGCAGGCCCGGGTCGGCACGTGGGTCCGCGGTGCCGCCGGGTGGGCCGCCACGCACGAGCTCAAGCTCGCGCGCTTCGGCGACAACATGCGCAACGTCGCCGTCACCGAGGGTGACAAGACCGAGGCCGAGATCCGCTTCGGCGTCTCCGTGAACACGTGGGGCGTCAACGACCTGGTCGCCGCCGTGGACGCCGTCGAGGAGTCCGCGGTCGACGCGCTCGTCGCCGAGTACGAGGACCTGTACGACGTCGTCGCCGAGCTGCGCAAGGGCGGCGACCGTCACGAGTCGCTGCGTTACGCCGCCCGTCAGGAGGCCGCGCTCGAGTCGTTCCTCACCGAGCTGGGCGCCAAGGCGTTCACGACGAACTTCGAGGACCTCGGCGCGCTGCGCCAGCTGCCCGGCCTGGCCGTGCAGCGCCTCATGGGCAAGGGCTACGGCTTCGGCGCCGAGGGCGACTGGAAGACCGCCGTCCTGGTCCGTGCCGCCAAGGTCATGGGCGAGGGCCTGCCCGGTGGCGCCTCCCTCATGGAGGACTACACCTACGACCTGACCCCGGGCTCGGAGCGCATCCTCGGTGCGCACATGCTCGAGGTCTGCCCGTCGCTGACCACCTCCACCCCGAAGATCGAGGTCCACCCCCTCGGCATCGGTGGCAAGGAGGACCCGGTCCGCATGGTGTTCAACACCGACCCGGGTGTCGGTGTGGTCGTCTCGCTGGCCGACATGCGCGACCGGTTCCGCCTCACGGCGAACGTGGTCGACCTGGTCGAGCACCCCGAGCTGCCGCACCTGCCCGTGGCCCGCGCGGTCTGGGAGCCCCGCCCCGACTTCGCGACGTCGGCCGAGGCGTGGCTGACCGCCGGCGGTGCGCACCACACGGTGCTGTCCACGGCGGCCGGTGTCGAGGCGCTCGAGGTGTTCGCCACCATCGCGCGCACCGAGCTGCTGGTCATCGACGAGACGACCACGCGTCGCTCGTTCGCCGACCAGGTCCGCTGGAACAACGTGTACTACCGGATCGCCCAGGGCTTCTGAATCTGACCGATCCTGCTCGACCCTGACGCAGCCCGTCCCCGCCACCGTGCGGGGGCGGGCTGCGTCGTCCCGCGGGCATCCGGGGCGGCTCGCTCGACGCTGCGGCTCCTAGGCTGGGCGGATGGGTGTCGAACCGGCGGTGTCGAGCGGGTCCGCGGCGGACGAGGCGGTCGAGGTCGTGCGGCGGCGCGGTCGGCGACCGGACGGGCAGGACACGCGGGGGATGATCCTCGAGGCGGCCCGGGTGGAGTTCGCCGAGCGGGGGTTCGCGGCGGCGAGCGTGCGGGCGGTGGCCCGGCGGGCGGGGGTGGACCCGGCGCTCGTGCGGCACTACTTCGCGGACAAGGGTGAGCTGTACGCGGCGGGGCTGATCCCGCAGGGCACCGACCCGGAGCAGCTCGTCGACCGGTTGGTGGCCGGCGGGGTGGATGGTCTGGGCGAGCGGTTGCTGCGCACGGTCCTGGGGTTGTGGGAGGTCGACGGCGGCGAGCGGTTCCGGGTGGCCGTCGGGGGCCTTGTCGGGGATGCCGGAGGCCCCGGGCCGGGGGCGCAGGTGCTGTCGGAGTTCTTGGGGCGGCGGGTGTTCGGTCGGGTGGCCGTGCGGCTCGGTGACCCGGTGGGTGCGCTGCGGATGTCCCTGGTGGCCTCGCAGGTGGTCGGGGTTCTGGTCGCCCGGCATGTGCTGCGGGTCGCTCCGTTGGCGGAGCTGTCCGTCGAGGAGGTCGTGGCCTTGGTGGGGCCGACGCTGCAGGGGTACCTCACGGGTCACCTGGCGTTGCCCTTGCGCGAGGACACCCCCGAGGAGCAGAATTCCTCACATGAGGAATAACGAGATCGCTGCGGCGATCGAGATCAGCGGTCTGCGCGTCGTCCGCGGCGGGACCACGGTCGTGCCCGCGCTCGACCTGGTCGTCCCGTCCGGGCAGGTCGTCGGCCTGCTCGGCCCCAGCGGGTCCGGCAAGACCACGCTCATGCGCGCGGTCGTCGGTGTGCAGGTCGTGGCCGCCGGCACCGTCACGGTGCTCGGCGAACCGGCCGGGTCGCCCTCGCTGCGCCGCCGCGTCGGCTACGTCACGCAGGCGCCGAGCGTCTACGCCGACCTCACCGTCGCGGAGAACCTGCGCTACGTGTCCTCCATCCTCGGCGTCGACGGCGACGCCACCGCCCGGGCCCTCGCCGACGTCGACCTCAGCCGGCACCGGCACCGCACGGTCGCCACCCTGTCGGGAGGAGAGCGGTCCCGGGTGTCCCTCGCGATGGCCCTGCTGGCCCGCCCCGACCTGCTCGTGCTCGACGAGCCGACCGTCGGGCTCGACCCGGTGCTCCGACGCGACCTGTGGGACCTGTTCGGCCGTCTCGCCGCCACCGGCACGAGCCTGCTGGTGTCCAGTCACGTGATGGACGAGGCCGCCCGCTGCGACCGGCTCGTGCTGCTGCGCGACGGAGTCGTCCTGGCCGACGGCTCGCTCGACGAGCTCTGCGCACGCACGGGTGCCCACGACGCCGAAGGGGCCTTCCTCGCGCTCGTCGACGCGGCCGACGGTGCCGACACCGCCACGGACGGTGCCGCATGAACGCGCGCCTGACCTTCGCCACGGCATCCCGGGTGCTGCAGCAGCTGCGGCACGACCACCGCACGCTCGTGCTCGTCCTCGGCCTGCCCGTGCTGCTCCTGGGTCTGGTGGCCTGGATGTTCGACGGCACCCCCGTGCTCGACCAGTTCGGGCCGATGCTCGTGGGGCTCTTCCCGCTCATCGTGATGTTCCTGGTCACCAGCGTCGCCACGCTGCGCGAACGGCAGTCCGGCACGCTCGAACGGCTGATGACCCTGCCGATCGGACGCGCCGACGTGGTGGTCGGGTACGTGCTGGCGTTCGCGGTGCTGGCCTGCGTGCAGGCGCTCGTCGTCGTCGGGTTCGCGGTGTGGGCGTTCGGCATGGACGTCGCCGGGCCGCTGGGGCTCGTCGTGCTGGTGGCCGTGATCGACGCCGTGCTCGGCTGCGCCCTGGGTCTGGGTGGGTCCGCGCTGGCCCGCACCGAGTTCCAGGCCGTGCAGCTGATGCCGGCGCTGATCTTCCCGCAGCTCATCACCTGCGGCCTGCTCATGCCGCGCGACGAGATGCCGCAGCTGCTCGAGTGGCTCTCGCGCGTGTTCCCGCTGACCTACGCGATCGAGGCCATGCAGGACCTCGCCGCCGGCGGCGGGTGGGACGAGGTGCGCGGGGCGGTCGCGGTGATGTCGCTGTTCGTGGTCGGTGCCCTGGTGGTCGCCGCAACGACGCTGCGTCGCCGCACACCCTGAGCGCCGCCCGGGGGCGGGACGCCTCGGGTTTGCCGTCGAGCGCCTGCGACCCCGACGATCGGCTCATGCCTGCAGACGTCCTGGTCGTCGACGACGACCCCGGCCTGCGCGAGCTGCTCGACTCGGGCCTCGCGTTCGCCGGCTACGACGTCCGCACCGCTGCGACTGCCGCGGAGGCCTTCGACCGGCTGCGCGAGCGCCGACCCGACGCGGTGGTGCTCGACGTCGTCCTGCCCGGCACGGACGGGCTCGACGTGCTGCGTCTGCTGCGCTCGACCGGCGACCGGACGCCCGTGCTGCTGCTCACCGCGCGTGATGCCGTGCCCGACCGGGTGGCCGGGTTGACGGCGGGCGCCGACGACTACCTGACCAAGCCGTTCGACCTGACCGAGCTCGTCGCCCGGCTGGAGGCACTGCTGCGCAGGACCGCCGCGCACGCGGTCGGCCAGGCGGCCACCACCCCGGCCGATGGCGAGCAGCTGCGGTTCGCCGACCTCGAGCTGGACCTGGCACGCCTGCGCTGCCGTCGCGGCACCCGCGAGCTCGACCTGTCACCCACCGAGCTGCGCCTGCTGTCCGTGCTGCTGCAGGCAGGCGACCGCGTGGTCACCAAGGCGCAGCTGCTCGACCGGGTCTGGGACTACGACTTCGGCGGGGACACGGGCGTCGTCGAGAAGGTCGTCTCGCGTCTGCGCCGCAAGGTCGACACCGATGGCGAGCAGCCGCTCATCCACACCGTGCGGGGATTCGGCTACACGCTGCGACGCGCAGGAGACCGGTGACCGGGCACGACGTGCGACCCGAACCGTCGCTGTCGCGCCCGCCCCGGGCCATCCGCACGCGGCTGGTCGTGGGCGTCACCGCGGTGCTTCTCGCCGCGCTCGTCGGCGCCGGGGTGGTCAGCGTCGTCGCGCTGCGGCAGATCCTCGTCGAGCACGCCGACGAACGCGTCACCGCGGCCCTGGACGTGGTGCTCGCCCGGGTCGAGGCACCCGGCGGCACCCTGTCCGAGACCGGGCTGCGCAGCCTGGTCCCCGACGACACGATCGTCGCCGCCGCGCAGGACGACGTCGTGGTGGTGGCCGTGGCCGGTGGCGGGACCTCCACACCGCGCGACCTGGCGGGCGTCGCCGGGGTCGTGGCCGGCGCGGCCCCCGTCGGCGTGACCTGGGACGGTCTGCCCGTGCGTGTCGGTGCGGTCGCCACCCCCGGGCTGACCTTCCGCCTCGACCCGGCCGGTGGCGGCGGGGAGGTCGCGGTGGACCGGGTGCTCGTCGCGGTGG
>NZ_JBQIAR010000023.1:0-35246 GCF_052036975.1 Cellulomonas soli
TGTCGCGCTGGCCCTGCAGGTCGGCGTCAACTACGCGAACGACTACTCCGACGGGGTGCGCGGCACCGACCTCGACCGGGTCGGCCCGCTGCGGCTGACCGCGTCGGGCACGGCGAGCCCGGGGGCCGTGAAGGCGGCGGCGTTCGCCGCCTTCGGCGTGGCGGCGCTGATCGGCCTCGCACTGGTCGTGGTCACGGGCGACTGGTGGCTGCTGGCGGTCGGTGCGATCGCCATCGCGGCCGCCTGGGGGTACACGGGTGGCGCGAACCCGTACGGGTACCGGGGGCTGGGCGAGGTCGGCGTGTTCACGTTCTTCGGGCTGGTGGCCGTGCTGGGAACCACGTGGACGCAGGCCGGGCAGCTGTCCTGGCCGGCCTGGGTGGGTGCGGTGTCGGTGGGGCTGCTGGCCTGCGCGCTGCTCATGGTGAACAACGTGCGTGACGTCCCGACGGACGCGCTGGTCGGCAAGCGCACGCTCGCGGTGCGGATAGGAGAGTCGCGCGCACGGCGGGCGTACGCGGTGATGGTGACGTTGCCAGTGCTGCTGGGGGCGCTGTGCTTCGTCGTCGCGCCGTGGTCGCTGCTGGTGCTCCTGCTCAGTGCGCCCGCGGTCGTGCTGGCGGTCAGCGTGCTGGCGGGTGCGCGGGGTCGGGCGCTGGTCCCGGTGCTGGCCGGCACCGGGATGCTGGAGCTGGCGTACGGCGTGCTGCTGGGGCTGGGCCTGGCTCTCTGAGCCGCGCGGACCGGCGGGCGGCGAGCGACGGGCGGCTCAGTGCGCGGTGTCGTCCGGTGCGTCGGGTCGCGTCGGGCCTGCGGTGTCCGCGGCGGCGGCCTGCGCGGCGTCGACCGCGGCGTCCTCCAGGTCGGCGTCCTCCTGGGCGTGCGCCGGGAGCAGCGTCTGGACGCCCCTGGCCTGCCGCTCGGCGCGGCGGGCGGCGTCCCGCTCCGCGAGGTACCGCGCGGCGTCGTCGCGCGGGCCTGCGAGCAGCACGTACGACACGCCCCATGCCAGGAACGCCGCGAGGACCGGGGCCAACCAGGACTGCATCCCGGCCCACCACAGGCCGGCCAGGCAGGCACCGAAGAGCGCGAGACGGATCACTGACCAACGCACGACGGGCACGCGCCCAGGGTACGGCCGGTGGCTGGTCGCGCGGCACGACATACGCTGGCGGGTATGCGTTACCTGCCACTCGTGCTGGCGATCGCCCTGATCGTCTACTGCGTCGTCGACATCGCCGGCAGCCCCGACGAGGAGCGCCTCGGTCTGCCTCGCGCGGTGTGGATGCTGCTGGTCGTCGTCGCCCCGTTCGTGGGTGCGATCGTCTGGCTCGTGGTGAGCCGGTCGCGGCGTGCCGCGGTGGCGCGTGGCGAGGCGCCCGCACCCACCAGGTCAGCGGGGCCGGGCCGCTCTGCGGGGCCGGGCACGCCGCGCCGTGGTCGCCCGGGGCCGGTCGCCCCGGACGACGACCCCGAGTTCCTGCGCCGGCTCGACCAGGAGCTGCGGCGCCGCGAGAAGGACGAGGGCGAGACCGGTGGCGCCGACGAGGCGGGTCAGAGACCCGAGTAGGAGTGCTTGCCGGTGACGACGAGGTTGATGACCGTGAAGTTCGCGATGACCACGGCGTAGCCCACGTACACCAGGTAGGCGGCGCGACGGCCGGCCCAGCCGCGCGTGGTGCGCGCGTGCAGGTACGCGGCGTACACGACCCAGGCGACGAACGTGCCGACCTCCTTGGGGTCCCAGCCCCAGTACCGGCCCCAGGCGTGCTCGGCCCAGATGGCGCCGCCGATCAGGGTGAACGTCCACAGCACGAAACCGATGGCGTTGAGCCGGAACGAGAGGGCCTCGAGCTGGACGGCCGAGGGCACCTGACGCAGCCAGGCGAACGCCGGTCCGGTGACCCGCCAGCGGCTCAGGCCCCCGCGCAGCCCGTCGGCACGACGCCACGGCTGCTCGAGGTGCGAGCGGCCCTCCTCGCGGGCGTCGCTGAGCACCTGCAGCACGGCGGCCGCGAACGCGACGGTGAACACCCCGGTCGCGGCGATCGCCACGCCGACGTGCAGCACGAGCCAGTACGAGTCGAGCGCCGGCTGCACGGCGTCGGCCTGCACGAAGAACACGAGCAGCCCGAGGGCGAGCGCGAGCACACCGATGCCCATGACGACCACGCCGAGGAAGACGATGGTCCGCCGGCGCTGCACGAGCGCCAGCACGAGCGCGGCGACGAACACCCCGACGAGCGTGAACTCGTACATGTTCGCCGTGGGCCACCGTCCGGAGGCCAGGCCCCGCAGCACGATGCCGGCCAGCAGCAGCGCGATGCCGAGCCAGGTGGTCGACCGGGCGATGCCCTCGGCCCGCGGCGCCCGGACGGGTCCGTCCGCGGGAGCATCGGTCACGGTCACCACGGGTGCGCCCGTGCGGACGGTCGTCGGGGCACCGACGGTCGCGGCGGTCGGCGTCGCCGCGGCACCGCGCGCGCGCCGGGCGGACTGCTCGGCGACGGCCGACAGCGCGACGGTGTACGCCAGCAGCGCGATCGTGAACGCGGTGGTGGCGCCCCAGACGAGGAACGTGCTCAGGTCACCGGTGGTCATGTGGGGGTCTCTTCCGTGGCGCGGGGAGGAGCGGGTCGGACGACCTCGCTGTGCTGGTCGGGCGAGCCGTCACCGTGGGGGCCTGGTGAGGGGTCGCCGTGCTCGTCGGGTGGGTTGTCGGAGGCGTCGTCGCCGTCCGGTGGCGGCCCCAGGGTGGCCGCGAGCACGCGGTCGACCTCGGGGGCGAGTCCGATGTCGTCGCCGCGCGCCAGGCCCGCGGCGCTGACCACTGTACGACCGGCCCCCTCGGACCCGGCAGGGGTGGCGCGCACCCAGACGCGGCGGCGCGGGGCGAACAGCGAGGCGGCGACACCGACGAACGCGGCCAGCGCGAACACGAGGACGAACACGAGTGCCGGGTCGCGCCGCAGGTCCAGCGCGACGAACCGGGGCAGGTCCTCGAACGTGAGGGAGCCCAGGCCGTCGGGCAGCTCGACGGTCTCGCCGGGCCGCACGTACAGGGTCACCGGGTCACCCGCGGGGTCCACGGCCTGCGTCATCCGGGACTCGTCGAGCTGGTACACGTTCTGCGGCACGCCGGTGTCCAGGCCGAGGTTGCCCGACCAGACCGACAGCACGAGCATCGGGTCGGTGGGCTGGGGGTTGCTCGAACGGTAGATGCCCTCGCCGAGCTGCTGCGCGGTGGGCAGCAGGTAGCCGACCAGCCCGATCTGCTCCTGGTCGCCGGACACGTCGGGCACCTTGATGACGCCGCGTGAGGTGTAGACCTCGTCCTGCGGCAGGAACGGCACCGGCCCGGCGAACGCGATCTCGCCGGCGGCGTCCCGGATCGTCACGTCGGGCGCGTACCCGTTGCCCTGCAGGTAGACCTTGGCGCCACCGGCGGTCAGCGGGTGGTTGACCTTGATCGTCTCGGCCCGGGGGTCCTGACCGGGTTCGGTGAGGGTGACGTGCGCGGTGAAGTCGCGCGACTGCAGGCTCTGCTCGTCGAACACCGCCTCGAAGTCGTCGAGCCGCAGCGTGAACGGCACGAGGCTCTCGGGGTCGAACGCGGTGCCCTGCTCGAACGTGTCGTAGTCGACGACCGCGTTGGCGAACCCGCGACCCTGCACGACGATCGCCTGCCCGCGGTAGTGCAGCAGCTGACCGGTCGCCACCGAGACCAGCAGGCCGACGAGCGCGAGGTGGAACACGAGGTTGCCGGTCTCGCGCAGGTACCCCCGTTCGGCGGAGACGGACCAGGCACCCCGGCCTTCGTCGTGCACGTCGACGCGGTACACGGGCCAGAACGGCGCCCACCGGTGCCCCCGCCGCAGCACGGCGGCGGCATCGTCGACGACCTGGCGGGGGCTGTCCGTCGACGTGCCTGCCGCTGTCGCGGGGAACCGGTCGAAGCGGCGGGGGGTGCGGGGCGGACGCCCCCGCAGCGCACGGGCGTGCACGCGGGTACGCGGCAGGATGCAGCCGACGAGCGAGACGAACAGCAGCAGGTAGATCGCCGAGAACCACACCGAGGCGTACACGTCGAAGAACCCGAGGCGGTCCAGCCAGGGCCCCAGCTCGGTGTGCGTGGCCAGGTACTCGGCGACCTTGGCCTGGTCCTGCGCGCGCTGCGGGAAGAGGGTGCCGGGCACGGCGGCGACGGCCAGCAGCATGAGCAGCAGAAGCGCGACGCGCATGCTGGTCAGCTGCCGCCAGGTCCACCGCAGCCAGCCAGTCAACCCCAGCTGCGGCAGGTTCGCAGGTGCCCCGGGGGTCTCGGTGCCGGGACGGTCGGAGAACGCGTCGTCGAGGCCCGCCGGTCGGTAGTCGCCCATGCCGCTCACACCACCGGCACGAACGGCTCGCCGCCGGTGAGCAGCCCCTGCAGCCATGCCGCCCACTGGGACCACACGCCGGTGACGAGGGCGAGGCCGAGCACGACGAGCATCGCTCCCCCGGCCCGCATGACCGCCAGCCGGTGCCGTCGCAGGAAGCCCAGCGCCCGTGCGGAGCGCTCCACACCGAGGGCGACCAGCACGAAGGGCAGCCCGAGGCCGGCGCAGAACGCCACGGCGAGCAGCGCCCCACGGCCCGCCGAGGCGTCGGTGAGCGAGAGCGTGAGGATCGCGGCCAGGGTCGGACCGATGCACGGGGCCCAGCCCAGGCCGAACGTCAGGCCGAGCAGCGGGGCACCCCACAGGCCGGCGCGGGGGGCCAGGTGCAGGCGCCGGTCCTGCTGCAGGAACGGCACGAACCCGAGGAACGCCAGCCCCATGAGCACCACGACCACACCGAGCACCCGGGTGATCGGGTCCTGCCAGCGCACGAGCAGCGAGCCGAGCGACCCGGCCAGGGCCCCGTAGGCGACGAACACGGCGGTGAACCCGGCGACGAACAGCACCACGCCGAGCAGCAGGCGCCGGCTCGCCGCGGTGCGGGCGGCGCTGCGGGTGGCGGTGCGCGCGGTCCCGGAGCCGGCCCCGGTCGCGCCGCCGGCCGCCGCCCCGGAGGGGCCGCCCGTCATGCCGCCCGTCATGCCACCGAGGTATCCCAGGTAGCCGGGCACGAGCGGGAGCACGCACGGCGAGGCGAACGAGACCAGCCCGGCCAGCACGGCGACGGGCACGGCGAGCAGCAGCGAACCCGAGACGGCGGCCTGGCCGAAGGAGTCGCCGATGCCGAGCGCCAGTGGCGTCATGCGCCCGCCTCGGGCTCGGCGAGCAGGTCGTCGACCAGGGTGCGCAGGGTCGAGGCGTCGGCCAGGCCGAGGATCCGCGCCGCGACGCGCCCTTCACGGTCGAGCACCACGGTGGTCGGCACGGCGTTGACGGGCACCGTGCCCTGCAGCGCGGCGACCGCCGTGCCGTCGGTGTCGGCCAGGCTGGGGTACGGCACGTCGAACTGGCGCTGGAAGGCCTGGGCCGCCCCGGCAGCGTCGGTGCCGTTGACCCCGAGCACGTGCACGCCCTGGTCGGCGTAGTCGGTGGCCAGCGCCACCAGGTCGGGCGCCTCGGCCCGGCAGGGCGGGCATGCCGCGTACCAGGTGTTGAGCACGACGACGTCCCCGCGCCAGTCCGTCACGTCGCGCGCGACGCCTTCGAAGTCCGTGCCGGCGACCTCGACGGGCCCGGGCCGTTCGGCGTCCGCCCAGGTGGTCGTGGAACCGTCGCCCGACTGGTAGCCCTGGTCGGCGACGTCGGCACTGCCGGTGGTGCCGCTCGCCCCGCAGCCGGTGAGCAGGCCGAGCACGAGGACGGCTGCACCGGCGAACGCCGCGCGTGACCGGCGCGGCACGTCAGGCTCCCGCGACCGTCGCGGCGCCGGGCAGCAGCGAGGCGGCGGGCTCGCTGTACCCGATGCCCACGAGCCGGTCGTCCTCGAAGCGCAGGGAGGTCAGCGAGGCGAGCGAGCACTGCCGGCGGCGGGGGTCGTGCCACAGCCGCCGCTTCTCGACGGCCAGCCGGGTGACCCACACGGGCAGCTGGTGGCTGACGAGCACGGCCTCGTGCCCGCGGGCGAGCTCACGGGCGGCGTCGACGGCGGCGAGCATCCGGTCGACCTGCTCGCGGTACGGCTCGCCCCAGGACGGGCGGAACGGGTTGCGCAGGTAGGGCCAGTGCTCGGGGTGCCGCAGCGACCCGTCGCCGACGCCGAAGGTCTTGCCCTCGAAGTGGTTGCCGGCCTCGATGAGCCGCGGGTCGGTGCGCAGCTCGACACCGAACGCGGCGGCGATGGGGGTGGCGGTCTCCTGCGCGCGTTGCAGCGGCGAGGCGATCACCACGGTGACGTCGCGCCGGGGCGCCGCACCGGCGCCGGACAGGTGCGCGGCGACCATGTCGGCCATCGCGACGCCGCGCTCGGAGAGGTGGTAGCCGGGCAGCCGGCCGTACAGCACGCCCTCCGGGTTGTGCACCTCGCCGTGCCGCATCAGGTGGATCGTGGTCGGGACCATGGGCCCAGTGTGGCAAACGGTTCTGGGTGCGTGGTGCGCCCGGGCACGTCAGGGGGCGTGAGTCGGGCCACTGCCGTCGTCGTCGAGGGCCGTGCAGGCACCCTCGGGGGCGACCAGTGCGGCGCGCACGACGTCCATGGCGGTGCCCAGTGCCCGGAACTGCTCGGCGGTGAGCCGGTCGACGAGGTGCTCGCGCACCGAGTGGACGTGGGCGGGGGCTGCGGCGACGAGTGCCTGCCATCCGGTCTCGGTGAGCGTGCAGTTGACCCCGCGGGCGTCCTCGGCGCACGGCTGGCGACTGACCAGTCCGGCGTCCTCCATGCGGCGCACGGTGTGGGTGAGCCTGCTGCGCGAGTGGGCGAGCCCTTCGGCGATCTCGGACATGCGCAGCGTGCGCCCGGGTGCCTCGGAGAGTCGCACCATGACCTCGTACTCGTGCAGGGACAGGCCGCTGGCCTGCTCGAGCTCGTGCGCGAGCACGGCCATCAGCCGGGCGGTGCCGTCGCGGAACGCGCGCCAGTGCTGCTGCTGCTCGTCGTCGAGCCAGCGCACCTGCGGTGCGTCCTGGGTCACCTCGGCTTGGTTCACCTCGGCGCTCGTGGCACTCATCACGTCCTCCTTCTGCCCCGGATGGGTTGCACCCGTCCGACCACTGTAGTACAACTATCAACTAACAGCTTGGTTGACGCTTCAACAAACCACGGAGGACAGCATGACCACCACGACCACCACCGCCCTGCCCGCCGGCCTCACCACCGGCACCTGGGCGATCGACGCCTCCCACACCGAGGCCTCGTTCACCGTCCGCCACGCGGGCATCTCGAAGGTGCGCGGCTCCGTCGCTGTCACCGAGGGCACCATCACCGTCGGCGAGGACCTCGCCTCGACGTCGGTCGCCGTGACCCTCGACCCGTCCACCGTCTCCACCGGCGACGCCAACCGCGACGGCCACCTCAAGAGCGGCGACTTCTTCGATGTCGAGGCCTTCGGCGCCTGGTCGTTCACCTCGACCGAGATCCGCCCCGCCGGCTCGGACTACGTCATCGTCGGCGACCTGACGATCCACGGCGTGACCAAGAGCGTCGAGCTCGCCACCGAGTTCAACGGCACCGCCGTCGACCCGTTCGGCAACCAGCGCGCGGGCTTCGAGGCCTCCGTGACGATCTCCCGCAAGGAGTTCGGCCTGGTCTGGAACGCGGCCCTCGAGGCCGGCGGCGTCCTGGTGGCCGACAAGGTCGTCATCGGCCTGGACGTCTCGGCCATCAAGCAGGCCTGACCCACCCGCAGGGCCACCCCGCACCGCACGCCCGGCGCACCCGCGCCCGCACGACGCCCGCCCGGCCACCCAGGCCCGGCGGGCGTCGTGCGTGCCGCGCAGGACGATCTCCTCAGGCGTGCCGTCGACGGCGGTCGTGGAACGCGAGGATCGCCAGCTCGGCGGCCACGTCCACCGCACGCAGGTCCACCTCCGGCGGCACCCGTAGCGCGCGCGGCGCGAACGTGAGGATGCCACCGACACCCGCCTCGACCAGCGCGTCGCACACCTGCTGGGCCGGCCCGGCCGGGGTCGCGATGATGCCGATCGTGGCCGCCGTGCGCTCCACCAGCAAGCCGAGCCGTTCCGGCGGCTGGACGACCAGACCGGCCACCACCGACCCGACCACCGCAGGGTCGGCGTCCACCAGACCCACCACGGTGAAACCCCGGTCGGCGAACCCCGGGTAGCGCGCCAGCGCGTGACCCAGATGACCGACCCCCACCACCACGACGCGCCGCTGCGTGGTCAGTCCCAGCACCGTGGCCAGCTTCTCCCGCAGGTGCGCGGTGTCGTAGCCCACCCCGCGCCGCCCCCACGACCCCAGCGAGGACAGGTCCTTGCGGACCAGGGAAGGGCTCGTGCCCGACCGGTCCGCCAGCGCGTCGGACGAGGTCGTCACGCACCCGTCCGCGAGCAGCGCCTCGAGCGCCCGGACGTACGCCGGGAGCCTGGCGACCGTGGCCGACGGGATCTGTCGCACTGGCGTCCCCCCGGGCCGACCCGCGCTCCCCCGGGCGCCGTCGCCCGGGTCCTCCGCGGACGAGCGGACCCACCGGTCAGCGTAGGGGTGCCCCCGGAGCCGCCGCGAGCGCACGGCGCAGCCGACCCGGGTCGATGCGCCAGAACCCCTGCCGGACACCGTCCACCTCGACCACCGGCACGAGCTCCCCGAGCTCGTCGAGCAGGTCGCGTCCCGCGGACGCAGGCCCGGGGTCGTCGATGTCGACCTCGATCCACCGCTGCCCTGCCTCGGCGCAGACGGCCGCCACGACGACGCGGGCCTCCACGCACAGGTGGCAGCCCGACCGGCCGAACAGGACCACACGCGTCTCGCCCACGTCCTCACCCTAGAACCGGCTCGGCGCGCACGGGCGGCGTCGTCGTTACAGTGGCCGGGTGCGCCAGGCGAACGAGCGGTCCACGAGCCCGGCCCCCTCGGGCGCCGAGCCCCCTGTCGAGCCGTCGCTCGCGCCGGGAGCCGAGCGCCCCTCCGCCGACGTCGTGGCGACCACGACCGGAGCCGTCCCGGCGGCGGCGACCGTGGGTGCGTTCTTCGACGTCGACAACACGATCATCCGGGGCGCGTCCTCGTTCCACCTGGGGGTGGGCCTGTACCGGCGCGGGTTCCTCACCAAGCGGGACATCGTGCGGTTCGCGTTCCACCAGGCCCGCTACCTGGCGTTCGGCGAGAGCCGACGCCAGATCGACGACGTGCGCGCGCGTGCGCTGTCGATCATCGCCGGGCACTCCGTGGCCGAGCTGAAGGCCATCGCCGAGGACGTCTACGACGAGGTGCTCAGCCTGCGCATCTTCCCGGGCACGCAGCGGCTGCTGGACGACCACATCGTCGCCGGGCACACGGTGTGGCTGATCACGGCGACGCCGTTGGAGATCGGCGAGGTGATCGCCCGCCGGCTGGGTGCCACGGGCGCGCTGGGCACCGTGGCCGAGCACGCCGACGGCTACTACACCGGACGGCTCATCGGCGACATGCTGCACGGCCAGGCCAAGGCCACCGCCGTGCTCGACCTGGCGGCCCGCGACGGCATCGACCTGGCCGAGTCCTACGCGTACGGCGACTCGATGAACGACGTGCCGATCCTGTCCTCGGTCGGGCACCCCTGCGCCATCAACCCCGACCCGCGCCTGCGGCGGCACGCGGCCGAGGTCGGCTGGCCGGTCCGGGAGTTCCGCAACCGTCGGCGCAACGCCCGCCGCGGCACCACCGTGGCCACGGTCGCCGGTGGCGCGTGGTTCGTGGGGCTGCTCGTGCGGGCGCTGCGGCGCTCGTTGCGCGAACGCTGAGCCACCCGAGCGGTCGCGGGCACCACGGATCCGGCGGCACTCCCCTGCCTACACTGGCCGGATGCCGACCGACCCGAGCGCCTCGACCGTGCCCGCGCGCCTGCCGGGAACCAGCCGCACACCGGTGACGGTCCGGCCGGCGACGCCTGCCGACCTCGACGCGGTCGCCGCCCTCGCGGCGCTGACGTTCCCGCTCGCGTGCCCGCCCGGGTCGACACGGGCCGACCAGCAGGCGTTCATCACGGCTGTCCTGTCGGCCGAGCGGTTCGCCGGGTACCTGGCCGACCCGGACCGCGACGTGCTGGTCGGTGTCGGGCCCGACGGGCAGCCACTCGGCTACACGATGCTGGTCGAGGGCGAGCCGGGCGACGAGGACGTCCGCGACTCCCTGGCGATCCGCCCGACCGTCGAGCTGTCGAAGTGCTACGTGCACCCCGACCACCACGGTGCGGGGGTGGCCGGGGCCCTGATGGCCGCCAGCCTCGACGCCGCCCGTGACCGTGGCGCTCAGGGCATGTGGCTCGGCGTCAACCAGCTGAACGCCCGGGCGCAGGCCTTCTACACGCGCGCCGGCTTCGCCGTGGTCGGCACCAAGCACTTCCAGGTCGGCGAGCGCCTCGAGGACGACTACGTCCTCGAGCGCCCGCTCTGAGCGACCCGGCTGCGCGCCCCGACGCTCAGCCGAGCTGTTCCTGCTCCTCGGCCGTGGTGAGCACCGGCCACCCCTCGTCGTCCCACGCGACCTCGCGGATCGCGAGCTGGAAGTCCCCGCCGAGTGCCGCGTCGTAGTAGTGGAACGCGAGGTAGCCGCGCGAGTACGACTGCCCGCCGGGGCCGACCATGTCACCGGTGCTGGACAGCAGCGGTGTGGCGCCGTCGGCGGTGAGCTCGGCACCGTCCCGGCCCACGTACGGCCCGGTGATCTGCGCCGACCGGCCGACCGCGATGTTGTAGGTCGAGTCGGTGCCCTGGCAGCACGAGTCGCGCGAGACGAACAGGTAGTACCAGTCGCCGTGCCGCACCAGGTAGGGCGCCTCGATGGCATTGGGTGAGCCGATGCGCGAGGCGATGGTCGTCGGCTCGGCGCCGTCGACGGGCGTGCCGGAGGGCCACTGCAGCTCGACGAGCTGGATGCCGCCCCAGAACGAGCCGAACGACATCCACGGCGTGCCCGACTCGTCGGTGAGCACACCGGCGTCGATCGCGTTGTAGTTGTCCTCACCCACGGTGGACCGCCACACCTCGCCCTGGTCGACCCACGCGTAGTCGGGGTCGTCGGGGTCGAGCGTGGTGTTGGTGGTCAGACCGATGACGGAGGTGTTGGAGCCGAACGTCGAGGCCGCGTAGTACAGGTAGTAGGTGCCGTCGTGCTCGACGACCTCGGGCGCCCAGAAGTTCTGCACGCCGGAGACCGTCTCGTAGACCCACTGCGGTCGCGTCGAGGCGTCCCAGACGGTGCCGAGCATCTCCCAGGTGTGCCCGCCGTCCGTGGACCGGCGGATCTGAGGGGCGCCGAAACCCTCGCGGATGTCGCCGGTGGAGAACACGTACCAGGGGTCACCCTCGGCCTCGCCGACGACGAGCGCGGGGTCGTGCGTGTGGATGTCACCGGAGAGCTCGAGGGCGATGGCTGCCGGGGGGTCGGTGCGCAGCGTCCAGAACGCGGCGGCACCGGCACCGCCGGCGACGAGCACGACGGCGGCGACGACCGCGGCGAGTCGGCGGCCGCGCACGTCAGCGCACCGCCCGGCGGTGCGGCAGGGCGGCGCTCATGCGGGGTCCAGCCGCAGCCAGGCCACACCGTGCGCAGGGATGTCGACGGTGAGCAGCCCGCCCGGTTCGTCGACGGTGGTCAGGGGGGCGGGGCCGGCGGACCCGGTCCACAGGTCGCCGGTGGTCCACCGTCGGGCCAGGGCGTCGGTGTGGCCGAGGAGCGAGGCGAGCGGCAGCGCGTGGCGCAGCGGGCTGCCGCCGGTCCAGAACGCGGCGACGTAGCGGCCGGCGTCGATGTCGGAGCGGGCGGTCCACACGACGAGCTCGCCGCCCTCGAGGGGTTCGCGCACGACCTCGCGGCCCTCGCTGGCGGTGCGCAGCACGTGGCCGACGGCGGGCGTGGCGAGCAGGTCGAGGGTCTGCGGCGAGCTGGTGGGCAGGTCGCCGCCGACCATCAGGGGTGAGCGGCCCATGACCCACAGGGTCAGCAGGGTGCGCTGCTCGTCGAGGGTGAGCCGGGAGTCGCGCGGCTCACCGCGCTCGGCGCGCAGCCCGATGCGACCCAGGGGCAGCATGTCGGCGTCGGCCCATCCGCCCGGTCGCTGGAACGGGGCCCACCGGGCCAGGCGCGCGAACTGGGCGTGCACGTCCTCCCAGCGGTCCCACAGGTCGTCGGAGATGCGCCACAGCTGCGCGTGCTCGCGCAGGTGCTCCACGTGCGCGGTCGACAGGTGCGTGCCGGGCGAGAGCGAGAGGACCATGTCGCGGCCGGTGCGGGCGATGGCCGTGGCCCAGGCCTCGACGGCCTCGGGGTGGTACGGCGCGAGCATGTCGTCGACCTTGAGGTAGTCGATGCCCCAGGCGGCCAGCTGCGCGACGAGACCGTCGAGGTAGGCCTGCGCGGCGGGGTGCTCGTGGGCGAGCCCGTAGTTGTCGGGGTTCCACAGGCACACCGAGTCGGTGTCGGCGGCGTCGCGCGCGGTCCAGGACGTCCCCTCGACGGGCAGGTCGAGCTCGACGGCGCGGCGCGGGATGCCGCGCATCACGTGCACCCCGAGCTTGAGGCCGAGCGCGTGCACGGCGTCGGCGAGCGGGCCGAAGCCGCGTCCGCCGGCCGCGGAGGGGAACCGGTTCTCGGCGGGCAGCTGGCGGCCGAACGCGTCGAGCGTGAACGGTGCGTCCTCGTTGTAGCCGTGCGAGCGCGCGGTGGGGTCGTACCAGTCGATGTCGACCACGACGGTGTCCCATCCGTGCGGCAGCAACCGCTCGGCCATCACGCGGGCGTTGTCGAGCACCTCCTGCTCGGTCACCGTGGTGCCGTAGCAGTCCCAGCTGTTCCACCCCATCGGCGGGGTCAGCGCGAGCCGTCCCATGCCCAGCTCCTTCGCTGTGCTCGGAGCGGGTGCGAGCACCCGTCTCTACATCGTTGTAGACGCATCATGCCTGGCCACGGCGGGCGCCGTCAACCGAGCGCGAGCCCCTCTGCCTCGCACACCACCCTCCGCCTGCCTCATCCCCGCTCCCCACGCGCCCCGCACCGGGGCTGCACGCTGCGCACAGCCCCGCCCGGACGCCGACACCGCACCCGCGAGGATGCGCGAAGATGGAGGCCCCGGCGGACGTCGCCGCGACGAGCACGACACGATAAAGCGCTCTGACCTGCACGGACGCGCGGCTCACGCACCGTTGTCGAGCCGTTATCAGTTCGTGGCTTGACCAGCCTGCGAGTCCCGTGCGATCTTGTTCAACGTTGTAGATGCACAACGTTGTACGAACGACGTTGAGATGAGACATGAGGTCAACGACGACCAGGACGGACGAACCGTGGGAACCTTCGAGAAGCGCCTCCCCGAGGCCTCGGACGACCACGGTGCGAGCCGCCGTGACAGCGATGTCGCAGCGGCGCAGCGGTCCCGACGCGGCCGTGACCTCGCACATCCTCGGGATATGGGAGGCAGGCAGATGAAGAAGAGCAGGATCCTCACCGCGACGCTCGCCGCGGCGATGGTCGGGACGCTGGCCCTCACCGCGTGCTCCGGAGGCGACTCCGGTGACGGCGGCGACAGCGGGAACAAGGAGATCACCTTCATGTTCCGCGGCGGCACCGACGAGAAGGCCGCCTACCAGGCCGCCATCGACAAGTACACCGAGGACACCGGTGTGAAGGTCAACGTCATCGTCACCGACGCCGACCAGTACGCCACCAAGCTGCAGGCCGCCGTCTCCGGCAACAACGTGCCTGACGTGTTCTACATCGAGCAGGCCAGCCTGCAGTCGTACGTCGCCTCGGGCGTCCTCATGGACATCACCGACGCGGTGGACGCCAGCGGCATCGACCTGGAGAACATCTGGCCCTACGGCGTGAACTCCTACCGGTTCAACGGCGAGGTCCAGGGCACCGCGGACGGCGCCCTCTACGGCCTGCCCAAGGACGTCGGCCCGTTCTCGTTCGGCTACAACAAGACGATGCTCGAGGCCGCCGGCATCCCGCTGCCCGACAAGGACACCCCCCTCACCTGGGAGGAGTTCGTGGCGATCTGCAAGCAGCTCACCGTGGACACCAACGGTGACGGCACGCTCGACCAGTGGGGCACCGGCCTGAACGTCCAGTGGAACCTGCAGTCCCTCGTGTGGGGCAACGGCGCCGACTGGACGAACGAGGACCACACCGAGGTCACCGTCGACACCCCCGAGTTCGCCGAGGCCCTGCAGGCGTTCGCCGACCTCACGCTCGTCGACAACGTCACCCCGTCCGCGTCCGACGCCGCCACGCTGGACACCTACCAGCGCTGGATGGCCGGCGAGATCGGCTTCTTCCCGGTCGGTCCGTGGGACGTCTCGGTCTACAACGACCTGGACTTCGACTACGACCTGATCCCCTGGCCGACGCTGGGCACGGAGTCGGCCACGTGGGTCGGCTCGCTCGGCATCGGTGTCTCCGCCACCTCGGAGTACCCGGACGAGGCCGTGGAGCTCGCGACGTACCTGTCGGCCGACGCCGACGCCCAGCAGACGCTGGTCGACGCGAACATCCAGATCCCCAACCTGATCGACATGGCGGACACGTGGGCCGCCGACACGGCCGCCGAGCCGGCCAACCGCCAGGAGTTCCTGGACATCGTGCAGGACTACGGGCACGCCATGCCCGCCGCCTTCACGTACGGCGCCGAGTGGTACGACGAGCTCTGGACGAACATCCAGCCCGTCCTCGACGGTGAGAAGACCGCCGCGGACTACCTCGCCGAGACGCAGCCGAAGATGCAGCAGCTGCTCGACGAGTCCATCGCGAACGCCGAGCAGGCGGGCTGACGCCCCACGCTCCACTCCCGCCGCCCGGTGCCCCGCGCACCGGGCGGCGGGCTCTCGCAGAAGGCCGGCAGCCCGCCGGCAGCACCGCCGGCGAAGGCACCGAGAAAGGCACTGAGATGACGCGGACCGCGGACCTCGCACCGCAGGTCGGGGGCACCACGACCTCCGACCCGACCCCCGCCGCAGCACCCCCGGTGATGCGGGACCGGCGGGCGCGCAACCGCCTGCACCGCAGCGAGCACCGATGGGCGATGGCCTTCATCGCGGCGCCCGTCATCGGCTTCGCCCTGTTCACCGTGTACCCCACGGTCTACGCGCTGTACGCCTCCCTGACCCGCTGGAACGGTCTGAGCGCGCCGAAGTTCATCGGCCTGGACAACTACGTCGAGCTGCTCAGCGACGAGTACTTCCGCAAGTCCATGTGGAACACGTTCTTCTACATGATCGGCATCCCGATCGGTCTGACGCTGTCGCTGCTCCTCGCGCTGACGCTCAACCGCAAGATCGTGGGCCGCACCGTCTTCCGCACCATCTACTACGTGCCGGTGATCTCCTCGCTGGCGGCCATCGCGATCGTGTGGCAGTTCGCCTACAACGGCGACTTCGGCCTGGTCAACCAGGCACTGTCCTGGTTCGGCATCGACGGCCCCGACTGGCTGCAGAACACCGCCACGGTCAAGCCCGCCATCATCATCATGGCCATCTGGAAGGGCCTGGGGTACTCCACGCTGCTGTACCTGGCCGCCATCCAGTCGGTGCCCGCCTCGCTGTACGAGGCCGCGGCCCTGGACGGCGCCGGTGCGCTGCGCAAGTTCCGTTCCATCACCGTCCCGATGGTGCGTCCGGTCACGTTCTTCCTCGTCGTGACGAACATCATCGGCGGCTCGCAGCTCTTCATCGAGGTCAGCATCATGACCCCGACCGGCGGACCGGAGTTCTCCTCCGCCTCGATCGTCTGGTACATCGTGCGCAAGGCCTTCAAGTACCAGCAGATGGGGTACGCGACCGCCATGGCCGTCGTCCTCGGACTGATCGTGTTCATCATCACGCTCGTCCAGTTCCGTCTGAACCAGCGCAACTCGTTCAGCATCGACTGAGGACGGAGACGACCATGGCCCGCAAGACCACCACTCGCAGCGCGACGGCCGAGAGCCGCACCGCCAACATCCTTCTCTTCATCCTCCTGGCCGTCGGCTCGATCGTGATGCTCGCGCCGCTGCTGTGGATGCTGTCCACGTCGCTCAAGACGAAGGCCGAGGTCTTCGCCCTGCCGCCGGTGTGGATCCCCGAGGTCCCGCAGTGGGACACCTACACGCGCATGTGGAGCGAGGCGCCGATCCTCACCGGTTTCCGCAACAGCCTCATCGTGGCGCTGTCGGTCACGGTCATCGGCTCGGTCACCTCGTCGCTGGCCGCGTTCGCGCTGGCCAAGATGCGACTGCCGGGCAAGAACGCCGTGTTCCTCGGTCTGCTGTCGGGAATGATGATCCCGTACCCGATGATCATGATCCCGCAGTTCGTCATGTTCTCGAAGCTGCACTGGGTCGACACCCTGCTGCCGCTGATCGTGCCGCTGCTGTTCGGCAACATCGTGATGATCTTCTTCCTGCGCCAGTACCTGGAGTCGGTGCCGGACTCGCTGATCGAGGCCGCCACGATCGACGGCGCGAACTACCTGAAGATCTTCCGCGTGATGATCCTGCCGATGATCCGGCCCGCCATCGCGGCGCAGTTCATCCTCTGGTTCATGACGATCTGGAACGACTACCTGGCGCCCACGATCTACCTGAACACCCCCTCGAAGCAGACGCTGCAGGTGGTCATCGCGAACCTCAACACCGAGTTCGCCACCCAGCGCGACTACCCGCTGATCATGGGCGCCTCCGCGATCGCGCTGCTGCCGATCCTCGTCGTGTACGTGATCTTCCAGCGGCAGATCGTCGAGTCGATCGCCCTCACCGGATCGAAGGGCTGACATGACGCTCACCGACCCGGCCGCCACGATCGACACCGGCGGCTGGGGGGGCCGTCACGCCCACGACCCGACGGCGGTCCGCGACGACGACGGCACCTACTGGCTGTTCTCGACCGACGCGTACTCGCTGGGCCCCGTCCGCGGGGGCGTGCAGATCCGCCGCTCGGACGACCTCGTGACGTGGCAGTTCCACGGCTGGGCGCTCGACGGCGTCCCCGAGGCGGCGGCCCGCTGGACCGGCGCCGAGGGCCTGTGGGCCCCCGAGGTGGTCCGCGTGGGCGACACGTGGCGCATGTACTACTCGGCATCCACGTTCGGCTCGCGCACCTCGGCGATCGGCCTGGCCACCGCCCCGGCGCCCGCCGGTCCGTGGACCGACCGTGGGCTGGTCGTCACGAGCCGCCACGAGGTCGACGGGCCCAACGCGATCGACGCGAACGTGGTCGTCGACACCGACGGACGGCACTGGATGATCTACGGGTCGTTCTTCGGTGGCATCCACGCCCTGGAGCTCGACCCGGCGACCGGGTTCGCCCTGGACGCCCCGGCACCCGGCGAACCCACGCCCGGCCCCGGGATCCTGCTGGCACGCCGGCACCCCTCGGTCGAGGGGGCAATCGAGGGGGCGTTCGTGCTCCCCCGGCCCGGTGGCGGGTGGGCGATGGTCGTCTCCTACGACTCGCTGTTCTCCACCTACCACGTGCGCGTCGCCGTGGCCGAGCAGGTCACCGGTCCGTACCACGACCGGCTCGGGCACGTCCTGACGGATGTCGAGACGGACCCGGCGGCCGTGGGCACCACCGTGCTGGCCAGCCACCAGTTCGAGGGCGGTCCGGTGTGGCTCGCGCCGGGGCACGCCGCGGTGCTGACCGACGCGCCCGGCCCGGGCACGCCCGGCCGGCAGCTGCTCGTGCACCACGTCCGGCACGGCGACGACCCCACGCACCACGAGGTGCAGGCACGCCGCCTGGTCTGGACGTCCGACGGCTGGCCGCTGATCTCGCCGCAGCCGTGGGCCGGTGCCCTCGAGCAGGACGACGAGACGCAGTGGCCCGCATCGCTCGACGCGCTCGTCGGCGGCTGGGAGCTGCTCGGCTACGACCAGCCCTCGTCGGTGGTGGTCACCGGGCACACACGCGTGCTGTGGCCGGACGACGTCGCCGGGCTGCGCCCGCTCGGGCGGGGACGGTTCTCGGGCATGCTCGACGGCATGCCCAGCGAGCTCGTGGTGTTCCCGGCGTGGGACGGCGTGCGCGAACGTGCGACGCTGGCCCTGACCGCACTGGGTGCCGACGGCACGGTGACGTGCGGCACGCTGCTGCCGTGACGTCCCTCGCGCCGGCACCGAACCCAGGGAGACCCTCGGTGGACGAGCACACGGAGCACGGCGGCCCGGCCCCGGCACGCCGCGGGCGGGTCGCCGTGCCGATCGTCGCCGACGACCCGGCCGTGGGCTGGGCCGGGCGGGCGATGACGTGGCTTCGCTACGCGACGCTGCTGGTGGGCATCAACGTGCTCATCGCCCTGGGCACGCTCGCCGGTGGTGTGCTCCTGGGGCTGTTCCCCGCCTTGGGTGCCGGCGGCGCGCTGCTGGCCTCGCTCGCCGCCGGCGCACCCCCGGCCAAGGCCTGGTCGACCTTCTGGGCGCTGTGGCGGCACGGGTGGCGCCGGCACAACCTGTTGGGTACCCCCGTGTGGGTCGTGCTCCTGCTGCTGACGCTCGACGCGTCCGCGCTGCAGGTGCTCGATGGGCCGGCCGCTGCGGTGCTCACCGGTGGCCTGGTGGTCGTGTCCGCCTACGCGCTCGTGGCACTCGCGTTCCTGTTCCCCGTCGCCCGCCGGTACGAGACGCCCGCCGTGCGCACGTGGCGGTTCGTCGCCGCCGCACCCCTGGTCTCCCCCGGCACGGCCGTCGCGGTGCTCGTCACCCTCGCCGCGATCGCGCTGGTGATCTGGACCGTGCCCGTGCTCGGGCCGCTGGTCGGGGTCAGCCTGCCGCTGCTGGCCAGCGGGTGGCTGGTGGACCACCGCCTGGACACGCTCGACGCCCGCTGAGGGCTCGCGTCAGGGCCGGTGCCCGGGCAGCTGGGCGTGCCGCTCCAGCGCGGCCCGCAGCAGCGCGGCGAACTCCTCGCCCGCCCGCGCGGTCGCCCTCAGCTCCTCGCACCGCCGGTCGGCCTGCTCCTCGTACTCCCGCAGCCGCGCGACGAGCCCTCGGTGCTCCTCCGCGTCGAGGGGCCCGTCGACGCCGTCGAGCACCTCCAGCAGGTCGCGCATCTCCTCCAGGGAGAAGCCCAACGGCTTCATGCGCCTGACCAGCTGGAGGCGGTCGACGTCGTCGTCCGCGTACTGCCGGAACCCCCCGCGGGACCGGGCCGACGGGACGACGAGGCCGACCTCGTCGTAGTGCCGGATGGTCCGCAGGGACAGGCCGGTGATCTCGGCGACCTCACCGATGTGCCTGCCGTGCGCCCCGACGCCCGTCCTCCCCGCCACCGCCGTCGGCCCTGCCGCTCTCGTGCCGATCAGGCGTCCATGACCAGGGCGACGACGACCGGCTCGCGCGCGGTGCGTCGACGGATGCCGCGCAGGACCGCCCGACGCACCACGTCGTCGAGGTCCGCCGCGTCGGTCTGCCGATCGGCGGGCAGCGCCGCCAGGGCCTTCTCGACCTCCCGGTTCGCGCCCTCGAGCGCCTGCTCGTCGATCAGCGCGCCGCGGGCGATGAACTCCAACGGCTCCGCGAGCCGGTTCGTCGTCGGGTCCAGCAGGGCCAGCACGGTCAGCACCCCGCCGTCCCGCAGCATGCGCCGGTCGCGCAGCGTGTCCTCGGTGGCTCGGCCGACGACGCCGCCCTCGACGTAGATCATGTCGGCGGGCACGGCACCGACGATGGTGGCCTTGCCCTTCTCCAGGTCGATGCTGACGCCGTCGCGGATGACCAGGACGTTCTCGTCGGGCACACCGGCCGCCACGGCCAGGGCGCCGTTGGCGTGCAGGTGCTTGGACTCCCCGTGGTACGGCATCACGTAGCGGGGGCGCACGATGCGGTAGCAGTACGTGAGCTCGCCGGCGCTGGCGTGGCCCGACACGTGCACCTTCGCGTTGCCCTTGTGCACCACCCGGGCGCCACGCTCGGTCAGCTTGTTGATGACCCCGTAGATCGCGGTCTCGTTGCCGGGGATCAGCGAGCTCGCCAGCAGCACGGTGTCGCCCTCGGCCAGTCGGATCTGGTGGTCGCCGTTGGCCATGCGCGACAGCGCCGCCATCGGCTCGCCCTGCGACCCGGTGCAGATCAGCGTGACCTGACCGGCCGGGAGCTTGTCCAGCGCGGAGGCCTCCACGAGCAGCCCGTCGGGCACCCGCAGGTAGCCCAGCTCCTTGGCGATGCCCATGTTGCGGACCATCGAGCGACCCACGAACCCGACCTTGCGGCCGGTGGCGTGCGCGGAGTCCAGGATCTGCTGGATGCGGTGCACGTGGCTGGCGAAGCTGGACACGATGATCCGGCCGGGGGCCGTGGCGAACACCTGCTCGATGGCGGGCGTCAGGTCACGCTCGGACATGGTGAAGCCGGGCACCTCGGCACTGGTCGAGTCGACCAGGAACAGGTCCACGCCCTCGTCGCCGAGCCGCGCGAAGTGCGGCAGGTCCGTGAGCCGGTCGTCGAGCGGGAACTGGTCCATCTTGAAGTCGCCGGTGACCAGCACCATGCCGGCGCGGGTGCGGATCGCCACCGCCAGGCCGTCGGGGATCGAGTGGTTGACCGCGACGAACTCCAGCCCGAACGGGCCGGCTGTGTGCGTGTCACGGGCCTCGACGCGCACGGTCTTCGGGCGGATCTTGTGCTCGGCGAGCTTGGCCGACAGGAACGCCAGCGTCAGCTCGGACCCGATCACCGGGATGTCGGGGCGGTCGCGCAGCAGGTACGGCACACCACCGATGTGGTCCTCGTGCCCGTGGGTGAGCACGATGGCCTCGATGTCGTCGAGGCGGTCCCGGATCGAGGCGAAGTCGGGGATGATCACGTCGACGCCCGGCTGGTGGTCCTCGGGGAACAGCACGCCGCAGTCGACGACGAGCAGCTTGCCGGCGTACTCGAAGACCGTCATGTTGCGGCCGATCTCGCCCAGACCACCCAGCGGGGTGATCCGCAGCGCCCCCTTGCGCAGCGGCTTGGGGGCGGTCAGGCGGCGGTCGTGAACGGTCTGCATGGGTCTCCTGCGTCGAGGTGGGCGAGCCGGTGCGCACGTGACGTGGTCGGGCCCGAGGGCAGCCTGCGCCCTACCCGGACGCGGCCAGCTACCCCAACCCTACCCGCACGTGAGGGTCCGGCCGCTGGTGCGGCCCGTCAGGAGGTCAGCGGCGCCAGGAGCTCGCGGACCTGGGCGGCGGTCGGCACCCGACCGGAGAGGACGACCTTCTCGTCGACGACCAGCCCGGGGGTGGACATGACGCCGTACCCGGCGATCGTGGGGTAGTCGGTGACCTTCTCGAAGGTGGCGTCGAGGCCGAGGCCGGCGGCGGCCTCGCGGGCGGCCTTCTCGAGGTTGGCGCAGTTGGCGCAGCCGGGTCCGAGGATCTTGATGATCATGATGTTCTCCTTCGTGAGGGTGCGGTGCTGGGTGGTGCGGTGCCGGGTGGTGCGGGTCAGACGCCGATGACGGCGTTGAACAGGTAGCCGACGGCGATGATCCCGGCGCCCGTCACGGCCACGAACGCGCCGATCAGCGGGGGCTTGAGGACCCGGCGCAGCAGGATCATCTCGGGCAGGCTGAGCGCGACGACGGCCATCATGAACGCCAGCAGGGTGCCCATCGGCAGGCCCTTGTCGTGCAGGGCCTCGACCAGGGGCAGGACGCCGGCGGCGTTGGAGTACAGCGGGATGCCGATGAGCACGGCCAGCAGCACGGCGAAGGGGTTGCCGGCGCCGGCGTAGCGGGCGAAGAAGTCCTCGGGGGCCCAACCGTGGATGGCGGCGCCGAGACCGATGCCGACGAGCAGGTACGGCCAGATCTTGCGCAGGATCGAGGCGACCTCCTCGATGCCCATCTGGATCCGGTCGTCCCAGGTCAGCCCGGCGCTGGGGTCGACGACCTGCCCGCCGAGGCGGGTCTCGAAGACGAACGGCTCGACCCACCGCTCCATCTTCAGGCGACCGAGCACGTACCCGGCGATGATGGCGATGACCAGGCCGGCCCCGACGTACAGCAGGGTCGGCCCGAGCCCGAACAGGCCGAAGAGCAGGGCGATCGCGACCTCGTTGACCAGCGGGCTGGCGATGAGGAAGCTCATCGTGACGCCCAGCGGCACCCCGGCGGCGACGAACCCGATGAACGCCGGCACGGCGCTGCACGAGCAGAACGGGGTGATCACCCCGAGCCCGGCGGCCATGACGTTGCCGAGGCCTTCGCGGCGGCCGCCGAGCATCGCGCGGGTGCGTTCGACGCTCATGAACGAGCGCAGCACCGTGATGACGAAGATGATGCCGACGAGCAGCAGGGCGATCTTGACGGTGTCGTAGAAGAAGAAGTGGACGCCCGAGCCGAGGCGGCTGTCGGGGTCGAGGCCGATCAGGTCGTACAGCAGCCAGTCCCAGAACGGCCGGTTGAGCTCGTACAGCACGAGCCACACGAGGGCGGCGACAGCCAGCCCGACCCAGCGCCGCGTCGGGGTCCGTGCGCGCAGCCGCTCCGCGACGCTCACGGCGCACCCGCATCGAGCAGGGCGGGCACGGCGGCCGCGCCGGGAAGGGCCGCCGCCATGCGGTCACGTGCGTCGTCGACCAGCGCGTAGTCGACCCAGCGCCCGCGACGGGACGAGGTGACCAGACCGGCCTCGCGCAGCACCTTGAGGTGGTAGCTGAGCAGGTTGCCCGCGACGTCGACGTGCTCCTGCAGGTTGCACACGCAGCGCGGCCGCTCGGCCAGCAGGTGCAGCACCGTCCAGCGCACCGGGTCGGCGACGGCCTGCAGCAGCGCGATGCGCTCCGGCGCCGTCTGCTCGGCCGCTGTCGTCTCAACCACTGTTGCCTCAACCACGATTGAAGCGTCCGCCTGCGCCGTGGCGCACGGACGGGACCTTGGTCACCAGATGTTCATCTCGTCAGGCTTGATCACTGCTTCGAGACTGGTCAACATAGACACATGTCGAAGCAGAGCACCCGGCGTCGAGCCGCCCGATGACCACGCCCGTGCACGCGGCCTCGACGCGCCTGTCCACCCTCGACCGCTGGCTTCCCGTCTGGATCGGGCTGGCCATGGTCGGCGGGCTCGTCCTCGGTCGGTTCGTCCCCGCCCTGTCCGACGCGCTCGGCGCCCTCGAGGTCGGCGGCATCTCGGTGCCGATCGGCCTGGGCCTGCTGGTGATGATGTACCCGGTGCTGGCCAAGGTCCGCTACGACAAGGTCGGCGCGGTCACCGGCGACCGTCGGCTGCTCGTCTCGTCGCTGCTGCTCAACTGGGTCGTCGGACCCGCGCTGATGTTCGTGCTGGCCTGGGCCCTGCTGCCCGACCTGCCCGAGTACCGCACCGGGCTGATCCTGGTGGGCCTGGCCCGCTGCATCGCCATGGTCGTCATCTGGAACGACCTGGCCTGCGGTGACCGCGAGGCCGCGGCCGTGCTCGTGGCGATCAACTCCGTGTTCCAGGTCGTGGCGTTCTCGCTGCTCGGCTGGTTCTACCTGACCGTACTGCCCGGCTGGCTGGGCCTGGACACGCAGGGGCTGGACGTCTCCGTGGGGCAGATCGCCCTCAACGTGCTGGTGTTCCTGGGCGTCCCGCTGGTCGCCGGCTTCGCCTCCCGCGCGATCGGGGAGAAGGCCCGTGGGCGCACCTGGTACGAGGAGCGGTTCGTCCCGCGCATCGGCCCGTGGGCGTTGTACGGGCTGCTGTTCACGATCGTGCTGCTGTTCGCGCTGCAGGGCGACCAGGTGCTGGCCCACCCGCTCGACGTGGTGCGCATCGCGGTGCCGCTGCTGGTCTACTTCGCCGTCATGTGGGGGCTGGGCATGCTGCTCGGCGCGCAGCTGCGGCTCGGGTACGCCCGCTCGACGACGCTGGCGTTCACCGCGGCGGGCAACAACTTCGAGCTCGCGATCGCCGTCGCCATCGGCACGTTCGGCGCCGCGTCCGGGCAGGCCCTGGCGGGCGTGGTCGGACCGCTGATCGAGGTGCCCGTGCTGGTCGGCCTGGTGTACGTCTCGCTGTGGCTGGCCCGCCGATGGCCGCAGACCGCGCCCGACCGGACCGCCCAGCCGGCGCCGCCCGAGCTCGCCGACGCCGAGGAAGGGGCCTCACGATGACGACCGACACCTGTCGGCCCGCCGGGTCACCGGCCGCCCGCGCCATGGGTGAGGACGCCGCCGGGTCGGTGGCGCTCGCCCTCAAGGCCCTGGCCGAACCGCTGCGGCTGCGTGCCCTGTCCCTGCTCGCGACGAGTCCCCAGGGCGAGGCTTGCGTGTGCGACATCGCCGAGCTCGCCGACGTCTCGCTCCCGACCGTCTCCCACCACCTCAAGGTGCTCAAGGACGCCGGCATCGTCACCTCGCAGCGACGCGGCACCTGGGTCTACTACTCCATCACCGCCACCTACACCCCGGCGGTGCGCTCGCTGCTGGAGGCGTTCGCGCCGGCCGTCGTGGACCACGACCTCGCCCGGCTCACCGGCCCCGCGGTGCCGCCGGGCGAGCCGATGGGCGGCCTGGACGCCCTCGACGAGGTCCTCGACCGCGTGAGCGCCACGCTGGCCGGGCAGTTCCCCACACTGGAGCACGCCCGCGTCGAGGACGTGGTGCGCGAGTCCGCCACCGCGCTGGCCCGCACGGCCGGCGTGCGCGCACACCTGGTGGTGCTGACCGAACGGTTCGCGCGCCAGCGCCTGGAGGACCTGGCCAAGACCGCCGGTGCCGGGGCCGAGGCCGCCGACGCCCGACCGCAGGTGCTGTTCGTGTGCGTCGCCAACGCCGGGCGCTCCCAGCTGGCTGCCGGGCTGCTGCACCGCTACGCCGGCGACCGCGTGGTCGTCCGCTCCGCCGGCTCCGTGCCCGCCGCGGACGTGCACCCGCACGTGCGCCCGCTGCTCGACGCGATCGACCCGGGCACCACCGCGTTCCCCAAGCCCCTCACCGACGACGCGGTCCGGGCCGCCGACGTGGTGATCACCATGGGGTGCGGCGACGTGTGCCCGGTGTACCCCGGCATCCGCTACGAGGACTGGCAGGTCGGCGACCCGTCGCTCGCCTCGGCGGAGGGCGCCGCCCTCATCCGGGACGACATCGACGCCCGCGTCCGCGGCCTGCTCGCCGACCTCGTGCCCGACCTCACCCTGCCTGCCTGACGCCCCACCTGCCCGACAGCCGCCTCACACCCGACCTCACACCCGTTACCCCGAGGAGCACCCCATGAGCGCCACCACCGACCGCAAGCCCAGCGTCCTGTTCGTCTGCGTGCACAACGCCGGCCGGTCGCAGATGGCCGCCGGGTTCCTCACCGCGCTGTCCGGCGGCGCCGTCGAGGTCCGCTCGGCCGGATCGATGCCCGCCGAGATGATCAACCCCTCGGCCGTCGAGGCGATGCTCGAGGTGGGCATCGACATCCGCGCCGAGAAGCCCAAGGTGCTGACCACCGAGGCCGTCAAGGACTCCGACGTGGTGGTCACCATGGGCTGCGGCGACACGTGCCCGTACTTCCCCGGCAAGCGCTACGAGGACTGGGTCCTGGAGGACCCGGCCGGCCAGGGCGTCGAGGCCGTGCGCCCCATCCGCGACGAGATCCGCACGCGCATCCTGGGGCTGCTCGCCGAGCTCGGCGTCACCCCCGTGGTCGGCTGAACGAGCCGAGCGACCTCAGGCGACGGGCAGCGCCGCCAGCTCCCGGTCGAGGGCCTGCTCGCCCAGCGTCGACTCGCGGCCGACGATGGTGAAGTCGGCGACGACCCGCTGGAACGGGCGGTCCGGGTCGGGGTCGGCGATGCGGGCGAGCAGCAGGTCGACGGCCGTCGCGGCGATCTGCTCGCGACCGGGCGCCACCGTGGACAGCGTCGGCGTGGCGTACGCCGTCTCCTCGATGTCGTCGAAACCGATGACGGCGACCGACCCGGGCACCTCGACCCGCCGGGCGTGCAACGCGTGCAGCGCACCGAGCGCGAGCGCGTCGTTCAGACCGAAGACGGCGTCGATCTCGACGCCCTGATCGAGCAGCCGGTGCATGGCCTCGGCGCCCGTCGCACGGTGCCAGAGGCCGGCCTCGGCGATCAGCGCCGGGTCGAACGGCACACCGGCCTCGGTGAGCGCCTGGCGGTAGCCCTGCACGCGCAGCGCGGCGGACCCGACGGCCTCCCCCTCGTGCGCACCGATCACCGCGATCCGGCGGCGGCCGAGCTCGAGCAGGTGGGCGGTCGCCGCACGTGCCGCCTCGACGTTGTTCATGGTGACGTGGTCGGCCGGCCCGCCGAAGATCCGCTCACCCAGCAGCACCATCGGGAAGTCGACCTGCAGCGCGGCGTGGTCCTGCGGGCCCAGGGCCAGCGGGGAGAAGATCAGCCCGTCGGTCAGGTGCCGGCGCTGGCTGGAGAGCACCTCGAGCTCACGCTCGCGGACCGACCCGGTCTGCTCGATCAGCACCGTCACACCGCGGGCCTCGGCCGCCCGGATCACCGAGTCGGCCAGCTCCGCGAAGTACGGCAGCGACAGCTCGGGGACGGCCAGCCCGATCAGGTCGGTGCGCCCGCGCCTCAGGTTCCGCGCCGAGACGTTGACCTGGTAGCCGAGGTCGGCGATGGCCTGCTCGACCTTCTCGCGGGTGGCGGGACGGATGTACTGGTAGCCGTTGACGACGTTCGAGACGGTCTTGATGGACACGCCCGCGCGCGCCGCGACCTCGTGCATCGTCACGGCGCCGGTGCGTCGGGTGCTCACGTCCTGCCTCCTCGTGCGGCCGCCCCTGCGACCGTCGGCAACCCTGCGTCAGGGTCGCAGATCACCGCTGGCCAGTCGACGCACCGGTGCGTCGATCTGCGGCATCGGTGCCATCAGGTCGACACGACGAGAGTACATCGTTGTACTCGAGTTGGGGAGGACGACGCGTCCGGCACAGACACGTCAGGCCCGGGACGCGATGCCCGGGCCTGACGAGGAGCAGATCAGCTCACTTCTTGTTGCGACGCTGGTGACGCGTCTTGCGCAGCAGCTTGCGGTGCTTCTTCTTGGCCATCCGCTTGCGGCGCTTCTTGATGACGGAGCCCATGGGTCCTGCCTCACTTCCGGTGGCGGCCCGAACGGGCCGTGCTGATGGTCGATCGACGCGCGGTGCGGTCGAGTCGCCCACGCACGGGAAAGTCCGAGGCTCTACCTTACGCGATCGGAGGCCCCCGGCGCGACGCGCCCGATATCACGCCGGGCGCGCAGCACCGACACGCAGGTCACCGGCGCGCACGACGTCAGGACGAGAGCCGCCCGCGCCCCTCGTCGGACTCGTGCTCCACGGTCGTGGCGGTGCGCAGGTAGTGGTCCAGGGCGTCCTGCGGAACCCGGAACGAGCGACCCACCCGCACACCCGGCAGCTCACCGGAGTGCAACAACCGGTACACGGTCATCTTCGAGACCCGCATGATGTCCGCGACCTCGAGCACAGTGAGGAACCGCACCCGACCCGGCTGCTCGCTCATCGACTCTGCTCTTCTTCCGGGGGTCACGCGAGGCTCTCGCGGTGGGCTTCCTGGTGCCGCACCACCCTAGTGGCGCGTGTGACAGGTGTGAAAGCGGTGAACCCCCGGGACAGCAGGGATCACCCGATCGGCGCCCCGGGGCTCAGTCGTGCTCAGGGTCGAGGCCCAGCAACGGGAACACCGCCGCACGCGTGGCCCGGACGGCGCGGTCCACGTCGTCGGACGGGTCGTAGCCGGCCGACCACGGCCGGAACCGCACCGCCGGGCCGTCCGACATCGACACCGCGCCGGGCCTGCCGTACCGGTCCCTGACCATCGACCGCCACCGCTCGGGTACCGGGGTCGCCGGATCCACCGGACGGTGGGTGGCGATGCCGATCAGGTGCGCCCACACCCGCGGCACCACGTCGAGCACCGCGTAGCCGCCCCCGCCCAACGCGACCCACCGACCCCCCGCCAGCTCGTGCGCCAGCTCGTGCAGCCGCTGCGCCGCCGACCGCTGGGCGTCCACCGACACGCGCAGGTTCGCCAACGGGTCCTGCGGGTGGGCGTCGCAGCCGTGCTGCGTGATCAGCACCTCGGGCTCGAACGCCCGCAGCACCGCCGGCACCACCGCGTCGAACGCCCGCAACCACCCGGCGTCGTCCGTCCCCGAGGGCAGCGCCACGTTCACCGCACCGCCCGGCGCGCCCACGCCACCCGTCTCACGCGCGTGGCCCGTGCCCGGGAAGAGCATGTGGCCCGTCTCGTGCAGCGACACCGTGAGCACCCGCGGGTCGTCCCAGAACACCGCCTGCACGCCGTCACCGTGGTGGGCGTCGACATCGACGTACGCCACCCGCTGCGCACCCTCGGCCAGCAGACGCCGGATCGCCACCCCGGCGTCGTTGTAGACGCAGAAGCCCGACGCGGCGCCCGGCATCGCGTGGTGCAGCCCACCCGTGACGTTCACCGCGTGCACCGCACGGCCCTGCCACACCGCCAGCGCCGCCTCGAGCGTGCCCTGCACGACACGCGCCGCCGCCTCGTGCATGTCGCCGAACACGGGGTCGTCCTCGGTACCCAGGCCGCGGGCGGGGTCGCGCGTGCCGTGCTCCGCGGCCGCGTGCACCGCCGCGACGTAGCCGGCCTCGTGGACCGTGGCCAGCAGCTCGTCGGACGCCGGCCCCGCACCGACCAGCTCCAGGTCGGGGTGGTCGAGCAGGCCGAGGTCCTCCGCGAGCCGGATGGTCAGCTCGAGCCGCTCGGAGGTCATCGGGTGGCCGTGCCCGAAGTCGTAGCCGAGCAGCTCGGGCGACCACACGATGCGCACCGGCAGCCCGTCAGGCTCGTCCGCGGCCCCGGTTGCGGGCAGGTCGGCCGCCCCGTCGCCCGCTGCCGTGGCCTGCCCCATGGTCACACCGTCGCACCGAGGCGCCGGTCGTGTCGATCCGGCGGCCCTGTCCGTGCCACAGTGTTCCCCGCGCGTCGAGGGCTGCGTCCCTGGTCCACGCGCGGACGCACCGCAGCAGCGGCACTCACGGCACGGAGGTGGCATGGCACTGGCAGGTGCCGGCATGCTCCGGCGTGTACGCGAGTACGTCGACCACTCGGCTCGGCAGTCCCCCGCCCGACTGGCCCTGGGCGTGTTCGCCTCGGTCATCGCGCTGGTCACCCTGCTGCTGTCCGCACCGTGGGCCACCGTGCACGGCGGGCGGGCGCCGTTCGTCGACGCGTTCTTCACCGCGACGTCCGCCACCACCGTCACCGGGCTCGTCGTGGTGCCCACCGGCGAGTACTGGTCCACGTGGGGGCTGGTCGTCATCCTCGTGGCCATCAAGGTCGGCGGCCTCGGGGTCATGACCCTGGCCTCGCTGCTCGGCATGGCCGTCTCCCGGCGCATCGGGCTCACCGGGCGGCTCCTGGTGGCCTCGGAGTCCAAGGTGACGCGGCTCGGTGAGGTCGGCTCGCTGGTGCGGACCGTCATCGTGACGTCCACCGCACTCGAGGTGACGATCGCCCTGGTGCTGCTCCCCCGGTTCCACATGTACGACGAGAGCTGGGGCCAGTCCGCGTGGCACGCGGTGTTCTACGCGGTCTCGGCGTTCAACAACGCCGGGTTCGTGCCCACCCCCGAGGGCCTGGCACCGTTCGTGTCCGACTGGTGGGTGCTGCTGCCGATCATCCTCGGCGTGTTCATCGGCTCCCTCGGGTTCCCGGTGATCCTCAACATCGCCTCGCACCTGCGCACCCCGCGCCGGTGGAACCTGCACACCAAGCTGACCCTGGTCACCAGCTCGGTGCTCGTCGTGGGCGGGTCGCTGCTGGTGGCCGCGTTCGAGTGGACGAACCCTGCGACGTTCAAGCCGCTGGACGCGCCGGCCACGTTCCTCGCGTCGCTGTTCGCCGGAGTCATGCCCCGCTCCGGCGGGTTCTCCACGGTCGACGTCGGGCAGATGCACGAAGGCACGTGGCTGCTCAACGACGCCCTCATGTTCGTCGGCGGCGGTTCGGCGTCCACCGCCGGCGGCATCAAGGTCACCACCCTGGCCGTCATGCTGCTGGCGATCATCGCCGAGGCCCGAGGCGACCGCGACGTCGAGGCGTACGGGCGGCGCATCTCCCGCGACACCCTGCAGGTCGCCATCGCCGTCTCTCTCGTGTCGGCCACGATCGTGCTGGTCGCCTCGCTGCTGCTGCTGGCCATGACGGGCCTGTCGCTCGACCGCGTGCTGTTCGAGGTCATCTCCGCGTTCGCTACGTGCGGGCTGACCACCGGCATCACCCCTGACCTGCCCGACGGTGCCAAGTACGTGCTCGCCGTGCTCATGTTCATCGGCCGGACCGGCACGATGACCCTTGCGGCGGCGCTCGCGCTGCGCAACCGTCGTCGTGTCATCCGGCTCCCCGAAGAGAGGCCGATCATTGGCTGACAACCCGTCCGAAGCCCTCGACGCACGCCTGCGCGCAGGGCAGTCGAAGTCGTCGAAGAATGACGCAGGCGTGCTCGTCATCGGGCTCGGCCGATTCGGCTCCGCGATCGCGCACACCCTCGAACGCCTCGGGCAGGACGTGCTGGCCGTCGAACGCAACCCGGAGATCGTCGCGCAGTGGGCCGGCCGTGTGCCGCTCGTCGAGGCCGACTGCACGAACCCGGAGGCCCTCGAACAGCTCGGCGCCCGCGACTTCCCGGTCGCGGTCGTCGGCGTCGGCTCCTACCTCGAGGCGTCCGTGCTCATCACGGGCAACCTGGTCGACATGGGCATCCCGCAGATCTGGGCCAAGGCGATCAGCCCCGAGCACTCGCGGATCCTGCAGCGCATCGGCGCGCACCACGTGATCCTGCCCGAGTCCGACGCAGGCAACCGGGTCGCGCACCTGGTCTCCGGCAAGCTGCTCGACTACATCGAGGTCGAGGACGGGTTCACCATCGTCAAGATGCGCCCGCCGAAGGAGACGCAGGGGTTCACCCTGGGGCAGTCGCGGCTGCGCTCGCGGTACGGGGTCACGGTCATCGGCGTGAAGTCGCCGGGCCTGGACTTCCAGTACGCGACGCCCGAGACCCGCATCTCGGCCAACGACATCATCGTGGTCTCGGGGCACGCCGACCTGCTCGAACGGTTCGCTTCGCGCCCCTGACCCGGCCCCTGCCGTGCCCGGTCCGTCGCCCTGCCAGGGTAGGACCGGGCACGACCCTCACAGCTCCACGTGCGGCACGCGAGCGCCCAGGCGCGCCGGGAACCACCACGCCCGCTCGCCCATGCGCGCCATCACGGCGGGGCCGAGCACGACCCGCACCAGCGTCGCGTCGACCAGCACCGCGACGGCGAGCCCCACGCCGAACATCTTGACCAGCGGGTCGTCGACCATGACGAACGAGGCGAAGACCGCGAACATGACGACCGCTGCCGCGGTGATCACGCGGGCCGTGGCCCCCACGCCCTGCACGATCGCCTCCCGCGCGTCGACGCCGCGACTGCGTGCCTCCTGCACGGCCGACAGCAGGAACACCTCGTAGTCCATGGACAGCCCGAACAGCACGGCGAACAGCATCATCGGCACGTGGCTCTCGATGGTCACCGGGCCGTCGAGCCCCAGCAGCTGCGCACCCCACCCCCACTGGAACACCGCGACGACCACCCCGTACGCGGCAGCCACCGACACGAGGTCCATCAGGGCGGCCTTCAGCGGCACCAGCAGCGACCGGAACGCGACGACCAGCAGCAGCGCCGCCACCAGCACCGTGCCGAGCACCAGCCAGGGCAGCCGGTCGGCGATCCGCTCCGACAGGTCGGCGGTGGTCGCGCTGAGGCCACCGACGTGCACCTCGGCCCCCGCGGGCGGCTGGATCGCACGGAGGTCGGCCAGCACCACCGGGCGCTGGTCGGAGCCGGCCTCCTGCGTGGTGATCACGGTCGCCCGGGCGGCGGTGCCCGTCGGGTCGAGCCGCAGCGCACCGACCTGCTGCACTCCGTCGACGGCGGCGGCCTCGGCGGCCACGGCCACCAGTCGCGGGTCGTCAGGCGCCGTCGCGGCCGGGTCGAGGGCCACGGCCAGGGTCAGCGGGGACGACGCACCGGCACCGCGGTGCTCCACGGTGAGGTCGTACGCGGTGCGGCGCTCGGTGCCCACGGGACGGTCACCGTCGGAGCCTTCGCCGAGCTGCAGGTCGAGCGCGGGTGCCGCGAGCCCGCCCAGCACGATGGCGCACACGACACCCCACCGCACGGGTCGCGACGTCACACGGCGCGCGAACCGCGCCCAGCCGGACCTGCCCGGGTCCTCGGTGCCGGTCGCCCCGCGCGGCAGCACGCGTGGCCCGGCGAGGGCCAGCAGGGCCGGGGTCAGCATCAGCGAGGCGAGCAGCACGACGAGCACGACGACCGCCGTGCCCAGCCCGAGCCAGGTGACGAAGTCGACCCCGGTGACCGCGAGCGCGCACACGGCGAGCGCCACGGTGATCCCGGCGAACGCGACCGCTCGACCCGTGGTGCGCGCGGTCGTCCTGGCCAGCGACTCCCGGGTCGCGTCACCGGGCGCCTCGGCGAGCACCGTGCGGTGCCGGGCGACCTGGAAGAGCGCGTAGTCGATGCCGACGCCCAGCCCGATCATGGTCGCGAGCGTCGGCGCGACCTCGGGTACGGCGACGGCGTGGCCGAGCAGGTGCAGCACCCCGAGCCCGGCCGCGACCGAGAGCAGGGCGTTGACCAGCGGGATCGCCGCTGCGACCAGGGAGCGCAGGGTGAGCAGCAGCACGACGACCGCGACGGCGACACCGATCAGCTCGCTGGTGCGTGTCCCGCCAGGCGGTTCGACCTCGCGGACCAACGGGGCGCCGACGCCGACGTCGAGCCCGGCCGTGCGGGCGTCGTCCACGGCAGCCCGCAACGCCACGCCGTCGACCGTGACCGCGGCGTCGGTGCGCACGTCGAGCACGACCGCGCGACCGTCGGGGGTGGTCACGACAGGGTCGGTGGTGAGCGGGTCGTCCACGGCCAGCACGCCGTCCACCGCGCGGAGCCCGGCGACGAGCTCACCGACCGCGGCACGCTGCTCGACGACGGGGCCGTCGCTGGCGACGAGCACCGTGGAGGTCACCGTCGCCTCGTCCTCGTCGGCGTCGAACGCCGAGAGCACCTCGGTGGCGGCCGCGGAGTCCGAGCCGGGGACGGCGACGACCTGGTCGAGCCCGGGGCCCGCCCACCGGACCGCGACGGTCAGGCCGACGGCGAGCAGGACCCAGGTGGCCACGACGAGGATCGGGTGGCGGGCGCTGAGACGGGCAAGGGCGTGCACGGGCACGGTGGACCTCCGGGAGGCGGGTCGTCGGGTGGGCAGGTCGAGGCGGGTCGAGGACGGGACGGCGGTGGGGTCGAGGCGGGGTCGTCGGGTTCAGCCGCGGTCCGACGTCGTCTGCTGCGCCTCGAGCACGAGGCGGTCGCCGACGACCGCAGCCGAGGTGAGCGTGAGGTCGCCGGGCAGGTCGGGCGTCAGGGTGCGGGTCTCGGCGAGCGCGGCCAGCGGACCGTCCGTGCCGGCAACGGCGGAGACGTCGAGCACGAGCCCCGCGACCGTGACGGCGGCGGGACGCAGCTGCAGGGCACCGTCGGCCGCCGAGACGACGACCGCCACCTCGACGGGAAGGCTGATCCCGCGGCGTGCGACCTGCGCCTGGGCGACGAGCATCCCGTCGCGGACCGACCAGGTGGCATCGCCGAACGGGCCGGGTGCCGCCGACGGGTCCGACTCGTCGAGTACCTGCTCGACGAGCCCGGCCAGGCCCTCACCCGGCACGGTGACACGGACGCTCGTGCGGGCGGCCGCCGGTGTGCCGTGCAGCTGCAGGTCGGCCAGGTGCACCTCGACGCCCACGGGCACCCCCTGCCAGGTCACCTGGTCGGCACCGACGGTCACCGACCGCACCCGGCCGACCACGAGCCATGGCAGCACCGGCCACGGCCCGAACCCGACGTGCAGGTCGGACACCTCCTGCCCGGACAGCACGGAGGACCTCTCGACGGCGGAGGCCACCCGGGCGCCGACGACCGCCCGGGCGAGCAGCTCGGCGACGACCAGGACGACCACCACGGCCACCACGGCCGCACCGGCGAGCAGCCGCGCCGGGCGCCGCGTGGATCTCGTGCTGTGCATGGAGCCTCCGCGACCTCGTCGAGGTCACCCGGTGCGACCTGCCGACCGCAGTCCACCGGGCGCACCTGGGCCGGGACCCCCGGGATGCTGCCGTCCGCCGGTCAGGAGCCTGACGATCTCCTGACGGTCAGGCCGAGGGCAGCGTGACCCGCACGTGCGTACCGCGGTCGATCGCCAGCAGCTCGACGCTCCCGTGGTGGGCGGCGACGACGGCCCGCACCACCGCCAGCCCCAGCCCCGACCCGCTGCTGGCGGCGTCGCCACGGGCGAACCGGTCGAAGACGCGTCCGCGCACCTCGGCGGGGATGCCGGGCCCGTCGTCGACGACGTCGAGCAGCACGGCACCGTCGGCAGCCCGGACCCGGACCCGGACCGCCGTGCCGGGCGGGGTGTGCCGCACGGCGTTGCCGACCAGGTTGTGCACCACCTGCAGCAGCCGTTCACGGTCGCCGGTCACCGGTGCGGGCACCGTGTCGACCTGCACGTCGGCGTCGGGGGCCACGACGAGCAGGTCGTCGGCGACCTCCTGCACCACCGAGGCCAGGTCGACCCGGTCGTGGCGCAGCGGGACGTCCTCGTCGAGGCGGGCCAGCAAGGCCATCTGGTCGACCAGGTGACGCATCCGGGTGGTCTCCGCCTCGACCCGCACCATGGCCCGGTCGAGCCGGTCGCCGTCGAGGCCGCCCTGCAGGTACAGGTCGGCCCAGCCGTGCACGATCGTCAGCGGTGTGCGCAGCTCGTGGGAGGCGTCCTGCACGAATGCCCGCACGCGGTCCTCGGCCTCGGTGCGGCGGCGCAGCGCGTCCTGCAGGGCGACGGCCAGCTCGTGCGTCTCCAGGTCGGGCTGGTCGACGGGCAGGCGCGCGCCGGGCACACGGTCGGCCACCGACCGTGCCGCGGCTGCCAGGGCACGCACGGGTGCCAGCCCGCGGTGCACCACAGCGGCCGCCAGGGCGCTGACCAGGGCCAGCAGCACCAGCCCGGCGACGGCCTCCACGGCCATCAGCCGGGCCACGACCTCCCGGTCCTGCGTGACGTCCACCGCGACGAGCACCCGGTCCACCGCGACCTCCCCGCCGCCACCGGCCGGGTCGAGGCGGAAGGTCAGCCCGGGG
>NZ_JBQIAR010000024.1:0-23951 GCF_052036975.1 Cellulomonas soli
CGCCAGGGTGTGGGAGAGTAGGACGCCGCCGGACACCATTCACGAAGAGCCATCCCCGCGAGGGGATGGCTCTTCGTCTTTCCCGGGCGCACGTCGTGCGACGGAGACCACGCGGCACAGGCACATCGCGGCTGTGGTCGGCATCTGGGCTTGCGGCTTGGCGTGGGTGGCGAGGCGGCGATGCGGCGCGGTGAGTACTCCCGCGGACGGAGAGCGAGGTGCTCTGCCGCGGCCGAGATCTTCCACGTGACTCCGCGGGAGCGCGGACGGGCGGTGTGTCCCGCGCGGAACGGACGCGAGTCGGTTCGGCCCGCGCGGAACGGACGCGAGTCGGTTCGGGCGAACCGGGCGGCGCCCGGGACTTCCTGGAGACGAGGGCTGAGTTGGCAGCTCGTCGCGGCTCAGTCGTGCCGGTAGGGGATCCGGGACGTGCGCCGTCGCCCCCGGAGCTCTCAGGCGGGTGTGAGGATGAGTGCGCCGAGCGGGGGGACACGCAGGGTGACGGAGGCGGGGCGGCCGTGATGAGGCGGGCCATCAGCCACGACCTCGCCCAGGTTGCCGACACCTGATCCGCCGTATGCCTCCGCGTCGGTGTTCATGGCCTCACGCCAGCGCCCCGCGTGCGGCAGCGCGAGCCGGTAGCCCTCGTGCGGGACGCCGGCGAAGTTGACGACGACAGCCGCCATCGATCCGTCGTGTCCCTTGCGGAGGTAGGCGAGCAGGTTGTGGTCGGCGTCGTCCGACGTGATCCATTCGAACCCTGCCGGGTCGTGATCCAGCTGCCAGAGTGCGGGGGTGGCGCGGTAGAGCTCGTTGAGGTCGCGGACGAGGCGCTGCACGCCGCGGTGCCCCGGGTCGCCGAGGGTCGCCCAGTCCAGGCTCGAGGACTCGGCCCACTCGTCGCGCTGGGCGATCTCGCCGCCCATGAACAACAGCTGCTTACCGGGATGCGTCCACTCGTACGCCAGGAGCGAGCGCACGCCGGCGAGCTTCTGCCAGTGGTCGCCAGGCATGCGGCCGTACAGCGAGCCCTTGCCGTGGACGACCTCGTCATGGGAGAGGGGCAGAACGAACTGCTCGGAGTAGGCGTAGACCATCGAGAAGGTGATCTCTCCATGGTGATAGCGCCGGTGCACCGGTTCCTCTGCCAGGTAGCGGAGGGTGTCGTTCATCCAGCCCATGTTCCACTTGAGCCCGAAGCCGAGACCACCTGCGTCGGTGGGGGCAGTCACACCCGGCCAGGCAGTCGATTCCTCGGCGATCATGACGATGCCGGGACTGCGACGGTAGGCCGTGGCGTTGGCCTCCTGCAGGAAGGCGATGGCTTCGAGGTTCTCGCGGCCGCCGTGCTCGTTCGGCCTCCACTGGCCGGCCTTGCGCGAGTAGTCCAGGTAGAGCATCGAGGCGACTGCGTCGACACGCAGCCCGTCGATGTGGAACTCCTCGAGCCAGTAGGTGGCGTTCGCCACGAGGAAGTTGCGCACCTCGCGGCGGCCGAAGTCGAACACGTACGTGCCCCAGTCGGGCTGCTCCCCGCGCAGGGGGTCCGGGTGCTCGTACAGGGGGGTGCCGTCGAATCGGGCCAGTGCCCACTCGTCCTTGGGGAAGTGCGCGGGCACCCAGTCCAGGATGACACCGATGCCTGCGCGGTGGAGCGCGTCCACCAGGTACCTGAAGTCGTCCGGATGACCGAAGCGCGAGGTGGGGGCGTAGTACGAGGAGACCTGGTACCCCCACGAGCCGCCGAACGGGTGCTCGGAGACCGGGAGCAGCTCGACGTGGGTGAAGCCCAGCTCGAGCACGTACTCCGTGAGCTGCTCGGCAAGCTCGCGGTACGACAGACCTTGCCGCCACGACCCGAGGTGGACCTCGTAGACGCTCATCGGGCCGTGGTGCACGTTGGACGCGGCGCGGCGCGCGAGCCAGTCCTGGTCGGACCACGCGTGGCGGGACTCCACGACCACGGAGGCGGTCTGCGGGGGGACCTCGGTGCCCTTGGCGAGCGGATCGGCCTTCTGACGCCAGGACCCGTCCGGACCGAGCAGCTCGAACTTGTAGCGCGCGCCCGCGACCACACCGGGGACGAAGAGCTCCCAGACGCCGCTCTCGCCGAGCGAACGCATCGCGTGGGTCGCACCTTGCCAGTGGTTGAAGTCGCCGACCACGCGCACGGCCCGGGCATTGGGTGCCCAGACGGCGAACGAGGTGCCGTGGACCTCACCCAGGACGCCGGGGTAGGTGTGCACGTTGGCGCCCAGGACCATCCACAACTGCTCGTGGCGGCCCTCGTGGATCAGATGGCGGTCGAGCTCCTGGACCGTCGGCAAGAACCGGTATGGGTCGTCCGTGCGCGTCGGGACACCCTCGTACGTGACCTCGAGGCGGTAGTCGGGGACCTGGGTGCCGGGAAGGACGGCCACCCAGATGCCGTCCTGCTCGTGCCGGGCGTCGGCACGGCCCTCCGGGGTGATCACCACGACTGCGTCAGCCAAGGGGCGCAGCACGCGGATGGTCACACCTCCGGCCCCCACGTGCGGGCCGAGAATCCCGTGCGGATCGTGCGAGGCGCCGTGCGCGACGGTGCGCAGTGCGTCCGCGTCGACAGGGACGGGGGAGGCGGCCGGGCTCATGGTCCCACCCAACCACGTGGCGGGGGTCGGCGCCGGTGGATCGCCGCGAGTCGGGCCCCGAACGCGGCGTCACCCGGGCGGCACGCCACCGGCGGCCGCCCTGGTCAGGCGGGTTCGGGAGCCTCGGCGAAGGGCGCGCCGACCAGGCGGTCGAGGCCGGCGAGGGGGATCCCCACCCAGGTCGGCCGATTGCGCGACTCGTAGACGACCTCGTAGAGGGCCTTGTCGAGCTCGAGAGCGCGCAGCAGGGCGCTCTCGATGCGTCGTGAGCCGCTGCCGGTGGACCGGCCAGCGGTGGCAGGCGTGTCGGCGGGGCGGTCCGGCGGCATCGTGCCGTGGTAGCCGGCCAGGAGGCTGGTGCGGGCCGAGTCGGCCCAGACGGCCGCGGGTTCACCCGTGAGGCCGCCCACCGCGGCGGCGTAGTCGAAGGAACGCAGCAGACCCGCCACGTCACGGACCGCCAGGTCGGCGCGGGTGCGCAGCTCGAGAGGCGCCAGAGGCTCACCCTCGAAATCCGTCACGAACCAGCGCCCGTGCGAGCGGAGGACCTGCCCGAGGTGCAGGTCGCCGTGCACGCGCTGACGTGCCGGCGTGACAGGCAGCGCGGACACCTGGCTGACGACGGACTCGACCCCGGTGCGGTAGGACGCCAACGTCGGCACCGCTGACACTGCCCAGGCGAAGCGCTGGGACAACGAACGCGCGACCTCGGCCGGTCCTTGCGCGCCCACGTGGTCCGGGTCCGTGCCGTAGGCCCGGACCAGGGCGTCGTGCATGCCTGCGACCACCTCGCCCAGCTGACGGGCCTGTGCCGCGAACGACTCACCGCGCCGGGCGAACGTGCACGCGAGCTCGAACCCGTCCTCGGCAGCGTCGACGAACACACTCATCGCGCCGAGGTAGCCGCGGACCAAGGTGTCGTCGACGGCCGGCCACTGCGCCTCGAGCCAGGCGAGCGGGCGGGGCACGGACGCCCAGCCGACATCCACCAGATGGCGGGGGACGTCCACGTCGGGGTTCTCACCGGGGGCCAGGGCACGCAGCACCTTGAGGATTCCGCCCTCGCCCGGTCCGCGGACGATCACCGAGGTGTTGGACTGCTCGCCCGCCACGGCGCGCGCGGTTGCCGGATCGAGATCCGCCCCGGGGCCGTCGGCGACCGCGAGCCAGGCGCGCACGAAGGCGGGGTGCGCGGCGCCGTCGAGCACGAGCCAGGAGCCCGAACCGTCAGGGAGGATGCCGACGATCTCGGACGCGGCCGCAGCGTCGGGCACCGCCGCGCCACGCGATGCGACGGCGGTGAGCGTGGTGCCCTCGGCAAGGCCGGGCGACCGGCGGCGCAGCACGAGGGGCACCTGCAGCGTGACCTCGATCGACCCCGCCCGGACGCGGACCAGCACGATCCGCACCGCCTGGTCCGCACCGTCGGCACCGGGGTCGTCGAGCGGCACCGCCCCGACCAGGCTCGTGACAGCCTCCACGCCCTTCGCCGGGAACCAGCGTCGAGCCGGCAACCACTCCGCCAGCAGCGGGAGCAGGCGCTCGTCGAAAGGCCCGGGCGGTCGGACGAGGATCACGGCGAAGACAGCTCCAACCAGTAGAAGTCGCGCGAACCGAGGGTGAACGACATGGAGCCGTCCGCGCCCACCGGCGCGAACTGCGCGCCACCGAACACGTCCCGCACCGACCACCCGGCTCGTTCCGGCAGCGTGACGTTCGCGGCGCGTGCGGTCGCTGCCAGGTTCGCCACGACAAGGATCACCTGGTCGCCCCACGCGCGCTCGAACGCGAGCACCGACTCGTTGTCGCACGTCGCCACCTGGAACCTGCCACGACCCAGAGCCGGGTAGCGCCGGCGCACCGTGAGCATGCCGTGCACCCAGTGCAGCAGCGACGTGGGCTGCGCCAGCTGGGCCTCGACGTTGGTGTGCCCGTAGTGGTGCACCAACGACTGCACGACCGGCAGGTAGAGCTTGCCGGGGTCCGCCGTGGAGAAGCCCGCGTTGCGATCCGGGGTCCACTGCATGGGCGTGCGCACCGCGTCACGGTCGGGCAACCAGATGTTGTCGCCCATGCCGATCTCGTCGCCGTAGTACAGGCACGGGCTGCCCGGTAGGGACAGCAGCAGGGCGTGCGCCAGCTCGATCTCCTTGCGGGAGTTGTCGAGCAGCGGGGCCAGCCGGCGCCGGATGCCGACGTTGGCACGCATACGCGAGTCGGGCGCGAACCACCCGTACATCGACGCGCGCTCCTCGGTGGACACCATCTCGAGCGTCAGCTCGTCGTGGTTGCGCAGGAACGTGCTCCACTGCGCGCCCTCGGGGATCGGCGGGGTGTCGGCCAGGATGTCGATGATCTGCGTGGCCTTCTGGTCGCGCAGCGCGTAGTAGATGCGGGGCATCACCGGGAAGTGGAAGCACATGTGGCACTCGGGCGCCTCGGCGGTGCCGAAGTAGTGCACGACGTCCTCGGGCCACTGGTTGGCCTCGGCCAGCATGATCCGCCCGGGGAACTCCGCGTCGATGGTCTCGCGCACCCGGCGCAGGAACGCGTGCGTCTCGGGCAGGTTCTCGCAGTTGGTGCCCTCGGCCTCGAACAGGTACGGGACCGCGTCGAGCCGGAAACCGTCGATGCCCAGGTTCAGCCAGAACCGGGCGACGTCGATCATCGCCTCGGCCACGCGCGGGTTCTCGAAGTTGAGGTCCGGCTGGTGGCTGAAGAACCGGTGCCAGAAGAACTGCCGACGCACGGGGTCGAACGTCCAGTTGGAGGTCTCGGTGTCGACGAAGATGATGCGCGCGTCCTGGTAGCGCGTGTTGTCGTCGGACCACACGTAGAAGTCGCCGTAGGGGCCGTCCGGGTCGGACCGTGACGCCTGGAACCACGGGTGCAGGTCACTGGTGTGGTTCATCACCAGGTCGACCACGATGCGCATGCCGCGGGCGTGCGTCTGCTCCACCAGCTCTGCGAAGTCCGCCATGGAGCCGTACTGCGCGGCGATCGCCGTGTAGTCGGCCACGTCGTACCCGCCGTCGCGCAACGGCGAGGGGTAGAACGGCGGCAGCCACAGGCAGTCGATGCCGAGCCACTGCAGGTAGTCGAGCCGCTCGATGAGCCCACGCAGGTCGCCCGATCCGTTGCCCGTCGAGTCGGAGAACGAGCGGAGCATGACCTCGTAGAAGACCGCCGTGCGGTACCAGTCGGGGTCGTCCGTCAACCCGGGGCGGGCGGCAGCCGCGGCGGACGGGCTCGGGACGGCCGGCTGGCGCCGTCCCGGCAGCGGGATCTGGGCCGTCGTCACAGGGACGGCCGAGAAGGGAGGAGGCACGTTCACGCGGACCCCAGCCGGACCACGTGCGCGCAGCGCACGGACGGGTCGAGCCGGACGTACACCTCGGTGCCCCACCGGTACGTCTCGTCGGAGAGCACGTCGTAGGCCTCGTGCGTGCACTGCGGGTCGAGCCCCAGAGCCGCCAGGTCGAGCCGCACGACGGCTTCCCGAGGCTGGTGCGGGTCGAGGTTCACCACGACCACGACCGTGTCGGCACTTCCGGTCGGGGAGTGCGCGGCGTCCAGGTGCCGGGAGAACGCGACGACCTGGTCGTCGCTCGTCGGATGCACCCGGACGTTGCGCAGCTGCTGCAGCGCGGGGTGCGCGCGGCGGATCTCGTTGAGCCGGCGCAGCAGCAGCTCGATGCCGAACCGGTCGGCCTCCGACCAGTCCCGCGGACGGAACTCGTACTTCTCGTTGTCGATCTGCTCCTCGACGCCCGGACGAGGGACGTCCTCCACGAGCTCGTAACCGGAGTAGATGCCCCACGTCGGCGCACCGAGCGCGGCCAGCACGGCGCGGACCGCCCACCCGGCCGTGCCGGAGTGCTGCAGGTACGGCGGCAGGATGTCGTGCGTGGTGGGCCAGAACGACGGGCGCATCCAGGCGCCCTGCTCGCTGCCGACGGTCGCCAGGTACTCCTCGACCTCGGCCTTGGTGTTGCGCCACGTGAAGTACGTGTACGACTGGTGGAATCCGATCTTGGCGAGCGTGAGCATCATGGCGGGGCGGGTGAACGCCTCGGACAGGAAGATCACGTCGGGGTGGGCGGCGCGCACGTCGGCCAGCAGACGCTGCCAGAACGAGAGCGGCTTGGTGTGCGGGTTGTCGACCCGGAAGGCGGTGACGCCGTGGTCGATCCACACCTGCAGGACGCGGCGGATCTCGGTGTAGATGCCCTCGGGGTCGTTGTCGAAGTTCAGGGGGTAGATGTCCTGGTACTTCTTCGGCGGGTTCTCCGCGTACGCGATGGTGCCGTCGGCGCGCGTGGTGAACCACTCCGGGTGCTCGCTGACCCACGGGTGGTCCGGCGAGCACTGCAGGGCCACGTCGAGAGCGACCTCCATGCCGAGCGCCCGGGCCCGGGCCACGAAGGCGTCGAAGTCGGCGAAGGTGCCCAGGCTCGGCTCGATCGCGTCGTGACCGCCGGCCGGCGAGCCGATCGCGTACGGCGAACCGGGGTCGCCCGGGTGCGCCTCGAGGGAGTTGTTGCGGCCCTTGCGGTACGTGGTGCCGATCGGGTGGATGGGCGTCAGGTACACGACGTCGAAGCCCATGCCCGCGATGCGGTCGAGCTGGTCGGCGGCCGTGCGCAGGGTGCCCGTACGCCACGTGTGGTGGCGCGTGTCCAGCACCGCGCCGTGCGAACGCGGGAACATCTCGTACCAGGCGCCGGACAGGGCCAGCGGGCGGTCGACGACCAGGGGGTAGTCGGGTGACGCGGTGACGTGCTCACGCAGCGGGGTGCGGGCCAGGGCCTGGCGTACCGCTTCGGACAGCCCTGCGGCCAGCCGCTCCCCGGGGGTGCGACGCGGGCTCTCGAGCACCCGGGCTGCCTCGCGCAGCGTCGTCGCGTCGGCGGGCGGCATGGCGTCGGCACCGGACCGTGCCGCGGCGCGCGTCAGCAGGAGGGCACCCTCGGCGAGCATGAGCTCGACGTCCACGCCTGCGCGCACCTTGATCGCCGCGTCGTGGGACCACGTACCGTACGGGTCGGACCACCCCTCGACCCGGAACGCCCACATGCCCGTCGCGTCGGGCACCAGGCGGGCCTCGAGACGGTCCAGGCCGGGGGCGACGTCGACCATGGGCGCGCGGGAGTGGACGGCGCCGTCCGGGGTCAGCAGGACGGCCGTGGCTGCCACGGCGTCGTGCCCCTCGCGGAAGACGGTGGCCTGCACGGGCACGGCCTCGCCGACCACGGCCTTGGCCGGGAACCGGCCCTCCTCGGCGACGGGGGAGACGTCCAGCACAGGGATCCGACCGATGGGCCGTCGCGAGGACGTGGAGGGAGTTCGCGTCACGTCCCCGAACCTATCCGGACCGGGACGCTCGGGCCACGCCGTGCGCGACGACGCGCCAGGCACGACGGGCTCGGGTCGAAGCCCGGTCACACGCAGGTCACGCGACGGTCATGCCGAGGTCGCCGCGACCAGCGCCCGCCCCGCCGTGCGTCCCGTGAACAGGCACCCGCCCAGGAACGTGCCCTCGAGCGCGCGGTGCCCGTGCACACCACCACCGCCGAACCCGGCCGCCTCACCGACCGCCCACAGGCCCGGCAGCACCTGCCCGTCGGGACGCAGCACGCGCCCCTCCAGGTCGGTGTGCAGACCCCCGAGGGTCTTGCGGGTCAGCACCGACAGACGCACGGCCAGCAGCGGCCCGTGCTCGGGGTCCAGGAGCCGGTGCGGCGGGGCCACACGGATCACCCGGTCGACCACGTAACGACGCGCCATGGCGGTCGCGGTCACCTGCAGGTCCTTGCCCAGGCCGCTGGCGACCTGACGGTCGCGCGCGACGATCGTGCGCTCCAGCGCGTCGGCGTCGATGCGATGCGTGCCGCTCAGCGCGTTCATCCGCCCGGCCAGCTCCGCGGGGGTGTCCGCCCACAGGAACTCCGGGGAACGCTCGGCGAAGACCTCGACCGGGCCGACCGCACCCGGGCGCACCCGGTCGAGCAGGCCGCGCACGTCGCGACCGGTCAGGTCCGGGTTCTGCTCCGAGCCGGACAGCGCGAACTCCGCGCCCAGGATCGTGCGGTCCAGCACGAACCAGGAGTGGTCGTCACCACGCAGCGTGAGGTGCTGCAGCGCGCCCAAGGAGTCGAAACCGGGGAACAGCGGGGCGGGCAGCCGGTTCCCGTCGGCATCGAGCCACAGCGAGCTCGGCCCTGGCAGGATCCGGATGCCGTGCCGCGACCACACCGGTGTGTGGTCCGTGACGCCCTCCGGGTAGTGCCACATGCGATCGGCGTGCACGAGCGCCGCGCCGGCGCCCTGAGCGGCGGCGATGCCCGAGCCGTCGACGTGGTCCGGCACGCCGGACAGCATCCGGTCGGGCAGGCGGCCCGCGCTCGCGGGCCACGACGCGCGGACCAGCTCGTGGTCGGCGCCGATGCCGCCGGTCGCCACCACGACGGCCGGGGCGGTCAGCTCGAACTGCCCGACGACAGCGCGCGAGCTCGGCACGGCCCGAGGGACCCGGTCGGGCGCGAGCACGTCGCCCCGCACACCCGTCACGCGCCCGTCGGTCGTGACGAGCGAGGTCACCCGGTGCCGGAACCGCACGTCGACCAACCCCGCGGCGTGCGCGTCGAGCAGCGCACGCACGAACGGCTCGAGCACGCCCGGGCCGGTTCCCCACGTGACGTGGAACCGTGGCACCGAGTTGCCGTGGCCGTCGGCCAGGTAGCCACCGCGCTCCGCCCACTGCACGAGCGGGAACCAACGCACGCCCTGCCCGTGCAGCCACGGGCGCATCTCACCCGCGGCGAAGTCGACGAAGGCCTCCGCCCACGCGCGCCCCCACCGGTCCGGGCCGTCGACGGGCGACCCCTCGAACGCGGCCGAGCCGAACCAGTCGGCGAGCGCCAGCTCGGCGGAGTCCTTCACCCCCAGGCGGCGCTGCTCGGGCGAGTCGACGAGGAACAGGCCGCCGAACGACCAGAACGCCTGACCGCCCAGGCTCGCGGGCGGCTCCGCGTCCAGCAGCAGGACCCTGCGCCCGGCGGCGACCAGCTGCGCGGTGGTGACCAGGCCGGCGAGGCCCGCACCGACGACCACGACGTCGTGGGAGTGCGTCATGCCGTGAACGGTACGCGGGACGCCCCGTGCCGACCTGTCGAGAGTCGGACGGCCGACCAGGGCCGTGGTCCGCCAGGCCGCGCGGCCGGCGTCAGGACGACACGTACAGGCGCATGCTCAGCGGCTCGAGCACCACGCGGTCCCCGGGCACGGCGTGCAGGGCGCCGGAGATCGCGGCCGCACGCTGCTCGCGCGGGTGCTCCCACACCGAGTCCCACGCCAGCCGCCACCGGGCCACGTAGTCGTCGGCCAGGGTGACCTCGACGGCGTCGAGCGCACCGTTGACGACCAGCAGCGCGACGTCGTCGTCCGGGGCGAGAGCGGCTCGGACCATCTGCAGCGTGCGCACGGACGGGTCGTGCCACCGGTCGTGGTCGAACGCCGTGCCGTCGGCCGCGTACCAGGCAAGGTCGGGTCGGCCGTCGGGATGGCCCACGGGACGGCCCGTGTAGAACCGGCTCGCGTGCAGCGCCGGGCGTTCCCGCCGCAGGCGCATCAGCAGCTTGGCCGTGGCCAGCAGGTCCTTGCGCCACGGTGTGGGGTCCCAGCGCACCCAGGACGTCTCGTCGTCCTGGCAGTAGGCGTTGTTGTTGCCGCGCTGCGTGCGGCCCATCTCGTCGCCCGCGGTGATCATCGGCGTGCCGGCGGCCAGGACGAGCGTGGCCAGCACGTTGCGGATCGACCGGCGCCTCAGCGGGGCGATGTCCGCCCCGACGGAGTCGAACCGGATCGGACCCTCCAACCCGTGGTTCCACGACCGGTTGTCGTCGGTGCCGTCGCGGTTCTGCTCGCCGTTGGCCAGGTTGTGCTTGTGCTCGTAGGCCACCAGGTCGGCCAGCGTGAAGCCGTCGTGCGCGGTCACGTAGTTGATCGAGGCGGCCGGGCCTCGCACGAGCGGTGGCTCGCTGTGGCCGAACAGGTCCACCGACCCGGCCAGGCGGGTCGCCAGGTCGCGCACGCGGTGCCCGGGCAGGCCGTGGGCGGCACGTCCGGGGTCGGCCAGCCAGAACGAGCGCACCGCGTTGCGGAAGCGGTCGTTCCACTCGGCCATGGGTGCCGGGAACTGACCCGTGCGCCAGCCGCCCGGTCCCACGTCCCACGGCTCCGCGATCAGCTTGAGGCCGTGCAGGTGCGGGTCGGTCGTCAGGGCGACGAGGAACGGGTGGTCGGGGACGAACCCGCGTGCGCCGCGCCCCAACGTCACGGCCAGGTCGAACCGGAACCCGTCCACGCCCACCACGTCGGCCCAGTAACGCAGCGAGTCCATCGTCATCCGGATGACCTCGGTGCGGCGGAAGTCCAGGGTGTTGCCGGTCCCCGTGACGTCGGCCAGGGTTGCCGGCACGTTGCCGTCGTGCGCGTAGTAGACGGGGTTGTCCAGGCCCCGCCACGACACGTGCTGCCCGGGGGCACCGCCCTCGCACGTGTGGTTGTAGACCACGTCGAGCAGCACCTCGAGTCCTGCCTCGTGCAGCGTGTGCACCGTGGCCCGCAGCTCGTCGAGCACCGCAGCGGGACCCGCGTCGCGGGCGGCCTGCGTCGCGTACGCCGCGTGGGGGGCGAAGAACCCCAGGGTGGAGTAGCCCCAGTAGTTGGTCAGACCCTTGGCGACCAGGTGCGGCTCGGAGGCGAACGCGTGCACGGGCAGCAGCTCGACGGCCGTGACGCCCAGCCCCAGCAGGTGGTCGACGACCGCGGGCTCCGCCAGTCCGGCGTACGTGCCACGCAGTGCTGGCGGCACGAGCGGGGCGAGCTTCGTGAGGCCCTTGACGTGCGCCTCGTAGACGACCGTGCGTTCCCACGGCGTGTAAGGGCGGTTGTCGGCGGGGTTCGGCCCGGGCAGCGCGCGGGTGTCCACGACCACCGAGTGCGGCACGTGGCCGGCCGAGTCGCGCTCGTCGGCCGCACCCGCCGGGTCGCCCGTCAGCTCGTCGTCGACCACGTGGCCGTACGTCTGCGGGCCGTGGTCCAGCTCGCCCACCAGACCGCGCGCGTACGGGTCGACCAGCAGCTTGGCGGGGTTGTGGCGCAGGCCCGCCGCCGGGTCCCACGTGCCGTGCACGCGGAACCCGTACCGCTGGCCCGGACCGACGGCCGGCACGAACCCGCTGAACACGCCCTGCACGGGACCCGACAGGCGCGCCCGGCGCTCGCGGAACGTGCCCGTGCCGTTGGCGGGGTCGACGACGTCGCCGGGACGTTCGGTGCCCGGCTCCACCTCGTCGAACAGGCACAGGTCGACGGCGTGCGCGTGCGAGGCGAGCACCGCGACCTCGATGCCCTCGTCGGTCACGTGCACGCCGAGGCGCGCCGGTCGGCGCAGCGGGGTCGTCGTGGTCACGTTCACAGTGTGCCGATCGTCCGTGTCGGGCAGATGTCGAGGGCTTCCGGTCCGCGGGACGCGGAGATGGTGCACCGGCGTGGGGAAGGTAACGTTCCGGGCGTGAGGATCGTCGTCTGCGTCAAGCACGTCCCGGACATCCAGTCGGACCGCACCCTGGGTGCGGACGGGCGAACCGTACGCGACGGAGGTGACGGCACCCTCAACGAGCTCGACGAGAACGCCCTCGAGGCCGCGCTCACGCTCGTCGAGGCGCACGGCGGTGAGGTCATCGCCCTGACGGTCGGACCCGACGACGCGGTCGACGCGGTGCGCAAGGGCCTGCAGATGGGCGCCGAGCAGGCCGTGCACGTGGTGGACGACCAGATCGCCGGCTCCGACGTGATCGGCACCGCCACCGTGCTGGCCGCCGCCGTGCGGAAGATCGGGGAGCAGGGGAGCGTCGACCTGGTGCTCACCGGCATGGCGGGACTGGACGGTCTGACCTCCGTGCTCCCCACCGCGCTGGCCGAGCTGCTGGACCTGCCGGCGCTGCCGCTGGCGCGCGAGGTGACCGTGGACGGCGCCACCGTCACGGTCCGCCGCGACCTGGACCACGCCAGCGAGGTGCTGCGGGCCGACCTGCCCGCGCTCGTCTCGGTGACCGACCAGGCGAACGAGGCCCGCTACCCCAACTTCAAGGGCATCATGGCTGCCCGCAAGAAGCCCGTGACCACGTGGACGCTCGCGGACCTGGGGGTCGACCCGGCTGCCGTGGGTGCCGCCGGTGCGCGCACGCAGGTGCTCGAGGCCGCCGCCCGCCCGCCGCGCGAGGACCGCGTGCTGATCACCGACGACGGCACGGCCGGCGTGCGACTGGCCCAGTACCTGCTCGAGCACAAGCTCGTCTGACCTGCACGGCCGCGCCACACCCGGCAACCGCCCCACCACCTGCACTCCCGTGAGACCTGCGAGGACCCCGTGACCGCTGAGACCACCTCCGGACCCGTCCTGGTCCTGCTCGACCACACCGCCGAGGGGACGGTGCGCACGCCCGTACGTGAGCTCGTCACGCTCGCCCGCGGACTGGCCGGCGACGCAGGAGTCGAGGGCGCCTGGGCGGGCGAGCTGCCTGCCGGCGCACTGGAGGACCTCGGGCGGCTCGGGGTGCGCCGGGTGCACCGCCTCGCCACCGACGCCGACGCCCACCTGACAGCCGTGCTGGCCGAAGCCGTCGAGCAGGTGCGCGCGAGCGCGGGCGCCCCGCTGGTGCTGCTGGTCTCCTCGTTCGAGAACAAGGAGGTCGCCGCCCGCCTGGCCGTGACCACCGGCGCGGGCGTGATCACCGACGCTGATGCGCTCGCGGTCGAGGACGGTCGGGTCGTGGCCGGCAAGACCGTGTTCGCCGGCACGTGGACCACCCGGTGCGCGATCACCACGTCGACCGGTGTGGTGACCGTCAAGCCCAACACCGTCACCGCGGCCGACGCCGAGACTGCGACCGTGCCCGAGGTCGTCGATCACGCCGTCGCCGTCAGCGAGCGGGCCCGGCGAGTCGTCCTCGTCGAGCGGACCGAGCGGCCCGCCTCCGGCCGACCGGACCTCGGCTCGGCGCACGTGGTCGTCGTGGGCGGTCGAGGCACCGACGGCGACTTCTCCGCCGTCGAGGAGCTCGCGGACGTGCTGGGGGGTGCGGTCGGTGCCACACGTGTGGCGACCGACGAGGGATGGATCGGGCACGACGCGCAGATCGGTCAGACGGGTGTGACCGTGGCCCCGCGGCTCTACGTCGGTGCGGGCGTCTCCGGGGCGGTGCATCACCGCGGTGGCATGCAGGCCTCGGGCACCATCGTCGCCGTGAACTCCGACGCCGACGCGCCGATCTTCGAGATCGCCGACCTGGGGATCGTCGGGGACCTGTTCACCGTGCTGCCGCAGGCCGCGGCAGAGCTGCGTCGGCTGCGCGGCTGACCGGCCGCTCAGGACCGATCCTCGGGGTGCTGCCGCCGGGGACCCCGGCCGTGCCCGCGGGCGGGTGCCGGGCTCAGGCGAGCGAACGCAGCCACTCCAGGGTCGCCACGCCCTGCGCGTGCTGGAACGCCCGCAGGTTCGGGATGCCGAGCGGCGCCTCCTGCAGTGCGCTCCACGTGAAGTAGCCCGCCAGCCCGGCGAGCACCGCCCGCAGCTCGTCGTCGCGGACACCGTCGGAGACCGGGTGCGAGCGGAACAGCGTGTGCGGCTCCCCGCCGCCCTGCAACGACACGCTCGGGAGCATGAACGCCAGGTCGAGCCACGGCGCCCCGACGCTCGCGTGCGGCCAGTCGATCAGCCACACCCGGCGGTGCTCGGGCTCGATCATGACGTTGTCGGCGCGCAGGTCGCCGTGCACGAGCGCGTCACCGACCAGGAGCGGCAGCGCGTCCTGCTCCCAGCTGACCAGGCGCTCGTGGTTGTCACGCGCCCAGCGGCCCAGGTCGCCCCCGCGCTCGACCGCCTCGGCGAGCACCGTGCGGTCCATGTCGAGCAGGCGTCGCCACCCGGTGAAGTCCTCGGCGAGCACGTCGTCGGTGCGCGCCAGCTCGTGTCCCTCCCGCGGCTCGGCGTCGGCCAGGGGCTGCAACGCGTCGAGCACCAGCGCGAGGTCCTCCGGCCGCCAGGGCAGCTCGGGCGAGCGACCGTGTGCGACCTCGAAGCCGAGCAGCACCCAGTCGCCGTCGTCGGCCGACCACAGCAGCTGCGGGGCCGGCAGGTGCGACGGCAGCGCGCGCGCCACCCGGATCTCCGCGCGGGCCAGCTCGGGGGAGTGCGGGTTCTGCTCGGCGGAGACCGCCTTGACGAACACGCCGCTGCCGTCGGCCAGCTCGAGCACGGCCGCGAACCCGGGGCTGAACCCGCTCGTGGCGCTGATCTCGGCCGTGACCTGGGCGCCGGCGAGGGCCTCGATCTGGGCCCGGACGTGCCGCGGGAGGTCGCGCCAGTCCAGGCGCTGGCCGCTGAAGGCGGCTGGCAGGGCGATGACCTCGTCGGCACTCACGGGCGACATCTTGCCAGGCGTCGTCGGGGGGTGGCGTGGCCGTTCGTAGACTGGTGCAGGTGAGCGTCTACCTGGACCATGCGGCGACCACGCCGATGCTCCCCGCGGCGCAGCGCGTGCTCGTGGAGCACCTGGCGCGCACCGGCAACCCCTCCTCCCTGCACACCGCCGGACGCGCCGCGCGCCGCGTCGTGGAGGAGTCGCGCGAACGGGTGGCGGCGTCGCTGGGCGCACGACCCAGCGAGGTGGTGTGGACCTGCGGGGGCACCGAGTCGGACAACCTTGCCGTCAAGGGGCTGTTCTGGGCGCGTCGTGCCCACGACACGTCCCGGCGCCGTCTGCTCGTGTCGGCCGTCGAGCACCACGCGGTGCTCGACCCGGCGTTCTGGATGGCCGAGCACGCCGGGGCCGAGCTGGTCCTGCTGCCGGTGGACGGCGACGGCGTGATCGAGCTCGACGCGCTGCGGGCCGAGCTGGAGGCGCACGGCGACCAGGCGGCTCTGCTGTCGGTGATGTGGGCGAACAACGAGGTCGGGTCGCTGCAGCCGCTCGGTGAGGTCGTCGCGCTCGCCCGACGGCACGGGGTGCCGGTGCACGCCGACGCGGTGCAGGCCGTCGGCCAGGTGCCGGTGGACTTCGCGGCGTCGGGCCTGGACGCGCTGACGGTCAGCGGGCACAAGGTCGGCGGGCCGGGCGGGGTCGGTGCGCTGCTGGCCCGCCGTGACCTGGGGCTGACCCCGGTGCTGCACGGTGGCGGGCAGGAGCGCGGCGTGCGCTCGGGCACGCTCGACGCCGCACTGCTCGCCTCGTTCGCCGTGGCGGTCGAGGACGCCGTGGCGCACCAGGCCGAGCACGCCCAGCACGTGGCGGGGCTGCGCGACGCCCTCGTGGCGGGCATCAGGCGGGCCGTGCCGGACGCGGTGCTGCGAGGCCCGGCCGACAGTGCCAGGCGCCTGCCGGCCAACGCGCACCTGACGTTCCCCGGCTGCGAGGGCGACTCGCTGCTCTACCTGCTCGACTCGGCCGGGGTCGAGGTGTCGACCGGCTCGGCGTGCCAGGCGGGGGTGCCGCAGCCCAGCCACGTGCTGCTCGCGATGGGTGTCGACGAGGACGACGCGCGCGGCGCGCTGCGGCTCACGTTCGGTCGCACGTCGAGGGCGACGGACGTGGACCGGGTGCTCGAGGTGCTGCCGGCTGCCGTGGACCGTGCGCGTGCCGCAGGGCTGGCGGGTCGGCGCCGTGCCGGGGCGCAGACGTCGGCCGCGGCGAGTGCCCCGGACGTGGCGGGGGTGCGCTGATGCGGGTCCTGGCAGCACTGTCGGGGGGTGTGGACTCCGCGGTCGCGGCGGCGCGCGCGGTCGACGCCGGCCACGACGTCGTCGGCGTGCACATGGCCTTGTCACGCTCGCGCGAGCAGTTCCGCACCGGGTCGCGCGGGTGCTGCTCGATCGAGGACGCCGGGGACGCGCGCCGTGCCGCCGACGTGCTCGGCATCCCGTACTACGTGTGGGACCTGTCCGAGCAGTTCGAGGAGACCGTCGTGGCGGACTTCCTCGCCGAGTACGCGGCCGGCCGGACCCCCAACCCGTGCGTGCGCTGCAACGAGCACATCAAGTTCGCGGCCCTGCTCGACAAGGCTGTGGCCCTGGGCTTCGACGCGGTCTGCACCGGCCATTACGCCCGCATCGAGGTCGCACCCGACGGCACCCGCCGCCTGCACCGTGCGGCCGACCCCGCCAAGGACCAGTCGTACGTGCTGGCGGTCATGGGCCCGGAGCGCCTCGCCCGGGCGATGTTCCCGCTGGGCGACGTGACGTCGAAGGAGATCACCCGCGCGGAGGCCGCCGCCCGCGGCCTGTCCGTGTCGGCCAAGCCCGACTCCTACGACATCTGCTTCGTGGCCGACGGGGACACCCAGGGGTTCCTGCGCGAGCGGCTCGGAGCCCAGCCCGGACCGGTCGTCGACACGGCGGGTCAGGTGGTCGGCACGCACGAGGGTGCGTACGCGTACACCGTCGGCCAGCGCAAGGGGCTCTCGCTGGGCCGCCCGGCGCCCGACGGCCGTCCACGGTACGTGCTGTCGGTCGAACCGGTGCGACGGACCGTCGTGGTGGGATCGGCCGAGGAGCTGCGGGTCGGCGGGATCGACGCCGGGGACGCCGTGTGGTTCGAGGCCCCTGCAGGCGAGCGCAGCTGCCACGTGCAGGTGCGGGCGCACGGTGAGCCGGTCCCGGCCCGGGTGCAGGCGTTGGCCGACGGGCAGGTGCGGGTCACCCTCGACGACGACGGGCGGCTGCGCGGTGTGGCTCCGGGCCAGTCCGTCGTGGTGTACGACGGCACGCGCGTGCTGGGCCAGGCGACCGTCACGGGTACCCGCCCGCTCCCCGCGTCGAGGGGCGTCGGGTGGTGACCGGCGTCTCGGGCACCGGGCCGTGGCCCGGCGTCGACGTCCTGCAGGCCCAGAGCACGGTCGTCGGTGACCTCGCCGACGCCCCGGACGGTGTGCAGGGCATGCCGTTCACCACCGTGCTGCCGGCCCGAGGTCCGGCCGCCACCGCCGTCGCGCGCACGGCCGGGCTGCTGGAGGACCTGCCGGTCGAGCTGGGCGTGCACGGGTGGAAGCTCGCCGACCGGCCCGGGCGCGACCTGGCGCGGGTGCGCTCGCTGCAGCGCGAGGACCTGGACGCGCTCGCTGTCGCCGCGCACGGCTACCAGGGCCCGCTGGTGGTGGGCGTCCTCGGCCCGTTGAGCCTGTCCGCCGAGCTGTACCTGGCCCGTGGCGACCGTGTGCTCGCCGACCCCGGGGCTGTCCGTGACATCGCCGACTCCCTGGCCGTGGGCCTGGCGGACCACCTGAAGGCGCTCGTACGGGCGGTGCCCGGTGCCGCCGTGCACCTGCTGGTGCATGAACCGCAGCTGGCTGCCGTGCTGGCCGGCGCACTGCCGACGTTCTCGGGGCACGCCACGTTGCGTTCCCTGCCCGGCCCGCTTGCCGGTGAACGGATGCAGACCGTGCTCGAGGCCGCCCGTGGCGCCGGGGCGGTGCACGCGGCGGTGCACGCAGGGGCGTCCTGGACCGGGATCGCCGCGGTGCGTGCTGCCGGGGCGGACGGGTTGGCGCTGGACGTCGGCGCGTTCGACGAGCGCGGATGGGAGCGTGTGGCCGAGGCGGTGGAGTCCGGTGCGCGCCTGTGGGCGCAGCTGCCCTCGCAGGCGACGTCCTCGTGCGCGGGACCGGACGTGGTCGGGCAGGCCGACCGGCTCACCGTGCCGTGGCGGCGCGTCGGGCTTCCCGCGTCCGGCCTGGCGTCCACGGTCCTGCTGGCCGCGGACCCGGCTCCCGGTGCGGGCCCCGACGACGCACGATCGGCGCTCGCGGCCCTGGTGCGGACCGCGCTGCTGGTCGCCGAACGGGCCGAGTCGTGAACCCACCGCAGCATCACGGCCGCCCGTCCGGGCGTGTCCCGTCGACACGAGAGGCACCACGATGACCGGCGACGGCACCCCGCAGGACGCCCTGCCGCACGGCACGGCCGCACCGGCGCGACGCCCCGTGACCAGCCCGCGGGTGGCGCTGGGGGCGTTCGTGCTGACCGCGCTGGGCGTCGTCGGCCTCGTCACGCTGGCGGCCTCGTGGCTCGTGGTGGGCGTGCGCACCATGCGCGCCGCCGAGTCGGTCGACGCCTCGGCGTGCGTCGTGGCCTACGGCGAGGGGGCCTCGGACGCGGACGTGCACTACACGGCGCTGCCGCCGCGCGGCATCTGCACGTGGACGGTCGACGGGCGCAGCCAGGACGTCGTCGTCGCGCAGGTGCCGGCGGTGGTCACAGCCGGCGCCTGCGTCGCGGTGCTCGCGGGCGCCGCAGGCGTGGCGCTGTGGGTCGTCACCCAGCGGCAACGCTGAGCCGTCCGGAGCACGGAGGCGACCGGCCCGGTCTCGTGCCGCGCCGTGGGCGCTGTCGGTCCCGGCTGGGATGATGTCCGCTGTGACCGACGCCATCGAGGACCCCGCCACCGACGCCACCGCCGCCGCTGCTCGGGCCGGGGCGGCCCCCTCCGGGGCAGACCACGAGGTCCCGCCGGAGGCGCGTCGCCGCTGGGCAGAGCTGGTCGAGCTCGTCCAGGCCGACCAGTTCGCCTACTACGTCCGCGACGCCCCGACGGTCTCGGACGCCGAGTACGACACCCGGTTGCGCGAGCTCGAGGCGTTGGAGGCCGCGCACCACGGGCTGCGCACGCCCGACTCGCCGACGCAGCGCGTGGGTGGCACGTTCTCCACGGAGTTCCACTCGGTCGACCACGTCGAGCGGATGCTCTCGCTCGACAACGCGTTCTCCGCGGAGGACATCGCCGCGTGGGCCGAGCGCGTGCACCGCGACCTCGCGCAGGACACCGCGCTGCACTACCTGTGCGAGCTGAAGATCGACGGGCTGGCGATCGCCCTGCTGTACGAGCGGGGCCGCCTGGTGCGGGCCGCGACGCGCGGTGACGGACGCACCGGTGAGGACGTCACGCTCAACGTGCGCACCATCGAGACGATCCCGGACGTGCTGGGCGGCGACCCGGCCACGCACCCCGAGCGCATCGAGATCCGCGGCGAGGTGTTCCTGCCGGTCGAGGCCTTCGCCCGGCTCAACGCCGCACAGGTCGAGGCGGGGCGCAGCCCGTTCGCGAACCCGCGCAACGCCGCCGCGGGCTCGTTGCGGCAGAAGGACCCGAAGGTGACCGCCTCGCGTCCGCTGCGCATGTACGCGCACGGTGTCGGTGCGCTGCAGTGGGCGGGGGAGCCGCTCGCGGACGTCGCACGGCAGTCGCACGTGTACGCGCTGCTCGAGTCGTGGGGGGTGCCCGTGTCGGGCCACTCGAGGGTGGTCGAGGGCCTGGCCGAGGTGCAGGAGATGATCGCGTACTACGGCGAGCACCGGCACGACGTCGAGCACGAGATCGACGGCATCGTCGTCAAGGTCGACGAGGTCGCGCTGCAACGCCGCCTCGGCGCGACCAGCCGGGCACCCCGGTGGGCGATCGCGTACAAGTACCCGCCGGAGGAGGTCAACACCCGCCTGCTCGACATCCGGGTCAACGTCGGCCGCACCGGCCGGGTCACGCCCTACGGCGTCATGGAGCCGGTGTTCGTCAGTGGGTCGACCGTCGAGATGGCCACGCTGCACAACGCCAGCGAGGTGGCACGCAAGGGCGTGCTGATCGGCGACACCGTGGTGCTGCGCAAGGCAGGCGACGTGATCCCCGAGATCGTCGGCCCGGTGGTCGAGCTGCGGGACGGCACCGAGCGGGCGTTCGTCATGCCCACCACGTGCCCCTCGTGCGGTACCCCGCTGGCACCGGCGAAGGAAGGCGACGTCGACATCCGCTGCCCGAACGCCCGCTCGTGCCCCTCGCAGCTGCGCGAGCGCGTGTTCGGCGCGGCCTCCCGCGGTGGGTTCGACATCGAGGCGCTCGGTTGGGAGGCGGCGATCGCGCTGGTAGACCCCGAGCTGGACCGGCCGCACGACGCCGAGGGCGACCGTCAGGACCCGGTGCTGCGGACCGAGGCCGGGCTGTTCGACCTGACGCCCGACGACCTGCGCGACGTGCTTGTCTGGCGGGAGAAGAAGACGAAGGGCGTGCGCACCGGCGTGTGGGAGCAGGTGCCGTTCTTCTGGACGAGGCCCACCGCGAAGTCGCCGTCGAAGCCGACGGCGACGACCGTCAAGCTGTTCGAGGAGCTCGAGAAGGCGAAGGCGCAACCGCTGTGGCGGGTGCTCGTCGCGCTCTCGATCCGGCACGTGGGCCCGACGGCCGCCCGTGCGCTGGCCCAGGAGTTCGGCTCGATGGAGGCGCTGCGGGCCGCGCTCGAGGACGGCGAGGGTGCCCTGGCCCGGTTGTCGGACGTCGAGGGCATCGGCCCCACCATCGCCGAGTCGATCGTCGCCTGGTTCGACCCGGACTCGCACGACGGCCAGTGGCACCGTGAGATCGTCGACCGCTGGGCGCGTGCCGGGGTGCAGATGCGCGACGTGCGCGACACGAGCACGCCCCGCACGCTCGAGGGGCTCACGGTCGTGGTCACCGGCGGCCTCGAACGGTTCACCCGGGACGGCGCCAAGGAGGCGATCCTGGCGGCGGGCGGCAAGTCGGCCGGAAGCGTGTCCAAGCGCACGGACTACGTGGTCGTGGGGGAGAACGCCGGGAGCAAGGAGACCAAGGCGCGCGAGCTGGGTCTGCGCATCCTCGACGAGAACGGGTTCGAGCGCCTGCTCGCCGAGGGCCCCGCCGGCGTGGACGACCCCGTGCAGGACGTCGCGACGCTTGCCTCGGAGGGTGCCGCGGACGACGGGGCGCAGGGCTGATGGCCGCCGTCGCGCACCACGGCCCCGCGGTCCGGGTCGCGCTGCCGCACGACATCGCCGATGCCGGGGCGCTGACGGCCGAGGCGTACCTGGCCGACGGGCTGCTGGACCCGGGTGACGCGTACGAGGCCGAGCTGCGCGACGCCGCGCGGCGCGCCCGGGAGGCGATCTTGCTGGTGGCGACCGTCCCGATGCCGCTCGGCGGCGCCGACGTGGTCGTCGGCAGCCTCACGCTGGCCCCGTACGGGTCGTCGTACGCCGAGGTCGCCGGTCCGGGTGAGGTCGAGCTGCGGATGCTCGCGGTGGCCCCGGAGGTGCGGGGTCAGGGCATCGCCGAGATGCTGATGCTGGCCGCGCTGCGCGAGGCGGTGGGCAGCGGCGCGGACCGGGTCGTCCTGTCGACGCTCGACTCGATGACGGCCGCGCACCGGCTGTACGACCGCCTCGGCTTCGCCTCCGCACCTGAGCGCGACTGGGGCCACGAGGGCGTGCACCTGCGGGTGCGCACCTGGCAGCCGCCGTCGGCGCCCGGCGTGCTCGTCGAGGCCGCCACCTGGCGGCCGCTGCGCACCGTCGACGTCGAGGGCTGGCGACTGGGCCTGTCGGACGGGATGACCCGCCGTGCCAACAGCGTGCTGCCGCTGGGCGTCCCGGCGGACGTCGAGGCCGCGGTCACGGCCGTGGAGACCACGTACGCGCAGGCGCAGCTGCCGGCGGTCTTCCGGGTGTGCCGCGCGGCGAGGCCGTCGGGGCTCGACGCCCTGCTGGAGCGTCGTGGCTACGCGACCGTCGCCCGCACGGACGTGCTGGTGCGCGACCTCGGGCGGTCGGCAGGGGTCACGCCTCGGCAGGCGATCGGCCCGGGCGCGTCGGGAGGGGGCCCGGTACGGGTGCTGACGGCGGCGGAGCCCGACGACACGTGGCTGTCCACGTGGCTCGGCGTCAAGGGCCAGGCCGACACCGCGGTGGCCCGCGGCGTGCTCGAGGGGTCGCCCGCGCTGTACCTGACTGCGGTCGAGGACGGGGTGCCGTTGGCGACCTTGCGCGCCGCGTTCGCCGAGGACTGGGTGGGGCTGTCGTGCCTGGTGGTGGTCCCGCAGGCGCGACGGCGCGGGCTGGCACGCGTGCTCACGCAGCAGGCGTTGGCCCGGGCGGAGGAGCGTGGAGCGCGCCGTGCGTTCCTGCAGGTGGAGGTCGCCAACTCGGCTGCGGCACGGCTGTACGCCGACCTGGGGTTCCGGCCCGCGGAGCGGTACCACTACCGCGAGCTGGCCGGCTGAGCGTCGCCGCGCACACCGGACGCCTCGTGGCGATACTGGGCAGGTGATCTCGCTGGAACGTGCGCTGCGCCTGCGGCTCGACGGGTTGCGGTGGCACCCGGTGTCGGGTGACCGCTTCGCGGTGCTGCAGCCCGAGCTCGACGGCGAGGTCTTCACGATCTCGGAGATGACGATCGAGGCGCACGACTACCCGACGGGCACGGTGCTGGGCTTCAACGGCACGACCGAGTGGGCGCTGGACTCGGTCGCGCAGGACGACGCGGTGTGGCTGCCCCGGGAGGACCAGCTGCGCGAGCTGCTCGGGGGCACGTTCCGTTCGCTCGCGCGCGCCGTGGACGGCACGTACCAGGTGGTCGTCGAGGTGCCGGGTCGGCCGGAGAGGTCGTTCACCGCGGACACCGCGGAGGATGCGTACGCCGACGCCCTCGTGGAGCTCGTCGACCTGGCGCTCGACAGGCTGCCCTGACCGTCTCGCAGCCCCACTAGACTGCCCGCCATGTCCTCCCTTTCCCGCGACGAGGTCGCGCGCGTGGCAGGCCTGGCCCGGATCGAGCTGACCCCCTCCGAGATCGACCGCCTCGCGGGCGAGCTCGAGGTCATCGTCGACTCCGTCGCCAGCGTGTCCCAGATCGCGACCGCCGACGTACCCGCCACGAGCCACCCGCTGCCGATGACGAACGTGTTCCGGCCGGACGTGCCCGAGGCGCCGCTGGACCGTGACGCGGTCCTGGCCGTGGCCCCCGCGTCCGAGGGCGGCAAGTTCCTGGTCCCGCAGATCCTGGGGGAGGACGCGTGAGCGCCCACCTGACGCGGCTGTCCGCCGCGGCGCTGGCCGAGAAGCTGACCGCCGGTGAGGTCACCAGCGTCGAGGCGACGCAGGCGCACCTGGACCGCATCGCGGCCGTCGAGCCCGCGGTGCACGCGTTCCTGCACGTCAGCGGCGAGGAGGCGTTGGTCGTCGCGGCCGACGTCGACGCACGCCGCGCTGCCGGTGAGCAGCTGCACCCGTTGGCCGGTGTGCCGATCGCCGTCAAGGACGTCGTGGTGACCAAGGGCCTGCCCACCACGGCCGGCTCGAAGATCCTCGAGGGCTGGGTGCCGCCGTACGACGCGACGCTCGTCGAGCGGATCAAGGCGGCCGGGCTGCCGATCCTGGGCAAGACGAACATGGACGAGTTCGCCATGGGGTCCTCGACGGAGCAC
>NZ_JBQIAR010000025.1:0-13105 GCF_052036975.1 Cellulomonas soli
TACACTCTCGCGGAGTCGTCGGCAGCGTCATCTGACTATCCCCTGCGAGATGTGTATAAGAGACAGACGCCGCGTCGTCGTCCGCCTCGACCTCGACCTTGGCCGCGACGAGCAGCTCCTCGGGGCCCAGGTGCAGGGTGCGCAGGTGGATGACCGAGGCGACACCGGCACCGACCAGGGCGGCCTCGACGGCCCGCACGTCGTCCGCGGTGGCGGACTCGCCCAGCAGCAGCGACTTGGTCTCGACGGCCAGCACGACCGCGATGACGACGAGCAGCAGACCGATCCCGGCGGTGCCGACAGCGTCCCAGCGGCCGTCCTCGGTGAGCAGGGTCAACGACACCCCGAACAGGGCGAGCACCAGGCCGACGAGCGCACCGGCGTCCTCGAGCAGCACGACGGGCAGCTCAGGAGCCTTGGCGGTGCGCACGAACTGCGGCCACGAACGCTTGCCACGGACCAGGTTCGACTCGTGGATCGCGGTGCGGAACGAGTACGACTCGAGCCCGATCGCCACGACGAGCACCACGAGCGGCACCCACCACCACCGACCCTCGATCGGGTGCGGGTCCTCCCACTTGTGCCACGCCTCGTACAGCGCGAACAGGCCACCGACGGTGAACAGGACGATGGAGACGATGAACGCGTAGATGTAGCGCTCACGCCCGTAGCCGAACGGGTGCTTCTCGTCCGCCTCGCGGGTCGCCCGGCGACCGCCGACCAGCAGCAGCAGCTGGTTGCCGGAGTCCGCCAGCGAGTGCACCGACTCGGCCAGCATCGAGCTGGACTGCGTGAGCAGGTAGGCGACGAACTTCGTCACCGCGATGCCCAGGTTCGCGGCCAGTGCCGCGATGATGGCGCGGTTGCCTCCGCCGTGAGCCATCAGCGGGCCTTCACGGGACGGGCCTCGTCGGCGAGCAGCACCGGGATGCCGTCGCGGACGGGGTAGGCCAGCGGGTTGTCCGGGTCGGTCGAGACGAGCTCGGGCCCCCCGTCCGGTCCCGTGCCGTCGACGAGCGTGGCGCCCGTCACCGGGCAGCGCAGCAGGTCCCGCGCCCAGGGCTCGAGCCCGGGGGCCGCAGCGGTGTCACCCATCAGTTCTCCTCGTCGGACCGTACGAGCGCGAGCACGTCGTCGCGCACCTTGACCATCATGTCCTCGTCCGCGGCCTCCACGGTGAGCCGTACCAGCGACTCGGCGGTGGAGGTGCGCAGGCTGAACGACCACTGCGGGTGGCCGCCCCAGTGCGAGACCGTCAGACCGTCGAGCTCGTCGACGTCCACCGGTCCACCCCCACGCTGCTCCACGTACGCCTGGACGACCCGCGCGCGGGCCGCGGCGACGTCGCCCACGCGGGACGTGATCTCGCCGCTGCTCACGTACGGCTGGTAGAGCTCGGCCACCGTCGACAGCGGGTGCTCCTGCTCCCCGACCGCCGCCAGCACGTGCAGGGCTGCCAGGAGGGCGCCGTCCGCGGCGGGGACCGCCCGGAAGACGTGATGCCCGTCGTGGTCGGCACCGTAGACCGCGTCGCGCGCGGTCACCTGCGCAGCGACAGCCGAACCGGCGGCGGGGGCCGGCACCGTCCGGGCACCGGCGGCACCCAGCAGGTCCGGCACCGCGTGCGACGTGAGCAGGCTGTGCACGACCGTCGGCGTCCGCCCGGCCTGCCGCTCGCGGGTCACCTCGCGCAACCCGACGACCGCGGCGGTCACGGACGGACTCACCGGCTCACCCCGCTCGTCGACGACGGCGCACCACCCGGTCGACGGGTCGACCGCCACGCCCAGGTCCGCGCCGTGCAGCAGCACGGCTGCGCCCAGGTCGCGCAGATCGCGCCGGTCGACCGGCTCGAGCCGGCTCTCGCCGACCCCGGTGTCCCCGTCGCCCGGGGTCGGCAGCAGCACGAGCTCGACCGGCGGCGCCGCGAACCCCGCCACGGTGCCCAGCGCGGCCTGCACGGCATCAGCCGTCACGGCGTCCGACTCGAGCACGAGCGTCACCGGGCGGATGTGACCCAGGTCGACCAGCAGACGCAGTGCGCTCGCCCGCACCGAGGCCGGGTCGGGCTGCTCAGGAACGGCTCCAGGAACACCTCGAGAGGCGCCGTCGTCCGGGGCGGGGGCGCGCGGGTCCGCCCGCGGCACGTCTGGGGTCACGCGGGAATCGTAGGTCAGGGTTGGGTGGACCCGAGGATCTCGGTGCGGGTCAGGGGTGCGCCGTCACCACCGATCTCGTACCAGCTGGTCCGCTCGCACTGCTCGCACGAGACGAACAACGCCGGGCGGCCGTCCGGCAGCGCCAACCGGATGCGGGTGCTGGTGGGCGCACCGCACTGCACGCACAGGTGACCGGTCTCGTCCGCCGACGGCTGGGTCCGGCTCATCGAACCGAGTGCAGGCAGGTCCCGCGGCGCGCGGCCACGGCCGGTGCGACCGGTCCCTCGCCCCGGGCGGCCGGTCCCCTGCCCGTTTCCCTGGCCGGGACCCTGCCCGCCTTCGCCCCCTGCGACCATGTCAGCCGTCGCCGCGCAGGACCCGCAGGTGCGCCCGGCGGGGCGCCTGCGCCAATGCCTCGGCCACCTCGTCCGGCACCGCCGCGGCAGGTGCCGGCGCCGAGGAGCGCCCGGCCTCCCGCACCGCGTCGGCCAGGGCGAGCAGGTCGTCGCGGCTCGGCTCGGTCGGCGTGAACTCGGGAGTCAGCCGGACGACCTCCCACCCGCGGGGGGCGGTCAGCCGCTCGGCATGGACCGGGCACAGGTCGTAGGAGTGCGGCTCGGCGTTGTGCGCCAGCGGTCCCAGGACGGCCGTCGAGTCGGCGTACACGTACGTCAGCGTGGCGACGGCCGCACGGCCGCACGCGGTGCGCGAGCACTGCCGGACAGATCTCACACCGGTGACCGTACCCTCTCGCGGGTGCTCGGGGTCGTTCCCACGCCGCCCCACCCCCGCGCGCACCACCTCGCCGCGCTCCGCCGCCGGTCTACAGTGCTGAGGTGAGCACAGCCGGAGCGCCGCAGCACCGCCGGCCCGTCCGTCGCCAGGCGCTGTCGGGGGCAGCCCCGGCGGCCCCGCAGCCCGTGCGCCGTCGCGACCGTCGTGGTCGCGGCCCCCGAGGCCCGCTGCTGCCCTCCACGCTCCCCGCCTACCGCACGCGCGCCGAACGGTTCGACGACCTGGTGCTCGACGCGGTCGAGGCGCTCGAGCGGCGCTGGTCACGGCAGCTGGACGGCACGGAGTTCGCGGTGGAGGACGTGCCGCCCTCCGACCCCGCTCCGTGGGAGCACGGCGGGGTTCCGTTGGGTCGCTACTTCCCCGCCGACGCCGGGCTTCCGGCCCGGATCGTGCTCTACCGGCGGCCGGTCGAGTCGCGCGCGGGCGACCCCGCCGACCTGGCCGAGCTGGTGCGCGACGTGGTCGTCGAGCAGGTCGCGCACATGCTCGGCCGTTCACCGGAGGACATCGACCCGGACTACTCGGAGGGTCACGAGGGCCGATAACCTGTCGCCACGATGAGCAGCCCCTCCCCCGCCTCGGTCCGTGTCGTGTGCGTCGTCTACCACCCCGGCGAGGAGCTCGAGGAGTTCGCGACCAGCCTCCGACGGGCGAGCACGGCCCCCGTCGAGCTGGTGATCGTCGACAACGGCGACGACCACACGGTGGCCGAGGCCGTCGCCGAGCGCGTCGGTGCGCAGCTGGTCGTCTCGCCCACCAACCTCGGGTACGGCGGCGGCGGCAACCTGGGCGCGGCCGGCGCCCAGACGCCCTGGCTGGTGGTCGCGAACTCCGACCTGGTCTGGCAGCCCGGTTCGCTGGACGCGCTGCTGACCGCCGGTGAGGAGCACCCCCGGGCAGGGTCGTTGGGCCCGGCGCTGCTCAACCAGGACGGCACCGTCTACCCCTCCGCCCGTGAGCTGCCGTCGCTGCGCCAAGGTGTCGGGCACGCGCTGTTCACGCGCATCTGGCCGGGCAACCCGTGGACCCGCGCCTACCAGGCCCGGCAGGAGAGCATCGGCGGTGCGCGCGCTGCCGGGTGGCTGTCGGGGGCCTGCCTGCTGCTGCGCCGCGAGGCGTTCGCCCAGGTCAACGGGTTCGACGAGAGCTACTTCATGTTCTTCGAGGACGTCGACCTCGGCGACCGGCTCGGGCGTGCCGGCTGGACGAACCTGTACGTCCCGACCGCGCAGGTGGTGCACGTGGGCGGGACGTCCTGGCGGGCCAAGCCCGCACCGATGATCCGCGCGCACCACGCCAGCGCCCGCCGGTACCTGACCCGCCGGTACGCGCGCTGGTACCAGTGGCCGGTGCGGGCAGCCGTCACCGTGGGCCTCGGCCTGCGCGAGCGGTCGGAGCTTCGCGCGGCGCACCGCTGAGCCGCGGCGACCTGGCCGCACTCACGGCAGGGTCAGGCGTGTCCCCTCACGGACCGTGAGGTCCGCTGTCGCCGTCCGGGCCGGCACCGGGGCGACCACGGAGACCAGCAAACCGTCCGGGTTGGCCACCTCCAGCACGAGCGACCACACCAGTGCGACGCCGTCGTCACCGCCGACGACCTCGACGCCGCTCACCTGGCCGGACGCGCTGCCGAGCAGCTCGGCCACGGGCAGGGCGAGGGTCGTCCCGGCGTCCATGCGCACGGCGCGCTCGACGAGGACCTCCCCGCCCTGACCCAGCAGGCGCACGGTGGCGTTCGTCGGGGTCTCCGCCTCGAGGTCGTCAGGGACGGCTCCGACGCTCAGTGTGGCCGTGACCCCCGCCGGGTGTGCGGCGAGCGCGTCGTCGCTGCTGCGGGTCGACGCGGCCCACGCACGGTCGACCCGCGGCACGTCGTCGAGCTCGCCGGCCACGCCGGTCCGCGCGACCTGGGCGGCGGCGACCACCGGCTCGTCCGCGTCGACCACGACGGTCCAGGCACCGGCCGGCAGCCCGCCCAGCGGGACGTCGGTCACCTCGCCCGGAGCGAGCGCGACGTCCTCGACGCCGGGCAGGGTGGTCGTCCCGTCCGCGCCGAGCAGGGTCACCCGCGCGGTCGTGGCGTGCTCGCCAGGAGCCAGCAGGCGGAGGACCGGCGCACCCGCATCGCCGATCTGGGAGTCGGCCACCAGAACGCCGGGGACGACCTGCCGGTCGGCGGGTGCCGCACCGGGCACCACGAGGTCGGTCCCTGCGGGTGTGAACCCGTCGAGGGCCGCGTCCTGGACGTACGCGGTGACCTGCCCCCCTGTGGCCTGCACCCGCGCGACGAGGGCACGCTGCGCGTCGGCGACCCCGCCGAGCACCACGACATGCTGTGCTCCGGGCGCCACGAGGTAGCGCTCACCGGTCAGGTCCACCGCACCGGCGGGCCCCCAGACCTGCAGCAGCACCTCCGCCGGTGTGGTGCCCGCGTTGACCAGCACCAGCTGGGCCGTGCTCGACAGACCCGTGGACCCGCCGACGAGCCAGGACTCCATGGCCGGCTCCTGGCACGAGGCCGACGTCAGCCCGCGCAGGTCGCCGGCGGTGACGAGCGTGGAGGTCGCCGCGGCGACCCGGGCGGACATCTCCCCCGGTTCGGCCCGCACGACTGTCGCCTCGGCGGGGCCCTCCACGGTGAACGCACCGCCGCCCGACGCCGGAAGGTCGACGTCCGTCGCGGTGCCGTCGAGCCCGGTGACCGTGACGGCACCCTGCGCCGCGCCGTCGCCTCCCACCGCCGCACTCACACCCGTCACGCTCGTGATCGGGTCGACCGGGACCGACTCGAACGCCGCGTCGCCGGTGCCGGTGGTCTCGGGCAGGATCACCGGCCCCGGGCACACCAGGGTCGTCGGCGACGGCGCGACCGCCACCGACCGTCCGCCCGCCCCGGCCGGCACCACCGCGGCGTCGAGGTCGGCACGCATCCCCACGAGCACGACAGCCGCCACACCGGTGACCACCACGGTCCCCGAGACGGCCCGCACCGTCCTGCCCAGCCACACCGCGGTCATCGTCGACCTCCCCTGCGGCGCACCGGCAGCGCGAGCAGCACCGTCAGGCCCAGCACCACGGCCTGCAGCACGAGCCACGGCGTGCGTTCCGGTGCCACGTACCGCACCTCCAGACGACCGCCGTCAGCACCCAGCGCGAACGTCTGGCGCCAGTCGCCCTCGACCGTGCGCACCGGACTGCCGTCCAACCAGGCACGCCAGTGGGCGTCGGCACGCTCGGCGAGCACCAGAACACGCCCCTCCTCGCCGGCGGGGACGCGCGTGTCGACGGTGCGCCCATCGGCGGCGACGGCCACCACGGCCTCCCCCGCGCCGGCGCCCGACGCCCCGCCGGGCAGCATCTGCGCCCAGGACACGACGGCCTGCTGCGCGTCGGCGGACGCTGCCACCCGCCACAGCGTGCCCGCCTCGTTGTCGGTCACCCGCTGCAGACCCGCCGTCGCATCGAGCCGCCCGACGAGCTCGGCACGAGCCTGCTCGGTGACGCCGCTCGCCGCCGCGGCGCCGGTCGGGTCGGTCTCGTCGACGGGAGGCACCAGGACGTCCGCCACGGCGAGCTCCCCGAGCTCCCCGGAGACGTCCCCACCCCCGGCCCCCGTGGCGAGCCGGGCGACCAACGAGTCGACCTCCGCCGTCGCCTGGTCGACACCGCTCACGCTCGGCGAGCGAAGGTCTCCGGTCAGCTGACGCGCCTGGACGGCTGCGGCCGAGTCGACCAGCAGCGGCCCGTCACCGCGCAGCAGCTGCCACTCGACGGTGCCGTCGTCCTGCACCTGCACCGCGAGCACCCGCGCCGTGTCGGGTGCCCCCTGGGACTGCTGTGCGACTGCCTGCACGAGCGGCCGGTCGACGGTGCCCAGCCCGCCCTGGCCGCCGCGCGACGCCCACGCCCACCCGCCCAGCTGCACCACCGGGACGACCATGGCGACCGCCGCGAGCAGCGCCACCACCGGCTGCCGCCAGCCGAACGACGCCCGGGCGATCCTCGCCTGGAGGCGGTCCGCGCCCAGCACGGCGGCCGTGACCAGACCCAGCCACGCCAGCGAGACACCCGGCCCGGCCGATCCGCGCACCACCGCGCCGGCGTCGAGCGCGACGGGGACGGCCACGGCGACCGTGGCCGTGGCGAGCCCGAGTGCGACGACGACCCAGGCGGCGCGTACCGCCCGCGCCACGGGCGCGCCGCGCAGCAGAGCCAGCAGGGCCAGCAGCACCACGACGGCACCGAGCGCCATCGGCCACCACGTGGCCAGAGGGGTCGGCAGCCCGTCCGGGACGAGCGTGACGGGGTCGCCGGGCAGCCCGAGCAGACGTCCCACGGCGCCGTCGAGCGCAGACTCGACCGAGGTCGTCCCGCCCGGCGCCGCCGAGGTCATCGCCGTGGCCGCCGCAGGCCCGGGGTCCGCGAGCAGCAGCCGCAGGCCCTGCGGCCCGCGGCGGGCGACCTCGGCGAGCAGGGGACCCAGCAGCACGAGGGGCGGCAGCGCGACCAGCAGCAGCCGGGCGCGGCCTCGGCGCGCACACAGCGCGACGACGACGAGCGCGACGAGCACGGGCAGCAGCAGCGACGGCGCACCTGCGACCACGAGCGCGGCAGCAAGCCCCGCCGCTGCGGCGGCTCCCACCGAACCGGTCGGATCTGGTGCGCCCACCAGCACCGGCGCGCTCACCGGGGCAGGGGTCTGGGTCGACGTCGCGTCCGGCGATGCGGCCGGGTCGGTGGTTGGTGCGTCGTGCGCTACGACGACCACCGGCGTCCCCCGCACGGGCGTGGCCACCTCGGCCTCGTCGGGTTCGGGCTCGCGCCGGACGGTCTCCAACCCGGAGAGCACCTGGTCGACCCGCTGCACGCCCAGTGCGCGGGCCACACCGAGGGCGAGCCACGGCAGCGCGGCGTGCGCGAGCAGCAGACCGAGCCGACCGTCACCCACGCCGAGCAGCAGCACCGGGGCGCCCGCCCACACCAGCGCCGCCCAGAACCGGATCGCCGTGGACCGTGTCGCGGCACCGCAGGCCGCCCAGGCACCCGCACCCGCGATCAGCACCGCACCGAGGACCAGCACGGCGACGACGCGGGACAAGGACCCACCGGCCACGAGCACGGCCGGGAGCAAGGCCGTCAGCAGGGCGTCGGCGGGGCCGGCGGCACCCAGCCCACCGGCGACCCACCCCGAGGTGGCCGCCTGCCAGACCTCGTCGAGCGTGGAACCGGCAGGCAGCAGCGCCGGTCCCACGAGTTCGGCCCCGCCCAGCACCGGACCGATGAGCCGACCCAGGCCCACGACACCGGCCACGCCCAGCACGACGAGCAATGTCGCCAGCGTCGTTCGCCGCCTGGTCGTCAGGGCCGCCAGCTCACGCAGCTCCAGCTCGCTCGGTGCCCGGACCACCCGCCGCGCCTCGAGCCGAGCCAGACGCCGGTCGCGCCACTGCGTCCACACGTCACGCCACGAGGCCTGCAGCGGACGCAGCGCCCGCCGGGGCAGGGCACGCGTGCGCCGGGCACGGGCGCGGGCGCGCAGCAGCGCGCTCGGGCGGGCCAGCACGGCCAGCGGGGCCTGCAGCTCGGCGAGCGCCAGCAGGCCGTCCTTCGCGGCGACCTGCAGCAGTGCCCGCACCACCGCAGCGGCCAGCGCGAGCACAGCCACCACGGGGACCAGCGCGAGCGGCGCCGTCACCAACCGCTGGTGCAGCAGGGCACGGCGGCGCGCGGCGAACGAGCGGCGAGGGTCGGCGGCGTCGGCCTCGCCGTCCCCGTCGAGGTCCGCCTCGAGCACCAGGAGGTCCGGCCCGGGCCCACCGGTGGGTCCGGCGGCGACCGGCACGCCCTGGTCCGCCCGCGCGCGCAGCCCCAGGTAGCCGGCCTGGGCGTGCCGGACCACCGCGGCGGGCACCACCACGACACGGTGCCCGGCGAGCCGGGCGCGCCGGGACAGGTCCAGCCCGTCGCCGAACGGGCCCAGCGCGGGGTCGGTGCCGCCCAGCGCATCCCACACGTCACGGCGCACGAGAGCACCGGCGAGCCCGACGCCCAGCACGTCCTCGCGTCCGTCGTGCTGCCCCTGGTCGAGCTCACCGGGTTCGACATCGGTCATGCGCCGGCCCGAGCGCGAAGTGCGCAGGCCGACCTCGAGCAGGCGCTCGGGCGACGTCCACGTGCGCTGCTTGACGCCGGCGACACCCACCGAAGGCGCCTGACCGACGGCCCGGACCAGCTCGGCCAGGGCGGTCGGCGCCGGCGCGCTGTCGTCGTGCAGGAGCCACAGCCACCCGGTCGGCACCTCGCCAGCGGGCGCGTCCGCCAGCGCTGCCCGCACCGCCTCGCCGAACGTGCGAGCACCCGGGGCGTGCACGATCCGCAGCGCGGGACCCTGCCCACCCGGGTCCGCGGTGAAGGTGCTCGCGAGCAACCGGTCGAGGTCGGCGCCGGAGGTCGGTGCGACGTCCACGAGGACCACGCGCAGCGGGTGCCGCGTCTGTGCGGCCACCGCCCCGAGCGTCGTCGGCAGGTAGTGGGTGACGCCACGCGTGACGACCACAGCCGTCACCGGGGTCACCACCGGGAGCGACGAGCTCGTCGTCGGGGGGCCTGCCGCCCACGAAGCAGGAGCGGGATACGTCGCGTCGGTCATCCGCCTGCCATCATGCCGTGCAGCGGACGGTGAAGCACAACCGGGTGGCGGTCACGCCTCTCAGACGACACGTCGCTTGAGCTTGCGGCGCTCCCGCTCCGACAGACCGCCCCAGATGCCGAAGCGCTCGTCGTTGGCCAGGGCGTACTCGAGGCACTCGGCGCGCACGTCGCACGACGTGCAGACCTTCTTCGCCTCGCGGGTCGAGCCGCCCTTCTCCGGGAAGAACGCCTCGGGGTCGGTCTGCGCGCACAGCGAGCGCTCCTGCCACCCCATGGGCCCGTCGTCCTCGGGCGTGCCGAAGAGCGCCAGGACGTTCGACGGCTGCGCCGGTGCGGCCGTCAGGACGTCGGAGGGGATGCCCTCGTCGTCATCGAGCAGGTTCCACATGCGTGCCTCCGTGCGGGTCAGTGCTCGTCAGTGCTGGTTCAGCTCGGTCAAGGCTCGGCAGCGACCGGGTCGCGTCGTGGTGCTCGCACTTGCATGAATCCGTTCTAAGGAATTACACGCGTGTCGTTCCGAGCCGTCAAGCGGGGGTGTGCTAAATGCCCGGATTTGTCGGGCGAGTCTCGTGAAGACGTTCCGCCCGGGCGTGTCGCACCTACGCTGTGACCGTGCCCACCCCCACCATCGGCAGCCTCCTGACGAACTTGACCCGTGAGCCCGGACGCCCGCGGATCACCTGGTACGGACCAGACGGCGAGCGCATCGAGCTGTCCGGTGCGGTGCTGGAGAACTGGGTCAACAAGACCGCGAACCTGCTCGTCGAGGAGTTCGACGCCGGGCCCGGCACCCGTGTGCTGCTCGACCTGCCGGGGCACTGGCGGACCGTCGTGTGGGCGTTCGCGGTGTGGCGTGTGGGGGCCTGCGTGGTGCTCGCCCCCCTGCCCGGTGGCGACCCGGACATCGTCGTCACCTGCGCCCCGCACGCACACCCGCACGCCGACGAGCTCGTCGTCGTCTCGCTGCCTGCGCTCGCGCGGCGGTACGAGGGCGAGCTTCCCGGCGGGGCGGTCGACGCCGCCTCGGCGGTCATGACGTACGGCGACACCATCGGTCCGGTCGCCCCTCTCCAGCTCGACGCGCTCGCCCTGACGGGACCTCGGGGCCAGTCGACGTACGCGGAGCTCCTCGCCGGACCGCTCGGTGCCCCCCGCCCGGCGCGTGCGCTCCTGTTCGCCGACCACGAGGACACCCCTCTCGACACGCTCGTGGTCCGGGTCGCCTCGATCCTGGCGGCGGACGGGTCCGTTGTCCTGCTCTCGCCACCCGTCGCCGACGAGCTCGCAGCCGATCCTGCTCGCCTGGACCGGCTCGTGACGACCGAGCGCATCACCGACGTGCTGTCCCCGCGCGGCTGACACTTCCGACATAGCCGCCCCAACCGCCCGCCGGCGCCGCCGACACGCTGGGCGGCCACCCCGCCCAGCGTCCTTGGCAGGTACCGTCGTCCACGCCAGTCCTCCCCGTCACGCCGCGCCCGAGGTCATCATGAAGCCCCGCACAGCCCCCGCGTGGGTCGCCCTCGCGCTCGCCGCCGCCGGCCTCCTCGGCGCGTGCAGCGAGACCGCACCCGCAGCTGACGCCGGCCGGCCGGACGAGACTCCGCGCGCGACCCCCGCCGCGCAGACACCTGTCGCCTCGACCGGCGGGGCGACCGCTGACACCGACGGCCCCGCCCCGGTCTCGACCCCGACGGCAACCGTCGACGGTCGTGCCGCCGCCGAGGTCGTCCTGTCCTTCGCCGCCTGGGACCCCGGCACGGCGCGGGTCTCGGTCGGGGCGTACGCCAATGTCGTGGAGTCGGACGGAACCTGCACGCTCATCCTCTCGCAGGACGGCCGGACGGTGACGGCGACCTCGAGCGTGGCCCCCGACGTCTCCACGACGAGCTGCGGCGACCTCGGCGTCGCTGGGGACGAGCTGACCTCCGGGACGTGGCTCGCCACCGTCACGTACGACTCGCCGACCGCGACCGGCACCTCCGAGACCGCCCCCGTCGAGGTGACCCGATGAGGCCGACCGCCTCCGGGGTCACCGGGACGCTGCTCAGGCTCGCCGCCGGACTCCTGACGCTTGTCGGCCTCGGCGCCGCGCTGGTGGTCGTCTCCGCGGACCGCTCCGACGCGGCCGACCTGTCACGGTTCGACCCGGGCTACATCATCAGCGACGCCGTCTTCTTCAACGCCGGCGCCATGAACGCCGCGCAGATCCAGTCGTTCCTCGACGTCAAGGGTGCCGCGTGCGTTCCCGCCGCGGGGAACACCTGCCTCAAGAACTACTCCGAGAACACCGCGACCCGTGCCGCCACCACCCGGTGCGCGCAGTACAACGGCGGGGCAGGCGAATCGGCCGCGACCATCATCAGCAAGGTCGCCAGCGCCTGCGGGATCAACCCGCGGGTGCTGATCGTCACGCTCCAGAAGGAGCAAGGACTCGTCACGGCGTCGACGGGCAAGCCGGCCTCGACCTACCAGAAGGCGATGGGCTACGGCTGCCCTGACACGGCAGCGTGCGACTCGCTGTACTACGGCTTCTTCAACCAGGTGTACTCGGCGGCGTCGCAGTTCCAGAACTACGCGCAGAACCCGACCAAGTACGCCCACCGCGTCGGCACCGTCGCCGTGCGGTACCACCCGAACCTGGCGTGCGGCTCGTCCGCCGTCACCATCCGTAACCAGGCGACGGCCGGCCTCTACAACTACACGCCATACCAGCCCAACCCGGCCGCGCTCGCCGCGGGGTACGGCGTCGGCGACGCGTGCTCGTCGTACGGCAACCGGAACTTCTGGAACTACTTCTCCGACTGGTTCGGGTCGCCCACGGGCGGCTCACCCTTCGGTTTCGTCGACTCCGTCGACGTCCTGGGGCAGACCGTCACTGTCACCGGATGGGCCATCGATCCCGACACGAACGCGTCGATCGCCGTCGAGGCGAGCGTGGCAGGCACCAGCGTCCGTGCCACGGCGAGCGGCTCGCGGCCCGACGTGGACGCGGCCTACGGCCGAGGCGCCCTGCACGGTTACTCGGTGGCCATCACGGCGCCGCCCGGCGCGCAGAGCGTGTGCATCACCGCACTCGACGACGTCGGTGCGGCCTCACCGACGGTCCTCGGTTGCCGCAGCGTCGTCGTGCCCCACCCGGTCGCGGCGATTCTCGACAGCGTCACCACCGACGTCACCGGCATCACCCTGACCGGTTGGGCGTTCGACCCGGACTCGTTCTCGACGTCCGTCCCGGTCGTGGTGACGGTCGACGGTTCCCCCACGACCGTCAGCGCCAACACGTCCCGGCCCGACATCGACCAGATCTTCGGATCTGGCCCCAACCACGGCTTCTCGACCCACGTGCCCGCAGGGCTGGGCGACCACCAGGTGTGCGTCACGGCCAAGAAGCCGGCGCCGGGCGTCGACCGCTCCCTGGGGTGCCGCACCGTCACGGTCCGCAACCAGGACCCCACCGGGTTCGTCGACACCCTCACCGGCACCCCCACCGGCATCAA
>NZ_JBQIAR010000026.1:0-7104 GCF_052036975.1 Cellulomonas soli
CCCCGGGGCGGAGGTGCACCGGAGGCATGGCCGCAGATCAGCGACCGTTCACCGGACAGTCTGCCCCATCGCGGTGGTCATCCGCGGCCCGGGAGCTCCGTGATCGCTGCCAGGGTCGATCCCGGGTGGGATGCCAGGTGGGAGGCCAGGCGGTTCGTGGTGGTCTGCAACGCCTCCTCGACTCCCGCCTCGTAGAGCGCCAGCCGGGAGTCCAGGTCACGCAGCTCGTCGACCCGCGCCAGCTCGGCCGCCGGGTCCGGCCCGTCGAGCACCGACCGCAGCTCGCTCCCGCGCGGCACGTGCACGCCGACCTCGATCGGCAGCTGGAACGCGACGTCCTCACCCAGCGGCGGAGGGCTCGAGACCCGGGCGACCGCGAGATCCAGGCGCGCCCGGACCAGCCGTCGCCACCAGGCCACCCGCGCACGCTCGGCGCGCAGCGCACGCCGGTCGAGCCGCAGGTCCACGACCTGCTGGCTGTCCATGAGCGTCATGTCTTCCCCTTCGTCCCCTGCTGGGTGCGTCGACCCGCGGACCGTGCGGCTTGAGGTCCTGCACCGCATTCGCGCGGTCCCAGGCCCCGGCGTTCACCCCGTCGGAGCAGCGGGAACGTACGCTGCCGGTGTGGATGAGCTCGCAGGGCCCGGTGCACGCCGCAGGTTCGCGGACGAGACGCCGTTGGCGCGCGTGCGTCGCGCACGACGCGTGCTCCGGGCGTTGGGTGAGCGATACCCCGACGCCCGGTGCGAGCTGGACTTCCGCAACCCCTTCGAGCTGCTCGTCGCCACGGTGCTGTCCGCGCAGACCACCGACGTCCGGGTCAACCTCGTCACCCCGGAGCTCTTCGACCGCTACCCGGATGCGGCGGCCTGCGCCGCGGCCGACGTGCGTGAGCTCGAGGACATCCTGCATCCGACCGGGTTCTTCCGTGCCAAGGCCCGCTCCGTGATCGGCATCGGCCAGGCCCTCGTCGACCGGTTCGACGGCCAGGTGCCCGCACGGCTCGAGGACCTGGTGACGCTGCCCGGGGTAGGACGCAAGACCGCCCACGTGGTGCTCGGTGACGCGTTCGGCATCCCCGGGCTCACGGTCGACACCCACGTGCTGCGGCTGTCGCGGCGGTTGGGCTGGACGGACTCCGACGACCCGGTCGTCGTCGAGCAGGAGGTCGGTGCGCTCGTCGAGCGGCGCGACCTCACCGTGCTCTCGCACCGCCTGATCTTCCACGGGCGGCGCACCTGCTTCGCCCGCCGGCCGGCCTGCGGTGCGTGCCCCGTCCAGCGGGAGTGCCCGTCCGCCGGGACGGGTGAGCTCGACCCGGTGCTCGCGGCCGCGATGGTCAAGGACTGACGGTCGCCGGCAGCAGCCCCAGTCCGGCCAACCAGTCGAGCAGCAGCCGCGTCACGTGCTCGGGCACCTCGTCCGGGAGGAAGTGACCGGCCTGCGGCGCCAGCTCGAACCGGTACCGCTGACCCACCAGCGCACGGGTCTGTGCCGACAGGGGTGCCGTGCGTGCCGGACGCAACCCGTCGCGACCGCCGTGCACCTGCAGCACCGGCAGCGGGGGAGCGGAACGCAGGGCCGCCAGGTACCGGCGACCGTCGGGGCGGACCGAGGAACGCGCCAACCAGCGCAGCTGCTCGAGCTGGCTGTGGGCGGCGAACGGCACCCGCGCCGCACGCCGGTACGTCTCGGCCGTCGCCGCGTCGAGCCACCCGGGTGCACCACCCCACTCGGTGAGCATGCGGGTGACGAGCATGCCCTCCGTCATGGCCCGCTCCGGGAACGACGGCAGCTGCGCGAACGCCAGCCGCGGCAGCGCCCGCAGCCGCAGCGCGCGAGCACCGGCGGCACGCTGGTCGATCGGGTGGGGAGCGCCCAGCACCCCGATGCCGTGCAGCACCTGCGGGTGGGTGCCCGTCATGGTCCAGGCGATGTCGCCGCCCGTCCCCGAGCCGATCACCACCGCCCGCTCGGAACCCAGCGACCGGATCACCCCGGCGACGTCGGCCGCCAGCGTCGGGCAGTCGTAGCCCTGCGGCGGCTTGTCCGACGAGCCGGTGCCGCGCACGTCCATCGCGGCCACGCGGTAGCCCGCGGCGGCGAGCTCGGGGATCTGCCGACGCCAGGCCCACCAGAGCTGCGGGACGCCATGCAGCAGCACGACGAGCGGCGTGTCACGGTCGTCGGGCCCGGCCACGGCCACGTGGAAGCGGGCGCCGTTGGCGGGGACGAACCGGTGCTGCCAGGGCCCGTCGAGCAGGAGCGTCGAGGAGTCGACCGTCGTCATCGAGAGTGAACCTAGCCGTCCGCGGCGGCCACGTCACCCGAGTCGACCCTTCGGGCGTGCCGCCGACCGCGCGCCGCCAGGGCGGTCGCGCCCAGCAGGGCCGCCGCGGCGGACGAGGCGAGGATCGCCACGACGACGTGCTCGTGGGTCGAACCGTCGCCGAACGCCAGCTCGCCGACCAGCAGCGAGACGGTGAACCCGATGCCACCCAGCACACCGATGCCGAGCACGTCCCCCCAGCTCAGCCCGGGTGCGAGCGCGGCGTGCGTGAACGTGGCCACCAGCCAGGTGGCCGCCAGGATGCCCAACGGCTTGCCGAGCACGAGCCCCAGCGCCACGCCGAGGGCCGCCGGGTCGGCGAAGGCCTCGCCGAACGACCCGGCCGACAGCGGCACGCCCGCGGCGAACAGGGCGAACACCGGGACGGCGAACCCTGCCGAGACGGGCCGCCACCGGTGCTCGAACCGTTCGGCGAGCGACTCCTCGGGCAGGTCGGGCAGTCGCAGCGCGCGCTGGGTCGCGGCCGGTGAGGCCGGCACCACGAAGCCCACCAGCACCCCCGCGATGGTCGCGTGCACGCCCGAGGTGTGCATGAACGCCCACGCCGCCAGGGCGAGCGGCACGAGCAGCAGCGGCGACGTCCACCCGCGGCGCAGCACGAACCACAGCACGGCCACGGCGGCGAAGGACGCCGCGAGCCACCCGAACGCGACCTGATCGCTGTAGAAGGCGGCGATGACGATGATCGCCAGCAGGTCGTCCACGACCGCGAGCGTCAGCAGGAACGCACGCAGCGCCGACGGCAGGTTCCGGCCGACCAGCGCGAGCACCGCCACGGCGAACGCGATGTCGGTGGCCGTCGGCACCGCCCACCCCTGCGGTGCCCCGTCGGGTGCCGACAGGTTCACCGCCAGGTACAGGCCGGCCGGCACGAGCATGCCGCCCAGCGCGGCGACGATCGGCACCACGGCCGTGCGCACGTCGCGCAGCTCGCCCACGACGATCTCGCGCTTGAGCTCCAGGCCGACCACGAAGAAGAAGATCGCCAGCAGCCCGTCGGTGGCCCACTGGCCGACCGTCAGGTCCAGGTGCAGTGCCGCGGGCCCCACGACGGTGTCGCGGACCTGGGTGTAGGACTCGCCTGCCGTGTTCGCCCACACCAGCGCCACCACGGTGCCGAGCAGCAGCAGGACACCGCCGGCGCGCTCACCGCGCAGCGTGTCGAGCAGGTTCCGCTCGGCACCAGGGCTGAGCGCGGCGAACAGGCGGCGCACCGGCCGACGGTCCGACGACGGCGCCGACGGGGCGGGAGGGGGCGGTGGGGACGCGGTCATGATCGGCCTCCGGGCAGGGGTCAGCGGACGCCGACCAGGCTTCCCGGCACACCGAGAGCCACCGTACAGGCCCGGTCAGGGCGCAGCGCGGGCCACGCGGACCCGGTCGGGCTCAGGCGTCGGCCGTGAGCTCGCTCTGGTCCTCGATCGCGACCCGGCGCTCCTTCGGGGGGTCGAACCGGTAACCCACGTTACGCACGGTGCCGATGAGCTGCTCGTGCTCGGGGCCGAGCTTGGCGCGCAGCCGCCGCACGTGCACGTCGACCGTGCGGGTGCCCCCGTAGTAGTCGTAGCCCCAGACCTCCTGCAGCAGCTGGGCCCGCGTGAACACGCGGCCCGGGTGCTGCACCAGGTACTTGAGGAGCTCGAACTCCTTGTAGGTCAGGTCGAGGGGGCGCCCGCGCAGCCGGGCCGTGTAGCCCCCGGCGTCGATGGTGAGCTCGCCCGAGCTGATCTCCTGCGGGGCGTCGTCGTAGCCCGCGGCCGCCGACCGCTCCATGACCAGCCGGAACCGGGTCTCGACCTCGGCCGGGTTGGCGGTCTCCAGGATGATGTCGTCCGCGCCCCACTCGGCGGTGACGACCGTGAGGCCACCCTCGGTGAGCACGAGCACCAGCGGAACCATCAGCCCGGTCGCCCGCAGCAGGCGGCACGTGGTGCGCGCGTTCACCAGATCGCGGCGCGCGTCGAGCACGACGATGTCCGCGTCCGGGGCATCGACGAGTGCCGACGGTTCGACAGGAAGGACCCGGACCCGGTGGGAGAGCAGACCGAGTGCCGGGAGCACCTGCGCAGAGCCCCCGGACGCCGGAGTGAGGAGCAGCAGATCTGCCACCGATGACCTCCTGGCGTGCGAGTGGGGACACGGTACCGCTCCCGGACGCTCGCCCGTGCCGACCGTCCGGCGGCGAACGGGTGGACGTGTCCCGGGTGGTCGTGGGCCGTCTGCGAGGATGTCGCCCGTGCATGTCGCCACACGCTCGGTCGTCACGGCCGTCCTCGCCGCGCTCGTCGCTGTCGCGGGGTACTTCGGCGACCTCCCTGTCGCGGTGCTCGCCGGTGTGCTGGCGCTGGTATTCGCCCTGGGCTGGCCCGCGCTGCTGGACCTGCCGTACCCGCCCGGGTCGTCGGCGGTCGTCGCGCTGGGCGGCATCGGTGGCGTGGTCGCGGTGCACAGCGCGATCGAGCAGCCGTTCCTGAGGTTCCTGCCCGTGGTCTTCGCCGGGGCGATCCTGCTGGCCTTCATCAACGAGATGCTCCGCCGTGACGGGCGGCCAGGGCTGGTCGAGTCGGTCTCCGGCACGGTCGCCGGCACCCTGGTGGCCATCTCCGTGGCCGGATGGGTCGCCACCGGACGCACGCCGGGCGGTGAGGGGCTCGTCGTGACGGGTGCCCTGGCGCTCGCCGTCGCCGCCGCGGCGTCCGTGCTGCGGCTCCCGCCGTGGACCCGCGCGATCGTCACCGCTCTGGCAGGTGCCGCCGCCGGGACCCTCGGTGCCCTCGCGCTGCCCTCCGTCGACCGGGTGGCCGGCGCGGTGCTGGGGCTCGCCGTGGGAGTCCTCATGGCCTCGCTGAGCACGCTGTTCCACCGGGTGCCCGCCCTCGAGCGGCGCACGCCGGCGCTGGCCGCGGTGACGCTGCCGGTCACCGTCACCGGGATCGTCGTGTACGTCGCCGGCCGGGTCCTGGTGGGCTGAGCGGTGACGGCGCGCGTGCTCGTGGTGCTGGCGGTGCTGGCCGTGGCCGCCCTGCTGGGGCTGTGGTGGCGTGCGCGCAACGGCCGCTTCACGGCCGTCGACCCGACGGTGCTCGCCGCGGCGCACGTCACGCAGGCCGAGGCGCAGGAGCACGCCGCGGCGACCACGCTCACGCACGAGCGGATCGCCCCGGCCGAGCTCGGTGCCGATCTGGGTGCGCGGGCCACGTTCGTGCAGTTCTCGTCCGAGGTGTGCAGCCCGTGCCGCCGCACGCACCAGGTGCTCACCGAGCTCGTGGCCGAGCACGACGACCTGGTGCACGTCGACCTCGACGTCACCGAGCACCTCGACCTGGTGCGGCGGTTCGGTGTGATGCGCACGCCCACCACGCTCGTCCTCGACGCGCACGGCGGCGTCGTGGGCCGCATGTCCGGCGCGAGCGACCGCCGGCACGCCCTCGCGGCGCTCGACGCGGTGCCCGCTGCTGCGCCCGTCGCCCCCGCCGTGCCGGCTGCCCCTGCCGCCGATGCCGCTCCTGCCGCCGATGCTGTTCCCGCGGCCGGTGCCGCCTCCGACGCCGGTGCCGCTGAGGGCTGTCCGGACGCGTGTCCCGGCGGGGCCACCGCCCGCTGACCGCGTCGCCCCCGGGCGACCGACGGCCGGGTGGCGGTGTCCCCGGCCCCCGCGACCACCCCGTGGTCGCGCCGCACGCGTCACCCGCCGGGACGCGTGTGCCCGCCACCCGCGCAGCCCCGCCGCCGCGCACCCTCAGACCTCAGGAGACCCCCATGTCCGACACCACCCCACAGCACCCGTCCGGCCCGCCCTCCGCGGGCACGCCCCGGCCCACCCGTCCTGCCGGCATCGACCCCCGCGGTCCGCGTGTCGGGGCCGGCATCACCGCCGTGCTGCTCGTCGTGGTCCTGCTGCTCGGCAGCGGCACCCCGGCGACCGTGCTGCTGACCCTCGTCGCGGCGAGCTTCGCGCTCGGCGTCGCCCGCGGTGCCCAGGGCACCTGGCAGGGGCAGCTCTACGCGCGTCTGGTGCGCCCGCGCCTGGCGCCGCCGAGCGAGCTGGAAGACCCTCGTCCGCCGCGTTTCGCCCAGCTCGTCGGTCTGGTCGTCACCGGGGTCGGGGTGCTGCTGGCCGTGCTCGTCACCCCGGTGGCCGCGCCCGTCGCCGCAGCCGTGGCACTCGTCGCGGCGTTCCTCAACGCGGCATTCGGCCTGTGCCTCGGCTGCGAGCTGTACCTGCTGGGCGTGCGGCTGCGCGCCCGGACCGCCCGCACGGCCTGACCGCCGGTCGTCGCGGACCGGGCCGACACCCGGTCCGCGGCCTCCGGACGGCCCGTCACGACGTGCTCGCGGCCACCAGGGGGCGCCCCGCCGTCGTCACCGGAACAGGGGAGGCCCCAGGCTCGTTACCATCAGCGCATGAGTGCGCTCGAGGGAGTGTTCATCGGCCTGCTGGTGGCGGCCACCCTGACGATCGGCTGGTTCGCCGGCCTGGTGGTCTATCGCCTGTACCGCGGCGGTCGATGAACGTCGGGCGCTGACGCGTCCGACGAACGGTGCCGGGTGGTGCGACCACCCGGAGGGAAGGCTGGTCATGGCATTCGTGCTGCCCGAAGGGCTCGCCCCGGAGGTCTACCCGCTGGCCTGGCTGGTCGGTCGGTGGCGTGGTCCCGGCGTGGTCGGGTACCCCGGCATCGAGGAGACGACCTTCGTGCAGGAGGTCGTGTTCGACCACGACGGCGGGCCGTACCTGTCGTACACCTCGACGA
>NZ_JBQIAR010000027.1:0-6898 GCF_052036975.1 Cellulomonas soli
CGGCAGGTCGCCCGCGGGGGTGGTCAGCACCAGGTTCGCGGAGACGACGACCTCGCGCTCGTCGGCGGGCGGCTCCGGGAGCGGGCTCGTCGGGGCGGTCATGCTCCCACCTCCGTGAGGATCTCGGCGCAGGCCGCCAGCACGGCGGTGTTGGCCTCGTCGGTGCCGATGGAGATCCGTACGCCCTCGCCGGTGAACGCCCGGGCGAGGATCCCGTGCCGGTCGAGCACCTCGACCGCCCGGTCGGTGCCGGCACCGGTGGGCAGCCAGACGAAGTTCGCCTGGGTCTCGGGCAGGTCCCAGCCCTGGGCGGTCAGGGCCCCGACGACCCGTTCGCGCTCGGCGACCAGCGTGAGCACGCGGTCGAGCAGCTCACCCTGGGCCTCGAGCGACGCGGCGGCGGCGGCCTGCGCGAGCCCGGTGACCCCGAAGGGCACCGCGACCTTGCGCATGGCGTCCGCGACCACGGGCGGCGCGATCGCGTAGCCGACCCGCACCCCGGCCAGGCCGTACGCCTTGGAGAAGGTGTGCGCGACGACCACGTTGTCCCGCTGACGGGCCAGCGCCACGCCGTCGGGGCGGTCCGTCGAGGTGTCGAACTCGCGGTACGCCTCGTCGACCAGCACGACGACGTCGCGCGGGACCGCGTCGAGGAACTCCTCCAGCGCGGCCGCACCGACCGTGGTGCCGGTCGGGTTGTTCGGGTTGCAGACGATCACCAGGCGGGTGCGCTCGGTGATGGCCTCGAGCATCGCGGGCAGGTCGTGGGCCAGGTCGGCGGTCAGCGGCACCTGCACCGGCTCGGCGCCGGCCGAGACGACGAGCAGCGGGTACGCCTCGAACGACCGCCACGCGAACAGCACCTCCTCGCCCGGGCCCGTGGTCGCGCGGATCAGCTGGGAGACCACCTCGACGGACCCTGCGCCGAGCACGATCCGGGCGGGGTCGACGTCGTGCAGGCGGGCGAGCTCGGGCACGAGGACGGCGCCGGCCATGTCGGGGTAGAGGTTGATGCGCCCGAGCACCTCGGCGATCCGGTCGCGCACGGAGGGCAGCGGGTCGTAGGGGTTCTCGTTGGAGGAGAGCTTGTGACTGGGGGCGCCGTCGGCGGCCGAGCGACCCTGCCGGTAGCCGGGGATCCGGTCCAGATCCTCACGCGTGCGTGGTTCCACCTGCATCTCCTACCTCACGAGCACATCACTCAAATGATTATGGTGAATAGCCTAGGCGGTCCGTGTTTCGTCCCCGTGACACGCGAGGAACACCCTGAGGTCGGCCACCAGCGCCGCACGGCACGCCGGGTCGGTGTACATCATGTGACCGGCCGGGTACTCCCGGCGGACCACCCGCTCGGCCGGCAGGTCGGCCTGCGCGAGCAGGTGCTCCACCGCGCCCACCGTGGTCAACGAGTCGAAGTACCCCGTGCCCACGAACAGCCGCAGGTCGGGCCGCTGTGCCATCAGGTGCTCGAGCACCCCCGCGTAGTCGAACACGTTGAACGGGCTCGGCGTCCCGCTGGCCTCCAACCGGTGCGCCGCCGATCCCGGCAGCCACGACCATGCCCCGAACGCCCCCTCGTCCGCCGGCCGGAACCGCCGGTCGGCCGGCACGCCCAGCTCGGCGTACCAACGCAGCACCGCCGCGACGAACGCCGGGCTCACCAGGTCGGTCGAGGCGTCCACGTCGAACGGGCCCTCGCTCACCGGCGAGACGTAGCGGGCGTCGTACCGACCCAGCACCAGACCACGGTCGGCCAGCAGCAGCGTGCGGAACTCCTCCTTGCTCAACCGCAGCCGACGGCGCCGCCACTGCTCGGCCGCGATGCCGGTCCGTGCCGCCAGACCCGCGACGACGCGCTCGCGCTCGTCCGGCGAGAGCCTGGTGCCCGCGTGCAGCGCAGGCAGGTACTGCTCGTGCGCCCAGGCCACCGCCTCGCCGACCACGTCCGGCAACCCCACCGCAGGACCGCCGGGCGCCTCGGCCCCGCGCCGACCGTGGAACCAGGCCGCCGCCGCCATGAACGGCAGCGCCGCGACCTGGCCGACCACGTTGCGCGGTCTCTCAGCCGTCTCCTGGATCGTCACCGCCTGCCCCAGCAGCACGATCCCCGCGCAGGCGATCGACAGCGGCTGCTCCAGCAGCACCTGCGCGACCAGCGGCGCGCGCACCGTGCCGTAGCTCTCGCCCACCAGGTGCACCGGGCTGCCGAGCCGCCGCCCGCCCTCCAGCCAGTCGGACACCGCCCCGGCCACCGCGCGCGCGTCCGCGTCGACCCCGCGCACCGACGCCGGGTCGGCCCCCTCGGCAAGCCGCGCGTACCCGGTGCCGATCGGGTCCAGGTACACCAGGTCCGCCACGTCGAGCAGGCTGTCGGGCTGCGGCACGAGCGCCGGGGCGACCGAGCCCAGGTCCGTCGGCACCGGCACCTGCCGTGGGCCGAGCCCGCCGAGGTGCAGCCACATCGAGGCGACCACCGGACCGCCGTTGAACAGGAACACGACCGGGCGGGCCGCGTCCGGGGCGCCGTCCACCAGCACCTCGTAACCCGTCGCCACGACGTGCCCTACGGTCGCACCGTCGACCACGACCGGGTGCTCGGTCACCCGCACCCGGTACGTGGCCTCGGCGGCACCGACCTGCTCGGTGCGCAGCCCCTCGGCGAGGACGCTCATCGGGCCACCTCCGCAGCGGCGTCGTCCGCGGCCGCGAGCGCGGCGTCCAGCCGCACGACCGCCACGGCGTAGACCTGCAGCGCCGCGAGCAGGTGCCCGAGCGGCACGCTCTCGTCCGCCGCGTGCGGCCCTCCCCTGTCGACCGGCACCCCGGGCAGGCGCACCGGCCCGTCGACCGCGGCCGCACCTTCGGGCAGCCACCAGTAGTCGGCACCGAAGGTGATCGCCCGCGGCAGCACCCGCGAGTGCGTCCCGCCGCCCATGGCGAACGGTCGGCGCTGCGTGCCGAGCACGTCGTTGAACGCCTGCTGCAGCACGGTCACCTCCCGTGAGTCCGGGTCCACGTGGTACCCGGGGTCGTCGGCGACGTCCGTCAGCGACGCACCGACCGCCGGGTGCCGCGCGAGCGCGGCGGCGAGCCCCCCGAGCACCTCCTCGCCGCGGCCGGTCGCCGGGTAGCGCACGTCGAGGCGCAGCCGCAGCACGGTCGGCTCCCCCGAGTCGCCGGCCGCGGGCAGCACCACGCCGTTGAGCGTCAGGGCCCCGGTCGCGTCGGCGGCGGAGATCCCGGCCGACCGGCCGTCGGGGTCGGCGAGCAGCTCGGCGACGAGCATGGCGGCCGCCTGGTCGGCCGGTCCGAGCAGACCGGACCCGGCGAGCACCGCGGCGAGCAGCGGGACGGGGTTGCGGGTGCCCCCGGGGAACGCGGCGTGCCCGGCGACCCCGTGCACCGTCACCCGGCTGCCGCCGTGCGGCTCGGCGTCGACCTGCACCCACCCGGCCTCCAGACCAGCGTGCGCCGCCGCAGCCCGCACGACCGGCTCGACCTCGGCGGCCGCCCTCGGCAGCACCGCGGTCGCCCGTTCGGGCACCGAGTTCGGCGCGTCCCCGCCGACCAGCGCGGCCAGCACAGGCCCGCACGGCACGGCGACGGTGACCCCGAGCAGACCCTTCTGCGCGTGGTTCACCCCGAACGGACCGTCGGTGACGAGGCTGACGCGCGGCACCGGCCCGTGGGCGGCGTACCAACGCAGGTCCGCCATGCCGGTCTCCTCGCTGCCGCCGAGCACCAGGCGCAGGCGGTGCCGCAGCGGCAGGTCGAGGTCGCGGAGCACCCGCAGCAGGTACAGGTCGACCAGCGAGGGCCCCTTGTTGTCCGCCACCCCGCGCCCGACGGCGACGTCGCCGACGCGCGACAGCGTGAACGGCGGCGAGGTCCACCCCTCGCCCGCGGGCACGACGTCGACGTGCCCGATCAGACCGATCTCACGGGCCGGCTCGACCTCGCCCGGCTCGACCGTGACGGACACGGCGTAGCCCTCGTGCTCGTGCACCGTGAGCCCGTACCCCTCGGCCGTGCGTGCAGCCAGGGCCAGCATCTGCGCGACGGCCGGCCCGAACGGCGCCCCGGGCACGCCCGCGTCGACGGCGACGCTCGGCACGGCCACCCACCGCGTCAGGTCGGCGACGAGCTCAGCCGCGTGGTCGACGCTCCACCGGGCGACCCGACCCAGCAGCGCCCGCTCCTCCGGGGTCAGCCGGTGGTCCGGGAAGGCCCGGGCGACGGACGTGAGATCGGGCTCGGGCACGGCGGACACCTTCCGGCGGGTGGAGCCCGGAGGGTCCGGACGACTCATCGTCCCGTGTATTCATTACAGTCATATTTCGCACCGCTGGGCACACCCGCAGGGAGCAACCGCCGCCGACCAGCGATCACGCCGAGGTCATGACGCCCCGCCGACGGATCTCCGCCAGCCCGGACTCACGCAGCGAGCGTGCCCGCGAACACCTGCCACGCGAGGGCGGACTTCGCCACGAAGCTCAGGACGATGTAGGCCCGCTCGCCCACCAGGTAGTCGCGGAACCGGCCGATCGGTCGGTACTGCAGCCACTGGACGACGGCGAACACGTTGAAGAAGGCGAACAGCGAAGCGACGATCGCGTAGACGAACCCCGGCGGCTGGACGGCCGGGTCCGCACCGGGCGCGAGGACGTAGACGACGATCGCCAGCCACGGGACGACCCCTGCCACACACCCGAGGACGAACGGCAGGAACCCGCCGTCACCGGGCTCGTGATAGACCTCCTGCAGCCAGCCGAAGAAGATCATCGACGCGTTCACCCCGGCGATGGCCAGCAGTGCCGCGACGTCCGTGATCCCGCACAGCTGCGCGATGACGACGATCATCAGGGAGCTGGACAGGGAGTACTCGACCCACCGGAACACGTTGCGGTGATGCTCGAGCCCGGCGATGTACCGGTCGAACAGACCCGGGGCGCTGACCACGAGGTGGAAGAGCGCCGAGAGGATCAGGAACGCCGCGACGGCTCCCGCGACGGAGACGTCCAGGATCGTGACCGTCTCCCCCGCGGTTCCCGGCGGGCCGACCAGGTACGACCCGGTGACGGGCAGCGTGAAGCCGTTCGCGAGCGCGAGGACGAGCGCTGCGCTCGCCGCGTGCAGGAGCGCCGCAGCCAGGTTCGAGCGGCGCAGGCCGCGGGCTGTGCGGGCGTCGATCTGCCGGGTGGTGCCCGCGGCGGGAACCGCGGGCGGGGACGTGCGGACGTGCTCGGCCATGGCTGACTCCTTGGTCAGGCGGGTCGATCGCTCAGGCGGTGTCGGTCGAAAGGCGGTGTCCGTCGAAAGGCGGTGTCGGTCGAAGGCGGCCCTTCTCCTGACGTTGACGATAGAACCACGCTTCCGGTTTTGGCGCGACGCGAGCCAGGGACCGCGCACTCAAAAGGGTGCCGTTGACTCACGAATCCCAGTTCCGCTAACCTCGTGCTCGAGGTCGGGGAGTACCCCACGCACGGCGCCTCGTCATCCCGGCCCTCGCGGCCCGGGGCGCCGGTCCGAGAGGGCGGGAGAGACCACCTTGCACGGCACCGCACGGTCGCCGTCGCATGGCTCGGACCCCCGATCAGGAGCTCTCGTGACCTCCAGCACCACGCACCTCGACCGACCCGCACCCGGCTCCCTGGCAGCCGTCCCCGACGCCCACCTCATGCCCGGCGACCAGGTCGCCACGGCACTGGCCGTCGCACCGCAGTCAGGCCTCGACCCCGACGAGGTCGTCCGTCGCGCCCGACTCGTCGGCCCGAACCGGCTCGCCGAGGCGGTCCGACGGCCCGCGTGGCGCCGGTTCCTGGACCAGTTCCGCAGCCTCCTCATCCTCATCCTGCTCGGCGCAGCCGTCCTCGCCGGGCTCGTGGGCGACATCAAGGACACCGTGGTGATCCTCGTCGTCCTGCTGATCAACGCCACCGTCGGGTTCGTCCAGGAGAACCGGGCCGAGCGAAGCCTCGACGCCCTCCGCGCGATGCTGACGCCGACCGCGCGGGTGCGCCGCGCCGGCCAGGTCCTCGTCGTCGACGCCGAGGACCTCGTGCCCGGCGACGTGGTGCTGCTCGAGGCCGGCGACCGCGTCCCGGCGGACGGCCGCCTCGTGGTGGCCGAGAGCGTCGAGGTGGACGAGTCGGCACTCACCGGTGAGTCACAGCCGGTCTCGAAGACCACACAACCTGCGGCTGCCACCGACGACAAGATCCCCCTGGCGGACCGCACCGGCATGGCCTACATGAACACCGCGCTGACCCGCGGCCGGGCCGAGCTCGTGGTCACCGCCACGGGCATGGGCACCCAGGTCGGGGCGATCGCCGGCATGCTCCAGCAGGGCACCGAACCCCAGAGCCCGCTCCAGGTGGAGCTGGACGCCGTCGGCAAGCGGATCGCCGTCATCGGTGGCGTCGCGGTGGCCGCGTACGCGGTGCTCGCGCTGATCCGTGGAGAGCCGCTCGGCGACCTGGCACTGAGCGCGGTCGCGCTCGCCGTGGCCACCGTTCCCGAGGGCCTGCCTGCCGTGCTCGCGCTCACCCTGGCGCTCGGTGTGCAGCGCATGGCCCGACGGGGCGCCATCGTCAAGCGCCTGGCGTCGGTGGAGACCCTCGGTGCAGCCACCGTGGTCTGCAGCGACAAGACCGGCACCCTGACCGTCAACCAGATGACGGCCCGCACCGTCGTCGTCGGCGACCGGACGGGGATCGTGACCGGCGAGGGCTACGAGCCGACCGGGACCGTGCGTACCGCCGACGGCGGGGGGCCACTCCCGGGACTCGTGCCGCTGGTCACCGCCGCCGCCCTGGCCAGCGACGCGGTGATGACCGCCACGGACGACGGGCCCGCGGGCATCGTCGGTGACCCGACGGAAGGTGCCCTCGTGGTGCTG
>NZ_JBQIAR010000028.1:0-5830 GCF_052036975.1 Cellulomonas soli
GGACTACCAACCCCAAAAACCACGACAGCCCGAACCCTGATGGGTTCGGGCTGTCGCCGATGTCTTGCGACATCACACTGTCGGGGTGGCGGGATTTGAACCCACGACCTCTTCGTCCCGAACGAAGCGCGCTACCAAACTGCGCCACACCCCGTGGAGCCCGCTCAGGATACCCGACCGAGGACCCTGGGACGAAACCGGCTGACCTGCGGACCTGCGACAACGGCGTGTGAGGCGCCGGCTGCGCGGCAGATCAGGCCGGCACGAGGGTCAGCAGCGTCGCCTCGGGCCGACACGCGAAGCGCACCGGTGCGTACGGCGACGTGCCCAGACCACCCGAGACGTGCAACCACGTCGAGCCGGCGCCACCGCGGGCGTCCGGGCGCGGACCCGGCCAGCCGTGCAGACCCTTGGCCCGGCGGGTGTCCAGGTCGCAGTTGGTCACCAGCGCGCCCCAGCCGGGCACCGCCAGCTGGCCGCCGTGCGTGTGCCCGGCGATCGCCAGGTCCACGTCGTCGGCGTGCATCGCGTCGAGCACCCGCCGGTACGGCGCGTGCGTGACGCCCAGCTGCAGGTCGACGGGGTGCTCGGTGGCCTGCGCGCCCACCCGCACGTCGTCCGCGCCGCCGGCCGGCGGATACACGTCACGGTCCAGGTGTGCGTCGTCGGTGCCCACCAGGGCGATCCGCCGGCCGTCGACCTCGAGCACGTCGCGGCGGTTCGTCAGGTCGATCCAGCCCGCCGAGCGGAACCGCTGCACGAGCTCCTGCCACGGGAGGTGGACGACGTCGGGCACCGAGCCGCGGCGGGCGTCGCGGCCCAGGTACCGTGCCGGGTTCTTCAGCACCGGGCCGTAGTAGTCGTTCGAGCCCAGCACGAACGCGCCCGGGGTGGCCAGGTGCGGCTCGAGCGCCTCGAGCAGCGCCGGCATGGCCTCCAGGTGCGCCCAGTTGTCTCCGGTGTCGATCACCAGGTGCGGGTCGAGCGAGGCCAGGTCACGCACCCAGTCGATCTTGCGGCGCTGGCCGGGCGTCAGGTGCAGGTCCGACAGGTGCAGGATCCGCAGCGGGTCCTGCCCGGCGGGCAGCACCGGCACGGTGACCTCGCGCAGCGCGTACCAGCGCACCTCGACGAGTGAGGCCCAGGCCAGCCCCGCGACGGCAGCCGCAGCGATCCCGCCGGCTGTGCGGGCGAGGGTGGACGCTGTCATCAGGGGTTGTTCCCCCGGCCCTGGTTGTCCCCGCCGCCACCAGGGAACCCCTGCCCCGGGTTCTCGGGTGCCGGTGCCTGCCCGTTGGACAGCTTCAGCGTGATCGACGCACCGCGCGTCGCGGTCCCCGACGGGGACTGCTCGGCGACCGATCCGGCGGCGTACGACGAGGCGACCTGCTCACCGCTGACGCTGACCTTGAACCCGGCGCCCGTCAGGGTCGAGGTGGCGGAGTCGACGCTCATGCCGAGCACGGAGGGCACGGAGACCTTCTCGCCGTAGATCTCCTTGTCGTTGGCGGCGGCGAACGCGGGGTTCTCCACGCCGTCGGCCAGGGCCTCGACCATGAAGTTCTTCCAGATCGGCGCCGCGAACGTCGACCCGTAGGCGTACTTGGCGTACTGGCCGCCGACGGTGACGCCCTGCACGGGGATGAGGCCGTCCGAGTGGCCGACCCACACGGCAGACGCGAGACGCGGGGTGTACCCGACGAACCACGTGTACTCGTTCTTGTTCGTGGTGCCCGTCTTGCCGGCCGACGGGAAGTCCGGCGCACCGACGGACTTGGCGGTGCCGTTCCACACGTTGGACAGCGCGTAGTTGACGGCGTTGGCGATGCGGGGCTCGAGTGCCGGCGTGCAGTCCGCCGTGGGGACCTGCAGCGCGTTACCGTCGGGGTCGATGACGCTGGTGATCGCGATCGGCTTGCAGTAGGTGCCGCCCGAGGCGAACGTCGCGAACGCCGCGGCCATGGCCAGCGGGGCGACGTTGTTCGAGCCGATGACGTTGGCGGGCAGCACCTCGAACGGCTCGCCCGTGCCGGCCTGGTGGATGCCCATCGACGTGGCGTTGCCGATGATGCCGCACAGGTCCAGCTGGGTGGCCATGGCCATGTACGCGGAGTTGACCGAGTTCCTCGTCGCGTCGAGCACGCTCATGATCGCGCGGCTGCCCTCGCCGGAGTTGCCGAACGTGTACGGCTTCGAGTTGGAGAACTTCACCCCGCAGCTCGAGGCGTTGAACGCCGAGAACGGGTACGACATCGGGCGGCCGTCGACGGACTCGTTGAGGCTGTGCCCCTCCTTGAGCCACTGCACCAGGGTGAACGGCTTGAACGTCGATCCGGGCTGGAACCCGATCGAGCCGCCGTAGTCCTTGTCGGTGTTGAAGTTGACCGCCGTCTGGCTGGAGCCCGGCGTGGCCTCCGACGGGTTGTAGTCGGTGGTCTGCGCCATCGCGGTGATCTTGCCCGTGCCCGGCTCCACGACCGAGATCGCCGACTTCACACCCGAGGCGTCACCGACCGGGATGACAGCCTTGACCTGCGCGTCGGCGATCGCCTGCTGGCGCGGGTCGAGCGTGGTGGTGATCGTCAGGCCGCCGCGGTACAGCAGCGCGGTGCGATCGTCCTCGGTCTCACCGAACGCCGGGTCGTTCTTGATCACCTTGGTGACGTAGTCGCAGAAGTAGCCCGAGCCGGCCACCGTCTGGCTCGCCGTCTGGCAGCCGAGCCGGACCTCCTGCGTGTGGAGGGTGTCGGGCAGCGGTGTGGCCAGGCCTGCCGTGTACTCCTCCTGGGTGATGTAGCCCTGGTCGCGCAACGTCAGGAGCACGACGTCACGACGCGCCTGCGAGGCGACCGGGTCGCGGGTCGGGTCCAGGCTCGCGGGGCTCTTGGTGATGCCCGCGATCGTGGCGGCCTCGAGGTAGGTCAGCTCGGCGGCCGACTTGCTGAAGTACCGCTGCGCGGCCGCCTCGACGCCGAACACCGAGTACCCGAACTGCGCGATGTTCAGGTACTTGACCAGGATCTCGTCCTTGGACATCTGCTTCTCGAGCGTGATGGCCAGCTTGGCCTCCCGCAGCTTGCGCGCCAGACCCTCCGTGCCCTCGGCCGTGCGGGCTGCGTCGAGCGCCGCTGCACGAGCCGTGTCGTCCTCGATCGAGTCGGCAGCCTCGATGAGCACGTTCTTCACGTACTGCTGCGTCAGCGTCGAGGCGCCCTGCTGGCTGTCGCCGGCGGAGAACTCGTTGCTGACGAACGCGCGCAGCATGCCCTGCGGGTCGACGCCCGCGTGCTCGTAGAACCGCTTGTCCTCGACCGCGATGACCGCGTCCTTCATCGTCTGCGCGATCTGGTCGCCCGTGACGATCTGACGGTCCTGGTCGAAGAACGTCGCCAGCAGCGTGCCGTCGGCGGCCAGGATGCGGGACTTCTCCGGCAGGTCGCTCGGCTCCAGCACCGTCGGCAGGTCGTCGAACGCGTTGACGGTCAGGTCCGTCGCCGTGTTCGCGGTGGCCACCACAGGCAGGATCAGCCCGGCAGCCAGCACACCGCCGACCCCGGCCACCATGACGAAGGACAGCAGCAGGGCCAGCACCTGGAAGACGGTGACCTGGCGTCCGCGCGCGGGGGCAGGGTTGGGCATGCGCCCCAGGGTAACGGGGGTGCCTGTCGGCAGGGGCAGGCGTCGCGCGGCACGCGCGGACCTCCACCGGATGTGCACACGCAGGACGTCCTCCGCACGGCAGCCCCGAGACGCACGATTCCGCGGTTCGCGGGCCCGCTGGTGCGGGAGCGCTCCCCTGGACGGACGTCCGTCAGACGAAAAGACCCGAACGGAGTCTCGCCAGGGCCGTTCACCAGCCGCTACGGTCCGGTCTGAACACATGCAAGGGGGCAACGGGCGAGAGTTCGCCCGGGTAGGAGGACACTCGGTGGCTGCAGTCATGCAGGACGCGCACTGGGCGGCACGCGCGGCGTGCGGCAAGGGTGGCAAGAACGGCAAGGACGGCAAGGACGGCACCCCGGAGTTCGCCCCGGACTCGCTGTTCGTCGAGGGCGCCGCCCAGCGGGAGGCCCGGTCGGTCTGCCAGACCTGCCCGGTGCGGCTGGAGTGCCTGGCGGACGCGCTCGACAACCGCATGGACTTCGGCGTCTGGGGTGGCATGACGGAGCGGGAGCGCCGCGCACTGCTGCGCCGCCGCCCCGAGGTGCGCTCCTGGCGGCACGAGCTCGTCGGCTCCGGCGAGATGGTCTCGGCCACCTGACGTCGAGCGACGCTCGGTAGGGTGGCGCCATGGCGACCCAGTGGGAGTACGCGACCGTTCCGCTCATCATCCACGCCACCAAGGCGATCCTGGACCAGTGGGGTGCCGACGGGTGGGAGCTCGTCCAGGTCATCCAAGGCCCCGACATCGGCCTGGTGGCGTACCTCAAGCGCCCGAAGGAGGCGTGATGGGTGCCGCAGCCCGGCTCACCGAGCTCGGACTGACCCTGCCGGCCGTCGCCGCGCCCGTCGCCGCGTACGTGCCGGCGGTCCGCACCGGCGCGCACGTGCACACCTCGGGCCAGCTGCCCTTCGTCGCCGGGGCGCTCCCGGCCACGGGGAAGGTCGGCACCGCCGACGGGCTCGTCGACCCGCAGGACGCCACGGCGTTGGCCCGCACGGCCGCGCTGAACGCGCTCGCGGCGGTGGCCTCCGTGATCGAGGCCGAAGGCGGCCCGTCCGGTGCCGACGCGCTCGACCGCATCGTCCGCGTGGTCAAGGTCGTCGGCTTCGTGGCCAGCGACCCGTCGTTCACCGGGCAGCCTGGCGTCATCAACGGGGCGAGCACCCTCCTGCAGGACGTGCTCGGCGACGCCGGCGTGCACGCACGCTCCGCCGTCGGCGTGGCCGTGCTGCCGCTCGACTCGCCCGTCGAGGTCGAGATCGTCGTCGAGACCCGCTGACCTCGCACGACCCGACCCACGCACGACGAAGGGGCCCCGTCCGGACGGACAGGGCCCCTTCGATCGTCTGCGGTCAGCGCGCGCGGCGCTCCAGGCGGTCCACGTCGAGCAGCACGACGGCGCGGCCCTCGCGGCGCACCCAGCCGCGCGCGGCGAAGTCGGCCAGCGCCTTGTTGACGGTCTCGCGCGACGCGCCGACCAGCTGGGCCAGCTCCTCCTGCGTGAGGTCGTGCGCGACGCGGATGCCCTCGTCGACCTCCTCGCCGAACCGGGTCGACAGGTCCAGCAGCGCCTTGGCGACACGGCCGGGCACGTCGGAGAAGACCAGGTCGGCCAGGGCCTCGTTGGTGCGGCGCAACCGGCGGGCCAGGGCCTGCAGCAGATGCTGGGCGACGGTCGGCTGCGCGTCGAGCCACGCGACGAGGTCCTGGTGGCCGAGCTCGAGCAGCGTGGTGTCGGCGACGACGGTGGCGGTGGCGGTGCGGGGGCCCGGGTCGAACAGGGACAGCTCGCCGAACATCTCGCCGGGGCCGAGCACGGCCAGCAGGTTCTCGCGGCCGTCGTTGGACCGCCGACCCAGCTTGATCTTGCCCGAGCGCACGACGTACAGGCGGTCGCCGGGCTCACCCTCGTGGAAGATCACGTCGCCGCGGGCGACGTCGAGAGTCTTCATCGACTCGATGAGCGCTGCCGACGCAGCGGGGTCGAGCCCCGCGAACATCGGTGCCGACAGCACGATGTCGTCCTCCACGCTGGCACCTCGCCTTCCAGGTCGTGCAGGTCGCCGTGAGCAAGGGGAGCGGGCGCACACCCCGGGGCGGAGGTGCACCGGAGGCATGGCCGCAGATCAGCGACCGTTCACCGGACAGTCTGCCCCATCGCGGTGG
>NZ_JBQIAR010000029.1:0-5561 GCF_052036975.1 Cellulomonas soli
GCCTCCGGGCAGGTCGAGAGACTGAATCGGATGCGCGTCTGTTCCTTGAGAACTCAACAGTGTGCCAAGTAGTCGATGCCAAGATGGTTCATCGTGCTTGATCGTCTTGCCGGTTTCGGTAGGGTGTGATGGTGGGGTGAGTCTTGGTTGAGATGGATCGTTGCCTACCTCCGTGGGTGGCGGTTTTATTGAAGCCGAATCTGATTGGTCTTCGGACCGTTTCGTGTGTCGGTTGCCGTGCCGCTTCGGTGGTGGGGTGCCATGTAGACATTAACGGAGAGTTTGATTCTGGCTCAGGACGAACGCTGGCGGCGTGCTTAACACATGCAAGTCGAACGGTGATGATCAAGCTTGCTTGGTCTGATCAGTGGCGAACGGGTGAGTAACACGTGAGTAACCTGCCCTTCACTCTGGGATAAGCCTTGGAAACGAGGTCTAATACCGGATATGAGACGCACAGGCATCTGTAGCGTCTGGAAAGATTTATCGGTGAGGGATGGGCTCGCGGCCTATCAGCTTGTTGGTGGGGTGATGGCCTACCAAGGCGACGACGGGTAGCCGGCCTGAGAGGGCGACCGGCCACACTGGGACTGAGACACGGCCCAGACTCCTACGGGAGGCAGCAGTGGGGAATATTGCACAATGGGCGCAAGCCTGATGCAGCGACGCCGCGTGAGGGATGACGGCCTTCGGGTTGTAAACCTCTTTCAGCAGGGAAGAAGCGAAAGTGACGGTACCTGCAGAAGAAGCGCCGGCTAACTACGTGCCAGCAGCCGCGGTAATACGTAGGGCGCAAGCGTTGTCCGGAATTATTGGGCGTAAAGAGCTCGTAGGCGGTTTGTCGCGTCTGCTGTGAAAACCTAAGGCTCAACCTTGGGCTTGCAGTGGGTACGGGCAGACTAGAGTGCGGTAGGGGTGACTGGAATTCCTGGTGTAGCGGTGGAATGCGCAGATATCAGGAGGAACACCGATGGCGAAGGCAGGTCACTGGGCCGCAACTGACGCTGAGGAGCGAAAGCATGGGGAGCGAACAGGATTAGATACCCTGGTAGTCCATGCCGTAAACGTTGGGCACTAGGTGTGGGGCTCATTCCACGAGTTCCGTGCCGCAGCAAACGCATTAAGTGCCCCGCCTGGGGAGTACGGCCGCAAGGCTAAAACTCAAAGAAATTGACGGGGGCCCGCACAAGCGGCGGAGCATGCGGATTAATTCGATGCAACGCGAAGAACCTTACCAAGGCTTGACATACACCGGAAAAGTGCAGAGATGTGCTCCCCGCAAGGTCGGTGTACAGGTGGTGCATGGTTGTCGTCAGCTCGTGTCGTGAGATGTTGGGTTAAGTCCCGCAACGAGCGCAACCCTCGTCCTATGTTGCCAGCGGGTTATGCCGGGGACTCATAGGAGACTGCCGGGGTCAACTCGGAGGAAGGTGGGGATGACGTCAAATCATCATGCCCCTTATGTCTTGGGCTTCACGCATGCTACAATGGCCGGTACAAAGGGCTGCGATACCGCAAGGTGGAGCGAATCCCAAAAAGCCGGTCTCAGTTCGGATTGGGGTCTGCAACTCGACCCCATGAAGTCGGAGTCGCTAGTAATCGCAGATCAGCAACGCTGCGGTGAATACGTTCCCGGGCCTTGTACACACCGCCCGTCAAGTCACGAAAGTCGGTAACACCCGAAGCCGGTGGCCCAACTCGTAAGAGAGGGAGCCGTCGAAGGTGGGACTGGCGATTGGGACTAAGTCGTAACAAGGTAGCCGTACCGGAAGGTGCGGCTGGATCACCTCCTTTCTAAGGAGCATCTGGCAGCAGTACCGCCTGTCATGGGTGGTGCGGGTTGTCCAGGCCCACGCCCTGGCCGAACGAGCTGGGGGTGGTGCTCAAGGGTGGAACATCGACTACGGCCGGCTTTCGTTGCCGGCAGCTCCTAGTACGCCGCCTTGTGCGGGTGGGAACGGATGTCTGCTGGTGGTGGGGTCGGCCTGGCACGCTGTTGGGTCCTGAGGGAACAGCCTGGAAGGGTTGTTGTCTTGGGGCTGGTCACTGGGTCTGTTGCCTTGAGGGGTGATGGGTTCGGTGGTGGGCCTGCGGGCCTGCCTGGTCCGGATGAACCGCTTCCACTGTGGTGGGGGTAGGCGCCGGGGAGGGTGGGAGCCGGTCGTAGCTTGAGAACTGCACAGTGGACGCGAGCATCTTTTTGAATGATCTTTGTGGTCAAGTTTATAAGGGCACAGGGTGGATGCCTTGGCACCAGGAGCCGAAGAAGGACGTTGTAGCCTGCGATAAGCCTCGGGGAGTTGGCAAACGAACCGTGATCCGAGGATGTCCGAATGGGGAAACCCCGCACGAGTCATGTCGTGTGACCCTCACCTGAATATATAGGGTGAGTGGAGGGAACGCCGGGAAGTGAAACATCTCAGTACCGGCAGGAAGAGATATTCCGTGAGTAGTGGCGAGCGAAAGCGGATCAGGCCAAACCGTGTACGTGTTCAAGCCGGCAGGCGTTGCGTACGCGGGGTTGTGGGACCTTTCAGTTGACTCTGCCGAGTCAGCAGGGAGTCAGAAAGTCGCGTCATAGTCGAAGGGCATTGAAAGGCCCGGCACAGAGGGTGGTACCCCCGTAGACGAAATGGCGTGGCCTCCCGAAGGGGATCCCAAGTAGCTCCGGGCCCGAGAAACCCGGAGTGAATCTGCACAGACCACTGTGTAAGCCTAAATACTACCTGGTGACCGATAGCGGACAAGTACCGTGAGGGAAAGGTGAAAAGTACCCCGGGAGGGGAGTGAAATAGTACCTGAAACCGTGTGCCTACAATCCGTTGGAGCCTCCCTAGCAGGGGTGACAGCGTGCCTTTTGAAGAATGAGCCTGCGAGTTAGTGGTACGTGGCGAGGTTAACCCGTGTGGGGAAGCCGTAGCGAAAGCGAGTCCGAATAGGGCGATTGAGTCGCGTGCTCTAGACCCGAAGCGGAGTGATCTAGCCATGGGCAGGGTGAAGCGCGGGTAAGACCGCGTGGAGGCCCGAACCCACCAGGGTTGAAAACCTGGGGGATGACCTGTGGTTAGGGGTGAAAGGCCAATCAAACTCCGTGATAGCTGGTTCTCCCCGAAATGCATTTAGGTGCAGCGTCACGTGTTTCTTGCCGGAGGTAGAGCTACTGGATAGCCGATGGGCCCCACCAGGTTACTGACGTTAGCCAAACTCCGAATGCCGGTAAGTGAGAGCGTGGCAGTGAGACTGCGGGGGATAAGCTCCGTAGTCGAGAGGGAAACAGCCCAGACCACCAGCTAAGGCCCCTAAGCGTGTGCTAAGTGGGAAAGGATGTGGAGTTGCACAGACAACCAGGAGGTTGGCTTAGAAGCAGCCACCCTTGAAAGAGTGCGTAATAGCTCACTGGTCAAGTGATTCCGCGCCGACAATGTAGCGGGGCTCAAGCACACCGCCGAAGCTGTGGCATTCACATACTAGACAAGCCTTCGTGGTTCAGTCGTGTGGATGGGTAGGGGAGCGTCGTGTGGCGGGTGAAGTCGCGGGGTAACCCAGCGGTGGACGCCACACGAGTGAGAATGCAGGCATGAGTAGCGAATGACGGGTGAGAAACCCGTCCGCCGAATGACCAAGGGTTCCAGGGCCAGGCTAATCCGCCCTGGGTAAGTCGGGACCTAAGGCGAGGCCGACAGGCGTAGTCGATGGACAACGGGTTGATATTCCCGTACCGGCGAAGAACCGCCCATACCGAGCCCGGTGATGCTAACCGTCCGATGGTACGCACCGTCCCTTCGGGGACATCGCGTATCGGAGCACGGGACCCGAACCGGTAGTAGGTAAGCGTATTAACAGGGGTGACGCAGGAAGGTAGCCCAGCGTGGCGATGGTAGTCCACGTCCAAGGTCGTAGGGTGAGAGGTAGGCAAATCCGCCTCTCGTGAAGCCTGAGAGCCGATGGTGACCGTGTATGCGGGATGATTGGGTGATCCTATGCTGCCAAGAAAAGCCTCGACGCGAGGTTCTAGCCGCCCGTACCCCAAACCGACTCAGGTGGTCAGGTAGAGAATACCAAGGCGATCGAGAGAATCGTGGTTAAGGAACTCGGCAAAATGCCCCCGTAACTTCGGGAGAAGGGGGGCCTGAAGCGTGAACCGGCATGCCCGGGGAAGCGTGAAGGGCCGCAGAGACCAGGGAGAAGCGACTGTTTACTAAAAACACAGGTCCGTGCGAAGTCGCAAGACGATGTATACGGACTGACGCCTGCCCGGTGCTGGAAGGTTAAGAGGACGGGTCAGCCGCAAGGCGAAGCTCAGAATTTAAGCCCCAGTAAACGGCGGTGGTAACTATAACCATCCTAAGGTAGCGAAATTCCTTGTCGGGTAAGTTCCGACCTGCACGAATGGCGTAACGACTTCTCCGCTGTCTCAACCGCGAACTCGGCGAAATTGCACTACGAGTAAAGATGCTCGTTACGCGCAGCAGGACGGAAAGACCCCGGGACCTTTACTATAGCTTGGTATTGGTGTTCGGTGCGGCTTGTGTAGGATAGGTGGGAGACTGTGAAGCCGGCACGCCAGTGTCGGTGGAGTCAACGTTGAAATACCACTCTGGTCGCTCTGGATATCTAACCTCGGTCCGTCATCCGGACCAGGGACAGTGCCTGGTGGGTAGTTTAACTGGGGCGGTTGCCTCCTAAAATGTAACGGAGGCGCTCAAAGGTTCCCTCAGCCTGGTTGGCAATCAGGTGGCGAGTGCAAGTGCACAAGGGAGCTTGACTGTGAGACTGACAGGTCGAGCAGGGACGAAAGTCGGAACTAGTGATCCGGCGGTGGCTTGTGGAAGCGCCGTCGCTCAACGGATAAAAGGTACCCCGGGGATAACAGGCTGATCTTGCCCAAGAGTCCATATCGACGGCATGGTTTGGCACCTCGATGTCGGCTCGTCGCATCCTGGGGCTGGAGTAGGTCCCAAGGGTTGGGCTGTTCGCCCATTAAAGCGGTACGCGAGCTGGGTTTAGAACGTCGTGAGACAGTTCGGTCCCTATCCGCTGCGCGCGCAGGAAACTTGAGAAGGGCTGTCCCTAGTACGAGAGGACCGGGACGGACGAACCTCTGGTGTGCCAGTTGTTCCGCCAGGAGCACGGCTGGTTGGCTACGTTCGGAAGGGATAACCGCTGAAAGCATCTAAGCGGGAAGCCTGCTTCAAGATGAGGTTTCCATGCCCCCTTGAGGGGTGAGAGGCTCCCAGCTAGACCACTGGGTAGATAGGCCGGATGTGGAAGAAGGGACTAAAGACCTTCGCAGCTGACCGGTACTAATAAGCCGACAACTTCACCACTTCATTCATTGCTACGCGTCCACTGTGCGGTTCCCGAGAGACGAACGGGAACCCGTTTGAGAACTCGATATCGTTACGGCGGTCATAGCGAAGGGGAAACGCCCGGTCCCATTCCGAACCCGGAAGCTAAGCCCTTCAGCGCCGATGGTACTGCACTCGCCAGGGTGTGGGAGAGTAGGACGCCGCCGGACACCATTCACGAAGAGCCATCCCCGCGAGGGGATGGCTCTTCGT
>NZ_JBQIAR010000002.1:0-316329 GCF_052036975.1 Cellulomonas soli
GACATGAGCGAGCATCCCGGACAACTGTCGCCGATGTCCTGAGACATGCTGTCGCCGATGTGCTGAAACCACACACCACGCCCTCCGCCCTGTGGTCCGGCACGCCGTCGTGTGTGCGTGCTGTGCGGATCCGGCTCGCGGCCACCGAACCAGCCCCTGGTGCGTGTCGGGCTGGCTACCGTCGGCCACGTGACGCGTCTCCGCACCCTCGCCGCTCTGGCGCCTGTGCTGGCCGTGGTGCTGGCCTTGGCCGGCTGCTTCGGGGGTGATCCCGACGAGTCGGATGCCGACACGCTGCTGCGCGAGCTGGCGGCCCTGGAGGGTGTGGTGCAGGTCGCCCCGACGTACGACGGTGTCCGCCCGCAGGTGCTCACCGAGGTGGCGGTCCAGACCACCGAGCCGGAGATCGAGGCGTTCGTCGCGCTGGCGGAGCTCGTGGTCGAGGTCGTCGACCGGCGGGACGGTCCGCCGGCCTCCGTGTGGCGCGACGGGACCGGCACGAGCCCCGGGGTGCGGGTCGCGCTGGGCGCCGGGGACGAGCCGGAGCAGCGGCTCGGGCAGGTGCGGGCGCTCGCCGGGCTGCCCGGGGTCACGGCGATCCAGGTGCAGGGTGAGGCCGACTCCGTCACGGTGGTCGCGGCGGGGGACCTGCCGGCGGTGGCCGAGGTGGCGCAGCAGTACGACGTGCCGCTGGCGATGGTGACCACGGCGAGCCAGCGCGTCTCCTCGTACGTCCCTGCCGGGTCGTTCACGCCGGAGGTCGCCGACCTCGTCGCGCAGGTGGACGGGTGGGACGGTGTGACGGGGATGTTCCTGTCGAGCCAGGGCGCCACCGACGGGAGCCTGTGGCTCGAGGTCCAGGTGACCGGCGACGACCGGGTGGCCGAGGTCGCCGGGCTGCTGTCCGCACTGACGCCACCGGCCGGAGCACGGCTGCAGTTCTCCGTCGCCTCCTCGTTCCGGGAGCAGGGAGGTGTGCTCGGTGAGCCGCTGCCCGCCTCCGACCCGACCTTGGCCGAGGCCTCCGCCGCCGGGGACCGCTGGCCCGACGACCCGAGCGTGCGCACGTGCACCGCCGCGGACCTGGACGTGCGGGTGGTGGGCTCCGACGCCGCGGCGGGCAGCCGCTTCCTGCTGCTGCGTGCGACCAGCGTCGCGGCCGACCCGTGCGCGCTGAGCGGTCGGCCGGAGATCACGTTCGTCCGGGCGTCGGGCACCCCGGCGCCGGATGTCGAGACGGGCACACCCAGCGGCAGCCCGGCGGCTGTGCGTCAGGTGCTGCCGCCGGGCGCGAGCGTGCGCTGCGAGCTCCAGTGGGGTGCGATGTCCACCACGCAGGACACGGACGTGACGGTCTCGCTGCTGGTCGCCGCGGAACCGGGAGAGCAGGCGGTGCCGGTCGCGCTGGAGCGGGAGCTCGACGTGCTGGCCGGTGCGCAGGTGCAGGTGGGCGCCTGGTTGCGCACGGTGGACGGCTGGGCGGACGGCGAGGGCTGAGACCTCGGGTGCGTCGGTGCCGACGACGCGTCCCGATCCCATCGCCCGTGCCGGGTCGGTAGGTTGACCGGTGCAGGAGCGACGACGCACCACGGGAGGGCATCGTGCGGATCGGGGCCGACGTGCTCGGCGGGGGCCTGAGCTGCCGTGGCTGAGGTCGACGCCAGGACGCTCGAGCGCCGCGCGCTCATCGGGTCGATCGTCGGTGCCGGCGTGCTGGGTTCGCTGGCGCTCGTCGGCGGCATCGTGGCGCAGTCGCGGGTGCTGCTGTTCGACGGCGCGTTCGTCCTGCTCGGCATCGTGCTGTCCGCGCTGTCGCTGAGTGCGTCCCGGGCCGCGGCGACCGCGCCGGACGCACGGTTCCCGTTCGGGCGGCAGGCCATCACCCCGATCGCCATCGCCGTGCAAGGGGCGGCCCTGCTCGGCACGCTGGTCTACGCGGCGGCGGACGCGGTCGCGGTGATCGTCGCCGGTGGCTCCGACGTGGCCGCTGGGGCGGTCGTCGGGTACGGGGTGCTGTCGATGCTGGCCTCGCTCGCCCTGGTCCGCTGGCTGGCGCGCACCGCCCCCGACTCCGACCTGGTGGCCGCCGAGGTCGCCCAGTGGCGGGCCGGTGCGCTGCTCAGCCTCGTCTACGCGGTGGGCGCCGCGGTGGCCCTGCTGCTGGCTGCCTGGTCCCTCGACGAGGCCGTCCGGTACGCCGACCCGGTGCTCGTGCTGCTCGCGTGCGTGGTGCTCGTGCGGATCCCGCTGCGGCTGCTGCGAGCCGCCGGCCTGGAGCTGATGGAGGCCGCTCCGCCCGCCGACGTGGCCGCCGCCATCGACCGGGAGGTCCGGAAGGTGCGCGACGAGTTCGACCTGCCCGAGGCGATCGTGCGGGCCACGAAGCTCGGCGAGCGCCTCTACGTCGAGGTCGACTTCGTCGTGGCGGCCGGCCTCTGGGACGTCTCCGGGGAGGACCGGGTCCGTCGGGCGCTGCTGCGCGGCCTGGAGACCCTCGGCTACGAGCTGTGGGCCACCGTGGAGCTCACCACCGACCCCGAGCTGGCTGCCTAGCAGCCGGTTCGACGACCCGTGGACGTCCTGACGGAGGAAGCATGACCAGCACCACACGTACCTGGGCCGACCGGCTCGTCGAACCGCCCCTGCCCGTGCGGCAGATGGTGTCCGCGCTCGAGGCGGGCGAGCCGCCGTTCCCGCCGCGCGAGGACGACGTCAGCACGGCCGCCCTGGTCCGGCTGCGCCCGCAGCTCGCGACCGTCACCGTGCAGGACGTCCCGCTGGCGGGCCCCCACGGCGCGGTCCCCGCCCGGCTGTACGTGCCCGAGGGGCGCGCGGCCGACGCCGTGGCTCCCGACCTGGTGTGGTTCCACGGTGGGGCGTTCCTCGGCGGTGACCTCGACATGCCCGAGTCGCACTGGGTGGCGCTCGAGCTGGCCGCACGAGGGTTCGTGGTGCTGACGGGCGACTACGTGAAGGCCTACGGCGAGGTGTTCCTGCCGGAGCCTGTCGACGACGCGCTCGCGGTGTGGCGGTGGGCGACCGACCGCGCGGACCAGGTCGACGCACCGGTGCCGCACCTGGGTGGGGCGAGCGCGGGCGCCGCGCTGGTGGGGCTCACCGCGGTGCGCCTGCGTGATGGTGCCGGTCCGGTGCCCCGTTCGTTGCTGCTCGTGTACCCGACGATGCATGCGCACCTGCCGCCGATCTCCGACGAGCTGCGGGCCGCGCTGGACGCCATGCCGGCGACCGAGATGGCCTTCACACCGCTGAGCGTCGATCTGCTCAACGGCTACCTCGCGGCGGGTGTGCCCGCATCGGAGGCCTTCTGCGGCGAGGCCGAGCTGGCCGGGCTGCCGCCGGCGCTGGTGCTCAACGTGGAGTGGGACTCGCTGCGGGCGTCGGGCGAGCTGTTCGCCCAGCAGCTGGCCGATGCGGGGGTTCCCGTGGTGCGCGTCACCGAGCCGGCCGCCGTGCATGGTCACCTCGACCGCCCGGGTGACCCGACGGCCCTGGCGAGCCTCGACCGCATGGCGGCGTGGCTCTGACGTGCGCGAACGGTGGCCGGTTCCTGCCCCGGCAGGGGTGTGCCGGTGACAGGATCGCTCTGTGACCGTCACGCGTAGGGCCCTGCCAGCCGTGCTGCTCCTCCTGCTGCTCGCCGGGTGCGGCGCGTCCGACCTCGATGCCGATCCTGTGCCGTCGGACTCGCCGACGCCCAGCACGGTGGCGACGCCGTCGCAGGATGCGACGCCCACGGCTGACCCCACGCCGATGGCGACCGCCACCGGCGACGCCGCGACGCAGACGACCGTGCGTGATCTGGCCGAGTTCCAGACGGACTCGGTCCAGTGCGTCGTGTGGGAGGGCGTGGTCGAGTGCCAGCTCCTGGGTCCGACGACCTACGAGGTTCCGGCCAAGTTGCTCGAGTACGGCCCGCCGTGCACCGTCGTGTCCCTCAGGTCGACCGAGACGGAAGGGAAGCTCGGCTGCCCCGGTGACATGCTCTCCGAGACAGTTCTCACCTCCGAGATGCTGCCCGTCGGCACCGTGGTCTCGCACGGCGGGTTCACCTGCACGCTCCTCGAGGTGGGTGCCCGTTGCTCGAACGAGGTCGGCGGCGAGGTCGAGATCAGGGCGGACGCCTACCGGCTGTCACGCGACGCGTGAGGCTCGTGGCCTGAGGCCCTGACACGCGCTCCGCGGGGCGTGCACGACCGTCGCAGGGCACGATCGACGCAGGGTGCTCGCGTCCGTCCTCACGGCCCCCGTGAGCCTGGAGCGCATGTCCGCGTGGCTGTCGACGGACGGCGGTCCGGCGCGGAGAGCGGGCCTCCGACGTGCGAGAACGGCCGCCCGTTCGGCCTGTGCCGGCCTCGTGCGCGTGCCACGATCGATCCATGGCCCCGATGCGACGAGCCTTGCCGGCGTTCCTCCTTCTCGTTCTGCTTGCCGGATGCACGGGTGGCGACCCGGCCCCCTCGCCGTCGGCCACCCCTGCTCGGGACGTCGTCGCGACGCCGTCCGAGGAGGTGACGCCGTCCGAGGCAGCGACTCCGACCGATGACACGTCCTCGCCGGTCCCGGCGCTCGACCTGGCCGAGTTCCGCTCGGAGTCGGTCCAGTGCGTCGTCCGGGACGACGGGCTCGAGTGCCAGCTCCAGGTGGCTCCCACGTGGGTGGTCCCCGACGAGTACCTCAAGTACGAGGTTCCGTGCCTGAGCGTCTTCCTGACCTCCACGGCCACGGAAGGCGAGCTCGCGTGCGGGGGTGACGTGATCTCCGGGTCGGTCAGCTTCACCGACGCGTTGCCCGTCGGCACCGTCGTCACGCACGGCGGGCTCACCTGCACCCTCCTCGAGGTGGGTGCCGTGTGCACCAACGAGGTCGGGGGAGAGGTCGAGATCACCGCGGATGCGTACCGCCTGACGCGCTGACTCGCGCGCCGCGAGGCGCGCGCACGCCCCGGTCGGGGCACGATCGACGCATGGTGCGCACGTCTCCGCTCGGCGCGGTCCGGCAGCGGGCCGGTGATGCCCTGTTCGCGCGGGTGGCCGGGCCCGACGGTGCGGCGGCGCGCGAGCGGATCCACGGCACGCCGGGCCCGCGCTGGTTCCCGCCGGGGTCGCCGGTGCGTGTGGTGCACGGGGACGCCTCGATGTTCGTCGGGGGTCTGCGTGCGCTGCTGCTGCAGGCGCTGCACCCGGCGGCGATGGCCGGGGTGGCCGGGCACTCGGGGTACCGGAGCGACCCGTGGGGCAGGCTCGCGCGGACCAGCACGTTCCTGGCGGTGACGGCGTTCGGCACGGCGGACGACGCGCAGGCGGCGGTCGACCGGGTGCGGGCGATCCACGAGCGGGTGCGGGGGACGTCGCCGGAGGGGGTGCGGTACCGGGCGAGCGACCCGCACCTGCTGCGGTGGGTGCATGTCGCGGAGGTCGACAGCTTCGTGGCGGCGCACCGGGCGGTGGGGGCGCACCCGCTGACGCCGGCGGGGTACGACCGGTACGTGGCGCAGCTGGCGACGGTCGCCGAACGGCTCGGGGTGGTCGACCCGCCGCGCACGGAGGCCGAGCTGGCCGCGCAGCTCGACGCGTTCCGCCCGGAGCTGTCGGTGTCGCCGGCGGCGCGGGACACGATCGGGTTCTTGCTTCACCAGCCGCCGGTGCCGTGGACGTTGCGTGTGCCGTACGCGGGGCTGACCGGGTGCGCGGTGGCGACGTTGCCGCCGTGGGCGCGCGCGTTGGTCGCGCCGGGCTCGTCGCCGGTGCGGCGGGCTGTCGCACGACCGGCAGGGCGGATGGTCACCGGGCTGATCCGGTGGTCGTTGGCCACCACGCCGGACGCACCGGAGGGGGACCCCTTCCCTGGCTGACGTCGGCCGAGTAATGTGCAACCACATGGTTGTAGATGAGCTGGACCAGGACAGTGTCGACCGTCTCTTCGCGGCGCTGGCCGACCGCACCCGACGCGACATCGTCACCCGGGTGCTGGTGCACGAGGAGTCCGTGTCGGCGCTCGCGCAGCGCTACGACATGAGCTTCGCGGCGGTCCAGAAGCACGTCGCCGTGCTCGAGCGCGCCGCGCTCGTCACCAAGCGACACCACGGCCGCGAACGCCTCGTCCGCGGCGACGTCGACACGATCCGTACCGCCGCCCGCCTGCTCGAGCAGTACGAACAGCTCTGGCGCGGACGGCTCGACCGCCTCGACGACCTGCTCGCCGAACCCGACACCTCACCGCACAGCCCAGGAGACGCACCATGACCGTGCTCCACAGCGCCACCGACCCCGAGGCGCTCACCTTCACCATCACGTCCGAGCTCCACGCGACCCCCGAGCGCATCTGGCAGCTGTGGGCCGACCCCCGCCAGCTCGAGCGGTGGTGGGGGCCGCCGGAGTGGCCCGCCACGTTCGTCGACCACGAGTTCGTGCCCGGCGGCGAGGCCCGGTACTACATGACCGGTCCCACCGGAGAGAAGGCCCACGGCTGGTGGACGTTCATCACGATCGACCCGCACCGCGTGATCGTGTTCGACGACGGTTTCGCGGACGACTCCGGCGCCCCCGACCGCACCCAGCCGACCATGCGCGGGCACATGGAGCTGCAGCCCGACGGCGACGTGACCCGCATGGTGATCACCACGCGGTTCGCCTCCACCGAGCAGCTCGAGCAGGTCCTGGGCATGGGCATGGTCGAGGGGATGACCACAGCCCTCGGGCAGATCGACGCGATCCTCGCCGCCCAGCCCTGACCGGCGGGCGCGGGGGACCGGGCAGGTGCCCCGCGCCCGGCTCAGACCGCGGGGGTCCCGGCCGCGACCGCCTGCAGCACGGCGTCGCGCGCCGACCCCTGCGCACCCAGCACCGTCACGATCTTCAGCTTGCCGAGCATGTTCACCATCGGCGGGCCCATGTGCCCGGCCACCACGGTCCCGACGCCGCGCTCGCGGACGAACCGTGCGACGCGGGCGTGGTGGGAGCCCTCGGTGCCCTCGTCGTGTGCGAGGTCCCACCGGACGTCGACCTCGTCCCACGCAGTGATCTGACCGTCGACCACCTCGGCGAGCGCGACGCGCGCCGCGCGACCCCAGCCGTGGCCGACCAGGCCGTCGTCGGTGACGGGGATGCAGACGATCATGGGGTGCTCCTCGGGGACGGCGCGGGTGCTGGGGTCCATCCTGCGCAGGCGGCGAGGACGCACACCCGTGCCCATGGTCCCGACCCGCCCGGAAGCGACGACGTCCACCTGCTGCGACGTTCACCTGGCCGCAACGGGTCGGTCCTAGCATCACCGCGTGACCCGCCCCGACAAGCACCGGCCCGAGTCCCTCGCCTTCGGCACCCAGGCGGTGCACGCCGGCAACGCGATCGACGCCGGCTCCGGGGCCATCCGCACGCCGATCGTCATGGCCAACTCGTACGCGCTGCCGCAGGACCCGGCCTCGATCAGCTGGTCCGACGTCGACACCCCGCTCTACACGCGGAACTCCGGGGCGAACCAGAAGGGTCTGCAGGCCAAGCTCGCGGCGCTGGAGGGCGGTGAGGACGCCGTCGTGCTCGCCTCGGGGGTCGCCGCGATCCACGCCGTGATCTTCGGGTACCTGCGCAGCGGCGACCACGTGGTCGTCGCGGACGTCACCTACGAGGCCACCTGGCGGCTGTACACCGAGCTGCTGCCCGCCCGGTACGGCATCGAGGCGACGTTCGTGGACGCCTCGGACGTCGAGGCGGTGCGCGCCGCGATGCGCCCCACCACCCGGCTCGTGCACGTCGAGGCCGTCGCCAACCCGACCACCAAGGTCACCGACGTGGCGGCCGTGGCGCAGGTCGCGCACGACGGCGGTGCGCTGCTGGTGGTCGACTCCACGTTCACGCCGCCGCCGCTGTACCGCCCGCTGGCCGACGGAGCCGACCTGGTGATCCACTCGCTGACCAAGTACGTCAACGGGCACGGGGACGCCATGGGCGGCGCGGTCATCGGTTCGACCGCGCTGGTCCGGCCGCTCAAGGCCGACGCGCAGGTCGACGTCGGCGGGGTCATCTCGCCGTTCAACGCCTGGCTCATCCAGCGCGGGTCGGTGACCCTGCCTCTGCGCCTGCGGCAGCACCTGGCCTCGGCGCAGCGCGTCGCGGAGTTCCTGGACGCCGACCCGCGCGTGGCCTACGTCGCCTACCCGGGGCTGCCCTCGCACCCGCAGCACGAGCTCGCCACCCGGCAGTTCGGCGGCCGCGGGTACGGCGCCATGCTCGCGTTCGCCGTCGACGGCGACCCGGACACCCAGAACCGGTTCGTGGCCGCGCTGCGGGTCATCACCTCGGCCGTGTCGCTCGGGCACGACGAGTCGCTGATCGTGCACGTGGGTACCGACGGGCCACGCGTGGCCGCCTACCCCGAGGAGTTCCGCCGCTGGGGGCACCTGCGCCTGTCGGTCGGGCTCGAGGACGTCGAGGACCTGCTGGCCGACCTGGGTGCCGCGCTCGACGAGGTGCTCGGCCCACTCGGCGGCTGACCGCTCCTGACCCGCGCGTGGCCGCCGTACGCTCGGTCGGTGCCCCGACGTCACGTCCGCCTGCGGCCGACGACGCCCCTCGTCGCCCCCGGTGCCGTACCCCCGCCGCCCGTGCCCACCCCGCAGGCGCCGCCCGTCCGGCTCGCCCCACCGGCCGCCGCGACCGCCGACGCCGTCGACCGTGCCGTGCGGGCCGGCCTGGCCGCCGTGCGCACCGAGCTCGACGTCCCCGAGGCGTTCCCGCCGCACGTGGTTGACGCCGCACGCGCGGCCGTCGCGCAGGTGCCGACGGAGTCGGTCGACGCGACGCACGTGCCGTTCGTGACGATCGACCCCGCCGGGTCGATGGACCTGGACCAGGCGGTGCACATCGAGCGCCGCGGGGGAGCAGGTGCCGGCTACCGGGTGCACTACGCGATCGCCGACGTCGCCGCGTGGGTGCCGGCGGGTGGTCCCGTGGACGACGAGGCCCGCCGCCGGGTCGTCACCCTCTACGCCCCGGACGGCCGCACCCCGCTGCACCCGCCCGAGCTGTCGGAGGGTGCCGCGAGCCTGCTGCCCGACGGTGAGCGCCCCGCGCTGTGGTGGCAGCTCGACCTCGATGCGGCCGGCGTGCTGACCGGTTGCGACGTGCGCCGGGCGACCGTGCGCAGCCGTGCGCGGTACACCTACGAGCAGGTGCAGGACGCCCTCGACGCCGGCACGGCCGACGAGGTGCTCCTGCTGCTGCGTGAGGTCGGCCTGCTGCGCGAGCAGGCCGAGCGCGACCGTGGCGGTCTGACGCTACCCATGCCCGAGCAGGAGGCCGGGCGCGAGGACGGCCACTGGGCGCTGACGAGCCGTCGCACGCTGCCCGTCGAGGGCTGGAACGCGCAGATCTCCCTGCTCACCGGCATGGCCGCCGCCTCGATCATGCTCGAGGGCGGCATCGGCGTGCTGCGGACCCTGCCTGCCGCCGATCCGCGCGACGTGGCGCGGCTGCGCCGGACCGCGCGGGCCCTGGGGGTGCCGTGGCCCGAGGGCGCCGGGCACGCCGAGGTGGTCTCCGGGCTCGACGCGTCCGACCCCGCGCAGGCCGCGCTGCTCGCCGAGGCGGCCACGCTGATGCGCGGCGCGGCGTACGTGGCGTTCGACGGCGAACGCCCGGCCAACGCGGAGCACGCGGCCATCGCCGCGCCGTACGCGCACACCACCGCACCGTTGCGCCGCCTCGTCGACCGGTTCGTCGGCGAGACGTGCCTGGCACTCAGTGCCGGGGTGCCGGTCCCCGACTGGGTACGAGCCGCCCTGCCGGAGCTGCCGTCCCGGATGGCGTCGGGTGACGCGCGCGCCTCCGCCTACGAGCGCGCATGCCTGGACCTGGTCGAGGCCGCCTTGCTGGCCGACCGCACCGGCGAGGTGTTCGACGCGGTCGTCGTCGACGTGCGCGAGGACAAGACCTCCGGTGTGGTGCAGCTGCGCGACCCCGCCGTGCGGGCACGCGTCGCATCGGTGCCCGAGGGGGCGCCGGCGCCGGCGGCGGGAGGGGCTGCGACGGCTGCCGGACCGGGACCCGAGCTCCCGCTCGGCGAGGCCGTACGGGTGCGCCTCACGCACGTGTCGGTGGCCGAACGCACGGTCCGCTTCACCTGGGAGCGCTGACAGCGGACAGGGCGACGTGCCGCGGCAGCAGCCGGTCGAGCGCCGCGGCCGCCAGGCACCCGGCCGCGTAGGCGAGCAGGTCCGTCGCCACGAACGTGGTGCCCAGCAGGTACCGCGCCGGCGGGAACGTGTCGACCACTGCGGCCGGGCCACCCGTCAGCTGCGCGAGCTCGACGAGGGCGCACAGCCCGAAGGCGACGGCCGTCAGCAGTCGGGTCCGGGTGCGCGGGGCGACCAGCGCGAGGACCAGCCACACCATCACGGCGTACAGCACGTCGCCGGCCGCGTCGCCGAGCACGGTCAGGGTGCCCGACGTCTCCGGGAGCCTGGTGGTGGCGACCCCGGCGACGAGCGTGGCACCGACGGCCACGAGCAGCGGGCCACGGCGCCGGGCGCGCGGGGCGGCGGTCGGGGTGACGGCGCTCCCCGCGACGGGCACGGGTGAGCGCTCGGGCTGGTCAGGCATGGGACGGCACCTCCTGCCCCGACGCTAGGCGACCGCGCCGCACCCTGAGCCGGGTCGGCGAGGACGTCCTGCGGGGGCTGCGTGCAGACCCGGTGCCCGGACGTCCGAGCACCGGCCGGCAGCAGGAGGTGGCGTCAGGACGCCAGCAGCGCCGCCACGTCCTGCGGGTACGGGAACGAGCCGGGCTGGTACCCGCACAGCGGGTCGGACGCGTACGGGTCGCCCGTGGCGGCGTACGCCCGCGAGCGGGAACCGCCGCACACCCGGGAGAACTCGCACTCGCCGCACCGGCCCTGCAGCTGCGAGGAGTCGCGCAGGCCGGTGAACAGCTCGGAGGTGCGGTAGATCTCCGGCAGCGGGGTGTCGTGCACGTCGCCGGCGCCGACGGGCAGGAACCCGCTGGGGTGCACCGTGCCGACGTGCGAGACGAACACGAAGCCGTACCCGGCGTTGACGTTGACCGGGGGGCGCCGGTTGCGCACGCCCTCACCCCAGCCGAACGCGGCGGTCCGCTCGGTGAGCTCGGCGTACAGGTCGCCCAGGCCGAGCACCTTCACGTGGTCCTCGCCGCGCGCCTCGAGCACCGCGCGCTGCAGGTTGACGCGCCGGAAGTGGTGCCCCTCGGTGGTCTTCACGGGCAGGTACGGGCCCAGGTCGTACAGGTAGTTCATGACGTCCTCGGCCTCGGCCGGGGACAGCGTGCCCAGGTCCACGCCGCGGCCCATGGGCACCAGCATGAACGCGCTCCACGTCATGGCGCCGCGCTCGCGCAGCATGGCGGCCAGGTCGGGCAGCTCGTGCACGGTGCGGCTCGACATCGTGCTGTTGACCTGCACCTTCATGCCGAGCGACCGGGCTTCCTCCCAGGCGGCGACGGTGCGGTCGAACGTGCCGGGCACGCGGCGGAACCCGTCGTGCGTCTCGGCGGTGGCGCCGTCGAGCGACAGCGACATGGCCGTCACCCCGGCCTCCTGCAGCCCGATCAGCGACTCGCGGTTGAGCTTGGCGGTACCGGACGGCGACACCGCCATGGACAGCCCCATCGCGCGTCCGCGGCGCACCAGCTCGAACAGGTCGGGCCGCTCGAACGGGTCGCCGCCGGTGATGATGAAGATCGGCGACGGCTTGCCGAACGAGGCGACCTGCGCCATCAGCTCGGTGGCCTGTGCCGTGTCGAGCTCGCGCGGGTGCCGCGCAGGGTGCGCCTCGGCACGGCAGTGCACGCACGACAACGCGCAGGCGCGGGTGGACTCCCAGATGACCAGCAGCGGCCGGTCGGCGGGGTCGTGGCGGACGGTTCGGACGACGGGGTGCGCGCTGCGCTGCGACATGGCCGGATGTTCCCACCGCGGCCGGCCGGTCACGTGGGACGTTCGCCCGACGCGTGGGCGTGAGCGGCCGCCATCGCGCGGCGACCGGCAGGCACGGACACGGCGGCGAGCGCGACCGCGACCATGAGCACACCGCAGATCACGAGCAGCACCTCGACGCTGACGGTGTCGGCGAGCGGGCCGAGCACGGCCATGCCGAGGGGCATCGCGACGGCCATGACGATGCCGACGAACCCGAACACCCGCCCCTGGATCTCCGGCTCGACGGTCTCCTGCAGCACGGTCATGGCCGGGGTGGAGAAGAACGGCACCCCGAGCCCGATCAGGAACATGAACCCGAAGAACACCCACATGCCGGGGGCCACTCCGAGGCCGATGGTGAGCGCACCGAACGCGAAGGTCGCGGCGAGGATCGTGGTGACCCGGTTGCGGAACCCGCCCCACACGGCGATCAGCGCACCGCCGAGCAGCATGCCGACGCTGAACGAGATCTCGTTGGCGGTCAGCTTCCACACCTCGTCGCCGAACGTGCGCACCACCATGAGCGGGGTCAGGTACGACGGGGCCACGACCAGCACGAACACCACGCCGTACAGCGCGAGCAGCCACCGGACGAAGTCGTGGCCGAGCACGTAGCGCACACCCCCGACCAGGTCCGCGAAGTACGCCGGCCGGGGCCCGTCCGCGTCGGTGCGCACGAGTCGCGGCACGGCGATGCTGGCCAGCAGCCCGATGCCGATGACCGCGGTGACGACGTCGACGAAGAACACCGCCACGATCGAGGCGCTCGCGTACACGGCGGCGGCCACGGCCGGGGCGAGCAGCATCATGGCCGACTGGATGGTGCCGTTGATCCCGTTGACCCGCATGAGCTTCTCGGTCGGCACGATCTGCGGCAGCAGCGAGGTGACGGCGGGCATCTGGATGCCCGCGCCCACGGACCGGATCGCGAGCGCGAGGTACACGAGCCACAGGTCCTCGACGCCGTTGAGCATCAGCAGCGCCAGGCCGAGCGTCGTGACGGCGATGGTCGCGTCCGCCCCGATGACGAGCTTCTTGCGGTCGTGCCGGTCGGCCCACACCCCGCCGAACACCGACACGATCGCCTGCGGCAGGAACCCGAAGACGGACGCGAGGGCCATGACGGTGCCGGACTTCGTCTGCAGCGTCAGGTGCCACATGATCGCGTACTGCACGAGCATGGAGCCGAACAGCGAGACGGTCTGCCCGCTGAGGAACACAGCGGTGTCCCGCCGCCAGCCGGGTCGCAGCTCGGCGGGCGCCTCGGCCGTCGGGTCGTCGGCGGTCTCGTCGGTCGCCGGCTCGGGCGTGGGGGTGCTCACCCACCCCATCGTGTGCGACGGGTCTGACAACGGCCACCGAATACCGGCGACCGGAGGGCTCAGACGGTGGGCGCCAGCGTCAGCACGTGCTCGCGGACCAGGCGGCGCAGCACCTTGCCGACCTGCGAGCGGGGCAGCTCGGTGACGATGACCAGCTGCTTGGGCAGCGCGTACCGGGCCAGGCGCTGCTCGCACCAGGCGCGGACGGCGTCCAGGTCGACGGGCTTGGCGCCGGGGTCCATGACGACGGCGGCGACGACCTTCTCGCCGAGGTCCCCGCCGGGGATGCCGACGACGGCGACGTCCTGCACGCCGGGCATGCCGCGCAGGTGGTTCTCGACCTGCGACGGGTACACCTTGAACCCGCCGGTGACGATCATCTCCTTGATGCGGTCGACGAGGACCACGTAGCCGTCGACGATCGTGACGATGTCGCCGGTGCGCAACCAGCCACCGGGCAGCAGCTGCTCGGCGGTCTCCTCGGGGCGGTTCCAGTAGCCCTGGAACACCTGGGGGCCGTGGATGAGCAGCTCGCCGCGCTCGCCGGGTGCGACGTCGACGTCCGGGTCCTCGGGGTCGACGATGCGGATGTCGGTGCCGGGGAACGGCAGACCGAGCGCACCGGGCCGGCGGTCCGGGCCGAGCGGGTTGCCGAGCGCGACGGGTGAGGTCTCGGTCATGCCGTAGCCCTCGACGACGAGCCCCTGCGTGGCCTGCTCCCAGCGGGCGGCGGTCTTGGCGGGCAGCGCCATGGCCCCGGAGATCGCGTAGGTGAACGAGGTGAGGTCGGCGCCGGCGTTCTCGGCGGCGGTGACCAGGCGGTCGAGCATGGGCGGGACGGCGGGCAGGAACGTGCCGGGCCGGCGCCGCTGCGCGGCGAGCACGAGTGCGGGGTCGAAGTTGGGGAACGCCACGAGTGTCGCGCCGACCCGCATCGTGTAGCTCAGGCACAGGGTGAGGCCGAACGCGTGGAAGAACGGCAGCACGCCGTAGACGACCTCGGCCCCGGGCACGGCCGCGGTCCACAGGTGGCCCTGCACGGCGTTGGCGACGAGGTTCGCGTGCGTGAGGACGGCGCCCTTGGGGGTGCCGGTGGTGCCGCCGGTGTACTGCAGGGCGGCGACGTCCTCGGGGGCGGGCGTGGGGTGCGCCGGGTCGATCGGGGCGGTCCGCCGGACGAGGTCGTGCCACAGCGGCACGTCGTCGGGCACGGGGCCGCGCATGGCGGCGCGGGTGCGCCGGGCCTTGGCGACGGGCAGCCGCAGGGCGAACCGGGCGGCCCAGGGCAGGTCGGCGCTGAGGTCGACGGCGATGACGGTGCGTACGGCGGTCTGGGGCTGCCCGGCAAGCAGTGCCGGGACGGTCTTCTCCCAGACGATCGCGGTGGTGGCGCCGGAGTCGGCGAGCTGGTGGGCGAGCTCGTCGGCCGTGTAGGTCGGGTTGTGCTCGACGACGACGGCCCCGATGCGCAGGACTGCGTAGAAGGCGACGACGTGCGCGGTGCAGTTGGGCAGCGCGAGCGCGACCCGGTCGCCGGCCTGCACGCCGAGGTCGAGCAGCGCCCGGGCGCCGCGGGCGACCTTGTCGGCCAGCTGGCGGTAGGTGGTGGTCCCGCCGAGGAAGTCGACGGCGACGCGGTCGGGCCACGTCTGCGCGGAGTGCTCGAGTGCCGCGGTGAGCGGCTCGTGGGGCACCGTGAGGTCGCGGGGGACCCCGGCGGGGTAGACGAGCGGCAGTGCGGGTCGTTCCGTGGCCATGCCTCGACACTAACCTACGGGACCGTAAGTTACTACCCCGTAGGTTGTTGTGGTCTCACTGTGCACGGGTCCCGTGCGCGAGCACCGCCGCGGTCGGCAGGTGCAGCATCCCGCCGACCAGATAGCGACGGCTCAGTCGGTCGAACTCCCGCCGCATGCGCACCTGCACGTCGGGGCTCTGTGCGAGCAGCACCGCGCCGATCGTCGCGACCCCGCGGGCCGGACCCGACCACCAGACGTCCGGGTCCACCCGGTGCACGAACTCCACCCGCTCGGCGCGCACGTCGCTCAGGCCGGCGCCTTCCAGCAGCCCGGCCAGGCCGTCCGGCGACCGGGCGAAGTCCATCGCCGGCTCCAGGGGTGCGGCACTCGCCGGACGCTGCGCCCCTGCCGCGTCGGTCACGTCCTCCCACAGCTGGTGAAGAACGCTCACCGGGCGTGGCCAGACCGTTGCCGCCACCCGCCCGCCAGGTCGCAGCAGCCGGACCAGCTCGCGCGCCGCCGCCCGCGGGTCGCCGACCATGTTCAGGACGAAGTTCGCCGCCACCACGTCGAACGACGCATCGGCCAGATCCAGGTCCGGCAGCGCGCCGTCGCGCACGTCGGCCTCCGGCGCGGCCAGGCGGGCCAGGCGGCGCATGCCTTCGTCCGGGTCGACGGCCGTCACGCGCGCACCGCGGGTGATCGCGACCGCCGCGACCGCGCCCGGCCCGGTGCCGGCATCGAGGAGCTCTGCGCCCGTGAGCGCCCCAACGGTGTCGAGGAGGGGGCCCACCATCCGGCCGCACAGCGGGCCGAACGTCTCGGCGTACGCCTCAGCACGCCCAGCCCATGCGGCCCGCTTGACCTGGTCGAACGTGGACACGGCACCCCACCGTCCTGTGTCGGGGCCCCGGCCGGGCCGCCCGGTGCCTGCACGGTACGGCGGCGTCCGGGGCCACGGTGGGGGACCGAGGTCCGCCCGGCGGGACGCCGCGGGCACACCGTCGCGTCACCAGGCCGTAACCGGCAGGGTCTGGCGGTGACGCGGCAGCCCGTTACGGTGGGCCGATGAGCGAGAGCCTGGACCCCATCACCGTCCCCGACCGCACCGTCGAGGGCTTCGTGCAGGAGTTCCTGCGCGAGCTGCACTTCGGCCAGGGCGTCGACCTGTCGCGTGCGTCCACCAACGACAAGTACCTCGCGCTCGCGCGCACGGTGCGCCACCACCTGATGTCCCGCTGGATGCAGACCCTGCGCCACCAGGGGCAGGTGCAGGCCAAGTCCGTGGCCTACCTGTCCGCGGAGTTCCTGCTCGGGCGTCAGCTGGACAACGCGCTGCTCGCGGCCGACATCGACGGCATCGTCACCGAAGGTCTGACCAGCCTGGGCATCGACCTCGACGACCTGCGGCAGGCGGAGCAGGAGCCGGGCCTCGGCAACGGCGGCCTCGGCCGGCTGGCCGCGTGCTTCATCGACTCGCTCGCCACGCTGTCCGTGCCGTCCATCGGTTACGGCATCCGCTACGAGTACGGCATCTTCCGCCAGACCTTCGTCGACGGCTGGCAGGTCGAGCAGCCCGACACCTGGCTCGAGCTCGGCTCGCCGTGGGAGTTCCCGCACCCCGAGGCCGCCGTGAAGGTGAACTTCGGCGGCAGCACCGAGACGTACATCGACGACGAGGGCAACGCCCGCAGCCGCTGGCTGCCCGGCTGGAGCGTCATCGGCGTCCCCTACAACTACATGGTCCCCGGGTACCGCAACGGCCGCGTGAACACGCTGCGCCTGTGGTCGGCGCGCGCCGAGAAGTCGTTCGACCTGCAGATCTTCAACTCCGGCGACTACGCCGACGCGGTGCGGGCGCAGACCTTCGCCGAGAACATCTCCAAGGTGCTCTACCCGGAGGACTCCACGCCGCAGGGCAAGGAGCTGCGCCTGCAGCAGCAGTACTTCTTCGTCGCGTGCTCGCTGGCCGACTTCCTGGACAACGTGCTGCCGGGCGACTTCGACCTGACGAAGCTGCCCGACCGGATCGTGTTCCAGCTCAACGACACGCACCCCGTCATCGCGATCCCCGAGCTGATGCGGCTGCTCGTCGACGACCGCGGCTGGTCGTGGGACGACGCGTGGGCGATCACGCAGCAGGTGTTCGCCTACACGTGCCACACACTGCTGCCCGAGGCGCTCGAGGTGTGGTCCGTCGAGCTGCTGGGCCGCCTGCTGCCCCGGCACCTGGAGATCATCTACCGCATCAACGACGAGTTCCTCGCCCAGGTGCGCAAGGCCTACCCGGGTGACGAGCTGCGGGTGCGCCGCATGTCGATCATCGCCGAGTTCCCCGAGCGGGCCGTGCGCATGGCGTTCCTGGCCACGGTCGCCGGGGCCAAGGTCAACGGTGTCGCCGAGCTGCACTCGCAGCTGCTGCGCGACAAGGTGCTCAACGACTTCTCCGCGTACTACCCGGACAAGTTCACCAACGTCACCAACGGCGTCACCCCCCGCCGGTTCGTCCGGATGGCCAACCCTGCGCTGTCCGGGCTGATCACCGAGGCCATCGGCGACGGCTGGGTCACCGACCTGGAGCGGCTGCGCGAGCTCGAGCCGCTGGCCGAGGACGCCGAGTTCCGCCGCCGGTTCGCGCAGATCAAGCGGGAGAACAAGACGCGCCTGGTCGACCTGCTGGCCGTGCGCGACGGCATCGAGATCTCGCCCGACGCGATGCTCGACGTCATGGTCAAGCGCCTGCACGAGTACAAGCGGCAGATGCTCAAGCTGCTGCACGTCATCACGCTGTACGACCGCGTGACCAGCGGCGAGCTGCCGATCGACCAGGTGACGCCCCGCACGTTCGCGTTCGGTGCCAAGGCCGCACCCGGCTACAAGATGGCCAAGCAGATCATCGGGCTCATCAACGCCGTGGGGCGCACGATCAACACCGACCCGGCCCTCGAGGGCCGACTGCGCGTCGCGTTCCCCGCCAACTACAACGTGACGCTCGCCGAGACCCTCGTGCCCGCCGCCGACCTGTCCGAGCAGATCTCGCTGGCCGGCAAGGAGGCCTCCGGCACGGGCAACATGAAGTTCGCCCTCAACGGTGCGCTCACCATCGGCACGGACGACGGCGCGAACGTCGAGATCCGCCAGCTGGTCGGCGACGAGCACTTCTTCCTGTTCGGCCTGTCCGAGCCGGAGGTCGCCGACCTTGTGGACGCCGGCTACCGCCCCTCCACGTACTACGCGGCCAACCCCACGCTGCGGCGCGCGCTGGACCACATCGCGCAGGGCACGTTCTCGGGCGGCGACGGGCGCGTGTTCGAGCCGGTCGTGTCGAACCTGCTGCACGAGGACCGGTTCCTGGTGCTGGCCGACTACCAGTCGTACATCGACGCGCAGGACCGGGTCGAGACGGCCTACGCCGACCAGGACGGGTGGACCCGCTCGGCGGTGCTGAACGTGGCCCGCAGCGGGTTCTTCTCCTCCGACCGGTCCATCAAGGACTACCTGGACCGCATCTGGCACGCCGAGCCCGTCGCGCCGCCGTTCGTCTGACCTGTGCCGAAGACCCTGATCGACGTCTCGTGGCCGGTGCGCACCGAGCGGCTGCTGATCCGCCCGGCGACCGCAGCGGACGCGCCCGCCGTCTGGCGCTACCGCCGGCTGCCCGAGGTCACCGAGTGGATGACGAGCCGTCCGGCCGACGAGCCGGCGTTCGTCGCGACCTACCTCGAGCCCGACCGGCTCGCCCGCACGCTCCTCGTGGAGCGTGCGGGGCAGGTCGTCGGCGACCTCATGGTGCGGGTCGAGGACGCGTGGGCCCAGACCGAGGCGGTCGACGGCGCGCGCGGCGTGCAGGCCGAGATCGGCTGGTCGTTCGATCCTGCCTGGCACGGCCAGGGGCTGGCGACCGAGGCCAGTCGCCGGCTGCTGGCGTTGTGCTTCGACGAGCTCGGGCTGCGGCGTGTGCTGGCCAACTGCTTCGCGGACAACGAGCCGTCCTGGCGGCTGATGGAACGCCTCGGCATGCGGCGTGAGGGTGCGTTCGTGGCCGAGTCGCTGCACCGCTCGGGCCGCTGGCTCGACGGCTACACCTACGCGATGCTCCGCCACGAGTGGGTGCCCGGGGTCTGACTGTGCAGGGTCGTGGTCGGCCGGTGTATCACGGGCCGAGGTCGGCACTCCTGGCACGTGACGGCGTCGGCACGCAGGGGGAGTCGACGCGTCCAGGGGCGGCTCGTCCGCGACCATCCCGAACGTCCCGGGCGTCCGGGATGGTGGCACGTCATCATGGTGCCGTGCCGACCATCCCGGACGACGACGAGCTCGAACTGATCCGCCGCTCAGGCGTGGCCCTCCGCATGGGGCGGCTCAGCCTGTCCTCCGGCACGGGGTCCTACCGCGTGAAGGCCTCGATGGCGCGCGTGGCCAAGGCGCTCGGCGTCGATCGCCACGAGGCGCACGTGACGCTCACCGAGATCACCACGACGTCGCACCGCGGCCGCTCGTTCCGCACCGAGGTCACCGAGGTGCGCACCATCGGCGTGAACACCGACCGTCTCGCCGAGCTCGAGCTGCTCGCGCAGGACGTGGAGCGCCGTGGCGAGGTCACCGTCGAGCAGGTCGACGCGGAGCTCGACCGGATCGCCAAGAAGCCGCCGCTGTACCCGACGTGGCTGAACGCTGCGTGGGCGGCGCTGGCCTGTGCGGCGTTCGCGTTCCTCAACGGCGCCGGTCCCGTCGAGATCCTCGGCGCCATGCTGGGCGCCGGGCTCGGGCAGGGGCTGCGGCGCACCATGCTGCACCGCGGGTTCAACCAGTTCGGTGTCTCGATGCTGGCCGGTGCGGCCTCGTCGCTGGCGTACCTCGGGTTCGTGCAGCTGCTGACGGTCACGGGCGTCGAGGGGCCGCACGAGGCAGGCTACGTGGCCGCGGCGCTGTTCCTGGTGCCCGGGTTCCCGCTGGTCACCGGCGCGCTCGACCTGGCCAAGCTCGACTTCTCGGCGGGGCTGGCACGACTGGCCTACGCCCTGATGATCTTCGTCTCGGCGGCCTTCGCCGTGTGGGCGGTCTCGATCCTCGTGGGTCTGTCGCCCGATCCCCCGCAGGCCCCCGACATGCCGCCGCTCGCGCTCGAGGGATTGCGGCTGCTCGCCTCGTTCTTCGGCGTGCTGGGCTTCGCGTTGATGTTCAACGGCTCGTGGCGGATGGCCCTGGTCGCCGCGGCGATCGCCGCGGTGCCGAACACGCTGCGGATCATGGCCGTGAACTCCCTCGACTGGCCGCCGCAGGCCGCGGCCGCCGTGGCCGCCTGCGCGGTCGGCCTGCTGGCTGCCTGGGTGGCGCCCCGGCTCAACGTCCCGCGGATCACGGTCTACGTGCCCGCCGTGACGATCATGGTGCCCGGGGTGCCGGCCTACCGGTCCGTGTACTACCTGTCGCAGGGCGACACTGTCGAGGCCCTCGGCTACGGCGTGACCGCGGCCCTCATCGTCACCGCCCTGGCCGTCGGCCTGGCGATCGCCCGCATGCTCACCGACCGCGAGTGGGGCTTCGAGCACTGACGCACCGGGACTCGCGGGCTCCTTTTGGTCCGGGGCGAGGTGCCCGGGTAGCCTGTCCCCGTCTTGGAGACGTCGCATAGCCAGGTCTAGTGCGCGGCCCTGCTAAGGCCGTGAAGGGGTCAAACTCTTCCGTGGGTTCAAATCCCACCGTCTCCGCGTTCGGTGTGTCGATGCAAGTCGGCGCCGTCTGTCGTCGAAACCCGGGTTCCGGGGCACCGCGAGGTGCTCGGGGCCCGGGTTTCGTCGTCTCCGGGATCCGGTGAACCGCCGATCGGCCGGCACTCGACGTGTACGATCGTACATATGATGACGGACTACTTCGCCGGAGACCCGCGCACCAACCACGAGCGCATGCTGGCCGGTGACCTCTACATCGCCGACGACCCCTCGATCATCGAGGCGCAGAAGCGGGCCGTGCGCACCGCCGCCCGCTTCACGGCCGCCTATGACCAGGACCCCGACGCCGGTCAGGCCGTCGTCGCCGAGCTGTTCGGCAGCATCGGCGAGGGCACCCACGTGCGCGCACCCGTCTACGTCGACTACGGCAACCAGATCACCGTGGGTGCCCGCACGTTCATCAACATGGGCCTGACCGCGCTCGACGTCGCCCCCATCACCATCGGCGACGACTGCCAGATCGGCCCGCACGTGCAGCTCCTCACCCCGACGCACCCGATCGACCCGCAGCCCCGCAAGGACAAGCTCGAGGCGGCCAAGCCCATCGTCCTCGGCGACAACGTGTGGCTCGGCGGCGGGGTCATCGTGTGCCCAGGGGTGACCATCGGCGACAACTCCGTCATCGGGGCCGGTTCCGTGGTCACCAAGGACGTCCCGGCGAATGTCGTGGCCGTCGGCAACCCGGCTCGGGTGATCCGCGAGAAGATCTGAGGCATGACGTCGACGCCCGCCGCGCCTGCTCGGACCCGCCGCAACGACCCGGGCCGGCGCGACCGGATCATCGACGCCTGCATCGACGTGATCGCCGAGGACGGTGTCGACGGCACCTCGCACCGGCGGGTCGCCGCGGCCGCCGGGGTGCCGCTGGGGTCGATGACGTACCACTTCAGCGGGCGCGAGGAGCTGCTGCGCGAGGCGTTCACCCGGTTCGCGGCCACCGTCGCGAGCCGGGTGGCCACGCGCATGGACGCGGTGCCGGCCGGTGACACGGAGGCCGGCATCCGGGCAGTGGTCGACTCGATCCGGCTCGACGTCTTCGCGACGCCACGGGACCAGGTGCTCACCTACGAGCTGTACACGCTGGCCGCGCGCGATCCGTCGTACCGCACGCTCACGCACTCCTGGATGCGCAGCAGCCGCGCGGCGCTGGAGCGGTGCTTCGACCCGGTCACCGCGCGCGTCCTCGACGCCCTGACCGAGGGCATGACGATCCACCGGGCGCTGGACAGCGAGCCCCACGACGACGCGGACATCGAGCTGGCGGTACGTCGGATCGTGCGCGCCTGAGCGAGGCGTCGCGACCGGACCCCCGGTGATGACCAGCTCAACGGGCACCGGGTCGACCCGGTGCCGCACGGACGCCGGTGCCACAGTGGTGCCATGGCCGTCGACCGGCTCCACGCGCTGGACGCCATCTTCCTGCCGATGGAGTCCGACGTGCAGGCGCTGCACGTCGGGTCGGTCCTGCTGCTCGAGGGGCCGGCGCCCGCACCCGGTGAGCTGCTGGCCCACGTGCGAGAACGGCTCCCCGCGGTCCTACGGCACCGCCGACGCGTCATGCCCATGCCGGGCGACCTCGGCCGCCCGCTCTGGGTGGACACCGACCTCGACCTGGGTCACCACGTGCGGCACGTCGTGCTGGAACCGCCCGGTGAGGACGCGCAGCTCCGCGAGCTCGTCGGCGCGTTCATGGCCCGTCGGCTCGACCCCGCCCGGCCGCTGTGGGAGCTCTGGCAGGTCGACGGCCTGACGGGTGGTCGGTGGGCCGTCGTCGCCAAGGCCCACCACGCGATGATCGACGGGCGCACCGGCGCCGACCTGCTCGGCACGCTGCTCGGCGACGTCGACCCCGCACGGCACCCCGCGCGGCCCGCCGGACCGCCACCCGCCGGGCCACTGCCCGCGGTCGAGCGTCGGCCGGCGCCGACGCGTGCCCAGCTGGTCGGCGAGCTCGCGTGGTGGTCGGTCCGGCTGCCTCCCCGCGCCGTGCGCGCCGTCGCCCGGGCAGCACGTCACCCGGTGCGCACGCGGCGACTCGTCGCGCAGCTGCGGTTCGGCCTGGCGCAGGTGGTCCAACCGGACCTGCCCGCCTCGGTGCTCCTCGGTCCGTTGTGCCCGGCGCGCCGCTGGGGGTGGACGGGCGTCGACCTCGCACCGGTCAGGGACCAGGCCCACCGTGCGGGGTGCACGGTGAACGACGTCTTCCTGGCGGCGCTCGCGGGCGGCTACCGCCGTTTCCTCACCGAGCGCGGCGCGGACCTGGACGCCACGGTGCTGCGGGCGATCGTGCCCGTGTCGCCGCCCGTCACGGAGCGCACCGGGACGCGGGCGAACCTGGCCTCGGCGGTGTTCGTGCGCCTTCCGGTGCGCCTCGACGACCCGACGGCGCGGCTGGCGGCGGTGGCCGGGCAGACGGCCGCGCAGAAGGCCGCCGGGGTGCCCGAGGCGACGGCGGCCGTGGTGCGAGCGGCGGACCACGTGCCGGCACCGGCGCTGCTGCGCGCCGGGCGCGCGTATGGGCGGCGCGGACAGGGCCGGGTGAACGTCGTGGCCTCGAACGTGGCGGGACCGGCGGCGCCCCAGCAGCTGGCCGGGCGGCGCGTGCTCGAGCTCGTCCCGTACGTGCCACTGGGCCAGGGTGTGCGGGTCTGCGCGGCGATGGTCTCGTGCGGCGGGCGCCTGACGATCGGTGTCACCGGGGACGCGGAGGCGGTGCCCGACCTTGACCGGCTGGTCCTGGCCGTCGGTGAGGAGCTGCGCACGCTCGCCGCACCGGCGTCCGTGGGCGTCGCGGACGTCTAGGCTCGTGCGGCGGGGCGGGGACGTGGTGTCGCCGGCCGCAGGGTCGCTGCGGAGCCCGCGACGACCAGCCGGAGGGAGCAGGCCCGTGGTGCGGATGATCGACGTGGCGCGGCACGCCGGCGTCTCGGTCAAGACCGTGTCGAACGTGGTGAACGACTTCCCGCACATCCGTGCCAGCACCCGGGAGCGGGTGGAGCAGGCGATCGAGGAGCTGGGCTACGAGGTCAACGAGCTGGCCCGCAACCTGCGTTCGGGTCGGACGGGTCTGGTCGGTCTCGTCGTCCCCGAGCTGGCCCAGCCGTACTTCGCCGAGCTGGCCGACGAGGTCGTCGCCGCGGCGCGGGAGCACGGCCTGCACGTGCTGATCGAGCCGACGGGTTTCTCCCGTGAGAGCGAGCTGGCGGCGCTCGGTGGACCGCGGAGGCGCGTGGTCGACGGGCTGCTGTTCAGCCCGGTCGCCCTGGAGCAGGCCGACTCCGCGCTGGTCGAGGTGGACTTCCCGCTGGTGCTGCTCGGTGAGCAGATCTTCTCGCCCGCGGTCGACCACGTGACGATGCGCAACCGCGAGGGTGCGCGCGCCGCCACCGAGCTCCTGCTGGGGCACGGGCGTCGGCGGATCGCGGTGCTGGGCGCCCCGCACGAGGGGGCGCACGGCACGTCGACGTTGCGGTACGAGGGGTACTGCCAGGCGTTGGAGGCGGCCGGTCTCGAGGTCGACCAGCGGCTGGTCGCCTGGACCGACGACGGGTGGCACCGCTCGAACGGGGCCTTGGCGATCACCGGCGTGCTCGAGTCCGGTGTGGTGCCCGACGGGGTGGTCGCGTTCAACGACGCGCTGGCCGTCGGTGCGATGCACGAGCTGCAGGTGCGGGGCTTGCGGGTGCCGGACGACGTCGCGGTGGTCGGCTTCGACGACACGGAGGACGCCAGGTACACCTTGCCGACGTTGACGACGGTCGACGGTGGTCGGGCGGAGATCGCGCGGGTGGCGGTGGACCTGCTGGCCCGGCGGATCGCGGGCCGCGGGCCCCAGCAGCCTGTGCTGCACCATGCGGCGATGCGTGTGGTGGAGCGGGGGAGCACGCCGCAGCGCTGAGCCTGGCCGGCTCGGCGGCCTCGCAGCGGGCCGTGCCTGGTCACCTGGGTGCCCGGGCCACCGCCTGCGTGGAGCCGCGCACCACGAGCCGTGTCGGCAGCCGCACGTGGGACGGTTCGACGGTCGGGTCGGCGAGCATCTCGAGCAGCAGGCCGACGGCGGCACGCCCGAGGCCCTGGATCTCCTGCCGGATCGTGGTCAGGCCCGGCGTGGTGGCGGCGGCCTCGGGGATGTCGTCGAAGCCGACCACCGACAGGTCCTCGGGGACGCGGATGCCCAGACGCGCGGCGGCCTCGAGGATGCCCATGGCGGACAGGTCGTTGGCGGCGAACACGGCCGTCGGCGGGTCGTCGAGGCCGAGCATGGCGACCAGCGGCTTCTCGGCGGCCTCGCGGCGGTACTCGGCCACGTGCATGAGCGCCGGGTCCACGGCGATCCCGGCCTCCTGCAGCGCCTGTCGGTACCCGGCCTCGCGCAGTGCCGACGACTCCAGGTCGGGCCGGCCGCCGAGGAGGCCGATGCGCCGGTGCCCGAGCTCGAGCAGGTGTCGGGTCGCCAGCGTCGCCCCGCCGAGGTTGTCGGAGTCGACGGTGGCCATGGCCCCCGGGCCCGTGTGCGGGTCGACGGCGACCACGGGCACGTCGGCATCGGCGTCGACGACGGTCGGGGTCACCAGGATCGCGCCGTCGATGAGCGTGCCGCTGAGCCGGTTCAGGTAGCGCCGCTCCCAGCCCGACCGGTGGGGGCTGCCGCCGGTGTAGGCCAGCAGTGCCCAGTCGGTCTCGGCCAGTGCGGCGCCGACCCCTTTGAGGATCTCGCTGGTGAACGGCTCGAACTCGGCGACGAGCACGCCGAGCGTGTGCGTCCGGCTCGAGCGCATGCCCCTGGCCACGAGGCTCGACTCGTACCCGAGACGCTCGACGACGGCCTGCACGTGGGCGACCGTGGCGCGGGCGATACCGTCCCGGCCGTTGATCACCTTGGAGACCGTCGCGACGGAGACGCCTGCCTCCTGCGCGACGTCGGTGATCGTCACCCGGCGTGCCATGCGCCTCATCCTAGCGATCCGACAACGTTTGCTAAACCGTTATCGACAACGGTTGACCAACCGGTGTCCCGCCTGCCAGAGTCACCCGTGTGTCCCGGTCAGCGACGACAGGACGACGGGGGTTCGCACTGGTGCGAGCGTCCGGAGTCCGGCGGAGTCGTCAGCAGGTCTGACGCCTGCGGCGCGCTCGTCGACCCCGGTCGGGGTGGATCACTGTTCGGTCAACTCAACGAAGAGGACGGATCTGATGAGGTCAAGGAAGACGCTCGCGGCCTCCGCCGCGGTGCTCATGGCGACACTGGGCCTGGCGGCCTGCGGCAGCAGCGACGACACGGCGTCGGGTGGTGGTGACGGCGACGTCCAGATGACGTTCTGGCACAACTCCACGACCGGCGACGGCAAGGCCTTCTGGCAGTCCACGGTCGACGACTTCGAGGCGGCCAACCCGGGCGTCACGATCGAGATCCAGGCCATCCAGAACGAGGACATGGACGGCAAGCTGCAGACCGCCCTCAACTCGGGCGACGCGCCGGACATCTTCATGGCCCGCGGTGGCGGCAAGCTCGCCGCGGTCGTCGAGGCAGGCCAGGCGCAGGACCTCACCGCCACGATCGATGACGCCACCAAGGCCGCGGTCGGTGACGCGGCGTTCAGCGCGTTCACCATCGACGGCAAGGTCTACGGCATGCCGATGTCGGTGCTGCCCGGCGGTATCTACTACAGCAAGGACCTGTTCGCGCAGGCCGGCATCACCGAGACGCCGACCACGATGGAGGACCTCGAGGCCGCCGTCGAGAAGCTCAAGGCCGCGGGCATCGCCCCGATCGCGCTCGGCGCCAAGGACGCCTGGCCGGCCGCGCACTGGTACTACTTCTTCGCGCTGCGCGAGTGCTCGCCGGAGACGATGGAGCAGGCCGCCAAGGACATGACCTTCGACGACCCGTGCTGGACGACGGCCGGTGAGGACCTGGAGGCGTTCGCCGCGGTCGAGCCGTTCAACGAGGGCTACCTGACCACCACCGCGCAGCAGGGTGCCGGCTCGTCCGCCGGTCTGCTGGCCAACCACCAGGCCGCCATGGAGCTCATGGGCGCCTGGGAGCCCGGTGTGGTGGCGTCGCTGACGCCCGAGGGCACCGCGCTGGAGGACCTGGGCTGGTTCCCGTTCCCGGCCACCGCGACCGGCAAGGGTGGTGACGGCGCCATGATGGGCGGCGTCGACGGCTTCTCCTGCTCGGCCGACGCCCCGCCGGAGTGCGCCGAGTTCCTGAACTTCGCGATGCAGCAGAAGTACCAGGAGGGTTACGCGAAGGCGTTCCAGACGCTGCCCGCCAGCCAGGACGCCCAGGGCGTCGTGACCGACCCGGCCCTGCTCGACGTGCTCGCGGCGTACAACGACGCGCCGTACGTCTCGGTGTGGCTCGACACGCTCTTCGGCGCGAACGTCGGCAACGCCCTGAACACCGGCGTGGTCAACATGCTCGCCGGCCAGGGCACCCCGGACGACATCGTCACGGCCGTGAACGACGCCGCAGCCAAGGAGTAGCAGGACACCATGAGTGACTCCAAGGGCGAGAGCTCGATTGTCATGACGTCGCCTGAGGGTCCCTCAGCGGCTGGGGACGGTGCCCGCGTGGCGCCGTCCCCGGCCCGCCGGTCGCGGCGAGGCCGCGTCGACTGGCGCAAGCACCTCGAGATCGCGGTGCTGTCGGGACCCGCAGTCGTCCTCTTCGTCGCGTTCGTGATCTTCCCGGTCGTGATGGCGGCGTACTACGGGTTCTTCAAGTGGAAGGGCTACGGACCGCCCACCGAGTTCGTCGGCCTGCAGAACTACGTCACGATCTTCCAGGACTCCACGTTCATCGACGCGCTGCAGCACAACGGCTTCATCCTGGTGATGTCCCTGGTCATCCAGGGGCCGTTCGCCGTCGGGCTCGCGCTGCTGCTCAACCAGAAGATGCGCGGACGTTCGCTGATCCGCGTGCTCATCTTCGTGCCGTACGTGATCTCCGAGGTCATCGTCGGGACCGGCTGGAGCCTCATGCTCCAGACCAACGGTGCGGTCAACGACCTGCTGACCAAGATCGGCCTCGAGAGCTGGACCGTGGACTGGCTGTCCAACCCGGACGTCGCCATCTGGTCGCTGATGATCATCATCTCGTGGAAGTACATCGGCTTCGCCGTGATCCTCTTCCTCGCCGGTCTGCAGTCGATCCCCGAGGAGCTGTTCGAGGCCGCCGCCATCGACGGTGCCTCGTACTGGCAGATCCAGCGGCGCATCACGCTGCCGCTGCTCGGCCCCACCATCCGCATCTGGGCGTTCCTGTCGATCATCGGTTCGCTGCAGCTGTTCGACCTCGTCTACATCGTCTGGGGCCAGTACGTGGCCGCCACGGCAGGCACGTCCACCATGGCGACCTACATGGTGGTCAACGGGCGCAACGCCGGGAACTACGGCTTCGGCAACGCCGTCGCGGTCGTCCTGTTCGTCATCTCGTTGGTCATCGCCCTGACGTACCAGCGCTTCGTGCTCCGGCGTGACACCGAGGGTGCGCTCACGGAAGGGAAGAAGTGATGGCCGCCATCACCGCGCCGGTGCCCACCCGGGCCACCACCTCCGCACGTCGGCGCCGCGCCGGCGGCAGCGCCAGCTGGGTCACCTACCTGGTCGCATTCGCGTTCGTCGGCATCTGCGTCGCCCCGGTGGTGTACATCATCATCGGCGGCTTCCGGACGAACTCCGAGATCACCACGGACCCCTCGGGCCTGCCGAGCACGTGGCAGCTGCAGAACTACGTCGACGTGCTGAAGAGCTCGATCTTCTGGCAGCAGGTCGGCAACTCGGCCATCGCCGGGATCTCGACGACGATCGGTGTGGTCGTGCTGGGTGTGGCAGCCAGCTTCGTGCTGGCCCGCTACCGGTTCAACGCCCGCGGCGCGATGTACGCACTGTTCGCCGCCGGGCTGATGTTCCCGATGACGGTGGCGATCACGCCGCTGTACATCCTCATCAAGAACCTCGGCCTGATGAACAGCCTGCCCGGCATCATCCTGCCGCAGATCGCCTTCGCCCTGCCGACGACCATCATCATCCTGGTGCCGTTCCTGCAGGCGATCCCCAAGGAGATCGAGGAGGCGGCGTCCATCGACGGGGCGAGCCGTCTCGGGTTCTTCTTCCGGATGGTCGTGCCGCTGTCCGTGCCGGGCGTCGTCACCGTCGGCATCCTGGCGTTCATCGCCAGCTGGAACAGCTACATGCTGCCGCTGTTCGTGCTCAACGACGAGACCGCCTACACCCTGCCGCTGGGCGTGCAGGCGTTCGCGTCGCAGTACTCGGTCGACACGGCCCGGGTCCTCGCCTTCACCTCGCTGTCGATGATCCCCGCCCTGATCTTCTTCTCGCTGTTCGAGCGGCGGATCGTCGGCGGCCTCACCGGCGCCGTCAAGGGCTGAGCCCGACGTCCTGGCGGCGGCCTGGGAGCCGCCGCCAGGACGTGCACCTGCCGTCACCGCACCCTCGCCTCACCTGCCCAGGGAAGAAGAAACGCGTGTCCGAGATCCCCACCGCTCCACCTGCCCCACCCCGGGTGTCCGAGCGCGTCCGAGCCCTCCACGCCTCCATGACGCTGGAGGAGAAGCTCGCCCAGCTCGTCGGCTACTGGCTCGACCAGAACGGCACCGTCGCGCCGATGCAGTCCGAGATGGCCTCCGGCCAGAAGGACTCCGGGCAGCTGCCCGAGATCACCCGGCACGGCCTGGGCCACTACACCCGCGTGTACGGCACCCGACCGGTCGACCCCGTCGAGCGGGCCGCCTGGTTGTGGGCCGAGCAGCGGCGCCTGAAGCGGGAGACCCGGCTCGGGATCCCGGCCCTCGTGCACGAGGAGTGCCTGACGGGCCTGGCCGCCTGGAAGGCCGCGACGTACCCCACCCCGCTGGCGTGGGGAGCGACCTTCGACCCCGAGCTGGTGCACGAGGCCGCCCGTGCGATCGGCGACTCGATGCGCGAGCTGGGCATCCACCAGGGTCTGGCCCCGGTCCTCGACGTGATCGGCGACCCGCGCTGGGGGAGGGTCGACGAGTGCATCGGCGAGGACCCCTACCTGGTCGGCACGGTCGGCACCGCGTACGTGCGCGGCCTGCAGGAGGCCGGCGTCCACGCGACCCTCAAGCACTTCGTCGGCTACTCGGCCTCGGCCGCCGGGCGCAACCACGCCCCGGTCAGCGCCGGGCCGCGGGAGATCGCCGACGTGTACCTGCCGCCGTTCGAGATGGCCGTCCGTGACGGTGGCGTCCGCTCGGTGATGAACGCCTACGTGGCGATCGACGACGTGCCGGTGGCCGGCAGCCCGCGCTACCTGCACGACGTGCTGCGCGAGCAGTGGGGCTTCGACGGCGTCGTCGTCGCGGACTACTTCGCGGTGGCGTTCCTCGAGGTCATGCACGCCGTCGCGGCCGACCGCGGTGAGGCGGCCGCGCTGGCGCTGGTCGCCGGCATCGACATCGAGCTGCCCACCGGTGACGCGTACCTCGAGCCGTTGGCGGAGCGTGTGCGCGCCGGTCAGCTCGACGTGGCGTGGGTGGACCGTGCCGTGCTGCGCGCCCTCGCGCAGAAGGAGGAGCTGGGCCTGCTCGACCCGGAGGCGTTCGAGGACGAGCCGCCGAGCGTCGTCGACCTGGACTCCCCGCGGCAGCGTGCGCTCGCCCGGCGGCTGGCCGAGGAGTCGGTGGTGCTGCTCGGCAACGACGGCGTGCTGCCGCTCGCCGGCCCGCTGGGTCGCGTGGCCGTGGTCGGCCCGAACGCGGCCCGGCCCGAGGCGCTCATGGGCTGCTACTCGTTCGCGAACCACGTGCTGGCCCACCACCCGGACCTGCCGCTCGGGTTCGAGATCCGCAGCGTGCTGGAGGTCCTCGAGCAGACGTACGCGGGGTCCGGCACCGAGCTGGTGCACGTCGAGGGCTGCGCCGTCGAGGGCAAGGACACCTCCGGGTTCACCGAGGCGGTGGCGGCCGTCGAGGGCGCCGACGTGGCGATCGTGGTGGTCGGTGACCAGGCCGGCCTGTTCGGCCGCGGCACCGTCGGCGAGGGCAACGACGTGGAGACGCTCGACCTGCCCGGCGTGCAGCGCGAGCTCGTGCAGACGCTCGTCGCCACCGGCACGCCCGTGGTGATGGTCCTGCTCACCGGCCGCCCGTACGCGATCAGCTGGGCGCTCGACGGTGACGGGCAGCGCCCCGCGGCCGTCGTGCAGTCGTTCTTCCCCGGCGAGTGCGGGGCCGAGGCGATCGTCGACGTGCTCACCGGTGCCGTCAACCCGTCGGGTCGGCTGCCCGTCTCGCTGCCGCGCGCGGCAGGTGCGCAGCCCTACCGGTACCTGCGGCCGATCCTGGGCGGACCGTCGGACGTCACCGCGACCGACCCGACCCCCGTGCGGCCGTTCGGCTTCGGTCTGAGCTACACCTCGTTCGCGTACAGCGACCTGACGGTCGCCGACGAGGTCGACACCGCCGGCACGTTCGAGGCGGCGGTGACGGTCACCAACACGGGTGCGATCGCCGGCACGGACACCGTGCAGCTCTACGGCCGGGACCTGGTCGGCTCCATCGTCCGGCCCGTCGCGCAGCTGCTCGGCTACGGCCGGGTCGAGCTCGAGCCCGGTGAGTCGCGTCGGGTGACGTTCCGGGTGCCCGCCATGCGGTTCGCGTTCTCCGACGCCCGGCTCGTGCGGATCGTGGAGCCGGGTGCCACCGAGGTGTGGGTCGCCTCGCACTCGTCGGCGTCCGCGGCCACCGCCGAGGTCACCGACACCACCGGTGGGGCCATCCGCAGCGCCAAGGACCGTGCGCAGCGCCAGGTCCCCGGCACGGCGACCCCTCGACGCGCGCTCGCGCTCACCGGGCCGGTGCACGAGGTCACCGGCGACGACCCGCGGATGGTCGAGGTGAAGGTCACGGCGGTCTGACGGGCTGACGCACCCCGGTCCGGCCGGGGTGCGTCACGCACGGGCGTGCCCGTGTGGCATCCTCGCCCCCGTGAAGATGTCCGAGATGTCCCTTTTCGACCCTGCCCGCTCGCCCCGGCGGGACGCCTCGGCGCTCGCCCGGTGGACGTTCGCGGCGGGCGCGCTGGTGCTCCTCGCCGGGTGCAGCGAGGGCGTCGCCGCCGCGTCGGCGGCCACACCCGTCGCGACCCCCACCGCGCGTACGGTCACCGTGCCGGGCCTCCCGTCGTACCTGGAGGCGCCGGCCGGGCTGCTCGAGGACGCCGGGCCCGGCTGGGTGCTCGCCACCTACGTCCCGCACACGGTCGAGGCCCGCAACGCCCACCCGTCGCAGGTTCCCAGCACCGAGGCGGTGTTCCTGGTCAGCCCCGAGGGGACCCGCTACCTGCTGACGGAGGTCGACCTCGAGGCCCAGCAGGGCCCGGAGGCCAGCTCGTGGGTCGAGCACCACGTGATCGCCTGGACACCGGGGGAGTCGACGGCGCTCGTCGAGGCCGGGTCGCACGAGTCGGACGTCGCAGGGTCGACCCTCACCCCGGCGCCCACGTTCGCCACGCTCGACCTGACCAGCGGCGCCCTGACGCCCGTCGATGCGCCCCTGTCCGGCTACAGCCGGTTCATCGGCTCGTTCGACGGCCGCACCCTGTGGTCCACCGACTCGAGCTCCCGGCTGACCGTGGAGACCGAGGCCGAGACCTTCGCGATCGACGCCCTCACCCTGTCCGGCCCCGAGGCCGTGTCGCCCGACGGGAGCCACTACCTGGCCTGGTCCACGCTGGTGGACATCGACACCCGGACGACGAGCGCGACCGTGTCCGCGGGCGCTGCCCCGCACGCCTGCCGAGCGGTGTCGTGGTGGGCGGAGGATGCCCTCCTGGGGATCTGCATGGATGCGGACCCGTTCCAGACCGGCGTCGGCCTGCAGTCCGTGAATCCCCGGTGGGTGTCGTTCACCACGGACGAGTGGGGCACCAGCGGCGGCACGGTGGTGCGTGCCTTCCAGCCGGGTGACCCGATGCCCTGGACCAACGGTGTCCGCCTCGCCGACGGTGACGTGCTCGTGCCGGGTGACGCCCTCGCGGACCTTGCCGCGCCCGTCCCCGAGGGTGACTCCTGCGCGGACGGCCTGTACCGGGTGGACGCGCGCGGGGCGACCGCTGTCCTGTCCGCCGCCGACCCGGCCTACACCGGTCGCGACTTCGTGCCCAGCGTCGTGGACGGGGTCGTCGTCGTCGCGGTCGAGGGCCGGTGCGAGGGCGATCAGGTCCCCTCGACGCTGCTCGGCTACGACCCGGCCACGGGTGCGCTGACGACCCTGCTGCCCGAGCCGTCGGATGCGGCGACCACGCCGTACTGGCAGGGGCTGACCTCGTACGTCGTGGGCGGGGAGAGCTGACGACGGGGCGCCGCCGGTCGCCGGCCCGATCAGCCTCTGCGCGTCGTGGCCACGGTGTCGAGCAGCCGGAGCTTGTCGTCGCTCGGGCTGCCCGGCGCGGCCGTGAAGAGCAGGAGCGACTGCGCGTGGTTCTCGGTGTGCAGGAACTGGCAGTCGACCTCGACCGGGCCCAGCTCGGGGTGCAGCAGGGTCTTGTGCCGGGAGGGCAGCACGCCGACCTCGTGGGCCGCCCAGATCTCCACGAACTCGGGGGAGAGGGCCGCGAGGCGTTCGGCGATGGCGCGCGCGTCGCGACCGCTGGTCTCCGAGCCGAGAGCCGCCCGCAGCGCCGCGGCGAGCGTGCGTGACTGCCGGGCGTGGTCCTCGGTCGGGTAGAGCGCGCGCTCGGTCTCAGGCTCGGCGAACCATCGGTAGTACTGGCTGCGGCGCAGACCGGTGAAGCCGGACTCGTCGCCGACCAGGGCGCGGGCCAGCCGGTTCTGCACGAGGGCCTCACCCAGCTCGGAGACGACAATCGCGGGGGTGTCCTCGAGCCGGTCCAGGATGCGCAGCACGGCCGGGGGCACGTGGTCGGAGCGGTGCCCGCGCGGCGGAGGGCGGTGCCCGGCCAGGCGGAACAGGTGGTCGCGCTCGTCGAGGCTCAGGTGCAGCGCGCGGGCGAGCGCGGTGAGCATCGCCTCCGACGGCTGCGGTCCGCGGCGCTGCTCGAGCCGCGCCAGGTAGTCGGTCGACATGCCGGTGCGTGCGGCGACCTCCTCGCGGCGCAGGCCCGGGGTGCGGCGGCGCGGGCCTTCCGGCAGACCGACGTCGGTGGGACGCAGCGCCTCGCGGCGTGCGCGGAGGAAGTCGGCGAGGCCCGGTCGGTCCATGCGGCCATCATGCGTGCCGTGCGCGCGGGCATCCAGGGAGCGGGGATCCCTGGATGCCCGGGTCTCTGGTCGGCCCGTCTCTCCGACCGCACGGTGGTGCCCATGGACATCACGCACCGCACCATCCTCGTCACCGGCGCGACCTCCGGCATCGGCCGCGGGCTCGCCGAACGCCTCGCCGACGCGGGCAGCACCGTCATCGCCGCCGGACGCCGTGCCGACCTGCTCGCCGAGGTCTCCCAGCACCCGCACATCCACCCGCTCGTGCTCGACGTGACCGACCCGGGCTCCATCGCCGCCGCCGTCACCGAGCTCGCCGACCAGTTCCCCATGCTCGACACCGTGCTGCTCAACGCGGGCGTCATGTTGCCGGAGGACCTGCGCACGGGCGCCGACCTGGCGACCGCCGAGCTGACGGTGGCGACCAACCTGCTCGGGCCGATCCGTCTCGCTGCGGCGCTCGTACCGCTGATCGCCGGGCGCCCCGACGCGGCGCTGCTGACCACCACGTCGGGGCTGGCCTACGTGCCGCTGCCCGCCACACCGACGTACAACGCGACCAAGGCAGCGCTCGCGTCGTGGACCGAGTCCCTGCGCGTGCAGCTCGCCGGGCAGGTCGAGGTGGTCGAGATCGCGCCGCCCGCGGTGCGCACCACGCTCATGGGGCAGCAGACCGCCGAGACCGCGATCCCGCTCGAGGTCTTCCTCGACGAGACGCTCGAGCTGCTCCGCCAGGAGCCGACACCGCCGCAGATCCTCGTCGAGGCCGTGCACCCGTTGAGGTTCGCGCGCGAGCGCGGCACCTACGAGGCCGTGCTCGGCGCGCTGAGCACCCGGACGCACTGAGCCGGCGGGGCCCGGGTCGGGGTTTGAGCGCGCCCGACGCGGTGCGCCGCCCGGCCCGGTTCGGTGCGTGCGCGGTGCGGCTGTGGGACGGTTTCCCCGTGAGCGCCGCCGCCCCCGACCCGCAGGCCCTGTTCCCCGGGAAGCACTTCATCAGCACCGTGCTCGAGGCGCTCGAGACCAAGACCACGATGTCCGGTGCGCTCGCCCGCCGGTACCTGCAGCGGGCCGCGATGGCCGGCGTGATCATCGGCCTGATGTACGCGACGAACTACGCGGTGATCGCCGCGTTCGACGCGGTCGAGATCGACGGCTCCTCGCTGTACCCGCTGGGCAGGATCGCCGGGGCGCTGGCGTTCGGGTGGGCGCTCGTCTTCATCTACTACTCGCGGTCCGAGCTGCTGACCTCGAACATGATGATCGTCTCCATCGGCGCGTACCACCGGCGGACCAGCTGGGGTCGGGCGCTGCGGCTGCTGGTGCTCTGCTACGTCGGCAACCTGGTCGGCGGCCTGTTCATCGCGGTGCTGGTCCGGTTCTCCACCGTCGTCGACGGTGCCGCGTTCGACCAGATGGTCGCCTCCGTCGAGCACAAGCTCGCGTACGTCTCCGCCGGGCCGTCCGGGTGGACCGATCTGCTGGTCCGCGCGATCCTGTGCAACTTCTGCATCAACCTGGCGATGCTGCTCGTCTACAACGGGCTGATCAAGGACGACCTGACCAAGTCGCTCGTCATGATCATGTCGGTGTTCATCTTCGCGTTCCTGGGCCTGGAGCACTCGGTGGCCAACACCGTGCTGTTCAGCATCGTCGGGCTGAAGGAGGGCATCGACCTGGGGTTGGCGTCGGCGAACGTGGCCATCGCGCTGCTCGGCAACTTCATCGGCGGAGGCCTGCTCATCGGCCTCTACTACGCCTACGTCAACGACGACTCGAAGTGGCTGCGAGGGCAGGAGCCGCAGGCCTGATCGCCCCGGGTGCTGGCACCCACCCGAACAGCCCAGATGTCGAAGGTCCCGGGTGAGGTCCCCTCATGACCTGCGGTGACGCACCGATGAGCGACCCGTCGAACGAACCGGACCGACGGAAGGCGTCATCTGTGAGGACCCCCCGCGTGACCCCGACGGGCGCCGTGCGCACGTTCGGTGCCGAGCAGATCATCGTCTCCAAGACCGACCTGCAGGGGCGCATCACCTACGCCAACGACGTGTTCGTCGAGGTGTCCGGGTACAGCGAGGCCGAGCTGCTCGGCCAGCCGCACAGCCTGATCCGGCACCCGGACATGCCGCGTGCCGTGTTCCAGACGCTGTGGGACACCGTGGCCGCCGGGCGGGAGATCTTCGCCTACGTCGACAACCTGGCCGCCGACGGTGCGCACTACTGGGTGCTCGCGCACGTCACGCCGTCGTTCGGGCCCGGCGGGCGCATCACCGGCTACCACTCCAACCGGCGCTGCCCCGAACCCGCCGCCATCCGTGCCGTCAGCGGCCTGTACGCGCAGCTGCGCGCCGAGGAGCAGCGGCACGGCACCGGCCGCGCCGCCGTCGAGGCCGGCAGCCGCCTGCTGCGCGAGGCGCTCGCGGACCGCGGTCAGACGTACGACGAGTTCGTCTGGCAGGTCATCACGGACGCGCAGGGAGCGGCGGCATGAGGGGCGCACGCGCGACGCGAGCTGGGAGCGCGGCCATGGTCCCCGACCGCACCGGCGACGAGATGGCCGCCGGCCTGGCCGCGATCAGCCGCACCCTCGACGCCGCAGCCGCCGGCAACCTGGAGCAGCGTGTCCCGCCGCTCACCGGGTCCGCCGAGCTGCAGCACCTGCGCGCCGGGTTCAACCGGGTGCTCGACGTCGTCGACGCGTTCGTGCGCGAGGCCGGCACCGCGCTGACCTCGGCCGCCGAAGGGCGGTACCACCGGCGGATGCTCGTCCGTGGCCTGCCCGGCGCGTACCGGGACGCCGCGCAACGCATCGATGCCGCCCGCGCCCAGATGCAGCAGTCGGCCACCGCGCTCGCCGCGCAGCACGAGACCCGCGAACGCATGGTCGGGCAGACCGTCGAGATCGCCGGTCATGTGGCCGCTGCCTCCACGCAGCTCGGTGCGGCCGCCGAGACCCTCTCTGACCAGGTCCACGCGGGCGTCAGCCAGGTCGACGGCGCGCTGGCCACCGTGCACGAGCTCGAGACCACGTCCGCGCGGATCGAGGAGGCCGTCACGCTCATCCGGCAGGTGGCCGCCCGCACGAGGCTGCTCGCCCTCAACGCCTCCATCGAGGCCTCGCACGCCGGCGAGGCCGGTCGCGGGTTCGCTGTCGTGGCCGCCGAGGTCAAGAGCCTCGCCGACGGTGTCGCCGCGTCCTCGCAGGACATCACCGCGCACGTGGCCGCCGCCCAGCGCACCGCCGCCGAGGCCGCCGACACCATCGCCCGCATCGCCTCGGTGATCCGCGAGATGGACGGCGAGGTGGCCGGGATCGCTGCCGCGGCCGGCGACCACGGGCTCGCGCAGATGGCCGAGACGCTGCGCTCCGAGATCGGACGGTTCGCCGAGCTGGGTTGACCGGCCCGCGGTCGTCGCTGACCAGCGACGATGCCTTCACCGGACCTCCACCCCGAACATCGGCGCCCCGCACAGCCGCTGCCTAGCGTGGCCCTATGGCCGACAGGGGGAAGACGCGTGCGTCCGACCAGGTGCCCGCGCACGTCCGGGGGCGGCACCCCGATGTCGTGCGGCACGGGCGTCGGCACCGTGAACGGCGCGTACTGCGCTCGCTGGCGCTGGTGCTCACGGCCGTCGTCGTCGCCGGCGCCAGCGGTGCCGCGGCCGTCGCCTGGCGTATGACCAACAACGTCGACCAGCTCGACAACAGCGCACTGCTCGACGACGTCGACCGCCCCGCGCCCCCCGCACCCGACCCCGACGACCCCAACGCGGGTCTGCCCGTCAACCTGCTGCTCATCGGGTCCGACGACCGCACGGGCGTCAACGGTGTCATCGGCGGCGACGAGGAGGGCAAACGGTCCGACACGACGATGTTCCTGCACATCTCCGCCGACCGTTCCCGCATCGAGGTCGTCTCGCTGCCGCGGGACGCGATCGTGCCGATCCCGGCCTGCCCCGTGACGGGCGGTGGCACCACCAAGGCGTCTGACGGCTCCATGTTCAACTCGGCGTTCGCTCGCGGGTGGGACACCGGGCTCGACCTGGCCTCCGCCGCGACGTGCACGCAGCTGACCGTCGAGCAGCTGACAGGCATCCGCATCGACGGGTTCATCGTGGTCGACTTCATCGGGTTCCAGAACGTCGTCGACGCGATCGGCGGTGTGCCCCTGTGCACGCGGGAGGACATGCAGGACGTCGACTCGGGCCTGAACCTTCCTGCCGGTCAGCACGTGCTCGACGGTCCGACGGCGCTCGCCCTGGCGCGCGCGCGGCACAACCTGAGCGACGGCTCCGACACGCACCGCCTGGACCGGCAGCAGGCGCTCGTGGCTGCGACGGTCCGCACCATCCTCGACTCGAACCTGCTGACCGACGCACCCTCGCTGCTGCGCACCGTCGACGCCGCCACCAGCGCCGTCACTGTCTCGGGCGGGTTCTCCATCACCGGTCTGGCGTTCTCGCTCAAGGGCGTCGACCCGGCCAGCGTCGTCTTCCAGACCGTGCCGTCCGGGCCGACGCCCAACAACAAGAACCGGGTGGAGTGGACCGACGAGGCCGACGACCTGTGGGCGCGCCTGCTCGCGGACGCCGCGCCGGCCGCAGCGGCCACCCCTGAGACCCCGGATGCCGGTGCACCCGCAGCCGGCGGGACGCCGCAGACGCCCGCCGACCCTGCCGCCCCTGCGGCCGGCGCCCCCGCCGCGACGCCCCCGATCGACCCGCTGGCCGACCGCACGCCCGGCGAGACCATCTCGTCGGCCGACGCCCAGGTGACCTGCGGCTGACCCGCGTGAGCGAGCCCACGCAGATCCCGGTTTGGGTGGGCGCCCCCTGACCTGTATCCTCGTCTACGGCCCGCGAGGGCCATGCGCCCGTAGCTCAATGGATAGAGCATCTGACTACGGATCAGAAGGTTGGGGGTTCGAGTCCCTTCGGGCGCACCGCAGGCGTGAGGCCCGGCACCGGTGACGGTGCCGGGCCTCCGTCGTCCCGCGACCAGAAGCGGCTGCCGCGCCTGAGGCACCTGGCGGTCTGACAGCCGCCACTCGCCGGTCTGGCCCGCTGACCAGGCAGGACGCATCGGCTCGTCCCGCTGTCGAGTGGTCAACACCCCCAGGGGGCGACCGATGGGGTGGGTGAGATCTACGCACCGTGGGCCCGTCCTCGAGGGGATGTCCGGCCCCGATCACCCACGAGGAGCACCATGTCCCACCCGTCTGCCGTGTCTCCGCCGCCTCGCCGCGGCCGGCGCCTGACCATCGCTGCGAAGGTCCTCGGACTGCTGGTCGCCTCCGGGGTCGTGGGGGTCGTCGTGCTCGGCGCGGCCGCCCTGGGTCTGACGCGGCTCAGCGGGGACGTGGAGCGGACGAGCGCGAACGTGGCGCAGCTGGGGCAGGTCAGCGATCTGTCGCGGGCGTTCCAGGCGGGCCGTGCGCGCATGGTGGAGTACCCGGCAGCCTCGGAGGAGGTCCGTCAGGACCTGCGCGAGCAGCTCGACGAGTACGTGCAGAAGATCGCCGACCAGGAGGCCGCGTACGACGCGCTCGCGGTCGACAGGGAGTCGTGGGAGGCGTTCGACACGGCATGGCAGGGCATGGTCGACCTGGCGAAGAACGAGCTGTTCCCGATGGCCGACGGTGGTGACGTGAGCGGTGCGGCGGCGCTGTACCGCGCGGAGATCCTGCCGCTGACGAGCACGGCCGCGGACGCGATCGCGGCGGAGAACACGGCGGTCGCGGCGGCTGCGGACGAGAACTCGGCCGAGGCGAGCGGCGTCGCGCGGCAGACGCTGGTCACGGTGGTCGTCGTCCTGGTGGTCGGCCTCGCGGGTGTCATGGTGGTCGGGCTGGTGGTGTCGCGCCGGTTGGCTCGGGACGCCGGGCGGGTGCGTGCGGCGCTGGACTCCATGGCGCACGGCGACCTGACGGTCGCGGCGGACGTGACGAGCACCGACGAGCTGGGCGACATGGCGCGTTCGCTCGACCTCGCCCAGACGAGCCTGCGTGAGGTGATCGCCGGCGTGGTCGAGACCGCGCAGACGGTCGCCTCGACGGCCGAGGAGCTGTCGGCGGCGTCCACGCAGGTGGTGGCGGGTTCGGACGAGACGTCGGCGCAGGCGGGTGTGGTGGCTGCGGCCGCCGAGCAGGTCTCCCGCAACGTGCAGGCGGTCGCCGCCGGTGCCGAGGAGATGGGTGCCAGCATCCGGGAGATCGCGCAGAACGCGACCGAGGCGGCCAAGGTCGCCGGGGCGGCCACGAGCGTGGCGGCGTCGGCGAACGACCAGGTCGCCCGCCTGGGGTCGTCGAGCCAGGAGATCGGCAACGTGGTCAAGGTCATCACGTCCATCGCGGAGCAGACGAACCTGCTGGCGTTGAACGCCACGATCGAGGCGGCCCGCGCAGGCGAGGCAGGCAAGGGCTTCGCGGTCGTCGCCGGCGAGGTCAAGGAGCTGGCCAGCGAGACCGCGAAGGCCACCGAGGACATCGCGCGCCGGGTGGAGGCCATCCAGGCCGACACCACGGGCGCGGTCGACGCCATCGGCGAGATCTCCGGCATCATCGCGAGCATCAACGACTACCAGCTGACGATCGCCAGCGCGGTCGAGGAGCAGACGGCCACGACGAACGAGATGTCCCGCGGGGTGGCCGAGGCCGCGACCGGGTCGGGCGAGATCGCCAGCAACATCACCGGCGTCGCGACGGCGGCGAGCACGTCCTCGCAGACCCTCAACCAGATGGGCGCGGCGATCGGCGAGATGGCCCGCACCTCGGAGGACCTGCGCGCCCGGGTGTCGCGGTTCCGCTACTGAGCGACGTGGTCGGCCCCGGGCGACCGGGGCCGACCCCCGCCCGGCGGCGGGCGGCGAAGCGCCAGAGGCAGCGACCGTCGTGCGTGGCCGCGTCAAGGGCGCTGAGCGCGGCGCTGCCAGGTGTGCCGCAGGGAGCTCGCCTCGTTGCTCAGCCCGGTGCCCGTGAGGATCCCGAGCGAGATCGAGAACAGCGCCAGCACCATGTCGATCAGCTCGCCCCCGGCCCGAGCGCCCGAGGTGGCGATCTCCGAGACGCCCATGAACCCCAGCGCGCCGGGCACCAGCAGCCAGAACCCTGGCAGCGCGGTCACCAGGCGGGGCGGGCCGGACGGCAGCCGGGCGATGAGGCGCGAGACCACGATGAGCACCACGCCGCCCACGAACCCCGACAGCTGGGGCGACAGCACCGCGCTGCCGACGGCCTGCGCGACGAAGGCGCTGTACAGCGTCAGGCCGATCCACGGCAGCGACCCCTTCGGTGCCGACAGGTACAGGACGAAGCCGCAGCCGACGAGCGCCACCCCCACGTAGGCGATCCACGGACCGAACGGCTCCGGCGCGACGGGGTCAGGTGCGCCGACGACGGCGGCGCTGGCGACGACGCCGAACGCCAGGAGCATGAGCTGTGCCAGCCCGTAGACCAGCCGGCTCGCACCGGAGACGACCTGGTTGTGCGTGAGCTCGATCGTCGCGGTGGTCAGGGCGGCGCCGGGAAGGAACGTCACGAGCGCCGGGGTGATGAGCGTGATGGGGTCCACCCCCAGTCGCGGCCCGAGCACCTCGGTGGACAGCACCGACACGACGAACGAGGCGAGCACCGGCAATGCCGTGGCCAGCGCCGGCGTCTTCGGCAACGTCGCACGGGCGAGACCCACGAGCGTCCCGAGGATCACGAGCCCGCCGACGGCCCCCGGCGACGGCCGCTGGCACAGCCCGAAGCCGACGGTGAGCAGGATGTTCCCGAGCACACCGAGCGCCGGGCCGAACCGGGGCGGCGCGCTCGCCAGCCGGGCGAGGCGTCCGCGGGCAGTGGCGAGCTCCGTCGTCCCGGTGGCCACGTCACGGACGAGCCGTTCGAGCGCAGCGACCTGGCCCAGCGAGAACGGCCGCCCGGTGGAGCTGGCGTAGTGGGTGCTGACCCCGCCCGGGTCGTCGACCTGCACGAGCACACCCGTCGGCACGACGAACGCCCGTACCTCGTTGTCGCCCCGGGCGCTCGCGACGGCGCTCAGGGCCTCCTCCACCTCGTTGCTGGCCTGACCGGCGTCGAGCAGGCACACGCCGAGCGCGGTGAGCAGCGGCACCAGGTCGGGGTCGACGGTGCTGACCGACTCGACCGCGTCCGGGGCGGTGTCCCGCGACGGCGCGCGCAGGAACGCGGCGACCCTGCTGCGGACCGAGCCCAGCACCCGGGCTGCGGCGTCACCCGCGGCCATCGGCGACCCCCCCGCGCGACCGGCGGGCTGGACGGGTGGGCCCGGCCGGTCCGCGGGCGCCGTCGGTGGCGGCTAGTCGACGAGGTCGCGCAGGGTCGCGCGCTCGGCGTCGGTCAGGTTGGTGGTGACGAGCGTGCCGCCCAGCCCGTGCAGCCGCTCGCCCAGGCGGTCGAGGTCGGCGCCGTCGGTCACGGCGAACAGCGCCGAGGTCCCGGGCTTGACCGACTCACGGATCCTGTCGAGGTCCTCCTCGCGGATGCCGATGCCCTGCACCGCCTTGTGGCCGGCGCCGAGCGCCGCGCCTGCCGCCGCTCCGACGAACGGCACGAAGAACAGCATGCCGAACAGGAAGCCCCACATGGCGCCCCAGCCGGCCCCACGGGCGACGTCCTGGTGACGGTGGTGCGTCGAGGGCTTCTTGGCGTCGGCGGGCCACGAGACGGTGGCCGTGTCGTCGATCGTCAGCAGGTGCTCGTCCGCGGCGTTGCGGAGGATCTTCTCGACCTCCTCGGCGCGGTCCGGGTCGTCGTACAGCCACACGGTGAACGTGGTCATGGCACATCCCTCCCGACGCCAGTATGTCGGCGCCCGGTCCGGCCGTCGCGTCCAACCTCGTCCGCGGCGGACGGTGGGCGCTGGTGGCTCCGCTCAGGGGGCAGGTCCAGGACCGAGACCACGTCGACCCCGTCCTCCCGGCGGTGCGAAGCACCCGTGGCCGGGACGACCTGGTGGCCAACCGACCCGCTGCTTGACGGATCGTCGCGGGTCTGGGCGCGATGACGGGCGTCCCTCGCCGAGCCACTACCCTGACGCGGCTGCGCCGCACGGACGAGGCGCGCGGGCCGTGAACGAGGGATGACGACGATGCCACTCCTGACCGAGGTGCCGGTCGGGCGCACCAGTCGGACGAAGGCCCGGCACCGTGATGGTGCCGGGCCTTCGTCGTCCCCCGGTGCTGCTCGAACCGGCGTGCGTCCGGCGTCGGGGTCGCTGTGGGCACCGGGGCGAACCTGCCGTTCTACGCGCATCGCGCCACCGATCTCACGCTCGTCGACGCCAGCCGGGCGTGAGCTGGGGCGTGTGCTGCGGCCCGGCGGGAGGCTGCTGATGGCCGACCACGTCGAGTCGTCCGCGCGGCTGGGCCGAGGTGTCCAGCGGCGGCTCGACCAGTTGGCGCCCGACGAGGCCCATGAGCACCATCGGCGCCGGCCCCTGCTGCTGGTGCCAGACGCCGGGATGCGGGTGGTCGAGGCTACAGCGTCGCGCTGGCGGCTCGTCGAGCAGCTCGCCGCGACGCCCGCGTGAGCCGGTCCGGGACGCACGCTCATCCAGGTGGCGGCCCGGTCAGCGAGTAGACCGCCCGGCGCTCACGCGAACCGCCGCGCGGCGCGTCCGGCCACAGCGCCGGCGACCAGGACGACCGCGACGGCGCCTATCGCCCACGGCAGGCCCACGAGGTCGGCGGCCGACCCGATGAGCGGCGGACCGGCGACGTTCGCCAACGAGGACAACGACGTCACCGCCGCGATCCGCTCGGCGGAGCGTCCCTGCCCGGCGGCGATGCTGACCGCCACCGGGACCGCGAGAGCCGCTCCCAGACCCCAGACCGCCGCCCCCGCCCAGGCCACCCACAGCACGGGTGCGCCGCTGACGGCGATCACGCCCACGGCGGACACCACCGCCGACGCGACCAGGGTCGTGGACCGTCCGAGGCGGTCGACCAGGGGACCGCCGGCCAGGCGGCCGACGGTCTGCGCGACGAGGAACACCGACACGAACATGGCGGCCCGTGCCTCGTCGACGCCGAGCTCGGCCACGGCGAGCGGGGCCATCCAGTTGTTCGCGGTGCCCTCGGACAGCGCGGCCCCGAACACCACGGTCCCCAGGAGCAGGGTCGAGGTCTCCAGCCACACACCGCCACGTCGGGGGCTGTGCGCGCTGCGGGCGATCGGGGTGCCGGTGTCCACCGGGACCACCCGCAGGGGCAGGGCACCCTCGGTGCGCAGGGCGACGCCGACCGCGCCGCGGGCGAGGGCCGCGAGGACGGCGAGCACGACCAGCTGGGGAGCCGGACCCAGTCCGACACCGGCCGCGAGGCCACCGAGAGCGGCCCCTCCGGCGGCGGCGATCGAGTAGGCGGCGTGGAACTGCGGCAGGATCGTGCGGCCGACGCGTCGCTCGGCCTCGGTGCCCAGCACCGCCTGCGGCACGTTGGTCAGGGCAAAGGCTGCCCCGTGCACCACCGCTGCCACGAGCAGCCCGGTCACCGAGCGGATGTGCAAGCAGAGTGCCAGGCCGGCGTACGCCACGACGAACCCGACGGTGGCGCCCGCGTAGGCGCGCGGTGCGCCGGCGCGTTGGACCCACCGTCCGGCCAGCGGGATCGTGACGAGCGTCCCCAGGGCGTTGGCCATGAGGAACCGGCCGAGCCCACCGGCGTCCAGGCCGACCTGATCGCCGATGGCCGGCAGTCGCACGTTCCAGGCCGAGAGGCTGAAGCCGTTGATGCAGTAGGCCACGAGCACCAGCGCCCGCAGCCGCCACGCCCCGGGGCTGGTCGCGGGCGCCGCGTCGGGCTCGCGGGTCGTGGTCACGGGGCCGCGCCGAGCACGAGACGCAGCACCTGCCGTGAGGGGGGCAGGCGGTGCTGCGGCAGCACGCCTTGCCCGCACGAGGCCGTGCCGACACCGGACCGCGCCGCGTCCACCGAGAGGTGGGTCGACGTGGCGGACGGAAGGGCGTCGTCGTGGGCGGTTGCGGCGAGCGTGGTGCGTGACCAGGGTCGGACGGTAAGCGACGCCCGACCCGTGCGCACCCGCAGGTCCATGCCCGCGCCCTCGGTGACGACCAGGGCCTCGTCGAGCACCCGGGCGCCGTGCTCCTGCGGTCGCACGGTGCGCACGGCGTAGGCGTCGCGATCGGCCACGTACATCCCCCACCGTGCCCCCTGGCCGGTGTCCGGGTACTGCGCACCCGGACCGTAGCCGGTCCACCGCACCTCGTCGGTGGGGTGCTCGATCCACAGGTCGACGCCGACCCGCGCCCAGTCGCAGGGCCAGGTGCCGTAGGGCTCCACCGTCAGCTCGAGCGCGAGACCGTGGCCGTCCGCGCTCCAGCGCCAGGTGCAGTCGACGCCGGCGTCGAGCACCGGGGGACCGACCCGGGTCCGGGCGACGACGGCGTCAGGTGCGACCTCGATCGACACCAGACGTGAGCGCAGGTCGTGCAGCCGGGCCGAGGCCCACCGGTCCGCCATCGGTGGACGATCCGGCTCGTCCCAGCCGACGCCGCGGTCGTTGTCGGTCGGAGCCCGCCACAGCCCGAGTGCGACATCGTGCAGGGCCAGGTCGCCGAGCCGGACCGGCATCCCGGTGGTCGGGTCGAGCAGGGCCGGACCGAGGCGGATCCCGGACGGGTCGACGACCGGCGCGACCGGCGAGCCGACGAGGGCGGGAACGGTGGGCGGTGCGACCCGCTGCGTCCAGGCGACCTCGTGCCCTGCCGGTGCCCAGGGGCTCGACTGCCGGGTGCGGGCCGCCACGGTGACGGTCGCCCCGGCCACGGCGGGAGGCAGGTGCAGCGCGAGGTGCGCCTGCGTGCCCGCCGGGACGAGCGGGGCATCCAGGATCGTGGCGTGCCCGTGGCCCGGCGCGTCCGACCACCAGACCAGGTCGAGGTCACCGGTGTCGCGCGTGTGCCGCAGGTTGCGCACGGTGAGCCGTCCGCCGTCCGGCGCGAGGCGCAGCCGGACAGGGGCGAAGACCTGGGCCAGGTCGGCCAGTGCCGGTCCGGGGGTACGGTCGGCGTGCACGAGACCGTCGATCACGAAGTTCCCGTCGTGCACCTGCTCGCCGAAGTCCCCGCCGTACCGCCACCGGGGCCGTCCGTCCGGGGTGGTCGGCGAGGTCGGGTCGAGCAGTGCGTGCTCGACCCACTCCCACACGAACCCGCCCGCCAGCCGCGGGTTGGCCTCGAACAGCTCCTGGTACTCGCTGAGACCGCCCGGTCCGTTGCCCATCGCGTGGGCGTACTCGCACAGGACGAACGGCAGGGAACGGCGATGGCGCTCCGCCTCGGTCGCCCCGCCGGGCGGCTCGGTGGCGATCGCCAGGACCTCGTCGGTGGTGGCGTACATGCGTGAGTAGACGTCGACGTCCGTCGAGGACCGGTCACCCTCGTAGTGGACCAGCCGGCCGGGGTCGCGCTCGGCGACCCAGCGGGCGGCGGCGACGAGGTTCTGCCCGGTCCCGGCCTCGTTGCCGAGGGACCACAGCAGCACGCAGGCGTGGTTCTTGTCCCGCTCGACCGTGCGCCGCACCCGGTCGAGGACGGCCGTTCGCCACCGAGGGTCGTCCGAGGGGTTGCGACGCCACCCGACCAGCTCGAACCCGTGCGTCTCCAGGTCGTTCTCGAGCACGACCAAGAACCCCAGCTCGTCGGCCAGGTCGAGCAGGTCCGCGCGCGGGGGGTAGTGCGAGGTCCGGATGGCGTTGATGTTGTGCCGCTTCATCGCCAGCAGCTCGGCCCGGTCGTCCTGCGGGGTCACGGCCCTGCCTCGGACCGGGTGGTGCTCGTGACGGTTGACGCCGCGCAGCAGCACGGGGCGTCCGTTGAGCAGCAGGGTCGCGTCCTCGACGTGCACGGTGCGGAACCCCACACGCAACCGCACGGTCTCGGTGGCGGTGCGCACGGTGGCGTCGTACAGGTGCGGGTCCTCGTCCGACCACGGCCGCACCGCCGGGAGCCGGTGCTCGACGCCGACCGGGGCGCTGCTGAGGCCCAGCGCGGGCACGTCGAGCAGCGCGGTCCCGCTGGTGCCCCCTTCGAGCTCGACCTGCACCCGCAGGGTGCCCGTACCGTCGCGGTGGCCGTAGCCCGCGTGCACGAACACGTCCCGGACGCCCCCGGCGGGCCGGGCCAGGAGTGTGACCGACCGGAAGATGCCCGGCAGCCACCACATGTCCTGGTCCTCGAGGTAGCTGACCGCCGACCACTGCGCGACCCGCACGGCCAGCACGTTCTGGCCGTGCCGGACGATCCCGGTGGTGGCGAACTCGTGGGTGAGTCGGCTGCCGCGCAGGGTCCCGAGCTCCTCGCCGTTCAGCCAGACGGTGGCGGCGCCCTCCACCCCCTCGAACCGCAACGCGGTCGGGTGCTCCAGGACGGACTCGTCGGCGGTGAACACGAGCCGGTGGTCGGCGATCGTGTTCGTGTCGGGGGGGTGCGGCGGGTCGACGGGGAAAGGGAGCTGCAGGTTGCTGTAGGCCGGGGTGCCGTGCCCCTGCAGCACCCAGTGCCCCGGTACGTGCACGTCGGACCAGGCCGTGGGGTCCGTCGCCGCGGGAGTGGTCCACGCGTCGTCGACCACGTGACGTGGGGAGGGCCAGGTCCGTAGTCGCCACGTCCCGTCGAGGGACTGCTGAGGGGCGTCGGAGAGCAGGTGCGCGCGCGGGGGGAGCGTCCCGCGCGGCGGGTCGGTGGAGGCCAGCTCCGCGATCAGGTTCGTCCTGCGCAGGTCGGCGCCCGAGATCACAGATCCGCCGCCAGTGCCACGGCGCCCTCGACGGGGGGCGTGCGGAGCACCTCGAGGCGCAGGTCGGCGGCTTCCTCGGTCAGGCGCGCCGCGAGCAGCTCGCGGAGCACGGGCTGCTGGGTGATGACCCCACCCGCCGCGACCACGACGTCACCGACCGCTCCCCGGCGCCGCAGTGCGGCGACGTTGCGTGCGAGCACGTCGGCCGCGTCGCGCAGCACACCGCCCGCCAGTGCCGATCCACGTGCCGCCGCGTCGAACACGAGCGGCGCATGCACGCCCCACGTCATCGCGGGCTGCAGGGACACGGCCAGTGCCAGGTCCTGGAGCGTGGTCACGGCGTACGCGTCGCACAGCGCACGGACCGCCGGGTCGTCCAGGGTCGCTGCCGGGGTGCCCCAGTCCGCGGAGCGGAGGGCGGAGCGGACCAGCTCGCGGACCAGGGCCGGCGCGCTGCCGTGGTCGGAGAGCACCGCACCGTAGCCGTCGGCACTGAGCGGGGTGCCGTCCCGGGTGGTGCCGAGCAGTGCCGCTCCGGTGCCGACCACGAGGGTGAGGCACTCGGTGTACCCGGCTGCGGGGCCGAGCAGCAGCGCGTCGTTGACGACCAGGACGGGACCGGGGGTGTGCCTGACCAGCTCGGCCGTGGCGATCGCCTGCTGGGCCGCGGTGTCGATGCCATGCATCCCGTACGCGACGCGCGTCGTGCCTGCACCGGCGGGCACCACTCGCGCCACGAGGGCGGCGAGCCGGGCGAAGTTCTCCGTGCTCGCGAACAGCGAACCGTGCCGCCACTCGGACGAGGGGACGACCAGGTCGGCACGTCCGCCATCGGGGCCGAGCGCGACGACGTGGGTCTTGGTACCTCCGACGTCGACGCCCACGGTCGCAGTCCCGGTCGTGGGTGTCGTGCGGGAGCGGCCGATCCGCTCGGGCGCGATCTCAGGCAAGGTAGACGGATCCCTTCGTGCGCCGGGCCATGAGCTCACCGACACCGGCCAGGGCCGCGTCGGTGCCGAGCCCGGACCGGAGGATGGTGGGCGGGAACGGGATGCGACCGGCGAGCCGCAGCTCGAGCTGGCGCACCACCCAGTCGCCGTCGGCCGGCAGGTGGCCGTGCAGGACGACGACTGCCGGGTCGATCACGGTCGCCAGCGCGACGACCGCGAATGCCAGGTGGTCGAGCAGCTCGGCGGCGAGCTCGGTGGCGAGGGGGTCGCCCGCGGCTGCGGCGGCGAGCAACCCGGCGGCGTCCGTGGGCGCGTCCGGGCCCGTGTACCGCGCCGGCACTGCACCGATCCGGGACTCCAGGTCTCCCTGCCGGGCGAAGACCCGCCCGAACGCGGACCGGTCGGTGACCAGGTAGCCGACCTCGCCGGCGCCGGACCGTGCGCCGCGCACCAGCGCGCCGTCCGAGACGATGCCCGCGCCGACGCCGACGCCGAGGACCAGCGCCACCAGGCTCTGGACGCCGTCCCCGGGGCCGTGCGCCCACTCGCCGAACGCGATCGCGTTGGCGTCGTTCTCGACCAGGGTGGGCAACCCGAACCGGTGCCCGACGATCGAGCCGACGTCGAGCTGCTGCCAGCCCAGCTCGGCGGAGTTCGACACCCGTCCGCGGTCGTCGACGACGCCGGGGACCACGACGGCGATCCCGAGGCACGTGCGGCCGGCGACCTTCGCGGAGGTGAGGAGGTCGTCGATGAGGGTGAGCAGCGTCTCCAGGCGCTCGTTCGGGTCCGAGCCGGTCGGCGTGGGGAGTTCCCTGCGGTCGCTGCGGGACCCGTCCAGGCCCATGAGCATGCCGCGCGGCCCGGCGGCGGCGACCTCGACCGTGACGATGACGCGCCGCTCGCCGGCGAACCGCAGCAGAGTGGAGGGCCGCCCCCCGGAGGACCGCTCGACGCCGGCGCGCACGACGAGCTGTTCCTCGAGCAGTGCCGCGCACAGCCGGTCGATCGTCGCTGGGGACAACCCGGTCACGCGGCGCAGGTCGGAGCGTGACAGGGGCCCGTGCGCAGTGAGCGCGTCCAGCACCGCCGTCCGGTTGATGTCCGTGACCGTGCGCGTCGTGGCGGTGCGCGCTGCGTTCCTGACCATTGCTTCCGCCTCTCGCTCACTTTGCTATCAGTGCGAGATGAAACCACTCCGAGGGTCATCCGGCAAGGTCGCTGCTTCGGATGTAGCCGCCGTGTGTCGCCACGTAAATTCTGGGTTTCTCGCAGGCCCTGAGGCGGTTTCCGGCCTTGAACTCTTTGCCATCGCACTGATAGCAAAGGCCACCACGCGCAACCTCGGTGTCCCCGGGACGCGCCCCAGCTCCGCCCCGTCCGCCCTTCCCTCCGACCCGGCCCGCCCGGGAGGAGGTTCCCCGAGAGGTCAGGAAACGTGAAGCTTCGTACCCTCACCGCGACATCGGCGCTGGCCGCCGTCGCACTCACCCTCACCGCCTGCGCCGGTAGCTCCGAGGCCGCCTCCGACGACCCTGTCTCGCTGGAGTTCGTCCTGTCGGGCGACGCCAACCAGGGCGGCGGCTACCAGGCCATGGCCGACAAGTACGAGGAGGAGACCGGCGTGCACGTCGAGATCGTCGACGTGCCCTACGACGACCTGGTCACCCGCCTGCGGTCGGGCGCCCAGGCAGGTGACCTGCCCGCACTGGCCCGCGCCTCGGAGATCGACCCGCTGTGGGAGTCGGAGCTGCTCGACCTGACGAGCATCGCGCAGGAGCGCGACGTCATGGAGTCGCTCCTGGTCGAGAACGAGGACGGCGAGATCCACGCGCTGCCCAGCGACCTCACCGCGGTCGGCCTGTTCCTCAACAAGTCCCTGTTCGACCAGGCCGGGGTCGCCTACCCCGGCATCGGCGACGAGCCATGGACCTGGGACGAGCTCACCGCGGCTCTCCGTCAGGTCCAGTCGGCGACCGGTGCCCGGTACGGCATGGTCATGGACGGCTCCGCGCACCGCCTGCGCTCCTTCATGTACCAGTTCGGCTCGCAGGGTGTGCAGCCCGACGAGGACGGCACGTGGACGCTCGACGAGGCAGGCGCCGAGGCGCTCGAGTACTTCGCGTCGATGAACGACGACCAGCTGATGCCGCGCTCGGTGTGGTTGTCCGGCGAGGACCCGTCCGCGATGTTCAAGAGCGGGCAGGTCGCCGCGTACTACTCCGGCGTCTGGCAGGTCACGGACTTCTCGCAGAACATCACCGACTTCGAGTGGACCACTGCCCTGATGCCGGCGCAGCCCACCCGCGCCACGAACCTCGGCACCAACTGGATGGTCGCGTTCGACGGCACCGGCGTCGAGGAGGAGACGCAGGCGTTCATCGACTGGATGTACACCCAGGAGAACTACGCCGAGCTCTCCCAGATCTCCGGCTTCCTGCCCGCGGTCGAGGGCCTCGACGTGGAGTACGCGGACAACGCCGAGGCGTTCGACATGTACTACGCCGAGATCGAGGCGTCCGACCCGATCGCCGGTGACCAGGCCACGACCGCGCTGCGCAACTCCTACGAGGGGCGCGTCCTGGAGTACGAGCCGCTGAAGGACGAGACGGTCAAGTACCTCAACGGCGAGCAGGACCTCGCCACCACCGTGCGTGAGATCGGTGAGCAGACCACCGAGGCGTACTCCGACTGACCCGGTGCGCCGGTCGCCCCGTCGCGGGCGGCCGGCGCACCCGCCCGATCCACCCGGGAGGACCTGATGACCCTGGCTCACGCACCGCGACGTGACGTGGTGCCCCTCGCGGGGCCCGCGCCCGCCGCACCCACGCCGCGACCGCGCCGCCGTCGCCCCTACGGGAGGTACACGCTCGCGCCGCTGCTGCTGACGGCGGTGGTCATCGTCCTCTTCGGCCTCTTCTTCGTCTGGCCCGGGGCGCTCGGGCTGCTGTACTCCTTCACCGACTACCGCGGCATCGGCGACCTCGACTTCGTCGGGCTGGAGAACTACACCGACCTGGCGGGAGACACCGACTTCTGGGCGGCGCTGAGCCGCACCGCGCTGTACGTGGTCCTGGCCGTCCCCGCAACGGTCGCGCTGTCCCTCGGCATCGCCGTGCTGCTCACGAACAAGTGGGCCCGTGGCACCGGGTTCGCCAAGGTCGTGTTCTTCATCCCCTGGCTGGTCTCCCCGATCGTCACCGGCGTGGTGTGGCGGTGGCTGTTCGGCGAGAGCTTCGGCATCGTCAACGACGTCCTCGGCCGCCTCGGCATGGACCCGCTGGCATGGAGCTCGGACGCCAACCTCGCGCTGGCCGTCGTCATCGTCGCCACCGCCTGGGCCAACACGGCCTTCACCATGCTGCTCTACGTCGCCGCCATCCGGAACGTCCCGACCTCGTACTACGAGGCCGCCCAGCTCGACGGCGCCAACGCCTGGCAGCGTTTCCGGGCCATCACCCTGCCGGGTATCGCCCCCACCACCTTCATGGTCGTGCTGCTGTCGACCATCGGGTCGATGAAGGAGTTCGCGATGGTCCAGGCGCTCAACGGCGGCGGACCCGGCACGGAGAACCGTCTGATCGTCCAGTACATCTACGAGACCGGCTTCGATCGCGCCCAGGTCGGCTACGCCAGCGCCGTCTCGATGGTCCTGATGGCGATCCTGCTCGTGGTCGCCCTCGTCCAGCTCCGCTTCGAGAAGAGGATCCGCGATGGCCTCTGAGACCACGTCCGTCCGTCCCGCTCCCGCGCCGGTCGACCGACCGCCGCTGCGGCTACGGCGCGTGCCCCTGCGCGTGCGGTTCACCCGTTCGCTGCCCTCAACCCTTGCCCTCGCGGTCCTGGTCGTGCTGTTCCTGTTCCCACTGGTCTGGTTCGTCCTCAGCTCGGTCAAGCCGGGCGGCGAGCTGTTCCGCTTCCCGCTGACGCTCTGGCCGGAGACCTGGACCTTCGACGGCTACCGGCGCGCCTGGGACCGGGTCGACTTCTCGCTGTACTTCCGCAACACGTTCGTCGTCGCCTCCGTCACCACCGTGCTCACGGTGTTCTTCAGCGCGGCGACCGGCTATGCGCTGGCCAAGTACCGCGCCTGGTGGCTCAGCACCCTGTTCGTGTGCGTCCTCGCCACCACCATGCTGCCCACCGAGGTGATCCTGACCCCGACGTTCACCGTCATCCGCGACCTGGGCCTGTACGACACGCTCGCGGGCATCATCGTCCCGTCGGTCATCACCGCCTCGGGCATCTTCATGTTCCGGCAGTTCTTCCTCACGGTGCCCGACGAGCTGCTGGACGCCGCCCGGATCGACGGCGCGCGGGAGCTGACGATCTTCTTCCGGATCATGCTCCCGCTCGCCAGACCGATCGCGATCACCCTGGCGATCTTCAGCTTCCAGTGGCGGTGGAACGACTACATCTGGCCCCTGATCGTCCTGTCGGACCCCGACCAGTTCACGCTCCAGGTCGCACTGCGCAGCCTGGTCGGCGCCGAGAACATCGACTGGACGCTCCTGCTGCCCGCCTCGGTGATCTCGATCGTCCCGCTCGTGGTGATGTTCTTCGTCGCGCAGCGGTACGTCATGAGCGCCGACCTCAACTCCGGGCTCAAGGACTGACGCCCGTGATCGACGAGCCCTACCGCGCCCGCCTCGTCACGGGCACGCTGGCCGAGGCGGAGGGGATCCTCGCCGCCGTCCGGGACGGCGTGCGGCCCACGACGCCGCACCGCGCCGCCATGCACGCCGTGCGAGTGCTCGTGCTCGCCGACCTGGTGGACGCGCCGGCGCCCGCCCGGGCCGCGGCCGCTTCGGCCCTGGTCGCGCACCTTGAACGGTCCCAGGGGCCGACCGGGCTGTTCGACGGCGACAACCTCGTCTCGCCGCCGGACACCTCGTTCACGATCAACGACCTGTCGCTGACGCTCGAGCTCCTCGAGTCGCAGGGCGACCCCGGCCCGGCGGACGTCGCCGGTCGCCTCCGGGCCGTCGGCGAGCGGGCCGTCGAGGCCCTGCTGGTCGGCGGTGTGCACACCCCGAACCATCGGTGGGAGCTGTCCGCGGCGCTGGCGGGCCTGCACCGGCTGACGGGCGACGAGCGGCTGATCGGGCGGATCGACGAGTGGCTGGCCGAGGGGGTCGACATCGACGCCGACGGCTTCTACTCCGAGCGCAGCCCGAACTACGCCGCCTACGTGTCCAACCCGTCGCTGCTGACCCTCGCCCGACTGCTCGGCCGCCCGGAGCTGCTCGAGCCGGTCCGCGCCTCCCTGCGCTCGCTGGTCCCGCTGGTGGACGACGACGGCGAGGTGGTCAGCATCCACTCCCGCCGCCAGGACCAGCGCGAGACCTTCCGCGTCCACTCCTTCGCCGGTCAGCTGCGCCGGTTCGCCGTGACCGATGACGACGGGGCGCTCGCCCGCCTCGCCGTCCTTGCGTGCGAGGACCCGCGGCTGGAGTGCGCACGGGAGCTGGCGGACGGGCTCGTCGACCCGGCGCGCCTGCGGTCGCTCCCCGCGGCGGCGGCACCGCGGGACGGGACGGTGACCCTGCGGACCATCGGCCTGGTCCGGCGTCGTTCCGGCGCGGCGGCGAGCACGGTGTTCGGCGGGTCGGACCACGCCCGCACCCGGCGGATCGCCTCCGGGCTGGCGAACTCCGCCGCCCTGCTCCAGCACCGCCGCGGGGCTGCGCGCCTGCACGCCCTGCGCGTCGCGCCGGCGTTCTTCGACACCGGCGCGTTCCGTCCCGACACCGTCGAGGTCACCGACGAGCGCGTGGTCCTCACGGGCTCGACGGTCAGCGGGTACTACCAACCGCTCGCCGCCGACAGGCGCCGCGCGGACGGCGCCTACCTGCTGACCGACGAGGGCCGGTTCTTCGCCCAGATGGACTTCCCGGCGCGCGAGCGCAGCGACCTGCGTCTGGCCACCACCGTGGTGGTCGACCTGCGCGACGACGGTGCCACGGTCGAGGTGCGCTGCCAGGGTCCACGCACCCGGCTGGCCGTCGAGCTGACACTCGGGCAGGGGGTGCTCGTCGGCGCCGACCCGCACCCGGAGCTCGCCGACGCCCTCTGGTTGCGCGAGGGTCCGTTGACCCTGCGATCCGGCAGCGACGAGCTGCGCGTGCAGGTGTCCGGGCACGACAGCGGGCTGCCACCCCGGTACGACGACGGTGAGCTGTTCACCTACGTGCATGGCGAGGACCGCGTCCCCGGGGTGCGCGTCCTCGTCGGGGGTTGGACCGACCAACCCCTGCAGGTCACGATCACGACGGGGGGAACGGCATGACCGCCGCAACGGTGGCGTCCTACGTCCGCGAGCAGCCGGGGGTCCTCGCACGGCAGCTGACGAGCCTGCCGTCGGCCGCGGCCGATGCCCTGCGCGCGGCGGGGGCGCAACGGACCGCGCGCGTGCTGCTCGTCGGCTCGGGGACCTCGCACCACGCCGCCCGGCTGGCTGCGTCCTCGTTCGCCCGCCCGGTCCGCGTGCTCGTCCCGACCGACGCCCTGCACTTCCCCGGTGACCTGGTGCTCGGACCTGACCTGCTGGTGGTCGGTGTCTCCCAGAGCGGGCGCAGCACCGGGACGCTCGCCGTCCTGGAGCGTGCGCGGGCCGCCGGTGCTGCCACGCTCCTCGTGACCGGGGAACCCACCGACGACCGGTACCCGTCGCTCGACATCGCGTGCGGCCCCGAGGGCGTCGGAGCCAAGACGAAGGGCTGCACCGGCACGGTCATGGCCCTGCATCTGCTGGCGCGCGCACTCGACGACGCCGACCCGGACAGCGACCTCGGGACGGCACCGGACGCCGTCGCCGCCGCAGTCGCCCGGGCCGCCGCGCCGATCGCCGGCCTGGTCACCGCGCCGACCCCCACCGAGGTGCACGTCGTCACGTGGGGGCCCTGGCGCCCGGTCGCGGACGAGGGCGCGCTGAAGATCCTGGAGACCGCTCGGGTCCCGGTCGAGGTCTGGGACGTCGAGGAGTTCCTGCACGGCCCGCACCGTCGGCTGCACCCCGGCAGCCTGCTGGTGGTGGTGGGCGGGCACGGTCCGCTCGCCGACCGGGCCGACCGGCTGGCCCGGTTCGTCGTCGAGCTCGGCGGACGGGCCTTGCACGTGATCGCCGGCGGCCTCGCGTCCACCGGTGCGGGTGAGGTCAGGATCGCGCTGCCGGAGGACGGCGATGCCGCCCGCCTCGCCGCACTGGTCCCCTTGCAGCTGCTCGCGATCGAGCTCACCGGCGCTCGCGGTCTGAGCCCCGAGGAGGACGTCTTCCCCGACTTCCACGCGCGGCTCGGCAGCAAGGAGGTCCCGGCATGAGGATCGAGGTCCTGCCCGACGCTGCCGCCGTGGGCGCGGCCGCGGCCGCCGTCGTCGTGGCCGCACTTATCTCCCGACCCCACCTGGTGCTCGGTGTCGCCACCGGGTCCTCGCCGGGACCCCTGTACGACGCGCTCGCCCAGCGGGTCCGTGAGGGTCTGGACACCTCCGGGGTCCAGGCGTGGGCGCTCGACGAGTACGTCGGCCTCCCGGCGTCGCACCCCGAGAGCTACCACGCCGTCGTGGCCCGCACGGTCACCGGGCCGCTCGGCCTGGATCCGGCGTCCGTGCACGTCCCTGACGGCGCGGCTCGCGACCCGCACGCGTCCGCCGCCGACTACGAGGCCGCCCTGGCGCGTACCGGCGGCGTCGACCTGCAGATCCTCGGCATCGGCCACAACGGGCACCTGGCATTCAACGAGCCCGGTTCCCCGGCCGGCTCGCGCACCCGGGTCGTGCCGCTCACGGTCCGGACCCGGCAGGCCAACGCCCGGTTCTTCGGCGGCGACGTCGACGCCGTGCCCACGCACGCGATCACCCAGGGTCTGGGCACCATCGGCGCCGCGGGGCACCTGCTGCTGGTGGCGACCGGTGCGGACAAGGCCGAGGCCGTGGCCGCCGCCCTGACCGGTGAGCAGTCCGCCGAGGTGCCCGCCTCGCTCGTCCAGCGGCACCCGCAGGTCACCGTGCTGCTGGACGCCGCGGCCGCGCGCCACCTGCCGGCATCGTTCGGTGTGGGCGCCGCACGCCTGGCGGGGGTGGCCGAACCGCGGTGAAGTGATCGGCAGGGGTGCCGCGGACTGCCGTCGAGACGGCGGTCCGCGGCTCTCGGGCGAGCCACTACCCTGACGCGGCTGCGCCGCACGGACGAGGTGTGCGGGCCGTGAACGAGGGATGCCGACGATGCCACTCCTGACCGAGGTGCCGGTCGACACGGGCGACACCGCCTGGATCATCGTGTGCACCGCACTGGTGCTGCTGATGACCCCGGGGCTCGCGTTCTTCTACGCCGGCATGGTCCGGTCGCGGCACGTGCTCGGCATGATCATGCAGAGCTTCGCGGCGATCGCCGTGGTGTCGGTGACGTGGGTCGTCATCGGCTACTCGCTCGCGTTCGACCAGGACGCGGGCGGCGGGCTGGTCGGCGGGCTCGGGTTCGTCGGGCTGCACGGCGCGGACCTCGCCGTGCCGGGGCTCGACCTGAGCGTGCCGCCGCTGGCGTTCGTCGCGTTCCAGATGATGTTCGCGATCCTCACCGCAGCGCTGATCAGCGGGGCCTCGGCCGACCGGATGCGGTTCGGCGCGTTCGTGACCTTCCTCGCGATCTGGTCGGTGGTGGTCTACGCACCGGTCGCGCACTGGGCGTGGTCGCCGGGCGGCTGGCTGGCGCGGGCGGGGCTGCTCGACTTCGCCGGCGGCACGGTCGTGGAGATCTGCTCGGGGGCCTCCGCGTTGGCGTTGGTGCTGGTCATCGGGCCGCGACGCGGGTGGCCGCGCGAGATGATGGCGCCGCACAACCTGCCGTTGACGCTGCTCGGGGCGGGGCTGCTGTGGTTCGGCTGGATCGGCTTCAACGCCGGGTCGGCCCTCAGCGCCGGGCAGCTCGCGGCCAGCGCAGCCCTGGCCACCCACCTGTCCGGCGTCGGCGGCATGATCGGCTGGCTCGTGCTCGAGAAGCGGGTCACCGGCAAGGCCACCACGTTGGGCGGCGCGTCCGGCGCGGTCGCCGGACTGGTCGCGATCACGCCGGCCGCGGGCTACCTCTCGCCGATCCCGTCGATCCTGCTGGGCATGGTGGCCGGCGCCGTGTGCCTGCTGGCGATCCGGCTGAAGTTCCGGTTCCGCTACGACGACTCACTCGACGTCGTCGCGGTCCACTACGTCGGCGGCGTCATCGGCACGATCGGTGTCGGCCTGCTCGCCGCGGCGGCCGTCAACCCGGCGGTCGTGCACGAGGGCCTGCTGCTGGGCGGTGGCGTGGCCCAGCTGGGGCGTCAGCTGCTCGGCGTCGTGGCGGTCAGCCTCTTCGCGTTCGGGGTCACCTACGCGATCGCCTGGGTGCTGCGGTCCACCATCGGGCTGCGGGTCACGCCCGACGAGGAGTACGAGGGTCTCGACTCCAGCCAGCACGCCGAGACCGCCTACGAGCTCACCTCCACCTCCGGCCTGGGAAGGGTCTCCTGATGAAGCTCATCACCGCCATCGTCAAGCCGTTCAAGGTCGGTGACGTGCGCGAGGCGCTGGCCGCCGTGGGTGTGCGCGGTCTCACGGTGTCCGACGCGCAGGGCTACGGCCGGCAGGGCGGGCACACCGAGGTGTATCGGGGGGCGGAGTACCAGATCGACTTCGTGCCGAAGGTCCGCCTGGAGATGCTCGTGGACGACGCCGACGTGCAGGTGGCCGTGGACGCCGTGGTGGCCTCCGCGCACACCGGCAAGATCGGCGACGGGAAGGTGTGGGTCCAGCACGTCGAGGACGTCGTGCGCGTGCGGACGGGCGAGCGCGGGGCCGACGCGCTCTGAGTCCCGGTCCGGACGGCCCGGCCGTGCGGACGGCCCGGCCGTGGTCGACCATGGCCTGACCGGCTCCGTCGGGGTCGTCGAGACGGACGTGGCTGGACGGGGCTGGTGGCAGTGGGGATGGAGCGAGCGGTCCGGGGCGCGCTGGCGTCCGTGCTCGTCCTCGTGGTCGGCGGTGCCCTGCTCGCCTGCACCCCGGTTGGTCCGTCGTCGCCCACGCCGACGGTCGTGACGGCCGCACCGACGCTCGCGAAGGACGCCACCAGCCCGCCGACACCCGCCCCGGTGGGACCCACGGTCGTCGCGACGGGGCTTCAGGCGCCGTGGTCGGTCGTGTTCGCCGGCAACGTGGCCCTGGTCAGCGAGCGCGGCACCGCCCGGGTGCTCGAGCTCGCGGCGGACGGCACCACGCGGGAGGTCGGCACGGTCGAGGGTGTCGTCGCCACCGGTGAGGGCGGGCTGCTGGGGCTGGCGGTCGACGCGCAGGACCGGCTGTATGCGTACTCGACCGGCGCGGACGGCAACCGGATCGAGCGCTTCACGCTGACGGGTGGGCCCGGCTCGTACGGGCTGGGGTCGGTGGAGACGATCGTGGACGGCCTGCCGTCGGCGGGCGTGCACAACGGTGGGCGGATCGCGTTCGGGCCCGACGGGATGCTCTACGCGGGGGTGGGCGACGCAGGGGAGCGGTCGTCCGCGCAGGACCTCGACCGGCTCGGCGGCAAGATCCTGCGGCTGACGCCCGACGGCGACGTGCCGGCCGACAACCCGTTCCCCGGGTCGCCGGTGTACAGCTACGGTCACCGCAACGTGCAGGGTCTGGCGTGGGCGGCCGACGGCACGATGATCGCCAGCGAGTTCGGGCAGGACACGTGGGACGAGCTCAACGTGATCGTGCCGGGCGGCAACTACGGGTGGCCGCAGGTGGAGGGCGCCGCGGGTGTCGAGGGATTCGTCGACCCGGTGCAGCAGTGGAACCCGGACGAGGCGAGCCCGAGCGGCATCGCGGTCGCCGACGGCACCGTGCTGGTCGCCAACCTGCGAGGGCAGGTGCTGCGGGCGGTTCCCGTGGCCGACCTCGGCGCCTCGTCGGTGCACCTGGCGGGCGAGCTCGGTCGGCTGCGGGCGGTGGCGGTGGCTCCCGACGGTCGGCTGTGGGTCGTCACGAACAACACCGACGGTCGCGGGACGCCGCGCGAGGGTGACGACCGCATCGTGAGCCTGCACCTGCCGCTGGGATGACCTGCGGCGCCTGTGACTGGTGCCGGTGAGAGGGAGGTGTGTCGGATGACGGGGACGGCACCTGCCTCGCGCCCGGTGGCCGCGCTCAGGCGGCGCAGCAGGCGTCGCGTGGGGCGATCCGACCGCCGACACCCGCGACGATCCGGGCGCGGGCCTGGTCGGCTCTCGCCCGGGTCCGGGCCCAGCGCTGCGGGTGCACCACGCAGCCGGGGCAGGCCTCGGCTGCGCGCCGGTGGGCGAGCTCGCGCTCCAGCGTCGCCTCGGCCTGCCGGTGCACGATCAGGATCAGTTCGGGGTGCATGTCTTCTCCTCGGGTCGGGCGGACGATCTGCGATATGACATTGATGATCGTCGATATGACGAGGATGGACCAGACATCGACGGCTGTCAATGTCTGCCGTCGTCTCCCACATTTCGCCCGCACAGGGGCTTCAGGGGGTGTTCACCGGTGACGAAAGCCCACGATGAGGGGCGCCCGGCCCCCGAGGACGGGGGCAGGTCGATGCGCAGGCTGCGCGAGGGGCGGCTTCAGCGACCCGTCGCGCTCGTCAGTGCCCTCGCGATCGTCGCGTTCCTGGTGCTGCCCGACGGGGGGATCGCCCAGACCGTGGCCGCGACGGTCTGCTTCGCGCTCGCGCCCGTCGTGCTCGGCATGCGGGCGCATGCGCTGCGGGGTGCCGCCCGGCGGCGGGTCCGGCTGCTGTGGATCGCCTCCGGCACCTACGGCGTCGCGATGGGCGTGTGGTACCTGGCGCTCGCCGCCGGCCGGCCGGTCGGTTTCCCCTCGGCCCTCGATCTCGTGTTCTTCGCCGTGTTCTGCTGCTACCTGGCGTTCCTGGCCCTCGTGCTGCGCGACCGCAGCCCGACCGGTGCGCTGGACAGCCGGCTCGCGCTGGTCGACTCGCTGATCCTCACGACCGCGGCGTGCGCCGTCATCTGGGTCACGCTCATCCGTCCGACCCTGGCGGACGCGGCCACCCCCGCGGCCACGATCGTCGCCCTCGCGTACCCGGGGTTCTCGATCGCGATGGTCATGGTCGCCGGTCGGCTGGTGGCCGCCACCGGCACCCTGCGCACGCCGTCCGGTCTGCTGATCCTGCTGTGGGTCGGCGCCGAGGCGGTGGGTGACGTCATCTACGGCCGGCAGATGACCAGCGGCAACTTCCAGTACTCCTCGGCCGTCACGGCGCTGTGGCTGGTCGCGTGCGGTGCGTTGGCGACCCTCGCCGCGCGGACCGACCCCTCCGAGCTGGCCGGAGGTGCACGGGAGGTGCGGCACGGGCCCGTGTGGACGGCGATGCGGCACGTCGTCCCGCTGGTCGCGGCACTCGTGCCGTTCGCGCTCGCCCTGTTCGACCCCTCGCACGCCGGTGCGATGATCGTCGGCGGGCTCGTCTCGTTCTGCCTGGTCACGTGGCGTGCCGGCATGCTGCAGGGCGACCTGGCCGACGCACGCCAGCTCACCGAACGGCTGGATCGTGCTGTCGAGGAGCTCGCGGCGCAGCGTGACGAGCTGGAGCACCTGGCGTTCAGCGATCCGCTCACCGGGTTGGCGAACCGGGCGCGCTTCACCGAGGACCTGCTCGGGGCGCTGGGGTCCGGGCCAGGCGCAGTGCCTGGGGCTGGGGCTGGGGCGCAGGCTGAGCCTGCCGTCTGCGTGCTCATGCTGGACCTCGACGACTTCAAGGTGGTCAACGACTCGCTGGGGCACGGCGCTGGCGACGCCCTGCTGATCGCCGTCGCGGCACGGTTGCAGGACGTCGTGGGCGAGCGGGGCACGGTCGCCCGGCTCGGTGGCGACGAGTTCGGGGTGCTGCTGCCGGCTGTGCCGGAGGTGGTCGGTGTGACGGTCGCCGGCTCGATCGTCGCGGTGCTCGAGCAGCCCTTCGCCGTGGAGGGCCGCCTGCTGCACACCTCGGCGAGCATCGGGGTGGCGGTGGTGCAGCCAGGTGGCGACGTCCAGGTGGCGATGCGCGACGCGGACCTGGCCATGTACGCGGCGAAGGCTGCGGGGAGCGGGGCCGTGCGGGTGTTCGAGCGGCCGCTGCTCGAGCGGGCGCAGTCGCGGTTGGAGCTGGAGAGTCACCTGCGCCGGGCCGTGGAGCGCGAGGAGCTGGTCGTGGAGTACCAGCCGATCGTGGACCTGCGCACCGGTGAGGTGGCCAGCGTCGAGGCGCTCGTGCGCTGGCACCACCCGCTGTGGGGCGTCGTGCCGCCCGACCGGTTCATCCCGGCCGCGGAGTCCACCGGCACGATCGTGGGCATCGGCGAGTGGGTGCTGCGTCGCGCGTGCCAGGACGTCGTGCTGCTCAACCGCGGCCGCTCGCGACCTCTGGCCGTGACCGTCAACGTCTCTGTCCGTCAGGCCCAGGACGGTGGCTTCGCCGAGACCGTGCGCCGGGCTCTGGCCGACTCCGAGCTGCCCCCTGAGTGTCTGGTGCTCGAGGTCACCGAGAGCCTCGTCATGGACAGCAGCGCCGCCGCGGCGGCCACCGTCGACGAGCTGCACGCGCTGGGCATCGCCTTGTCGATCGACGACTTCGGCGCCGGGCACTCCTCGCTCGTGAGGTTGCGCGCGCTCCCTGTCCGGGAGCTGAAGATCGACGGCGAGCTGGTCAGGAACATCGATGCCGATGCGACGACCCGGCCCATCGTGACGGCCATCGTCGCCCTGGGCCGTGCGCTCGGCCTGGCGGTCATCGCCGAGGGTGTCGAGGAGCCGGCGCAGCTGGCGGCGGTGCGCGGGCTGGGGTGCGACCTGGCTCAGGGGTACCTGCTGGCCCGGCCGTCGCCGTGTGATGCGCTGGTGCTGGACAGCCGCCTGTCGCTGGTCGACCCCGAGCGCGTCGACGTCAGCTAGGGGCGTGTGGTCGTCGCCCCGGTGCCGCCGTCTTGTCCCTGCCCCAAGGGCAGCACCTAGCGTGGCGGGCATGACGACGAACGATGCCCGGCCGGGTGTGGCACCGGTGCTGACCACCGGTGCGCTGGCGCGGGCGGCCTCCCTGACGGAGAAGGCCGTGCGCCTCTACGTGGACCGAGGCCTGCTGCAGGCGGACCGCGAGCCGCGGACCGGGCGCCGCGAGTTCGGGCCCGAGCAGGTGGCCCGCGCCCGGGCCGTCGGCCTGCTGCGGTCGCTGGACCTGCCGCTCGCCCAGGTCGCGCAGGTGCTCGACGCGCCCGACCCGGTCGCGGCGTTCGACGCGGTGTGGGGCGAGCGGCGGGTCGACCTGCGGGTCTCCCTCGAGGCGGGGGAGTACGCGCGCTCGGTGCTCGCCGGGTCGGTGCGGGTGCCCGTCGGCGAGGTGCGGGTGCGTGAGGTCCCCGAGCTGCTGACCCTGTCGATCGAGACGTCGGCGACGCTGGGCGGTGTGCCCGACGCGATCCGCGGGGCGACGGGACTGTTGTTCGGTGCGCTCGAGGCGGCCGGGGTGCCGCTGGCGGCGGCACCGTTCGTCGAGTACCCGGAGCGGGCGACCGAGGGTGTCGCCGCGCGACTGGTGGTGCACGTGCCGGTGGTCGAGGCGGTGCGTCCGCCCGCTGCGGGCTTCCGGCTGGGCGTCGAGGGGGCGCACGCCGAGGCCTTCGTGGTGCTCACGCAGCACGAGGTGGACGACCAAGGTCTGCTGGTCGCCGTGCACGATCATCTGTCGACCGGGGCGTTCGCCGACGACCTGGTGCCCGTCGGTGCGAACCGGGAGATCTACCGGCCCGCGTTCGGCACGGGTGCCGAGGGGCCCGTGATGGAGGTCGCGGTGCCCGTCCTGCCCCGCTGACCGCCGGCGGCCGTCAGCGGTCAGCGGGGCAGGACGGGTCCGTCGGGTGCTCAGTACGCGACGGTGAACCGTGCCCGCCGGTGCGCCGGCGCCTCGATCTCGTCCACGATCGCCTGCGCCAGGTCGGCGCCGGAGATGTTCGAGCCGCCGTCCGCGTCGACGAGCAGCACGTCGTCGCCGAGCCGGAACGTGCCGGTGTGCTCACCAGGTGCGAACGCGCCGTACCCGCCGGCCGGGCTGAGGTAGAACCAGTCGACCTGCTCGTCCGAGGCGCGCAGGTCGTCCAGGACCGCGCCCATCTCGAGCGACTCGGGCCTGTACTCGGCGGGGAACCCCTCGGTGTCGTACACGCGGGGGCCGCCGGGGGCCACGTGCAGCGAGCCGGCACCGCCGATGACGCCCAGGCGTGTCCCGGTGCCCTGCACGGCGGCGGTCAGCTCGGCGACGACGCCGCGCACGGCTCCAGCCAGCGGGCCGCGGGGGGCGAGGGCCTCGATGACGACGTCCGCGTCGGTGACGACCTGCTGCAGGAGCGCGCTGTCGGTCGCGTCGCCGGTCACGTAGGTGACGCCCTCGACGGGCTCGGCGGGGGCGTTGCGCGAGTAGGAGGTCACCTGGTGCCCGCGCCGGGCGGCCTCGCGGACGATGTTGCCGCCGGTGTACCCCGTGCCGCCGAGAACCTTGATGCGTGCCATGACTGCGTTCCTTCCGTCGTGCTTCCCTGCGAAGCGACTAATGGTTACCGTAGGAGAGTGACTAGCGACTGGGAAGTAGGCACTTCCTGGTAACCGACTTCCGTCGGGGTGCGCAGACCGAGGAGCGTGGCGATGACCGAGCGAGCGTTCGACCCGTACGTGCGCGACTGCCCGACGCGCCAGCTGCTGGACCGGATCGGGGACCGCTGGACGGTGCTGGTGGTCGGCACCCTCGCCGACGGGCCGCTGCGGTTCTCCGAGGTCGCCCGCCGCGTGGACGGCGTCTCGCAGAAGATGCTCACCCAGACGTTGCGGGCGCTCGAGCGCGACGGGCTGGTCACGCGGACGCACTACCCGGAGATCCCGCCCCGCGTGGAGTACGAGCTGACCGAGGCCGGGCACACGTTGCAGGAGCCGCTGCGGGCGCTCGAGCACTGGGCCGAACGGCACATGGCCGGCGTGCTCAGTGCACGGGAGGAGTACGACGCGGTCGTCTGATGCTCACACCGTGCGGGGCACCCGGCCGGTGAGCGTCATGAACCGGCACATGATCCGGTGACCCCGGTCGGAGGGGGTGCCGAACATGAGCGGGCACCCGCCGTCGATGACCGTCATCCCGTGCGCGCGCCCCCAGGTGACCGCCGCCGGGTCGACGCTGCCGGCGTCGACCGAGCGGTGCATCCACACCTGCGTGATGCCCAGCCCGGCGGCCTCCTCGACGGTGGCCTGCGCGCGGTCGGGGCGCGTGCCGATGACGACCGCCTCGACGCCGCCCGGGATCGAGGTCAGGTCGGGGTAGGCGGGGTCGCCCTCGACGGACTCGGCGTGCGGGTTGACGGCGAACACCTCGTAGCCGGTGTCCCGCAGCCGCTGGTAGACGACGTTGCTGCCATGGCTGCCCGGGGTGCGGGAGACGCCCGTCACGGCGATCCGCCGGGCGGCCAGGAACGTCTCGGCCGCGGCCTTGGTGCTGGTCATCGTCGACTCCTTCACACGTGATGCGTACGGTATACGCATCACGGTAGCGCGCCCGGTCCGGATCCGGACCCCGTTCCGAGGTCGGAACCGATCAGCCTCCCGGCCGCGACGCCCGCTCGAGCACCTCCAGGCCGTCCAGGATCCGCTCCAGCCCGAAGTCGAACGTGCCGTACGACGACGCCGGTGCGGCCAACGCACCGGCGTCCAGCGCCCGCCCGAGCGACGGCAGCTCACGCGTCTGCGGCATGTCCCGCACCGTCCCGCCGAAGTCCTCCGCCAGCCGGCTGCGCTCGCCGGGCGGCACCGTCGTCTCCGCCCGCCACCGGGCCTCCCACAGCACGTACCCGCTCAGCAGCAGCAACGCATCGGACTTGTCGTGCTCCGACAGCCCGGTCCCCGCCAGGCATGCGAAACCCCGGTCGAGCCACACCAGCTGGCTCGGCGTGCCTGCCCGGTCGGCCAGCCGGATCTCCTCCAGCCACGGGTGCGCCAGCAGCACCGCCCGCTGCGCACGGCACCACGCGTCCAGCTGCATCCGCCACGGCACGACCGCCTGCGCATCCGACCCCGCGGACGCGTCGAACCGGCCGCTCGCACCCGCACCGCCCGCCACGGCAGCCGTCCGCCACACCGAGTCGTGCATGCGCAGCAGCAGCTCGTCCTTGTCAAGCACGTGCCGGTACAACGACATCGGGGCCGAACCCAGCCGACGCGCCAGGCGGGTCATCGACACCGCCGCCAGGCCCTCGTCGTCAGCCAGGGCCACCGCCGCCTGGACCACCCGCTCGGCCGACAGGCCCCGACGGCCCGGACCTGAGCGAACGACAGCCATGGTCCCGATGCTACGGGCCGGGTGCACGTGCACCGGTCGCCGACCGCCGTGACCACGGCCGTGAACCAGACCGGCAGCCGGTACGTGACGAGCACCTGCACGCTCGGCCCGACCTCGACCCGGTCCGCGACGGCCTCCGTCGTGCCCCGTCCGAGCGACGATCCCGCAGGTCAGCGAGAGATCGGGGCAATTCGCCCAGAATCGCGTCCGAAGGTGCGCGCCCCCTCCACAGAGGACCTAGGTCCCCCTACGCTCCACGGTGCGCGGGCTGTTCCGCGCCCCTTCGGAGGTGTTCCATGCTGCGCCGGTCCCTGCACGCCGCCCTGTCGCTCGTCGCTGCCGCCGCGCTCGTCGGGGCGGGACTGGTCGGCGTGGCCACACCCGCGGCCGCTGCCGGCTTCACCGGCTCCGCCCAGGTCGTCGGTGCGTCGTCGACCTCGGTCGGGGCCACCTACACCGTCACGTTGAACACCACCGGGCTCAACCCGGTGCCGACGGACTACGAGCTCCTCTGGCAGCGCCAGCCGGTCGGCGGCGGGGCGATCACGACCATCACCACGCAGTCGGGTGCGCCTGACCCGTCCGGCCTCACCACGCTGACGTACACGACCACCGCTGCGGACGCCGACCACTACCTCCTGCTCACCGCGACCTTCACGAGCACCGTGCCCGAGCCCGATGCGGTCTACGTCGCGTACGGTCAGGCCACCGTCTTCCCCGGCTCCTTCGTGACGCCCGGCTCCCTCACCGTCGCCGGCACCGCGCGGGTGGGCCAGACGCTCACCGTCACCGACACCACCGCAGGCTGGAGCCCGACACCCGACGCGGTCACCTACACCTGGTACGACGTCGACCCCTGGACGCAGCTCGGCACAGGAACCTCGTACGAGCTCACGGCGGCCGACCTCGGCCGCGTCATCGTCGTGCAGGCCCTCGCCACCCGCACCGGGTACACGGACACCGCGGTCTACTCGCCGTGGATCGGGGCCGTCGGCCCCGGTGCGTTCACCCTGACCGCGCCGCCGACGGTCGCCGGTGGGCTGCGCGTGGGGCAGACCGTCACCGCCACGGCCCCGCAGCTGAGCCCCGCACCGGACGCGATCGCCTACCAGTGGTACCTGCACGACGGCACGTCCATCGCCGGAGCGAACACGCAGAGCCTGACCCCGACCGCCGCCCTGCTCGGGGAGTCGGTGTACGTCGTCGCCACCGCCACCCGGGCCGACTACGACTCGTACGTCGTCGCCTCGGCGCCCACCGGGGCGGTCGCACTCGCCGAGCTGAACCTCGTCACCGCACCGCAGATCCCCTCCGCCGTGCACGTCGGCACCGCCGTCACGGTGACCGCTCCCACCCTCACGCCCAGCCCCGACGCGCTCGCGTACCAGTGGTACCGGACGCCGGACGTGCTGATCCCCGGGGCCACCGGGGCCACCTACACGCCCACCACCGCCGACGTCGGCAGCCAGCTGTACGTCATCGCCACCGCCACCCGGACCAGCACGCAGCCGTACGTCGTCGCCTCGAACCTCACCGGGGCCGTCGCGCTCGCCCCGTTCACCACGGCGCCCGTGCCCACCCTCAGCGGACCTGGCATCGTCGGCACCACGTTCACCGTCGACCCGCACACCGCCGACTGGGCCCCGACGCCGACCAGCGTCACGTACCGGTGGTACCGGGCCAGCCAGGCCCAGCCGGTCGGCACCCTGATCGCCGGTGCCACCAGCGCCACCTACACCGCCACCGCGCAGGACGCGGGCAGCTACGTCTACGTCGAGGTCACCGCGCACCGCGCCGGGTCCGCGGACCACGTCGTCGGCTCGGCACCCAGCCGCACCGTGAACCCGCCGTGGGTCGAGACGCCCGACGACGCGGGCACCGTGACCACGAGGCCGGGCGGTCGCCTGCAGGTCGTCCTGCACGGCCTGCTGCCGTCGACCCTCTACGCGCTCGAGCTGCACTCCACGCCCGTGTCCCTCGGCGCGGTCACCACGGCCGCCGACGGCACTGCCTCCGTGGACGTGACGGTCCCGGCCGGGACGCCGACCGGCAGCCACACGCTCGTGGTGCTCAAGGACGGTGTCGTGGTGCTGCAGGTGCCGGTGACCGTCGTGGCCGCTTCCGGGGTCGCGCCGGTGGCGGCGGCCCCGGCGGCCGCGCTCGCCTCGACCGGCGCCGACACCGCACCGGTGCTCGTGCTCGCACTGGTGCTCGTGCTGGCGGGAGCGGGGCTGCGTCGCCTGCGTTCAGCGCGCTGAGGGCTCGGCCGCCGGCCGCAGCAGCACCACGGCGGCGAGCAGCAGCGCCATTCCCACCAGTCCCGGCAGGCTGACCGTCTCGCCGAGCACCAGCACCGACAGCACGGTCGCCGTCACCGGCTCCAGCAGGGCCAGGACGGCGGCCGTCGTCGCGGGCACCCGAGGCAGGCCCGAGTAGTAGGCCAGGTAGGCGCCCGCGGTCGGCAGGGCCGCGAGGTACACCACCCAGCCCCACGCAGCGGCGGAGGTGCCCGACAGGGCGAACCCGGCGACGAGCCCGAACGGCACCAGCAGCACCCCGGCGAGCGTGAACGACGCACCGATCAGGGCGGTCGGCGACAGCCCCGGCACCGGCACGCGGTTCAGCAGCGTGGTGGCGGCGAACGACGCACCCGAGACGAGCGCCAACCCGCAGCCGGCCGCGGCGGCACGCCCGTCCCCGGCGGTGGGTGTGCCGGTGAGCAGCAGCAGGCCGACGAGGGCAGCCACCAACGCGGTGACGGTCGCGCGCGGGGGCATGCGTCGGGTGCCCCACGCGGTCACCACGGCCACGGCCAGCGGTGCGCTGCCGAGCGCGACGACGGTGGACAGTGCGACACCCGCCAGGTCGACCGCGACGAAGTACGCGCCCTGGTAGACCGCCGAGAGGGCCCCGGTGGCAGCGACCCGCACCGCCACGGCCCGGTTCCACGGCAGCGCCCGCAGTGCCCCGGTCGCCGCAGCGGCGGCGAGCATGACGAACCCCCCGCCGAGCAGGCGCAGGGAGGCGATCGCCGGCCACGACAGGTCCGTGACGCGCGCGACGAGCGACCCGGCGAGCCCCCCGGTGCCCCACAGGACCCCGGCGAGCGCGACGAGTGCGAAACCCCGGGACCGCATGGTGTCGGGGGTGGTCCGGACGACGGACGAGGTCGGCATGGTCGGCCCTCCCGCGGCGACCGTAGCCGGGCGGTGTTTCGCCGCGGTGACGGCGTCGCGCCACCCCGCCTGCCGGTCAGCTGCCGACCGCGCCCGCCTCGATCCGCTCACCGAGGGACGTCGTCACGACCACCGACATCCCGTCCGGCACCTGCCCGACGAGCGCGTCCACCAGGTCGCCCACCGGCGGCACCGCACCGGGGGTCTGCACGTCGACCTGGAAGGTCGTCGAGGCGAGCTCCACGTCGACGACCGAGGCGCCCGGGACGGCGCTCACCCACTCGTCAGCGACCTCTTGCACCCGGCCGGTCAGGACGGTCAGCAGGTAGGCGGCCACGGTGTTGGCCGCCAACGGCAGACCGACCAGCACGAGCAGCAGCCCGACCGCCAGTGCCGCCCGCCTGCGCGGACGACCCAGGGCGACGTCCTGCTCGGTGCCGTACCCGACGGTGGCGAACACGAGGGTGCCGGCCAGGACCAACGCCAGCAGGTTCGACACGAACAGCAGCAGCGCACCGAGCGCGAGGCCCACGGCCCCTTGTCCCAGGCACACTCCGACGACTGCCAGCGGTGGCACCAACGAGATCGAGATCGCCACTCCCGGCAGCACGGCGGCGACGTCGCGACGGGACAGTGCGATGGCGCCGGCGAACCCGGTGGCGATCGCCGCCACCAGGTCGAGCAGCCCGGGTGACGTGCGCCCTGCGATCTGGCCGTTGGCCAGCAGGTCGAACGACCCGGGAACCGCCAGCGAGAAGAGTGCCCCGACTCCCACTGCGAGCGCGGCACCCAGCAGCGCGTAGCGGGCGGAGGCCAGCCCGGTGCCGCGACGCCCCGTCGCGATGCCGAGGGCCACGCCCATGATCGGCGTCGACAGCGGGGCGATGATCATGGCGCCGATCACCGTCGCGGTGGAGTCCGCGAGCACCCCCGCGCAGGCGATCACCGCGGACAGCGTCAGCATCGTCCAGTAGGCGGACCGCTTGGCACCGTGGTCGCCCGAGGTCAGGTCGAGGTCGTCGCTGAGTTCGAGAACGGTGCGTCGCTGCTGCTCGGGCAGCACCCGCGAGAGCGCTCCGGGCCGCGTGCCTCGGGGCACGTGGCCTGACCGCGACTGCGCTGACATGACGGTCTCCAGGTCATCGCCGCCGGGTTCCGTGGCACCGGCCTCGGTGCGTCGACGATAGCGGCGTGTGCCGTGACCTGCCCGTCCAGGGCGCCGTCCGGGTCAGGTGGTGTGCCCCGAGCCGAGGGCCACCCGTACCGCGCCGAGCACCGCGGGCCACGCGGCGGACCTCGGGTCGATCACCTCGAAGTGACCGGTGCCCGCCAGCTCGACGAGCTCGACACCCGGGTGGGCGGCCGCGTAGTCGCGGGCCGTCCCGACGGGGACGGCCTCGTCCTGCGTACCGTGCACGAGCACCGTCCGGCACGCAGGGGCGCCGAGCAGTGTCGGGTCGCCGGCGGCGTACCGGTCGGGCACGGTGAGCGGGTCGCCGCCCATGAGCCGCTCCACGGAGTCCGCGTCGGGCCCGGTGCGCTGCAGCGAGCTCAGTGCGACGACCCCCGCCAGCGGGACCACGCCGGCAACCGACAGCGGGGTCGACCGGTGGCCTGGTGCGTCCGCGGCGGTGAGATGCCGCACGCTCGCCCACAGTGCCAGGTGCCCGCCCGCCGAGTGCCCCACGAGCACCACGGCCCCGCGGTCGAGCTGCGCGAGGCCGGCCGACTCGATCAGGTCGGGCACGGTGTCGGTGGCGACGGCGACGTCCTCGAACGTCTGCGGCCAACCGCCGGCACCACCCACCCGGCGGTAGTCGGTGTTGGCCACGACCAACCCGGTGGCGGCCAGGGCAGCGGCCAGCGGCCGGATGTGCGCGCGGTCGTGCGGTTCGCGCCACACCCCGCCGTGCAGCAGCACGACGAGGGGCAGCGGACCGCTCGTGCCGTCGGGCACGGTCACCTCGGTGACCTGGTCGGGGTGGCTGCCGTAGGGCAGCGTGGTCCACGAGGTGGTGCGAGCGGGGTCGGTCATGCGGGGCAGGCTAGCCCGCTGGTCTGACACGGGGTGGGGCTGTGACCTGCGAGGACACCCTCACAGGTCGGCCGGGTCCGGGTTGGCGTTCACCGTGCTCGCGCCCTCGTCCACCAGCGGCCTCCACTGGATGCGCGCCGTGACTCCCGTGCGTCCCTCCGCCGTGACGGGGCCCCCGACCGCGGCCACGGTCGTGCGCTCGCCCAGCCCCACCACGAGCTCGACGACGAACGTGGCCGCGCCGAGCACCGCGATCGGGAACGCCGCCACCAGGCTGACCAGCACCGCCCCGAGCAGGCCGGCGAGCGCACGCGGCTCGAACCGGCGCGGCGCGTACTCGTCCGCGGCAGGCACCACCGCACCGGGCGGCGCGATCACCGGCACCCGGTCCTGCTCGACCGCGCCCGCCACGCTCAGCGCGAGCACGCCGACCCCACCGGCGAGCACCGCGACGAGCCCCGGCGTCCACCCGGGCCCGACGGCCAGCAGCCCCACCGCCCCGAGCACCAGCAGCGCGAACGACACCAGCACCGGCGGGCGCCCGAAGACCCGCACCGCCGCCCACATGAGCCACCGCCGGATCAGCCCCGAGCCGCTGGCCCGCAACGTGCGGCGGAACTGGTCGTCGGCCTGGCGTCGGGCACGCCGACGGTACGGCGCAGGCTGGTCGGGTTGCTGCGCGGCCCAGCACAGGCGGTCGTGCAGCAGTGCCGGCAGGGTCTGGCGGCCGTAGCTGGCGATCACACCCCACAGGAACATCGGCACCGAGGCGAGGTCGGTCTCCATGCCGCGCGGCACCAGGTGCTGCACGGCCCCCGCCGACCACGCCGGGCTCTGCGGTGTGCCCCGGTCGGCGGGCAGCTCGGTGTACCCGAACTCACGGATGACCTCGAACAGCACCTTCCAGCGGCGCGTCACAGGTAGCTGGCGCAGGTCGACCGTGGTGATCTGCCGCCACAGCGAGGCATCCGCCGGGTCCGGTCCGATGAACGGCACGGTCGCCCCCTCTCGCCGCGACGACCAGTCGTCCCGACGCTAGACCCGGCGCTGCAGCCTCACCATCGGCCGCCTCATGCCTGGCCTGCTGACCGGGTCCGGCGGGTGGGCGTCGCCGCCAGGCTGACGAACCCGGCCAGCCCGAATCCCGCGGCGAGACCGCCCCAGGCGACGACGGCGGCCGTCAGCACAGAACCGATCGAGGTGGTCCCGCTCAGTGCCATGGTGTACAGGGCCGAGACCTTGCCGCGGTGCTCGGTCGGGGTCGCCGTGACGACACGGACCTGCACCACCGTGGTGTAGACGAGCCGGGCCGCGCCCAGCAGCAGGAGCACGGCCAGCAGGGCGCGGAGCGACCGGCCGGCGGGGATGACGAGCAGCGCCGCGGTGCCAAGGGCCGCAGTGGCGACGGTCCGTCCCGTGGTGGCGTGCGCCTTCGCCGTCGCGAGCAGCAGGCCGCCTGCCAGGGCGCCCACGCCGAGCGCGGCGTTCGCCGCACCGAGGACCCGCGGGTCGTTCTCGTACCAGGAGTCCACGGCGAGGGGCACGAGCGTCGAGAAGTTCAGCACGATCAGCGAGACCACGGTGAACGTGAGCAGCTCGCGGGCCAGCGCGGGGCTGCTGCGCACGTACCGGATGCCGTCGAGCCACCGCCCTTGTGGGCGCGCGGCGTCGAAGACCTCGATCCGGCGCAGCGGCAGCACCGCGAGCACGGCGGCGGCCGCGCACAGCGCACCGGCGGTGAACGCCGCCGGTGCCCCGCCGAGCACGATGAGGGCAGCCGAGAGCACCGGACCGAGCACCCGGCAGACGGACCCGTTCATGCCCGCCAGGCCCACGAGCCGGGTGCGGTCCTCGTCGGCCACGAGGGACCCGAGCAGCACCTGGGTCGCCGAGAACACAGTGACCGATGTCGCGGTCATCAGGCCGGCGAGGAGCGCGACTCCCAGCACATGCCCCCACGACGAGCCGAGGCTGAGCACGGCGGTGCCGCCGATCGTCACGGTGCTCACACCCATCGCCCATCGCAGCAGCGTCGAGGGGCGGAACCGGTCGGCCCACGAGCCGGCGAACGGGGCCAGCACCAGCCTGGGCAGGAACTGGAACGACTGGACCACGGCGAGCGCCCTGATGCCACCGGTGCCCTGCAGGGCGTACCAGGGCAGGGTGGCGGTCGCGACCCACAGGCCGAGCTGGCCGAGGAACCCGAAGAGCAGGTACCAGGCCTGCGGTCGGGTCACGCCTCGACGGACGGTCGGTCCAGCGCGCGTGCCCGTCGCTGCGCTGCGCTGCGCTCGTCGGTCATCCGGGCAGCATTCGGCGGGAGAGGAGACGCACGTGCCGAGGTTAGGGCGGGTCGAGCCGCTGCGGGGCGGTTCTGGCCTACTTCCGCAGGTCAGACCTGCGAGAGAGGTCGCCGGCTGGCGACTCCTCCACTCGGACTCCGGCGAGTTCTCCATTCTCTTGTCGGCGAGTTCGACACTTGACCGTTGGCGAGTTCTATACTCGGCGGTGCAGGCGCCCGACGCCGCGTTCGCCCAGCAGGAGGCATCGTGTCGAACGATCAGTACCGCAGCCGGGTCGTCGATACGGACATCGCCGATGCGATGACAGCGCTCGGTGCGGTCGTCATCGAGGGCCCTCGTGCGTGCGGCAAGACATGGACGGCCCTGAGGGCTGCCACCACTTCCGTTCGCATGGACGACCCGGGGATGGCCGAGCTCGCCCGTGTCGACCCCGCGCTCGTCCTCGCGGGGGACACCCCGAGACTCATCGACGAGTGGCAGCTCGTGCCGACGATCTGGAACCAGGTGCGCCGCGCGGTCGACGACCGGCAGGCACCCGGGCAGTTCATCCTCACAGGCTCGGCAGTCTTGCCCGAGGACGCCGCGCGGCACTCGGGTGCAGGCAGGATGGCACGCATCCGGATGCGCCCGATGTCCTTGTGGGAGAGCGGCGACTCCACCGGTGAGGTGTCGCTCGAGGCGCTCTTCGCAGGATCGTCGGCACGCGGTCACGCCGACCACGAACCCCTCGCCGCGGTCGACCTGGCCGTGCGCGGCGGATGGCCGGCGCTCCTCGGCTCGGACGGAGGGAGGGCCTCGCGGTTCGTTCGCGGGTATGTGGACGCCATCGTCGAGCACGACCTCCCCCTGGTCGATGCCCGGCGCCGCGATCCGTTGAGGTTCCGCCGCTTCCTGGAGGCGTACGCGCAGGTCGGTGCGCAGACGGCCTCGCTCGCATCGATCCGCAGTCGAACCCTCGGTCCCGATGGTGCCGAGGGCGTCCATTGGTCGACGGCAGACGACTACCTGGACCTCGCAGCGAGGCTCATGGTCGTCGAGGAGATCGCTGCATGGAACACCCATCTCCGCTCGCGCGCCAGGCTCACCCAGGCGCCGAAGCGGTGCTTCGTCGATCCCTCGCTCATGGTGGCGCTGCTCGGCGCCGACGCGGACCGGCTGCGCAGCGATCTCCGGACGTTCGGCTTCGTCTTCGAGTCGATGGTCGCTCGCGACCTCCGGGTGTACGCGCAGGCGCTGGACGCTGAGGTTTTCCACTACCGCGAGCGGTCGGGGGACCTCGAGGTCGACCTGGTCGTCGAGCGTCGTGATGGCTCGTGGGTCGGTGTCGAGGTGAAGCTGGGTCAGCATCGGGTGGACGAGGCGGCGACGGCGTTGCGGGCCCTGGCCGATCGGCGGGTCGTGCGGCCGCCCGCGGCTCTGGTCGTCGTGACGGGTTCGGGATACGCGTATCGGCGCCCTGACGGTGTGGACGTCGTGCCGCTGACCACGCTCCGGCCCTGACGCTCGACCTCAGACCTGGCGGGCGGGCCCGGTGCTGGCGCGGACGATCAGCTCGGTGGGGACGACCACGTGGTGCCCGGCCAACGACGTGCGCTCGCGGATCTGCTGCAGCAGCAGGGCGACGAGCTCGGAGCCGATGGCCCGGAAGTCCTGCCGCACGGTGGTCAGCGGCGGCCACAGGTACTCGGCGAGCGGGATGTCGTCGAACCCGACCACGGAGACGTCTTCGGGGATGCGCCGACCGTGCTCGTGCAGCGCGCGCATGAGGCCGGCGGCCATCTCGTCGTTGGCGCACAGCACGGCGGTGACGTCGCGGTCCTCGGCGAGGCGCTGGCCGATCTGGTAGCCGGACAGCGAGGTCCAGTCGCCGTGCAGCACCTCGGGCACGGTGCGGCCGGCTGCGCGCAGGCGGGTGCGCCAGGCGTCGACGCGGGTCTGCGCGGGGGTGGAGTCGGCGGGGCCGGCCAGGTGGTGCACGGTGCGGTGGCCGAGGTCGAGCAGGTGCTGCACGGCCTGCGAGGCGCCTTCGGTCTGATCGGTGCCGACGGCGGGGTGGTGCCCGACGAACCGGGAGTCGGAGACGACCACGGGCAGCCGGGGCGGCAGGGCGAGCGTGGTGGGGGTGGCGGCCTCGGCGCGGATGATGACCAGGCCGTCGATGGCCTGGTGGTCGAGGCGTTGGACGGCGGCGGTGACGTCGGTGGACGAGGGGCTCTGCACGTCGATGAGGCTGACGGTGTAGCCCTCGAGCCGGGCTGCCTCGACGACGGCCTCGACGGTGCGGGACTCGCCGGTGCGGGCCAGGCGGTGGGCGATGACGCCGATGGCGCCGAACGACCCGGACCGCAGGGCGCGGGCGGCGTGGTTGGGGGAGTAGCCGAGCTGCTCCATGGCGTCCAGGACGCGTTGGCGGGTGTCGGGGCGGACGTTCTCCGCTCCGGTCGACACGCGCGAGACGGTCTGCTGGGAGACGCCGGCCAGGCGTGCGACGTCGCTGATCGACGGGCCGGGTCGACTGCGACTGCCGGCCCGGACGGGGGTGCTCGGTGTCCCGGGCGTCATGGTCGTCACGATAGCAGTGGTGACGTCACCATCCGGCCGTTCTCGGGCCGAGTGGATGGGCGCGCTCCCAGATGGTGACGTCACCAAACCGTGATCATCAGGTGATCCGATCTGGCTTGACATGCCGCGGCCGTCGATGGAAGCGTGCGTGGAGGTCGCCCATGGTGACGTCAACATCGCACAGACACGAGGGAGTGTTCGGTGACGCAAGCGGTCACACCCACGATCGGCGCCCCCGCCCGGCGCGCCCGGTCGGCCCGCGCCGGCCGGGGCAGGTCCTGGTCGGGCTGGGCGTTCGTGGGCCCGTTCATGGCCGTCTTCGCGCTCGTGTTCCTGGCGCCGATCGCCTACTCGATCTACCTGAGCCTGTTCCGCAAGCAGCTCGTCGGCGGCAACTCGTTCGTCGGCATCGAGAACTACCAGCGCGCGCTCGAGGACCCGCAGTTCTGGTCGGCGCTGGGTCGCGTCGCGGTGTTCCTCGTGGTGCAGGTGCCGATCATGCTCGGCATCGCCCTGCTGGTGGCCCTCGCGATCGACAGCGGGCGGCTCTACGGGCGCAACTTCTTCCGCATCTCGATCTTCCTGCCGTACGCCGTGCCCGCCGTGGTGGCCAGCCTCATGTGGGGCTTCATGTACGGCACACGGTTCGGCCTGGTCGGCAACATCAACGACGCGTTCGGGGTCTCGATCCCCGACCCGCTGTCGCCCGACCTGGTGCTCGCCGCGATCGGCAACATCGTGACCTGGGAGTTCGTCGGCTACAACATGCTGATCTTCTACTCGGCGCTGCGGGTCATCCCGACCTCGCTGTACGAGGCGGCGCAGATCGACGGCGCCGGCCAGTGGCGGGTCATCGCGGCCATCAAGCTCCCCGCCATCCGGGGGGCCCTGGTCATCGCGACGATCTTCTCGATCATCGGCAGCTTCCAGCTCTTCAACGAGCCGAGCATCCTGCAGAACCTGGCACCGAACGCCATCACGACGTACTTCACACCCAACCTGTACGCCTACTCGTTGTCGTTCTCGGGCCAGCAGTACAACTACTCGGCGACGATCGCGATCATCATGGGCGTCATCACGATGATCGTGGCCTACGTCGTCCAGCTGCGCGGCATGCGCAAGGAGGCGTGACCGCGATGACCACCGCCACCCCTGACGTCCGCGTCGCGACCGGCGCCGGTTCGGCCCGCGCCACCCGCCTGCGGGCCCGCCGCTCCTACTCCGTGGACAAGCCGAAGCGCAGCGTCACGCTCACCGTGCTCACCGCGATCGTGCTGGTGTACAGCCTGATCCCGCTGGTCTGGCTGCTCGTCAACGCGTCCAAGACGCAGAACGACCTGTTCTCCTCGTTCGGCCTGTGGTTCGGCGACGAGTTCGCGCTCGGCTCGAACGTGGTCGACACGCTCACGTACGACGACGGCATCTTCGTCCGCTGGCTCGTCAACACGCTCATCTACGTGGTGGTCGGGGCCGGGGGTGCCACGGCGCTCGCGGTGCTCGGTGGCTACGGCCTGGCCAAGTTCCAGTTCCCGGGCAAGCGGGCCGTGTTCGCCACGGTCATCGGTGCGGTCGCCGTGCCGGGCACCGCGCTGGCCGTGCCGACGTTCCTCATGTTCAGCCAGATGGGCCTGACGAACACGCCGTGGGCGGTCATCATCCCCTCGCTCATCTCGCCGTTCGGGCTCTACCTCATGTGGACGTTCGCCGCCGAGGCGATCCCCACCGAGCTCATGGAGGCCGCCCGTGTGGACGGCGCCTCCGAGGCGCGCACGTTCGCCCAGATCAGCCTGCCGTTGCTGGCCCCCGGCATCGTCACGGTGCTGCTGTTCACCATGGTCGCGACCTGGAACAACTACTTCCTGCCGCTGATCATGCTCAAGGACCCCGACTGGTACCCGCTGACCCTGGGCCTGAACGCCTGGAACGCGCAGGCGGCCACGGCCGGCGGCGAGGCGATCTTCAACCTCGTCATCACCGGGGCGGTCCTCACGATCCTGCCGCTCATCGTCGCCTTCCTGTTCCTGCAGCGGTACTGGCAGTCCGGCCTGGCGGCCGGCTCCGTCAAGGAGTGAGGCACCCCGCCCCGCGCCCGCGGCGTCCCCTGCCCGATGGTGACGTCACCATCACGGCTCCCCGATCCACCCGTCCCACCCGTCGTTCCCTGACAACGAAGTGAGAGGAAAGTCATGACCACCACCTTCCGCCGCACGCTCCTGCGGGGCACCGCCCTCGCAGGTGCCCTGACGCTGGCCCTCGCGGCATGCTCCTCGGGCGGCACCGACACCGACGACAGCTCGGCCCCCGCCGAGGCCGACGGCGGCTCGCTGACGGTCTGGGCCTGGGACAACACCGTCCAGCCGATCGCCGACGCGTACATCGCCGAGCACCCCGACGTCACCATCGAGGTCGTCAACGCCGGCACCGGCAACGACCAGTACACCGCGCTGCAGAACGCGATCGCGGCCGGCTCGGGCATCCCCGACGTCGCGCAGATCGAGTACTACGCGCTGCCGCAGTTCGCCATCGCCGACTCTCTCGCCGACCTGACCGAGTTCGGCGCCGACGAGCTCGACGGCACGTTCTCCCCCGGACCGTGGAACGCCGTCAAGCAGGGCGAGGGCATCTACGGCCTGCCCGCCGACTCCGGCCCGATGGCCCTGTTCTACAACGAGTCGGTGTTCACCAAGTACGGCGTCGCCGTCCCCACCACGTGGGACGAGTACCTGGCCGCCGCGCGGGCCATCCACGCCGCCGACCCCAACGCGTACATCACCAACGACACCGGTGACGCCGGCTTCACCACCTCGATGATCTGGCAGGCCGGCGGCAAGCCCTACACGGTCGACGGCACGGACGTGACCATCGACTTCACCGACGAGGGCTCCACCAAGTTCGCCGAGCTGTGGCAGCAGCTGCTCGACGAGGACCTGGTCGCCCCCATCAGCTCGTGGAGCGACGAGTGGTACCAGGGCCTCGGTGACGGCACCATCGCCACCCTGACCATCGGCGCGTGGATGCCCGGCAACCTCGAGTCCGGTGTGCCTGCGGCCGCCGGCCAGTGGCGCGTCGCGCAGATGCCGCAGTGGGAGGCCGGGGCCAGCGCCACGGCCGAGAACGGCGGCAGCTCCCTCGCGGTGACGCAGGCCAGCGAGCAGAAGGCCCTCGCCTACGACTTCCTGGAGTACCTGGCCGCCGGTGACGGCGTGCAGATCCGCATCGACGGCGGCGGCTTCCCGGCCACCACGGCGGACCTGGAGTCCGAGGAGTTCCTCAACAAGGAGTTCGAGTACTTCGGCGGCCAGAAGGTCAACGAGGTCCTCTCGCAGTCGGCGGCGGACGTCGTCGAGGGCTGGCAGTACCTGCCGTTCCAGGTGTACGCCAACTCGATCTTCAACGACTCGGTCGGCCAGGCGTACGTCACCGACACCACGATCGTCGACGGCCTCGCCGACTGGCAGCAGCAGTCGATCGACTACGGCAACGAGCAGGGCTTCACGGTCAAGTGACCTGAGCAGTCACCTGATCTCCTGGCGGTGGCGGGGTGCCGAACCCCGCCACCGCCGGGCCTGGCCGGACCGGGACGGCACTGCCCGCACCACGGCCGCACGCACGCGAACCACGGACGAGGAGCCCTGACCGCACCATGCCCACCTTCGAGATCGGCGAGCAGGACTTCCTGCTCGACGGTGAGCCGTACCAGGTGCTCTCCGGTGCCCTCCACTACTTCCGGGTCCACCCCGACCTGTGGGCCGACCGCATCCGGTCCGCCCGCCTCATGGGCCTGAACACCATCGAGACGTACGTCGCCTGGAACGTGCACGCCCCGCAGCGCGGCGTGTTCGACACCACCGGCGGCCGCGACCTGGGCCGGTTCCTCGACCTGGTCGCCGCCGAGGGCATGCACGCGATCGTGCGCCCCGGCCCCTACATCTGCGCCGAGTGGGACAACGGCGGCTTCCCTGCCTGGCTGTTCCGCACCCCCGGCGTCGGTGTGCGCCGCCACGAGCCGGTCTACATGGCGGCCGTCGGCGAGTACCTGCAGCAGGTGCTGCCGATCGTCGCCGAGCGCCAGGTCACACGCGGCGGACCGGTGATCGCCGTGCAGGTCGAGAACGAGTACGGCGCGTACGGCGACGACAAGGACTACCTGCGCGCCCTGGTCGACATCACGCGCGGCGCCGGCATCGACGTACCGCTGCTGACCTGCGACCAGGCCGACGACACCATGCTCGAGCGCGGCGGGCTGCCCGAGCTGCACCGCACCGCGACGTTCGGCTCACGCTCCGCCGAGCGCCTCGAGGTGCTGCGCCGGCATCAGCCGACGGGCCCCCTGATGTGCATGGAGTTCTGGGACGGCTGGTTCGACCACTGGGGCGCCCACCACCACACCACCGACCCGGCCGCCTCCGCGCACGATCTCGACGAGCTGCTGGCCGCCGGCGCATCGGTCAACGTCTACATGTTCCACGGCGGCACCAACGCCGGGTTCACCAACGGCGCCAACGACAAGGGCGTCTACCAGCCGACCGTCACGTCGTACGACTACGACGCCCCGCTCGCCGAGGACGGCACCCGCACGCCCAAGTACGACGCGTTCCGCGAGGTGCTCGGCCGGTTCACGACGCTGCCGGAGCAGACCGCACCGACCCGCACCCCGGCACCGACGTTCACGCTGCTGCACGGGCGTCGCACGGTGAGCCTGTGGGACGCGCTCGACGGCGCGACCGGCTGGGTCGACTCGCACGAGCTGCCCACGCACGACGCGATCGGCGTGCTCGGCGGGTTCGTGCTGCACCGCACGCACGTGGAGCTGACCACGCCGAGCGTGCTCGCGTTCGCTGAGGTGCGCGACCGCGCCCAGGTGTTCCTCGACGGACGGCCCGTGGGCGTCATCGACCGCTCCGAGCACGGCACCAGCCTGACGCTGCCCGCCGTGGGCCACGCGCGGCTCGACGTGCTCGTCGAGGACCAGGGCCGCGTCAACTACGGGCCGCGGATCGGGGAGCCGAAGGGTCTGATCGGCCCGGCGCTGCTCGGAGGGCTGCCCCTGACGGGCTGGCAGGTGCTGCCCGTCCCGCTCGACGCGCTCGTCGCCGACCCGGCGGTGTTCGCGGACGCCCCGGTCACCACCGGACCCGTGCCCGGACCGTCGCTGAGCCTGTGGGAGTGCGACCTGCCGACGGGGCACGACCTGTTCGTGTCGACCCGCACGTGGGGCAAGGGCGTCGTGTGGGTCAACGGCACCTCGCTCGGCCGGTACTGGAGCAAGGGCCCGCAGACCACCCTCTACGTGCCGGCCCCGGCCGTGGAGGGCGCGCACGACCGTGTGGTGGTCCTTGAGCTGCTGGCCGCGGCCGACGGCACGCTGCCGTTCGTCGACGGACCGGCGCTGGGGCACACGGAGCACTGACCGGCAGCATCTGCGCATGACCGGCCGCACGGACGCGGACGGGCACGGGCCAGGGACGGCGTCATCCATTCCTGCACCGAGAGAGAGCCGATGACAACGACGTCACGGCGCAGGGCGGGGGCGGGCGTCACGGCGCTCGCCCTGGCCACCTGCGTCTTCACCGCTGTGCCCACCGTGGCCTCCGCGAACCCTGCGGCCGCCACCTCCGCTGCGGCTGCCGCCGCGATCCCGTCGGTGACGGTGACCCCGAACCCGTGGGCGGCCTCCGAGCCGTTCGAGGGCTGGGGAACGAGCCTGGTGTGGTTCGCCAACGCCACGGGCGACTACCCGGCCGAGCTGCGGCAGGAGCTGTACGACCTGCTGTTCACCGCCGACGGTCTCGACCTGAACATCGCCCGCTACAACATCGGCGGCGGCAACGCCTCGGACGTCGTGGACTACCTGCGTCCCGGCGGTGCCGTCGAGGGCTGGTGGAAGGCCGACACCACGGGCGACCAGTACGGCACCACGACCACCTACGCCGACCGCGCCGCGATGCTCGCCGCGTGGGACGCCGACGACCCGGCCGACTACGACCTGACGGCCGACGCGACGCAGCGCTGGTGGGTGCAGCAGCTGGCTGCCGACGGCCAGATCACGCACTGGGAGACGTTCGCGAACTCCGCGCCGTACTTCATGACCGAGTCCGGGTACGTCTCCGGTGGCACGAACAGCAGCGCCGAGCAGCTCAAGCCCGAGGCCGTCGACGACTTCGCCGCGTACCTCACGCACGTCACCGAGGCGCTCGAGGACCAGTACGGCATCGACGTGGCGACCATCGACCCGCTGAACGAGCCGAACACGAACTACTGGGGCACGACCCTGACCAACGGGGTGCCCACGGGCGGACGCCAGGAGGGCATGCACGTCGGTCCGGCCCGGCAGGCCGACCTGATCGATGCCCTCTCCGCCGAGCTCGCCGACCCGGCCACGACCACCGAGGCCGTCGTCTCGGCGATGGACGAGACGAACCCCGGCACGTTCGTCACCAACTGGAACGGCTACGACCAGGCGACGCGTGACGCGATCGACCAGCTCAACGTGCACACGTACGGCACGGGCAGCCGGGTCACGGTCCGCGACATCGCCAAGTCGGCCGACAAGCCCCTGTGGATGAGCGAGGTCGAGGGGTCCTGGGTCACCGGCTGGAACCCGTCGTCCATCACGAACGGCCTGGGTCTGGCCGGCCGCATCACGGACGACCTGCGTGAGCTGGAGTCGCAGGCGTGGGTGTTCTGGCAGCCCGTCGAGGACCTCTACAACATGGAGCCGGCCGCCGAGAACTCCAACTGGGGCTCGGTGTTCCTGGACCTGGACTGCCAGTACTACGACGAGGCCGGCACGCAGGTGTTCAAGTCGGCGCGTCGGGTGGCCGCGGCGGGCGGGGACAGCACGCAGGTGCCCGAGTGCTCGATCGTGACGAACACGAAGTTCGACACGACCCGCAACTTCACGCACTTCATCCGCCCCGGTGACCGCATCGTGCCGACGTCGAGCACGAACGCCACGGCCGCGGTCTCGGCGGACGGCACGGCGACCACGGTCGTCTACACGAACACCGGCACCACGGACCTGTCCGTCACGGTGGACCTCTCGCGCTATGGCCAGATCGCCGAGGGTGCGACGGCCACTCCGTACGTGACGACCCAGTCGCCGGCCGACGCCCCCGGGGCGAACGCCCTCGTGGCCGGGACGCCGGTCGCTGTCGATGCCGCCGCACGCACCGTCACCCTCACGTTGCCCGCCCGGTCGGTCTCGTCGATCGTGGTCGACGGTGTCTCCGGCGTGGCCGACTCCGCGGCGCTGCTGCCCGACGGCGGCACCGTGCAGCTGGTCGGCGTGCAGAGCAGCAAGGCGTTGACCGCGACCTCCGGCACCGCCGCCACGACCCTGACCACCCCCGGCACCACCGCCGCGGCGGCCGCCGCCCAGGTGTGGACGGTGCACGAGGTCCCCGGCGCCGGTGCCACCCGTGAGTCGACGCGACGCGTGGTGCTCACCGACCAGCAGGGCAGGGTGCTCGGGGCGACGTCCGCCGGCACCGACCTGCGCTCCGTGAGCGTCGAGGCGGCAGCCGCCGACCCGGCGACCCGCTGGATCCTCAGCACCACCGACGGCAGCACGTTCGCCCTGGTCAACCAGGGTCTGGGCAGCGCGCTCGACGTCGGCGGCCAGTCGACCGCCGAGAACGCGACCGTCGGCGTGTACACCTCGAACGGCGGCACCAACCAGCTGTGGCGGGCCCGCAGCACGCAGGCCACCGGCAGCCGTCCGGTCACGCTCGCGACCGTCGCCGGTGTGGTGCCGACCCTGCCGTCGACCGTCGTGCCGACCTACGCGTGGGGCACCGGCGTGCCGGCCCCGGTCACCTGGCAGCTGCCCGGTGAGGACGTGTGGGCCACGACAGGCCAGGTGGTGGTGCACGGCACGGCGACCGACGTCTACGGCGGCACGGTCGAAGCCGTCGCCACGGTCGACGTCGGCGGGTACACGGTGACCGACCCGGTGTCCGTCACGACGTTCGCCGGGGCGTCCCTCGCCTCGGTGCAGGCCGTCGCACCGGTGACCGTGCCCGCCCGTGTGGGTGCCTCGACCGCCACGTTCGACGCCGCTGTCACCTGGGACTTCTCGGCCCTCACCGACGCGGACCTGACCGACGTCGGCACCGTCACGGTGCCCGGCACGGCCACGTCGAACGACCCGTCCGCCGCACCGCTGCCCGCCACGCTCACGGTGATCCTCACCGCGCGCAGCACCAGCAACATCGCGACGCTGCCCACCACGACCGCCTCGGCCACCTTCACCGAGAGCTCGGCGTACTCCGTGGACCGCACCCGCAACGGTGACCGCACCGACAAGGGCTGGTCCAACTGGAAGGGCTCGAACAAGAACGCCTCCGACACCCTCACCTATGCGTTCGGGGGTGCCCGCCAGCTGAGCGAGGCGACGATCTGGTTCTACAAGGACGGGTCGTCGACCAGCTGGGCGCAGTCGATGCAGGTCCAGGTCCGGGATGCCGCAGGCACCTGGGTGTCCGTGCCCGGCTACGAGTCGGCCGTGTCGGTGACCTCACCGGCGGACGGCTCCGCCCCCGTGGTCACGGTGCCCCTGGGCGGCGTGGACGCGACGGCCGTGCGGTTCGTGCTCAACGCCTACGCGAACACGCACCTGATCGTCTCCGAGGTCGAGGTGCAGGCGTCCGGTCCGGCCGCCGCCTCGGTCGCCACGCTCGGGTCGCTGCGCCTGGACGGGACGAGCGTGCCCGGATTCGAGCCGGCCGACACGGACTACACCGTGGACGTCGACGGCACGGCGTTCCCGACGCTGACCGCCGTGCCCACCGACGACGACGCCACCGTGCGCGTCACCCAGCCGACCGCCGCCAACCGTGGCATCGGCACGGTCCAGGTGACCGCGGCGGACGGCACGACGACCACGACCACCACGGTCACCGTCGTCCGTCACGCCACGATCGACACCGTCGAGGTGCTCGGCACCGCGAAGGTCGGGCAGACCGTCACCGCCCAGGTCACCACCGACCCCGCCGACGCGGCCGTCGCGCTGACCTGGCTGGTCGACGGCCAGGCGATCGACGGAGCCACGGGCAGCACGCTCGTGGTGCCGGCCTCGGCGGGCGGCAAGGCCCTCACGGTCCGCGCGGTGGCCTCCGCCGAGGGGCTGGTCGATGGCACCGGGGAGTCCGCACCCGTGACCGTGCAGCCGCTGTCCTCGGACACCCGGCTCGCCGCGCTCACGCTCGACGGCACCACCGTCGAGGGCTTCGACCCGGCGACCACCCGGTACACGGTGCTCAGCCGAGGATCGGCCTGGCCGACCCTCGCCGCCACCACCGCCGACCCGACCGCCACGGTCCGGATCGTGCAGCCCGCGGACAGTCGGGGCACAGGGACGGTCACGGTGACCGCCGAGGACGGCACCCGACTCGTCTACCGGGTCGTCGTGCAGCGGCAGGTCGCCGTCACCGCGGTCGACCTGCGGGGAACCGGACGGGTCGGCACGCGGGTCACCGCCGTCGTCCAGTCCGACCCCGGCCGCGCCCAGCTCACCTACAGCTGGGCGGTCGACGGTCGCACGGTGCGGGGTGCCCACCAGGCCACCTACGTGCCGCGCCCGTCCGACGCCGGCAAGGCCCTGACGGTCACCGTGACCGCCACCGCCCGCGGCTACGTCACCTCGGACACCCGTACCTCGACCGCCCTGGTCGTCACCGCGCACCACGGCGGGTGCCCCTGGTCGTGGTTCTGACGTCAGGCGCCTGACGTCAGGAGTGAGCGGGTGCCGCCGCGGTCGACGCCGCGACGGCACCCGCAGCACCGGCGACGCTCAGCCGCGCCGGTGCCGCCGGCTGCGCCTGTCTCCACCGAAGGCGGGAACGGCGCTCCCGCCCTACCGTACGAGTCGTGGACACGACGCCTCACCTGCCTGTGGGAACGCTCGTCGACGAGCCCGGGGACGCGTCGGGCGACGGCCCCCGTGCGCCCGCCGTGCTCGACCCGACACGGTTCAACCGGCACACGTTCTGGTGCGGCCAGTCCGGGTCCGGCAAGACCTACGCGCTGGGCGTCGTGCTCGAGCAGCTGCTCGTGCAGACCCGGCTGCCGATCCTCGTGCTGGACCCCAACGGGGACTTCGTGCGGCTCACCGAGGTGCGCGAGGACGCCGACCCGCGGATCGCCGAGGTCCTGGCGGGGCAGGACATCCGGGTGCTGCGCTCGGGCCCGCACCCCGACGCCGCCCAGGGAGTCGACTGGCCCGAGCGGCTGCACGTGCGGTTCGCCGCGATGGACATCCGGATGAAGGCCGCGGTGCTGCGGCTCGACCCGATGCGGGACGCCGAGGAGTACAACGAGCTGCTCCACCTGGCGGACGCGTTCGCCACCCAGACACCCGGCCGCGAGAGCTTCTACGCGACGCTGCACGACTCCGACTCGCACGCCCGCCGCCAGCTGCTGCTGCGGTTGCAGAACCTCGGGGTCCTCGAGTGGGAGCTGTGGGCCTGGGGTGCGACCTCCGCCGAGGACATCGTCGACACACGGCCGCGGGCCACGGTGCTCGACCTCGGCGGCTTCGCCACGCAGCACGAGCCGAAGGTCGCCGCGCTCGCGGTGCTCGACCACCTGTGGGCCACCCGCGACCGTCGTCAACCGCTGCTGGTCGTCATCGACGAGGCGCACAACCTGTGCCCGGCCGAACCGTTCGACCCGGTCGAGGTCGCCCTCACCGAACGGATCGTGCAGATCGCCGCCGAGGGCCGCAAGTACGGGCTGTGGCTGCTGCTGTCGACGCAGCGCCCCTCGAAGATCCACCCGAACGCCCTGTCGCAGTGCGACAACCTCGGCCTGATGAAGATGAGCTCGCCGCGTGACCTGGCCGAGCTGGCCGACTGGTTCGGGTTCGCCCCGGCCGAGCTGCTGCAGCGCTCGCCGGGGTTCCGGCAGGGGCAGGTGCTGTTCGCCGGCGGGTTCGTCGGTCAGCCGGCGGTCGTGCAGATGGCCCGGCGGCAGACCCCCGAGGGCGGTTCGGACGTCCGCGTCCCGCTCTGAGAGCCGACGTCGTCAGGCGGCGCACGGCGCGTCAGCCGTCCGCGCCCTCACCGAAGACGAGCTCGACGTCCGAGAACCGCACAACGCGGGTACCGACCCCGGGGATCACGCCCACGACGGTGTCTCCCGTGCCGGCGACGTGAGGGTGGTCCGACAGGCCCGCGGCGTCAAGCCTCTGCATCGCGGTCCGGGTGTCGTCGCCGATCACGTCGGGCACGGTCGTGGTCCCGAAGGTCACGACGAGCCCGACCACCACGACGGCTCCGACCGACTGCCACACCGCTCTGCGGGCTCGCGTCACAGGCAGGTTCTACACCAGGCCCGTGCCGTCCGCACGCTCCTGCGGCGGCGCTGCTCCGACGGCGTTCTCACACGCCGAGGTGCACCCTGCCGCGTCCGGACCGCTTGGCGGTGTACAGGGCCTCGTCCGCCCGGGCGAGCAGCGAGTCCTCGTCGTCGTCCGGGCGGGCGAGCACCGCTCCTCCGGACACCGTGAGGTGGCGGCCCTCGGTCAACCCGTGCACCCGGGTGTGGTGCACGAGTCCGGCGAGACGCGCCGCCACGCCCCTGAGCGCGTCGGCGTCCTCGACCGAGGTGAGGACGAGGAACTCGTCACCGCCGTACCGGACGACGTCCTCGTCGACCCGGCTCCCCGCCGCGAGGCTGGCTCCCACGGCACGCAGGCACTCGTCACCGACCAGGTGCCCGTACGTGTCGTTGATCGACTTGAACCCGTCGAGGTCGAGCAGGAGCAGCCCGAACCCGGCGCGGCCGCGGTGCAGCCCGGCCAGACGTGTGGCGAGCCGGTCCTCCAGGTGGTGGCGGTTGCCGAGCCGGGTCAGCGGGTCGAGTCGGGCCTGGTCCTGCAGCTCCCGGATGCGAACGGCGGAGGCGACCGCGTCCGAGTCGTCGTGGAACGTCTCGACGGCCCCGACGATCGTGCCGTCGGCGTCCCTCAGCGCGGACGCCGTGACCTGGACGGGCGTCAGATGGCCCGCGCTGTGGTGGGCGAAGACCCGGGCGCGCCGGGTCTCGCCGTCCAGCGTGGTCAGGCGCAGCGGGCAGACGGTCGGACCGCACATCGGGCGCCCCAGCTCGTCGACGTGGTTGAGCAGGCCGTCCCCGCACCAGCGGCCCACGGCCAGCTCGGCGGTGAAGCCGGTGAGAGCCTCCGCCTGCGCGTTCCAGTACACGATGCGGCTGCTGCGGTCGACGACGTAGACGGCCTCGCCCAGCTGGTCGAGCACGGCACGACCGAAGTCGTCGGCACGGGGTTCGGGCACCGAGCTCCTCTGATCTCTTGTCCGCTCGGTGCACCGCTCGGTGCCCCGACCTGTGACCATCGGCCGTGCGGCGGCCCGCACGCGGGGACCTTCGTCCGTGCGTGCGCGTTTCACCCGCAGTCGTAGGCGCCCGGTGACGCCCGAGGCGCCGGGCGCGCGGCCTACACCGGGTCGGGGTCGTCGGCGCGCTTCGCGGCGTACATGGCGGTGTCGGCTCGCCGCAGCAGGTGCTCGACGGTGTCCTGCGGGCCGATGACCGCCGTGCCGACGCTCGCGTCGACGTGCACGTCGACGCCCTCGTGCCGCACGGTGGCGCTGCGCACGGCCGCGAGCACCTGCTCGGAGAACTCCGGCAGGCGGTCCTCGGGCACGTCGTGCACCAGCAGGGCGAACTCGTCGCCGCCGAACCGGGCCGCCGTGCCGTGCTCGCCCACGGTGCTCTGCAGGGCGGCACCGACGGCGACGAGCACGTGGTCGCCGACGGTGTGGCCGAACCGGTCGTTGACGTCCTTGAACTCGTCGAGGTCCACGAACAGCACGGCGGGCCGCCGCCGGTCGGTCGGCAGGCCGGCGATGGCGTCCTCGACCTCGCGGCGGAACCTGGTGCGGTTGACCAGCCCGGTCAGCGAGTCGTGGGCCGCCTGGTACTCGAGCTGGGCCTCCAGGGCCTTCTCGGCGGTGACGTCGACGATCACCCCGTGGAACGCGACACGGCCGGAGGGGTCGCGCAGCACCACGGAGTCGTCACGCACCCACACGGTCCGACCGTCCCGGTGCGTGAGGCGGTACGTGCTGGAGTTCAGCTCGCCGTGCTCGCTCGACATGATCTCGACGGTGCGGTCGAGCACGAACTCGCGGTCGTCGGGGTGGATCCGCCCGAACCACAGGCTCGCGTCGGCCATCCACTCCTCGGGCGTGTAGCCGAGCATGCGTTCGATCTGGGGGCTGACGTAGTGCCACGCGCCGGACGCCCCGGGTTCGCTGATGTAGACGACCGCGGGCACACGCTCGACCAGCAGGCGGGAGCGCAGCTCGGCGGCGCGCAGCTCGGCCTCGAGCCGTTTGCGGGTGGTGATGTCCTGGGACATGCCGATCGCGTACGGGGCGGGCAGGCCGTCGCGGACGAGCGAGACGGTCAGCTCGGCCCAGACGAGGCTGCCGTCCTTGCGGACGAAGCGCTTCTCCATCGCGAAGTCGTCGATCTCGCCGGCGACCATCCGTTCCCACAGCTGCAGGTTGCGGGCGTTGTCCTCGGCGTGGGAGTACGCGGCGAACGGCATGCCCGCGAACTCCTCCGCGGTGTAGCCGAGCATGCGGCGCAGGTGGGCGTTGGTGAGGGGGGTGTGGCCCTCGAGGTCGACGACGCCGATGCCGACGGGGGCACGTTCGATGACGGCTTCGAGCTGGGCGAGGCGCGCCTCGAGCGCCTCGCGCACGTCGTCGTCCATGTCGTCACCGCCCTTCTGCCTGCGGCCGTGGCGGCCTGGCGCGCCCGTGCGCTCATCCTCCCGATCGGTGGCCGCGGCGCGGCCGTGAGGCTTTGCTGCGCTCACCGGACCCCCGGGAGCGGGTGACTGTGCGGGGCGGTTGCGCCGTCGAACGGGCCGGGGGCTGCTCACCACGGCCGCGGGAGCTGCCGGCCGTGCGCCCGCGGACGATGCCCACGAGCTCTTGCACCAGGTCGTCGTCCTGCCAGCGCAGCCACGCGAGGCCGACGGAGGTCTGCGGGGCGTCCCGCACCGGCCGGTAGGTCAGGTCCTTGCGGTGGTGCAGACGTGCGAGCGACTGGGGGAGCAGCAGCACACCGGTGCCGGCGGCGACCAGGTCGAGCGCGTCGGCGGTGGTGGCGGGTGCCTCCCCGGCGAACGGCCGGCCGGGGGCGTCGGACCAGCCGATGAGGTCGTCGGCCGGGACCAGCAGGGTCTCGTCGGCCAGGTCGGCGGGGTCGACCTCCTCGACCACGGTCAGCACGTGGTCGTCGGGCACGACGACGACGGTCCGCTCGGTCCACAGCTCGACGACCTGCAGCCCGGTGCGGTCGGTGGGCAACCGCACGAGCCCGGCGTCGGCGCGGCCCTCGTGCAGCACGGCCAGCTGGTCGCGCGGCTCGGCGTGCACCAGCTCGACGGGGTGGTCGGGCAGACGCTCGGCCCACACGCGCAGCCAGCGGTCGGGGTTGACCCCGGGCACGAGCAGCAGGCGGAAGCTCGACGGCAGGGTGCTGGCGGGCTGGTTCACGCGCTCAGCGTACGGACGACCCCTGACGCGGACCGCCGGGGAGGTGCGACGCCGGGGTGGGAACGGTGCCCGACGTCAGCCGGCGGTCGCGTCCGAGGCGATGAGCGCGAACACCTCGCCGAACGGTCCAGCGACCAGGGCGAACCGGCCGTAGGGGGTGTCCTCGGGTGCCCGCACCACCGCGCCGCCGCCCTCGACCACCCGCGCGACGCTCGCGTCGACGTCGGCCGCCGCGAAGTACACGGTCCATGCCGCGGGCACCGCAGCGTCCACGCTGTCGCCGTACCCGCCGATGCCGACGGCCGCGGCCCCCTCGTGGTGCAGCGAGGCGTACTGGAACCCGTCGCTGCTCATGTCCTCGGCGGTGAGGCCGAACAGGGTCGAGTAGAACGTGAGCGCGGCAGGCTGGTCGTGCGTCATCAGCTCGCTCCAGGCGGGCGCACCGGGCTCGTCGACCACCTGCCACCCGTTGTGCGACGCCGGTTCCCACAGCCCGAACACGGCACCGGTCGGGTCGGTGAGGATGGCCAGGCGCCCGAAGTCCATGACCTGCATCGCGGGGAAGACGACGTGCGCGCCGAGCTCCTGCGCGGCCTGTGCCGTCGCGTCGGCGTCGTCGGTGGCCAGGTACAGGCACCAGGCGGGTGGCGGTGCGGGGTCGTCGCCCAGGGGTTCGCTGAGCCCGACGACGCGGTGCTCGTCGATGAGTGCCTGCGTGTACCCGCCGGTCTCGGGCCCGCCGACCTCGAACTCCCAGCCGAACAGCGCACCGTAGAAGTCCCGGGCGAGCTGCAGGTCCGGCACGGTGATGTCGGCCCAGGCCGGGGTGCCGGACGGCCAGGGCTCCAGGTGGATCGTCATGCGTCGCTCCTCCGCGCAGGTGCCCGACCTGCGGACGGACCTCTGCGGCCATCACAGCACCACCACGCGCGACGCGACACCGGAGCGCCGTGGTGCCACCCGGTCGGCGCACCGCACGAGCGGTGCGAGGTGGCTCAGCGCGCCCGGCGCACCACCAGGTCGCACACCTCGTGGCCCAGGTCGATCCCGCGCTGCTCGAACTTGGTGACGGGCCGGTGGGCCGGTCGGGCGACGAACGCGACGGGACCGGCCAGGCCCGGGTCGGCCTCGAGCACCTCGCGCATCGTCTCGGCGTACTCCCGCCAGTCCGTCGCGCAGTGCAGCGTGCCGCCGACCCGCAGGCGCGAGCGCAGCAACGCCACGTGCTCGGGCTGGATGATCCGCCGCTTGTGGTGCCGGGCCTTGGGCCAGGGGTCGGGGAAGAACACGTGCACCGCGTCGAGGGTGTCGGCCGGGATCCGACGACGGACCAGGTCGAGCGCGTCGCCGTGCGCGACCCGCACGTTGGTCAGCCCGGCCCGCTCGACGAGCAGCAGCAGGTTCGCGATGCCGGGCAGGTGCGCCTCGACCGCCAGGTAGTCCCGGTCGGGGTCGGCTGCGGCCATGGCAGCCGTGGTCTCACCCATGCCGGAGCCGATCTCGAGCACGATCGGCGCCTGCCGGCCGTACAGCGACGCGGTGTCGAGCGTGCCCGCGGGGGTCAGGGGCGCCGAGCCGAGGTCGTCGTCGTGCACCGAGAAGCCCCACCGGGGCCACAGCCGCTCGAGCGCCTCCTCGCGGTCGCGGCCCAGCACGGAGCGGCGCGGGTGGAACGTGCGCAGGGGTTCGTGCGGCCGGGCGGCCACGTGCCGGAACGCGTCGGACGGGAGGGTCACAGTCCACCAGCCTACGGACCGTCAGGGCAGGGACCCTGCCTGCCCCTCGGGCGGTGTGCCCAGGCGCGCGTCGAGGAACCCGACGACCTCCTCGACGTACCGGTGCCGGGCCTGGCCGGCGGACAGGGCCAGGTCGTGCGCGCCCCCGGCGATCTGCACGACCGTGACGTCGTCGCCCAGCAAGGGTGCGCGGGCGACGATCTGCGCCGGGTCGAGCACCGAGTCGGTGCTGAGCAGGGCGTCGTGCTCCCGGTCGTCGGGTCCGATCCCGTCGGAGGCGAGCACGAGCACCGGGCACCCGATGTGCAGCCCTCGTGCGACCCGCGCGTGCCCGCGGCGCACGGTCCGGACGAACCCGGCCCGCACGGGGAACCCGGCGTGCGGCTTCCAGGTCAGGTCGTAGTCCCATTCGCCGCCGGTGTCCCGGTGCAGGGCCTGCCCGTAGTACGGCGCCAGGTGCGAGACGACCAGCCGCGGGGCCAGGCGCCCCACGACGTCGAGCACGGGTGTCAGCACGGTCCGTTCGAGCCACGAGCCGCGCAGGTCGAGCCACGGGCTGTTGAGCACCACGGCGTCCACCAGGTGCTCGTCGGTGCGTGCGTCGGCCCACAGGGCGGCGACCAGGCCGCCGGTCGAGTGGCCCAGCAGCACCACCGTGTCGTGCCGGGTGCGCAGGTCGCGGACGGCCGCGTCGATCTCCTCGGCGTACACCGACAGGTCGGTGGTGAAGTTCGGGTCGCGGCCGGTGCGGATCGATCGGCCGTAGTCGCGCAGGTCGAGCGCGTACAGCTCGTAGCCGTGCCGGGCGAGCGCCGCCCCCAGGTGGTCGTGGAAGAAGTAGTCGACGAACCCGTGCACGTAGAGCACGGCGCGCGGTCGCGGGTTGTCGGTGACGCGGGAGACGAGCGTCGCGACCGGCGGTGTGCCGTCACCGAGCCCGTCGGGCCGCAGGGGCAGGGTGCGCGCGGTCCAGCCGGGCCCGAGGACGTCGTCGACCATGCGGCGATCGTGCCACGGGGTGTGCTGTTGCGGGCGGTCGAGCCCGGGGTGAGCCTGGACGGACCGCACGCAAGCACGCCGAGGAGGTCGTCATGGGTTCGGTCGCCGCCATCACGCACATCAGTGCCCGCTCCGAGAAGGGCTTCGAGGACGCCGTCCGCACGGGCCTGGAGCGGGCCTCGCAGACCTTGCGCCACATCAGCGGCGCGTGGGTCAAGGAGCAGAAGGTCGAGGTCGTCGAGGGCAAGGTGACCGCGTTCCAGGTGGTCCTGGAGGTCACGTTCGTCCTGGAGTGAACCTCAGGCCGCGGGGACGGGCAGCGCGGTCGGCACACTGCGTGCGCTGCCGAGCCCCTGCGCGGCCACGTCGACCCCGGTGCTCAGCACGCGCCGGGCACCGCCGGGGTCGACCTGCACGGTCGACACGCTGGCGTTGGGCAGGGCCACCAGGCCCAGGTCGGGGTCGACCGTGGCGAGCCATGCGCCCAGCGTGAGGCCGTGCCCGACCACGAGCACGTGCCCGGTGGGGTGCGCCTCGACGATGCGCTCGAACGCGACCCGCACGCGGGCCATGTAGTCGCTGCCCGACTCGCCGCCGGGCAGGCCCGGGTGGGTGCCGTCGAGCATGGACGGCACGAGCTCGTGCCAGGGGGCGAGTGCGTCGAGCTCGTGCTCGGGGCGGCGCTCGTACTGCCCGAAGTGCAGCTCGCGCAGGTCCTTGTCGGTGCGCAGCCGCAGGTCGTCGTGGTGCCGCAGGATCTCGGTGGCGGTGGCGATCGCGCGGCCCGAGGGTGAGCAGTACGCGCCGGTGAAGGTGTGGTCGGCGAGGTGGTGCGCGGTGATCCGCACGCCGGCGCGGCCGGTGCGGGTCAGCGGGGAGTCGCTCCAGCCCTGCAGGAGCCGCCGGGCGTTGAGGTAGGTCTGGCCATGACGCACGAGCGTCAGCGTGAGGGTCATCGGTGCCCTTTCGTCGTCGGTACGTGCTCGACGGTAGGGCGGACGCGTGTCCGGCCGACGACGCCGGGGTGAGCAGTCGGTGACGGCTCGACGTCGTGTTTGCTGCCGGGCGGGCGGCAGAAGGTTGAGCGGAATAGACTCAACTTCGCGGCCGTTGCGCCGAGCAGTCCGACAACCCGTCACCCCGGAGGTCCCGTGGACGCCAAGTTCACCACCAGGTCCCAGGAGGCCCTCGGCGACGCCATCCAGCAGGCGTCCGCCGCGGGCAACCCGCAGGTCGAGCCCGCCCACGTGCTCAATGCGCTGCTCGCGCAGGACGGCGGCGTCGCCAACGGCCTGCTCGACGCCGTCGGCGCCGACCGCACCGCGCTCGGACGGTCCGTGCGGGCCGCCCTGATGAACCTGCCCGCCTCGTCGGGGGACACCGTCACCCAGCCCGTCGCGTCCCGGCAGCTCAACACCGCGCTGCAGGCCGCCTCGTCCGAGGCACGCGCCCTGGGCGACGACTACGTGTCCACCGAGCACCTGCTGCTCGGCCTGGCCGCCGGGCAGTCCGGCATCGGCGACGCCCTGCGTGGCGCCGGCGCCTCCCGCGACGCCCTCGCCGCCGCCCTGCCCACCGTGCGCGGCACGGCCAAGGTCGACAGCCCCAACCCCGAGGGCACCTACAAGGCCCTCGAGAAGTACTCCGTCGACCTCACGCAGGCCGCCCGCGACGGCAAGCTCGACCCGGTCATCGGCCGCGACGCCGAGATCCGCCGCGTCGTCCAGGTCCTGTCCAGGCGCACCAAGAACAACCCCGTGCTCATCGGTGAGCCAGGCGTCGGCAAGACCGCCGTCGTCGAGGGTCTCGCCCAGCGCATCGTGGCCGGCGACGTGCCCGAGTCCCTGCGCGGCAAGCGCCTCGTCTCGCTCGACCTGGCCGCCATGGTCGCCGGCGCCAAGTACCGCGGCGAGTTCGAGGAGCGCCTGAAGTCCGTCCTCAAGGAGATCACCGAGTCCGAGGGCGAGATCGTCACGTTCATCGACGAGCTGCACACCGTCGTCGGCGCCGGAGGTGGCTCCGAGGGCGCCATGGACGCCGGGAACATGCTCAAGCCGATGCTCGCCCGCGGCGAGCTGCGCCTGGTCGGCGCCACCACGCTCGACGAGTACCGCCAGCGCATCGAGAAGGACCCCGCCCTGGAGCGCCGGTTCCAGCAGGTGTTCGTCGGCGAGCCGTCCGTCGAGGACACCGTGGCGATCCTGCGCGGGCTCAAGGCTCGCTACGAGGCGCACCACAAGGTCACCATCGCCGACTCCGCCCTGGTGGCCGCCGCGGCCCTGTCCGACCGGTACATCTCCGGACGCCAGCTGCCCGACAAGGCCATCGACCTGGTCGACGAGGCCGCCTCCAGGCTGCGCATGGAGCTCGACTCCTCACCCGTCGAGATCGACGCGCTCCAGCGGGCCGTGACGCGGCTGGAGATGGAGGAGGTCGTGCTGTCCGAGGCGACCGACCCGGGCAGCGCCGAGCGCCTGGCCAAGCTGCGGGCCGACCTGGCCGACCGTCGCGAGGAGCTCGCCGGGCTCACCGCCCGCTGGGAGAAGGAGAAGGCCGGGCACAACCGCGTCGGCGACCTGCGCGTGCGCCTCGACCAGCTGCGTGCCGACGCCGAACGTGCCCAGCGCGAGGGGGACCTGGCCGCCGCCGGCCGCCTGCTGTACGGCGAGATCCCCACGGTCGAGAAGGAGATCGCCGCCGCCGAGGCCACCGAGGCCGACACGGACGCGAGCGCCGAGGGCACCCCGATGATCGCCGAGAACGTCGGCCCCGACGAGATCGCCGAGGTCGTCTCCGCCTGGACGGGCATCCCCGCCGGGCGCCTGCTCGAGGGCGAGTCCGCCAAGCTGCTGCGCATGGAGGACGTGCTCGGCGAGCGGCTCATCGGCCAGAAGCCGGCCGTGGCCGCCGTGTCCGACGCCGTGCGCCGGGCCCGCGCCGGTATCTCCGACCCCGACCGGCCCACCGGTTCGTTCCTGTTCCTCGGCCCGACCGGTGTCGGCAAGACCGAGCTGGCCAAGGCGCTCGCGGACTTCCTGTTCGACGACGAGCGCGCCATGGTCCGGATCGACATGTCCGAGTACTCCGAGAAGCACACCGTGGCCCGCCTGGTCGGTGCCCCTCCGGGGTACGTCGGTTACGAGGAGGGTGGCCAGCTCACCGAGGCGGTGCGCCGCCGCCCGTACGGCGTGGTGCTGCTCGACGAGATCGAGAAGGCGCACCCCGAGGTGTTCGACATCCTGCTGCAGGTGCTCGACGACGGCCGCCTGACGGACGGTCAGGGCCGCACGGTCGACTTCCGCAACGTGATCCTCGTGCTCACCTCGAACCTCGGCTCGCAGTTCCTGGTCGACCCGCTGCTGGACGCCACCGCGAAGAAGGACGCCGTCATGGCGGCCGTCAGGGGTGCTTTCAAGCCGGAGTTCCTCAACCGGCTCGACGACGTGGTGCTGTTCGACCCGCTGTCGCTGGCCGAGATCGGCGAGATCGTGCAGCTGCAGGTCGCCGCCCTGGCGGCGCGGCTGGCGGACCGTCGCCTGACGTTGGAGGTCACCCCGGCGGCGCGCGAGTGGTTGGCGCTCGAGGGCTACGACCCGGCGTACGGCGCCCGGCCGTTGCGTCGGCTGGTGCAGCGCGAGATCGGCGACCAGCTGGCCCGACGCCTGCTGGCCGGCGAGATCCGCGACGGGCAGAGCGTGCTCGTCGAGCTCAACGCGGACGCGGACGCCGGCGGCCTGGTGGTCTCTGCCCGCTGACGGGGTGCTGACGGGGTGCTCGGCAGGGCCGGGGGTGGCTACACGTCCTCGGCCAGGTCGAGCACCTCGATGCACAGGCCCGTCCGGTCGCCGCGCGCCCAGCCGTCCTGCGTCGGTGCCCAGGTGATGACCGTCGCGTTGGCCTCGATCTCCTCGGGGCTGAGCACGCAGGAGCGGGCCACACGCGCGTCGGCGGCCTGCTGCCCGGGCCACACGGCGTCCGGGGCGAACTCGAACTGCGAGATGACCTCGCCGGCGTGCTGCTGGCCGCAGGGCACCACCTGGACGGTGTCGACCGTGCCGTCGGCGGCGGGTTCGGGCAGGGTGCCCAGGCAGTTGCCCGTGACGAGCTGCTGCACGTGGGCGTCGCGCGGGCTGGCGACGTCGGACGGCAGGGAGCTCGACGCCCGCACCAGCAGTACGGCGGCGACGATCCCCGCCGCGGCGAGCAGGGTGCCGAGCACACCGAGGACGACGCCGGTGATGGCGAACCCGCGGCCGCGCGTGCCGCGGGTGCGGGTCCTGTGCAGGCCGACCAGCCCGAGCACCACGGCGACCGGGCCGAGGCCCAGCAGGCCGGTGACCAGGGCGGCGACGGCGGTCCCTTCGAGACGTGGGCGTTCGAGGGACGCCGTCGACCACCCCGGCGCGTAGTACGGCTCGGGGTAGCCGGGCTGGTCGGCCGTCAGCTCAGGCTCCGGTCCCGGCGACGCTCAGCGTGCCTGCGGCGATCGACCCGGTCAGGTCGGTGCCGTAGGACGTGAACGTGCAGTACGCCGTGGTCTCACCGGCGGCGTACTGGTCGGGGTGCGGGTAGTACAGGTCGGCCCAGCCGGTGGAGTCCTGCAGACCGGGGGCGGCGGCCTCGACCAGCTGCTCGCAGCTGGTGGACGCCTCGTACCAGACCGGGTCGTCCGCGGACAGCGACAGCTCCACGGGTCCGCTCATGGGCACCAGCGCGACGATCTCCATGTCGTGCGTGAGCGCGCAGTCGATGCTGTCCGCGCCGCTGAGGTCGTAGGTGCCGCTGTAGGTCAGGCACTCGCCGGGCTGCAGGCCCGTCACCAGCGTGTAGTCGGGCAGGACGGTGTCGTCCGGGTCCTTGTAGAGGTCGCCGTCGGTGGACCCGTCGGCCGTGTCGTCCAGGGGCTCGTCCCACGTGCCGGTGGTGTCGCCGGTGTCGATGTCGTCGAGGGCACCGCTGGCGCCGAGCACGACCGTGAACAGCACGACGAGCAGGATGCCCACGATGGTCAGCGAGCTGATGACGATGCCGGCGATGGCCATGCCGCGACCGGCGGCACCCGAGCGCTTGATGCGCCGCAGCGCGGCGATGCCCAGGCCGAGCGCGATCGCCGAGAAGCCCAGGATGCTGGTGACCAGCGAGGCGATGGCCAGGCCGTCGGTCTTCTGCGCGCCGCCGTACTGCTGGCCGTAGGCCGGTGCGGCGGCACCGTAGGCGCCGTACTGCGGCTGGGCGCCGTAGGGCGTGGCCTGCGGGGCGCCGTAGGCCTGTGCGCCGGGCTGCTGCCCGTAGGCCTGGGTGGGCTGCGCGCCGTACGGCGAGGCCGGCTGCTGCTGGCCGTACGGGTCGGCGGCGGGCTGACCGTAGGTGGGCGCGGCGGCACCGTACGCGGGGGGTGCCGGGGTGGAGGCCGTCTGCGGGACCGCTTCGTAGCCGCTGGGGGCGGGCGGGGCGGAGTAGGTGCCGGCGGTCGGGGCGACGGGCGATGCGGGGGCGGCGAAGGCGTTAGGTTCGGGTGCGGACGTCTCTCCGCTGCTCCCGTGCTCAGTGCTCATGCGTGCAACGTAGTGGAGCGGCAGGCCTGCGAGGGGCCGTTGAGGGCAGTTCTCACCCAACCAGACGTGTCCGAGATGTCGGAATTGTTCAATCTGTGAGATCAATCACGACGGGGACGTGGTCGGACGGGGTCTTGCCCTTGCGTTCGACGCGTTCGATCGAGACGCCGGCGACCCGTGCGGCCAGCGCCGGGGTGGCGTACGTCAGGTCGATCCGCATGCCCTGGTTCTTGGGGAACCGCAGCTGCTGGTAGTCCCAGTAGGTGTAGGTGTGCTCGGCGGGCACGTGCTCGCGGGAGACCTCGGTCCAGCCGGCCTCGGCGAACGCGCGGAAGGCGTCGCGCTCGGCGGGGGTGACGTGGGTGCGCCCCGCGAAGAACTCGGGGTCCCACACGTCGGTGTCCAGCGGGGCGATGTTCCAGTCGCCGACCAGGGCGGCCTGCAGGGCAGGGTCCTCGGCGAGCCAGTGCTCCGCCTGGTCGCGCAGCCGGGCGAGCCACTCGAGCTTGTAGGTGTAGTGCGGGTCGGCGATCTCGCGGCCGTTGGGCACGTAGAGGCTCCACACGCGCACGCCGCCGCAGGTGGCGCCGAGGGCCCGGGCCTCGACGACGCCCGGGTCGCCGAAGGTCGGCTGCCCGGGGAATCCGACCTCGACATCGGCGATGCCGACGCGGGACAGGATCGCCACGCCGTTCCACTGGCTGAAACCGCTGGTCACGACCTCGTAGCCGAGCTGCTCGAACGGTTCGCGCGGGAACTGCTCGTCCTTGCACTTGGTCTCCTGCAGCGCGAGGACGTCGACGCCGGAGCGCTCGACGAACGCGAGGGCACGGTCGAGGCGTGCACGGATCGAGTTGATGTTCCAGGTGGCCAGCCGCATGGCGCCCACGCTAGCGGGCGGCTCCGACGGTCGAGGGCTCTCGCCATTCCGCGCGACATCGGGCATGATGGGTTACGCAGGAGTCCGAACAAATTACGTCCGCGAGGTAGCGATGACCAGGTCCACGCGCGCACCCAGGCACGGCTCCCGGGCGGCGGTCGTGCTCGCCGCCGGGCACGACGAGGCGTCCCGCGAGCTGCTCACCCGCCCGCTGGGCGACGCGACCGTCGTCGAGCTGGCGGTGGCCACCGTGCGCCGCGTCGTCCCCGCCGACCGGATCGTCGTGGTGATCGCCCCCGGGGACGACCGGCTGCCCGCACTGCTCGGCGACGACCTGACCTACGTCGAGCAGCCTGAGCCGCTCGGCACCGGAGACGCCGCCCGCACGGCCGCGGAGGCCGTGGGCCGCGACGTCGAGCGTGTGCTCGTCGCGTACGCCGACACCCCGCTGCTGCGCCCCGACTCGCTGCGCGGGCTGCTCAACCGGCACGAGCTCAAGGGCGCCGACCTCTCGCTGCTCACCGCCGTGGTCGACACCGCGCCCGAGGGGTACGGCCGCGTGGTGCGCGAGGACGGGCGGATCGTCGCGATCGCCGAGCCCGGCGACGACGGCGCGCCCGACCCCGCTCCGACCGGTGACGCCCCCGTCGAGATCAACGTCGGCGCCTACGTGGCCGCCCCCGGCCTGCTGTTCGACGAGCTCGACGCGATGGCCACCGCCGGCGAGCACCGGCTCACCGACCTGGCCCGCCGCGTCATCGCCCGCGGCAAGCAGATCACCAGCCACCAGATCCACGACACCGACGAGGTGCAGGGCATCAACACGCCCGAGGAGCTCGCCGTCGCCGCCGACATCGTGCTCAAGCGGCTGTTCGTGCCGACCAAGAACACCGACACGAAGATCGTGTTCGGCACCGGCGGGTGGCGGGCCGTGATCGGCGAGGGCTACACGCTGGCCAACGTGCGCCGGCTGTCGCAGGCCATCGCGAACGAGACCATGCGGCAGGGCCTGGAGGCCAAGGGCGTCGTCATCGGCGGCGACCGGCGGTTCCTCTCGCGCGACTCGGCGATCGCGGCCGCCGAGGTGTTCGCCGGCAACAACATCCCGGTGACCCTGCTGCCCGACGACGTGCCGACCCCGCTGGTCACGTTCGCCGCCCCGTACCTGGGCGCGGCCTACGGGATCATCGTCACCTCGAGCCACAACCCGCCCGAGTGGAACGGCATCAAGGTGTTCCGCCAGGACGGCTCGCTGCCCCTGGACGACGAGACCGACCGGTACCAGGACGAGGCCAACGCCATGTCCGTCGAGGACGTCATCACGCTCGACATCGACCTGGCGCGGCGGGCCGGTGTGGTCACCGAGCGCACGCTCACCGCGCCCTACGTGGACGCGATCGAGCAGATCATCGACGTGGACGCCGTCCGCGGCGCCGACCTGCGGGTGGTCGTCGACCCCATGTACGGCACCAGCCAGCTGACCCTCGGCACGATCCTGTCCGACATGCGGGTGCCCGCCGAGTTCATCCACGAGGCGCACAACCCGCTGTTCGGCGGTGTCGCCCCGGCTCCCGACCTGCAGCGGCTGTCCACGCTCATCGGCATGATCCGCGAGGGCGCCGGACGCTACGGCCTGGGCCTGGCCACCGACGGCGACTCCGACCGCATCGGCATCGTCGACGAGACCGGCGAGTACGTCTCCAGCAACGACCTGCTGCTGCTCCTGTACTGGTACCTGCACGAGGTCCGCGGCGAGAAGGGCGGTGTGGTCCGCAACCTGGCCACCACCCACCTGCTCGACCGGTTGGCCGCGCACTTCGGCGAGGAGTCGCTCGAGGTCAAGGTCGGCTTCAAGCACGTCACCGCCGGCATGGAGCAGATCGGTGCGGTGCTCGGCGGGGAGTCCTCTGGTGGGCTGACCATCCGCGGCTGGATCCTGGGCAAGGACGGCATCTTCGCGTGCGCGCTGGTCGTCGAGATGCTCGCGCGCACCGGTCGGACCATCTCCGAGCTGCGCACGGCGATCCACGAGATCACCGGTCGGCTGCACACCCTCGAGGCGGGCGTGCCGTCCACGCCGGAGATGCGCATCGCGGTGCCGCGCCGGCTCGAGGCCCAGCCGCTCACGCACGTCGGCCCGTACCCGGTGGTCTCCGTCAGTCACCTCGACGGCACGAAGATCCTGCTCGAGAACGACAACTGGGCGCTGCTGCGGTTCTCCGGCACTGAGCCGGTGCTGCGCATGTTCGTCGAGGCCGACACCCCGCAGAAGGCCACCGAGCTGCTCGACTGGCTGCGCGGCTTCGTCACCGCCGGCGTCTGACCCTCCCCCCGCTCCCGCGACCCTCCCAGCCGACAGGAACAGCGACGACGATGCGCTACGGCCACTTCGACACCGCCCGCGACGAGTACGTCGTCGACCGCCCCGACGTCCCCGTCTCGTGGACGAACTACCTGGGCACCAAGAACCTCTGCACGGTGATCTCGCACGCCGGCGGCGCGTACTCGTACTACAAGTCCTCGCAGTACGGCCGGATCACCCGGTTCCGGCAGAACGGCGTCCCCCTGGACCGTCCGGGTCACTACGTGTACCTGCGGGACGCGGCCGACGGTGACTACTGGTCGGTGTCGTGGCAGCCGGTCGGCAAGCCGCTCGCGGCCGACGGCGTCGAGGACGGCGCGGAGTACACGACCCGGCACGGCATGGGTTACACGCGGTTCGAGGCCTCGTACAAGGGCATCGAGGCCAGCCAGACCGTGTTCGTGCCGCTCGACGACGACGTCGAGGTGTGGGACGTCGAGGTCACCAACCGCAGCGACGTCGAACGCCGGCTGACCGTGGGCTCGTACGTGGAGTTCAGCTTCCACACCATCACGATCGACAACCAGAACCTGCAGATGTCCCTGTACGCGTCGGGCTCCTCGTACGCCGACGGGATCATCGAGTACGACTTCTACTACGAGCCGTGGACCCACCACTTCTTCACCTCCAGCGAGGAGCCCAGCTCGTGGGACTCGCTGCGCGAGGAGTTCATCGGCCCGTACCGCAGCGAGAGCAACCCGGTCGCGATCGAGCGCGGCCACGGCTCGAACCGGTCGGCCACCACGCAGAACCACTGCGGCTCGCTGCAGCACGAGGTCGTGCTGGCGCCGGGTCAGACCAAGCGCCTGGTGTTCCTGCTCGGCTACGGCTCGCGTGACGAGGCCGGCCGGGCCATGCGTGCCAAGTACGCCGACCTGCCCACCGTCGACCTCGAGCGGGCGCGCCTGCGCGCGTACTGGTCCGCCAAGCAGGACGCGCTGCGCATCCGCACGCCCCACGAGGGCATGAACACGATGATCAACACCTGGACGCTGCTGCAGGCCGAGACCTGCGTGCAGTGGTCCCGGTTCGCGTCGTTCGTCGAGGTCGGCGGGCGCAACGGCCTGGGCTACCGCGACACCGCGCAGGACGTCATGAGCGTCATCCACTCCAACCCGACGAAGACGCGGCAGCGCATCGTCGAGCTGCTGCGCGCCCAGACCGAGGCCGGCTACGGGTTGCACCTGTTCGACCCGGCGGCCTTCGACCCCGACGCGCCGCAGCTGCCCGACGTGCCCAGCCCGACGATCGTGCCCACGCCCGACCGTGCCTCGCTGATCCACGGGCTGGAGGACACCTGCTCGGACGACCACCTGTGGCTCGTGCCGTCGGTCGTGGAGTACGTCAAGGAGACCGGCGACCTCGGCTTCCTCGACCAGGTGATCCCGTTCGCCGAGGGCACGCCCGGCACGGTCTACGAGCACCTGCGTCGCGCCCTGGACTTCTCGTCGCGGCACGTCGGGCCGAACGGCGTCGCCCTGGGCCTGCGCGCCGACTGGAACGACTGCCTCAACCTCGGCGGCGGGCAGACCGCCCTGGTCACGTTCCTGCACGCATGGGCCATCCGCGCGTTCCTCGAGGTCGCCGAACCGCTGGGCCGCACGGACGACGTCGAGCGGTACCGCGCCGAGCTCGACCGGATCGCCCGCGTCGCCGACACCGAGCTGTGGGACGGCGACTGGTGGGTGCGTGGGTACACGCGCGACGGCGTGAAGATCGGCTCGCACGAGAACCACGAGGGCAAGATCTTCCTCGAGCACCAGGCCTGGCCCGTGATCGCCGGGATCACCACGCACGAGCGCGGCGCCCGGTCGATGGACTCGGTGCGCGACCTGCTCGGCTCGCCGTACGGCAACCACCTGAACTGGCCGGCGTTCACGCAGGTCGACGACACCGTCGGCTTCGTCACGCGCGTCTACCCGGGCATCAAGGAGAACGCCGCGATCTTCTCCCACCCCAACGCCTGGCCGATCATCGCCGAGGCGCTGCTGGGCCGCGGCGACGAGGCCGTGCAGTTCTACGACGCGATCCTCCCGTACCACCAGAACGACAACATCGAGGTGCGTGGCGCCGAGCCGTACGCCTACGTGCAGTTCCTCTACGGGCGCGACCACGAGTGGTTCGGCAAGGCGCAGAACCCGTGGCTGACCGGCACCGCCGGCTGGATGTACACCGCGGTCACCAAGTACGTCCTGGGGGTGCGGCTCACGCTCGACGGGCTCGTCGTCGACCCCGCGATCCCGCACGACTGGGACGGGTTCGAGATGCGTCGCGAGTGGCGCGGCGCCGTCTACGACATCGAGGTCCGCAACCCCGACCGGGTGAGCCACGGGGTGCGCAGCCTCGTGGTCGACGGTGTCGAGCAGGACCCGGGCGCCCCGATCACGGCCCGCCCGGCAGGCAGCCACGTGCACGTGGTCGTGACCCTCGGCGAGCGCTGACGCGGGTCTACTCCAGGTCCAACGACGCCTTCGCGTCCTGCACGAGCAGGTACATCCGCGTGTGTCCGTCGACGGCCCGGAAGCCTGATCGTGCGGAGAACGCGGTGGCGCCGTCGTCGATCGGGTCGACCACGATGATCCGCCCGCCCGCGAGGTCGGAGGCGTCGCAGATGTGCTCGAGGGCATCGAGGAGGAGGTCCCGGCCCAGCCCCCGCCCTTGCGCGTGCGACGCGATCGCGAGCTTGGCGAGCATGAACCCCGGCACTGCTGACATCGCCGCGCGCACCTTCGAGGACAGCGGGAGCTCTGCCCGACGCACCTCTGTCGGGCAGATCGCGTAGTACCCGACCAAGGACGCGCTGTCGAGGTGCCAGAGGAGACGAACCCGCGTCGAGCCGGCCTTGTGCGCGCGCAGCGCACTGTCCTGCAGCCATGCGTCCAAGGTCGGATGGCCGCAGGTGAACGTGTCGAACCCGGAGGAGTAGCCGTCGGGCTCGCGGACGACGTACTCGGGCGCGTCGCTCACTCGTGCGTGAAGATGCGTCGGCGTGCGGCAGCGTCGACCAGGGCGGGGACGCGGCGCGGCGCGGCGTCCAGGGCGGCGAGCATCTGATCGAACTGCGCGAGAGGTGCGGTTCGGTGCGCGGCAGCGGGGAGGCTCCGTAGGGTGTCGTCCATGGGAACCGCACTCGTCACCGGCGCCAGCGCCGGCCTCGGCCTGGAGTTCGCCTGGCAGCTGGCCACCGCCCGGCACGACGTCGTCCTGGTCGCGCGCGACCGCGAGCGCCTGCACCGCCTTGCCTCGCAGCTCGAGGCGGCCGCGGGCATCCGCACCGAGGTGATCGTCGCCGACCTGTCGGTGCGCGAGGACGTCGAGCGGGTCGCCGACCGGCTGCGCAGCCCGGAGAACCCCGTGGGCCTGCTGGTCAACAACGCGGGCCTGGGGCTCAACCAGGAGTTCGTCGGCGGTGACCTGGAGCGTGAGGAGATGGCCCTCGAGGTCATGGTCCGCACGGTCATGGTGCTCTCGCACGCCGCGACCGGCGCCATGGTCGAACGAGGCCGCGGTGCCGTCCTCAACGTGGCGTCCATCGCGGCGCTCATGGCCTCGGGCACGTACTCGGCGCACAAGGCCTGGGTGCGCACGTTCACCGAGGGGCTGGCCGTCGAGCTCAAGGGCACCGGCGTGACCGCCACCGTGCTGTGCCCCGGGTTCGTGCACACCGAGTTCCACCAGCGCGGCGCCATCGACACCAGCGCCCTGCCCGAGATCGCCTGGCTCAACGCCGAGGACGTCGTGGCCGCTGCGCTCGCCGACGTGCGCCGCGGTGTCGTCATCTCGACGCCGAGCCTGCGCTATCGCACGGCGGCCGCGGTGGCCCGGATCGTGCCGCGTTCGGCGATCCGCGCGCTCGGCCGCTACCGCCGTCCGCTGGATGTGGCCGGCGCGGGCGACGACGGCGCGGGCACGGCCTCCGGGGGCTCGTCCCGGTAGCCTGACGGCCGTGAGCCACGACCTCTCCCCGACCCCGCGCGAGCAGCTGCGCGACCTCATCGTCGACCTTGCCGTCGTGCACGGGAAGGTCACCTTGTCCTCCGGGCGTGAGGCCGACTACTACGTCGACCTGCGCCGCGTCACCCTGCACCACCGGGCCGCGCCGCTCATCGGGCACGTGCTGCTCGACAGGCTCGAGGAGGTCGGCCTCGGCACCGCGGAGATCGACGCCGTCGGCGGTCTCACGCTCGGCGCGGACCCTGTCGCGACTGCCCTGCTGCACGCCGCTGCGTCGCGCGGGCAGGACCTCGACGCGTTCGTCGTGCGCAAGGAGGCCAAGGCGCACGGCATGCAGCGGCGCATCGAGGGCCCTGACATCGCAGGCCGCAAGGTCGTCGTCCTCGAGGACACCTCGACCACGGGCGGTTCGCCCATCGCGGCCGTCGAGGCCGCCCGTGAGGCGGGTGCCGAGGTGCTCGGTGTCGCCGTCATCGTCGACCGGGCGACCGGCGCCCAGGAGAAGATCGAAGCCCTCGGCGTGCCGTACCACTACCTGTACAGCCTGGCGGACCTCGGCCTCGCCTGAGCAGCGACTGACCGCCGACCTGCACGAACGGTGTCGGTGGCCTCAGGTCGGGGTGTCTTGCTGCCGATTGTCCCCCGGTGAGCGATACGCGCGGTCCTGGGTCGCTGCCGGGCGCGCGCCCGCGGAGCACGGGGGAGAAGGTGCTCCTCGGCGTGGTGGCGGTCCTGCTCGCCGCCCTCCTCGTGCCGTGCGTGCTCATGGCCCACGCCGGGATCAGTGTCGGGGTGGCGGTCGTGCGCGGCGTGCCCGTGGACGAGCCCGAGCTCGCCGACCCGTGGGCGATCGCCACGACCGCCGTGCTGTGCGCGAGCCTGGTCCTGGCCGGTGTGCTGTCCGCCCGGCGTGACCGACGGCGGCGTCGTCAGGTGGAACGCTGGGCGGCGGAGCGCGGCTGGTGCACGGACGTGGCACGCACCGTGCTCGTGGGCCGGTGGGAGGCACCGCCGTTCGGGCGCGGCGGGGGAGTGGCGACCGACGCGCTCGAACGCGACGACGAACGCGGGCGCATCCGTTCGTTCACCTACAGCGGCCTGCGCCGACGGCACGTCGTCATGGTGGAGCGGGCCATGCGGGGACCGGGCCTGGTGCTGACCCCCGAACGTGGCGCGCAGAGGCTGGCCCGTCGGCTCGGCGGGCAGGACGTCACCGTCGAGTGGGAGGACTTCAACGCCCGGTGGCGTATCCAGGCCGGCCAGGCGCGGTTCGCGCACGCCGTGCTGCACCCGCAGGTCATGGAACGCCTGAGCAGACCCGACACGGACGGGCTCAGCGTGCTGGTCGAGGGCGCCGACGTCGCCGTCCACGTGCCGGGTCGGACGGACCTCGGGCGCATCGAGTCCTTGGCGCAGGTGGCGCTCGACCTCGCCGAGCTGCTGCCCGCGTTCGTCGTCGACGACCACCCGCCGCTGCCGGACGGGCTGACCCGGCGCGAGGTCCAGCTGCTGAACTCCGGACGGTGGAGCGAGGAGGCGCTGTGAGCGACGTGCCCGGCGCGTTCGTCGTCTACCTGGTGCCCCTGCTCGGGCTGGGGCTGCTCGGCCTCGGGTGGTGGCTGCAGCACCGGCGCCGCCAGCAGCTGCAGCAGTGGGCGCTACGGAACGGGTGGACGTATGTCGACCGCGACGACCGCTACGCCGGGCTGCACCGTGGCCAACCGTTCGGGCAGGGGCACGCCCGGCGGGCGACCGAGGTGATGACCGGCCGGTTCGAGGGCATGCCGGCCGTCTCGTTCGACTACCAGTGGGACACGGGCAGCGGCAAGGAGGAGACGACCCACCATGCCCATGTCGTGGCCCTCGCCCTGCCCGCCTACCTGCCGACCATCGAGGTGACGCCCGAGGGGATCGGTGCCCGGTTCGCCAAGATGCTCGGCGCGCAGGACATGCAGTTCGAGTCGGAGGACTTCAACCGGGCGTACCGGGTGGCCGCCGGTGACCAGCGCACCGCGCACGCCGTGCTGCACCCCCGGCTGATGGAACGGCTGCTGCGACCCGACGCGGTGCGGAACCCGTGGCGCATCGAGGGCACCTGGATCGTGTCGTGGACCTCGGGCGGCACCGACCTGAGCACGCTCGCAGCCCGGCTGGGGTTGCTGACGGCCGTGGTGCGCAGCGTGCCCCGCCATGTCTGGCTCGACCACGGCTACGATCCGAGTTCACCGGAGAACCTGCGAAAGGCCTGATCGTGAACACCGTCGGCGTCGTGCTGATCGTCCTGCTCGTGCTCGTGGTCATCGTGCTGCTGTGGGGTGTGGTGACCTACAACGCGTTCGTCCGGCTGCGGAACCTGGTGCAGGAGGCCTGGCGCCAGATCGACGTCGAGCTGCACCGCCGGCACGACCTGATCCCCAACCTGGTCGAGGCCGTCAAGGGCTACGCGGCGCACGAGCGTGCCGTGTTCGACGAGGTCACCCAGGCTCGCGCGGCCGCCTCCGGCGCGGGCGTCGGCCCGGCGGCGCAGGCCCAGCAGGAGAACGTGCTCTCGGCCGCACTGGGCCGCCTGTTCGCCGTCGCAGAGGCCTACCCGGTGCTGCGCGCGAGCGAGAACTTCCAGCAGCTGCAGACCGAGCTGTCGACCACCGAGGACCGCATCGCGGCCGGTCGCCGGTTCTACAACGCGAACGTGCGCAGCCTGAACACCAAGGTCGAGTCGTTCCCGGCGAACGTCATCGCGAACATGTTCGGGTTCGTGCGCGCCGAGTACTTCGAGGTCAACGACCCCGAGGTGCGCGCCGCACCCCAGGTCAGCTTCTGAGCAGTCGGAGCACCACGGCTCAGAGCACCAAGGCGAGGGTGGCCGCGCACACGGCGACGGTCGCGGCCACCTCACCCAGCCCGACGGCCTTCGCGCTGGGCCACGGACGACGACGTGGCACCAGCACCGCCCGGACCAGCAATGCGACCGCCACGACGGCCACGGCCGTCACCGCCGGTGCGACCGCCAGCACCGCCCACACGGCCGCGGCGACCGCCAGGGCCGCGTGGTACCCGATCGAGACGGCGAGCACGGTCCGCTTGCCGCGCTCGCGGATGAGGGTCTTCACGTAGGGCACGGTCCCCAGGAAGTACGCCGTCAGCAGCCCGGTCGCGAGCCACACCTGCGGGTCGGCGGCGCCGGGCGGCACCAGACGAGCCACGCCGGTGCCGTCGGCGAGCAGCGTGGCGGCACCCGGGTCGGCGTCGTGGCCCAGCCCGGCGGCGACGACCGTCATGAGCATCGCGGCCAGCACGGTGACCGTGTCGTTGAGCCACCCCCGGTCGGTGCGGCGCACGGACGACACCAGGCTCACCGCGAGCAGCACCGCGTAGACGGGCGCCCACCGCAGCAGCCCGGGCGCGGTGAGCACGAGCGAGCCGCCCAGCGCGGCAGTGGCCACGGCGTACGCGCGCACGGGTGGCAGGTAGCGCGCCTTGCGGCCCGAGCGCAGCCACAGCCCGGCGGCGAAGAACGCCAGGTAGGCGACGAGCCAGCTCACCAGCAGCAGCGCGTGCCGCCACGTCACCCCTGACACGACGGCGCCGACCAGTACGGGGACGGCGAGCATCGCCCAGGCCCCGTGCTGGTCGGGCACCCACCCGCCCTTGCGCGCCACGTCAGCCTCCGGGGCAGCTCAGGCGGGGGTGCCGACCCGGTCGACCAGGTCGGCGATCGAGTCGACGATCTCGCTGGGCCGGAACGGGAACCGGGCCACGTCCTCGCGTCGCGTCGACCCGGTGAGCACCAGGAACGTGCGCAGGCCCGCCTCGATGCCGGCCACCACGTCGGTGTCCATGCGGTCGCCGACCATGACGGTCGTCTCGGAGTGCGCGTCGATCCGGTTCAGCGCCGAGCGGATCATCATCGGGTTGGGCTTGCCGACGAAGTACGGCTCACGACGGGTCGCGGCGGTGATCATGGCCGCCACGGCACCGGTGGCCGGCAGGTCGCCGTCGGCGCTCGGGCCCGTGACGTCCGGGTTGGTGGCGATGAACCGCGCACCGCCCTGGATGAGCCGGATGGCCTGCGTGATCGCCTCGAACGAGTACGTGCGGGTCTCGCCCAGCACGACGAAGTCCGGTTCGGCGGCGGTCAGGGTGTACCCGGCCTCGTACAGCGCCGTGGTCAGGCCCGCCTCGCCGATCACGTACGCGGAGCCGCCGGGCTGCTGGTCGGTGAGGAACTGGGCGGTGGCCAGCGCCGAGGTCCAGATGGCGTCCTCGGGCACGTCCAGGCCCGTCGCGGTCAGGCGGGCCCGCAGGTCGCGCGGGGTGTAGATCGAGTTGTTCGTCAGGATCAGGAACGGGCGGCCGTGGTCGCGCAGGGCACGGATGAACTCGGCGGCACCGGGCAGCGCCTGGTTCTCGTGCACCAGCACGCCGTCCATGTCGGACAGCCAGCCGGCGATGGACCGGGTCACGCCTCGGGGCTCTCGGCACCGGCCCGGCCGAAGGCGCGCTCCTCGACGGCGGCCCGCTCGGCAGCCTCGTCGTAGCGCGTGTCACGCCCCTCGGCGACGGTCGCCTCGTCGACCCCGGCGTCCTTGAGCGCGGCCTCCTTGCGGCGGGCACGCCACAGCTCGATGACCACCGGCAGCACCGAGACGCCCACGATGAGGATCAGCAGCGCCTCGATGTTGTCCTTGATGAACGTCACGTTGCCCAGCACGAAGCCGAGGAGGGTGACGCCCACACCCCACAGCAGTGCGCCGACGACGTTGAACGAGACGAAGTGCCGGTAGCTCATCTTGCCGACGCCCGCCGCGACGGGTGCGTACGTGCGCACGAACGGCACGAACCGCGCCACGATGATCGTCCGACCGCCGTACTTGTCGAAGTACGCGTACGTCTGGTCGATGTACTTCTGCTTGAAGAACCGCGAGTCGGGCCGGCTGAACACCTTCGGGCCCAGCGTGCGCCCGATCAGGTACGCGACCTGGTCCCCGGCGAACGCGGCGAAGAACAGCAGCGCGCACAGCCCCCAGATGTTCAGGTCGAGCGTGCCCTGGGCGACGAGGGCGCCCGCGGTGAACAGCAGCGAGTCGCCCGGCAGGAACGGGAACAGCAGCCCGGTCTCGATGAAGACCACCACGGCGATGCCGATGAGCGCGGCCGTGCCGAAGGACTCGATGAGGCTCTCGGCGTTCAGGAAGTCGGGGCCCAGGGCGTGCAGGGTGCCGACGGCGGGCTGGATGGCCGCGAGCGCGGTCGTCAAAGGCATGGGCACCAGCCTACGGGCGTGCCTGTCGAGACCCCGGACGTCTCGTGTGCAGACCCTGTGCGGGTGGCCACCGGTCGCTGTGCCTGCGGTGCGTCGCGGCTGCCAGGATGGTCGCCGTGACCCAGACCATGGACGGCACCCTCGGCACCCCGCTGACCCCCGGCGCGACGCGCGCGCTGCTGCTCGGCTCGGGCGAGCTCGGCAAGGAGGTCGCGATCGAGCTGCAGCGCCTGGGCGTCGAGGTCGTCGCGGTCGACCGGTACCCGGACGCACCGGCGATGCAGGTCGCACACCGCGCGCACGTGGTCGACATGCTCGACCCGGTGGCCCTTCGCGCGGTGCTCGACGCGGAGCGCCCGCACGTGGTGGTCCCGGAGATCGAGGCGATCGCCACGCAGGTGCTCGCGGACGTCGAGGCCGCTGGCGTGCGTGTGGTGCCCACGGCTCGGGCCACGCGCCTGACGATGGACCGTGAGGGCATCCGTCGGCTGGCCGCCGAGGAGCTGGGGCTGGAGACGTCCCCGTACCGGTTCGTCGACTCGCTGGACGACCTGCGGGCCGCCGTCGAGCACGTGGGACTGCCGTGCGTGGTCAAGCCGGTGATGTCCTCGTCGGGCAAGGGCCAGTCGGTGATCCGGACCGCCGGTGACGTCGACGGCGCGTGGGAGTACGCGCAGACCGGTGGGCGTGCGCCCGGGTCGGACGTACCGGCGCGCGTCATCGTCGAGGGGTTCGTGCACTTCGACTCCGAGATCACCCTGCTGACCGTGCGCCACCGCGACGGCACGCTGTTCTGCGACCCGATCGGGCACGTGCAGGTCGACGGCGACTACCGCGAGTCGTGGCAGCCGGCCGCGCTGCCTGCCGGTGCGCTGGCCGAGGCGCAGCGGGTCGCAGGTGCCGTGACGCAGGCCCTGGGCGGGTGGGGCGTGTTCGGTGTCGAGCTGTTCGTGGTGGGCGACCGGGTGCTGTTCTCCGAGGTGTCCCCGCGTCCGCACGACACCGGGCTGGTCACGCTGGCCTCGCAGGACGTGTCGGAGTTCGCGCTGCACGCGCGCGCGGTGCTCGGGCTCCCGGTGCCGCAGGTGACGACCCTGGGGCCGTCGGCGTCGGTCGCGGTGCTCGCCGAGGGGACGGGCGTGCCGAGGTTCTCCGGCGTGGGCGACGCGCTGGCGGTGCCGACGGCGCAGGTGCGGTTGTTCGGCAAGCCGTCCGTGGCGGGGCGTCGGCGCGTGGCGGTGACGGTCGCGCGCGGTGCGGACGTCGAGGAGGCCCTGGACCGAGCGCGTCGATCGGCCGCGGCGCTGCGCGTCGACCTGGTCTGACGTGCCGGCGGACGAGAAGGTGCCGGTGGAGGAGGAGCCGTCCGAGCAGGTCGGGGTGGGCCCGTGGCCGGGTGGCCCGCAGGCCTGGCCCGACGACCCCCGCTACGACCGGGACTTGCTCGAGCACGGCGACCGCCGCAACGTGGTCGACCGGTACCGGTACTGGACCGTCGAGGCGGTCGTCGCCGACCTGGACACCCGTCGGCACCCGTTCCACGTCGCAGTGGAGAACTGGGCGCACGACATGAACATCGGCTCGGTGGTGCGCACCGCCAACGCGTTCGCCGCCGCCGAGGTGCACATCGTGGGGCGTCGCCGGTGGAACCGGCGCGGGGCCATGGTGACCGATCGCTACCAGCACGTGCGGCACCACCCGACGGTCGAGGACCTGCTGGCGTGGGCCTCGACGGCCGGCCCGGACGGTGGGGCGCTGCCCGTCATCGGCATCGACAACGTGCCCGGCTCGGTGCCGCTGGAGGGCTACCCGCTGCCGCGCGCGTGCGTGCTGCTGTTCGGTCAGGAGTCCGTCGGGCTGTCGCCCGCCGCGCAGGAGGCGGCCCAGGACGTGCTGCACATCCGCCAGTTCGGCTCGACCCGATCGATCAACGCGGGCGCGGCCGCAGCGATCGCGATGCACACCTGGGTCGTCCGGCACGCCTGAGCACGGTGGTCCCGGGTGGGCCCTGCGGCCTCGGGTTCAGCGGGTCGTCCACCAGGTCAGGCCGAGCAGCACGAGGGTCCACACGGGGACCACGGCCGCTGTGGCGCGCACGAGCAGCGTGGAGCGACCTCCGATCGGCACGGACTCCGCGTCGTCGAGTGGTGCGACGACGGGGTCTGCCGGGTCGGCACCGAGCCGCGCGTGCAGCACCGCCCACACGACGCCTGCGGCGAGGACGGCGGCGGAGGCGAGTGCCGTCGGTCCGGCAGGGAGCTCGCCGACGACCCCGGTCAGGAGCAGCTGGGTGAGCACCAGCACCATCGTGCCGCCCGTGAGGGCGAGCCAGGCCACGACGGGCCGGCGCACGACGGTGCGCAGGACCGTGTCGAGGTGGCGCACGGCGATCACCACGAGTGCGAGGCCCACGGCGACCGAGACGAGCTGACCGACGGTCACGGTGACGGACTCGGAGGAGCGCCAGGCGCCGTAGGCGTGGACCAGCGGGATGGTGCCGGCGACCTGCACGAGGGTCGGCACGGCGGAGCGGACCACGTCGGTGGCCGAGGACGGTCGGGTCGGCAGGTCCAGGCTGCGGGCGTAGGCCACGGCGTCGCCGAAGGCCTCGGGTGCGTCCTGGCCGCTCTCGGCGCAGTGCGACTCGACCTCGGCAAGGACGGCGCCGATGGTGGTGCCGGGCACGTCGAGCAGTCGCAGCTCGAGCAGGAGCGCTTCGGCCCAGGCCGGGTCGACATGCGGGGTGTCGGCGGTTCTCACGGTGCCTCCGGGGCGGTGTGGGTGACGAACGTGCGGGTGAGCTCCGCGAACGTGGACCAGCGTGCGGCCTGGTCGTGCAGGTGCGCGTGACCGGCGGGGGTGAGCAGGTAGTACTTGCGGCCGGGTCCGCCCTCGCCGGCGCGCCACTGCACGGTGACGTGCCCGGCGGTTTCGAAGCGGGTCAGCAGGGGGTAGAGGGTCCCGCCCTTGACGGACCCCAGCCCGGCGTCGGCGAGCCGCGTGGTGATCGCGTAGCCGTAGGTCGGCCCCTCGGCCAGGACGCGCAGCACGCAGAGCTCGAGCACGCCGCGCAGCCACTCGGCGGGCCAGGGCGTGTCGGTGGGCATGGCTAGAAAGTACGGCTAACTAGATCGTCAGGCAACCTAGTGCCGCCTCTCGGCGATCGGGCAGGTCGGGCCGCCGCTCGGCACCCGAGGTCCGTCCGTGGGTAGGACGTCCCGGAGAGGTTCGGGGCCAGACGTGACAAACTCAGGTGCGGTACACGTCACACGCCGGGCCCCCGATGATCGTCGGACCGGCCGGACGCACCGTCCACCCCGTACGAGACACGTAGGAGATGCCGCGATGCCCATCGCAACCCCCGAGGTCTACGCCGAGATGATCGACCGGGCGAAGGCCGGCAAGTTCGCCTACCCCGCCGTGAACATCACGTCGTCCCAGACCGTCACCGCCGCCATCCAGGGCTTCGCGGAGGCCGAGTCGGACGGCATCATCCAGGTCTCCGTCGGTGGCGCCGAGTACGCGTCCGGCTCGACCATCAAGAACCGCGTCGCCGGCTCGCTCGCCCTGGCCGCCTATGCGACCGAGGTCGCCAAGCACTACGGCGTGACGATCGCGCTGCACACCGACCACTGCGTCAAGAAGAACCTCGACTCGTGGGTCCGCCCGCTGCTCGAGCTCGAGGCCGAGCAGGTCAAGCGCGGCGAGAACCCGACGTTCCAGTCGCACATGTTCGACGGCTCGGACATCCCGCTGGCCGAGAACCTGGTCGTCGCCGCCGAGCTGCTCGAGCTCTCGCAGGCCGCGCGCACCATCCTCGAGATCGAGGTCGGTGTCGTCGGTGGCGAGGAGGACGGCCACGAGGCCGAGATCAACGAGAAGCTCTACACCACCTCCGAGGACGGCCTGGCCACGGTCAAGGCCCTCGGCGCCGGCGAGAAGGGCCGCTACCTGACGGCCCTGACCTTCGGCAACGTGCACGGCGTGTACAAGCCCGGTGCCGTCAAGCTGCGCCCGGCGATCCTCGCCGAGATCCAGAAGACCGTCGGCGACGCGATCGGCAAGGTCGACCCGTTCGACCTGGTCTTCCACGGCGGCTCGGGCTCGACGGCCGCGGAGATCTCCGAGGCGGTCGACAACGGCGTCATCAAGATGAACATCGACACCGACACCCAGTACGCGTTCACGCGTCCGGTCGTGGGCCACATGTTCACCAACTACGACGGCGTGCTGAAGATCGACGGCGAGGTCGGCAACAAGAAGGCGTACGACCCGCGCGCCTGGGGCAAGCTGGCCGAGGCCGGCATGGCCGCCCGCATCGTCGAGGCCTGCCAGCAGCTGCGCTCGGCCGGTCACAAGCTCTGATCCAGACTCCTGACGTCAGCTGACGTCGTCTGGTGCACGGCCCGACGGGGCCCGGTCCACGGACCGGGCCCCGTCGGCGTGTGCGGGTGCGCGGCGACACCGGACGACCGGCGGGGCGGTGCCGCCGTGCGCGGCCGCGCGTCGCGCGGCGGGATGCCTGGCGGGGGATCTAGGACTGCGGCTCGGGCTGCGGCGCCGGCTCGTCGGGCACCACGTCCAGCAGCTCGCCGATGCGGGTGACCTCGAGCAGGAAGTGCACGGTCGGCGGCACCCGCAGCAACCGCACCCGGTGCTGGCTGCGGATGGACAGGCGGGCCAGGAACGCCACGCCCGAGGAGTCCATGAACGTCACGTGGTGCGCGTCCACCTCGATCGGCAGGCCCCGCTGCTCCGCGACGGCGGTCGCGTCCTGCAGCTCGGCACCCAGGTCGGCGTCGACCTCACCGGACAGCACGATGCGGGTGCGGTCAGGGCTGACGAGCACCTGAACCGTGCCAGGCTCGGTGGCCGTGTCGACGGCGGGCTGGTCCGACGTCGGGCTGTTACCGTCGCGCACGGTGCTCCTTCCGGACGAGTCACGCGGGGAGAAGTACGCAACCTGCACGTATCGCCTGCTGGGCACGCTAGACGATCGGAGGTGGTGGAGGTCAACTCCCCACGCCACGACTCCTCCGTGCAGACCATCTCACAGGTCCGTGACCGAGCACTGCAGGCGACCGACGCGCCCGTGGCCCTGCTGGACGGTGCCGACCCGTTGCTCGCCGCGATCTGGGTGAACGAGGCGTTCACACGGGTCACCGGTCGCACCGCCGCGGACGTGCACGGCTACGGTCTGCTGCTGCCCGTCGCCGACGGTCTGGCCATGCCGGACGTGACGCCCGCCTCCCGCCCCGCCGAGCTCGACCTGGCCCTGCGGCCGGGAACCCCGTGCGGTCGGGTGCTGCCCGTGCGCCGTGCCGACGGCTCGCTGCTGTGGTGCCGCGTCATCGTCAGCCCGGTGAGCAGCACCGACGGCGGGCCCGTCACCCACTGGGTGGCCGTGCTGCAGGACCTCACCGAGCAGCGCACGCACGAGGCCGCGCAGGAGGCCGCCGTCGCCGAGGAGCGCCGCGAACGGCGCAGCCTGGCGCTCGTCGCCCAGGTGTCCGACCTGCTGATGGACCTGGACGACCCGCGCGCGCTGCGCGAGATCGCCTCGCTGCTGCGCCAGTCGCTGGTCGGCTGGGCCGGCTTCTACCTGGCCGACGGGGGCCTGCGCCCCGTGGAGGGCGCGGACCCCCACCCGCACGCGCACCTGCGCACCACCCGCCACACCGCCGTGGTCCCGGACGGCGCGGAGAAGGACCCCGTGCAGCGGATGCTCGACGGGCAGCACGACCGTCCCGTCGAGATCGACCTGGACGCCGAGCACCTGCCGGGTAGCCCGTCGGCGTGGTTGGCCGCGCACGCCGGTCCGCACCCCGGCGACCCCGCCGTGGGTGCCGACGGCGTGCCGCTGGCCCGCCCGGTGGACCGCCGCGTCGTGGTGCTGCCCATCACGGGCCGCCGTCAGGTCAGCGGGCTGCTGGTGGTGCAACCGCACGGCGGCGGGGGACGGCCCGCGCTGGAGGACGGGCAGATGACCGTCCTCGAGCTGGTCGCCCGGCGGGTCGGCACGGTGCTCGACAACGTGCGGCTGTACGAGCGCGAGCACCGGCTGGCCGAGGCGCTGCAGCGCGCGATGCTGCCCGAGCAGGCGGAGGTCGACGGGCTCGACGTGTGGACGTACTACGCGCCGAACTCCGCGAACGCGCAGGTCGGCGGCGACTGGTACGACGTGCTGCAGATGTCGCCGGACGTCGTCGGGGTCGTCATCGGTGACGTGGTCGGGCACGACGTGGAGGCCGCCGCGGCGATGGGTCAGCTGCGCTCGGTGGTCCGCTCGTACCTGTTCGACACGGCGGTGCCCGGCCCGGTGCTCGACCGGGTCGACCAGCTGCTCCTGGGCATGCGCGTGCCGCGGTCGGCGAGCCTGGTGCTGTCGACGCTGACCCGGTCCGCGGACGGGTGGTCGCTGGCGTACTCCCGGGCGGGTCACCTGCCCGCGCTGCTGGTGCGCGACGGTGCCGTGAGCGAGCTCGATGGTGCCGGTGGTGGCCTGATCGGCTTCGGGCGTGAGGCCCGGCCGACCAGCGAGGTGCGGCTGCAGCTCGGTGACGTGCTCATCTACTACACGGACGGCCTGATCGAACGGCGTGACCGCGGCCTGCGCGACGGGTTGGACGCGCTCGGTCGCGTGGCCGCCGCCGTGACCGCGCGCGACGCGGCAGGGATCGGCGAGGAGCTGCTGTCCCGGCTCGCCGACCACACCGAGGACGACGTCGCCGTGGTCGTGGTGCGGATCCCCGACCCGAGCGACGTGCTGGCCCGGGTGCGCAGCCCGCGGCGGCGGCGGTGGTCGTTGCCGAGCGAGGCGGCCTCGATCGCGCGTGCCCGGCACGCCGTGGTGCGCACCTGCGAGGCGTGGGGGATCGGGGATGCCGCGAACGCCGAGCTGGTCGTCTCCGAGCTGGTCGCCAACGCCGTGCTGCACGGCTGGGGTCACGTCACGCTGCAGCTGTACGACACGGGTGACGGCCTGCGCATCGAGGTCGAGGACGCGAACCCGGCGCCGCCGGTGACCACCGACGGGCACCCCGGCCGGGTGGGCGGGTTCGGCATGCAGATCGTCGCGCGCCTGTCCGACTGGGGGTGGCGGCAGTCGCGGGGCGGCAAGCTCGTGTGGGCGAAGATCCGGCCCGGGTCGTTGCCCTCGCACGAGCAGGGCTGAGCTGCGCCGACCTGCGAGCCCCTGCCGGGTCCGGAGGGCGCGGCCGCGCGACCCGGTCAGACGGGTGCGGGCGCCAGGTTGGGGCGGCGGAACCCGCGCCCCGGCGTGTCGGGGCGGCAGTGGTGCGACTCGTCGATGCGGAACAGGTCCATGGCCCCGCACACCTCGAGCACGAACAGGTCGCGCGGGTCGGCGCCGCGCAGCACCGTGGCACCTCCGCGCTTGCGCCCGGCGTCGGCCAGCGAGATGAGGAACGCGGCCCCGGTGGAGTCCATGAAGGTCACGCGACACATGTCGAGCACGAGGAGCTGTCGGCGCAGCCCGACGATCCGTGCGGCGACACCGGGGAACTGCTCGCGTTCCGCCAGGTCGAGGTCGCCGGTGAGCACGACGGTGGTCGTGGTCGGCGAGGTCGAGATCTCGATCATGGGTCACCGCTTCGCGGGGGGTCCGGCCGGGGGTTTCATGCGCTCGGTGCTCGACGGCACGAGACCCGCAGGTCGCCCGGTGGGGGCCGGGCGGAGCGGGTCGGGTTCCGACACGAACCGGTTCACGCAGGTGAACTGGTCGTTCGTTCGACTGTAGCCCGAGGCCCGCGCACGTGCACGCGCTGCCCCGTGCACCTGTGGACGACGGCTGCCGGGTGGACACTGGGCGCATGAGCCACGAGAACCTGCTGGACGGCCCGGCGCCGACGTTGCTGCCCGCCGACGGTCCGGACGCCGGGGCCCGCGCGGCGCTGCGGCACGGCTCCACGCTGCGGGAGGCGGCGGCCGCCGAACCCGCGTCGTCGCTGGTCTGGGCCCTGCTCGCCGAGCACGCCCTGGGGGACGACGGCGACCCGGTGGCCGCGTACGCGTTCGCCCGCACCGGCTACCACCGGGGGCTGGACGCTCTGCGGCGTGCCGGGTGGCGCGGCCGCGGACCGATCCCCGCGGACCACGAGCCGAACCAGGGGTTCCTGCGTGCGCTGCTGGCGCTCGCGGAGGCCGCGGAGGCCATCGGCGAGGGCGACGAGGCGGAGCGCTGCGCGCAGTTCCTCACCGACTCGGGCACGTCCGCGGTCGAGGTCGCGGACCTTCGCTGACCCGGTCTTTACCCCTCCGGTAGGCTCTCGGAGGTACCGGGCCTCCTGCCGCCCGTGTGCCCGGGTCCCTGCCTCCCGGCGCCGACGCGCGCCGGGCCACCTGCCGCGGACCCGTCCGCAGGCAGGCGAGGAGTGGTGATCACATGCCGGCCGTCGTGGTGCTCGGTGCCCAGTGGGGCGACGAGGGCAAGGGCAAGGCGACCGACCAGCTCGGCGCGCGTACCGACTACGTGGTGAAGTTCAACGGCGGCAACAACGCCGGCCACACGGTCGTCATCAACGGTGACAAGTACGCGCTGCACCTGCTGCCGTCGGGCATCCTCTCGCCGGGCGTCGTCCCGGTGATCGGCAACGGCGTGGTCATCGACCTCGAGGTCCTGTTCCAGGAGATCGACGCGCTCGAGGCCCGCGGCGTGGACACCTCGAAGCTGCTGGTCAGCTCCGCGGCGCACGTCATCGCCCCGTACAACCGGACGGTCGACAAGGTCACCGAGCGGTTCCTGGGCAAGCGCCGCATCGGCACCACCGGTCGCGGCATCGGCCCGACCTACGCCGACAAGATCAACCGCATCGGCATCCGCATCCAGGACCTGTTCGACGAGAAGATCCTGCGGCAGAAGATCGAGGGCGCCCTCGACCAGAAGAACCACCTGCTGGTGAAGGTCTACAACCGCCGGGCGATCACGGTCGAGGAGACCCTCGAGGAGCTGCTGCGCTACGCCGAACGGCTGCGCCCGCACGTGGCCGACACGCCCCTGGTGCTCAACGACGCGCTCGACGCCGGCAAGACCGTCGTGTTCGAGGCCGGTCAGGCCACCATGCTCGACGTCGACCACGGCACCTACCCGTTCGTGACGTCGTCCTCGGCCACTGCCGGCGGCGCGTGCACCGGTTCGGGCGTCGGCCCGACCCGCATCGACCGCGTGGTCGCCGTCGCCAAGGCGTACACGACGCGCGTCGGCGAGGGCCCGTTCCCCACCGAGCTGTTCGACGACGACGGCGAGTGGCTGCGGCAGACCGGTGGCGAGTTCGGCACCACCACGGGCCGCCCGCGCCGCTGCGGCTGGTACGACGCCGTCGTGGTCCGCTACGCGGCCCGCGTGAACGGCCTCACCGACCTGGTGCTCACCAAGATGGACGTGCTGACCGGCAAGGAGAAGATCCCCGTCGCCGTGGCGTACGAGGTCGACGGGCGGCGCATCGACGAGATGCCGCTCGACCAGTCCGACTTCCACCACGCCACGCCGATCTTCGAGTACCTGGACGGCTGGACCGAGGACATCTCCGGGGCGCGCGAGTTCTCCGACCTGCCCGACGCCGCGCAGCGGTACGTGCTGCGGCTCGAGGAGATCTCGGGCGTGCGCATCTCGTCGATCGGTGTCGGCCCGGGCCGTGAGGCCACGATCGTGCGGCACGACCTGCTCAGCTGAGCGCATGCTGCCGCGGAGGTAGCAGCTGTCAGGAGCCCCGGATGCCGACGAGCGTCCGGGGCTCCTGTGCGTGCGATGCGGCGCGGTGCGTGGCCGCGTTCTTGGGCTGGGCGGAAGAACCGCGGTTCTTGCCGGGTCTCCCTCGGGTGTGGGAGCGCGTCTGCGGTCCACGGTGGGGGTGGCGGCGCGGCAGGCGCGTCTGCCGCAGCGTTCGCCGCACTGCCCGCCCGCACCGCTCGCCGTACGGCGTGAGACCGGAGGCCACCATGACGCTCGTCGACCCGTTCCTCGCCCCCGCGACCCGGGGCTGGTCCGCCCGCCGGGCCGCGGTCCCGGCGCCGCCCGGGGGAGCGCGGCACGCGCGGCTCATGGCGTGGGTGCGCACGATCGCCACGCTCACCGAGCCCGACGAGGTGGTGTGGGTCGACGGTTCGGGCACGCAGCGGCAGGAGCTGCTCGACCAGATGGTGCAGACCGGCACCCTCATCGCGCTCGACCCCGTGCTGCGGCCTGGCTCGTACCTGGCGCGTTCGCACCCTGACGACGTGGCGCGCGTCGAGGACCGCACGTTCATCTGCTCGGTCGACCCGCAGGACGCCGGTCCGACGAACAACTGGCGTGACCCGTCGGTGATGCGTGCCGAGCTGGAGGGTGTGTTCGCCGGGTCCATGCGGGGTCGCACCATGTACGTCGTCCCGTTCTCGATGGGTCCGTTGGGCGGGCCGATCTCGCAGATCGGGGTGGAGGTCACCGACTCGCCGTACGTGGTCGTCTCGATGCTGACCATGACCCGGGCGGGCACCGGGGTGCTCGACGAGCTCGGCACCGACGGTCGGTTCGTGCCCGCGGTGCACTCGGTCGGCATGCCGTTGGTCGACGCCGCCGGGGAGCGGCGTGCCGACGTGCCGTGGCCGTGCCACCCCACGAAGTACATCGCGCACTTCCCGGAGAGCCGCGAGATCTGGTCGTTCGGCTCCGGGTACGGCGGGAATGCGCTGCTGGGCAAGAAGTGCTTTGCGCTGCGCATCGCCTCGGTGATGGCCCGCGACGAGGGATGGCTCGCCGAGCACATGCTGGTGCTGAAGGTGACCAGCCCGCAGGGTCGGGTGCAGCACGTGGTCGCGGCGTTCCCGTCGGCGTGCGGCAAGACGAACCTGGCGATGCTGCGCCCGACGATCCCGGGCTGGACGGTCGAGACCATCGGCGACGACATCGCCTGGCTGCGCCCGGGCGGACCGGGCACCGACCGGCGGTTGCGGGCCATCAACCCGGAGGCCGGGTTCTTCGGTGTCGCGCCGGGCACCGGGCCGACGACCAACCCGGCCGCGATCGCCACCCTCACGCACGACGTGATCTTCACGAACGTCGCCCTGACCGACGACGGCGACGTGTGGTGGGAGGGGCTGACTGACGAGCCGCCCGCGCACCTGACCGACTGGCGGGGAGAGTCGTGGACGCCGGGCTGCGGCCGGCCCGCCGCGCACCCCAACAGCCGGTTCACGGTTGCCGCCGAGCAGTGCCCGAGCATCGCCGACTCGTGGGACTCGCCCGAGGGCGTCCCGGTCGACGCGATCCTGTTCGGCGGGCGCCGCGCCACCAACGTGCCGCTGGTGCTGCAGGCCCGCGACTGGGCGCACGGGGTGTTCCTGGGGGCCACGGTTGCCTCCGAGCAGACGGCCGCCGCCGAAGGGCCGGTCGGGGTGCTGCGGCGTGACCCGTTCGCCATGCTGCCGTTCTGCGGCTACAACATGGCCGACCACTGGGCGCACTGGCTGGCACTGGGCGAGTCGTTGCGTGCGCGGGGTGTGTCGCTGCCCGCGGTGTTCGGCGTCAACTGGTTCCGCAAGGGCGCGGACGGCCGGTACCTGTGGCCCGGGTTCGGCGAGAACTCGCGCGTGCTGGCCTGGGCGCTGACCCAGGTGGCCGCTGCGGACCCCGATGTGCGCGCGGTGGAGTCGCCGCTGGGCCTGCTGCCGGCCCCGGGGGCGCTCGAGCTCGACGGCCTGGGTCTGAGCGAGCAGGACGTGGCCGAGCTGTTCGCGGTCGACGCGACGGCCTGGGCGCAGGAGTGCGACCTGACGGAGGAGTTCTTCGCGCGGTTCGGCGACCGGCTGCCCGAGCAGCTGGCGGCCCAGCTGGCCGACCTGCGGGCACGGCTGGGCGCGGCCTGACGGGTCGGTGCGCGGGCGCGGACGTCCGCGCCCGCGCCCGGGGCGCTCGGTAGGCTCGCGGCCGTGAAGATCCTCGTCGTCGGCACCGGTGCCCGTGAGCACGCGCTGGTGCGTGCGCTGTCCCTCGACTCGGCGGTCACCGCCCTGCACGCCGCCCCGGGCAACCCGGGCATCGGCGCGCTGGCCACGCTGCACGAGGTCGACCAGCTCGACGGTGGGGCGGTCGCCACGTTGGCCACGTCGCTCGGCGTCGACCTGGTGGTCGTCGGCCCCGAGGCGCCGCTGGTCGCCGGTGTCGGGGACGCGGTGCGTGCGGCGGGCATCCCGGTGTTCGGCCCGTCGGCCGCCGGGGCGCGCCTGGAGGGGTCGAAGGCGTTCGCCAAGGAGGTCATGGCCGCCGCGGGCGTTCCGACCGCCGAGCCGCGTGTCGCGACGACCCTCGCCGAGGCGGAGGCCGGCCTGGACGCGTTCGGTGCGCCGTACGTGGTCAAGGACGACGGGCTGGCGGCCGGCAAGGGCGTCGTGGTGACGTCCGACCGCGCCGAGGCCCTGGCGCACGCGGCCGCATGCCTGGACAAGCCCGGTGGCCGGATCGTCATCGAGGACTACCTGGACGGCCCCGAGGTGTCGCTGTTCGTGCTGTGCGACGGCACGGACGTGGTGCCGTTGGTCCCCGCGCAGGACTTCAAGCGCGCGTACGACGGCGACGCCGGCCCCAACACGGGTGGCATGGGCGCGTACTCGCCGCTGCCGTGGGCGCCCGCCGGGCTGGTCGAGGAGGTCGTCGAGACCGTCGCGCGGCCGACCGTCGCCGAGATGGCCCGGCGGGGCACACCGTTCTCGGGCGTCCTGTACTGCGGCCTCGCGATGACCTCGAAGGGCATGCGCGTCGTGGAGTTCAACGCGCGGTTCGGCGACCCGGAGACGCAGGTGGTGCTGGCCCGGCTCGCGACGCCGCTGGCCGGGGTGCTGATGGCCTCCGCGACGGGCACGCTGGCGGCGCTGCCGCCCTTGCAGTGGCGCGAGGACGCGGCCGTGACGGTCGTCGTCGCCGCGCACGGGTACCCGGCCGACGTGCGCTCGGGTGACCCGATCACCGGCATCGAGGACGCCGAGCAGCTCCCGGACGTGCACGTACTGCACGCGGGGACCGCCCTGGCCGTCGACGCGGCGGGCACGCCGCAGCTGGTGGCCGCCGGGGGGCGGGTGCTCTCCGTGGTGGGCACCGGTGCGGACCTGACGGCCGCACGCTCCGCCGCGTACGCCGGGGTGGCGCGCATCGCTCTGCCCGGTTCGCACCACCGCACGGACATCGCCGCGCTCGCGGCCGACGGGGAGTGACGTCATGGGCAGCATCGAGACGTTCGTGTACGGCGGCGGCGCGTGGGGCGGGAAGGCCGACGACGTCCCGAGCCTGAGCGTGACGTTGCGTGACAGCGACATCGCGACGGTCGACTACAGCCCTGCGCCGGACGGCCTGGGGCGGTTCTACCTGGGCTTCCAGCCGCGCGACTACTTCGACGACCCGGCCGAGAGCGCGCCGGTGGACCTGGCCGCCGAGGCGGAGGCGTTCGCCGAGTGGGCGCTGCTGGTGGGGGCGGTGGACGTCGAGGCCAAGCACGTGCGGCGGCTGCTGGCCGAGGAGCACGTGGAGGAACCGCAGGACACGTTCGTCGAGGAGACCGTGGAACGGCTGGTGCGACTCGTCGGTCTCCCTGTGCCGGAGGGTCTCGACACGGACGACATGCTCTGAGGTGCACGCCGCCGCGTCAACGAATGCTTGACAGTTCGGACGCTGTCAAGCCACAGTTGACGCATGACCGAACCGGGGACGCCGCTCACCCTGCGTGACCACCTCGCCGCCGCGCTCGACGCGGCCGAGCCGACGCTCGCCGCCCGGCTCGAGGACGACCCAGCCGCGCACCTCGACCTGGTGCGCCTCGCGCTGGCCGCCCACGCCGAGACCGACGTGCTGCTGCGTGCCGCGATCGGCTCGGCCCGCTCCGCCGGCTGCACCTGGGAGCAGGTCGGCGCGGTCCTCGGCATGACCCGGCAGGCCGCCCAGCAGCGCTACGGTCGCCGCGACGAGGAGCCGGCCCCCGCGAGCGGTCCGCACTGCACCATGACCCTCGCGCCGCTCAGCGCGTTCAACGAGATGCGCGTGCTCGAGCGCGCCGGCCGGTACGGCTGGCACTGCGTGTCACACGGCCCGCTGTTCCACGTGGTCGAGGAGTCCGACCAGCAGTGGGAGCACCACCGGGCGCTCGGCTGGTACCCGCTGCGGCCCGGCGACGGCTGGCAGCGCATCGGTGCGGGCTGGTTCCCCTGGACGTACTACAAGCGCCCGCTCGGCGTGGCGCCGCTGCCCGGCCCGATCACCATGGGCGACCTGCTCATGAGCTGACGGTCCGTGCCGCCGGTCGCCCGCGTGCGCGAGGATGTCCGCATGACGCATGCGGTGGACCTGCCGGGCTGGGCGCACACCTACTCGGGGAAGGTCCGCGACCTGTACGTCCCCGACGGCTCCGACGCCGGACGCGCGCTGGTCCAGGCGCACGGCGACGTGGTCCTCGTCGTCGCCAGCGACCGCGTGTCCGCCTACGACCACGTGCTGAGCCCGGGCATCCCCGGCAAGGGCGTGGTGCTCACGCAGCTGAGCCTGTGGTGGTTCGAGCAGCTCGCGGACCTGGTGCCCAACCACGTCGTCTCGACCGACGTGCCGGACGCCGTGGCCGGGCGCGCCATGGTGTGCCGCCGGCTGGAGATGTTCCCCGTCGAGTGCGTGGTGCGCGGCTACCTGACCGGCTCCGGTCTGGCCGAGTACCAGACGAACGGTCAGGTCACCGGCATCGCGCTGCCCGCCGGTCTCGTCGACGGCTCGCGGCTGCCCGAGCCGATCTTCACGCCGGCCACCAAGGCCGAGCTGGGCGAGCACGACGAGAACGTGCCGTTCGAGACGGTCGCGGCGCAGATCGGCCAGGCGGCCGCCAGCACGCTGCGACAGCTCACGCTCGCCGTCTACGGCCGTGCCGAGCAGATCGCGCGGGAGCGCGGCGTGATCCTGGCGGACACCAAGCTCGAGTTCGGCACCGACCCGACGACCGGTGCGGTGACCCTCGGCGACGAGGTGCTCACCCCCGACTCCTCGCGGTTCTGGCCGGCCGACGCCTGGCAGCCCGGCCGGGCGCAGCCCAGCTTCGACAAGCAGTTCGTGCGCGACTGGCTGACCTCGACCGCCTCCGGCTGGGACCGTGCGGCCGACACCCCGCCACCGGCACTGCCGGCCGATGTCGTCGAGCGCACGCGCGACCGGTACCTCGAGGCGTACGAGCGGCTGACGGGCCGTCACCTGTCGCTCTGATGCGGTTCGAGGCAGGCTGTGTCGCATGAGCGGCAAGGACGAGGCACGGCTGCGCGAGCTCGTGCTGCTGCGGCGCGTCCGTGACCGGATCGACCGCGAGTACGCCCAGCCCCTCGACGTCGAGGCGCTCGCCCGCGGGGTCCACCTGTCGGCCGGGCACCTGAGCCGGGAGTTCAAGGCCGCCTACGGCGAGTCGCCGTACAGCTACCTGATGACCCGGCGGATCGAACGGGCCATGACGCTGCTGCGTCGCGGCGACCTGTCCGTCACCGAGGTGTGCTTCGCGGTGGGCTGCTCGTCGTTGGGCACGTTCAGCACCCGGTTCTCCGAGCTCGTCGGGATCTCGCCGAGTGTCTACCGCCGTCTGGCCGCCGGGGACGTCGCCGGGCTGCCCACGTGCGTGGTCAAGCAGGCCACCCGACCGGTCAGGAATCGAGAAGCCGCCCGCGTCCGCCGTGGTTAGCGTGAACGGCATGAACCTCACCATCCACTCCAGCTTCCTGCCGGCCCCCGACCCCGAGAAGTCGCTGGCCTTCTACCGTGACGCGCTGGGCTTCGAGGTGCGTCTCGACGTGGGCTACGGGGACATGCGTTGGATCACCGTCGGACCGGCGGACCAGCCGCAGACCTCCGTCGTCCTGTACCCGCCGACCGCCGACCCCGGCGTCACCGAGGACGAGCGCCGCACCATCGCCGAGATGATGGCCAAGGGCACCTACGCCACGATCGTGCTCGGCTCCACCGACGTGGACGGCGCGTTCGAGAAGATCCAGGCCACCGGCGCCGAGGTCGTCCAGGAACCCACCGACCAGCCCTACGGCCTGCGCGACTGCGCGTTCCGCGACCCGGCGGGCAACCAGGTGCGCATCAACCAGCTGTCCTGAACCGTGTCACGGGCCGTCACCGGCCGATCGCTCATCTGCCGGTGACATGCCCGCCTCACTCCGGTGACACGACGCTGCTTCGATGGCGCCATGAGCGACTGCCTTGCCGCACCTGCGCCGACGCGGGAGGCGGGCGCGTGAGCGGCCTGGTCCTGGCTCGCGCCCGGCGACTGACCGACCCGGACCTCGTCGACGTCCTGCTGGCCGACGGCCTCGTCGCGGCGATCGCACCGACAGGGCACCTCGACGCGCCTGGGGTCGAGCGTGTGGACCTCGACGGACGTGTCGTCATGCCGGGCCTGTGGGACCAGCACACGCACCTGACGCAGTGGGCGCTCGCCCGGCACCGGCTCGACCTGGCCGGGGTCACATCCGCTGCGCAGGCCGTGCGGCTCGTCGCCGACCGGCTCGCACAAGACCCGCCGCCCGCCGGGACGGCGCTGATCGGTCAGGGCTTCCGGGACGGGCTGTGGCCCGACGCGCCCTCGGCCGCGCTGCTGGACGCCGTCGCCGGCGCGACACCCGTCGTGCTGGTCTCCGGCGACCTGCACGCGGCGTGGGCGTCGACCGCGGGCCTGCGTTTCCTCGGTGCCGGCGCCCACCCGACGGGGGTGCTGCGCGAGGCCGAGTGGCTGCCGATCATGGGCGGGATCGACCGCGTCGAGGACGACGTCGCCGACTCCCTGGTGGCCGAGGCGGCTCGGCACGCGGCGAGCCTGGGCGTGGTCGGTGTCGTCGACCTGGAGATCGCCGACAACGTGGTGGCCTGGCGCCGGCGGGCCGCGGCGGGTGACCCCGCGGTGCGTGTCCGGGCGGGCGTGTGGGAGCAGTACCTGGGCACGGTCGTCGGCGAGGGGCTGCGGACCGGTGACCCGGTGGCGCCGGGTGGGCTCGTCACGCAGGGGCCGCTGAAGGTGATCACCGACGGCTCTCTCAACACCCGGACGGCCTACTGCCACGAGCCGTACCCCGGTCTGCTGGGCCGCTCGGCCCACGGGGTGCTCTCCGTACCGACGGACCACCTGGTTCGACTGATGGCCGCGGTCACCCGGCGCGGGATCACCTGCGCGATCCACGCGATCGGGGACGCGGCCAACACGCTCGCGCTCGATGCGTTCGAGGCGACCGGCGCGCGGGGCTCGATCGAGCACGCGCAGCTGCTGACCTGGGCGGACGTCGAGCGGTTCGCGGCGCTCGGCGTGGCTGCCGGCATCCAGCCCGAGCATGCGATGGACGACCGTGACGTGGCCGACCGCTACTGGCCGGGGCGCACCGACCGAGCGTTCGCCTACGGTGCGCTGCACCGCGCAGGCGTGCGGCTCGCGCTCGGTTCCGACGCGCCGGTCGCGCCGTTGGACCCGTGGGACGCGATCGACGCCGCCGTGACCCGCACACGCGAGGGGCGCGAACCGTGGCATCCCGAGCAGGCCATCGAGCTCGACGTGGCGCTGGCCTCCAGCGTCGACGGACTCCCCCTGGGGTTGGAGGTCGGGGCGCCGGCGGACCTGGCGGTGCTGGACGAGACCCCTGCCGAGCGCCTGGCGGCGACAGGTTCGGTGCGCGGCCTGCCCGTTGCGGGGACGCTCGTCGCCGGGCGGTGGACGCATCGAGCGTTGTGAGCCAGGGGCCCCCGAACAGGTGACGAGAGCGGGGCGAATCGGACAAATCTGACAGGATGCGGGGTCTTCTGCTTCCGATCGGATGGATCCGTCATGCGCCGTGCCCTCGTCCTCACCGCCCCTCTCGCCGTGCTCGCGCTGCTGACCGCCTGCTCCGGGGGTGCGGACGCGACCGCTGACGTCACCGATCTCGTGACGACGGCGGCCGGCGACGCCGCTCCGGACGAGGAGTCCGAGGCTGTCGCCCTGGACGAGACCGGCCTGGCGGCCCTGCAGCTCACGGCCGCCGAGCTCGGTGAGGGCTGGACCGCGCTCGACATGAGCGGGGCCGAGGACACGGATGCCGCCTCCCTCCTGCCCGACGGTGCCGTGTACGAGCCGGCTGCCTGCGGCGAGCAGGTCCTGGCGCTCCAGGAGGGCACCGCAGCCGAGCCGGATGCGCAGTCCATCGCCGCGTACACGCAGGAGGACGGCACGTTCGTCGGCGTCACGCTGTCGACGGGCGAGGACTACAACGCGACCGCGTTCGACGCGCTGGCCACGGCCCAGACGGAGTGCGCCACGTACACCGTGACGATCCCCGAGATGTTCAGCGCCTCCTACTCGATGACGGCGCTGGACACCGCCACCCTCGGCGATCGGTCGCAGGCCGTGGTCATCGCGACGTCGCTGGACGGTCAGCCGGCCGGGTCGACGGCGATGCTCCTGAGCCAGGTGGGCGATGTGGTCGTCACGGTGATGACCTCCGGTCTGACCGACGCCGACACGGCGCTCCTGGAGCGGGCGGCCACGCAGGCCGTCGAGAAGGTCGCCGCCGGCGCCTGACCTCGGGTGCCGCGGCTGGACGGATAGGTCGTTCGACGATATATATCGGATATGGCCTTCCGGATGACCGAGCAGACGTACCTGGTGCTGCTCGCGCTCGCTGACCAGCCGCGGCACGGCTACGGCATCGTGCAGGAGGTCCGGTCGCTGTCCGCCGACCGGGTCCGCCTGGGTGCCGGGACGCTCTACGGCATCCTCGACCGCCTCGTCGAGGCCCGGTACGCCGAGGCGTCGGGTGAGGTCGTGGTCGACGGCCGCCTGCGCCGGTACTACCGGCTCACCGACGAAGGCCTGGCTGCGCTCGCCGCCGAGACCGACCGTGTCGCCGAGCTCGCACGCCGCGCGCAGCAGGTGCTCGCGGCACGCCCCGCCCGCCCCGCGCTGCCCGGTGCGATCGGCGGCCCGCGACCCGCGCTCGGAGGTGCCTGATGAACGGCGGGGTCCCCGAGATCGACGCACGGTTCGAACAGTCGGTCGGCTTCTGGCTGCGGGCCTACCCGCGGCGGTGGCGCGTCGCGCGGGCCGCCGAGCTCACTGCCGTGCTCGCCGACCTGGCCGCACCCGGCGCCCGACGGCTCGACCTGCGCTCCGCCCTGGGGCTGCTGCGCAGCGGATGGGCAACCCGGTGGCGCGAACGGCCGCCGATCTGGGTCGTCTTCGGGTACCGCTGGCAGCTGTCCGTGCCCGCTGCGCGCTACCGCGCGTGGGTGCGGGACGACGTCGAAGGACCGCTCTTCCACGTGCGCGAGGTGGCGTGGCGCCTCTGGTTCATCTTCGTGATGATGGGCCAGCAGGTGTACCTCGGGAACTACGGCCCGGAGATCCTCGTCGGATACGTCCTGCTCTTCGCCGCGATCCTCGGCCTGGGCGATGCCCGGAGCCGACGGACCACGGCAAAGCGGGTGCTGCGGGCGAGCCCGGACGACCCGCCGGGGCAGTGGGGCCTGATCAGCGTGAGCACGCTGCGCGACCGTTGGACCGCCCGGCCGGTCCTGCGCTGGACGACCGGTCTGCTCGCGGTCGGCGCGCTCGGCTGGAACGCGGCGGCGCTGGCGCGGTCCCTGCGGACGACCGCGTGCGTGACGGGTACCGCGGCCACGGCAGCGGACCGGTGCGCGGTGTCGGTCTGGGGGATGTCGACGTTCACCCTCCTCGTCGTGATGCTGGGTGTGCTGGCCGTCGCTGTGCCGCTCGGGCTCCTGACCCTCGGGCGCCTGCGTCGTGAGCTGCCGGACCGCCCGGCGCAGCCCTCCCGGTACGTGGTCCGCCCGACCACCGGCATGGCGGTCGGAGCTGCGGCGCTCGGTGCCCTGGTCGCCGGTGAGGCCTGGCTCGAGGCCGTCGGTCGGTGGCCCATGGCGCTCGCCCCGCTCGCAGGTCCCCTGTGCCTGCTGCTCCTGGTGCCCGTCGCCGCGGCCGCGTGGGTCGTGCGCGCCATGGAGCCTGACGTCACGCTCGTCGACGTCCGGCGGGTCGCCCTCACCGGCCGCCCGCCCGCCGTCGACGCGCTCACCGAGGGACTGGTGGGCGCCTACCGGGCCGGGTCGTCCGACGCCGAGCTGCTGGCCGCCCAGCAGGGCCGACCGGCCGGCCCCGGGTGGGTGCTGGGAGCGGCACGATGACCGGCCCGGTGACCGGCACCGAGGCGTCGCCGACCGCCGCCGAGGTAGACCCCCGGTTCGAGCGGTCCGTCGGCCGGTGGCTGCGGGCCTACCCGCGGCGGTGGCGGGTCGCGCGGGCCGCCGAGCTCACCGCGGTACTGGCGGATCTGGCCGCACCTGGGGCGACGCGGCTCGACCTGCGCTCCGCCCTGGGGCTGCTGCGCAGCGGATGGGCGACCCGGTGGCGTGAACGGCCGCCGATCTGGGTGCAGGTCGGGTACCGGTGGCAGGTGTCCGTCCCGGCACCGCGCTACCGCCCGTGGGTGCGCGACGACATCGAGGGCACGCTGTTCCCGCTGCGGGACAACCTGTGGCGCATCTGGTTCTTCATCGCCATGCTCGGCTACCTGGTGGCCTTCGGTGTCTACCACCCGGGGATCGTCATCGGCTACCTCCTGCTGGTCGGGGCGGTCGTCGGGCTGAGGGACACCCGGGCGCGGCGCACCGCAGCGAAACGGGCCCTGCAGGCGAGCCCGTACGACGCCCCCGGGCAGTGGGGTCTGATCCGCGTGAGCACGTTGCGCGACCGCTGGGTCGCCGCACCGGTGCTCGTCTGCTCGGCCGGGGCGCTCGCGATCGGCGCACTCGGCTGGGGCGCCGCCGCGAGCATCCGTGCGGCGTCCACCGACCTGGCCGTTGCGGTGACGGCGGCCCTGGTCGTCGGTGCGGTGCTTGCGCTCGTGGTCGTCCGCCGGCTGCTGCGCGAGCTGCCGCACGCCCCGGCCCAGCCGTCCCGACGCCTCGTGCGCCCCAGCACCGCGAACACCGCCGGGGCAGCTGCGGTGGTCGCCCTCGTCGTGGGCGAGGCGTGCCTGGAAGCGGTGGGGGAGTGGCCGATGGTGCTGGCACCGTACGCCGGGCCCCTGTGCTTGCTCCTGCTCGTGCCCGTGGCGGCTGCCGCGTGGGTGGTGCGCGGGGCGCACGACGTGACGGTCGTCGACGTCCGGCGTGTCGCGCTCACCGGTCGCACCCCCGCGCTCGACTCGCTCACCGAAGGCCTCGTCGGGGCGTACCGGGCGGCTTCGACCGAGGCAGACCTGTGGACCGCAACGCAGGACGAACCCGCCGGACCCGGCTGGGTGCTCGGATCCGCAGGATGACCGGCGCGACGAGCGAAGGGGCGACGGACACGTCGCCGTGCACGACGACCGGCAACGGCGCACAGGGCGTCGACCCGCGGTTCGAGCGGTCCGTCAGCCGGTGGTTGCGGGCCTACCCGCGGCGGTGGCGCGCAGCGCGCGCGGCCGAGGTGACGGCGGTCCTCGCCGACCTGGCCGAGCCCGGCGCGCGGAGGCTCGACCTGCGCTCGGGGCTCGGGCTGGTGCGGTCCGGCTGGGCCACCCGGTGGCGTGAGCACCCGCCGCCGCTGCCGTGGCTGGGCTATCGGCTGCTCGACCAGCGGCTGCCCGCGCAGCACCGCGCGTGGGTGCGCGACGACCTCGCCGGCGGACTCCTGCACGTGCGCGCCCTGTCGCCGTACTTCGCGTTCATGGGGTACCTGGCGTTCAGGGACGACGGCCTCACAGGTCTCGTGATGATGACCACCGGGATCGTGGTGGTGTCCTGGGTGCTCCTCGGTGGTCACCGGCGCCGGGAGTCCGTCCGTCGGCACCTGTCGCTGCAACCCGGTGAGGCGCCGGACGCGCAGTCGCTGATCACCGGCTGGGTGTACCGCACGCGCGTTCAGGCCGTGGGCATCCTCCCGCTGGTCGCCGGGGTGCTGGGTCTCGGCGCGGTCGCCGGTGCGGTTGCGGCCGGCCGTGCGCACCGCCGGCTCGTGGCCACCGGTTGCGGTGCAGCCTGTGTGAACGTCGAGGGTGGGCCCGTCGACGGCATGCGGACCGAACTGCTCGTCGTCGTGGCCGCGCTTCTCCTCGGGCTCGCGCTGGTGCCCCTCGTCCGACGACGGCTGCTGCGCCACCTCCCCGGACCGGACCAGCCGAGCCGCTGGCTGGTGTACGCGGGGTGGCGGCACCGCACGGGGGCGGCCATCATCGCCGCCTTCGCCGGTGGGTGGGCGATCGCGGAGGCTTCCGGGCACCTCGTGCTCGTGTCGACGCCCGCCACCGCCGCGTGCTGCCTTCTCGCGCCTGGCGCGATCGCCGCGTCGCTCCTGGTGCGTGGGCGACCCGAGCTTCGGGACGTCGCCGGTGCGGACGTATGGCGCGCCTCGGTCCGGTCCCGGTCACCCCAGGTGGACGGGTGGGTCCCTGGTCTGGTGCCGGCCGTCGTGGTGACCTCCGCCGAGCTCGCACCGGGTTCCCCCGGACCCGCCTGATCCGGTCGGGTCGTCGGTGGCAGGTCCGTAACCATCCGCCGGACACCGGGCTGACTGGGTCCGGGTGGTCGGTAGACTCGCCGCGACCCCCACCACCGCGCGAACACACACAGGAGCCACCTCGTGGGACGAGTCGTCGTCGACGTCATGCCGAAGCCCGAGATCCTCGACCCGCAGGGCAAGGCCGTCGCCGGCGCGCTGCCGCGGCTGGGGTTCGCCCAGTTCACGTCGGTGCGTCAGGGCAAGCGGTTCGAGCTCGAGGTCGAGGGGCCGGTGACCGACGAGGTGCTGGCCGCGGCCCGCGCCGCCGGTGAGCAGGTGCTGTCCAACCCCGTGATCGAGGACGTCGTCGCGGTCTACGAGGACGAGGTCACGGCCTGATGACCCGCATCGGCGTCGTCACCTTCCCCGGGACGCTGGACGACCGGGACGCGGCACGTGCGGTGCGGCTCGCAGGCGCGGAGGCGGTGCCGCTGTGGCACGCCGACGCCGACCTGCACGGCGTGGACGCCGTGGTGCTGCCCGGCGGCTTCTCCTACGGCGACTACCTGCGCGCGGGCGCCATCAGCCGGTTCGCGCCCGTCATGGGCGAGATCGTCGACGCGGCGGGCAAGGGCCTGCCGGTGCTGGGCATCTGCAACGGGTTCCAGGTGCTCACCGAGGCGCACCTGCTGCCCGGGTCGATGATCAAGAACGACCACCTGCACTTCATCTGCCGTGAGCAGGTGCTCTCGGTGCAGAACGTCGACACGGCCTGGACGCGCGACTACACGCTCGGCGAGACGATCACCATCCCGCTGAAGAACCAGGACGGCCAGTACGTGGCCGACGAGCGCACGCTCGACGAGCTCGAGGGTGAGGGCCGCGTGGTGTTCCGCTACGAGGGCTGGAACCCGAACGGGTCGCGCCGCGGCATCGCGGGCATCACGAACGCGGCGGGCAACGTCGTCGGGCTGATGCCGCACCCGGAGCACGCGGTCGAGGCGGGGTTCGGCCCGGACGGGCCGAAGGGTCCGCGCACCGGCACGGACGGGCTGCGGTTCTTCACCTCGGTGCTGCACGCGCTCGTCGGCTGACCCGACGGGGCTCCCGGGGCGTTCCCGCGTGGCTGAGGCGCCCTGACCTGCTGCTCAGGCAGGTGGAGGCACCTACCCAGGGACGTTCGTCCTCGTTGTCGCTCGGGGTTCTCCTCATCGGCAGGTGCTGGCGCTCGATAGGTGCCTCGACATCGAGACACCCGACGCCGTTGGAGCCCCTGGCATGACCGCATCCGGAACCCCTGGCAAGCCCATCTCGTCCGCGCCCGCACCGGGCCTGGGCGGCGCGACCTCGACGCGACGGGTGGCCCACCTCTGGCGTGCCGTCGGTGCGCTCGCGGTGACGGTGCTCGCCCTGGTGATGGGCTCACCGGTCCCTGCGAGCGCGACGGCGGCGACGGCCGGTGGTGCGACCCGCGGTGAGGTGGTCCCGTTGCCCGTGGCCGACCTGGACTCCTCGTTCGTGGCGACCAACGAGGGCGTCACCGCCGCGGCGGGCACGACGGGCACCTGGAACAACGTCACCTGGTTCTCGTACACCCCGGCGCAGGCGGTGCGCGTCTTCATCCGCGCGACCTCGATCAGCCCGGCAGGGTGGGACAACACGCTCGAGGTGTGGACCGGCGGCTCGCTCGTCGCGCACAACGACGACTTCTACGGGCTGGACGCATCGCTGACGGTGAACCTCCAGGCCGGGACGACCTACCAGATCGGCATGGGCGGCTACCGGTCGACCTCCCGCGGCAGCGCGACGCTGACGTTCGCCACCCGGGTGCCGACGCCGCCGCTGGACGTGCAGGCCACGTTCGGTGACGCGAGCGCCGACGTGTCCTGGTCGGCACCCGCCGACGTGGCCGGAGGCGTCACCTCGTACACGGTGCTCTGCACCCCCGAGGGCGGCGAGGAGACCGTGTGCGGCTCCACCAGCGGCACGCCCCCGCAGCAGTCGAGGCACGTGACCGGGCTGACCAACGGGGTCAGCTACACGTTCCGCGTCACGGCCAGCAACGTCATCGGCGCGTCCGACCCGTCCGCCCCCGTCACGTCCATCGTGCCGAAGGCGGTCTCGACCACGGTCATCACCACCGACCCGGTCACGCCCGTCAGCGGCCAGCCGTACGACGTGCGTGTCACGGTCGGCGCGGGCGGCGCGGCCGCCACGGGCACGGTCGACGTGACCGTCGGTGGCGTCGTGCACGCGGGTCTTGCCCTGGTCGACGGCGTCGCGACGGTCGAGGACCGGACCGATCCCGTGGGCACCGTGAGCCTCGCGGCCTCCTACGGCGGCACGAACGTGATCGACGGGTCGTCGGCATCGGGCAGCGTGAGCATCGCCAAGCGCCCGCAGACCGTCACGTTCGACGCACTGCCGACCGGCCTCGCCTACGCGGGGACCCCCACGGTGCTGCACGCCTCGGCGTCCTCCGAGCTGCCCGTCACGTTCGCCGCCTCTGGTGCCTGCGCCGTCTCCGACGGGTCGCTGCACCTGACGGGTGTCGGGCCCTGCGAGGTCACGGCCACGCAGGTCGGTGACTCGCAGACCGAGTCCGCGCAGGCCACGCAGACCGTCGACGTGGCCCGCCGCGGTCAGGCCGTCACGTTCGGCGCGCTGCCGGCGCTCGTCTACGGGCAGTCCCCGGTGGCCTTGGTCGGCTCGTCCAGCGTCGGGCTGCCCGTGACGTTCTCCGCCGAGGGGTCGTGCACCGTCACCGACGGGCTGTTGGCCGTCACCGGTGTCGGCCCGTGCACGGTGACCGCCACGCAGGCGGGCGACGAGCTCACCGGGCCGGCGTCGTCCGTGGTGCGGACCGGTGCGATCGCCAAGCGCTCGCAGACGGTGACGATCGCGCCGCTCGCCGTGCCGGTCTTCGGCGGGGAGGCGTCCACGGTCGATGCACGCTCTGAGTTCGGCCTGCCGGTCACGTTCTCGGTCGCCGGGGCGTGCCTCGTCGATGACACGGGCAGGCTGACCGCGGTCGGCACGGGGCTGTGCGTCGTGACGGCCTCGGCCGCGGGCGACGAGGTGACCCTGCCGGCTGAGGCCACGGCCTCGATCACGGCCATCGGGCCGGACAGCGAGGTCGAGGCGACCCTGGACCGTCAGCTCGGCGAGCTCGCCGAGGGGGCCCCCGTCAGCGCGCGTGGCACCGGGCTGCTCCCCGGGACCGTCCTCACCCTCGAGGTGCACTCGACCCCGCAGGTCATCGGCACCGCGATCGTCGGTGCGGACGGCACGGCGGTCGTCACCGGGGTGCTCCCCGCCGGCCTCGAGGGCGGCGCACACCGGCTGATCGCGGTCGGCACGGCGCTCGACGGCGCGCCCGCGCAGTTCGTCCTGCCGTTCCAGCTCGCCGAGGACGGCACGATCCTGCGCATCGAGGAGCGGACGCTGGCCCTGGCGGCCACCGGTGCCGACGGCGTCGGGGCGGTCGGGGTCATGGCTGCCGCGTGGGTGCTGCTCGGCGCCGGGCTGCTGGTGCTGCGCCGCCGGCGCGTCGGCTGAGCCGGGCGCTGCGGCGGCTGCGGTTGTGGGCGGTCGGTCGTAGGGTCCTGCCGCGGGCGCAGGGTGCGGACGCGGAGAGGTGCACATGTCCGAGCAGGTCGCAGGGGTGCTGGACGTCGCCGCGCTGGAGGCCTTCGTCGTGCGCGCCAAGTCGCGCACGTACGTCGGGGGCGGCGAGCCGGTCGAGTCGTCGCGCACCGGTTCGCACGACCTGGCGTTCACCGACGGAGCGTTCGCGTACCTGGACAGCTACGTCGGTGGCTCGGACTTCCTCGGGCAGGAGCTGGTCTCGTTCGAGGGTGAGCCGGTCTGGGCGATGAACTACTACGGCTACCTGGTCCGACCCGACCTCATCGACGCCGCGCACACGGGGTTCGTGATCCGCGCGGCCCTGACCGCGATGTACGCCGAGGGTCGGTTCCTGGGCGGGTTCACGCACACCGTGCAGGACCACGTCTACCAGGACGCCAGCGAGGGTGACGTCACCCACTTCACGGGTCTGGAGCAGATCAGCCGCGACGGCGTGCTGCTGTACGAGCTGCGGTACCACGGCGGGCTCGTGCGCGACTGAGCCGCACGGCTCGGGGTCGTGGCGGCGGCTGTGCTCGCGGGGTGCCTAGCGGGGCAGATGCCTCTCACGGGGCATCAAGTTCACCCGGGTGAGTGCCGAACTCACCCCCATGAGCATGCCTGCACCCGGGTGGTACCCGGACGGCGTCACCCCCGGGGCCCTGCGGTGGTTCGACGGGTCGGGCTGGACGGCACACCTGGCGCCCTTGCCGGCCCCGGGGCCCGGCGCGGTGCCCTGGCCCGGGCATGCCCAGGTGGTGGCTCCCGCCTCGGACGTCGGGCCGGGTGACGCGCTCCACTGGATGGTCCCGGTGGGCCGGTCGTGGCAGTCGGTCGTCGCCGGCTACGTCGGGATCTTCGCGTTGTTCATCTGGGTGCTCGGGCCGGTGGCCATCGGCCTGGGCTGGTGGGCGATGGTCCGTGCGCGGTCGGGTGGCCACGGCCGCGGGCGGGCCGTCTTCGCGATCGTCGCCGGGGTGGCCGCGATCGTGTTCGGCGTCCTCTACCTCGTCAGCACGCGCTGACGTACGCACCGGCGGGCGGTGCTAGGAGCGTCAGACCAGCCGGTCGAGGGCCTGCGCCAGGTCGTCCTGCAGGTCGGCCGGGTCCTCGAGGCCGACGGAGAACCGCACGGTCGCCTCGCCGATACCGACCTTCGCGCGCCCGTCGGGGCCGAGCTTGCGGTGCGTGGTCGTGGCCGGGTGCGTGACGATCGACTTGGCGTCGCCGAGGTTGTTCGAGATGTCCACGAGCCGCAGCGCGTCGAGCACGGCGAACGTCGAGGCCTTCGCGACCTCGTCGTCCGCGCCGTCGGGCGTGCGCAGCGTGAACGTGACGACCGTGCCGCCACCGTCCTGCTGGGTCAGCGCCAGTTGGTGCTGCGGGTGTGAGGGCAGGTACGGGTAACGCACCGACTCGACCGCGGGATGCTGCTCCAACCAGCCGGCCAAGGTCAGGGCCGAGGCCGTCTGGTGGCGCACACGCAGCGACATCGTCTCCAGGCCCTTGAGCAACACCCAGGCGTTGAACGGCGACAGCGACGGCCCGGTGTTGCGGATGAGCGTCTGCACCGGCCCGTGCACGAACTCGTCCGTGCCGAGGATCGCACCGCCGAGCACGCGCCCCTGCCCGTCGATGTGCTTGGTGGCGGAGTAGACGACGACGTCCGCGCCGAGCGGCAGCGGCCGGGACAGCACCGGGGTGGCGAACACGTTGTCGACGACGACCGTGGCCCCGGCGGCGTGCGCGAGGCGGGACACGGCAGCGATGTCGACCAGGTCCTGCATGGGGTTGGACGGCGTCTCGAAGAACACGACGTCGGCGGGTGTGGCCAGCGCGGCCTCCCACTGCGCGAGCTCGTGCCCGTCGACGTAGTCGGTGCGGACCCCCCACCCGGCGAGGATCTCGTCGAAGATCACCACGGACGAGCCGAACAAGGCGCGGGCTGCGACGATGCGCGAGCCGGAGCGGACCAGTGCGGCGAGGGCGGTGAACACCGCCGACATACCCGAGGCGGTGGCGTACGCGGCCTCGGCGCCCTCGATGAGGCGCAGACGCTCCTCGAACGTGGACACCGTCGGGTTGCCGTACCGGGAGTACAGGAACCGGTCGACGTCCCCGCCGAACGCGGCCTCGGCCTCGGCGGCCGAGCCGTACACGTAGCCCTGCGTGAGGAACAGGCCCTCGGACATCTCGTGGAACTCGCTGCGCACGAGACCGCCGCGGACGGCCAACGTGTCCGGGCGCAGGGTGCTGCGGTCGACGCGACGCGTGTCCCAGTCGCCCGGGCCGGGTGTCCGGCGGGTCTCCGGGTCGGGCGCTGTCACGGCTGGACCCAGGGCAGCCCTGCGGCGCGCCAGCCCTCGTGGCCGCGGTGACCGTCGTCGCCCGTGGCGCCCTCGAAGCCCTCGAGCACGTTGTACGCCGGGCCGAACCCGGCGGCGGTCGCGGCCTGCGCGGCGCCGACCGATCGCTGCCCGGAGCGGCAGAGGAACACCAGCGCACGCCCGTCGCCCGGGGCGGCGCCGGTCGCGGCGACCTGGGTGAGGAACTGCGGGTTGGGCTGACCCGAGGGGTACGACACCCACTCGACGAGCGCGGCCTGCCGGTCGAGCCTGCGCAGGTCGGGCACCCCGACGTAGCGCCACTCGGCGTCGGTGCGCACGTCGACCAGGATCGCGTCCGGGTCGGCGGCGAGCAGGTCCCACGCCTGCTGCGGGGTGAGGTCTCCGGCGTAGCCGGGCGCGGGTCGGGCGTCAGGGTGCGCGCTCATGCGTTCCTCCATCGGTCCTGGCGGTAGCACCCTCGGCCAGTGCCCGGCGGACCGGGACCTGCGGGTTGCTGCGGCGTCGTCGAGCCAGATCTCTCAGCCGCTCTGGATGGTTGCCGGGGATGCTACGCCTGTGCGCGATGGTGTCAACGCGTCATCTCACGACGGGCGCCTCAGCCCTCTGCGACGGCACCGTCCTCGGTGAGCGCGGCCCGCACGAGCGGGGCGACCTCGGTGCCGTACAGCTCGATCGCCCGCATCGTGAGCTCGTGCGCGAGCGCGCCCTGGGAGATCTTCAGGTCGAACCGGTCCAGTCCGAGGATCCGCACCGAGCGGACGATCTTGGCCGCGACGGTCTGCGGGGACCCGATGAACAGCGCACCTTCCGGCCCGGCGGCGTCCTCGAACGACGCACGGGTGGGCGGCGGCCAGCCGCGCTCGCGGCCGATGCGTCCGACGTACTGCTGGTAGTGCGGCCACACCTGCTCGAGCGCGAGCTCGTCGGTCTCGGCGATGTGCCCGGGGGAGTGCTGCCCGACCAGGCCCGGGCCGGTGCCGAGCTCGGTCTGCGCCCGCTGGTACAGCTCGACGTACGGGCGGAACCGCGCCGGGTCGCCGCCGATGATCGCGAGCATGAGGTGCAGGCCGTGCCGGGCCGTGCGGATGACGGACTCCGGGCTGCCGCCGACGCCGACCCAGGTGCGCAGCGGCGCGTGCTCGAGCGGCGGGTACACCGACTGCTCGGTCAGGGGCGGTCGGGTCTCGCCCGACCACGTCACCGGACCGCCGCGCAGCAGGTGCGCGAACAGGTCGAGCTTCTCCTCGAACAGCTGCTCGTACGCGGTCAGGGGCAGCCCGAACAGGCCGAACGACTCGGTGAACGACCCTCGGCCGACCGTGATCTCGGCGCGGCCCTGCGAGATCGCGTCGAGCGTGGAGTAGCGCTGGAAGACCCGGATGGGGTCGTCGGACGACAGCACGGTGACCGCCGAGCCGAGGCGGATGCGGTCGGTGCGGGCGGCGATCGCGCCGAGCAGCACCTCGGGGCTGGAGATCGCGAAGTCGTCCCGGTGGTGCTCGCCCAGGCCGATGGCGTCCAAGCCGACGCGGTCGGCGAGCACACCCTGCTCGACGACGTTCCGCAGCACCTGCGCCTGGCTGAGGGGGCGCCCGTCGGGGTCGTTGGTGACGTCGCCGAACGTGTCGATGCCGAGCTCGAGGGTCATGGCTGCTCCTGTCTGTGGTGCAACATTCAACCACTGTCCGTGCTGCGGTGTTCCGTCGCGCTGTGCCCGGATCGGCCGGCGGTGCCGGGCCCAGATCGTGAGACCGCATACCGCCACGCGTTGACACGGTCCCGCGGTGGCCCTGATCCTCGACGCAGGTCACGAGTGCCAGCGCGTAGCCCCGGCTTGCTGGCCGGCAACCCTCCTTCCGCGGTGGGGTGCCCCGGGTGACGACCTGGCCGTCCTCCGCCCGGTGGACGGCAAGCGCGGGGCACCCCTGTGGTCCCCGGTCCGTCCCGGAGGCTTGCCATGACCACGCTCACCGACCTGTTCACCTGTGCCGACGAGGCCACGGGCGTCGCTCTGGCTCCCGCACCCGCCGGTGATGTGCGGTTCCCGTTGCTGCCCGTCACAGGCGGCAGCACCACCGTGCCGCTCGTCGACGGCACCAGCCGCGTGTACGCCAACCTCGACTACGCGGCCAGCGCGCCCTCGCTGGAGTCGGTGACGGCCCGGGTGGCCGAGGTGCTGCCGCTGTACGCGTCGGTGCACCGCGGCGCCGGGTACCTCTCGCAGGTGTCGACGGCGCTGTACGAGTCGTCCCGGCAGGCCATCGCCGCGTTCGTGGGGGCCCGCGAGGACGACGTCGCCGTCATCACGCGCAACACCACCGACTCGCTGAACCTGCTCGCAGGCGTGGTGCCGACCGGCGGGCGGGTGCTGGTGCTGGACATCGAGCACCACGCGAACCTGCTGCCCTGGGTCTCGCCGGGCGGTGCCGCCGGGTCGGCCACGGGTCGGACCGTGACGATCTTGCCGATCGAGCCGACCGTCGCCGGCACACTGGCCGCGCTGCGCGACGAGCTGGCGCGACTGCCGTACGCGCTGGTCGCCGTCACGGGCGCCTCGAACGTGACAGGGGAGGCCCTGCCCGTCGAGCAGGTCGTCGAGCTGGCGCACGCCGCCGGGGCCCGCGTGGTCGTCGACGGTGCGCAGCTGGTGCCGCACCGCGGGTTCTCGCTGGCGGCGACGGGTGCCGACTACGTGGCGTTCTCCGGGCACAAGACGTACGCGCCGTTCGGTGCGGGGGCGCTCGTCGGTCGCCGCGACTGGCTCGACACGGGGGTGCCGTACCTGGCCGGCGGCGGTGCCGTGCGGGACGTGCGCACTGACCGGACCGTGTGGCAGCCGGCACCCGCCCGCCATGAGGCCGGGTCACCCAACGTGCTCGGCGCGATCGCCCTGGCGCAGGCCTGCGAGACGCTCGCGTCGTTGCCCGCAGGTGCACTCGAGGAGCACGAGCAGGCATTGCGCACCCGGCTCGTCGAGGGCCTGGACGCGATCGACGGCGTCGACGTCGTGCGGATCTGGACGGACTCCACCGACCCGGTCGGCGTCGTGACGTTCACGGTCGCGGGCCACAACCCGGGCCTGGTTGCGGCGTACCTGTCGGCCGAGCACGGCATCGGGGTGCGCGACGGACGGTTCTGCGCGCACCCGCTGCTGGCTCGGCTCGGCGCGTCCGAGGGCGCCATCCGGGCGTCCGTCGGCGTCGGCAGCACCAGCGAGTACGTGGACCGGCTCATCGCCGCGCTGACCTCGTACCTGGCGCACGGCACCCGCGCGGACTACGAGGTCGTGGACGGCTGCTGGACGGTCGTCGACGACACCCGGCCGCTGGTCGAGGTCCGCGGGCTGGACCACCTGGCCGCCACGGCCGCGGCGGTGTGCGGGCCCGCGCTCGACGACTGAGCGCGTCGGCCGCGGCCGACGTCGGCGCGGGTCACGCGTCGGCGAACACCGGATGGTCACCGAGCCGACCTCCGCCGGTCGCCCGCGGCGGCCCCACCGGTGCTTGGATCCAGTGATGAGCGCTGCACCGCCGGACGGCTCGGCCTCCCGGCCGGGCGGCTCAGCCCCACCGCCTGACGCCCCAGCCACGCCGCCGGGGGGTGCCCTCGTCCGGCGCCTCGGCCTAGCCGACGCGATCGTCATCGGTCTGTCCTCGATGCTCGGCGCGGGCGTGTTCGTGGTGTTCGCGCCTGCCGCCCGCGCGGCGGGCACCGGACTGCTGCTCGCGCTCGTCCTCACCGCGGTCGTCGCGTACGCCAACGCCATGTCCACCGCGCAGCTCGCCGCCGCGTACCCGACGTCCGGCGGCGCGTACACGTTCGGCCGCGAGCGGCTCGGACCGGTGTGGGGCTTCGTGGCCGGCTGGGGTTTCGTCACCGGCAAGGTCGCCTCGTGCGCGGTGATGGCCACGACCGTCTCCCTCGTACTGGTGCCGGCAGCGTGGCAGCGCCCGGTCGCCGCAGCGGTCGTCGTGCTGCTCGTCGCGGTGAACCTGCGCGGCGTGACCCGCACGGTCGCGGTCGCCCGGGTGCTGCTCGTCGGGGTGCTCCTGGTGCTGGGCGCGCTGGTCGTCGCCGGGGGGCGGGGGGCGGACGCCGGACGGCTCGAACTCGGCACGTCCACCGACGCCGGCCTCATCGGCATCGCCCAGGCCGCCGCGCTGCTGTTCTTCGCGTTCGCCGGGTACGCCCGCGTCGCCTCGCTCGGTGAGGAGGTCCGCGACCCGCGCCGCACGATCCCGCGCGCCGTGGCCGCCAGCCTGGCCGGGGCCGTCGTCATCTACGCGCTGGTGGCCGTGACCGCGCTCGCCGTCCTGGGTCCCGACGGGCTCGCCGCGTCCGTGGTGCCTTTGGTCGACGTCGCCGAGCAGACCGCACCCGCCCTCGTGCCGTTCGTGCGGGTCGCGGCCGTCGCCGCTTCACTCGGGGCGTTGCTCGCGCTGCTCGCCGGCCTCGGGCGCACCGCCCTGGCGATGGCCCGCGGCGGCGACCTGCCCGCCGCGCTGACGGCGGTCGACGCCCGGCACTCGGTCCCCGCGCGCGCGGAGGTCGCCCTCGGGCTGGTCGTCGTGGCGCTCGTGCTCACCGTCGACCTGACCGGCGTGCTCGGCTTCTCCTCGTTCGGGGTGCTCGTCTACTACGCCGTCGCGAACGCCGCCGCCCTCACCCAGACCGGCACCGACCGCACCACCCCGCGCGCGCTGCAGGTGCTCGGGCTGGTCGGCTGCCTGGGGCTCGTCGCATCCTTGCCGCCGGCCGTGGTCCTGGCCGGTGTGGGCGTCGTGGCCGTCGGGCTGCTCGGTCGCATTGTCGTCGGACGCACACGAAACCGCAGGTCGGACGCCTGACAGGATCGACCGCATGCTGCACGACCTGACGCTCGAGGGGTACGGGACCCGGCTGGTCCCGCTTGACGAGTTGCACGCCGCCGACCTGGCCGCCTTCGTCGACGACCGGATCTGGGCCGGGATGACCACCCCGACCCCGCACGGCGTCGACGCGATGCGCGACTGGATCACGGCCGCCGTGGCCCAGCCCGGACGCCTGAGCTTCGCGGTGCTCGACGTGGAAACCGGCGCGCTGCGCGGCAGCACCTCCTACTACGACCTCGACGAGCACATCGGTCGCGTCGAGATCGGCAACACGTTCTACGCACCCGTGTGGTGGGGCACCACGAACAACCCCGCCTGCAAGTACCTGCTGCTGCGGCACGCGTTCGAGGACCTCGGCCTGGTGCGCGTCGCGTTCCGCGCTGACGTGCTCAACACCCGCTCCGTCGCCGCGATCGAACGGCTCGGGGCTGTGCGCGAGGGAGTGCTGCGCAGCCACCGGCTGCGGCCCGACGGCACCCGCAGCGACTCGGTGTACCTGTCGATCCTGACTGAGGAGTGGCCGGCGGTGCGCGACGGGTTGCTCGCGCGGCTCGAGCAGGGCCTGGGCGCGGCCTGACCAGGCGCGTGGAGACGAGGTCGGGCGCCAGTCAGGCGACCGGCGCTACTCTCGGCGCGGCGTCACGGCCCCCCGCAAGTGCGGCTTCCCGCTCCGGGGGTGCCACCCCACGAACGTGAACCCGTCGCCCTCGCGGGCGACCCGTACGGCGATGGTGCCGGGCAGCAGCACGGGCTTGTCGAAGGTGACGGTCCACACGAACGCGTCCCCGCGGGCGGCGCCGATGTCGGCGAGGGCGCGGGCGGCGGTGTACATGCCGTGCGCGATCCGGCGCGGGAACCCGAGGGCCTTGGCGCCGAGCGTCGAGGTGTGGATCGGGTTCACGTCCCCGGACACGGCGGCGTACCGCAGGCCGGTGTCGCCGTCGAGCCGCCACTGCCCGGTCGGCACGGGTGGCTCGAACGGCTCGCGGGGCGGCTCGTCGGGGGCGCGCCCGGCGAGGCGGACGCCCTTGGCCAGGTAGGTCGACACGCCCCGCCAGACGACGGCGCCGTCGGCGTGCGCCTCGGTGACCAGGTCGACCTGCGTGCCCGCCCGGTGCGGCCGGAGGCCTTCGGCGTGGGCGTGCAGGTCGAACGTCTCGCCGAGCAGCAGCGGGCGGTGCTGCTCGATGCGGTTGCTCAGGTGCACCACGCCGAGCAGCGGCAGCGGGAAGTCGGTGCGGGCCATGAGGGCGATGGCGACGGGGAACGCGAGCACGTGCACGAACCCGGCGGGCAGGGCGTCGCTGCCCGACTCGCCGAGCAGGTGCTGGTACGCGGTGAGGTGGTCGGCGTCGGCGCGCACCCCGCGGGCGACGTACCGCACGTCCGCCAGCGTGGTGGGCGCGGAGCCGGTCCGTCGGGCGAGGGCCAACCGACCGCCCGTCGCGAGCCCGCGCGCGTAGGTGCCGCCGAGGCCCGGGACGCCGGGCAGCTCGACGACGACCGGTGCGTGACCGGGCGTCCCGACGGGCAGGTCGAGGTCGGCGGTCACTGACCGACCATGTTCTGCCCGCACACCCGCAGCACCCGCCCGACGATCCCGCCGGCCTGCGGTGAGGCGAGGAACGCGACTGTCTCGGCGACGTCCACCGGCTGCCCGCCCTGCTGCAGCGAGTTGAGCCGCCGGGCGACCTGCCGGGTGAGCGCGGGGATCCGGGCGGTCATCTCCGTCTCGATGAACCCGGGGGCGACGGCGTTGGCGGTGCCGCCGAACGGGGCGAGCAGCGGCGCCGTGGCGCGCACCATACCGATGACCCCGCCCTTGGACGTGGCGTAGTTGGTCTGCCCGCGGTTGCCGGCGATGCCGGACGTCGAGGCGAGCGAGACGATCCGCGGGGCGTCGGTGAAGTCGCCCGAGGTCAGCAGCGTCTCGTTGATGCGCAGCTGGGCGGCGATGTTGACGGCCAGCACCGAGCCCCACTGGTCGGGCTTCATGTTGGCCAGCAGCTTGTCGCGGGTGATCCCGGCGTTGTGCACCACGATGTCGAGCCGTCCGTGCCGGGCCAGGGCGTGGTCGAGGATGCGTCGGCCGGCGTCCTCGGCGGTGACGTCGACCTGCAGCGCGGTGCCGCGCACCCGGTTGGCCACGGCGGCCAGCTGCTCCCCGGCGGCGGGGACGTCGACGGCCACGACGGTGGCGCCGTCGCGCGCGAGCACGTCGGCGATCGCCGCGCCGATGCCGCGCGCGGCACCCGTGACGACGGCGACGCGTCCGGCTAGCGGTCGCTCCCAGTCGTCCGGCAGCGACCCCGCCTCGGAGTCGACCGTCAGCAGCTGCCCGTCGACGAACGCCGAGCGCGTCGAGAGGAAGAACCGCAACGCACCGACGGCCGCGGGGGCGGTGACCGGTACGCCGTCGGCGACGACCACGCCGTTGCCGGTCGCCCCGCCGCGCAGCTCCTTGGCCAACGACCGCAGGAACCCGTCGACGCCCTGCCGGGCGGCGGACATCGCGGGGGCGTCGTCGTCACCGGCGGGCCGGGAGATCGTCACGACACGCGCGCCGCTGCGCAGGCCGCGCAGCACGGAGGCGGCCTCGAGCACGGGGGCGGTGAGGTCGTCGGGGTGCACGACCTCGCTGAGCACCAGCACCACGGCCGCCCAGCGGGTGTCGGGCGTGGCGTGGCGGTGCACGTCGAGGTCCCAGCCGAAGTCGGCCGCCGGTGCGGACAGCAGACCGGCGATCGCGTCGGTGTCCTTGCCGGTGCCGAGCACCAGCACTGGGCCGTCGACCAGTGGGCTCCCTGCGGAGTACCGGCGCAGGGGTGCGGGTCGGGGCAGCCCGAGCTGCTTGGCGATCTTCGCGGTGACGCCGCTGTTCACCAGTCGCAGGTACGTGTCGCTCATCTCGGCTCCGCTCGCGCGTCGGGCTGTGCTCGGGGAAGGTCCGGCGGTGCTCACGCCGCCTCCAGCAGCGCGGTCAAGCCCAGGCCGCCGGCGGCGCAGATGGACACCAGCGCCCGCAGCGGTCGGTCGTCCCCGGCAGCCAGCCGGACCACCCGGCGGCGGTGCAGCTCGGCGGAGACCGTCGCGATGATGCGCCCGCCGGTCGCGGCGAACGGGTGCCCGGCGGCCAGCGACGAGCCGTGCACGTTGAGCCGGTCCTGGTCGACCTTCCCGAACGCGCCGTCCAGGCCGAGGCGCTCGCGGCCGAAGTCGTCGGACTCCCACGCGGCCAGGGCGCACAGCACGGTCGAGGCGAACGCCTCGTGGATCTCGATGAGCTCGAGGTCGTCGAGCGTCAGCCCGTTCCGCGCGAGCAGCCGCGGGACGGCGAACACGGGCGCCATGAGCAGCCCGTCGTCGCCGTGCACGAAGTCGACGGCGGCGGCCTCGGCGTCGAGCACGGCAGCCAGCGGTGTCAGGTCGTGCGCGTCGGCCCATTCCTGCGAGCCGAGCAGCACGGTGGAGGCGCCGTCGGTCAGTGGCGTGGAGTTGCCGGCCGTCATGGTGGCGGGGGCGCCCAGCGTGAGCCCGAACGTGGGCTTGAGGGCGGCCAGCTTCTCCAGGGAGGAGTCGGCGCGCAGGTTCTGGTCGCGGGTCAGGCCGCGGTACGGGGTGACGAGCTCGTCGAAGAACCCGGCGTCCCACGCGGCGGCGAGCTTGAGGTGGCTGGCCAGTGCGAGCTGGTCCTGCGCCTCACGCGTGATGCCCCACTGGGCGGTGGTGATCGCCTGGTGCTCACCCATCGACAGCCCGGTGCGCGGTTCGGAGGTGCGCGGGGTGGACGGGGCGAGGTCCTTGGGGCGGATCTTCGCGGCGGCGGCGAGCTTCTGCCCGGCGGTCTTGGCGCGGGACAGGTCGAGCAGCGCGCGGCGCAGGCGGTCGCTGACGGCGATGGGGGCGTCGGAGGTGGTGTCCACGCCGCCGGCGATCGCCGAGTCGAGCTGTCCGAGGCGGATCTTGTTGCTCAACGACACGACGGTCTCGAGCCCGGTCGCGCAGGCCTGCTGCACGTCGTAGGCGGGGGTCGCGGCGGACAGCGCCGAGCCGAGCACGGCCTCGCGGGTGAGGTTGAAGTCGCGGCTGTGCTTGAGCACGGCACCCGCGGCGACCTCGCCGATCAGCTCGCCCTGCAGGCCGTACCGGGCGACGAGGCCGTCGAGCGCGGCGGTGAGCATGTCCTGGTTGGAGGCGTGCGCGTAGGGGCCGCCGGCGCGGGCGAACGGGATGCGGTTGCCGCCGAGCACGTACGCGTGGCGTGTGGTCCCGGACGGTGCCGGGGTCGTGCCCTGGGTCGTGCTCCGGTTCGTGCCGGAGGCGGGGCCCTCGGTCGAGCTGGCCATGGTGCGTTCCTCTCACGTCGTCGTGATGTCGCGCGCCGGGCGATCGTGCGGCCTGTCACCCGCTGGTGTCGAGGGCCGAAAGTCCCGGCTTGGTGTCCGAAACCCACAGTACCTGATACCTTCGGTTCCGTGAGCCACATCACACCGGGCTCGTCGATGATGACGAGCCGGACGCCGACGGGCACCCCCACGCCCGCGCACCCCGAGCTGCCCGACGGCCGCTCGACCCGCTGGGTCGACCACCGCGAGGCCCGCCGCGCCGAGCTCGTCCGCATCGCCCGCAAGACCGTCCACCACCGCGGCCCCGACGTCTCCATGGAGGAGATCGCCGCCGCCGCCGGCACCTCCAAGTCGATCGTCTACCGGTACTTCGCCGACAAGACCGGGCTGCAGATCGCCGTCGCCGAAGCCGTCGTGCTGCAGATCCAGGGCGCCCTCGAAGGCGTGCTCCGCGTCGCACCCACGCCGCGCGACGGGCTGCGGGCCATGGTCGCCGTGTACCTGGAGATGATCGAGTCGTCCCCCCACGTGTACGCGTTCGTCACCCGCGACGGGTCCGTGGAGTCCGGCGGACCGCTCGGGCACTTCCTCGACTCGGTCACCGCACTCGTGGCCGCGCCGTTCGCCCGCGCCATGGCCGAGGAGCACGGCGCCTCCGACGACGGCACCCCCGACGAGCGCCTCGCCCTGCAGCTCGCCGAGCCGTGGGCCGCCGGGGCCGTCGGGTTCGTGCGCGGCTCGGGCGAGTGGTGGATGGCGCACCGTGACGAGCCCGGCGTGCCCGACCGCCAGACCTTGACCGCGCAGGTCGCCGCCTGGCTGTGGGCCGGCCCGGTCGGCCTGCTCGCCCGCGGCCGCACGCCCGCCGCCGACCCGACCCCGGCACCCCTTGCACTGCCCGACCCGTAGCAGCACCGCACACCCCCACCCCACGGTCACGCTCAACGAGGAGATCCGATGACCACCACCACACCCCGCCCCGACCGCACCACCAGGTCGCACGGCACCGCCGTCGAGCCCGGCGACCCCCGCCTCGACGCCGCCGCCCGCGTCGACGTCGCCCACCTGCAGGAGGTGCTGCTCGGCCACTACCCCGAGCTGCGTCGCTCCGCCCGGGCGCTCATGGCCGACCCGCAGTTCCACCAGGTCAACGGCCTGTCGATGACCGAGCACCGTGAGCGCGTGCTCACGCAGCTGCGCGCCCTGGCGGCGACCGGCAGCATGAACCGCGCGTTCCCGGCTCGGTTCGGCGGTGAGGACGACCACGGCGGCTCGCTGTCCCGGTTCGAGGAGCTCGTCTCCGCCGACCCGTCCGTGCAGATCAAGTCCGGCGTGCAGTGGGGCCTGTTCGCCTCGGCGATCCTGCACCTGGGCACCGAGCGCAACCACGACGAGTTCCTCGCCGGCGCTCTCTCGCTCGAGGTCCCCGGTGCCTTCGCGATGACCGAGACCGGCCACGGCTCCGACGTCGCCGCGATCGGCACCACCGCCACGTACGACCCCGCCACGCAGGAGTTCGTCATCGACACCCCCTTCCGTGCCGCGTGGAAGGACTACCTCGGCAACGCCGCGCTGCACGGCACCGCCGCCGTCGTGTTCGCCCAGCTCATCACCGCCGCGCCCGGCGAGAGCCCGGTCAACCACGGCGTGCACGCGCTCTACGTGCCGCTCAAGGACGCCGACGGCGCGTTCCTGCCCGGCATCGGCGGCGAGGACGACGGGCTCAAGGGTGGCCTCAACGGCATCGACAACGGCCGCCTGCACTTCACCGGTGTGCGCGTGCCCCGCACGAACCTGCTCAACCGGTACGGCGACGTCGCCGCCGACGGCACGTACACCTCGCCCATCGCCAGCCCCGGCCGCCGGTTCTTCACCATGCTCGGCACGCTGGTGCAGGGACGGGTCTCGCTCGACGGTGCGGCCGTCGGCGCGGCACGCATCGGTCTGACCATCGCCGTCACGTACGCCAACCAGCGCCGCCAGTTCCAGGGCGCCACCGGCGAGGAGACCGTGCTGCTCGACTACGCCGAGCACCAGCGTCGTCTGCTGCCGCTGGTCGCCGAGGCGTACGCCTCCGGGTTCGCGCACGAGGACCTGCTGGCCCTGTTCGACGACGTGTTCTCCGGCCGCAACGACACCGAGGAGACGCGCGAGGACCTCGAGACGATGGCGGCCGCGCTCAAGGCATCCTCGACCTGGCAGGCGCTGCGCACCCTGCAGACCGCCCGCGAGGCGTGCGGCGGGGCAGGGTTCCTGGCCGAGAACCGGCTCACCGGCCTGCGTGCCGACCTCGACGTGTTCGTCACGTTCGAGGGCGACAACACCGTGCTGCTGCAGCTGGTCGGCAAGCGCCTGCTCGCCGACTACGCCAAGGACATGCGGCACCTGGACGCCGTGAAGGTCGCCCGGCTCGTCGCCGAGCGGGCCGCCGACGCCGCCCGGTACCGCACCCCGCTGGTCCGGGCGCTGCAGACCATCACCGACGTGGGTGACCCCCGTCGGTCGGTCGGGCACCTGCGCGACACGGCCACCCAGCGCGAGCTGCTCGCCGACCGTGTCGAGACGATGATCGCCGAGATCGCCGGGGGTCTGCGGCCCGCGCAGAAGGCCTCGCCCACGCAGGCCGCGGCGCTGTTCAACCAGTACCAGCACCAGCTCGTCGAGGCCGCGCAGGCGCACGCCGAGCTCGTGCAGTGGGAGTCGTTCACCGCGGCGCTCACCCGGATCGACGACCCCGGCACGCGGCAGGTCGTCACCTGGCTGCGTGACCTGTTCGGGTTGACCGTCATCGAGCGGCACCTGTCCTGGTACCTGGTCAACGGGCGGCTGTCCGCGGGGCGGGCGCGCACCGTGACCTCGTACATCGACCGTCTGCTGGCCCGGCTGCGCCCCCACGCGCAGGAGCTGGTCGACGCGTTCGGGTACGAGCAGGCGCACCTGCGGGCACCCATCGCCTCAGGTGCCGAGGCCGTCCGTCAGGACGAGGCGCGCGCCTGGTTCAAGGCCCAGCGTGCCTCCGGTGACGCCCCGGTCCCCGAGAAGCACGTGCGCCGCTGAGCCGAGGCGCCCCAGCCCCCCGCCTGTCGGCCGGTCAGCCCGGCAGGCGGGGCACCGGCGTGTGACCATCGCCCGCGGTGGGGAGTCGCACCCGACAGGCCGGTGGGCCCCGTCGGTGAGGCGATGGTCGGTGGCCGGTGCGCGCCGGGTCAGCCCCGGCGCGCGGCCCGTGCGCGGCGGCGCAGCAGCAGGGCCCCCGCGCCGGCCCCCAGCAGCAGCACGGCGAGCGCCGTCACACGGGCTGCACCGTCGGCCCCGGTCGAGGCCAGGTTGCTCCCACCGGGTGCGGCGAGGACCTCCGTGACGACCTCCTGCTGCCCGGTGGGCGCCGCGAGCACCTCCGTGACGGGTGTGGCCGTCGGGGTGGCCGCCACCGCAGACGGGCTGCTGGAGGCGGACGGTGACGCGGTGGGTGCGGTCGTCGCCCCGGGCGAGGGCAGGACCTCGGTCACCGGCGTCGCCGAGGGAGAGGCGGTGGGCGCCTCGCTCGGGTGGCTCGTGGGGCTCGACGACGGAGTCGGGGTGGCGGACGGTGCGGGGACGGCCGGGCTGGTCGGCGGTGTCACGGGCGTCGGCGGCGTGACCGGTCGGGTCGGGGTGCTCGTGCACACCGGCGCCTGGCCGCCCTCGCCGAAGTGCTCGTTGAAGTCGCTGACCTGCACCCAGGTGATGCACGCCCCGGCGGGTACGCCCACGCGCGACCAGCTGACCTGGGCCTCGCCGATGACGTCGGACCCGGGCGACCCGGCGATCCCCGTGTGCAGGTGCGCGGATCCCGTGCCGAGCGCGGTCGTGTAGGTGACGTTCACGTGGTCGTGCTCGCCGAACGTGTCGCCCGCGGGCAGCTCGAGGGCGGTGGTCCCGACCGTGTACGGCGTCGGGTCGTCGGAGCCCCCGGCGCTGGCGCTCGTCGCGCCCGTCAGCACGACGGCTGCGGTGAGGGTGGCGGCGGCGAGAGCACGGCGGCTCATGGGACCTCTTCTCGGCGACGGCGACGCGGGGGACGACCTGTCGCAGCGGCGGCGAGGTCGGGGGCAGCCTAGGCCAAGAAACGGTCAGAACGGCCCAAAACGGACCGAAGATGTGTGCGTTCTCATCGAGTCGTGGTGCAGGTGAGGCGCCGTGGACGCGATCAGCCGGCGTCGGTCTCCGTCGGGTTGCACTTGGTGGCCACCAGCGTCACCAGGTCGACCTCCGGGCGCCACGGCTCGAGGTTCCAGGTGTCCTTGGTGGGGGCGCCGAGCATGTGGCACAGGAGCTGGTCGTGCATCGTGGGGGAGTCCGCCTCGGGTTCCCGCGCGACCAGCTGGGCCCAGGTGAGCTCCTGGGCGGCGAGGCTGCCGGCGCGGGTCCAGGCGGTCGGGGTCACCGACAGCGACCGGCCGCCCTCCTGCTCACCCCACTGCGCGTCGAGCAGGGCCGCGGACGCCAGCCACAGACCGACGGGCTCGTCCAGGTCGGACGGCGCGACGACGTCGATCGCGCCGTCCTTCCGTGCCACGAGTGCTGCGCCGTACGGACCGGTCGGAGCGCCCAGTGCCCCGACGAGCGCGCCGGAGGCGTCGGTGAACGTCGCCGAGCGGTCGGAGAGCACCGTGGCCGTGGTGCCCTGCGGGGGCTGGAGCGTCACCAGGGGGCTGTCCTCCTGGGGCTCGGTGGCCTTGCTGGCCGCAGTGTCCTCGGCGGCGGGGACGACGCGTTCCAGCGTGGCCTGCGCCGAGCCGTCCTCGCCGGGGGTCGTCCCCACGGCCGTCCCTGTGTGCAGCTGCATGGTCAGGGTGAGATCGCCGGAGACGAGGGTGACGTCGGCTGCCGGTGTCGCCGTCGAGGTGCTCGGGGCCGCCACGGTCGGCGAAGGAGGTGCCTCGGTGGCGGTGCAGGCGGCAAGGCTCGACAGCAGTGCGACCGTGAGGAGCGCGACGCGAGGTGCCCCGGCGCGGCGTGCGCGCCGACCCGCGGGCTCACCGATCAGGCCCGGACCTGCTTCGTGCCGCCGCATGTGCTGACGGTAGCCGAGCGGCGGCGACGGGCCGCAGGTCGGTCACCTGCCACGGGTGCCCCGCGGCGCCGGTAACCTGATCCCCGTCTGTCGACGCCAGGTGCGGACGTGCCGCCGACCGCAGGTCGCCGCCGTCCGGGCCACCACCGAGGGAACCGATGACCACCGCAGCCCCGCGCCCCGCCCACACCGCCGACACCGTCGAGCACGCCGCCGCGACGCCCGACCTCGAGCAGCCGTTCGCCGAGCTCGGGCTCAAGCCGGACGAGTACCAGCGCATCCGTGACCTGCTGGGGCGGCGCCCCACGGCCGCCGAGCTGGCCATGTACTCGGTCATGTGGTCCGAGCACTGCTCGTACAAGTCGAGCAAGAACCACCTGCGTCAGTTCGGCGACAAGACCACGCCGGCCATGAAGGAGCACCTGCTCGTCGGCATCGGCGAGAACGCGGGTGTCGTCGACATCGGTGACGGCTGGGCGGTGACCTTCAAGGTCGAGTCGCACAACCACCCGTCGTACGTCGAGCCGTACCAGGGCGCCGCGACCGGCGTCGGCGGCATCGTCCGCGACATCATCTCGATGGGTGCCCGCCCGGTCGCCGTGATGGACCAGCTGCGCTTCGGTGCGGTCGACCACCCCGACACGGCCCGCGTGGTCCACGGCGTGGTCGCCGGTGTCGGCGGTTACGGCAACTCCCTCGGCCTGCCGAACATCGGCGGCGAGCTGGTCTTCGACGCCTCCTACCAGGGCAACCCGCTGGTCAACGCGCTGTGCCTCGGCGTGCTGCGGCACGAGGACATCCACCTGGCCAACGCCTCGGGCACCGGCAACAAGATCGTCCTGTTCGGTGCTCGCACCGGTGGCGACGGCATCGGCGGGGCCTCGATCCTCGCCTCGGAGACCTTCGACGACACCAAGCCGTCCAAGCGCCCGTCGGTGCAGGTCGGCGACCCGTTCATGGAGAAGGTGCTCATCGAGTGCTGCCTGGAGCTGTACGCGGCCCAGGTCGTCGAGGGCATCCAGGACCTGGGCGCCGCCGGCATCTCGTGCGCGACGAGCGAGCTCGCCTCCAACGGTGACGGCGGCATGCACGTCGACCTGGAGAACGTGCTGCTGCGCGACCCCACCCTGACCGCCGGCGAGATCCTCATGTCGGAGTCGCAGGAGCGCATGATGGCGGTCGTCACGCCCGACAAGCTCGAGGCGTTCCTTGCCATCACCGGCAAGTGGGACGTCGAGACGGCGGTGATCGGCGAGGTCACCGGCACGGGCCGCCTGACCATCGACCACCACGGTGAGCGCATCGTGGACGTCGAGCCGCGCTCGGTCGCGCACGACGGCCCGGTGTACGACCGCCCGTACGCGCGCCCGGCGTGGCAGGACGCGCTCAACGCCGACACGATCAGCGGCCCTGAGGGTGCGGCGCGGTTCGCCCGCCCGTCGACCCCCGAGGAGCTGCGCGCCACGGTGCTGCGGCTGCTGGCGAGCCCGAACCTGGCCGACAAGTCGTGGGTCGTCGACCAGTACGACCGGTTCGTGCAGGGCAACACCGCCCTCGCGCAGCCGGACGACTCCGGTGTGGTCCGCGTCGACGAGGAGACCGGCCTGGGCGTCGCCCTCGCCACGGACGCGAACGGCCGCTACAGCAAGCTCGACCCGTACACGGGTGCCCAGCTGGCGCTGGCCGAGGCGTACCGCAACGTGGCGACCACCGGCGCGCGCCCGCTCGCCGTGACCGACTGCCTGAACTTCGGCAGCCCCGAGCACCCCGACTCGATGTGGCAGCTCGTCGAGGCCATCCGTGGCCTGGCCGACGCGTGCCAGGTGCTCGAGGTGCCCGTCACCGGCGGCAACGTCTCGCTCTACAACGGCACCGGTGAGCCCGGCAAGATCGACTCGGCCATCCACCCCACGCCCGTCGTGGGTGTGCTCGGCGTGCTCGACGACGTCGCCGACGCCACCCCGTCCGGCTGGACCACCCCGGGCCAGGCCGTCTACCTGCTCGGCACCACGCGCGGCGAGCTCGACGGCTCCGCGTGGGCCGACGTGGTGCACGACCACCTGGGCGGGACCGCCCCGGTCGTCGACCTGGCAGCCGAGCGCCGCCTGGCCGCCGTGCTGGCGCACGCCTCACGTGACGACCTGGTCGACGCCGCGCACGACCTGTCCGAGGGTGGTCTGGCGCAGGCGCTCGTCGAGTCCTCGCTGCGGTTCGGCGTCGGCGTGCAGGTGGACCTCGAGCCGATCTGCGCGCGCGACGACGTGACCCCGTTCGAGGCGCTGTTCTCGGAGTCGACGGGCCGTGTGCTGGTGGCTGTCCCGCGGTCGGAGGAGGTCCGGTTCGCCGACCTGTGCACCGCTCGCGGCGTGCCGGTGGTGCGCCTGGGCCAGACGGCCGAGTCGTGCAGCCCCGGTGCCGGTGCACCCGTGGCGGACGTCGACCACGTGCACGGCCCCGCGGTCGAGGTGCGTGGCCTGTTCACGCTCGGTCTCGACGAGGCCCGCGCGGCGTGGACCGCCACGCTGCCGCGCTACTTCGGCTGACGGGCGTGCTCAGGGCCCGGTGACCACCGCGTCCAGCCGGGCGAGCGCGACGTCGCTCATCACGGCCAGGGCGACGTCGACGACCGGTTCGAGTGCCGCGCCCGCCACCGTGGTGTGCACGTCCTCGGCCCACAGCACCTCGCAGGCGTGCCGGCCGCGGGCACGGACCACGAGGTGCGCGTCGCCGACGAGCACCGGGCCCTCCTTGTGCAGCGTGGCCCACCGGGCCCAGTCGTCGGCGTCCGGGTCCTCGCCGCGGCGGCGGACGGCGGTGACCACCATGCGGTCCACGACCACCTCGGCGGTCACGGCGGTGACCCGGTCCCCGACCTGCAGCTCACGGTCGGGGGCGTCGACGCGCGTCCACGGGACGAGCGCATCGTGCCTGGTCAAGGTGCCCAGCACGGCCCAGACGTCCGGTGCGGACGCCTCGATCCGGCGGTGACGGACGACGCGCGGCATGGGGCTGGAGGTCATGCGGGAGGCTAACCCGCGGGTCGCCTGACCGCAGCCCGTCGCCCCGCAGCAGGAATTCCCGTGGAACGCGCACCGTACGGCGACCTACCGTCGATGCCATGACGAGGACGGGGTCGACCGGGCAGGTCGTGCGCGTGGCGCGTGCCGAGAGGGGCGCGCTCCTCGTGCTGCCCGAGCACGACCTGGAGGCCGTCGCCAGACGGGCGGTGCTGGACCGGGACGGGCTCGTCGCCGACGCCGACGGGGATCGACTGGTGCCCACGGTCGGGGATCTCCTGCTGGTCGAGGAGGACGCCGACGCCACCGCCGACCCCGCGTCCGCGTCGAGCGGTACGTTGCGTGTCCGCGAGCTGTTGCCGCGCCGCAGCGCGCTCGTGCGGGACAGCGCCGGGAGCACCTCGGCCGTGCAGGTGCTCGCCGCGAACATCGACGTGGTGCTCGTCGTGGAGCACCTCGACCCGGAGCCCGCGCTCGGTCGGGTCGAGCGGCTGCTGACCCTCGCCTGGCGCTCGGGTGCGCTGCCCGTGGTGGTGCTCACCAAGGCCGACCTGGTGCCCGACCCGGCGGGCATGGCCGCCGATGTCGCCGGTTCCGCACCGGGCGTCGACGTGCACACGGTGTCCGCGACGGACGGGACGGGGCTCGACGGGGTGCGTGCGCTGCTGGAGCCCGGGCGCACCTTCGTCGTGGTCGGGCCGTCCGGCGCCGGCAAGTCGACGCTCGTCAACGCGCTCGCGGGCCGCGAGGTGATGGGCACCGGTGAACGCCGCGCCGATGGCCGCGGGCGGCACACCACCACGCACCGTGAGCTGGTGCCACTGCAGGGCGGGGCGCTGCTGATCGACACGCCCGGGGTGCGGGGCGTCGGCCTGGTGGCCGACCCGGACGCGCTCGACGAGGCGTTCGCCGACGTGGCCGACCTGGCGCGGGGGTGCCGGTTCGCCGACTGCCGGCACGCGGGGGAGCCCGGCTGCGCCGTGGCGGAGGCCGTCGAGAGCGGTGAGCTCTCGGCCCGTCGGCTCGAGAGCTGGCACCGGCTGGCCCGCGAGGCCGCGCACCAGGCCCGGCGCGCCGACGCACGGCTGGCGGCGCAGGATCGCGCCGCGGTGCGCAGCCGCACCCGTGGCTTCCACCGCGACTTCCGGGACGCAGGAAGGAACCGACCATGACCGACGAGAGGCTGCCCGCAGCGATGGACGACAGCACCCCCACGAGCGCACCCGTGGAGATCGACGAGCATGGCCGGCCGGAACCCCCGCTGACCGGGGACGAGACGGCCACGCTGCTCGGCTTCCTGGACTACCAGCGCGCGACGCTGGCGTGGAAGACCGCGGGGCTGGACGCCGCCGGGCTCGGCGCCAGGCTCGCGCCGACCAGCATGACGCTCGGCGGCCTGCTCAAGCACCTGGCCTACGTCGAGTCCGACTGGTTCTCGCGGGCGCTGCACGACCGGCCCCGGCAGGCGCCGTGGGACGCGGTCGACTGGGCGGCCGACCCGGACTGGGACTGGCACTCGGCCGCGGCGGACACCCCGGACCAGCTGCGGGCGCTCTGGCAGCGTGAGGTGGATCGTTCCCGCGCGCTCGTCGCCGATGCGCTGCGCACCGGTGGGCTCGACCAGATCGCCCGCCGGCGTTTCGAGGACGGCACCGGGCCGAGCCTGCGCTGGATCCTCACGCACATGATCGAGGAGTACGCGCGGCACAACGGCCACGCCGACCTGCTGCGCGAGCACGTCGACGGTCAGGTCGGCGAGTAACGCGCGGGACGGGCGCGAGCTCGGGTGCGTCGACCCGACGAAACGCTTCAGCCCCGCCCCTACTCTCGACATGTGCAGCCACCATCGGGTTCCCTCCCTGAGGACGTCGTCGTCACAGGTGGAGGAGAACAGCTGATGCGCAGGTCCCGACTTCTGGCCACCGCGGTGGCGACCGCTGCCGTGCTCGGCGCCGGGCTCACCGGCCTGGCCTCCGGTGCCCAGGCCGCTGCGGGCTGCTCGGTGGCGTACACCGTGACGAGCCAGTGGCCGGGCGGGTTCGGCGCCGACGTCGCGGTGACGAACCTCGGCGACCCGGTGACGTCGTGGACGCTGCAGTGGACGTTCGCCGACGGCCAGAAGGTCCAGCAGCTGTGGAACGGCACCGCGACCACCAGCGGCGCCGACGTCTCGGTCGCCAGCCTCGGCTGGAACGGCTCGCTGGCCACGGGTGCCCGCACGTCGGTCGGGTTCACGGGCACGTGGACGGGTGCCAACTCGGTGCCGACCTCGTTCCGCCTCAACGGCACCGCGTGCACCGGGGCGACGACGACCCCGACCCCGACGCCTTCCGCGACGCCCACGCCCACCCCGACGCCCACCCCGACACCCACGGCCACCCCGACCCCGACGCCCACCCCGGCCGCAGCGCTGTACGTCGACCCCGCCTCGCAGGCGTTCACCGCCTGGCAGGCCGCCTCCGGGCAGGACAAGACGCTGCTCGCGAAGATCGCCCAGACCCCGCAGGCCCGCTGGGTCGGCGACTGGGCGCCGACGGCCGAGGCCGCCGAGGGAGTGCACGACTACACGACCGCGGCGGTCGCAGCCGGGGCCACCGGCACGCTGGTGATCTACGCGATCCCCGGGCGTGACTGCGGCAACTACTCCGGCGGAGGGGTCGCCACCAGCGAGTACGCGCACTGGGTCGACCAGGTGGCTGCTGCGATCGAGGGGTCGCCGATCGTCGTGCTGGAGCCGGACGCCCTGGCCCAGCTGGGTGACTGCGACGGCCAGGGCGACCGGGTCGGCTACCTGCAGTACGCCGCCCGGGTGCTCACGCAGGCCGGTGGACGGGTCTACATCGATGCCGGGCACTCCGGCTGGCTGTCCGCCTCGACGGCTGCCGCCCGGCTCAACCAGATCGGCTTCGAGTACGCGGCCGGCTTCGCGCTGAACACGTCGAACTACCAGACGACGGCCGACACCCGCGCGTACGGCGAGCAGGTCTCCGCACTCGTCGGCGGCAAGGGGTTCGTGGTCGACACCTCGCGCAACGGCAACGGGTCGAACGGCGAGTGGTGCAACCCGCGTGGACGCGCGCTCGGCGACCGACCGGTGCTCGTCGACGACGCCACCCACCTGGACGCACTGCTCTGGGTCAAGGCCCCCGGCGAGTCCGACGGCACGTGCAACGGCGGCCCGTCGGCCGGCGCCTGGTGGCAGGACATCGCCCTCGAGCTGGCGCGCAACGCGCACTGGTGACCCGGCCGCCCCGACCCCGGGGCGACCGGTGCGGGCCGGGCCCTGGGGGAGGATGGGCGCATGGCACGTCGACGCACGGACCCGGCGGAGGGCCGGGCAGCCCTCGCCACCTGGCAGGCCGACCCGGCGGGGGCGCCCGTCGCCGCCCGACGCGCCGCGGTCCGGTTCACGCTCGAGGAGCTGGCGGACGTGGCCCCCGGCAACGCCGTCGAGGTCAGGGTGCCCCCGGACGGTGCGGTGCAGGCGGTCGAGGGCCCGCGACACACACGCGGCACCCCGCCGAACGTGGTCGAGATGGACCCGTCCACGTGGCTGGCGCTGACCACGGGCGACCTGGCGTGGGCGGACGCGGTGGAGGCGGGCCGGGTGCACGCCTCGGGCTCGCGCGCGGACCTGAGCGACTGGCTCCCGCTGCAGGCCGCACGCCGCCGGGGTTGACCGCGTCAGGAGCGGCGGACGCGACGGGCAGCCCCCTGACCTACGATCGGCGCGTGCCCGAGACCCCAGCTCCGACGCCTGACGCGCCTGCGCCGCACGAGCCCGCTGCGCCTGTGCCGCCGACCGAGGAGTCCGTCGCGCCGACCGCGGCGCCGCTGGCCGCCGCGGAGCCCGAGCCGCTGACCGAGGACGAGCTGGCACAGGTCGCCGAGCCGGCCACGGTGCGTCGGGCCCCCAGGTTCGGTGCGTTCCTCGTCACGGGCGGCCTGGTCGGCCTGGTCGTCGGTGTGCTCGCGGCGCTGGCGACGAGCGCCGACAGCCCCATCGTGTCGACCGGCGGGGGCTTTCTCCCGTTCCTCGACGGCCAGGGTGCGGTGCGCACCGTGCTCGGTGTCGCGGGGGCCGTGGTCGGTGTGATGGTCGGTGGCCTGCTGGCGGTCCTGGCCGACCGGCGCAGCGTCCGGAGGGCGTCCCGGGGTTGACCGGCGACCCCGTCGACCGGGGTCCGTGTGCAACCATTGTCGTGTGGCCCCCCGCGCAGACGGACGACTGAACCACGAGCTCCTCCCCGGTGAGAAGGGCCCCCAGGACGCGTGCGGCGTCTTCGGTGTCTGGGCTCCGGGCGAAGAGGTCGCCAAGCTGGCCTACTTCGGGCTCTACGCGCTGCAGCACCGCGGCCAGGAGTCCGCGGGCATCGCGACCTCCAACGGTCAGCAGCTGCTGGTGTACAAGGACATGGGGCTGGTCTCCCAGGTCTTCGACGAGACCGCGCTCAACGCCCTGCAGGGGCACATCGCCATCGGGCACGCGCGCTACTCGACGACCGGCGGCTCCACCTGGGAGAACGCCCAGCCCACGCTCGGCGCGACGGCCTCGGGCACGGTCGCACTGGGCCACAACGGGAACCTGACCAACACCGCCGAGCTCGTCGACCTGGTCGCCGAGCGGTACGGCAGCCAGCGGCGCGGCGAGCTCGCGCGCGGCAACACCACCGACACCGCGGTGGTCACGGCGCTGCTGGCCGGCGACCCGGACCACACGCTGGAGGCGACCGCCCTCGAGGTGCTGCCGCGGCTGCGCGGGGCCTTCAGCCTGGTGTTCATGGACGAGCACACGCTGTATGCCGCTCGCGACCCGCAGGGCGTGCGCCCGCTGGTGCTGGGTCGGCTCGAACGCGGCTGGGTCGTGGCCTCGGAGACGCCCGCGCTGGACATCGTGGGGGCCTCGTTCGTCCGCGAGGTCGAGCCGGGGGAGTTCATCGCGATCGACGCGGACGGTCTGCGCAGCACCCGGTTCGCCCCCGCCGACCGCGCCGGCTGCGTGTTCGAGTACGTGTACCTGGCGCGCCCCGACACGACGATCGCCGGACGTTCGGTGCATGCCGCGCGCGTGGCCATGGGCCGTCGGCTGGCCGTCGAGCACCCCGTCGAGGCGGACCTGGTCATCCCCGTGCCCGAGTCGGGCACCCCGGCGGCCGTGGGGTACGCGACCGAGTCGGGCATCCCGTTCGGGCAGGGCCTGACCAAGAACGCCTACGTGGGCCGCACGTTCATCCAGCCGTCGCAGACCCTGCGCCAGCTCGGCATCCGGCTCAAGCTGAACCCGCTGCGCGACGTGATCCGCGGCAAGCGGCTCGTGGTCGTCGACGACTCGATCGTGCGTGGCAACACCCAGCGTGCGCTGATCCGGATGCTCCGGGAGGCCGGTGCGGCCGAGGTGCACGTGCGGATCAGCTCGCCCCCGGTGAAGTGGCCGTGCTTCTACGGCATCGACTTCGCCTCGCGCGCCGAGCTGATCGCGAACGGGCTCAGCCCGGACGAGATCGCGGCGTCGCTGGGCGCCGACTCCCTCGGCTACATCTCGACCGAGGGCATGATCGAGGCCACCGAGCAGCCCGCTGCCCAGCTGTGCGCCGCCTGCTTCACCGGGAGGTACCCCATCGAGCTTCCGCCCGCCGACCGTCTCGGCAAGCACCTGCTGGAGCAGAGCGAGCTGCCGCTCGGTGCCCCGGAGGACGGCCTGCTGTCGATCGTCCCCTCGACCGGTGGCGCGTCCGCGCTGGACCACCCGTGAGCGCCCCGACGCCGCAGGGCGTGACGTACGCGGCTGCCGGGGTGGACACGGAGGCCGGTGACAAGGCCGTCGAGCTGATGAAGGACGCGGTGCGCGCGACGCACGGCCCGCAGGTGCTCGGTGGCGTCGGTGGGTTCGCGGGTCTGTTCGACGCGAGCGCCCTGACCCGGTACCGCCGGCCCCTGCTGGCGAGCTCGACGGACGGTGTCGGCACGAAGGTCGCGATCGCCCAGGCGATGGACGTGCACGACACGATCGGGTTCGACCTGGTCGGCATGGTCGTCGACGACATCGTCGTGGTCGGTGCCAAGCCTCTGTTCATGACGGACTACATCGCGTGCGGCAAGGTCGTGCCGGAGCGGATCGCCGACGTGGTGCGTGGCATCGCGGCCGCTTGCTCGGTGGCGGGGACCGCGCTGGTCGGCGGCGAGACTGCCGAGCACCCGGGCCTGCTGGGCCCCGACGAGTACGACGTGGCCGGCGCGGCGACGGGTGTCGTCGAGGCGGACGAGCTGCTCGGACCGGACCGGGTCCGTGCCGGTGACGTGCTGGTGGCGCTCGCCTCGAGCGGGCTGCACTCCAACGGGTACTCGCTGGTGCGCCGGGTGGTGCAGGTGGCCGGCTGGTCGCTGGACCGGCACGTGGACGAGCTGGGTCGCACGCTCGGCGAGGAGCTGCTCGAGCCGACGCGTGTCTACGCGGGCGACTGCCTCGCGCTCGTGGAGCGGGCCGGGGTCGCCGGTGTGCACGCGTTCAGCCACGTGACCGGCGGTGGCCTGGCGGCCAACGTCGCGCGGGTGCTGCCGCGTGGGCTGGTGGCCGACGTCGACCGGTCGGGGTGGCAGCTGCCGCCGGTGTTCTCGCTGGTCCAGGGCCTCGGTCAGGTGCCGTGGACGGACCTGGAGGGCACGTTGAACCTGGGTGTCGGCATGGTCGCGATCGTGGCGCCCGAGGCGCTCGACGGGGTGCTGGCGCATGCGGCCGAGCTGGGTCTGCCTGCCTGGGAGCTGGGTCGCGTGCGTGACCTGGACCCGGCGACCGACGTGCTCGGCACGGCGGGGTTCGTGGCCGGCACCAAGGGTGTCGACGGCGGTGCCGTGCGGCTGACGGGTTCCTACCGGGTCTGAGTCGGCGTGGGGTGCGGGGTCGCGGCGAGGACCCTGCACCCGCCGTCTCGTCGTCGTCCTGCCCGGGGCAGCGCAGAAGCCTGGTCGGACCGGGATGGCTCGACCAGGCTTCTGCGGAGTGCGTGACGTGCGGACCCGCGGCCGGGCTGATGACCGCGGTGCGTGCGCAGGTGCCCCGGCGACCTAGCGGTCGTCGTCGGACCAGCGCCCCCAGTCGTCCACGTCGTCGTCGTTCGTGTCGACCACCGGGGTACGCCGGGTGTCTGTCACGAGATCGTTGTGGCCGTGCGACGAGAGCTCCTGCTCGAGAGCCCTGTAGTTGGTGTCCGGGCTGAAGTACTTCAGCTCCCGGGCCACCTTCGTCTGCTTAGCCTTCTGACGGCCGCGCCCCATGGCATCGACCCCCTCTAACGTGGAAGCGGGGCGGCTCCGTGTCACACGTGCGGCCCCGGGGTGCTGTTTCGTCTCTTCGTGGGGCAACGGTACATGGTCGGCATCTATTCCGACCACTTGCGTCCACGTGACCTCCGCGACGTCGACCGGATCGGGACCGACACGCCGGTGCGGGAGCGACACGCCGTGTGAGCGCTCGCCGTCCCCGGTCCCAGTATCGCGCGCTCGTCGATGGCTGTCCCGGCGGTTCCGGCGGTGTCGTCTGCCCGGGTGTGGCCGCCTGCGCTGGGGTGATACCCGCGGGTGGCTCTGACCGTCTTGCGGCGGTTCGCGTGAGTTCCGTAACAGAAACGTGTCCTGGAATGCGCCATGTGTCGGCTTCGGTCATGCTAGAGGACACGGACGGTTCGCGGTTTCGAGACAGAGTGTCTCTGAGTGGCGGTCGTTCCCTCGCGAGTCACCTCGGCTCGCTCCGCCCGCACCAGACCTCGTCGTGGCACGCGGCTCACCCCGTACCTCGGCACCCCCGCCAGACCTCGCCAGGAGACAGCATGACCGCACAGCACCCCGAGCCTGAGACGCTCCTGACCCCCTCGGAGGTCGCGACGCTGTTCCGGGTCGACCCCAAGACCGTCACCCGCTGGGCCAAGTCCGGCAAGCTCACCTCGATCCGCACGCTCGGCGGACACCGCCGGTACCGCGAGGCCGAGGTGCGTGACCTGCTCAACGGTGTCCCGCAGCAGCGCGACGCCGACGTCTGACCCGACCCCCGACCCAACCCCTCCGACCCCGACGGTGTCGGTGTCGAGAGGGCCCGGATGACGTGTCAGTGCCGGCGTCGGACCGCCGTGAGGACGACGAGCCCGACCACCGCGGCGACCGAGCCGAGCACGGTGAGCGCACGCCGACGATCGGCGTGCGAGGCCTGGGCCGAGAAGGCGTCCTGCACGATCTTGCGACCCTTGTCCGCCGCCCGGCCGGCCTGGACCCGTGGGTCCAGGCGACCCTGCAGCTCTTCGACCGTCGCGACCAGCTGCGCACGTGTCCGTGCGATCTCCGCCTCCAGCTCGACCATCTGCGGTGTCGAGAACGGCTGACCCGCCGACGCCCCGGACGTGGCCTCGTCCGTCCCGTGAGCCTGCGACCGGTCCATCAGTGGTCCCCTCCTGAGATCGCACCCTTGAGGGCTTCCACCGTGGTGCGTGCCTGCTCCGCGGCGCGTGTGGGCTGCGGCGGGTTCGCGCGCTGCACCTGCTTGGCCCCCACGCCGCCCAGCACGGCCGTGACGAGGATCAGCACCAGCGTGACGATCAGGGCGGCGAGCCATGCCGGCATCACCGTGGCCAGGCCCAGGATCGCCGTGGCGATCACCGCGGCGAGCACGTAGAGGGCCAAGACGCCCGCGGCCACGAGCAGCCCGGCGCCGACCCCGGCGTGCTTGGCCCGCCCGGCGATCTCGGCCTTCGCCAGCTCGATCTCGGCCTTCACCAGCCGCGAGATCTGCTCGCTCAGGTCGCTCAGCAGTCCACCGATGGTGCGTTCGGTCGCCGACGAGGGGTCGGGTGCGGCCGATGGGCCTGTCATGGTGCCTCCCTGCGGTCGTGCGAGCGCGCCGGTGAGCCGACGACTCGCGGTCCCAGTGTGCTGGTCGTGCAGGTCGGACGCGACAGGGCGCCGACCTGCGGTCCTGGGTGCACGAGCAGCGCCGGGTCAGTCGGCCCAGGGGTGGACCTGCTCCTCGGCGGGGTGCTGGATCTGCGGCGCGTGCATGATCGACACGGGGGGACCGCTCGGCAGGTGGTTGCGGCCCCAGGCCGCGGCGCCGGCGGCGAGGCCGATCAGCACCACGCCGACGAGGAGCGCCGACAGCCACGGCTCGAGCACCTCGTTGAGGCCGAGCACCGCGGCGGTGATGATCAGCGCCAGCCCGAAGACGGTGAGCAGGGCTGCCACGCCGAACGCGATGGCGCTGGGCCGGATGCGCACGGCCCGGGCCCGCACGCTGGCGCTGACGGCGTCGATCTCGGCCTGGATGGCGTCGCGGACCTTGTCCTCGGCGTGCTCGATCCGCTCCCGGGCCCGGTCGGCGAAGGGCTCGGTGAAGCGCTCGAAGAACCTCGTGCGTGGGCGGTCGGCCCCGGACGGGCTGGTCACGGTCGTGTCCTCTCGGCCTGCATGTCCCCTGCGGTGCACTCAGCCTACGGCGGGTGCCCCGCGGTTCCAGCGGAGGCGCGGCGGAGGGTGGGAACGACGAAACCCCCCGGGGATCCCGGGGGGTTTCGTGGAAGGTGGCTCCGACCGGCGTCGATCCGGTGACCTTTCGATTTTCAGTCGAACGCTCTACCAACTGAGCTACAGAGCCCTGAGTGCGAAAGCCCGGTCTTTCGACCGGGCATCTCACCTCGAGCGACCCCGACGGGACTTGAACCCGCGACCTCCGCCGTGACAGGGCGGCGCGCTAACCAACTGCGCTACGGGGCCTTGTTGTGGAACAAGACCTGCTGTACTGCTCGTACCCCCAACGGGATTCGAACCCGTGCTACCGCCGTGAAAGGGCGGGGTCCTAGGCCGCTAGACGATGAGGGCGTTTCCGCCCCTGACGTCGAGGCGTCGGAAGACCGGTGATGAGCATACGTGGTGGATGGCCGGATCTCCAAAGCGAGGCGTCCGAGGCTCGTCGGCGAGGGGTGCCCCGGTCCGCGACCAGGCAGGATGGCCGGGTGGTGGACATGTCGCGTGAGGACTTCGAGGACGCCGTCCGGGACGCCCTGGACGAGATCCCGGACGAGCTGGCCTCGATGACCGACAACCTGGTGGTGCTCGTCGAGGACGACGCGCCTGCCGACGAGCCCGAGCTGCTGGGGCTGTACGAGGGCGTGCCGCTGACGGAGCGGGGGGAGTTCTGGGCGACGGGTGCGCTGCCCGACCGGATCACCGTGTTCCGTCGGCCGACCCTGGCGATCTGCGACACGCGCGAGGAGGTCGTCGAAGAGGTCGCGATCACCGTGGTGCACGAGATCGCGCACCACTTCGGCATCGACGACGAGCGGCTGCACGAGCTCGGGTGGGACTGAGGTTCTCTTCATCGGTTTCTGGCTATAACATCGCTGGGTGACGATGAATCAGGGTCTGCACGACCACCCCGGGGTCCCCGCGGGCGAGCACGCCCACGGCGACGTGGTCCGCGTGCTGCACGCACTGGCCGACCCCACGCGGCTCTCGATCGTGCATCTGCTCGCGCAAGCCCCCCGACGCGTCGTGGAGCTCACCGCGGCACTGGGCCTGGCGCAGTCCACCGTCTCGGCGCACCTGGCGACGCTGCGCTCGGCCGGGCTGGTCGGTGCGCAGCCCGAGGGGCGTGCCACCCGCTACACGCTGGCCGACCCCGAGCTGGACGACCTGCTCGGGGCGGCCGAACGGGTCGTGGCCCGCGCCGGCGCCCGCGGGCAGGACCACGCGTGAGCGGGCAGGCGCACGGCCACACGCACGGCCACACGACCGCCGCGCAGGCGCATCGGGGTCGGCTCGTCGCCGTGCTGGCACTGACCGTGGCGGTGCTGCTGGCCGAGGTGGTCGGCGGCCTGCTGTCCGGCTCGTTCGCGCTGCTCGCCGACGCGGGGCACATGCTCACCGACGCGCTCGGCGTGGGGCTGGCGCTGGCGGCCACCGCGCTCGCGGCCCGACCTGCCACGGCGCGCCGCACCTTCGGCTGGCAGCGGGCCGAGATCCTCGCCGCGCTGGTCAACGGCCTGGTCGTCGCCGGAGTCGGGCTCGCGGTGCTCGTCGGGGGTGTGCGGAGGCTGCTCGACCCGGCCGAGGTCGAGGCCGGGCTCATGCTCACGGTCGCGCTCGTCGGCCTGGTCGCCAACGGGATCGGGCTCGCGCTGCTGCACCGCGGCCAGGCGCAGTCGCTCAACGTGCGCGGTGCGTACCTGGAGGTGCTCGGCGACCTGCTCGGCTCCGTCGCCGTGGTGGCTGCCGCGGTGGTGGTGATGACCACCGGGTACCTGCGGGCCGACGCGATCGCCTCGGTGATCATCGGGCTCATGGTCCTGCCGCGCGCCGCCCAGCTGCTGCGCGAGGTCGTCGCCGTCCTGCTCGAGGCCACCCCGCGGGGCGTCGACCTGGACGCCGTGCGCTCGCACATCTGCGGGGTGCCCGGCGTGCTCGGCGTGCACGACCTGCACGCGTGGACCATCACCTCGGGCGTCCCGGTGCTCTCGGCCCACGTCGAGGTGCCCGACGCGCTGCTGGAGCACGGCGAGGCCGGACGGGTGCTCGGCGACCTGCGGCGCTGCCTGGCCGGGCACTTCGACGTCGACCACTGCACGTTCCAGCTCGAACCGCCGTCGTTCGACGGCCGCCCCGAGGTGCACGCGCACGCCTGACCTCGGGCGCTAGCGTGACGGCCATGGTCGCCGTCGGAGTCATCCTCCTGCCGCAGGAACGTTGGTCGGACGCCCGCAGCCGCTGGCTGCGCGCCGAGGAGTGGGGATTCGACCACGCCTGGACCTACGACCACCTGGCCTGGCGCTCGCTGGCCGACGAACCGTGGTTCGCCACCGTGCCGCTGCTGGCGGCCGCCGCGGCCGTCACCTCACGCATCGGGCTGGGCACGTTCGTCGCCTCGCCGAACTTCCGCCACCCGGTGCCGTTCGCCAAGGACGTCATGGGGCTGGACGACGTGAGCGCAGGGCGCCTGCTGCTCGGCCTGGGGGCCGGTGGCGAAGGGTTCGACGCGCAGGTGCTGGGCCCGGCGCCGACCCGCGGCGAGCGCACACGTCGGTTCGAGGAGTTCGTCGCGCTGCTCGACGCGCTGCTGACCCGGCCGGTCACCGAGCACACGGGCGAGTTCTACCAGGCGCACGACGCGCGGATGATCCCGGGGACGATCGCGCGGCCGCGCCCGCCGTTCGTGGTGGCAGCCAACGGGCCCCGCGCGCTCGCCCTGGCCGCACGGTACGGGCAGGGCTGGGTCACCTACGGCCCGTCGTTCGACTCCGACGGTGACGACATCGCCGACCGGTCCGCCGCGCAGCAACGATGGTGGGCCGACCTGGAGGGGCTCGTCGCGCAGTTCGACGCCGCCGAGGCCGCCGCCGGGCGCACCGGGCAGGACCGGGCGCGCCGCTACCTCTCCCTGGACGGGGCGCCGATCTTCTCGCTCGCCTCCGTCGAGCTGGCGGTCGAGGGGGTCGAGCGGGCGGCTGCGCTGGGGTTCACCGACGTGGTCGTGCACTGGCCGCGGGCCGAGGGCGTGTACGCCGGGTCGGAGCGGGCGCTCGAGCTGCTCGCCGAGCGGCTGCCCACGCTGCAGGCGCTGCCCGTCGCGGGGCGCTGAGGGTCCCGCCCTCGCAGTGAGCCCGCGCAGTGAGCCCGCTCAGTGCGCGCGGCGGGCGTCCCAGGCGCTGGTGACCATGTCGTCGAGGGTGTGCCGCATGGTCCAGTCGAGGTCGCGGGCGGCCAGCTCGCCCGAGGCGACGATGCGTGCGGGGTCCCCGGGGCGCCGGGGCGCGAGCTCGGGTTCGAAGTCGATGCCGGTCGCGCGGGCCATCGCGGTCATGATCTCCCGCACCGAGACGCCGTCGCCCGACCCGAGGTTGTAGACGGGCTCGAGCGGCCGCCCCTCGGCCAGGGCGCGGGCCGCCGCGACGTGCGAGGTCGCCAGGTCCGCCACGTGCACGTAGTCGCGCACGCAGGTGCCGTCGGGCGTGGCGTAGTCGGTGCCGTTGATGCGCGGTGTGCGCCCCTCGGTGAGCGCGTCGAGCACCAGCGGGAAGAGGTTGTGCGGGCTGGTGTCGTACAGGTCGGGCGTACCCGAGCCGACCACGTTGAAGTACCGCAGTGACGTGTGGCGCAGCGGGGCGGCCTTGGCCTGGTCGCGCAGCAGCCACTCGCCGATGAGCTTGGACTCCCCGTAGGGCGACTCCGGTGCGGTGGGGGTCTGCTCGGTGACGAGGTCGACGTCGGGCGTGCCGTACACGGCCGCGGACGAGGAGAACACCATGGCGTCGACTCCCTGCGAGGCCATCGCCTCGAGCAGGTGGGCGGTGCCGGTGACGTTCTGGTCGTAGGTGTGCAGCGGCCGCTGCACGGAGACCCCGGCGTACTTGAAGCCGGCCAGGTGCACGACGCCGACGACGCCGTGCTGGGCCAGGGTGTCGGCGACGAGGGCGGTGTCGAGGATCGAGCCCTCGACGAGCGGGACGCCGTCGGGCACGAACTGGCGGTGCCCGCTCGACAGGTCGTCCAGGACGACGGATGCCAGGCCCACCTCGGCGAAGGCCCGCACCACGTGAGATCCGATGTACCCGGCACCGCCGGTGACCAGCCACGTCATGGACCCACCCTAGTCGCGGCCCTGCCTGGCCCGAGGGGCGAGCCGACGCGGAACCCGGGAGAGTGGGAACGGTGCTGGTCGGCTCGACAATCCGGCCGGTGACAGAAATACTCAGCACGCTGAGCAATCAACTTCGGAAGGCCGCCCATGGACGACCACCTCCGCCCCGCGCCCGCGAGGGCATCGCTGTCCCACGGCGCCAGCGGCACCAGCAGCGCCAGCGGGACGGCGGTGCTCACGCCGTCCGCAGCCGCCCCCGCGCCCACCGGCACCACCGACGACCTGACCCAGGCCGTCGAGGACGCCCTCCGGCTCACCGAACGCGTGCTGGGCGACTTCCTGTCCGAACGGACCACCCGCGCCCTCGAGGTCGACCCCGACTGCGGCGCGCTGTGGTCCGACCTGAGCACCCTCGTCGGAGGCAAGCTGATCCGGCCACGGCTGACCATCGCCGCCTACCTCGGGCTGGGAGGCCAGGACGGCGAGGCCGTCGCGCCCGTCGCCGCAGCCCAGGAACTCCTGCACACAGCGATGCTCGCGCACGACGACCTGCTCGACCACGACGAGCGGCGGCGAGGACGCCCCAACGTCTCCGGCGCCACCCGCGCCCGGCTGACCGCCCGCGGCGTGCCCGCCCGAGCCGTCGACGAGCAGGCGATCGCAGCCGGTCTGCTGGCGGGAGACGTCGCGCTCGCCTCGGCGTTCCGGCTCGTCGGCCGCGCACCCGTCCCGGCCGCCGTGCGGGTCGACCTGGTCGACCTGCTCGCCACGTCGATCGAGACCACCGTGCACGGCGAGCTGCTCGACGTCACCTCCGCGCTCCTCGCACCGCACGAGTCGCAGCCGCTGCTCGTGGCGGCCCTCAAGACCGCCGACTACTCGTGCCGGCTCCCGCTGGTCAGCGGTGCCGTCCTGGCCGGCGCGCCCCAGCTCAGCGCGCGGCTGGGCGAGGTGGGCGACGCCCTCGGTCTGGCGTTCCAGCTGGTCGACGACGAGCTCGGGGTGTTCGGCGACCCGCAGGTCACCGGCAAGTCGACGCTGTCGGACCTGCGTGAGGGCCGCCGCACCGAGCTCGTCCGGCTCGCCTACCGGTATGCCGACGCCGCCGGGGTCGCCGTGCTCGACGCCCATGTGGGCCGCCCCGACCTCGACGAGGACGGTGCCGCCGCGGTCCGTTCCGTGCTGGTCGACTCCGGCGCGCTCGAACGGACCCGCTCCGTGGCCGCCCGCAGCGCCGACCGGGCGCGCGAGCTGGCGGACACGACCCTGCCCGGCCCGCTGGCCGAGTACCTTGGCCGGGTCGTGGACTCGCTGGCTGGACGGGGGCGCTGATGGCAGGGAGCCGGCCCGGACCGGTCGCGGCGATCGAACGCAGCCGACGCCTGTACGACGCGACGGCCGGACGCACCAGCCGCACCGTGCTGCACGCGTACTCCACGTCGTTCGGGATGGGCACCCGGTTGCTCGGCGCGCGCGCCCGGCACGACATCGAGGCCGTGTACGCGCTGGTGCGCCTGGCCGACGAGGTCGTCGACACCTACCGCGGTGCCGACGCGGCCGCCGAGCTGGACGCGTTGCAGGCCCAGACCCTGCGCGCGCTGGGCACCGGCTACTCCACCAACCTCGTGGTGCACGCGTTCGCCCGCACGGCACGGCGCACCGGGATCGGACCGGCCGAGATCGACCCGTTCTTCGCCTCGATGCGCGCCGACCTGACCGTGCGGACGCACGACCGCGACAGCTACGAGGCCTACGTGTACGGCTCGGCCGAGGTCGTCGGGGTCATGTGCCTGCGGGTGTTCCTCGCCGCCGAGCAGGCGCCGGGCGAGCCGCTCGCAGACCCCGCACCGCACCTGATCGCCGGGGCACGGGCGCTCGGGGCGGCGTTCCAGAAGATCAACTTCCTGCGGGACCTGGGTACCGACACCGACGAGCTCGGGCGCACGTACCTGCCCGGCACCCGACCGGGTGCGATCGACGAGCCGCAGGTCGCCGCGGTGCTCGCCGAGATCGAGGCCGACGTGCGCACCGCCCGCGCCACCCTGCCGGACCTGCCGCCGCGGGCCCGGTGCGCGGTCGCCGTCACGCTCGGGCTGTACGACCGGCTGCTGGCCGAGCTGGCCGCCACGCCCGCCGACGAGCTGCTGCGACGGCGCGTCCGCGTACCGCTGCCCGTCAAGCTCGGCGTGGTGGCCCGTGTGGTCGGGGCGCAGGTCGTGCACGGGGTCCGTGCGAGCAAGGCAGGTGCGGCATGAACGACGCCCGGCACGTGGTGGTCGTCGGCGGTGGCGTCGGCGGGTTGATGACCGCTGCCCTGGTGGCCCGCGGCGGCACACGCGTCACGCTCCTGGAACGGCACGAGATGCTCGGCGGACGGGTCGGGCTGTGGGAGCACGACGGCTTCCGGTTCGACACCGGCCCGTCCTGGTACTTCATGCCCGAGGTGTTCGAGCACGCGTTCGCCCTGCTCGGGGCGAAGGTCGAGGACCACCTGGACCTGGTGCCGCTCGACCCGGTGTACCGGCTGTTCCCCGAACCCGGTGCCGGGGCGCGCACCGCGTCGCCGTTCGACGTGGTGGCCGACGCGGAGACGAACTGGCGCACGTTCGAGCAGCGTGAGCCGGGCGCCGGCGAGGCGATGCGCGCCTACGTCGAGGAGGCCGGCGAGGCCTACCGGACGGCGCTCGACCGGTTCCTGTACACGACGTTCGCGCGGCCCGACCGGGTGGTGTCGGCCGACGTACTACGTCGCTCGGGCACGCTCGCGCGGCTGCTCACCCAGCCGTTGGCCGACAAGATCGCCGGCACGGTGCAGGACCCGGTGCTGCGTCAGGCCCTCGGGTACCACGCGGTGTTCCTGGGTTCGTCGCCGTACCGCGTCCCGGCGCTGTACTCGCTGATGAGTCACCTCGACCTGCACGAAGGCGTACGTTTCCCACGGCACGGGATGTACGCGATCGTCGAGGCGCTGGCCACCCTGGCTCGGCGCGAGGGCGTGGAGATCCGCGCCGGCGTCGACGTCGCCTCGATCGACGTGGAGGCCGTGCCGCGCAGCGCCCGACGGCCCCTGCGCCGCGGGCAGGTCCGAGGCGTCACGCTCAGCACGGGGGAGCACCTCGCCGCCGACGTCGTCGTGAGCGCAGCGGACCGGCACCACACCGAGACCGCGCTGCTCGACCAGCGCTGGTCCGACCTGCCCGCGGACACCTGGACCCGCAAGGGGCCCGGCATCTCGGCGCTGCTGATCATGGCTGGTGTGCGCGGGGAGCTGCCCGAGCTGGCGCACCACTCGCTGTTCTTCACCCGGGACTGGCCGGCGAACTTTGACGCGATCCTCGGCGCGGGGCGCAGCACACCACCCGACGGGCTGCGTGTGCCGGACGTCGCCTCGCTGTACGTGTCACGCACCACCGCGACCGACCCGACCGCGGCACCGGCCGGGCACGAGAACCTGTTCGTGCTCGTGCCGTTCCCCGCCGACGCCCGGCTGGGCGACGGCCCGACCGGCAGCCCGGCCCGTGAGCAGGTCGAGGCGTACGCCGACCGGTACCTGGACCAGATCGGCGACTGGGCCGGGATCTCCGGGCTGCGTGACCGCGTCGTGGTGCGCAAGGTCGTCGCACCGGCCGACTTCGCGCATGACCTGTCGGCCTGGCGGGGCACCGCGCTCGGCATGGAGCACACGCTGCGGCAGAGTGCGTTCTTCCGGCCCGGGACGTCCTCGCGCGCCGTCGGCGGGCTGCTGCACGTGGGCGGCGGCACCGTGCCCGGCGTGGGCCTGCCGATGTGCCTGATCGGCGCCGAGCTGGTGGTCAAGCGGCTGCTCGGCGAGACCTCCACCCACCCGCTGCCCGCACCGCTGCGGCCCGGCTACCTCGCGGCAGCCCTGCCGGCCGGGCTGTGGAGCCAGGCGTGATCGGTCTGACGTACCTGGCGGCGCTGCTGCTCTCGCTCGGCGGGCTCGCGCTGCTCGACCGACGGTTCCGGCTGGCGTTCTGGTCCGACCCGCGCCGGGCCGCCCTGACCGTCGGTCTCGGGGTCGTCGCGTTCCTGCTGTGGGACGGCGCAGGTCTCGTGCTGGGCATCTTCGCCCGCGGCGACTCCCCGCACATGACCGGGCTGCTGCTGGCCCCCGAGCTGCCGGTCGAGGAGGCGTTCTTCCTCGCCCTGCTGTGCTACACGGCGCTGCTGGTCTGGCGCTGGTTCGACCGCCAGGCCGCGCTGCGCGCCCGGGCAGGGCGCGAGCAGGAGGCGCCGCGATGACGAACATCGTGCTCAACGTGCTCGTGCTGGTGGCCCTGGTTGCGGTGTCGTTCCCCGTGCTGAGGCGACTGCGCGGGTGGCCGATCGTGTGGACCGCGCTGCACCTGAGCCTGCTCACCGTCGTGTTCGACACCCTGATGATCCGCATCGGCCTCTACGTGTACGCCCCGGACAAGATCCTGGGCGTCTACCTGGGCGGCGCCCCGCTGGAGGACTTCGCGTACCCCCTCGCCGCGGCCGTCGGCATCCCCGTGCTGTGGACCGTGCTCGGCCCCCGTGCTCCCCGCCGCCCCGGGCGCGACGCCGCACAGCCGTCCGACGACGTCCCCGCCGAGAACGGTCACACCGCATGAGGGAGATCCTCGCCGCGTCCCGCCCGTTCTCGTGGGTCAACACCGCCTACCCGTTCGCGGCCGGTGCGCTCATGGCCACCGGCGGCCGCCTCGACGCGACCCTCGTGGTCGGCACGCTGTTCTTCCTCATCCCGTACAACCTGCTGATGTACGGCGTGAACGACGTGTTCGACTACGCCTCCGACCTGCGCAACCCCCGCAAGGGCGGGATCGAGGGCGGCCTGGTGGCCCCGGAACGAGCGCGTGCTGTGCACCGGCGGATCCTCGTGGCGTGCGTGGTGAGCACGGTGCCGTTCGTGGTGTGGCTGCTGGCCGTCGGGTCGACCGCGGCCGACGCGGTGCTGCTCGGTGTGCTGTTCCTGGTGGTGGCGTACTCGGCCCCCGTGCTGCGGTTCAAGGAACGCCCGGTGCTGGACTCGGCGACCTCGGCCATGCACTTCGTCGGGCCGCTGCTCTACGCCCTGGTGCTCGTCGGGGCGGACCTGGGCGACCGGCACGTGTGGCCGGTGCTCGTCTCGTTCACGCTGTGGGGCATGGCCTCGCACGCGTTCGGTGCCGTGCAGGACGTGCGCGCCGACCGGGAGGGCGGGATCTCGTCGGTCGCGACCGCGCTGGGCGCGCACCCCACCGTGGTGGCGGCGACGGTCGCCTACGGGCTGGCGGCCGTCGTGCTGCTGGCCGTGCCGTGGCCGGGGAACCTCGCCGCGGTGCTGCCGATCCCGTACGCGGTGAGCACCGCACGGTTCTGGTCGGTGCGCGACGAGGACTGCGAACGGGCCAACGTGGGGTGGCGCACGTTCCTGTGGCTCAACCTGGCCACCGGGTTCCTGGTCACGATGCTGCTGATCGTGCTGGCCCGGAGCTGACCGGCACCGAGTCCGGCACAGGCACCGGGCCCGGCGCGTCCGTGCCGCGCGGCCGCCCGGCAGGCGTACGGGGTGCGGGCGCGGTGGCCGGCAGGTGCCGGTGCCAGCCGAGCAGCACGACCCCCAGGCAGGCCGCGGCGAGGGCGGCACCGACCACGAACATCGACGGGTAGCCGACCACGGTGTGCAGCCCTGCGAGGACCGCGGGGACGAAGAACCCCAGGTAGGCGACCGAGTAGTACACCGCGGTCAGCCCGGCGAGGTCGTCGGGGCCCGCGATCCGCTGGACCTCCTGCAGCCCGCCGACCAGCAGCAGCCCGTACGAGCAGCCGAGCACCGCAGCCGCCACCAGCCCGAGCGCCACCGAACCCGTGGTGGCGGTGGCCCCGGCGAGCGCCAGCCCCGGCACGGCGACGAGCATCCCGACACCCAGCCCCCGTGCGTCGTCGGGGCTGTCCAACCGTCGCCCGGCGAGCTGCACGAGCACCCCGCAGCCCAGGGCGACCAGGCACATCAGACCGGCCAGCCCGACGGCCAGACCGGGGACCCGCGCGGCCAGCAGCGACGGCAGGATCGCGTACGCGCTCGCGGCCGTGCCGAACACCCACGGCGCGGTCGGTGCGACGACCAGCAGGAACCGGCGGTGCCCGGCGGCGGGGATCCGCAGGTCGTCGACGAGCCTGCCGGGGTGGGTGCTGCGGGGGCGGGTCTCGTCGACCCCCAGGACGGCGACCAGGGCGCCCACGGTGATCGTGACGTTGACCAGGTACGGCGTCTGCGCGGGCCAGGGACCCCACTGGGCGAGCGCGGCGGCCACGGCCGCCCCCAGGCCGAACCCGGTGGTGAGTGCGAGCGAGGCCCGGCGTGCCCCGGCCCCGGAATCGACCCCCGGCTCGTACGCGGGGGAGGACAGCTCCTTGACCCAGCTGGTGCCGACGGCCATGACGAGGCCGAGGGCGACGCCCGAGCAGACGCGCCCGACGAACAGCAGCGCGGGGTCGTGGGCGCCGGCTGCGAGCACCGCCGAGCCGATCGCGCCGAGCACGGGGGCCGGGAGCATCAGGGGGCGACGTCCGTACCGGTCGGACAGCGGGCCGCCGACGAGCAGGCCGGGCACGATGCCGAGCACGTAGGCGGCCAGCAGGACGTCGACGGTGAGCAGGTCGAGGTGGCTGCGCGTGCGGTAGAGCACGAGCAGCGGGGTGAACTCGTTGCCGCCCCACGCCACTGCGAACAGCACGGCGGCGACCCGCCACCAGGCCCGGGTCATGCGTGCACGCGCAGGTGCTCGGCGAGGGCGGTGGCGAACCCGTCGCAGTCGCCGGTCCCGACGAGCCGGATCAGCTGCTCGTGGTCCTCGAGGACCTGCCGACCGATGTCTTCCCCGCGCCACAGTGCCCGGGCGGTCATCCGCTTGTGGCGGTCGCGGATCATCGCGAAGGCGCCGTCGAGCACGCCGTTGCCGGCCGCGGCGGCGAGGGCGGAGTGGAAGTCGGCGTCGGCCTCGGTGCTCGCGTCGAGGTCCCCGGCGCTCTGCGCGCGGCGCTGGGAGTCGAGGTGCTCGTGCAACCGTGCGGTGAGGGTGTCGGTGGTACCCCGGGCGACGGCCGTGCGCACGCCGTACGTCTCGAGCAGGATCCGGGCGTCGAGGACGTCCTGGCGTTCGGTGGGGGAGGCGGGGGTGACGACGGCGCCGCGGCGCGGGTGCACCCGCAGCCAGCCCTCGGCCTGGAGGCGGCCGATGGCCTCGCGGACGGGGGTGCGGCTGACGCCGAGCTCGTCGGCGAGGGCCTGCTCGCCGACCATGTCGCCGCCGGCGAGCTCACCGTCGAGGATGCGCGCCTTCAGCACGGCGTGGACAGTGTCGGCGGCGGAGGGCTTCGGGGTGTGCGGTGTTGTATACAAGATGTGCACAACCTACGACCGGGTGCGGCCGCGGGTCCAGCCGGCCGCCGAGACGTCTCAGGGTGCGGCCCCGAGGGCCCCGGACGGCCGACGCCCGCCCCGCCCCGTGCGGGGCAGAGCGGGCGTCGACCGTCGTCAGGCTCGCGTCACTGCGACAGCGCGCGCCAGGTCTCCCGGCGGTGCTCCTGCTCGACCGGGTCCGGCACGGGCAGCGAGGCCAGCAGCCGCTGCGTGTACGGGTCGCGCGGCGAACCGAGCACCTCGTCGCCGGTGCCCTGCTCGACGAGCTCACCGTGGTGCAGCACCGCGATGCGGTCCGCGAGCAGGTCCACCACGGCCAGGTCGTGGCTGATGAACAGGCACGCGAAGCCCAGGTCGCGCTGCAGCTGCGCGAACAGGTCGAGCACCCGGGCCTGCACCGACACGTCGAGCGCGGACGTCGGCTCGTCTGCGATCAGCAGCTCGGGGTCCAGCGCGAGCGCCCGGGCCAGGCTGGCGCGCTGCCGCTGACCACCCGACAGCTCGTGCGGGAACCGGTCACCGAACGTGCGCGGCAGCTGGACGGCCTCCAGCAGCTCGTCGACCCGCGCGCGGGCCGCACCCGGGTTGCTAGCCACGCCGTGCACCACCAGCGGCTCGGCCACGCACTCGGCGATGGTCAGCAGCGGGTTGAAGCTCGTCGCCGGGTCCTGGAACACGAACCCGATGCGCTTGCGGATCGGCTTGAACTCCTTCTCGCGCATCTGGTTCATCTCGACGCCGAGCACGCGCAGCGAGCCGTCCGAGACCTGCGTGAGGCCGGCGATGGCACGTCCGATCGTGGTCTTGCCCGACCCCGACTCGCCGACCAGGCCGAGCACCTCGCCGGGGCGGATCGTCAGGTCCACACCACGGACCGCCTGGAACCCCGGCGTGCGGAACCGCCCCGGGTACGTGATGCGCAGGTCCTTCGCCTCGACGACGGCCGGGCCCTCGCGGTCGACCACCCTTGAGGTGAGCGGCACGTGGTCCGGGTCCGGTGCGCGGTCACGCAGCCGCACCCCGCCCACGCGCGGCACCGCGTCCAGCAGCGCCTGCGTGTACGGGTGCTGGGGCGCGCTGAACAGCGTGCGCACGTCCGCCTGCTCCACCAGCTCACCGAGGTACATCACCGCCACCCGGTCGGCCAGGTCGGCCACCACGCCCATGTTGTGCGTGATCAGCACGATCGCCGTGCCGAACTCGTCACGGCACCGCCGCAGCAGGTCGAGGATCTCGGCCTGCACCGTGACGTCCAGGGCGGTGGTCGGCTCGTCGGCGATGATCAGACCCGGGTCGAGCGCGAGCGCCTGCGCGATGACGATGCGCTGCTTCTGCCCGCCCGAGAACTGGTGCGGGTAGTGGTCGATCCGGTGCTCGGGATCGGGGATGCCCACGCGGCGCAGCACGTCGATCGCCTGCGCGCGGGCCTCCGCACGCGAGATCCGCCGGTGCGCGCGCAGCCCCTCGATGATCTGCCATCCCACCGGGTACACCGGGTTGAGTGCCGTGGACGGCTCCTGGAACACCATCGCCGCGTCGCGTCCGCGCACGTCACGCAGGTCCGACCCGCGCAACGTGGCCACGTCGTGCGTGGCGGTGCCGTCCTTGCGGCTGAGCAGCACAGCCCCGGTGGTCAGTGCCGTCGAGGGCAGCAGGCCGAGGATCGTCCGGGCCGTGACGGTCTTGCCCGACCCGGACTCGCCGACGATCGCCAGCACCTCACCGGGTGCGACGTGCAGGTCGACCCCGCGCACCGCCGCCACCGCCCCGGCGTCGGTCGCGAACGTGACCCGCAGGTCCTGGATCTCGACGACGTTGCGGACGGGCCCCTGCGGCGCGTCCGTCGTGCTGGTCGACGTCATGACCGTCCTCCGTCGTCGATGATGTCCTCGCCCATGATCTCGACGGCCGGGTCGGCCACGTGGTCGCCGCCCGCGTCGGGTCCGGCTGCCCCGGCCTTGCCGCCGTCGACGGCCCGGCGGGTACGCAGCCGGGGATCGGCGAGGTCGTTCAGGGACTCGCCGACCAGCGTGACGCCCAAGGCCGTGAGGACGATCGCCACACCGGGGAACACCGAGGTCCACCAGATGCCGCTCGTGACGTCGGAGAGGGCCTTGTTGAGGTCGTAACCCCACTCCGCGCCCGCCGACGGCTCGATGCCGAACCCGAGGAACCCCAGGCCCGCGAGCGTGAGGATCGCCTCGGAGCAGTTGAGCGTGAGCAGCACCGGCAGCGTGCGGGTGGAGTTGCGCAGCACGTGCCGGGTCATGATGCGGGTGTGGCTGGCACCCACCACGCGGGCCGACTCGACGAACGCCTCGGACTTGATGCGGACCACCTCGGAGCGGATCACCCGGAAGTACTGCGGGATGAACACCACGGTGATCGAGATGGCCGCCGCGAGGATGCCGCCCCAGAGCGAGGACTGCCCGCCGCTGATGACGATGGCCGCGACGATCGCGAGCAGCAGGGACGGGAACGCGTACACGGCGTCGGCGACGACGACGAGCACCCGGTCCAGCCAGCCGCCGAAGTACCCCGAGACCAGACCGAGCGCGACGCCGGCGAAGATCGACAGCGCGACGGCCACGACCATGACGTACAGGGCCGTGCGGGTGCCCCAGATGACCCGGGAGAGCACGTCGTACCCGCCGACGGTGGTGCCGAGCAGGTGCTCCGTCGACGGTGGCTGCTGGGCGCCGAACGCCACGTCGCCGACCCGCAGCTGCGCGAAGCCGTACGGCGCGAGCAGCGGGGCGAAGACCGCCGTGAGGATGAAGATCGCGACGAGCACGAGGCCGCCGACGAGCATGGTGCGCTGCAGCCCGACGGACTGGCGCACCTGGTGGACCAGGGGCAGCCGCTTCCAGCGGGGGGCGTGCTCCGGGACGGTGGTGTCGGTGGTGGTCATCTCAGTACCGGATCCTCGGGTCGACCATGGCGGCGATGACGTCGACGACGAAGTTCGTCAGGGCGACGATCACCGCGAGCAGCACCACCATGCCCTGCACCGCGACGAAGTCACGCGCGAGCAGGTACTGCACGAGCTGGAAGCCGAGCCCCTTCCACTCGAAGGTGGTCTCGGTGAGCACCGCACCGGCCAGGAGCATCGCGATCTGCAGGCCGATGACGGTGATGATCGGCACCAGTGCGGGCCGCCACGCGTGCTTGCGCAGCAGCCGCCGCTCGGCGACGCCGCGTGAGCGGGCGGCCTCCACGTACCCGGTGGTCAGGGTGCCGATGACGTTGGTACGCACGAGTCGCAGGAACACCCCGGCGGTGAGCAGCCCGAGGGCGAGTGCAGGCAGGATCGCGTGCTCGAGCACGTCGAGCACGATCTCCGGGTCGCCCGTGCTGATCGCGTCGATCAGGTAGATGCCGGTGTCCGCGCCTTGCGTCTGCATGACGATCTCGGAGCTGGTCGAGGCGCGCCCGGCGACGGGCAGCCAGCCCAGGCCGACCGAGAAGATGAGCTTGAGGATCATGCCGGCGAAGAACACCGGGGTCGCATAGCCGAGGATCGCGCTGACCCGCAGCACGGCGTCCGGGGCCTTGTCGCGACGGGCCGCGGCGATGCGGCCCAGCGGGATGCCGACCACGAAGGCGACGATGAGTGCGTACGCGGCCAGCTCCAGCGTCGCGGCGCCGTACTGCACGAGGACCTCGGTGACCGGGCGGTTGTCCGACAGCGTGGTGCCGAAGTCGCCGCGGACGATCTGCCCCAGGTACTCCACGTACTGCACGATGATCGGCCGGTCGTACCCGGCGGCGTGGATGCGCTCCTGCAGCTGGGCCTGCGTCAGACGGTCGCCGACCGCGGCGGTGATCGGGTCGCCGGTGGCGCGCATGAGCACGAAGACGGTGGTGACGAGGATGAAGATGGTGGGGATGATCAGCAGCGCGCGGACCACCAGGTAGCGGGCGAGCCCGCCGCCTGCGCGTCGTCGCCTGCGGGGCCCTGACGGCTCGGCCGCGGTGCCGGGCTCGGGTGGCGCCACGTCGGTGGGTGCGCCTGCGGTGGTCGAGGTCATGTCTCCTGCCAGGGGGTCCGTGGTGCTCGGGGGTGCACTGCGGGGGGCCGCGCCTCGGCGGGCACGGCCCGGCGTACCGGTGAGGGTACGCCGGGCCGTGGCCGGTGGTGCCGCGGTTCCGCGACGGGGTCAGCCCTTGGCGAGCGCGCCGTACCGGAACTTGAAGGACGCGTCCAACGTGTCCTCGGCCCCGGTCACGGTGGTGCCGACCACGGCGACCTGCGCGCCCTGCAGGTACGGCACGGTCGACAGGTCCGCCGCGACGGTGTCCTGGATCTGCTCGATCAGGGCGGTGCGCTCGGCGGCGTCGGGGGTCACGGCCTGCTGCAGGATCAGGTCGTTGACCTCCTGGTTCTCGTAGTGGTTCGCGAGGAAGTTCTCCAGCAGGAAGAACGGCGTGAGGTAGTTGTCGGCGTCGGAGTAGTCCGGGAACCAGCCGAGCTGGTAGGCCGGGTAGACGTCGGCGGTGCGGTCCTTGGCGTACTGCACCCACTCGGTGGTCTGCAGGTCGACCGCGAACAGGCCGGTCGCCTCGAGCTGGTCCTTGATGAGGGCGTACTCGTCGGCCGAGGACGGGCCGTAGTGGTCGTTCGAGTACTGCAGGCTCAGCTTGACCGGCGTGGTGACGCCTGCGGCCTCGAGGGTCGCGGCGGCCTTGTCGGCGTCGGGGCCACCCTCACCGTCGCCGTAGAGACCCTTGAGGGACTCGGTGGCACCGGTCAGGCCGTCCGGCACGTAGGAGTACAGGGGCGTGTAGGTGCCCTTGTAGACCTGCGTGGCGAGCTCCTCGCGGTCGATCAGGTCCGCGACCGCCGAGCGCACCGCGAGTGCCTTGGCCGGGTCGGCCTCGGGCGTGGCGGCACCGTACGGCTGGGTGTTGAAGTTGAAGACGATGTAGCGGATCTCGCCGCCGGGACCGTCCACGACCTTGACGTTGTCGTCGCCGCGCAGGTCGTCGATGTCGGTGGCCGACAGCGAGCGGAACGCGACGTCGACGTTGCCCTGCTGCACGTCGAGCTTGAGGTTGGAGGCCTCGGCGTAGTACTTGACGTTGACCGTGCCGGTCTTCGCCGCGCCGAGCACGCCCTGGTAGCCGTCGTACGCCGAGTACGAGATCAGGTCGTTCAGGGAGTACGAGGTGATCGTGTACTGCCCGGCGAACGCGTTGCCGTCGACGATGTCGGCGTCGGGCGTCAGCGCGTCGGCCGCGAAGACCTCCTCGTCGACGATCGGGCCGGCGGGGCTCGACAGGATCTGCGGGAACACCTGGTCGTTCTCCGACTTCAGGTGGAAGACGACGGTGGTGTCGTCGACGGCCTCGGTGTTGTCGAGGTTGTAGAGCAGCGACGAGGGGCCGTTCTCGTCCGCGATCGCCACCTGGCGGTCGAAGGAGAACTTCACGTCGGACGCGGTCAGGTCGTTGCCGTTGGCCCACTTCAGGCCCGGCTTGAGCTTCACCGTGTACTCGGTGGGGCTGGTGAACTCCGCCGACTCGGCGATGTCCGGCTCCACGTCCGGGCTGCCGTAGGGCGTGTTCAGCAGGAACGGGAACACCTGGTTCATCACCGCGAACGAGCCGTTGTCGTACGAGCCGGCCGGGTCGAGCGTCGTGATCTTGTCGGTCGTGCCGATCGTCAGCGTGCCGCCGGCACCGTCGCCGCCGTCGGAGGTGGCGTCGTCGGAGCTGTTGCCGGAGCAGGCGGTCAGCAGGAGTGCGGTCGCCGCAATGCCTGCCGTCGTCGCCGCGAGGCGTCGTCGTGCCACGGATGCCATCAGGCCATCCCTTCCGTCGGAGCCGTGCCGGGGCGCGATGCACGACGGCAGGCTGGTGATGAGTGCCACATGGGTAGCACACGGATGTATCGCAGGAAACGACTGTCTTACCGACAGGTAACGTCCGGATATCGGACAGGTCTCGATCTGTGGTGAGACGGGCACCCGGACGGCTCCCGCGTGATCCTGCGGGCTCTCACCCGGCGCGGGCCGCACGGGGGCCCGAGACTGGTCCGGTGCAGCACGGACGGTGGGGCGTCGTGGTATGGGCGGCGGTCGCATGCCTGGTCGTCGCGGGGTGCGAACCGGGTGCGGTGGCCGCCGAGCCGACGCCGCCGACCGCCGTGAGCAGCGCTGCGCCGCCCGCCGCCGTGGCCAAGCAGCACCCGCCCGCACCGACCGCGACCGCAGATGCCACCAGCACCGCCGACGAGCAGCGGTTCGTCGCCGCGGTCCAGGAGATCGGACCCGAGCTCGCCGCACGCATGACGCCCACGTCCTGGCGGGAGGGGTGCCCCGTGCCGCTGGCCGACCTGCGGTACGTCACGCTCACGCACCGCACGTTCGAGGGCCGCACCGCCACCGGCGAGCTCGTCGTGCACGCCGATGTCGCCGATGCCGTCGTGGGCGTGTTCGCCGCGCTCTTCGACGCCGGCTACCCGGTCCGGTCGCTGCGGCTCGTCGACGACTTCGGTGGCAGCGACGACGACTCGATGGCCGCCGACAACACCTCGGCGTTCAACTGCCGGGCCATCACCGGGGGCACCGGCTGGTCGGAGCACGCCTACGGCCGCGCGATCGACCTCAACCCGGTCGAGAACCCGTACGTGAGAGGTACGCACGTCGCCCCCGCCGCCGGTGCCGCGTACGCCTCACGCCCCGAGGTGCCCGGGGTGCTGCACGACGGCGACGCGGTCGTGCAGGCCTTCGCCGATGCCGGGTGGCGGTGGGGTGGGCACTGGGACTCCCCTGTCGACTACCAGCACTTCTCGCCGAGCGGACGCTGACCGGCGCGTCACGACTCCACGACGAAGTGCGGCATCCCGCTCGGCCGTGCCTCGGAGACCTCGAACTCGCGCACCACCGCGTGCCGAGGCCCGTGCCGCAGCTCGTCGACCATGGTCGCGACTGCGTCGTCGTCGCCCTCGACGAGCGCCTCCACGCCCCCGTCCTGCCGGTTGCGCACCCAGCCCCGCAGGCCGAGCCGGGAGGCCTCGCGGCTGCACCACCAGCGGAAGCCGACACCCTGGACGTCACCGTGCACCACGACCCGCTGCGCCATCACCCCACCAGTCTGACCGCGCACCGGTCCGCGCGCGCGGCAGGATGGGGCCCGTGACCCTCACCGACGTGCCCACCCGCACCGACGACGACCGCCGGCTGCGTGCCGCCCTGTTCGTCGACTTCGACAACGTGTACCTGGGGCTGCGACGGCTCGACCCGACAGCCGCCGAGGCGTTCGCGACGAACCCCGGGCACTGGTTGGACGCCCTCGAGCAGGGTGCCGACTCGCAGGGGCAGTTCACGCGCCGGTTCCTGGTGCGGGCCTGCTACCTGAACCCGTCGGCGTTCTCGCAGTACCGGCCGAACTTCACGCGCGCCGGGTTCCGGGTGGTCGACTGCCCCTCGCTCACCCAGCAGGGCAAGTCCTCCGCCGACATCAACCTCGTGCTCGACGCCGTCGATGCGCTCGTGGCGACCACGCGGTACGAGGAGTTCGTCATCGTGTCCGCCGACGCCGACTTCACGCCGCTCGTGCAGCGCTGCCGCGCCGCGGACCGGCGCGTCACGATCATCACGGCCAGCCCGGCCGCGGCCGCCTACCGCGCCGTCGCCGACACGGTCGTCGGCGCCGACGCACTCGCCGAGCTGGTCACCGCCACGGATGCGGTCCCCGAGTCGGACGTCGTCCCGCTGAGCCCCCCGACCGCGGCCGTCCCGGCCGACCCGGCCGCCACGTCCGTGCCGCGTCCGCGCACCGGGAAGTCCGCCCCGGCGCCCACCGCCGAGCCCCCCGCCGCGGTCGAGCCGGTGGTCGCACCCGCCGTGGTGACCGCGCCGACCGCGGGGGCGCTCGCCGCACGGCGCGCGGTGCTGCAGCGGGTGCGTGCCGCGGACCGTCCGCTGCCGCTGGGCAGCGTCGCGCAGGTCGCCCAGGCCGCCGACCCCACGCTGCCGGGGTCCGGCTGGGGCGGACCGGGCGGGTTCACCGGGTGGCTCGGGCGTTCTGTGCCCGAGCTGGGCCTGGCCACCAAGCCGTCGCCGGGCTACGTGTGGGACCCCAAGCGGTTCGACGAGGCCGACCTGCCCGGCGCGGTGACCGATGTGGACGCCGACGCGCTGCGCCGCCAGGTGGTGGCCGTCACCGACACCCCGGGGTTGACGACCGACGGGTACCGCGTGCTGCTGAAGACCCTCGCGCACGACATCGCCACGCACCCGTTCGAGCGGATCGCCACGACCCGCCGGGTGCGCGAGGCGTGCCAGAAGGCCGGCGCCCAGGTGGGCCGCGCCACGGTGAACTTCGTGATCTCCGGGATCTCGTACTCCGGCGTGGAGCTCACCACGGCCCGCACCGCCAAGGCGCTGGCCGAGGCGTGGGCCGACAACGTCGTGGGCCTGTGCCGCGGCGCCCGCATGGAGCTGAGCCGAGCCGATGTCGCGGCGATCCGCGCGTGGGTGGGCGGGGGTCTGCTGGCGCCGTGACTGCCCGGCCCGCCCGGCCTCGTCAGGCGGGGCGGGCGGCGTCCGGTGGCACCGGTGCGCGCGTGGTGCTCGTACGTCGCGCGCGCGAACGGAGCACCAGGTCGGCACCGACCACGGACGTGGCGGCAGGCACGGCCACGAGCACCAGGAACAGACCGACCTCGCCCGTCTCGTCGCTGCGTGACACACCGATGGCCGTGGTGATCGCGACGACGAGGACGGTGAGCAGGAGCGCGACGAGCCGCACCCGGTCCGCCACCACGGTCTCGCGCGCGCCGGTGAGGTCACGGACCGCATCGACGACCGGCACCGCGAGGAACGCCACGACGGCCAGCGTCACCAGCGCGACCAGGAACCACGGGCCCTCGGACTCGCGCGAGCGCCACGGCACGAGCTGGGACAGCCCGGCGACCGCCATGAACGCGGCGCTCACGAGCGGGGCACCGAGCACGGCCCCGAGCGCCATCCCGAGCCACACCGGCCAGGACAGCGTCCGGCCGTGCAGCAGCCACGCGCTCACGGCTCCGCCGACGACCGCAGCGACCGCCAGCAAGGGGCTGAGCAGGCCGAGCCACACCGGTGGGTCGCCCTCGTCGAACCCGACGGCGGCAGCCAGCGCCGCAAGGACGCCCTGCGTGAGCACGAAGAGCAGGCCGGTGAGCAGGAACGCGTCGACGCACAACCGCAGCAGGCGCCTCCAGGTGGCCGAGCCGAGCGTGTCCGACATCGTCCTCACCTCCGCGTCCTCGTCGAGGAGCGCGCGGTGCGGTGGCGCCGCACCGGGCGTCACCTCCACTGTGCACCTCGTCGGGGCGGGGCGCGCGCCGGCGAGGAGCGTGCGGGCCGACCGCGGAAGCGGCCGCCGCGGCGGGATGTCGGACCCGCGTCCTAGGGTGCGGCGCATGGCGATCGACGTGACGACCAGCACACTTGCCCACCCGGTTCTCGAGCTGGAGCGTTCGGCGATGCACCGCTGGCTCGAGGGGGACCCGGACGGGTTCCTGGAGATCAGCGCACCGGACGTCGTGTACTTCGACCCGACGCTGCCGGCACGCCTGGACGGCCTGGAGGCGCTGACCGGGCTGTACTCGCAGCTACGCGGGCAGGTGCACGCAGCACGCTTCGCGTTCGTCGAGCCGCGGGTCCAGGAGCACGGCGAGCTCGCGGTGCTCACCTTCAACTTCGTGTCGTGGGACTCCACGGACACCCCGCTGCGGTGGAACTGCACCGAGGTGTACCGCCGGACGGCGACCTCGTGGGAGATCATCCAGACGCACTGGTCGTTCACGCAGACCGTCGGTGGACCGGGCGAGGACGACTGACCCCACCCGGTCCGCCCGCGGGCGTCAGTCGTGGGCGAGTGCGGCCAGGGCGATGCGCAGCGCCCGCTCGAACGTGCTCTCGCGCTCGTCGGCGGACATCTCGACGTCCTGGCCCACCAGGTCGCTGACCGTCATCACGGCCAGGGCCTCACCGTGCTCGGCGTCCGCGGTGGCGTACAGGCCGGCGGCCTCCATCTCCACGGCGAGCGTGCCGTGCGCCGCCAGGCGGCCGAGCAGGTCGCCCTCGGAGTAGAACGCGTCCGAGGTGAGCACGGGGCCGGCGTGCACCGTGGTGCCTTCCTCGGCACGTGCAGCGGACACGGCGGCGGCCGCCAGCGCGAACGAGGGGGCGTGCGAGTAGTGCACCCCGGGGAGCCTGGTCGCAGTCAGGGCGGAGTCGGTGTGTGCGGCCGTCGCGACCACGACATCGCCGAGGGACAGGTGCGGTGCGATCCCGCCGCAGGTGCCCACGCGCACGATCCGGCGCACTCCGTAGAACCGGAACAGCTCGGTCGCGTAGATGCTGATGGACGGCACGCCCATGCCCGAGGCGAGCACCGACACCGGCCGACCCTGGAACGTCCCGGTGAACCCGGCGATGCCGCGGACCTCGGTGACCAGGCGCGCGTCGGTGAGCACCTTGGCGATGCGACGGGCGCGCAGGGGGTCGCCGGGCATGAGGACGTCGGGGGCGAAGTCGCCCGGCTGGGCGGCGATGTGCGGTGTGGGCATGGCAGGTCCGGGTTCTCCAGGTGGCGCGTCAGGCGGGTGCCGACGTGGGTGACGTCGCGTCGGGTCCCGTCGCACCGGGGGGAACCCGGGGGATCCGGCCGGTGAAGAACAACGACACGACGGCCAGGATCGCGAGGGTTGCCAGTGCTGCGTCGAGCCCGTCGATCCGTGCCAGCTGATTCTCCTCGACGACCGCCTGGGTCGTCGTGTCAGGGACCCCCGCGTCGGCCAGTGCGGTCTCGAGGTCCGTGTCGGACAGGAACGGCACCCCGGAGGCGAGCTGCACGGTGGCCTGGGAGCTGACCTGCTCGGGCACGTCGGGGTTGTCCTGGATGCCGGCGATCAGCGTCGCGGTCAGCACGGTGATGAGCACCGACCCGGCCATCGCCGTGCCGAGGGAGGCGCCGAGGTTGGTCGCCGTGTTCTGCAGCCCGCCGACCTCTCCGCTCTCCTCGGTGGGCACAGCCGAGACGGTCACGGCGCCCAGCTGCGAGGACAGCGCGCCGATGCCCAGGCCGATGAGCACCATGGGGACGGCCACGACCGCGGCGGAGGAGTCGAGCCGGATGCCGCTCATGAGCACCACGATCCCCAGCAGCATGAGGATGATGCCGATGCGCGCCACGCGTCGCGGGGAGGCGTGCGGCCACCGACGCGGGATGCCGGCAGCGGCCAGCAGCAGGGCCACGGACAGCGGCATGATCTTCAGGCCCGTCTCGACGGCGGGCAGCTCGAGGACCACGCTGAGGAACAGCGGCACGATGAAGAACGTGCCGGCCTGCAGCAGGAACTGGAAGAAGAACATCAACAGCCCGCCGACGAGCTGAGGGTTCGCGAGCATGGTCGGCCGCACCAGCGGGTCCCCGCCGTTGTGCTCGAGCCGGGTCTCCCACAGCACGAACAGCCACACGACGAACGCCCCGACGACGACGAACCAGAACGTCATCGACAGGCCCAGGATCGCGGTCGCGCCGGGCTTCGGGGCGATCCACCCCCACTCGCTCGAACGCAGGATCCCGTACACGGCCGTCCCGAGACCGACGACGGACAGCGCGGTGCCGACCAGGTCGATCCGGCCTGTGCTGCGCGTGGGGATGTCCTTGATCCGGCGCGAGAGCACCAGGATGACCAGGACGACCAGCACCTCGGAGAAGAAGACGACCCGCCACGACAGGTACGTGGTGGCGGCGCCGCCCACCAGCGGTCCGACGGCCACGGCGATGGCGCCGGCGGCGGCGACCAGCCCGTAGGCGCGCGGACGTGCCGACGCCTCGAAGTTGCCCGCCACCAGCGCGACGATCGCGGGCATGATGAGCGCCGCACCGATCCCCTCGAGGAACGACCAGCCGATGATCAGGACGGTCAGGTTCGGCGCCAGCCCGGTGACGAACGAGCCGAGCCCGTACACGACGCAGCCGATCGAGAACGCCCGGCGCCGGCCGATGAGGGTGCCGATCTTCCCGCCGGTGATCATCAGGGTGGCCATGACGAGCGTGTAGAGCGTGATGGCGGTCTGGATCCCGGTGATGGTCGTGCCCACGTCGTTGGCGACGGTGGCCATGGAGACGTTCATGACCGAGCTGTCGAGCGTCATGAGGAACTGGGCTGACGCCAGGGTGATCAGCACGGCACCGGCTGCTGCGGTGGCGACCTCGGTCGGGGTCGATCGTTGCGCGCTCATCCTGTGCCGCCTTCGCGTCGCCGGTGGGCCGTCGGACCTGGACCGTCGCCCGAGGTCATCGTGGCGCAGCCTGGGCGGCGCCGCCCTCGGAGGGGCCGAGGTCAGGGCTGTGCTATCGACTCAGTCTGGGACCGATCACAGTATGGAGAGGCACGGAGTGCGACGCACTCCGTGAATACCGCCGCAAAACGGGTGTAGACGGCCTGTGACCGTGTACAGTCCCCACGCCCGGCAGGTGTCGCGCCCGGGCCCTGTTCGAACGATGACGATCGAAGGGAAAGACCGTTGCGCACGCACGCACACCCGCACCGCACGCCGCTGCGCCTGGCAGCCGTCGCCACCGCCGCCGCGCTGCTCGCCGCAGCCCCCGCCACCACCCCCGCCGCCCGAGCCGTCGACGACGGGCCGGTCCAGGCCGGCATCGTCGTGGCGAAGGTCGAGGGCCTGGCTGAGGACTTCATCACCGGCGTCGACGTGTCCTCCGTGCTCGCCGAGGAAGCCAGCGGCGTCGTGTTCCGCGACAGCACCGGCGCCCCCGCCGACCTGTTCGACGTGCTCGCCGACTCCGGCGTCAACTACGTGCGCGTGCGCGTCTGGAACGACCCGTTCGACGCCGCCGGTCACGGGTACGGCGGAGGCAGCGTCGACGTCGACCGCGCCGTCGAGATCGGTCGGCGCGCCACCGACGCCGGCCTGCGCGTGCTCGTCGACTTCCACTACTCCGACTTCTGGGCCGACCCCGCCAAGCAGAAGGCACCCAAGGCGTGGGCTGCGCTCGCGGTCGCCGACAAGGCCGCCGCCGTGCAGGACTTCACCGCCGCCGCCCTGCAGCAGATGCAGGACGCGGGCGTCGACGTCGGCATGGTGCAGATCGGCAACGAGACCAACAACGCCGTGGCCGGGGTCACCGGCTGGCCCGGCATGGCGCAGATCTTCAGCGCCGGCAGCGCCGCCGTGCGCGACGTGCTGCCCGACGCGCTCGTGGCGGTGCACTTCACCAACCCCGAGACGGCCGGCCGCTACGTCGGGTACGCGGCGAACCTGGCCGCCTACGGTGTCGACTACGACGTGTTCGCCAGCTCGTACTACCCGTACTGGCACGGCACGCTCAGCAACCTCACCAGCGTGCTGACGACCGTCTCGACGACCTACGGCAAGAAGGTCCTGGTCGCCGAGACGTCCTGGGCCTACACGCTCGACGACGGCGACGGGCACCCCGACGTCATCAACTCCTCGAACGTCACGAACCAGTACCCGGTGTCCGTGCAGGGCCAGGCCACCGCCGTGCGCGACGTCGTCGCAGCCGTCGCGGCCGTCGGCGACGCGGGCCTCGGCGTCTTCTACTGGGAGCCCGCGTGGATCCCCGTCGGCCCGGCCTCGCAGCTCGCCGCCAACAAGGCCCTGTGGGAGCAGTTCGGCTCCGGCTGGGCGTCCAGCTACGCCGGGGAGTACGACCCCGACGACGCAGGCGAGTGGTACGGCGGGTCCGCCTGGGACAACCAGGCGATGTTCGCCGCCGACGGCACCCCGCTGGAGTCCCTCAACGTGTTCTCGTACGTGCGCACCGGGGCCACCGCACCGCGCGCCGTCGTCTCCGTCGAGGACGTGCAGGTCACCGTCGCCGATGGCGCACCCGTGACGCTGCCGGCCACCGTCGCGGTCACCTACAACGACGCCACGGTCGAGCAGGAGGCCGTCACCTGGAGCGACGCCGTGAGCTGGATCGAGGGCCCTGGCACGTACCCGGTGCCCGGCACCACCGCCTCCGGCACGCACCTGACCGCGACCGTCGTGGTCACCGCCGAGAACCCGGTCCGCAACCCGGGGTTCGAGGACACCGACGTGAGCATGTGGAACCTGACCGGGACGGGTGCCTCGATCACCGGGACCGGTGACGCCGCGTCCGGTGCCCGCGCGCTGAGCTTCTGGGCCGCCTCGGCGTACACGTTCGGCGTGACGCAGCAGCTCACCGGGGTGCCTGCCGGCTCGTACACGCTGGTCGCCACGGCGCAGGGCGGCGGTGCGGGCTCCGGCGACCAGGTCCTGCTGACGGCCACGACCGCGCACGGTACGACATCCGCACCCTTCGCCCTGACCGGTTGGCGGGTGTGGAACAGCCCGCAGGTGCCCGTCGAGGTCGGTGCCGACGGCCTCGTCACGGTCGGCGTGAGTGCCGTGCTCACCGGCGGCGCCTGGGGCACGGTCGACGACGTCCGGCTGGTGCGCGCGGCCGGGCCCACGTCCGACACCGCTGTGCTCGAGGACCTCGTCGCCCGGGCCGCGGCGGTCGACCGGGACCTGTGGTCGGCGAACTCGCTCGCCGACCTCGACGAAGCCGTCGCCGTCGCAGGAGTGATGCTCGGGGCGCTCGCTCCCGCGCAGGAGCGGGTGGACTCCGCCGCGGCGCTGCTCGCCGACGCCCTGAGTGGGCTGACCGCCCCCGGCGGACCGGCTCCGACGGTCACTCCGACGGTCACGCCGACCGACGGCCCGACGACCGGCGCCACCCCGACGCCGACGGCCACGGCAGCCGGACCGACGATCGAGCTCAGCCGCGCCACCGCGCGGCCGGGCGAGCAGGTCACGATCACTGTGCGCGGCCTGACGGTGCCGGAGGTCGAGGTCGGGGTCGCCAGCACCTACCGGGCCCTGGCACGCGTGGCCGTGGTCGACGGCACCGTCACGGCGACCGTCACCGTCCCGGGCGACCTGCCTGCCGGGACGCACCACCTCCAGGTGCGCACGCTCGACGGCACGCTGCTGGCCCAGGTGGAGATCGTCGTGGCCGCACCCTCGGGTGGCTCGCTCGCGTCGACGGGGGCCGAGGTGGGTGCGGCCGCAGCGCTTGCCGTGCTGCTGCTCACCGCCGGTGGCGTCCTGCTCGCCGCGCGTCGCCGGGTCGGGCACGTGTAGCGGGTCGCGCAGGGCACGGGTGCCGGGCCGGTCGGCGCCCGTGCCCCGCGCAGCCCGGTCCGCCGGGTGCAGGAGTCACCCTCTCGGCGTCCTGTGCTCCGCCGAGGTGCCCGCTATGGTCGGAACCACTCCAGGGGGCGACGAGGCGTCCGCGAGGTGACGGTGTAGGGGGACGCCATGGCGGCTGCCGCGGTGCCGATCGTCGTACCGGACGACCTGCTCCGTCGGCATGCCGTGACCCGCACGGGGACGGTCGGTGCTCCACCGGTGCTCCTGCTGCACGGGTTCGGCTGCGACCAGACGATCTGGGACCAGGTGCGCATCGGGCTCGACCCGTTCCACGAGGTCCTCTCCTACGACCACCTCGGCTCGGGCCGCTCCGACCTGGCGGCCTACGACGACCGGCGCTACTCGACCGTGCACGGCTACGTGGACGACCTCCTGCAGCTCGTGCGTCGCCTGGACCTGCGGGACGTGGCGCTCGTCGGGCACTCGGTCGGGGCAGCCGTGGGACTGCTGGCGACCGTGGCCGAGCCCGAGCGGTTCTCGCGCCTGGTGCTCGTGGGCGCCTCCCCGTGGTACCAGGACGAGGACGGCTACCGCGGTGGCTACTCGGCCGACGACCTGCGCGGGCTCCTGGACCTGATCGACGCCGACTACCTGGCCTGGTCGGCCGACATGACGCCGGTGATCATGGGCAACCCGGACCGGCCCGAGCTCGGCGCCGCGCTGCACGAGCAGTTCGCGCGGCTCGCGCCCCGCATCGGCCGGCAGTTCGCCCGGGTGTCGTTCCTCGGCGACTACCGCGCCGAGGCCGAGCAGGTGAGCGTGCCGACCCTGGTCGTGCAGACGCGCGACGACGTCGTGGTGCCCGAGGAGGTCGGGCACTGGCTGCACGGCACGATCCTCGGCAGCGAGCTCGCGCTCCTCGGTGCGACCGGCCACTGCCCGCAGGTCTCTGCGCCCGAGGAGACCACGCGTGTGCTCCGACGGTTCCTGGCCGCCGGGTCGGGGCACCCGAGATGACCGACGGGCTCGTGGCGCCGAGCGGGCCCGGGGACGGACTGGTGCGGCCGGGGACGGGCGGCCCGGACGGCGGTGCGCGGGCCGAGCCGTCCGCCCGGGTCGTGCTCGACGCGTCGGGCCGGATCCTGGAGGCCGATCGCGGCTTCGGCTCCCTGGTCGGCCGTCCGGCCGCGCTGTCCCTCGGGCAGCCCTTCACCTCCGTGCTCAGCCCGGCCGCTCGCCTGTACTGGTTGTCACGGTGGGCGTCCGCCACGCCTGAGGAGGGCCGCCGGGTGGAGACGGCCGTCGAGGTCGTCGGGGTCGACGGGACCACCACGGCCGCGGTCGCCCGGGTGCAGCGGGCCGAGGAGGACGCCGACGCCGGTGCCGTGCTCGACGTGACGCTCGTGTTCGCCGGCCCCCGCCGCGCCTACGAGAGGCGGCTGCAGGACGAAAGGCGGGCGGCGGCGCGTGCCGCCGCAGGGGCCCGTGCACTGCTGGCCTCCACCCCGGACCCGGTGGTCGTCATCGACGCCGCGGCGCGCGTGCTCGAGTGGAACCCGGCCGCCGAGCGCGTGCTCCACCAACCCCGCGAGAAGGCCCTCGGGTCGAGCCTGCCCACGCTGCTCGGGGGCGGGTCCCCGCTGCGGACACGGGCGCTGTCCGAGACCCTCGCCCGGGGTGTCGCGGGACGGGAGAGCGAGTCGACCGAGGTCCTGCGGGCGGACGGCAGCCTGGTGGCCGTCGACGTGAGCGTGGTGTCCGCGACCGTCGACGGCGAGCCGGTCTGGACGGTCGTGCTGCGGGAGCGGGTCACCTGGGTGACCCCGGGTGCGCTCGCGGCCGAGGTGGCGGCGGCCGCCGGGGCTCCGGACCTGCTCGTGCTGGGCGTCGAACCCGACGGCACGTTCGACCTGGTCGAGGGTGTCGGTCCGACCACGCGCGGTGTCGTGCGGGCCGACCTCGTCGGACGCCCGGTGGCCGCGGTGCTCGGTGGATCGCCGGAGGGTGTGGCGGTTTTCGAGGAGGCCCTGGCCGGACGGGCGGGGTCCGCGACGATCCACCTGGCGGGTCGGGAATGGTCCGTCAGCGTCCGACCGCGTCTGCGCGGTGACGGCGGGCACGGCGGTGCGGTCGCGGTGGTCACGGACCTCACCACGTCCCGCGCCGCCCAGGACGCCGCCCGGCGGCACGACCGCACCGACGGTCTGACCGGGCTGCTCAACCGTCGCGGCCTGGTCGAGGCGATCGAGCAGGAGATGGCACGTCCCGGGGTGCGCGAGGTCGCGCTGCTGCAGCTCGACCTGGACGACTTCGTCGACCTCAACGACTCGCTCGGTCCCACGCTCGGCGACCGTGTCATCGCCGAGCAGGCGGTGCGACTGGCGCGCGCGGTGCCGGCCGGGGCGATCGTCGCCCGGCACGGGGGCGACGAGCTCGCGGTGCTGCTCGGGCCCGACGTCGCCGATCAGCCCGACCTGCTGGGCCGGCGCCTCGCGCGGGCGCTCGCGGCGCCGATCGTGCTGCCGGGAGGTGACGGGGAGTCGCTGGTGGTCCCGGCGAGCGTCGGCATCAGTCGCTGGCCGCAGGATGCCGTCGACGCCGATCAGCTGCTCGCGCACGCCGACGTGGCCACCCGGTTCGCACGGGTCTCCGGCCGTGAGGTCGCCTCGTACGACGAGCGGGAGGACGGCCGGCGCAACCGGTTCCGGTTGGTGGCCCGGCTCCGGCACGCGCTCGCCACGGGCGGCCTGTGCACGCACTTCCAGCCCGTGGTCGGCGTCGAGGACCGGAGGCTGCACTCGGTCGAGACGCTCGTGCGGTGGACGGACGAGGAGCTCGGCGTGGTCGTGCCGTCCGACCTGGTCGCCGCCGCGGAGGCTGCCCGGCTCATCGACGACGTGGGGGCTGTCGTGATCGACCACGCCTTCGGCCAGGTCGCCGCCTGGGACGCGGCGGCTCTGACCGTGCAGCGGGTGGCCGTGAACGTCTCCCCGTGGCAGCTGCGGGGTCGGCGCCTCGAGGGGGCGCTGGATGCGTCGAGCGCCTGGCACGGCATCGGCCTGGACCGGGTGACGCTCGAGCTGACCGAGTCGGCGGTGGCCGATCTGGACGACGTCGGCACGCGGGTGCTGCACCGGCTGCGCGATCGCGGCGTGCTGGTCGCGGTCGACGACTTCGGCACCGGGCACTCGTCGCTGGCGCGGCTGCGTGAGCTGCCGGTCGACGTGGTCAAGCTCGACCGCTCGTTCGTGAAGGACCTGCCGGGTGCGGTGCCCGCAGCCCTGGTGACGGCGTTCGTCGGGGTGGCCTCGGCCCTGGGCCTGCGCACGGTGGCGGAGGGTATCGAGACCGAGGAGCAGTGGGCCGAGCTGCGCCGGATCGGCTGCACCGACGGGCAGGGGTACCTGTTCGGGCGGCCGGTGCCCGGGGGTGACCTGCGGGCCTCGTGACCGAGGTCGGGCACCGCCGCAGCGGTGCCCGACCGGTCGTCAGACCGTCGTCAGGTCAGGTCAGGTCGTGCTCGGCGAGCCAGTCGGTGGCGATGGTGGCCGCGGGCAGCTCCTCCTCGACGCTGCGGGCGTTGAGGCCGACGAGCTCGTCGGCGGTCATCGCGGCGCTGACCTGGTCGATGATCTCCTCCGCGCCGGCGTCCACGTCGTCGCTGGCCAGCGGCACGACGTGCGAGGCGAGGAACAGGCCGCGGGTGTCCTGCAGGGCGACCAGGTCGTTCTTCTGCACGGAGGGGTCGGCGGTGTAGATGATCGCCAGCTGGATGTCACCGTCCTGCAGCGCCTTGACGGTGAGCGGGCCGCCGCCGTCCTCGATGGGCGTGAAGCCCACGTCGATGCCGTAGGTGTCCTTCAGGCCGGCGGGTCCGTTCGGGCGGGTCTCGCCCTCGGAGTTGCCGCCGAGCGTGAGCGGCGTGGTGACCTTGGCCAGGTCCTCGACGGTGCTCAGACCCCACTGCTCGGCGAACGCGCGGGTCACCATGTAGGAGTCCTGGTCGGTGGCCGGCGACTGGTCGAGCACGCGCAGGCCGTCCGGGGTGGCCTCGGCCAGGGCGGCGTACACGTCGTCGGCCAGGCGGGCGGGGGTGTCCGGGACCCAGTACTGCAGCAGCGGGCCGGTGTACTCGGGGAACAGGTCGATGCTCCCCGACTCGATCTCGGGCAGGTAGGCCTCGCGCTGCCCGATGCGGAACTGGCGGTCGACCGTGTACCCGGCGCCCTCCAGGGCCTGGGCGTAGACCTCGGCGATGATCTCGTTGGAGTAGTAGTCCTGCGACCCGATGACGATGCTTCCGCCGGGGTCGGCGGTGCCTGCCTCGGCGGGGGTGGCCAGCGGGTCGTTGCTCGAGCAGGCCGTCAGGGCGAGGCAGGCGACGGCCAGGGCGGCCAGGCGGGTGGTGGTGCTCACGGGTGTCCTTCCGGGAGGGGCGCCCGCCGGAGGGTCCGGCGGGGACGGGTGGGGTCCGCGTGCCGGGCGCTGGCCCGGTGGACGGCGGACAGTGCGACCTCGAGCAGCAGGGCCAGCGCGGTGACGAGCAGCGCCCCGGCGAGCATCTGGCCGTAGTCGCGGGTCTTGAGGCCGGCGAACAGGTACCGGCCGAGGCCGAGGTCGGCGACGTACGCGGCCAGGGTCGCGGTGGCCACGACCTGCAGGGTCGCGGCCCGCAGCGCCCCGACGACGACGGGCCCGGCGAGCGGCAGCTCGACCTGCCGCACGATCTGCAGCTCGCCCATGCCGCAGGCGCGGGCGGCGTCGACGGTCGCCTGGTCGACCCCGGCCACCCCGGCGTACGCCCCGGCGACCAGGGACGGCACCGCGAGCACGACGAGCGCGACCAGCGGGGCGCCCGGTCCGATGCCGAGGGCCAGCCCGAGCAGGGTGAGCAGGCCGAGCGTCGGTACCGCGCGGGCTGCCCCGGCGAGCCCGACCACGACCAGCCGACCGCGCCGCGTGTGCCCGACGGCGACACCGACGGGCAGGGCGACGAGCGCGGCGAGGAGCACGGCGAGGGCGGTGATGCCCAGGTGCTGCGCGGTGCGGACCGGGACGGACCCTGGCCCGCTCCAGTGCGCGGGGTCGGCGAGCCAGGTGAGCGCGGCGTCGAGCACGGTCATGCGGGCACCCCGTCCGCCGGGCCGAGGGAGGCGCCCGGCGCGGACGACGTGCGGCGCGCTGCGGGTTCCGGACGGGCCCACGGGGTCAGGGCACGGCCTGCGAGCGCGCACAGCCCGTCGAGCGCCAGGCCGAGCACCACGGTGGCCAGCACGCCGGTGGCCACCTCGGCGACGATGCCCCGCTGGAACCCGTCGGTGAACAGGGTGCCCAGGTTCGGGATGCCGATGAGCGCACCGATGGTGACCAGGCCGACCGTGCTGACGCACAGCACGCGGGCGCCGGCGACCAGCAGGGGGACGGCCAGCGGCAGGTCGACCCGCCAGGCCAGGGACCAGCGCGAGTGCCCGACGGCCTGTGCCGCCTGCCGCACGCCCGGGTCGACGGCCGTGAACGCGTCGGTGGCGGTGCGCACCATGAGCGCGACGCCGTACACCGTCAGCGCGGCCACCACGGTGGTGGTCGAGCGCAGCGGGACCCCGAGCACCGCCGGGACCATGATCAGCAGCGGGAGCGCGGGGACGGCGTACAGCAGGGTCGCCGCGCTGGTCAGGGCCCCGCCGAACCGGGGGAACCGTGTCGCGGCGTACCCGGCAGGCACGGCGATGACCATGCTCAGGACGATCGCCTGCACGGACAGCAGCAGGTGGGTGCCCGCCAGCTCGAGGACCTGCGGCCACGCCTGGGTCAGCCACGTCATGCGGTGAGCACCCCTGCGGGCCGTCCGTGCTCGTCGACCAGCACCTGCCGGCCTCGCACGTCGAGCGCCGACAGGTTCCGCTCGGCGCGGTCGGCACCGACGAACGTCCGCACGAACTCGTCGGCGGGGTGGGCCAGGATCTCGGCCGGGGTCCCGATCTGGGCGACGCGGGCGCCGGTGCGCAGGATGACGACCTGGTCGGCGAGCCGGAACGCCTCGTCGACGTCGTGCGTGACCAGCACGATCGTCTTGCCCAGCTCGCCCTGCAGGCGGCGCAGCTCGTCCTGCAGCTCGCGGCGCACGATCGGGTCGACGGCACCGAACGGCTCGTCCATCAGCAGGATGTCGGGGTCGGCCGCCAGTGCCCGCGCCACGCCGACGCGCTGCTGCTGGCCGCCCGACAGCTGGCCGGGGTACCGGCGGGCCAGCGTCGGGTCGAGCCCGACCCGTTCGAGCAGCTCCCGGGCGTCGACGCGGGCGCGACGGCGGGGTGTGCCGGTCAGCACCGGCACTGTCGCGACGTTGTCGAGCACCGTGCGGTGCGGCAGCAGCCCTCCGGCCTGCATCACGTACCCGATCGAGCGGCGCAGCGCGACGCGGTCGACGTCACGCACGTCCTGCCCGTCGACGAGCACCGTGCCCGAGGTGGGTTCGACCATGCGGTTGACCATCCGCAGCAGCGTCGTCTTGCCCGAGCCGGACGATCCGACGAGCGCCAGCGTGCGGTGCGCGGGGACGGTGAGGCTGAGCTCCTGCACGGCGTGGGTGCCGCCGGGGTAGGTCTTGACCACCGATCGGTACTCGATCATCGGGCAACCTCCTGGTCGCGGACGGGTGTCGCGGCGGGTGTCGCGGCGTGCCCCTGGACGACGATGCAGCACGCCACCCACGCGCGCGGCCCGGCGGGGATCGACGGCCGGCTCACAGGACGACCACTCCCTTGCCGCCGACCGTCCCGGCCTCCATGTCGCGGTGCGCCTGCACGATGTCGTCGAGCCGGTACACGCGCCCGACGGGCACGCGGGCGCGGGCGTCGGCCACGGCGTCGAGGAAGCCCTGCAGCACGGGGGCGGGCAGGTCGGACGCCTCGCCGGAGTACGCGGTCAGGCGGACCCCGTTCGGCAGCCAGTCCATGGGGTAGAACTCGGGAATCGTCCACCGGTCGGAGAGCATCCCGGTGAAGCAGACGGTGCCGCCCGGGCGCACGGAGCGCAGGGTGTCGCGCAGCGTGTCGACGCCGACCAGCTCGACGGCGCCGTCGACGCCTCCCGGCACGATGCGCCGCACCTGCGTGGCCAGCTCGCCGTCGTCGACGAGCGCGTGGTCGACTCCGTGGGCCTCGAGCAGGGCCCGGCGTGCGGGGGAGCGGGTGGTGGACAGCACGGTCAGCCCCTGCAACCGGCCGAGGACGGCCAGGGCCAGGCCCACCGACGAGGTGCCGCCGCGTACCAGCAGGCTCTGCCCTGGCTCGGTCCGCAGGCCGACGCTCAGCGAGCCGTGGGCGGTCTGCAGCATCTCCGGCACCGCGCCGAGCACGTGCCAGGGCAGGTCGCTGGTGAACGGCACGAGCTGCGTGACGGGCACCACGACGTGCTCGGCGTAGCCGCCGTCGATCGTGCGACCCATCCCGCCCATCATCGCCATGACCTGCGTGCCGGGTGCGAGCTCGCCTCCGGGTGCGTGCTCGACGACGCCCGCCGCCTCGATGCCGGGGATGCGCGGGAACGACCCGGACGTGGCCTGCCCGCGGCGGAAGTGCAGCTCGGAGCGGTTGAGCCCGAACGCGTGCACGCGCACCAGGACCTGCCCGGGTGCGGGTCGGGGGAGGGGCACGGTGCGCAGCTGGAGGGCGTCGGGCCCGCCGGGACCGTCGAGGACCACGGCCCGCATGGTGCTGTCGGTCACCGCGTCGGTTGCTGCGCCCGTCACGGCGTCGGTTCCGCGGTGGGCTGCAGGCGGGTGCGCAGTCGTTGCAGCGCGGCGGTGACGACGGCCAGGTCCGGCTCGTCGGCGAGCACCGCGTCGAGCGCGGCCTGCAGGGCTGCGACGCCGCGGTCGTGGGCGTCCTGGCCGGCGGGGGTGAGGGTCACCAGCGACGAGCGTCGGTCGTGCGGGTGCGCGCTGCGCACGGCGAGCCCGTCGCGTTCGAGCCGGTCGACGACCTTGCTGGCGGCGCCGACCGTGATGCCGAGGTCGGTGCGGATCTCCTGCACCCGGCACGTCCCTGCGTGCCGGTGCACGACCCGGAGCCCTTCCAGCGTGCCCAGGGACAGGCCGAGGGTGCGGATGCGGTCGTCGAGGTGGTTCCAGAGGTTCACCTCGGACCGCACGAGGGCGTCGAAGAAGTCCATGCCCGGCTCAACTAGATGCGTCGGAACTATATTCCCAGTGATCGAGTGTGATCGGATCTCGCCTTACCGTGTACCTAGTAGGTAGAGTGGGGCGACTCCCGCGCCCTCGCGGCAGACGGAGACCACCGCCGGAGCACCGCGCCCGGCCCCCGCGATCAAAGGTGACGTGCAGGATGACCGAGGCCATCGACAAGCTGCTGTTCGGCGCGGCGTACTACGACGAGTACATGCCGACCGACCGCATCGACCAGGACGTCGCGATGATGCACGCGGCGAGCATCACCGTCGTCCGCATCGCCGAGTCGACGTGGAGCACGCTCGAGCCCCAGCCCGGGGTCTTCGACTTCACGCACGTCGACCGGGCTCTGGACGCCATGGAGGCTGCTGGCATCCACGTGATCGTCGGCACCCCCACGTACGCCGTGCCCACCTGGCTCGTGCAGTCGCACCCCGAGGTGCTGGCCGTCACCAACGCCGGCGAGGGTCGCTACGGCGCGCGGCAGATCATGGACGTCACCAACCCCACGTTCCTGTTCCACGCCGAGCGGGTCATCCGCCGCCTCCTGGAGCACACCGCGCACCGCCCGGGCGTCATCGGCTTCCAGATCGACAACGAGACCAAGTACTACGGCGCGGCCGGCACCAACGTGCAGCGGGCGTTCGTGAAGTACCTGCGCGCGCAGTTCGACGACGACCTGGGCGCGCTCAACGACGCGTTCGGCCTGGCGTACTGGTCCAACCGGATCGACGCCTGGGAGGACTTCCCCGACGTGCGCGGCACCATCAACGGCTCGCTGGCAGCCGAGTTCGACAAGTTCCGCCGCCGGCTCGTCGAGGACTACCTGGGCTGGCAGTCCGGGATCGTCAAGGAGTACGCGCGCGAGGACCAGTTCGTCACGCAGAACTTCGACTTCGACTGGGGACCCGGCTGGTCGTACGGCCTGCAGCCCTCGGTCGACCACTTCAAGGCCGCCAAGACCGTCGACATCGCCGGGGTGGACATCTACCACCCGACGCAGTCGCGCCTGACCGGCAAGGAGATCGCGTTCGGCGGCGACATGACCCGGTCCATCAAGGGCGGCGCGAACTACCTGGTGCTCGAGACCCAGGCGCAGGGCCAGCCCGGCTGGCTGCCCTACCCGGGCCAGCTGCGGCTGCAGGCGTTCAGCCACCTGGCCAGCGGCGCCGACGCCGTCATGTACTGGCACTGGCACTCCATCCACAACTCCTTCGAGACGTACTGGAAGGGGCTGCTCAGCCACGACCTCGCCTCGAACCCCACCTACGAGGAGGCCGGCGTCTTCGGCGCCGAGATCGCCCGCATCGGCGACTCGCTCGTGCACCTGCGCAAGCAGAACCGCGTGGCCGTCATGGTCAGCAACGAGTCCCTGACCGCGCTGCAGTGGTTCACCATCGAGACCGGCTTCATCAACGGGGTCTTCGGCACCTCGATCGGCTACAACGACGTGCTCCGCTGGGTCTACGACGCCCTGTTCGACCTGAACGTCGAGGTCGACTTCGTCTCGCCCGACGAGCAGGACCTGGGCCGCTACGCGATGGTCCTGGCCCCCGCCCTGTACAGCGCCCCCGAGTCGACGCTGCACCGCCTGCGCGACTTCGTGGCCGGCGGCGGGCACCTGGTCACCACGTTCCGTTCGGCCGTGGCCGACGAGCACGTGAAGGTCTGGCACGACGCCCAGCCGCACTCCCTGACCGACACCCTCGGCCTGACGTACAACCAGTTCACGCTGCCCGACGGCGTCGGGCTCACCCTGCACGGCGACCTCGCGGGCACCTACGCCGGCGGGGTGCCCGAGGGGTCCGCCGCACCGCAGGCGCAGAAGTTCATGGAGCTGCTGCAGCCGACCGGTGCCGAGGTGCTCGCCTCCTACGACCACGACGCGTACCGCGGCGACGCCGCCATCACGCGCCACCGCGCGGGCCAGGGCAGTGCCTGGCACCTGGGCACCATGACCAGCCCGGAGCTGCTGTCCGCCGTGCTCGAGCTGGCGCTGCGCGACGCAGGCCTGTGGGACTGGCCGCAGGACCTGGCCGGTGCCGTCAGCGTTCGTCGCGGCACCAACGCCCAGGGCCGCGCCGTGACGTACCTGCTCAACTACTCGGCAGCCCCCGTCGAGGTCGCCAGCCCCGTCGCCGGTCGGTCACTGCTGGACGACACCCAGGTCGCCACCGGCGACGTGCTCACCCTCGGCCCGTGGGGACTTGTCGTCCTCGAGAGCTGACCACTGCGGGGCGTCCTCGAGAACGCCACGATGCCCGACGTGGGCGTCGCCGGTTCGCCCCGGCGGCGCCCACGTCCATGTGCGGTGTGGCTGTTGGGTTCAGCCGCAGCCGGGTGCGTCGGGTTCTTGGTCGCAGGTGGCTCCGACGAGGTGGGTGCGGCGTTCTTCGATGGTCAGGGCGCGGCTGGTGGTCGTGGTGGTGGCGGTGCCCAGGACGTCTTGCCAGTCGGTCAGGTCGGGGATGCGGTAGCGGCCGGTCCAGGTGGTGGTCAGGGTGATCTGGGCGGTGCCGGGTTGGGTGTAGACGTGGGTGAGGTACTCATCGAGGCGGTCGCCGTCGCCGGGTCGGAAGGGGGCGCCGGGGTCGGTGGTGACCAGGGGGCGGGTGTTGTCGGCGAAGTCCCAGGTGTAGGTGGTGGGGGTGACGATCACGTCGAAGGTGTAGCCGAGCAGGTTCGTGGTGAACTGCTGCTCGCCCGCGTCGGTGAACACCACGTTGGTGGCGTTGACCAGCAACGGCCCAGCGGTCGGGTTGATCCCCGCGGTGCCCGGCGCGATGGGCAGCTGACGTAGGTCGTGGGCGGTGAACGCGGGGATAGCCTGCTCGGGGCAGACCCACCCTCCGATCTGCTCCCAGTCGTTCTCGTCGGTGGAGTCGCTGGGTCGGCGGAACAGAGGAGGGAGAGGTTGAGCTCCGTCCTCGCATGCCGGCGGCGTGCCTAGGCACCCCACGGCCAGGGCGTCGCCGGTGTTGGTTCCTATCCCGCAGTGAGCCAGACGGTCGTACGCCCACGGCGACGAGGCCGGATCGGCTGCCGCGGCATGCTCCGCGGCGAGGCCGTAGATCGCCTCAAGCCAGGCGTTGTTGTCCTTGGCGAAGGCTGTGCTCGTCACTTCGTCTGAGGGGTCGGCCCAGGCGCCGGTCGCCGTCGTCACGGAGGTGAGCACGAGCGCAAGAAGGAGGGCTGAGCGGCACGCGCGGCTCACTCCGCGACCACGTCGAGCTGAACGCCGCGGATCAGCCACTGCTCACCCTGGCGGACAACGGAGACCAGTCCGGAGAAGGGCTTCGTCGTTCCGTCGTCGAAGGCCTCGACGTACCGGAGGGAGACCATGAACAGGACTCCGGGGTCGAGCTCCTCGACGCTCTCGAACGTCAGGCTGACCTCCGGCGCGGATGTCAGCGAGGAACTGTCTCGCGCGTACCGGCTCACATCCGCGCAGTAGAGGCACTCGGGGTGGCTTAGCCGGTCCCACTCGCTCGTGTCGCCGGTCTCGATGACGTACGGGAAGAGCTGGAGGAAGTACTGGGCGACGTCGCGGGCGCCGTCGGCGCTGACCTCGTCCATCGCGGGCGTCCACTGCGGCGCGGCAGCGGCCTGGTTCGGACTCGGTGTCGCGCTCGGGCTCGGTTGTGTGGCGGTGGGCGACGCGGTGGCGGTCGGGTCGGCCGCCTGCGTGGTCCCGGTGCACCCGGCGAGCAGTCCGACCGCCGCGGCGATCGAGGTCGCGCAGGCCAGGAGGCGTCTCGTCCGTGCAGGCATACCGGCGAACCTACCCAAACCGGCCATCCTTGAGGCGGGATCGGCACACCTGTGGACAGGTCAGGCGCCGCCCGCCGCCGGTGCGTTCAGACGGCGCACTCGCACACGAGGTTGTACTCGACGACCTGCTCGCCGTCCTGTGCCCAGGTCTCGGCCTCGGCTCGGGAGGCGAACCGCCGGCCGGCGAGCCGCCCGTTCGTGAGCAGGACTCCGACCTCGATCTGCGTGCGCGGGTCGTCGGGGTCGACCGGTTGCTGGGGTTCCGGCTCGTTCATGGACGCGGCTCCCTTCACGGCGGATCTCCATTGTCGCCCGTGCTCGGGCTCGTGCCCCGGGGAGGGCGGAGCCGTGGGGATGCGTGAGTCAGCGGCGCGCGGGACGAGGAGGGAGCCGACCCGCAGTGCGGAGCGGCCCCCTCCTCGGGTGGTCGTGCGCGGTCAGCGCACGGAGCGGATCTTGAGGATGAACACGCAGCCGAGCAGGGCCATGGCGATCGCGACGGGGAACGCGACCGCGTAGGTGCCGGTGGCCACGACGATCGTCGAGGTGATGATCGGGCCGACGGTCTGGCCGAGCGTGGTGGCCAGGTTGAGGATGCCGAGGTCCTTGCCGGCGTTCTCCACGCTGGGCAGCACGTCGACGTTGAGGGCCTGGTCGACCGAGGTGTACACGCCGTACCCGAAGCCGGCGATGCCCGCGTACAGGAACATGCCGGTGGTGGTCGGCATGACCCACGGCATCGCGATGCCCACGGCGAACAGCGCGCTGGCCACGACGACGGGCACCTTGCGGCGGCCGATCTTGTCGGAGATGGGTCCGGCGCCGACGGAGGCGAGCAGCGAGACGATCATCGTGATGACGGACATCGTCGCGATGGTCGCGGCGGACTCCTTGGTGGTCTGCCCGATGTGGTCCTGCACGATGTACAGCTGGTACGCGGTGATCATCTGGTAGCTGACCAGCATGAGCAGGCGGCCGACGAACGCCTTGTAGAAGTCGGGGGCGTTGGCCGGGGGCCGGAACGAGAGCAGCAGGTCCTTCAGCCCGCCGACGTTGGCCGGCAGGTCCGCCGCGGAGCGCTCGCGCGGCCACAGGACCAGGGCGATGACGCCGCCGAGCAGCATGAGGGCACCGCCGAGCACGAACCCGGGCAGGGCGTTGGTGATGAAGGCCGCGCCGATGAGCGTGCCGAGCGCCTGCCCGGCGACCAGGCCACCGCCGTACAGGGCGGACATGGTGCCGCGCAGACGCATGGGGACCCGGTCGGACAGCACGGCGACGGCCGGGGCGAGCATCATGTTGAGGCCGACCATCGACAGGCAGTACGACACGGTGAGCAGCACGGGGTTCGACAGCACGCCGACGCCGGTCAGGGTGATGCCGCCGAGCACGGCGCCGCCGAGGATCCACGGGGTGCGGCGGCCGAAGCGGCCTCGCGTGCGGTCGGACAGGTTCCCGACGACCAGGTTGGAGACGAGCGAGACGACGGCCGTGATGGCGTTGATCGTGCCGAGCATCGCGGCGGGGGACTCGACCCCCAGGTCGGTGAGGCGCTGCGGCAGCAGCACGGCCGCGACGATCATCAGCCCGACGGCCCACAGCAGCCCGAAGAGCATGAAGCCGGCCCCGAACTGCGCCGTGCGGACCGCGGTGAAGGGTGCGGCGGTGTCGGGGGCGAGCTCGTCCTGCGTGCGAGCAGGCTCGCGCACGGCCTCGGTGACGGCCGGTGCCTGGGTTTCCATGTCCACCTTCTTTGGTTGGAGCACCCAGGTGCGCCGACGTCGGAGCTCCCGGGTGGGATTGCGGTCCTCGTCGAACGCGGTGGCGGCGGGTGCCGCCGTGGCTGCCCGGCAGCTCTGGTCGTGCGGCATCGACGCCGCGCGACCACTACCGAGTACCCACTAGATAACAGCGGGAAAACTAGGTCGGCGATCCCGGCATGTCAAACCCGTTCCTGTGAGCGGGGTAGCCTCACGCGTCGAAGGAGGTGGCGACGTGGCCGAGCAGCAGATCGTTCGTGAAGCACGCAAGCGGGTCCGACTGACCCCCGCGCAGCGCACCGAGCAGATCCTCACCGCCGCCACCCGGCTCGTCGCCCGCAAGGGCTACTACGGCGTCTCCCTGCAGGACGTCGCCGACGAGGTCGGCATCACCCAGGCCGGGCTGCTGCACTACGTGCGCAACAAGGAAGGCCTGCTCGGCCTGCTCGTCGAGCAGCAGTACGACCGCGCGGGCACACCCCAGGACTACATCGCCAGCGGCGACCCCGGCGCGGTCCACCCCGACGGCCCCTCGTTCCCCGGGTACCTGCGCTACCTGGTCGCCTTCAACTCGACCCGCGCGCACCTGATCCAGCTGTACATGGTGCTCGGCGCCGAGTCCGCGTCCGAGCAGCACCCCGCGCACGCCTACTTCGCCGACCGGCCCACCTCGGTGTGGGAGCTCTACAGCAGCATCGCCTGGCGTCTGCCGCCGAGCATCGGCTCCTTCGACGAGATCCGGCACCTGGTCGAGATGAGCCTCGAGGCCATGGACGGCATCCAGGTGCGGATGTTCCGACGGCCCGCCATCAGCATCGTCGAGGAGTGGGCCAGGTTCGAGCAGGTGCTGTTCCCGTCACCCGTGTGGGACGACTACCGCTGATCGTCCGACGTCACCCGACGAAGATGCAGAACGGGTGGCCGGCGGGGTCCGCGAACACGTAGAGCGGTTCGTCAGGGTCGTCCGTGCGGTCCAGCAGCACGCGGGCACCCAGGCCGATCGCGCGGTCGCGCTGCACCGTCAGCGCCTCGACGTCCGGGACCGTGAGGTCCAGGTGCAGCTGCTGCGGCTTCTCCGTGCCCGGCCATGTCGAGGGCGGCAGCGACTCGACCTGCTGGAACGCCAGGCCCACCCCGCCCGTCGGGTTGCGCAGGTTCAGCCAGTCGTCACCGGCGGGGTCCACCTCGTCGTGGCCGGGCGCGTAGTCCCAGCCGAGCAGCCGACGGTAGAACTCCGCCAGGGCGCGGGCGTCGGTGGTGTCGAGCACCACCTGGACGAGAGTCGGGAACGCCTCGGGCATGGTCAGCACCTCCGTCGGCCAGTGTGCGACCGACGAGGACGACGCGCAGGGTGACGTCGGGCCGGTGGGGTTCCTGCGGTGGGTCGTGCGCGAGGGCTCGCCTACGGTGAGACTCGTCGCCGACAGCCTCAGGCCGGTGGTGCGGGTCGGGTGTCACGAGAGCGGAGCGATGGGGATCGAGCACCGGGAGAGTGACGCCTCGGCGGACGTGCGCGCAGCCGCACCAGACCGTGGCGGCCCCTTCAGCGAGGACGTCGAGGTCCCGGTGCGGCACCCGTTCGACGCCCCCGGGGTCTTCCGGTTCCTGGCGGTCCGCGCCGTCCGGGGTGTGGAGGTCGCCGACCTGACGCGCCCCGACGAGCTCCGGTACGCCCGGACCCTGTCGCTCCCCGCCGGCCCGGCCGCCGTCGAGGTCGTCGCGACGCACCACCCGGGTCGGGGCTGGGACGTGCGAGCGCACCTGGAGCTCGCCTCTGCCGAGGACCTGGGGCCGTGTGTCGGCAGCGTCCGCCGGATGCTCGGCCTCGACACCGACCCCGTCGCCGTGGACACCGCGCTGGCAGCCGATCCCGCGCTGGCCCCGCTGGTCGCCCGCACGCCCGGCATCCGTGTGCCCGGTGCCGTCGACCCGCACGAGCTGGTGGTCCGTGCCCTGGTCGGGCAGCAGATCTCCGTCGCGGCGGCCCGCACCCACCTGGGCCGGCTGGCCGCGCACGCCGGGTCACCGCACGCGTCCGGTGTGCCGGGGCTCGGCCGGCTGTTCCCGACGCCCGAGCAGATCGTGCGGACCGTGCCCGAGCCGGCACCCGGCGAGCCGCTCGACCCCGGGCGACCGGTGCGGCTGCCCGGTGCCGCCGTCCGCGCGCTCCTGGCCACCTGCCGCGCCCTGGCCGCCGGCGACCTGGCCGTGCACGCCGAGGTCGACCCCGACGAGCTGCGTGCACGACTCGTGGCCCGCCCGCGCATCGGGCCGTGGACCGCCGCCTACGTCGCCATGCGGGTGCTCGGCGACCCGGACGCGTGGCTCGAACGCGACGTGGCCCTGCTGGCCGGTGCGCGGGCGATCGGCGTGCTCGACGTGGACCTGCCGACCTCCGCGGCCCACCGGGTGCTCGCCCGGCGTGCCGCCGCGTGGGCTCCGTGGCGGTCCTACGCGGCGATGCACCTGTGGCAGGCCGCCGTGGACTCGCCGAGCCCCGCCGTCCGACAGGATCCCGAACAGCCGCCGGCGACGGTGCCCGGTTCCGACCCGGGCGGGGATCTGACCGCGTAGCGTCCCGCTGCATGGGAATGGGGGGCACCGGGCGCGCGGCGCGGGCCGGCGCGACGGTGCTGCTCGCGAGCGTCCTGCCTGCGTGCGCGCCCGCCACCTCACCTGCGCCCGCCGAGAGCGTCGACCGCACATCACCGCCGTCCTGGACGGCGCCGCCACCGGGGGAGTCGTCGGCGAGCCTGACGTTCGCCGACGGTGCCGCGCTCGCCGCAGACCAGGAGGTGCTGTTCCACGACACCCTGGAGCAGGTCTGGGACTGCTCCGAGCAGGCGGGTCACCCACCTGCGCCGGAGCCATCGCCCGACGTGACGATCACGCGCGTGCTGGAGAACACCGGCAACGGTTGCACGGTGCTCGACGAGTTCGGCCCGGCGCAGGCACCGCCCGGGACGGACGACGAGACCGCCTCCATGGCGCTGGTCGCCGACCGGATCCAGCACCTGGACACCGTGGCCGGCCCGGCGCGCGCCGTGCGCGGCCTGGACGAGCCAGCGGGTGAAGGGGGGCCCACCTACGACGTCGCCCGCGCAGTCGTGCGCGAACCGGCCGACGGCGCATGGGTGATGGTCACCGCCCGGGCCCTCACCTCACCCGGTGTGCAGCAGGTGGTGACGGTCAGGTGCCCCACCGGCGGCGGGGTCGACCAGACCGACGGGCAGCTGGCGATGGTCTCCTACCTCGTGCTGCCCGGTCTCGAGCGGTATCCGTGACGGCTCGCCGCGCCGCGCCGCGCACGGAACCGCTCGTGCCAGAACAAGAAGGGACGACGTGGGCGACGTGCTGTGGCTGATCCTGGCGAGCGTGATCGGCGGGGCCCTGGGAGCGTGGGCCTACGCGAGGGTTCGCCTGCGCCGGGCGGCGCGGGCGTTCGAGGGAGGGCGCCCGACCACGTTCGCCGGCTTCGTCCTCGGCAGCAGGCCGTACTGCCGGGCTGCCGGCGGGCTGCTCGTCGTGGAGGGCGACGCGCTGTCCCACGTGGTCGACCGCGGGATGCCCGGCACCCGTCGCGACATCCCGGTCTCCCAGCTCACCGTGGTCCGAGCGCGTCCCGCGACACGCGCCGACGACCGGGACATGCCGCCCGGGTGGACGGTGCTCGAGTGTCGTGACGGCGACGAGCAGGTGCTCATCGCCTGCGACCGCAGGGAGATGCGGTTCGTGCAGCATGCGTTCCTCCGCGCCCTGGACGCATCACCGCGCGACTGACCCCGGCAGCGGGCCGGCCACGCGTGGAGGACCCGCTCGTCACCCCTTGTCCGTCAGTCCTCGGACGACCGCTCGTCGATGCGGTGACGCTCGTCCACGACGGTTGCCCCGGCCGCGACGAGCTTCAGCTCGTGCGCGCGGAAGTGGTGACCGCAGAACAGCAGCTCCATGCCGTCGGCCGTGGGGATCGTCGCCTTCACGTACGCCTGCGCGCCGCAGCGGTCGCACCGGTCCTGCCGGGTGAGGGTGGCGGTGGTCGTCGGGACGTCGACAGTCGTGGCGGTCATGGGCGGACACCTCGTCTCGGCTGGAGGGGCGGTTCCCGTCGAAGGATCGAGCACCGCGTCTACTGCCCATCCGAACCCCGCGAAACCCTGCGGCCATTCCTCGCCGGTGTTCGCTCAGCGGTGAACCCCGCCGGGAGCGACGGAGATACTCGGGTACGTGGGCCCCGTGGGGATCGAACCCACAACCCGCGGAGTAGAGGCGAGAGTCTCATCAGGGACCATCCGAACTCATCGATCCGGCCTCTGACCTGCTAGAACGCATCACCTGAGCACATCCGAGAGCGCGCGACCACATCGCACATCTCAGTGACATCCCAGTGACGCCTGGCGGCCTCTTGCTCACGGTGAGGCGCCTGCCAGGTCGTCTTCGGCGGCGCGCCTGCTAGGCATGTCAGTGGCTTGGGGGAGACTGCTCCAGTGAACTTCGCAGCCGTGCTCCAGCCTGACACCGCGGAGCTGCGGAAGGGTCGAGGTGCGTTCTTCACCCCGGATCGCATCGCGGACTACGTGACCCGGTGGGCAGTTCGGTCGCTCGACGACCGGGTGCTCGAGCCCTCGTGCGGAGAGGCCGCCTTCCTCCTCGCAGCGGGGGCGCGTCGGACTGAGCTGGCCGCAGACAGCGACGCGCAGGCACCGACTGGTGGACTCGTCGGCGTCGAACTGCACCCTGCGTCTGCGGCCTCGGCGCGCGCACTCCTCGACGCCGCTGGGTCCCCTGCGGACGTCCACGTCGGCGACTTTTTCGCGTTCGATCGTGCGGGCCAGTTCGACGCGGTCATCGGCAACCCGCCATATGTGCGGTACCAGGACTTCTCCGGAGAAGCCCGTGCCTCTTCACGTGAGGCGGCACTACGCGGCGGAGTCGCGCTCACCGGGCTGGCCTCGTCGTGGGCGGCGTTCACCGTCCATGCCGCGCTGCAGCTGAGGGCTGGTGGTCGCCTCGGGCTTGTTCTTCCGGCTGAACTGATGACTGTGAACTACGCCGCCGAGGTACGGCGGTTCCTCATGGAGCGGTTCGCGCGCGTTGACGTCGTGCTTTTCACCGAGAGAGTCTTCCCGGAAGTGCTGGAGGAGGTCGTACTGCTCCTCGCCGACGGGTTCGACTCCGGATCCGCAGGGCATATCGCCTTTTACCAGGCGAGGAACGCTAACCAGCTCGCCGAGTTGTCAGTTGCGCGCACATGGAGCCCGTCAGTGCCAGGGGAGCGATGGGCTGCGGCCCTCATGCCTGGCGATGTCTTGGACACCTACTCGGCTCTGCTCGCTGGTGGCAACTACACCGTCCTGCACCAATGGGGCGAGACGACGCTCGGGATGGTGACGGGGAACAACCGCTACTTCGCGCTCAGCCCCGCCAGGGTCGCAGAGCTGGGGCTCGCGGCGACGGACGTCATGCGGCTCTCTCCGCCCGGGAGTCGTCACCTGAGGGGCTTGTCCTTCTCCACCTCAGCGATGAATGAACTGGGTGCTCACGGCTCAGCCACCTGCCTGTTCCGACCGTCCGGAGAGCCTTCGGCAGCAGCCTGGCGCTACATCGAGGCTGGAGAGACCTCGGGTGTCGATCTTGCGTACAAGTGCCGCGTGCGGAAGCCCTGGTGGCGAGTGCCGCTCGTGAAGCCTGCTGACTTGATGCTCACCTACATGAACGCCGACTCCCCGCGACTGACGACGAACCTTGCGGCAGCGCATCACCTGAACTCTGTGCACGGCGTCTACCTGCACGAAGGTCATCGGGCTGTCGGGCGGCAGTACCTTCCACTCGCATCGCTCACGACGATGACGCTGCTCGGGGCTGAGACCGTTGGACGCGCCTACGGCGGCGGCATGCTGAAGATTGAGCCGAGAGAGGCAGACCGGCTGCCCGTCCCCTCGCTCGATGTCGTCAACGCGACCTCCGCGAGGCTTGACGCGATCCGCCCGCAGGTCGGACGCCACCTGCGCTCGGGCAAGCTCACCGAGGCGGCGCGTCTGGTCGACGAAGTGGTTCTCATCGGTGAACTCGGCGTGTCTCGTGCAGACGTCAAGCGGCTGCGCGAGACTCACGCAGACCTGATGGCCCGCCGAGTTGCTAGGGGAACGCGTGGCGCGGATTGACGACCTGCTGGTTGAGGCGGTTCGGTCTGCTGGGCCCAAGCCTCCGGATGGCGCCCCGCAGAAGATCAAGAACCCCTGGGTCAACAAGATCAGCAACACGCTCGCAGTAGCGATCGCGGAGGAACTGCGTCAGCGCGGCATGACCGAGGTGCGACCTGCCAGCCCGGGTGAACTCGGAATCTCAGGGGCGGAGCGCCGACTGGCTGGCGGCATCGGCGCGAAGCGTGTCGACGTCAGCTGGTCGACGGAGGAGTCGGGGCTGATTTTCGCGTGCTCCGTCAAGACCATCATGTACCGGGACGGCAAGAGCGGTGCCTTCCAGAAGAACCTCACCAATCGGCGAGGTGACCTGCTCGTCGAAGCGGTCACCCTGCACAGACGGTTCCCGTACGCGGTGCTCTCGGGTTTCCTCTTCATGGACCACCAGGCCGCGACGGACGACACACCGCGTCGCAAGAGCACCTTTGTCAACGCCTTTCCCCGGCTGCGCCTGTTCACACGGCGGCCCGACCCATCCGGCCGGGAAGAGCAGTACGAGCGCCTCTACCTCCTCCTCGTCGACCCGAACCCGTTCCAGCCGGGCGTCACCTGCTACGAAGTGAACGATCCCGGCACGCCGGTGAACCTCAGCGACGCGTTCGACGACATCGTGACCCTCATCGCTGAACGCAACTTCGATCTGTACGAGGCGCCGGGCGATGGAAAGATCCGTCGCACGTAAGTTGTGGATTCGCCGCCAGGCCTCCGTCACTGGTAGATGGGCTGCGTCCCCCACCAGTCGTTGATGAGGTTGTAGATGAGCGCGTCGCTTGGCTCGAACCGGACGGCCGGCGTCTGCCGTTCACCCCACGCGGCGCTGCCCCGACCTGGTGGTCGACGCGCCGAACTGTAGGTCTTGACGCCGATCGCTCTGCCTATGTCGGTGCCGATGACTGTGCCCAGGGGGTGGGCACCGCACTCCGGCGCCACTGCAGCGCCCTGACCTGCACAAACACTCGCTCGTCCCGACGCCGCGATGACGGCGACTCCCAGGTAGGTAGTTGGGGTGTGTGAGCGGTCGCCGGGTTCGCGTAGCGCTCCCTTCCGGTGTCGGCTCCGGTTGGTGTCGTCTCCTGCGGTCGGTGGCCCGGGGACTGCCTGTGCCGGTGCGCCTCGGTGCCTTCGGGGTGACCAGCCCGGTCGGGTGGGTGGTGCGGTCGGGAGCGGCTCCTGACCACGGGGCAGTCGGGACGGTCGGTTCGTGCCGGTGCGGTCCTGGTGGGGTTGCTGGTCGACCGGCCCGGTACTGGTGGTGGTCCGGTTGAGCGCGGCTCCAGACCGCGGATGGTCGAGCTAGCGGTCGACCGCGAGCTGGCGGGTCCGCCGCTCTGACTGCGCCCGGGCCACACACGCATCGGCCCTGCACGGGCCTCGCTGTGGCCCGGCTTCGGCTGGCGGCTACGAGAGCGGCAGGGAGGACAATCAGACAGCCGCGGTGCGATGGGGGTTCAGTCGGTCAGTTGCCGGTCTCGAGATCCACCGAGACGAGGCCCGAAAGCCCGAACTCTGCGAGGAACGTACCTGCGGCCCCTGGTCGGTCGGGCCATTCGTCGTCCGCCCAGTGCTCAGTTTCAGCCTGGCGTGCCGATTCCCGGAGTTCGAGCACAGCTTCGCGAAGCCCGACGACGAATGGTGACTGCTGGTCGACGCTCGTCGTGCCGTCCACGCTAGATGCTCTCAGCGCCTTCCCGACGGCCGCGGGGAAGTCTCCGCTCGGCCAGGTGTGGTTAGTTCCACAGCAGAGGGCGCACGACAGCGGCCACGCAACTTCAGCGATCGACAACCCGAGAGACGCCGGGAAGGTACTAGTCGGCCTGATCGACTTGCTCTTCGAACCGGATGCGATCGCGGCGACTTCGTGTGCGTCGGCGATAGTGATGCCTCCGAGCTGGCACAGAGCGGACTCCCAGGGGCAGTCTTGTGCGAGTCCGGCGGCGACAGACTGGGGGTTGTAGAAGGCGTACACCGCAGGGATGCCGTGCTGCCGGGCGTACCTCGAAAGGCGCTCGGCCTGCGTGATAGTGCCTGCGGCTTGGTTGACCGCGTATCCCTGGTCCCAAAGTCGCTTGGCCTGCACAAGTAGGGGCACGAGGGTGGAGGATCCGGCTGCTGTGAAGGACCACGCCCAGTCGGCTCCGTTGACCCCTTCTTCGTTCTGCGAGTAGACGCGGATGTGTAGCCGGCCATTGGTTGCTGGATTGGTCGCGAGTGCGAGCCACAGCTCCTGCGACAGGGTCGTCTCCCAGAGAGGGAGCCCGACGGACGCGGCAGTGTCCAGCCTTGACCCGGTGCGGTACTCCTCTCGGGCTAGCGCCGTGCGAAAGGCGGACGGAGCAGCGGAGGTGGTTGCGCGCGGCATGGAGCGATCCTGACGAAGGGCTCGGGCGACGTGCACTCGACGCGCCGCTTGTTCCTACGGACGGGTGACGCGTACCCCCAGGCTGCGCCAGCTAGCGGAGCGTTGCTGCGATGGCCTCGAGGCGGTTGGTGAGGACGGTGACCCTTCGCGGCATGCCCTGGTCGGCACTGCCTCGGAGGTAGACGCCGACGTCGCGGACTCGTTTGATGTTGCCTCGAGCCAGACCCGCGTTCGACGCCCCGACGAGTCCGGGACCCTGAGTCAGGGTTGGCCGTGTGGCGATGCAGGCGTTCAGGGTTGCGCGGCTCTGCGTGCTTCCGTGGGCGATGAAGTTGCGGACGGCCTTGACCAGTTCGAGGACGCAGGCGTCTTCTGGGGTGTTGGCGATACGTGCAACCCGGCTGCTGTACGGCCTGGTGAAGTCTCGCGCGGTCGCGCTCTTCCAGTCGGCGATCGACCTGAACGTGATGTTGTAGCCGGAGCTGTCGAGCAGGGACTCGATCGTGTCCGAGGGGAGCCGCGTCGGGTACTCCGGGTGGAAGGAGTTCAGCCCAGGAACGATGCCGTGCCCGGGGAGCTCCGCAACAGCGGTGTCGAGCTTGGCCTGCAACGAGGCGACAAACGTGGCCGGTGCCTTGGAGATAACGGCGATGTGCCACCGGTGCTGAAAGAGCTCCCACTCGCCTCCGAGTCGGAACGCGAAGTCGGACACCAGGCCGCGCTGGCGCGTCAGCCTGTCGGCGGCGTTGCCCGGGATCGCGTGGTATTCAAGATCGCTGCGGGCCTTCGCGTCCCTGATGTGCGCGACGAAGTCATCGACGACGTTGGAGGGCTCCAGGGTCCGGACCACGAGCCGAACCTAGCGGAGTGCCCACCAACTCAGTCGACGTGGATCCGCAAGCTTCCCTGGATAGGGGGCTCTACGCCTACTGAACAATCAGCAGGTACGGGACATCACCGAGCACCCGACCGCCGAGGGCAAGGTCTACCTCTGCGCGATCAAGGACGTGTTCTCCAACCGGATCGTCGGGTACTCGATCAGCGATCGGATGACGTCCCAGACCGCGGTGGACGCGCTGGTCAGCGCAGTGCAACGGCGGCGTGATGTCGCCGGCTGCGTGGTTCACAGCGACCGGGGCAGCCAGTTCCGAAGCAGGAAGGTGGCCCGCGTCCTGGCCCGTCACGACCTTCTCGGGTCGATGGGTCAGGTCGCCTCCGCGGGCGACAACGCAGCCATGGAGAGCTTCTTCTCGCTGCTGCAGAAGAACGTCCTGGACCGCCGCCGCTGGGCCACCCGCCACGAGCTGCGCCTGGCGATCATCACCTGGATCGAACGGACCTACCACCGCCGCCGACGCCAGAGCGGCCTCGGACGCCTGACACCCATCGAGTACGAGACGATCATGACCACTCAGGTCGCACTCGCCGCCTGAGAACCACTGTCACCTACTCGTGCAGCAGACCTCACTACCCTTCACGAGGCCGGGGTGCCGGACCGCACGATCGCGGACCACTCAGGGCATCGCCGGCTGCAGGTGCTCCAGGATCACTACCTGGCGCTTCGGCGGGTCTCGACGACCGCTGCCGATCTGCTGCCCGCGCCCCGGAGATCGTGAACATTTCAGTGACCATGTCAGTGACTCTGAGGTCAATGGGAAGTAAAGCCGCAGGTCAGGTGGGCCCCGTGGGGATCGAACCCACAACCCGCGGATTAAAAGTCCGCTGCTCTGCCAATTGAGCTAGAGGCCCGGGTGGTGAGTGGACTCACTCGTGGAATCCGCAGGACAGCACCCGTGTCGTTCGCGAGCGACACGTGGACCGCCGCGGTGTGACGGACTGACGGTACCGCCTGGTCCAGGCGGTGCAGGGACCGTGCCGCACTAAGGGGCGAGGCCCTGATGCGGGGCGAGGCTCGGCGGCGCGGTTCGTCGCGGGACCACATGCCAAGTTGAGGCGGCCGCTCGTGGGCACACCCTCGTGCTCGAGCCGACTTACGCCTTGGGGTTGCTGCCCAGGATGACCACGGCGGAAGAGGATGTTCATCCAGGCGATGAGGTGTGCGCGGTCATCGTGCCTCCGCCCCCGAGATGCTCGCGGAGTGGAACCGAGTCGCGATGGGCGAGGTTCCTCCCATCTACGAAGGCTTGAGGGTCTGCGGTCACTGACGGCTGCTCTGGCCCTCTTACGCACCTGCCGCTTCCTGAGTCGGATGCGGACCGGTTCCGCGCCTGGTTGCCCGACCCGACCCCACCACCGAGCGAGCCAGATTGACCCTGCAGGCCGTGGCTGGCCTCTGGGAGACCAGCCACGGAGCATGCACAACCCGCCCGACGCCCGCGCGGGCGTACGTTCAGCGAGTGGAGAGGGCTTGCGACGTGTGCGGCGGCGGGTTGCTGCTCTACTGCGACGCATACGACGGCGACCTCTGCTCATTGTGCGATCGCTGGGTGAGTGGCCGGTGCGGGGACCCGGAGTGTCCGTTCTGCCCCGCCCGCCCCGAGTGTCCGAGTGAGTGTCGTCACGACGAGGAGCACTGGAGCCTCCTCGCGTGAACTGAGCACCGGGTGTCTGAATGGGAGGTGGTCACCATGGAGATGACCTACGAGCGGTTGAGTGGAGGCGACCTGCGGGGCCGCACCCTGGCGGACTTGTTGGTGTCTCTCGATGCGCGTCTCCGGGTCGTGGACGGCGACGAGGTCGTCATTGACGAGCCGGGTTTCCCCGTCGTGGAACTCGCGCGAGACCTTTCGATGTGGCTCGACGATCCGGATCGGGGCGACTTCGAGTTCGAGTCCATGTCGTACGAGGGCGTCGGGGCGATCGCAATTCGTCGGGCTGCTGCCGGGTGGGAGGTGAGCTCAAGTCTCGTGGCGGGAGCGGTAACGAAGGCGACCGAGTGGGCCACTGTCGCCCGGTGTTGTCGGCATCTCATTGCGAAGGTCGAGGCGGATCTTGCGGCCCTTGGTCTGGATTCTGGTGCGGTGGTCGGCCGCTGATTCCTTCTAACACTTCCAGGCGCCGCAGCGCAGTACGGTGCCGAGGCCGACCGGCGCTCGCCGGTCAGGACAACGCCGAGGGCCCGATGAGCATGCCGATGGCTGGTCCGGCGGGACGCGTCGGGGCCCATCCCTGCGCGCATGGTGTGGCGGCGGTGGCGGGTGCTGCGTCGGTGCGGGTCGCGGTGACGACGCTGGACCCGAGGACCGCGTGTGGAACCTGCTCCTGCTCGGCATGGGGCAGGCGGTGGAGTTTCTGCTCGCGCGCAGTCTGCCGTGGGGTGACCGGGCTGCGTCGCTTCTGCGGGTGTTCGCCGCGGTGCAGGATGTCGCCGTGTCTGAGTGCATCCTCGCCGTCGCAGAGGGCGACTTCCGGTTCCATCTCGCCGAGTTGCAGGCGGCCGTGGCCGAACGGTGGCCCGGTTCGGTGTTCGTCCCGGAGACGGGCCGGGTGGCGTCGGTGTGCGTGGGGTACTTCGAAGTCCCGGAGGGTGGTCCGGGGGTAACCCTGCAGCTCGACGTGGACGTGGAGGGTCGGTCGCTGGCGGCGGAGAGTGGTGACGCGGAGATGACTGCACAGGTGATCGCGTGGTTGACCTGCCTTCCCGGATTCCCGGCTGACGGGAGCGTCATCCTGGCCGAGTGGGCGGTCGACTTCGTCCCGCTCGCACCGGCAACCACGGCGGAGGACCTGCTGGCGATCCTCGCCTGAGCGCAGCCCGGGGACCGCGTGGCGCGGATTGAGCCACGACCTCTAGTTTTCCGACACGGTGTCGGTAAGATGTCGACACCGCGTCGATAACCTCGCGGCTCCCCTCCCCGAGAGGTGCACCGTGTTCCTCGCCCTGCGTGAGCTCGCCTTCGCGCGCACCCGCTTCGGCCTGATGGGCGCCGTCATCGCCCTCATCGCCGTGCTCATGGTCCTGCTGTCCGGGTTGTCGTCCGGGCTCGTCGTCGACGGCGTGTCCGGCCTGATGCGCAGCCCCGTCGAGGCGGTCGCCTTCTCCGAGGGCACGAAGACCGACTCGGCGTTCACCCGGTCCGAGGTGACCACGGCCCAGCGTGACGCCTGGGCCGCGCGCGAGGACGTCGCGGACGCCGAGCTGCTCGGCACGTCGATCGTCAACGCGAAGGACTCCGACGGCACACCGGTGGACCTCACGTTGTTCGGCGTCGAGCCCGACGGGTTCGTCGCCCCGCAGGTCGCCGACGGGCGGGCACTCGCCGCGCCGGGGGAGGCCGTGCTGAGCTCCTCGGCCCGCGACGAGGGCGTCCAGCTCGGGGACGTCATCACCCTCGACCGCCTGGGCACCGAGCTGACGGTCGTCGGGTTCACCGCCGACCAGCGCACGTTCGGGCATGTCGACATCGCCTACGTGCCGCTGACCACCTGGCAGGAGGTGCACGCGGGTCTGCTGCCCGGTGAGGAGCCGGACGCGGGCACCTACGACGTCGCGAGCGTCGTAGCGCTGCGCGGCGTCGACGGTGCGCTGCCGGACCTCGCGGCCGGCGACGCCGCGGCGGGCACGTCGTCCCGCACGATCGCCGAGGCGTTCGACTCCTCGCCGGGGTACACGGCCGAGCTGATGACCATGGAGCTCATCCAGGTGTTCCTGTACGCGATCTCGGCGCTCGTCGTCGGGGCGTTCTTCACGCTCTGGACCGTGCAGCGCACCCGTGAGCTGGCCGTGATGCGGGCGATCGGTGCGTCCACCGGGTTCCTGCTGCGCGACGGGGTCCTGCAGGCCGCGATCATGCTCGTCGCCGCCGTCGGCGTGGGAGTCGCCGTCGGCCTGGGCCTGGGCAGCCTGCTGCTCGGCACCGGGATGCCGTTCGCGCTCGAGACCGCACCCGTGGTCGGAGGTGCTGCGCTGCTGCTCGGTCTCGGGCTCGTGGGCGCGAGCATCGCCACCGTCCGCATCGCCGCCATCGACCCCGTCGCCGCCCTCGGAGAGAACCGATGACCACTGCCACCGCCCCCGCCCGCGTCCGCACCGGCCTGACCCTGGCGGACATCACCCTGACGTTCGGCACCGGTGAGCTGCAGGTCGTCGCCCTCGACCACGTCGACCTGCAGGTCGTTCCCGGTGAGCTCGTGGCTGTCGTCGGGCCCTCGGGTGCCGGCAAGTCCAGCCTGCTCGCCGTGGCCGGCGGCCTCGCCCGGCCGACCTCCGGGTCGGTCGTCGTCGACGGTGTCGACGTCACCACCCTGTCGGCGCGCGCCCGGGCGACGTTCCGGCGCGACCACGTCGGCTTCGTGTTCCAGTCCGGCAACCTGGTGCCTGCGCTCACCGCACTCGACCAGCTCCGGCTGATGGAGCACATCACCGGTCGGCGCGCCACGACACCCCCGGAGGTGCTGCTCGAGGCCGTCGGGATGACCGCCCACGCGCACCGGCGCCCGGGGAACCTGTCTGGTGGTGAGCGTCAGCGCGTCGGCATCGCGCGGGCGCTCGTGGCCTCGCCGTCGGTGCTGCTCGTCGACGAGCCGACCGCAGCGCTCGACCGGCGCCGTTCGCACGAGACCGTCCAGCTGCTGGCCGACCAGACCCATCGGCACGCGGTGGCCTCGGTGATGGTCACCCACGACCACGACGTGCTCGAGCACTGCGACCGCGTGCTGGAGATGGTCGACGGGCAGCTGCGGCCGGCCTGACCGGTTCGCCCGGCACCGCCTGGCAGGGTGACGCGGCCGCGCCCTGTCAGGCGGGCGAGGGCCCGGGGAGCGTGCGCAGGTACGCGTCGACCAGCGCCGCGGTCGCGTCGTAGGTGCGCTCCAGGTCGCCGGTCTGCTCGACCAGGCGTGAGGCGGTGTGCACCAGGCCGTTGAGCAGCTCGGTCGTCGTCTCCGGGTCGTTCACACCGAGCTCGTCCAGCGCACCGCGCAACGGCACGAGCAGCTGGTCGTGGAACGTCTGCGACCGCCGCGCCAGCTCCTCGGACGGGGCCACCGACACCAACGTCCGGGCCAGGGCGTGCTCGCCGTCCGCGACCAGCTCGAGGTTCACGCGCAGGTACGCCAGGATGCGTCCGCGCGGACCGGTCGCCGCCGCGATCGCCGTGTCGAGCCGCCCCTGCCAGCGGGGGAACGAGTCGCGCACCACCGCGGAGAGCAGGTCCTCGCGCGAGGCGTAGTACTGGTAGACGCTCGAGCGGGACAGGCCCGCGAGCTCGCCGACCTCCGCGAGCGTCGGCAGTCGGTCGGGCCGGTCGGTCAGCAGGCCGCGCGCGGCGTCCAGCAGGGCCCGTTCCCGGGCCGCGCGGTGCTCGGCGACCGTCGGGGCATCGATCCGCGGCACCTCGGCCCCCTCTCTCGCGCGCGTCGTCGGGCTCGTGTCGAGTCTCCGCCGCGGCGCGCTGCACCGGACACCGATGGTACGGGCGGTCTCGGTCGGACGGTCGACAGACCAGAATATGGAACGTCCGGAGTATGATACGTGTCGTGAATCATGCGCGGGAGTTCTTCGGACGGAGCGAGACGCTCGACGCCCTCGCCGGCCACCTCGAGTCGGTGGAGCGTGGACACGGCGGGCGCATCGTGACGCTGCGGGGCCGACGGCATGTCGGCAAGTCCAGCGTCGTGGAGCGGTTCGTGGAACGCGGCACGGTGCCGTACGTCTTCGTCACCGGCGTGTTCCGCGCGCCGGCAACCGCGCAGCTCGCAGATGCCACATCCGCGCTCGTGGAGTCGCAGCGACCCGTTGTCGATGCCGACCTGCTCGCGCAGAGCCCGGCGACGAGCTGGCGGGACTGGTTCACCCGCCTGGCCGTCGCCGCTCGGAGCGGCCCGGTCGTCGCCGTGCTCGACGAGTTCCCGTGGATGGTCGAGCAGGTCTCGACGTTGGAGGGCGAGCTGCAGGCGCTCTGGGACCGCACGCTGCAGAAGCTCCCCATCCTCCTGATCCTGATCGGGTCGGATGTCGCGATGATGGACAGTCTCGCGGGCCATGGCCGGCCGCTGTTCGGTCGCGTCTCGCCGCTGGTCGTCCCTGCTCTCAACCCCGCTGAGGTCTCCCAGGCGCTCGGGGCGAGTGCGTCGGACGGGTTCGACGCCTACCTCGTCACGGGCGGGTACCCGCGGCTGGTGACCGACCTCGCGGCGAGCGGAGCCGGCGTCCACCGGTACGTGACGCGAGCGTTGCAGGACGAGTTCAGCCCCTTGATCACCACGGGTCGGCTGACGCTCGACGCGGAGTTCCCCGAGCCTCAGGCCGCCTACCAGGTGCTGTCCGCGATCGGGTCGAGCGACGTCGCCAACCCGGGGTTCATGGACGTCCTCGGGGCCATCTCCGACCCGTCCGAACGTGCCAACGCCCAGACGGCAGCCACGCGCGCGCTGAGCACGCTGACGAACGCCAAGGCGCTGATCGAGCGGGAGCAGCCGGCATGGGCCGCTCCCACCTCGAAGCTGCGCCGGTACCGCGTCACCGACCCCTACCTGCGCTTCTGGTTCCGCTACGTCGAGCGCCACGTCGACCGGATCGCACGCGGGCGCGCCGACCTGGCGGTCGCCGCGTTCGAGAGGGACTGGGAGACGTGGCGCGGTCACAGCATCGAGCCGGTCGTCCGTCAGGCGCTGACGCGGCTGGCACGGACGGACCCCCGCCTGGCCGGGGCGGAGACGGTGCTCCCGTGGTGGACCCGCGCATCCGACGTCGAGGTCGACGTGGTGGCGAGCGGGAGCGCCGCCACCCTGATGGTGGGGACGATCAAGTGGCGGACGAGGGGTGAGGTCACCTCGGCCGAGGTCGCCCAGCTGCGCAGGCATCGGGACCTGATCCCGCACGCGGAGTCGGCGCTCGTGGCGGCGATCAGCCCGAGCGGGGGCCCGGTGAATGGTGCCGACGTCGCCTACGGAGCGGCCGACCTGCTGGCTGCCTGGCACTGAGGTGCTCCCAGACCGGTGCCGGCCCGGGTGAACCTGCCTCACCCGGGCCCTACGTCCCTCGGGGGCGATGGTCCCCGCCCCCTAGCGTCAGGTGTGTCATAGCCCTACTGCTATAGGGGAATACCGTGATCCACGATGCCGTGGTCATCGGCGCCGGAAGCGCCGGGCTCAGCTGTGCCAGGACCCTGCGCGAGGGGGGTGCCGACATCCGGGTCGTCTCGGACACCCTGGGCGGTCGGCTCGCGTACGACGCGGCCGAGGCGGTGAACTTCGGCGCCTACTTCGTGATGTCGAACTACCACCACGCCGAGAAGCTCGTCACGCGCCGCACCCGCATCAACCCGCTCTCGTGCCGGTTCCACGACACCGACGGCTCGTTCGCCACCCTCAGCGGGCACACCCTGCGCCGGGCCCCCGGGCTGGGCGCGTTCGCGCTGGTCATGGCCCGCTTCATGCGGCACTACGCGCGCTTCAAGACCAACTGCGAGTACATGTCGCAGCGCGAGGCCATGGAGCTCGACCCGTACATCGCCCGGCTGTTCGTGCAACCCGCCTCGGAGTTCATCGCCGCGCACCGGCTCGGCGCCGTCGCCGAGGACTACGTCTCCAAGTTCTCCTACGCGTGCACCGGCGTGGACCTCGACTCGATCACCGCCCTGGACTTCTGCAACGTGTCCCAGGGCCTGCTCGTCCCGATCCACCGCTTCTCGGTCGACGAGCAGGCGCTGCGGGCCGGACTCGGCGACACCTTCGTCGAGGACACCGTCGTCGCGCACAGCGAGCAGGACGGTGTGCACACGCTGACCACGGCGGGCGGGACCACGCTGCAGGCCCGCGACGTCGTGTTCGCGACACCCGCCTCCGTCACCGCCGAGCTGCTCGGGCTCGGGGACATCCGGCAGACCTGCCAGCTGTACGTGCTGCACGTGCGTGGTCGGCTGCGCGCCGGCCTCGACCACGAGGCGATGAACCTGTTCCCGTTCAGCTCACCCATCATCTTCACCGCCGTGCAGGACGACGGCAGCGTGCTCGTCTACAGCCGTGAGCCCGAGGTCGACCTCGACGCGCTGTTCGTCCGCCACGAGCTCGTGTCCCGCCGCGACTGGGACAAGGCGATGTACGTCTCCGGCCGCGCCTACGTCGAGCAGCAGTACGGGCCGAGCACCTACGTCGCCGGTGACCACAACGGCCTGGGCCTCGAGCCCGCCGCCATCTCCGGGGTGTACGCCGCCCGCCAGATCCTCAAGAAGCTCCCCCGATGAGAGGCCGCCCGATGTCGTCGCTGCTCACCATCCTGCGCAAGCACCCGCGCCTGGCCCTCCTCGCCGTGGTGCTGGGACCCGTCGCCGTGTTCGTCTACTTCTGGGTCTACGGGCGCGGCGCCTGGTCGTCGAAGTCCGCACTAGCCGAACCCCTGCCCGGCGACGACCTGCTGCTGCCCGACGACCCGTTCGTGCGCCTGCAGGAGGAGGTGACCATCGACGCCCCGATCGACACCGTGTGGGAGGTGGTCGCCCAGCTCGGCAGCCGCAAGGGCGGGTTCTACGCGCTGGCCTGGCTCGAGCGGCTGTGCACGTTCCACATCTTCAACACCTACGAGAAGGTCGACGCCTGGCAGACGATCGAGCCGGGGGAGTTCCTCTTCTACCACCAGGCGGGCATCGGCTCGCAGGTCATGGACGTCGAACCCGGGCGGTACTTCACGTCGCTGTCCGACACCCGCCGCCCACCCACCGCGCAGGGCGGCATGGCGCTCAAGCCCCCGTTCGGCGTGACGCACTTCGCCTGGACCTGGAACTTCGTCCTGCAGGAGCTGCCCGACGGCCGCACCCGGTTCGTCAACCGGTGCGACACCACGTGGGGCCCCTGGGGCCGGACCGTGCCCAAGTGGGCGACGGTCATTGCCCTGGGTAGCCCGTCGGTGTTCATGGTCCGCCGCATGCTGGAGAAGGTGAAGCAGGTCGCCGAGGGCCGCCAGCGCCCGTCCCGCGTCGACCAGGTCGTCCGGTCGATGGGTGTGTGGTCGGACGAGGCCCGGCCGGCGCCGCTGGGCTGACCCGGTCCGCGCCGGTAGGGTCGGCGCCCGTTCGGAAGGAGCCACGGTGGCCAGCGAGACGCTCACGATCGGCACGAACCACCTGCGGCCCGGCCGCGGGCTCGTCGAGCGCGCCTGCGAGCTGCAGGCCGCGCTCGGGTTCCCCGTGCGGATGAAGATGATCAAGGTGCTCGGCTCGCACCAGGAGGCCCCGCTGTCGGTCAGCGAGGTCGCCCGGATCCTGGCGATCAGCCAGCCCACCGCCACCAAGCACCTGGCGATCCTGCACCGCGCCGGGTTCGTCCGACGCGAGCAGGTCGCCTCGCGGGTGCACTACACGCTGGACCTGGAGACGGTCGCCGAGTACCGGCAGGTGCTCGACCTGGCGTTCGCGCACGCCTTCACGCCGTGCACCAACACCTTCGACTGCGACACCTGCCCCTACGCGGCGACCTGCATCTGACGGGCGTGCGGGGCACCGACGTGCCCCGCACCGACCTGCCCTGCACCGACCGGCCTCGCGCGGCTGCCAGACTCGAGGTTCGTCGACGAAGGAGGACCCGGGTGGAGCTCGACCTGGCGACCGCGCTCGCGGACAGCCGTACCGAGTACGACAAGATGGTGGCCGGCGACTGGTACCGGTACCGGTTCGGCCCCGAGCTGGCCGACCTGACGACCAGCACGCAGCGCACGTGCCGGCGGATCACCGCCCTGTACGACGAGGACCGCCCGGCCGCCGAGGCGCTGTTCCGTGAGCTGCTGGGCAGCGTCGGCGAGGGTGCAGACTTCCGTCCGCCGTTCTACCTGGACTACGGCCACCGGCTGCACGTGGGCGACCGCACGTTCATCAACGCGGACTTCCTGACGCTCGGCGGGGGCGAGATCCGCATCGGCGCGGACGTGCTCATCGGTCCGAGCGTGCGCCTGTACACCCCGACCCACGTGCTCGACCCCGAGCTGCGACCGCAGGGGTGGGAGCGGGTCTCGTCGATCACGATCGAGGACGGCGTCTGGCTGGGCGGCAGCGTCGTGGTGTGCCCGGGCGTGACGATCGGGGCACGGTCGGTCGTCGGTGCGGGGTCCGTGGTCACCAAGGACGTCCCGCCCGACGTGATCGTCGCGGGGAACCCGGCGCGGGTCGTCCGTTCCCTGCAGTCGGAGGCCTGAGCCGGCTCGGCTAGGACGGACGCCCTGCCAGGTCGTCCTCGGGGCGCGGTGCGGGGCGACGGTTTCCCCGCGTCGGCGGCGGGCTCGCCGGTGCCTGGCTCAGCAGCGCGTCGGTGCGCGTGCGCACGGTCGTCCAGGCCGCGTCGCTCACGCCCGGGTGTGCGTCGCGGTCGATGTCGGCGAGCGCCCGCTGCAGGTGCTCGAGCGTGTCGCGCACGGTGCGGCTCGCGTCGCGCGGGGTCAGGCCCCAGGAGCGCCCCTCGGTCACCAGGTCCTCCGCGGTGATGTGGTCCATGTCGCTGGAGCCGTTGACGTCCATCGCGAAGCGCCGTGCGACGTGCGGGTGATGGAGGTGCATCGCCACGTCATAGGCGGGAGCCAGCTGGGTGGAGCCGTCCGCGCGGTGGATGACTGAGATGTTCTTCGCGTGTGCGTCGGTGTTCCCGATCACGAGGTTGAAGCACGTGAGTGCCAGCAACCCGGTGGGGCGCACCTCGCCCATCCTGATCAGCATCCTGGCGAGCTCACGCAACGACGGCAGCGCGCGTCCCCACTGGAGCTTGCGGTCGGGATCGTCGGTGTTGAGCCCGAGCAGCTGCGCCCCGTCCTCCTGGTGGACCCGGGTGAGTCGCCCGTCGTCGTGCGAGACCCGGTCGTAGCGCTCGACGACGATGGTGCGCCGGCCGGCGAAGGTGACCAGCTCGGCGCGCACGGTGCTCAGTGCGCACCGGCGGGCCAGGTCGAGGGCTGCGGCCTCCGTGTCGATGAGGTCTGCGATGCGCGAGCCCGCAGGTCGCGTGAGCTTGACGATGTGGGTCGAGGGCGGTCGGCCGACAGGCGATGCCCACCCGGCAGGGGTCCAGGTCAGGGCGATCTTGGTCTCGAGGCCGGCGATGGAGGTGATCTGGTCGGCGGAGCCGGTCGTCTCGGCCTGGTCGAGCAGGTGGGCGACCTGCGCGTCGCTGACCTGATCGAGGTGCCCGGGCGGGTCGGGGTCGGCGCCCTGAGGGACGAGGACGAGGGCCCCGGTGACGTCCAGTCCGTAGGCACCCAGGAACGCGACGGTGTCCTGGGTGTCGACCCCGGCGTTCTGCGCCAGGCGGCGACGTGAGGCCCCTTCGGGCATGAGTCCGCGGAGCCAGGCGGTGACACGTGCCGGCGCGGGGGCCTTCGAGGAGAGGGGCAGCAGGCCGGACAAGATCGGTGAGTTCACGCCCCAGCGGTCGAGCGCGTCGCCCGTGAATCGCAGCTCCACGCGTTCCGGGCGCAGTGAACGCACCTCGGCGACGTGGGTGCCGTAGAGCCAGGCGTCGAGCGTGGTCACGGCTTGCGCAGCTCCAGCTCGCACCCCAGGCGGGCCATCAGGGCGAACAGGCGGGTGGCGTAGAGGGTGGGTTCGCCGGCCTCGATGCGCTGCAGCACCCGTCGGTCGAAGCCGAGCTCGTCAGCCAGTGCCTCCTGGGTCACGTTCTCCTCGATGCGCGCGGCCCGCAGGAAGGCCCCGAGGTCGGCCGGCGACCGGGGGTGGGACCAGAGCGGCCTTCGATCGTCCGTCATGGCGTCAGTATTGCCGCATCGTGCGATGGTGACAATAGTGTCGCCACGATCGTATGCGGCAATAATGCCGCCAGTCCCGGCGGGGGGACGTCGTGCTCAGAGGGCCGTCAGCGTGTGGTCCGGGCGCACGGTCCGACGCCCGTCGGTCCCGAAGTCGATCGTGACGCTGCCGCCGCGAACGTCGACGACGCGCCCCAGGCCGTGGCGGTCGTGCGTGACCCGTTGGCCGACCGTGAACCGGGCCGCAGACGAGGAGCCGGCGGGGGAGCCCCGGCCGACCGTGGCTGCCGTGCGGGACGTCGTGCGTTCGCCGACGGGGACGAGCAGGGACAGGAACGGCGACGGCCGACCGGGCCGCCCCGACGGTCGACCCGCGGACCACGTCGCCACCAGGTGCCGCCGGGCGCGCGTCGCCGCGACGTACGCCAGGCGGCGTTCCTCGGCCAGCTCGGCCGGCGTCGTCGCGTACACCGAGGGCAGCGACCCGTCCGTGGCGCGGGCAACCAGGACCGCGTCCCACTCCAGGCCCTTGGCCTTGTGGATCGTGCTGACCGTCACCGCGCCGCGCCCGGGCGGCACGTGGTCCTCGGCGGCGCGGCGGTCCAGGTCGGCCGACAAGGCCCCGAGGGAGCGGCTCAGGTGGGCGGGCAGGGACTCCACGAGGGTGCGCAGCGCGTCCAGGGCGTCCCAGCGCTCACGTGCCGCACCGATGCCGTCCGGCGGCCGGTCCGGGTCGAACCCGACCTGCCCGAAGGCGCGCCCGAGAGCCTCGGCCGGGTCGTCCTGCGGTGCGTCGGCGGCCGCGGCACGCAGCACCGCGAGGACCTGCGTGACCTCGCGGCGGTCGAAGAAGGCCGACCCGTCACCACCGACCACCGCGATCCCCGCGTCGCGCAGCGCCGCCATGATCGTCACCGCCTGCGCGTTGAACCGGTGCAGGACAGCGATCTCCTCGGCCGGGACGCCCTCGCGCTGCCACCGGCGCACCGTGGCGACGATCCGTGCGTCCTCCTCGTCCTCGTCGTCGCACCGGATCACGTCCGGCGCGGGGCCGTCGCCGAGCATCCCGACCAGGGCCGGACCCGCGGCCTCCGGTGTGCCCGCCATCAGCCGGTTCGCGGCGTCCACCACCGGAGTCGTCGAGCGGTAGTCCTGGACCAGGTCCACGGTGACCGCATGCGGGAACCGGACGGGGAAGTCCCGGATCAGCGTGGTGTCCGCGCCCTTGAACGCGTAGACCGCCTGCCGGGCGTCCCCGACCACGGCGATCGTGTCCCGCTCGCCGAGCCAGGCGTCCAGGAGCCGCTGCTGTGCGGGGTCGGTGTCCTGGTACTCGTCGACGACGAACGCCGCGTACTGGGTGCGGACCGTGGCGGCCACCTGGTCGTCCTGCTCGATCAGTCGGGCGCAGAAGGCCAGCAGGTCGGCGAAGTCGAGCACCCCGTTCGCGCGCTTGGCACTGGTGTACCGGGCCATCGCGTCGGCGAGCGTCGACGGGGCGGTCCCCGGCCGGCGACCGGCCGCCTTCGCCCGCTCGCGGTACTCCTCGGCGGTCAGGTCCCGCGCGGCAGCCCACGTGAGCTCGGTGGCCAGGTCGGTCACCACCGTCGGGTCCACTTCCGCGCCCGAGATCCCCAGCGTCCGGCCGAGCGCGGCGCGCAGGTACCGGTAGTACGTGCCCTTGCCGTCGGCGTCCAGCAGCACCGGGGAGTCCCCTGGCAGGCCCGTCGCCCGCCAGAAGTAGCGCAGCTGCCGCAGGGCGGCCGCATGGAACGTGCGCGCCTGCACGGAGCCCACCCCGAGCCGGTCCAGACGGTCCCGCATCTCGCCCGCGGCCTTCGACGAGTGCGTCACCGCCAGCACCAGGGTCGCCGGGACGGCGCCGGTCAGGTGCTGGTACGCGATCCGGTGCGTCACCGTCCGGGTCTTGCCGGTCCCCGCCCCCGCGAGGATCCGCAGCGGTCCCGGCGGTGCGACGACCGCCGCCACCTGCTGCTCGTCCAGGCCCGCCAGGACCCGACCCACCTCGACGGGCACCGCTACAGCGTCGTGTCGAAGAAGCTGACCTCGACGATGTCGTCGAGGTCGACCCAGCACCAGAAGCCGTCCTTGGCATTGCCCTGCAGCTCGGTCGCATCCCTGCCGACCGGCGGCCGGTAGGTCCAGATCTCCACGCGTCGGTGCTCGGCGTCCAGGGTGACGACCTGGCCGGGTGTGCCGCCGCGCACCTCCAGCTGGTAGCTGCGGGTGAACAGGCGCTCGACGCTCTTGGCGCGAACGTCGATCCACAGCGGGTCGGCGTCGGACGCCGAGCGGGCGAGCTCACCGGTGAGCGGGCGGTGCCGCTGGTGCGTGGCGGCGTCGACGAGCAGCCGCACGGGCGAGGTCGCGCCCAGGCACCGGTACACGAGGCCGTCCAGGACGGCGCGGGGGCCCGGGGGTTCGCGCAGCAGCTCGTCCAGCGTCGACGGCACACGCCCTGCCATGGGTTCCTCCTCGTGGTCGGTCGCGTGCAGCGTAGGCGCCAGGCGCGACACGGCCGTCAGGCGGTCGCCGGGTCCAGCTGGGCCTGCAGCGCGTTCACGTCGGTGACCAGGCCCTCGACGCGCGTCCGTTCGGCGGCCGCGCTCGCCTCGGCCGCCACGAGCGTGGCGGTCCGGTCCGCCAGGGCGGCCTCGTCGCGGGCCAGCAGGTCGGCGGCCGCCGCCAGGGTCTGGTCGGCGGCACGCATCGGCAGCTCGGTGCCGTCCCACCACACCCACGACAGCTGCAGCAGCGCGCGCTCGTCGGCCGACATCGCGTCGACCTCGGCGCGTTTCGCGTCGTACTTCTGCCGGTAGCCGGCCACCGCAGCGGTGTCCGCGTCGAGCTGTGCGCGGGCGGAGGCGTTCGCGTACTCCTGGTCGACGAGCGCCTGCGACGCGGTGTCGATGTCCGCGACGAGCTGGTCGAGCATGCCCTGCCACGCGGTGTGCACGGCCACCAGTGCGGACCGGTCGGCGACGAACCGGGCGTAGACGGCCTCGAGCTGCGGGTCCAGGCCGCCGTCCCGCCAGACCTGCGTGCCCAGGTAGGCGAACAGCTCGGTGGGGCGGTTCTCCGGGTGGGTGCCGACGGAGCCGGCGATCTGCTCGAGGATCGGGTCGTCCGCCGCGAACGTGGCGACCTCCGCCTCCAGCAGGGGCGTCAGGGTGTCGCGCTCGTCGTCGGTCAGACGCTCCCAGGCGGCGTGCAGGGTCTCGTGCGCGGCCGTCTCCACCACGAACCCCTGCAGCCGGGCGTCGCCGGGGCGGTACAGCACGATCGTGTGACCGACCGGGTCGTAGCAGCCCACGGCACCGTCGGCCCGGACGGGCACCGACGGCTGTCCCTGGGCGCAGCTCGTGCCGAAGGACGCGGCGTCCAGCAGCTGCGGTGCGGTGCCGTAGAACAACGTGCGCCCCTCGTCGGACAGGTGCGCGGCGTCGGCGAGCGCGACCACCTCGGCGGTGGGCGGGGCTGCGGGGGTGGCGTCGGACCGGCTCCAGGGGGCGGCGTCGAGGGCGTCGCCGAGCGGGGCGGAACCCCCGAGGAACCCCCATGCGCCCACGGCGACGACGGCGAGGACCGCGACCGCCGCGGGCCAGCGGGAGTGCCGCCGAGGGGCTGCACCTGGGGTGGGGTGCGGGACGACGCCGGGCGGGGCGGGGTCGGCGGGCTGCCACCCGGTCGGGGCGGTGGCACGGCCCGTGGACTCGTCGAAGACCCACTGCGGCACGCGGCCGGTGGGTGATCGGGGCAGGTCGTCGGGTGCGAGGGGCACGTGCAGAGCATCGGCCATCCGGGCGCTGCACTGGAGCATCTGGGTGCCGCGTCGTGGATCGGGGTGCTCCGGCCGCCGGGACAAGTCGGGTCGCGAGAGCTGTGGGCGGCCCGGTGCGTTCAGTCGAGCGGCGCGGTCCAGCGCAGCAGCGCACCGCGGCCCGAGGCGGGTCGCAGCAGCGAGAACGTGCCACCGGCCTCCTGCGCGCGCTGCGCCAGGTTGCGGGTGCCGGACGCCCGGGTCGGTGCGACGGGGACACCGACGCCGTCGTCCTCGACCTCCACGGAGATGGTGCCGTGCGGTGCCGAGGTGACCGCCAGGCGCACCGAGACGGACCCGGAGCGGGCGTGCCGTGCCACGTTCGAGAGCCCTTCGCGCACCACGGCGACCACGTTGTTGGCCCGCCCGGGCGCCACGAGCTCGTCGATCGCCCAGATCGGTGCGGGGTTGTCGTCGTCGAGGCGCACCGGGTCGCCGTCGAGCCGGACCGTGAGCAGCGGTGCGAAGCCCAGTGAGCTGCGGGCCAGCTCGACCTCGGCCTGCACCCGCTCGACCAGGGGCACCGTCGCGCCGGGGTCGTCCAGGGCGCGCACGATCACCCGGATCTGCCGGATGCCGGCGTCGACGTGCCCGACCGCGGTCTCCAGCACGTGCGCCACGCCGGGCGGGACGGGCTCCTCGCCGTGGCGGGCGCCCTCCAGCTGCATGCCGGCGGCGAACAGCTGCTGGATCGCCATGTCGTGCAGGTCGCGGGCGATCCTGGTGCGCTCGTCGTGCAGCACCGACTGGCCGCGCAGGCGCTGGGCCTCGGCGAGCACGAACGCCAGGGCGGCCTGCGCGGCGAACGTCGCGGACATGGCCAGGTCGTCGTCGGTGAAGGGTGCCGCGCCCACGGGCCGCAGCAGCAGGAGCACACCGACGCCCTGCCCGGCGGTGTGCAGCGGGGCGTACAGCGCAGGCCCGTACCGGGTGAGCGGTGCGAGCACGCCCTGGTCGCGTCCGGCGGAGGCCAACGACGCGGCGGTGCGTCCGGTGCCGGTGCTGAACGCGGCGTGCACGTGGACGTCGCCCGACACGTCCAGGCCCAGCAGGTCGTGCCCGTCGATGCCGGCGACGATCTCGAGCAGCAGCTCGCCGTCCGGGCCGGGCAGGGCGAGTGCGGCGATGTCGGCGCCGTCGATCTCCTGCGCTGCCTGGGCGATGCGTTCGAGCACGTCCTCCTGGTCGGCACCTTCCAGCAGCATGGTGGTGATGGTCTGCGCGGCGGACAGCCACTGCTGCCGGCGGCGTTCCAGCGCGTACAGCTGGGCGTTCTGCACGGCGACCGCGGCGGCGGCGGCGAGCGACAGCACCACCGACTCGTCCTGGTCGTCGAACCCGCCGTCCTTCTCGGACAGGTAGAGCGTCCCGTACCGCTCGCCGCGCACACGGACGGCCGCGCCGAGGAACGAACCCATCGGCGGGTGGCCCGGGGGCAGGCCGACGAAGGCGGGGTGCTCGCGCAGGTCGTCCAGGCGCAGCACGCCCTGGTCGGGGATGGCCCCGAGCACGCCCCGGGCGTGCGGCGGGTGCCCGAGGCCGGCGGCGGTGGCCGCGTCGACGCCGCTCTGCACGAAGGTCGTCGACGTGCCCTCGGCGTCGACGATGTTGATCGCCCCGAACCGGGCGCCGGTCAACGACGTGCTGGCGCTGACGAACCGTTCGAGCAGGCTGGGGGTGTCCAGGTCGCCGGCCAGGCTCAGGATCGCCGACAGGAGCTCGGCGGCGACGTCCGGGGACGCCAGGGACGGACCGACCTGCTCCACGGGAACCTCCACGCTCGATATCAAGAGCCCACGCTACGCGAACAGGGACCTTGGTCCCAAGGCAAGGCCCAAGGCGCGCCGAACGGGGCAGCGGCGCGCCACGACGGCTACCCCGCGGGGCCGCGAACGCTCACCGACGAGCGGCCTGCTGCCGATGAGCAGGACGACGACGTCACGACACGGAGGGCAGGTGGACAGCCGCAGCACGAGGGTGTCCGGAGGTCTTCTGCTGCTCCTCGGCGCTCTCGTCGCGATGTGCACGCTGGGTGCCCCCTGGCGCTACACGGCCGTCGCCCTGGCCACCGCGGTGCCGCTCGTGGTGCTCGCCGCCCAGCTGGTCCGACGCACCGCCGTGCACCGCGCCGGTTGGGCCCTGATGCTGGCGGGCGCCGCCTCGCTGCTCGCCCACAACACGCACAACGCGTACGCCGTCGCCACGACCGGCAGCCCCGCCCAGGGCACCGTCGCCACGGTCACGCTCGTGCTGGGCTACCTGCTCCTCATCGTCGGAGCCGTGCCCGCCACCCTGCCGTACACCCGGCGGGACGGCGGCGGCATGCTCGACGCCGTCCTCATCGGCCTGGCCGCCGCCAGCCTCCTGTGGGGCGTCGTGCTGCACCCCGCGCACGTGCGGCTCGGGTCCACCCCGGCCGTCATGGCCGACGAGATGGCGCTGGCACTGCTGGTCGCCTCACTCACCGGGATGGTCGTGCGCGTCGCCGCCGTCGCCCGCGAGGCGAGGTTCCCCGCGCTGTGCCTGCTCGCCGGGATGCTCGCCACGAACGTCGGCGACGTCGGCTTCACGCTCACCCTCGACCCCGCGACCGGGCTCTCCGCCTGGTGGCCGAGCGCGTTGTGCATCGTCCCCCTGCTCGCCCTCGCCGCCGCGCTCGTGCACCCGGCCGTGCCCGCGCTCGCCCGGTCCGAGCCCCCGCCGCGCGGTCTGACCTGGCGTCACCTGGCGTTCCTGGGGGCCGCGCTCGCGGTGAACCCCGCACTCGCCGGGCTCGGGCAGCTGCTCGGGCGCGAGGTCGACGTGCTGCTGTTCACCGCCGGCTCGCTGCTCATGGTGCCGCTCGTCGTGGCCCGGATCGGCCTGCTCGCGCGGCACCAGGCCGAGGCCGAACGCCGGCTGCACGACCTGGCCACGCGCGACGAGCTGACCGGCCTGCCCAACCGGCGCACCCTGACCGCGCACCTGACCGGGCTGCTCGGCAGGGTGGCCGCGGGCGAGGTCCCCGGCGCCGTGCTGCTGTACCTCGACCTGGACGAGTTCAAGTCGGTCAACGACACCCACGGGCACCTGGCAGGCGACCGGCTGCTGCAGGCCGTCACCGCACGGCTGCGCGCCTGCGTGCCCGCGCACGCGCTGGTCGCCCGGTGCGGCGGCGACGAGTTCGTGGTCGTCCTCGAAGGTGCCCCCGAACGGGCCGGGTTCGCCCTGGCCGACACGATCGCGCAGGCCATGGAGGAACCGGTCGACCTCGGCGGTGCCGTGGCCTCCGGCCGGGTCAGCGTCGGGCTCGCCGTGCTCGGCCCCGGGGAGGTGTCGGACGTGGAGGCGTTGCTCGGTCGGGCCGACGCCGCCATGTACCAGGCGAAGCGAGCCCGCCGAGGCCTCGTCAGGCCGATGTGAGGTCGCGGCGCTCGAACGCCAGGACCCCCGTGGCACCGAGGGCGACCGCGATCGCGCTCAGGACGAGGACGGGGGCGAGTGCCACCGGTTCGACCGGGACCGCTGCCAGGTGCTCGAACGGTGACAGCCCCACCACGGCCTGCGGCCAGTCCAGTGCGGGGCCGAGGAGCTGGACGACGTAGGTCAGGATCGGCACGGCAGCCCCCACGGCGATCGTCAGCCGGGGGGCCAGCCCGACCGTGAGCAGGGTGACGCCCTCGAACACCGCGACCGCCGGCAGCACGTTGGCCATGGCGCGCACCACGTCGAGCGGCTCGGCCTGCCCGCCCGACACCCCGGATCCGACCAGCAGCGCCACGACCTCGACCGCGGCCAGCAGGACGACGGCCCCTGCGGTGACGCCGGCATGGCCGGCGAGCCAGTGCCGTCGCCGCAGCGGTCGGCACAGGAGCAGGTCGAGCCGCCCGCTCGCCTCGTCGGCGCGCGCCGCCCCCAGCCGCCAGGCGACGAACAGGCCGAGCGCGACGCCGGTGACCGCGGCCGTCATGGCGAGGAACTCGCCGACCACGGCGTCCGCGTCCATGCCGAAGGCCTCGAGGATCGCCCGGTAGCTGGCGTCCTGCTCGACGAACCGGGCCATGATCGGCAGGAGCGAACCGGCCAGCGCTCCCCAGGCGGCGAGACCGACCACCCACGCGAGCACGACGGGCGCGGCCGAGCGCGCCGCGAACGCCGTCGGGCCCCCCAGCCCGAGCCGGTGCGACCGGTGCGACCCGCGCTCGCGGAGCAGCGCGGCACCGGTGTCACGTCCGCGGCGCAGCAGCACGGCGGCGGTGGCGAACGTGGCGGTGACGGCCAGGGGGAGGAGCAGGACGACCACGCGGTCGTCGCCGAAGGGGCGGACCTGGTCGATCCAGCCGAGGGGTGTCACCCACCGCAGCCAGGCCCGTTCGTCGGCGCTGTTCGCGACCATCCTCAGCAGGAACGAGGCGCCGAGCAGAAGTGCGCCCAGGCCCAGGGCCCGTCCGCGCGGCGCGAGCAGCTGGCAGGCCGTGGCCGTGACCGCGACGAACGTGGCCCCGACGCCCACCACGAGGGCGCCGTAGAGCAGGGATCCACCCCACTGCGCCCCGGCGAGCGCGAGAGCACACCCGTGCACGACCCCCACCGCGACACATGCGCCCAGCAGCACGGCCAGCTGCCCGACGAGCAGGCGGGCTGCTCGGACGGGCCCGGTGAGCAGGAGGTCGGTGCGGCCGGCGTCCTCGTCGGCACGCAGCAGCCGGGCCGTGGTGACCACCGCCCACACGCCCACGATGAGCAGGAACAGCCAGCCGGCGTCCCACAGCGCCAGGGCGCCGACCGAGGTGCCGTACGGCGACCCGGAGAAGAACTGCAGCGCCGGGTCCTGCCCGAGCCTGACGAGCAGCTCCCGGGACTGCTGGTCGGGGTAGGTGCGCTCGAACACCTCGACCTCGAGCACGGAGTACGCGGCGAGCGCGCCGGCCATGATCGCGACGCCCCGCCGCAGGAGGCGGACCGAGAGCAGGGCGGCTGCGCGGTCGGGCCGCGCCCGTGCGCGCTCGGTGACGGCGCGGTGCGTGTCGGCACCTCGGTGCGTGGAGCTCACCGCCGTTCCTTCCTGTGCGCCGGCGTCAGTAGTAGGTGAGGAAGATCTGCTCCAGCGACAGCTCCTCGCTGGTCAGCCGGGTCACGCTGCACCCGGCGAGCCGGGCGAGCAGTGCCGTCGGCGCGCCGGCGACCGAGACCCGCAGACCGGTCGGTGTGGTCTCGACGGACGTCACGCCCGGGACGTCGGACAGCTCGGGTGCGGGGCCGTCGACGGTGAGGTCGTAGACCGTGGTGTGCATCCGGCGCAGGTCCTCGAGGGCCGCGACCTCCACGAGCAGGCCCGCGCGGAGCATGCCCACCCTGTCGCACAGGTCCTCGACCTCGGCCAGGATGTGCGACGACAGGAACACGGTCTGGCCCCGGGACGCGGCCTCACGGACCACGGCCTGGAACTCGGCCTCCATCAGCGGGTCGAGGCCGGCCGTGGGCTCGTCGAGGAGCAGCAGCTCGGCGCGGGACATGAGGGCGGCGACCAGGGCCACCTTCTGCCGGGTCCCGCGCGAGAGGCTGCGCACCCGCACGGACGGGTCCAGCTGGAACCGCTCGACCAGCTCGGCGCGGTGGGCGGGGTCGGTGCCCCCGGTCACCTGCCCGAGGAGGTCGAGGGTCTCCGTGCCGGTCAGCTGCGGCCACAACGACACGTCTCCGGGCAGGTAGCCGACGTGCCGGTGGACCTGCTCGACGTCGTGCACGGGCCGCCCCAGGATCCAGGCCGCTCCTCGTGTCGGCCGGATCAGGTCGAGCAGCAGCCGGATCAGCGTCGACTTCCCGGCGCCGTTGGGTCCGAGGAAGCCGAACACCTCACCGGGGTGCACCTCGAGGTCGAGGCCCTCGAGCGCCGCGACGTGCCCGTAGTGCTTGGTCAGGTCACGGGTGGCGATGACGGGGTGGACCATCGGCGGCCTCCTGGGTCGTCGAGGCACGTGCCCCGACACCCCCAGGCTGGCCCTCCGGAGGTGAGCCGGCCAGCGGGGCCGCATCCTGGTCGGGCAGCGCCGACGACGGGCGTGAGGCCTCCGGTCCCGCCTCGCCGCCGAGGCTCGCGGCGAGCAGCTCGCGGGCGCGGGCGAGGTGCTCGTCGAGCAGTCGCGCGGCCCCGTCGCCGTCTCCGGCCTCGAGGAGCTCGAGCAGTCGGGCGTGCTCGGCGACGATGATCTGCGGGCTCAGCCGCTGGCGACCCTGCAGCTGGGCCATGCAGAGCTTCACCTCGAACGCGAGCGAGTGGTAGACCGCGCTGGTCCGGGCGCTGCCGAGGGCGTCGACGAGGCTGGTGTGGAACCGCATGTCGGGCTCGACGACCGCGTACGAACCGTCGGCCCACAGGGTGGCGATCTCCGCGTTGGCCTCGCGCGCGGACGCGGGCACGAGCCGGTCGTGGGCGAGGCGGCGCAGCACCTCGGACTCCAGGTAGGTGCGGGTGCGGTAGATGTCGCGCACGTCGTCGGGGCCGAGGTCGACGACGCGGGCGGTCTTGTGGTTGCGCCGGACCAGGACGTGCTCGGCGGTGAGCCGTTCGATCGCGGCGCGGGCGCTGGCGCGGGCGATGTCGTAGCGCTCGGCGACGTCCTTCTCGGTCAGGGGTGTGCCCGGAGCGAGGTCGCCCTGGACCACCAGGGTGCGCAGGTCGTCGACCACCGCGTCGACCAGGCTCGTCACCACGATGTCGCGCGCCATGCCGTCCCCTCGTCCACGTCGTCGAAGAGCTCGATCTTCTAGGACTCTTGTCCCTTGCGTCTACTTGTCCGACAATCGTGCCACGCGCGACAAGGAGACCCATGACCGCGACGGCAACGACGCCGGGCACGCTCGCCGACCTGCTCGGCGGATGCGTCGCCGACCGCGCCCAGGTGCGCACCGACGAGCTCATGCTGCGCGCGCTCGCGCACGACGCCTCCCACGTGCTGCTCGTCCCTTCCGCCGTGGTCGCACCGCGCGACGCCGACGAGGTCGCCCGGCTGCTGCAGGCCACCGCCGCCGCCGGCGTGCCGCTGACGTTCCGGTCGGGTGGCACGAGCCTGTCCGGGCAGGCCGGCGGTGCGGGCGTGCTGGCCGACGTGCGCCGGCACTTCACCCGGGTCGACGTGCTCGACGAGGGCGCCCGGGTGCGCGTGCAGCCGGGGGTGACGGTGCGGCACCTCAACGCACGCCTGGCGCGGTACGGCCGCCGGTTCGGACCCGACCCGGCCAGCGAGGCGGCCTGCACGGTCGGGGGAGTCGTGGCCAACAACTCCTCGGGCATGGCGTGCGGCACGGTCGAGAACAGCTACCGCACGCTGGAGTCGCTGGTCGCGGTGCTGCCGTCCGGCACCGTGGTGGACACCGGTGCGGCCGACGCGGACGACCGGCTGCGCGCCCTGGAACCCGCCCTGCACGCCGGCCTGCTCGCCCTGCGCCGACGGGTGCTCGACGACCCGACCTCGACCGCGGCCGTGGCCCGGCAGTTCGCGATGAAGAACACCATGGGCTACGGGCTCAACGCCCTGGTCGACTTCGCGAGCGTGCCGCAGATCCTCGCGCACCTGCTGGTGGGCAGCGAGGGCACGCTCGCGTTCGTCGCCTCGGCCACGTTCCGCACCGTGCCCGTCCGGGCACGCACCGCTTCCGCGCTGCTCGTGTTCGACGACCTGTACGCCGCCAACCGGGCACTGCCCGCACTGGTCGCGACCGGCGCGGCCACCCTCGAGCTGATGGACGCCACGTCGCTGCGGGTGGGGCAGCAGCTGGCCGGCTCGCCCGCGCTGGTCCGGGCCCTGACCGTCACGCAGCAGGCCGCCCTGCTGCTGGAGTACCAGGCCACGACCGAGGACGAGCTGGCCGCGGTCGTCGAGGCGGCCGGCCCCGCCCTGGCCGCGCTGCCCCTGAGCGCACCCGCGCACCTCAGCACGGACGCCACCGTCCGCGGTGAGCTGTGGAAGCTGCGCAAGGGGCTCTACACGTCGGTTGCCGGCGCCCGCCGCAGCGGGACGACCGCGCTGCTCGAGGATGTCGTCGTGCCCGTGGCCCGGCTGGCCGACACGTGCGCCAGCCTCACCGCGCTCTTCTCGGTCTACGGGTACGACGACGCGGTGATCTTCGGTCACGCCAAGGACGGCAACATCCACTTCATGCTCACCGACCGGTTCGAGACCGGTGAGCAGCTGTCCCGCTACCGCGGGTTCACCGAGGACCTCGTCGACCTGGTACTCGGGCACGGCGGGTCGCTCAAGGCCGAGCACGGCACCGGTCGGGTCATGGCGCCGTTCGTCCGCCGCCAGTACGGCGACGAGCTGTACGACGTGATGCGGCAGGTCAAGCACCTGTTCGACCCGCGCGGGCTGCTCAACCCCGGTGTCCTGCTCGACGACGACCCGGACGCGCACCTGCGGCACATCAAGCTCGCGCCGACCGTGCAGGCCGAGGTCGACCGGTGCGTCGAGTGCGGCTACTGCGAACCCGTGTGCCCCTCGCGCGACCTCACGCTCACGCCCCGTCAGCGGATCGCGCTGCGCCGTGACATCCGCAGCGCCGAGCTCGCCGGCGACACCGCCACGGCTCACCGGCTCGAACGGGCCTTCACCTACCCGGGCACGCACACGTGCGCGGTCGACGGGATGTGCGGAACCGCGTGCCCCGTGGGCATCAACACCGGGCTGCTGGTCAAGACGCTGCGCCGGGAGAACCTGCCGGCGCCTGCCGCGCTCGCGTGGACGGCTGCCGCGCACGGCTGGGGTCCGGCCACCACGGTGGCACGGACCGCGCTCAGCGCGCTCGACGCCCTGCCCGGCCCGCTCGCCCCCGCCGTCACCGCGGTCAACGTCGCCGCGCGCGCCGTGCTCGGGTCGGACACCGTGCCGCTGTGGTCCGCCGAGCTGCCCGGCGGGGGCGCCCGGCGGCGGCGCCCTCGACCGACCGGCGCCGCCGACGCCGTGTACCTGCCCGCCTGCGTGAACGTCATGTTCGGTCCCGCGCCCGGGAGCCCCGGGGTGCAGGTCGCGTTCGAGGACCTCTGCGCGGCCGCCGGGCTCACCCTGCTGGTCCCCGAGGGGATCGACGCCCTGTGCTGCGGCACGCCGTGGTCCTCCAAGGGCGTCGTCGCGGGTCACACGGCCATGCGCGAGAACGTGCTGCCCGTGCTGCGCGAGGCCACCGACGGGGGCCGGTTGCCCGTGGTCTGCGATGCGTCCTCGTGCACCGAGGGGTTCCGGCACCTCGTCGAGAGCGACCCGTCGCTGGACGTCCAGGTCGTCGACGTCGTCACGTACGTCGCCGAGCGCGTACTGCCGGTGCTGGGGGAGCGCGCCGTGGCGTACCGGCGGCTCGACTCGCTCACGCTGCACCCCACCTGCTCGTCCATCCAGCTCGGGCTCGACCCGGCACTCGTCACCGTCGCCGAGGCGGTCGCCGAGACCGTCACCGTGCCGCTCGACTGGGGCTGCTGCGCGTTCGCCGGCGACCGCGGCCTGCTGCACCCCGAGCTGACGGCGTCCGCCACCCGGCGCGAGGCCACCGAGGTCGCCCGGATCGGCGCCCAGGGGCACGCCAGCTGCAACCGCACGTGCGAGCTGGGCATGACGCGCGCCACCGGCCAGACCTACCGGCACGTCGTCGAGCTGCTCGCCGAGCAGGCCCTCGGTGACCCGCCCGACCCCCACTGACCCGCACGTCCGTCCCGTCACATCCAGCAGTTCGGAACATCCAGCAGTTCGGAACATCCAGCGAAGGAGCACGCGATGAACCCGGAGACCACGGCACTCGTCCTGATCGAGTTCCAGAACGACTTCACCAGCGAGGGCGGTGCCCTGCACGGCGCGGTGCAGGGAACCATGGAGAGCACCGGCATGCTCGCCCACGCCCGCACGGCGCTCGAGGCCACCCGGGCCGCCGGTGCGACCGTCATCCACAGCCCGATCAGCTTCGAGGCCGGGTACCACGAGATCACCGCGCACCCCTACGGGATCCTCAAGGGCGTCGTCGACTCGACCGCGTTCGTCAAGGGCACGTGGGGTGCGCAGATCGTCGAGGACGTGGCCCCGGTCGAGGGTGACATCGTCATCGAGGGCAAGCGGGGCCTGGACGCGTTCGGCTCGACCAACCTCGACTTCATCCTGCGGTCCAAGGGCATCAGCACCGTGGTCCTGGCCGGCTTCCTCACCAACTGCTGCGTCGAGTCGACCATGCGTTCGGCGTACGAGAAGGGCTTCGAGGTCATCACGCTCACCGACGCGGTCGGTGCGACCTCCGAGGCCGAGCACGCCAACGCGATCACGTACGACTACCCGATGTTCTCCAAGCCCATGACGGTCGCCGAGTACGTCGCGACGCTGCGCGGTGCTGCGGTCACGGCCGACTCGTCGCGGGGGTACTGACCGGGCTGCGCCGAGGGTGGTGCACGTCCTCCGGCGTCGTCGGTGCACGGAACCCCCGTGAGGAATAGTATTCTCCGCGGGGGTTCGACGACGGAGGGTGCAGATGGCGGGCTTCATCGGTCGGCAGGCCGAGCTCGACGAGCTGGACGCGCACCTGGACGTCGTGCGCAGAGGGAGCCGGGCCGACGCCGGGGTCGCGGTGCTCCTCCGCGGCAGACGGCGCGTGGGGAAGTCCCGGCTCGTCACGGAGCTGATCCGTCGCGCCCAGCTGCCCAGCGTCTACTTCCAGGCCGCTCGGCGAGCGCCGGTGGCCGACGAGCTGGCGCTGCTCGCCGACGCGATCGCCACGTCCACCCTGTCGGGCGCCGCCGTCGCCGACGGCAACACGCCGGCGTCGCTCACGGCTGCCCTGCGCCTGCTGGCCGCGGCGCTGCCGACCGACGGCCCGGCGATCGTGGTCATCGACGAGCTGCCCTGGCTCCTCGAGGGGTTCGAAGGCGGGGCGGGCGAGCTCCAACGGGTGTGGGACCGCGAGTTGTCCCAGCGGCCCGTGCTTCTGCTCCTGCTCGGCAGCGACCTCGGGATGATGGAGTCCCTGAACCGTCCCGACCAGCCGTTCCACGGCCGGGCCACCGAGATGGTGCTGCACGCGCTGTCGCCGCAGGACGTCGCCCGGATGACCGGCCTGAGCGGGATGGCAGCCTTCGACGCCCACCTCGTCACAGGTGGCCAGCCGCTCGTCGCCCAGGAGTGGACCCACGGGCAGACCCCGACCGCATTCATCCGCCGCTCCTTCGAGCGGTCGACCAGCGCGCTCGTGGTCTCCGGCACCCGGGTCCTGGACGGTGAGCTGCCGGAGTCGAGCCACGCGCGCGCCGTGCTGGCGGCCATCGGCGGCAAGGGTGAGCGCACGTACACCGGCATCCTCCAGCGGCTCACCGGTGCGATCTCGGCCACCACGCTGGACCGGTCGCTGGCCCTGCTCGTCGAGAAGCGCGTCGTCGAGGCCGACGAGCCCCTGTCGACGAGACGTGCGACGAAGGACCGACGCTGGCGCGTGGCGGACCCTGCGCTGCGGTTCTGGCTCGCGGTCGTCGAACCCGCGCTGCCCGACATCGACCGGGGCAGACCCGACCTCGCGTCCGCGCGGTTCGAGGCGGGCTACGCCGCCTGGCGCGGCCGTGCCGTCGAGCCCGTCGTCCGCCAGGCGCTCGCCCGCCTGCTGCCCGACGAGCGGTGGCCGCACGCGAGGCAGATCGGTGGCTGGTGGCCGCGCACCAACCGGCCGGAGATCGACCTGGTGGCCGCGGACGCCCGCCCCGCCGAGTCGATCGCCTTCGTCGGCACCATCAAGTGGCGCGCCACCAAGCCGGTCACCGCGGCCGAGATCGGTGCGCTCGCGCAGGAGGCCGCGCACGTCCCGGGGGTCGGTGCCGCGACCCCTCTGGTCGCGGTGTGCCCGGGTGGTGCCGTCGCGGACCATCGGCTCACACAGGTCTGGACGGCGGGCGACCTGCTCCAGGCGTGGCCGTAGGCGGTGCTCGCGGCGAGGCCGCGGTCGTGCCCGCTGCCATAGTTCAACTAGACTAACTAGTACGTCTTGCGCGCACCGAGCGCCCGAGAGTCGCGATCGAGAGGCCCACGATGACCGAGCCCCTGCCGCACCGACCGCTGCGAGCCACCGCCCAGGTGCTCCTCGGGCTCGCGCTGCTGCTCGCCGGCACGTCGCACCTGACCACCGCCCGGCAGGAGTTCCGCGCGCAGGTGCCGACCTGGGTGCCGCTCGACCCCGACCTCGTCGTGGTCGCCTCGGGGTTCGTCGAGCTGGCCCTCGGGCTCGCCCTGGTCCTCGCCTGGCGCCACCCGTGGCGAGCGGTGGTCGGAGGCGTCGTGGCGCTGTTCTTCGTCGCGATCTTCCCCGGGAACATCTCCCAGCTGGTCACCGGCACCGACGCGTTCGGGCTCGACACCGACACCGCGCGGGTCGTCCGGCTGTTCTTCCAGCCGCTGCTGGTGCTGTGGGCGCTGTGGTCGACCGGTGCCTGGCGGGCTGCACGCACCTGGTGGGTCGCGCGGCACACGCAGGGCTGAACGGGCGGGCCCGATGCCCGTCGGTGAGCGGGCGGCGCCTGGGCCGTGTACGGCGAACGGGCGGTCCTTGCCCCAGGATCGGGTGAGAACCGTCCACCAGGCCCCGCACGGGCTGCCCCACGACCCGTGTCGTGTGAGGGTGTGACCGGGATCGGCAGACTGGGGGAGCCGGGTGATCACCGGGCGGAACGAGCACGCGAACGGGCGCTCGCTGCCGCTCGCCTCCCCGGCGTTCGCCCCGTTGCAGGTCGCCCCCGCCGACGTCGACAGGGTGCTCAGCAACCCGCTGGACGCGCTCGAGCAGCACGCCCGCGTGCTGGTGCTCACCGTCGACGCCGACCTGCAGGTCCAGGCGGCGGCCGGCCGGTACGCCGAGATGGCGGACCTCGCCACGATCGGCCACCCGCTCGGAACCGGGCGGTTCCCCCTGCCCTTGCTGGAGCGTGCGGTCGCCGAGGCGGTCGCCGACGGCCAGGTCCGGCGGCTCGACCTGCCGTTCGGCAGCAAGGTGCTCGACGTCGTCGTCCAACCCCTGGAGGCCGGCTCGTCCGCCGCGGTGGTCGGCGCGGTGATCTTCGGGCAGGACGTCACCGACGCGCGCCGGTCGGCCCGACGCGCGGTCACCCTCAGCCGGATCGCGCCGGTGCACGGTGACGACCTCGACGACCCGGTCGCCGTCCTGCAGCGCATCGCGCGCGCCGTCGCCGAGCACACCGGCGCGGGTGTGGTGGTGCGAACCGTCCGGGACGCACAGCTGGAAGGACGGGCGATCGCCCACCCGGACCCCGCGGCGGAACGCGACCTGGCGCTGGCGGTGAACACCGCGGGCTCGGTGCCGCTCGCGCGGATGAGCGTGCAGCTCAGCGAGGCGCTCGGCCCGGTGACGGTCGACTGGGACGAGTGGGCCCGCACCTTGTGGCTGCCCGTCGAGGCACGCCAACCGCTCGAGGACCGCGGCGCGCGCGCCGTCATGTCGTGGGTCATGCGGGCCGAGGGGCAGGTGCTGGGCCTGATCCTGGTGACCCTGATGGACGGCACGTTGCAGGACCCGAGCACCGACGAGGGCGAACGGGGATTCCTGACGGACGTGGCCGCACTGGCGTCGTTGCAGCTCGAGACGGCCCTGTCCCGACGCCGGGCAGCCGAGGCCGCGGAGGAGCTGGCCCGCAGCGAGGCGCGGTTCCGCTCGGCGTTCGACGCCGCGCCGGTCGGCATGGTGCTGACGTCGGCGGAACCAGGGCACCCCGGTGTGGTGACCCGGGTCAACGAGGCCTACACCACGATCGTCGGACGCCCCGCGTCCGAGGTGGTCGGCCGGGCCATCGAGGAGCTCGTGCACCCGCTCGACGCCGACGAGGTGCGCCGTCTGGTCGGCCTGGTGGCCGGCGGGGTGCGCAACGGGTTCACGGTCGAGCACCGCGTCCGCCGGCCCGACGGCACCCTGCGCTGGGTGCGGGTGTACGCCAAGGCCGCCGGTGGGCCGGACGGACCGGCGCAGATCGTCGGGCACGTCGAGGACGTCACCGAGCACCGCGCCACCCAGGAGGAGCTGGCCCGGCGCGCCCTGTACGACAGCCTGACCGGTCTGCCCAACCGCAACCTCTCGCTGGACCACCTGCGGCGCGCGCTGCAGGGCCTGCGACGGCACCCCGGTCGCGTCGCGGTGCTGTTCGGCGACCTGGACCGGTTCAAGGCCATCAACGACACCTACGGGCACGAGATCGGCGACCGTGTGCTCGTCGAGGTGGCTGCGCGGCTGCGGGCGACGGTGCGCTCGGAGGACACGCCCGGTCGGCTCGGCGGCGACGAGTTCCTCGTGGTGTGCCGCGACGCCGGGTCGGACGACGACGTGCGCCAGATGGTGGAACGGCTGCTGGCGGCGCTCGACGAGCCCGTCGTGGTGCGCATCGGCTCGGGGCACGCCGAGCTGCGGGTGGGGGCGTCCATCGGGGTGTCGGTGACCTCGGACGCCCACACGCCGCCCGACCGGATGCTCTACGAGGCCGACACCGCCATGTACGAGGCGAAGAGGCTCGGTCGCGGTCAGTTCCACGTCTACCAGGAGCAGCTGGGTCACGCGGCCGACCGGCGGGCGCGCATCGAGCACGACCTGCGCGTGGCGCTCGACGAGGGCCGGTGGGTGCTGCATTACCAGCCGATCGTGGACCTCGTCTCGGGCCGGGTGCACGGGGTCGAGGCCCTGCTGCGCATGCGCGACCCGCTCGGGGACCTGGTGCTGCCCGGGGAGTTCATCGACGTGGCCGAGGAGTCGGCGCTGATCCACCCCATCGGCGACTGGTTGATGGGTGAGGCGTGCCGGCAGCTCGCCGCGTGGCAGCGGATGCCGCGGCGAGGCCCTCTGCTGACGATGGCCGTCAACGTGACGGGGCGCCAGGCGGCGAAGGCGGCCGCCTCGGGATCGGTGCTGCGTGCGGTGGCCGAGGCGGGGGTGGCCGAGGGGACGTTGTCGCTGGAGGTCACCGAACGCACGCTGCTGGACGCGGGCGACGGTGTGGTGGCCGACCTGGAGCGGCTGACCGCGGCCGGCGTGCACCTGGCCATCGACGACTTCGGCACCGGGTACTCCTCGCTGGCGTACCTGCAGCGCTTCCCGGTGGCCACCGTGAAGATCGACCGCTCGTTCGTGGCCGGTCTGGGGGTGAACGCGCGCGACGACGCGATCGTCGCCGCGGTGGCTGCGCTCGGCTCCACGCTGGGGTTGCAGGTGGTGGCCGAGGGAGTCGAGTCGCCGGAGCAGGTGGCGCACCTGCTGCGGCTGGGCTGCACGGTCGGGCAGGGGTTCCACCTGGGCCGGCCCTGCCCGGCCGAGGAGCTCACCGCGCTGCTCGAGGGGGACGTCCCCGACGAGCAGCGCGGTGAGCGTGCCGTCGATCAGTAGGTGAAGACCGACACCTGGGTGCGCAGGTCCGCCGACAGCTGCGCCAGCTCGTGCACGGCGGTGCTCATCTGCAGCAGGACCTGGGTGGAGTCGTCGGCCGAGCTCGCCACGCCGGTGATGTTGACGGCGATCTCGCCGGAGCCGGTGGCGGCCTCGGCGACCCCGCGGGACATCTCGTTGGTCGTGGCGGTCTGCTCCTCGACCGCGGAGGCGATGGTCAGCTGGTAGTCGTTGATCGAGGCGATGATGGCGCCGATCTCCCCGATGGCCTCCACGGCGCCGGTGGTGTCGGCCTGGATGGCCTCGACGCGGCGGGCGATGTCCTCGGTGGCCTTGGCCGTCTCCTGCGCCAGTTCCTTGACCTCCCCGGCCACGACCGCGAAGCCCTTGCCGGCCTCCCCGGCCCGGGCCGCCTCGATCGTGGCGTTCAGTGCGAGCAGGTTCGTCTGCTCCGCGATGGACGTGATCACCTTGACCACGTTGCCGATCTCCTGCGACGAGGCACCCAGGCGGGCCACCTGCTCGTTGGTGGCCTGCGCCACCCCGGTCGCGGCACCGGCGACCTTCGCCGCCTCCGTCGCGTTCTGCGCGATCTCCCGGATGCTGGCACCCATCTCCTCGGCACCAGCCGCGACCGCCTGCACGTTGCGGGACACCTGCTCCGCGGCCGCCGCCACGACACCCGCCTGCGCCGAGGTCTCCTGCGCGCCCGCCGACACCTGCACGTTCGCCGCGGTCATCTCCTCGGCCGCCGTCGCCAGCGTGTGCGCCGTGCCGACCACGTTCGCCATCGTGGAGCGCAGCGACGCCTGCGCCTGCGCGAGGTCGTGCGCCATCAGCCCGATCTCGTCCAGACCGCGCACGTGCGGCTCCACCGTCAGGTCGCCGCGCGCCATCGCGGAGATCGAGCGGCGCACGCTCTCGACGCTGCGACGCATCGCCCCGGCCATGACGAACGCCAGCGTGAGGACCACCACCAGGGCGATCGCCAGCGACACCGACAGCAGCACCGTCGAACGGGTGGCCTGCGCCTGTGCCTGCGCGTCCAGGTCGGCCGACGCGGCGATCAGGTCCTGGTCCAGGGTGTCGAGGTCACCCGCGAACAGCGTCGTCAGCGGCACGCTCACGTCCATCAGCAGTGCCTCGTACTCGCCGGTCTCCTGGTTGGCCAGGGCTGCCGGGGTCAGCTGCGCGTCCCGCGCGTCCAACCACTCGTTCCAGTGCCCGAGGAACGACTGCCAGCTGTCCAGCTCGGCCCAGTGCGTGGCGGCGAACCCGTCGATCTTCTCCTGGATGCCGGCGTCGTTGTCCACCTGGCGCTGCAGCCAGTCGGCCTTGCCCTCCTCGGTGTGCACCGCGGCGAGGTTCCCCAGGATCATGCGCGCGTTCTGCTGCTTGATGTGGATCTGGCTGCGCAGGTACACCGGGCCGCTCTGGATCGCGGAGAGCTCGGCGGTCGTCGCCGCGAGCGAACGCAACGAGCTGATCGCCAGCACCCCCGTGCCCACGGCCACCAGCCCGAGCAGGACCACCACCGACAGGATCTTGGTCCGGATCGACCAGTCACCCACCCGGCGGCTGCGGGGGGCGTCCGTGCCCCGGGTGATCGATCCCTGATGCGTGCTCATGTCCAGCTCCTGGGTCGCGCGTGCCGCGGGCGTCCTGCCGTGCGGTCGTCGGGGCTGCAGAGGTCCGCGCGAGGATGTGCGCGGGACTGCTGCCCGGGGCTGCCGATCGGCGACGCCGTGCACCGTGTGAGCGTTCTCATCGGCAGGCGCGGGTGATGTACGCCGCATCCGGGTCCCGGCGGGTCGCCGGGGAGGACGTTGGTCCGGGTCGGCTACAGCCCCGCCTCGGCCATCCGCAGCGCCTGGACGGTCTCGGCGTCGAGCACGTCGCGCAGCAGCGCGCCGACGACGAGCGCGTGCGCGGCGTGCAGCGCGGTGCGCAGCTCGACGGGGTCGGCGCCCGGGTGGGCGGTCGCCAGGTGCGAGGTGGCCGCCAGCACGGCCACCATCTGCGCGCGCAGACGGTCGTGGTGGAACGCGGCCCAGGCGGCGGCGTGCATGGCGTTCTGCCACGCACCGAACGGCCACCGCACGGCCGCCAGCGACGCCAGGTCGGTGCTCGGGCAGGTCAGCGCGTCCAGCGCCTCGGCGACGGCGTCCGCGCGGTCGCCGTACACGTCGGCCGTCGTGCCGGGCTCGGCCTCGTCGAGCGTGATCATGGCTCGCCACGGGTCCGTCAGGCACCGGAAGTGCTCGATGGGCAGCTCGGGTCGCGACCACCACGCGGCGGCCGCAGCAGCCGCCGCCGCGGCCGGCGCGGGGTGAAGGCCCAGGCCGGGGACGGCCACCTGGGGCGCGTCGGGCCACGGCCCGGACTCGACCAGCACCAGCCGGGCCACGTCGCGTGCGCCGCCCATGCGGGTGCGCGCCAGAGTCGGGGCGTCGGGCAGGTGCCGGCCGCGGGCCACGGTCGTCAGCGCGTGGGCCATCGACGGCGAGGTCATGTCGACGAACTCGACCATGCCCCAGGCGATGGCCGTGGCCTCGGGATCGCGCGTCTCGGGGGCCCACGCGTCGCCGGTCAGGCTGAACGCCCGCGTCAGGCAGGCCAGCAGCGCGCGGGACTGCGGGTGGCAGGCGGCGTCGGCGGCGAGCACCGACGGGGAGGACAAGGTGTAGAGCACGGTGACCTCCGGCCGCTCGACGACGTCCGATTCACCCTACCTGCGGGGTTTTGACCCGTCACGCCGCCGATCGGGTGGTTCGTCGTCGGTGCATCCTCGGGTGCCGCGGAGCGGTTCAGGTGGGCGGCTCCCGTGCCGACAACCACGGGTGGGCGGCGCCGGCGAGAGGCGTGGCGGGTCGAGCGAGGAGCGGGCGTGGACGTCGGTGTGCTGACGGTCGTCGTGCTGCTGCTCGCAGTGCTGACCGTGCGGGCCGTGGTGCGGCTGGTGCGACGCTCGGCCACGTTCCAGGGGGTTGCCGTGGCGGCGCTGGCCTTGTGGTCGGTGCTGCTGGTCACGGCCGGGGTGGTCGAGCTGCGGCACCACCACGTGCAGGCCGTGGCGACGCAGGCGACGCGCATGGCCTCCGGTGACCCGCAGGCGCGGGTGGTGTGCGCGCGGGCCGGCTCGGACTGGATGGACCTGTCGGGCACCCTCGGGTTCGTCCGCTACGACGACCAGCGCACGTCGCGCCTGCGGACGTCGACCTGCTCGGCGCTGGGTTCGTTCCTGTGGGGCGACTACCTGCACGGGTCGGCGTACGAGCCGAGTCTGCAGGAGGTCGTCGCGCTGCACGTCGTGTCGCACGAGGCGCAGCACGTGGCGGGCGAGTTCGACGAGGGTGTCGCCGAGTGCCTGGCGCTGCGGTGGGACGTGCGGGTGGCCGAGGCGTTCGGCGCGGCCCAGGCCCAGGCGCAGGGGTCCGCGAGCCGGTACCTGGCGGAGGTGTACCCGTACCAGGCCGAGGGCTACGTGCAGGACTGCTCGGCGGTGCCGTAGGCGCCGATCAGGGCGCGGGCGCGTCGACCGCGTGGTCGTCGAGGGCCATCCGCAGCCCGGGGCGTCGCGGCGACAGCTCGGACTGCAGCACCAGTGCGGCCGCGCCGATGGCTGCCGCGTCGGGGGCGTTCGCCGAGACGGCCACCCGGGTGGGGTGCGTCTCGCGCGCGAAGAACGTCCGCGCGAGCAGCTCCTCGACGACGGGCAGGTAGTGCGCGCCGGCCAGCGCGAACGACGGGCCGGTGAGCACGACGGCCTCGAGGTCCAGCACGTTGGCGAGGGTCTGCGCGGCCACGGCGACGTACCGGGCGGAGTCGCGCAGCAGCCCGACGGCCACCGGGTCCTGCGCCGTGGCGGCGCGGGCGACCGTCGCGAAGTCCTCGGCGACGCTGCGTCCGGGCAGGTCCAGGCCGGCGCGGTGCGCGGCGGCGACCACCGCGGCCGGTCCGGCGAGCGCCTCGACGCAGCCGCGGCCGCCGCACCAGCACGGTGGCCCGTCGACGTCGACGCAGATGTGACCGACCTCGCCGGCGTTCGACGACGCGCCGCGCAGCACGGCCCCGTCGAGCACGATGCCCGCACCGATGCCGGTGCCCATGTACAGGGCGGCGAACGCGGTGCTGGTGTCGATGCCGCCGCACCAGTACTCGCCGACGGCTGCCGCGGTCGCGTCGTTGTCCAGCACGACGGGCATGCCCGAGGCCTCCGCGAGGCGTGTCGCGAGCGGGAACTCGGTCCAGCGGTGCATGGCGGGCGGGGTGAGGGTCATCCCGGTGGGGCGGGCGAGCGGTCCGGGGGAGGCCACACCGATCCCCAGGACCCGGTCGGTCCCCAGGGCGGCGGCCGTCAGGTGGGTGGCGACGTCGCCGGCGATCCGGTGCACCACGTCCTGCGGGTCGTCCGACCCGGCGCCGGGCTGCTGCCAGCGGTCGACGATCGTGCCGCCGAGGTCGCTGATCACGCACGACAGCCCCGCGTGGTCCAGGTGCACGCCCACGGCGTAGCGGGCGCGGGGGTCGAGCTGCAGCAGGGTCGGAGGTTTGCCGCCCGTGGACCGTCCGTGGCCGACCTCGACGACGAGCCCGTCGTCGATGAGCCGGCGGACGACGGTCGACACGGTCGGTGCGGACAGGCCGGCGGTGCGGGCCAGGTGGACGCGGCTGATGGTGCCTGCGGCGCGGATCACGTCGAGGATCGCGGCGCGGCTGCTGGCGTGCGCCGGACCGGAACCGGTCGGGGTGGTCATCGTGCCCGCCTTCCGTGCTGCCGTCCGGGTGGGAAGTGGCCAGACTCGGGGTGGGTGGTGCTCGAGCGGCCCAGGACAAACTTAGTTCGGAGTGCTAAGAATGTCGCACCGGAGGCTGCGCACGGGCACGCCCCCGCACGACCTGTCGGTACCCCGCGGTGCGGCACACAGTGGTGCCAGGACGAGCAGCGGTACCGGGACGACGAGAGGACCATCGATGCCCCCGCTCGCAGACCACCACCGGTCACCCGCCGTCGAACCCGCCGCCTGGCCCACGCTCGCCTCGCACCGCATGTGGCTGTCCGCGCACTGCCGCGACCTGCTGCGGTTCGGCCGCGACGCCGCGCACCCCGCCGGAGGTGCCGCCTACCTCGACGACCACGGGCAGCCCGACCCGGACCAGCCCGTGCACACCTGGATCACCGCCCGCATGGTGCACGTGCACTCCCTCGGCGCTCTGCTCGGCGTCCCCGGCTCCCGACCCCGGGCCGCCGCGTGCCTGACCGGCCTGCAGGGGCTGCTGCGCGACGACGAGCACGGCGGCTGGTTCCCCTCCGTCGACCCCGCCACCGGCCGGCCCGGGGCCGACGGCGCCAAGGCCTGCTACGACCATGCGTTCGTGCTCCTGGCCGCGTCGTCCGCGTGGGTGGCCGGCATCCCCGGCGCGGGTGAGCTGCTCGCCGACGCCCAGCAGGTGTTCCTCGACCGGTTCTGGGACGAGGCGACCGGTCGCTGCGTCGACACGTGGGACCGCACGTTCTCGACCCTCGACACGTACCGCGGCATCAACGCCAACATGCACTCCGTCGAGGCCATGCTCGCCGTCGGCGAGGCCACCGGTGACACCGCCTGGTACGACCGAGCGGCCCGCATCGCATCCTTCGTCGTCGAGACCGCCGGTGCGCACGACTGGCGCATCCCCGAGCACTACGACGCGCAGTGGGTGCCGCAGCCCGAGCTCAACGCCGACCGCCCCGCCGACCAGTTCAAGCCCTACGGCGCCACCATCGGCCACGGCCTCGAATGGGCCCGCCTGCTGCTGCAGGTCGAGTCGGTGCAGACCGAGGCCGACCCCGAACCCGAGCAGCTCGACGACGCCGGAGCGCTGCTGTCCGCCGCCCGCCACCTGTTCGACCGCGCCGTCACCGACGGGTGGTCCGTCGACGGCGCACCCGGGTTCGTCTACACCACCGACTGGTCGGGAACACCCGTGGTGCGAGACCGCATGCACTGGGTCGTCGCCGAGGCGATCTCCGCCGCATCCGTGCTGTGGGCCCGCACGGGTGAGGGGGAGTACGCCGACCTGTACGCCCTGTGGTGGGACTACGCGCACGACCACCTCATCGACGCCGAGCACGGCTCGTGGTTCCACGAGCTCGACACGGACAACCGACCCGCCGGCACCGTCTGGCCCGGCAAGCCCGACCTGTACCACGCGGTGCAGGCCACGCTGATCCCGCGCCTGCCCGTGCGCCCCGGCCTGGCCGTGCCGATCGCCGAAGGAGCCCTGCGATGACCGCACCCCACCCTGCGAACCACCCCGCGCCCACCGGCGTTCTGGTGGTCGGCGAGGCGCTCGTCGACGTCGTGCGTCGACTCGACGGCACCGTCGAGGAGCACCCCGGCGGCAGCCCCGCCAACGTCGCCGTCACCCTCGGGCGGCTCGGCCGGCCCGTGCACCTGCTGACCTGCCTCGGTGACGACGAGCCCGGCCGTCGGGTCCGCGACTGGCTCGGGGCCTCGCACGTCGAGGTGGTCGGCGGGCTCGAGCCGGGCACCCGCACCTCCAGCGCCACGGCCACGCTCGACGCGACCGGCGCCGCCAGCTACGTGTTCGACATCGACTGGCACGTCGACACCACCGCACTACCCCCGGCCGGGCTCGTGCACACCGGGTCGATCGCCGCCGTGCTGCGACCCGGTGCCGAGCAGGTCGCCACCTGGCTGCAGCAGGCCAAGGCCGACGCCACCGTCACCTACGACCCGAACGTGCGGCCCTCCCTGATGACCGACCACGCCGACGCGCTCGCGCGGATCGAGGGTCTCGTCGCGCTCGCGGACGTCGTGAAGGTCAGCGACGAGGACCTCACCTGGCTGTACCCCGGGGTCGAGCCGGCCGACGCCGCCGCGGCGTGGCTGACGCGCGGGCCGGTGCTCGTCGTGGTGACCGCCGGTGGCGAGGGCGCCCTTGCGCTGAGCGCCGCGCATCGCGTGCGGGTCGAGGCGCCGCGGGTCACGGTGGCCGACACCGTCGGGGCGGGCGACACGTTCATGGGTGCGCTCATCGACGGGCTCGTCGCCCGCGGCGTGGTCGGCCCGGGCGGCCGCGACGTGGTCGCCGGGTTCGACGAGGCCGAGCTCACGGCACTGGTCCGGCGGTGTGCCGCCGCGGCGGCCATCACCGTGACGCGCTCCGGGGCCAACCCGCCCGACGCCGCCGAGCTGGACGCCTGGCTGCGGGCGGCTGGCTGAACCGTCCGCCCGCGCCGCCGAACGGGCGAACGGGCGGTACGTCGCACCGGCCTCACCCGCTTCCGCGGGGCGACTCCACTAGGTTCACGGGGACCACCCGCGCGAACCAAGGGGACATCGATGGATCCGAACACCTCGACCGGCGACGGCATCGGCGCAGCCGTCGTCGTCGTGATGGTGCTGTTCTACCTCGCCATCATCGGCTTCGCGGTCTACATGGTGCTCCGGGTGGCCAAGAAGGCCGGGTACTCGCCCTGGTACGGGCTGCTCTACTTCATCCCCCTGGTGAACTTCGTCGTCCTCGTGATGTTCGTGTTCTCCAAGTGGCCGATCGAACGCGAGGTCGAGGAGCTGCGGACCCAGGTATGGGCGGCGCAGGGGCGTGCGCTGGCCGCGGGGCAGCCCGGGTATGGCGCGCCGTCCCGCTTCGGTGCCCCGCCCGCGTACGAGGCGCCCGCATACGGCGGCTCACCGGGGTACGGCGAGACGACGTCCTACGGCACGCAGACCGGGTACCCCGGTCAGCCTGGCCTGGGCGAGCAGCCCCGGCACCCCGGCTTCGGTCAGGCGCCCGGCCCGTACGGGCAGTAGACAGTCGGGCACGTCCGCCCCGTCCCCCCTGCGGGCGGGGCGGACGTCGGCTCAGCAGGTGGCCCAGGCGGTGCAGCCCGAGTTCTCCAGCGTGGGCTCGACGGGCAGGCTCGTGACGGTCCGTTGTGCCAGGTAGACCTGCGACCAGCCGGCACCGGTCGACTCCTCGAGGAGCAGGCCCGTCGCCGGGTCACGGACCAGGCGCTGCGCCTCGCCCGCCGCAGTCGTGTACTCCACGACCTCGCCGGGTCGGTCGAGCGAGTCCGTGCCGAGAGACGCGGTGGCGCCCGGAACGCCCGACAGCACGCCCCAGGCGGCATGCCGCAGCGCCACGGGCTGCAGACCGGCCTCGAGCAGCAGGTCCCGCGCCATGCCGAAGACCTTGTCGTCGTCGGAGCCGCTGCGGCGGTCCGGCTCGACGCTCGCGCGCAGCACGGCCTCCAGCGCGGTGGTGTCGGTCGGCAGGCGGTTCACGTCACGCAGCTGATCGACCCAGACGCCGTCGATCCGGAACCGGCCGATCACGGTGGACGGTCCCTTCCCGCTCGCGGTCGTCAGGTCGCCGTCGTCGACGATCAGGCCAGGCAGCGTGCGGCTGCTCCACGTCTCGAGGGTGCCCACCTGCCCGGACTGGAGGTACTGCGCGCGGACGTACCACCAGCCGGCATCAGCCGCGGCTGCGGCATCTGCCGCCGCTTCCGCCGCCGTCCTCTGGGCTGTCACCGCGTCCGTCTGCTCGTCCGTCGGCGTCGACAGGGGCGACGGGTCGCCGGTCGGGGTCGCGGTCGTCGAGCTCGCCGGTGCCAGCGCTGCGCCGCCCCACGGTGCCGAGTCCACCAGCCAGCCCCCACCGGCCAGCGCAGCGACCACCGCGACGGCGCCCACGCTGCGCACCCGCGTGCGGTGCCGGCGGGCCCGCGGCACCACGCGTGTGGTGTCCACGTCGATCCGCGGTGCGATGTCGTCCAGGCGGTCGCGCAGCAGTCGTGCGAAGTCCTCGTCGTGGTCCATCAGTCGTCCCCCTTGCTCGTCATGGTCGCTGCCGTGCCGTGGGTGCCCACGCCCGAATCCCCCGGTGGGGCCGAACCCGGCGGTTCGGCGAGCAGCTCGCGCAGGCGGGACAGGCTGCGCGACGCTGTCGACTTCACCGTGCCGACCGACACCCCGAGGTCCTCGGCGACCTCTCGCTCGGAACGCCCCTCGAAATGGCGCAGCACGACCACGCGGCGCTGCCGCGGGCTCAGGGTCGCCAGTGCGCGGACCAGGCGGTCACGCTCGGCGAGCCGGTCGGCATCCGACGCCGAGGCACGCTCGGGAACGTCGGCGGGGTCCATCAGCACCTCACGCCGCCGTCGGCGCCACGTGTCGATGCGCAGGTTCGCCAACGTCCGACGGGCGTAGGCGAGCGGGTCGCCCTCGCGTGCGCTGCCCCAGGCCAGGTAGGTGCGCATCAACGCCTGCTGCACGAGCTCCTCGGCCTGGTGCGTGTCACCGCACAGCAGCCACGCCGTGCGCGCCAGCGCAGGGGAGGACGACGCCATGAACGCGGCGAACTCGGACTCGCGGTCGGCGCCGCGCACGAGCACCCGGACGGAGGTGTCCCGCAGCAGGTCGGTGGCATCTGCGGCGCCGACGGCGTCGGAGGTCACGGGGACGGTCATGCGCTGTACACGCGCACCGTGCCCGGAAGGTTGCCTCACGCCCGCCAGGGTGACGCGTGCCGTGCCCTACGTGGGCTTGGACGCCTTGCCGTCGAGCCACAAGGTGTCGGACTCGTCGCGGTGCGTCCCGCCCGTGCCCACGTGCTTGGTGTCGATGGTCGGCCCGTTCTTGATCACGTGCCACATCGCCATCGCGTGCCCGCGACCGAGGTCGTAGTCGTCCTTGAGCCAGGCCACGACGTCGCCGGCCTTGGCGGTCGGGGCGTCGAGGCCCTTGTCGTGGGCGATCGCGAGGAGCTGGCGGGGCGTCAGCCCGGTGCGGTCCTCGATGGTGTCGAGGTAGGCCTGGAACGACACGACGGTTCCCTCTCGGTGGGGAGGACGGACGCTCAGAGTGTGCGGCCACCCCGCGGACCCGGCAACGGGAGTCGTGGCTGCTCACGGCGTCGGGATGTCGGCGTCGGCCGCTACCGTCCCCCTCCATGAGCGCCGCGCGTCATGCCGATGACCTGCACGAGCACCTGGAGTCGCTCCGTGCCACCGCCCGCGTGCCGGGTCTCGGTGTCGCGACGGTCGCGCCCGACGGGGTGCACGTGCTCGCTGCGGGCGTCGCCGACGCGCGCACCGGTCGGCCGGTCGGGGACGGCACCGCCTTCCACGCGTGCTCGATGTCGAAGGCCGTGACGGCGGTCGCCGTGATGCGCCTCGTGCAGCAGGGCATCCCGGACCTGTCCGAGGACGTCGACGCGTCCCTGCGCGGCTGGTCGCTGCCACGCGTGGGCGAGGCCGCCGGACAACGGGTCACGCTCGCCCACCTGCTCGCGCACGAGTCCGGCGTCGTCGATCCGGACGGGAGCTTCGCACCGACCGCCGGGCCTGCGCCGTCGACGGTCGAGGTGCTGCGGGGGAGTGTCGTCGGGCAGCAGGGCGCGGTGGTCGCGAGCCGCCGACCCGGAACCGGGTTCGAGTACGCGGACGCCGGGTACTGCATCGTGGAGCGTGTGGTCGCCGACGTCACCGGCAGACCGTTCGCCGACGCGGTGCGTGAGCTCGTGCTCGATCCCCTCGGTCTGACCGGCAGCTCCTTCTGGGACGGTGCGCCGGGGTCGCCGACCCCGGGCGACGGCGAGCCGTCAGCGGGGCACGACGCGTCGGGGGTCACGGTGCCGGGCACGCGCGTGCACTACCCGGGGTCGGCGGCCGCCGGGCTGTGGAGCACCCCGCGGGACCTCGCCGTGCTGCTGGCCGACCTGATGCCGGCGTGGGCCGGCCAGGCGGACGGGACCCTGCTGACCGTCCGGTCCGCCCAGGAGCTCCTGGTCACGGGGTCGGAGGCGACCGTCGGCCGAGGAGTGTTTCTCCCCTCGCTCGACGGCACGGTCTGCGTGCAGTCGCACGGGTGGGGTGTCGGCTTCCAGTGCCTGCTGCGCGCGTACCCCGGGCGTGGTGAGGCGGTCGTCGTCATGATCGACGCCGACCCGGGCATCCCGCAGGGGGAGTCGCTCGTGGGCCAGGTCGTCGAGGCGTGGGCTACGGCCCGTGGACTGCCGTCGTGAGCACCCGCCCCCGCGTGCCGACACCCGGTCCGGACACCGTCCGGCAACCTGCTCGTCACCTGTCTGGCCTAGCGTCCGGCAGATGCTGGCTCTCGACACCGCCGTCCCCGGCACGCCACCCTGGGCGCACCCCAGGGGAGGAGTGACGCGATGACCAGCCCCGTCGACCCGTTCATCGGCACCGAGGCCACCGCGCTGCCGCCGCAGCAGGGCCTGGCAGCCACCTGGTGGTGGCCCAAGCCGCAGGTCGGCAACACCCACCCGGGTGCCACGTACCCGTTGGGCATGGTCAGCGCGTGCGCGTACTCCGGTGCCTATCCCACCGGGTACGGCCGGTACGGGCTGTCCACCGAGGGCGTGCCCGAGCAGATCCACGACCGCACGGTCGCGTCCGGGTTCACGCACTTCCAGCAGTCCGGCACGGGCGCGATCCGCAAGTACTACAACTACTTCCGCGTCACCCCGATGCTGCAGCCGCTCGACGACCTGGGTGAGCTGTGGGACGTCGTCGACGAGCAGGCCGCCCCCGGGTACTACGCCGCGACCCTCGAGAACGGCATCCACGCCGAGATCACCGTGGGCCCCAAGAGCGCGGTGCACCGGTACACGTTCCCCTCGCACCGTGACGCGCGGCTCGTCATCGACTTCTCCCTCGGCGGGCTGGCCATCCCGTTCGGGCGCACCGTGCCGTTGCGCGCGCACCTGCAGAGCGTCGGTCCCGGGCAGGCGCAGGGCGAGATCGTCGTCGAGGGCGCGCCGCTGGCCGTGCACGTGGAGTGCTCCGACACACGGTGGCGGCAGCTGCTCTGGTACGACCGGCGGCTCATGCCGGGCGGCACCCGGCTGGACTTCGACCGCATCCGCCCCACGACCCTGCGACCGTTCGGGCTCATGTGGGCCGGGCCCACCGAACCGGGAGAGGTCGTCGAGCTGCGGTTCGGCTTCTCGTTGCGGGGCCCAGCACAGGCCAAGGAGAACCTCGAACGCGAGTGCGGCCCCGGTCCCACGAGCTTCGACCTGCGCCGCGCCGAGACGGCCGCCGTGTGGGACCGGCACATCGGGGCGATCGAGGTCGACACCCCCGACGAGGACCGCCGCACCGTGTTCGCCACCGCGCTCTACCACTCGCTGGTCAAGCCGTGCCTGGCGCCCGACGAGTCGCCGTTCTGGCCCACCGACGGCCCGTTCGCGTACGACATCGCGACCATGTGGGACATCTACCGCACCCAGCTGCCCCTGCTCACCGCGCTCGTGCCCGACAAGGCCGTCGAGCTGGCCAACGCGCTGCTGCACATCGGCGAGGAGGAGGGGAACCTGCCCATCGGGTACCGGATGGCCCGCGGTGCCGACCGGTTCTCCCGGCAGGGGTCCGCCCTCGCGCACACGTTCTTCGCGGACCTGTGCCGGCTCGACCTGGAGGGTGTCGACTGGGACTGGGCGCTGGTGCACCTGCACAACGACCTGCGGCGCACCTACGGCGAGGACTTCCTGCTGCGCGGGCACGCGCACCCCATCAGCCACACGCTCGACCTCGCGTTCGGGTACTGGTGCACGTCGGTGGTCGCCGCCCGCGTCGGTGACAAGGCCCTCGTCGACCAGTTCGCGCCGCTGGCCGCCCGGTGGGTCAACGCCTACTCGGCCGGTACCGGGCTGCTGCGCGACTCCGAGTTCTACGAGGGCGGCAAGTGGAACTACTCGTTCCGGCTGCAGCACGACATGGCAGGGCGCATCGCGCTCGCGGGCGGCGACGAGGCGTTCGTGGCGATGCTCGACCGGTTCTTCGGGTTCGGTGCCCCCGCGGTCACCCAGCCGGGGGTCGCGCCGTCGGCGGAGGAGATGGCCCTCGGCTACGCGCTGGACCGGTTCGAGGGGCTCAACAACGAGCCCGACATGGAGGCCCCCTGGGCGTACATGTACGCCGGACGGCCCGACCGCACCGCGCAGGTGGTGCACGACATCGTCCAGCAGCAGTTCGGCACGGGTCGCGGCGGGTTGCCCGGCAACGACGACTCGGGCGGGCTGTCGTCGTGGTTCGTGTGGGCGTCGCTGGGTCTGTTCCCGGTGGCCGGGCAGAGCGTGTTCCTGCTCAACGCGCCCGCGTGGCGGCGCTCGACCATCCGGCTGGGCAACGGTCGCACCCTGACCGTCGAGACCACCGGGTTCGTCGAACCCGTCCCGGGCGGCCCCGCCCAGTACGTGCAGGCCGTGCACCGTGACGGCGTGCCGCTGGAGCGGCCCTGGCTCACCGGGTCCGAGCTGCACGAGGGCGGGCTGCTGCTCGTCGAGCTGGGCCCCGACCCCGGGACGTGGGGCACCGCGCACCGGCCGCCGTCCGCCGTGGCGCCGGCCGTCGAGGTCCGCCGCTGATCCGCGCAACCTGACCGACCGTACGACGTGAACGACCCCCACTTGCCCGGCACGAGCGCAGGAGGCACGCCGTGAACCACCTCGATGACCTGACCCTTCGTCCACCGACGACCCCGCGCCGACGCCTCGTGGTGGTCGTCCGCGCCGACCCGGTGATCTGCGGCCACTCCGGCGAGGCCCGCAACCTGGCCGAGGCGGCCCTCGACCGCGGCTTCGACGAGGTCCGCATCGTCACCTGGCCGATCGACCGCCTGCAGGCCGCTGGTCTGCCGCTCAAGCCTCTCGACCGGGTGCTGCCGTACCGCGACGGCGTGATCGTGGAGCGGCCCGGACCGGTCGGCGACTACAAGGTGCCCGACGGCCGCTGGCTCGCGGGGCTCACCGGACGGCTCGTCGAGCTGTTCACCGACGGCGTCCCGACCGTGGCCCTCTCGCTGTACCTGTCGCCGCACGCCACCGCGGTCGCCGACGCGGTGCAGGTGGCCCGCCGCACCGGCTTGCCCGTCGACGTCGTGACCGTCGCCGAGGCCGTCGGGTCGGACGTGACCAACGTGGTGCGCGCCTGCGTCGAGCAGGACCGGTTCGGGGCCGCCGCGCACGTGCTGTCGGCGTACCTGGAGCACGACGTGTGCCTGGCCGTGTCGGCGTACACGCGGGAGCTGATCATCACGGAGGCCGCGGCCATCGACGCCCGGCACGGCACACGGTTCGCCGCGCAGCTCGAGGAGCGGGTGCAGGTCTCCTACCCGGCGGTGGACGTCGCGGCGTACCTGGCGCGCGAGGAGGACGAGACCGACCGGCTGCTGGCCGCCCGGGGGCTGCGCCGCGGCGGCTACGTGCTCTACCTGTCGCGCCTGGCGGCGGCCAAGGGCGTGGACGACCTGATCGCCGGGTACGAGCGCAGCGCCGCCGCGGCCGACGTCGACCTGGTCATCGCGGGCACCGGACCGGCGGCCGAGGCGTTGCACGCGCGTGCCGCGCAGTCGCCGCTGGCCGACCGCATCCGGTTCCTCGACGACGTCGACGACGCCGAGAAGGCCCACCTGATGGCCGGGTGCGTGGCGTTCGCGCTGCCCAGCAAGCCGCGCCCGGAGTTCGTGGAGACGTTCGGCATCGCCCTGGTGGAGAAGATGCTGTCCGGTGGCGGGCCGGTCATCACCACCGACACCGGGGGCATCGGCGAGGCCGTCGGCGACTGCGCGCTGATCGTGCCCGTCGAGGACCCGGACGCGATCGCCGCGGCCCTCGACCGGGCGCTGGCCCTGCCGCAGGACGAGCGTGCGGAGTGGGAGCGGCGGGCGCGCACGCACGCCGAGCAGTTCGACCGTGCCGTGGTGCTCGACAAGATCCTGGACCAGGTGGCCGCCGCGGGGAGCCCCGAGGTGCTGGTCGGCTGATCGCGAGTGCCCGCCGCGGGCTCCAGCCGGGGGGCTCGCGTGCCGATACCAGGGCGGACGGGGGCTTCGTGGGCCTTCTGCGCGACAGGGGGCGGACATGTCCGACGGCGGGTTCGGCGGGGGCGACCCCCGGTTCGTGTGGGGTGCCGGACCCACGCGTGGCGGCGCCGCGCCACCACCTGGGCAGCAGCCGTACCCCCAGCAGCCTTTCCAGCCGTACCCGCAGCAGGCCTATCCGCAGCAGGCCTACCCGCCGGGGTACCCCGGGTATCCCGGTGCGGGTGGTGCGGGTCCACGCCGGCGGCGGGCCAGCACGGCGGCCATCGTCGTCACCTCCGTCGCGCTCGGGCTCGGGCTGGCCGGGTTGGGTACGTGGGCCCTGGGGCTGGTCGGTGGTGACGACTGGCCGACGCCGGGGCGTGAGTCGGCCGCCCAGCCGCTCGGTGTGCCACCGGTGGTGAGCGCGCCCAGCCCTGCGTACTCGTTCATGGCGCTGCAGGACGACGGCGTGACGCCCGTCGCCTACGACCCGTGCCGGCCGGTGCACTACGTCGTGCGCCCGGAGGGCGAGCCGGCCGGTGGTCGCCAGATGATCACCGAGGCGTTCCTGCGGCTGTCGCAGGCCACCGGGCTGCAGTTCGTCGACGACGGCGAGACGGACGAGTCGCCCTCGGCCGATCGTGACCCTTACCAGCCCGATCTCTACGGCGACCGCTGGGCGCCCGTCCTGATCTCCTGGTCCGATCAGGGTGAGACCACGGACCTGGGCGGCGACGTCGCCGGCCTGGGTGGCAGCGTGCCCGTGTCGTACCTGAATGGCACCGCGGTCTACGTCACCGGCCAGGTGCTGCTCGACGGGCCTGCCTTCACCGAGGCGATGTCCCACCCCGGCGGCGGTCCGGTGGCGCGGGCCGTGGTGCTGCACGAGCTCGGGCACGTCGTGGGGCTCGGGCACGTGGACGACCCCGAGCAGCTGATGTACCCGTATGCCGCCCGCTCCGACCTGGGTGCGGGCGACCTGACGGGGCTGGCACTCCTGGGTGCGGGGGGGTGCGTCCCCGAGGTGTGACGCCCCGGGGCCGGCTCACCAGCGGTTGCGCACGTCCTCCGCCCAGCCTTCGATCCCCGTGAACGTGACACGCCGGCCGGTGCTGTCCGTCATCCAGCCCTCCCACGCGCCGAAGCACTGGTGGGTGTCCTGGGCGACGACCAGCAGGTCGGTGTGCGAGACGCGGTCGTGGAACGGCACGAACCGCAGCTCGGCGTGCGGTCCGTGCACGCGCCACGGTGCGAGCAGGTCGGTCGGGTGGTGCTCCCAGACCAGCTCGTCGCTGTTCTTGTGCAACCGGCCGTCGACCAGGAGCGCGTTCTCGGTCGACCCGGTGCCGTCGGTCCAGCGACCACCGAGCTGCACACCGATGACGTGCCCGTCGTGGACGCCCGAGCCGGCGCCCCAGTGCCAGCGCATGCGGTACGGCCAGCGCCCGCGGCCGTGGTCCAGGACCGCCCACGACGACCCGGCGGGCAGCTGGTGCGGCACCCCGTCGACGGTGAGCCGGCCTGTGGCGGGGCGGGCCACGTCCTTGACCGTGTACTGGAACAGCCGGTCGGACCAGGGCACGACCACGCCGAGGCACTCGTGCCCGGCGGGCCGGGCGGCGTGCACGTCCAGCTCGACCCGGGCCGTGCGGCCACGCAGGCGGGTGCCGCCGTCGACCTCGTCGATCGCCAGGTCGAGCCCGTGCGCGTGGGCCCGGGCGGGTCCGGCGCCGATCCTCGCGGGCAGGCGGACCCCTCGGGCGAACGGTACGACGACGGGCGTGCTGATCTCGCGACCCGTGGCGCGCTCGAGCACCCAGAGGTCGTGGACGCCGGCGTAGTCGATGTCGGAGAGTGTCAGGGCGACCACGTGGGTGGGGGTCATCACGGCCCAGTACTCCCAGCGCTTGTTCCGCCCCCAGCCGCGCCGGCCCCGACCACGCCTGGCCTGCGCGATCCCGCTGGTGTCGTGCAGGGGCGTGCGTGTCCACCCGACGGCGTCGTGGTCGAGGCGTCCGTCGGGTCGGCACAGGGTCACCGGGGACGTGATCTCCCGTTCGGCGCCCGGGCGGGGGTCGGGTGTGCGGGGTGCGTGCGGGGGCGTGTTCCTGGGCACCGGTGGCCTCTCGCGTCGTCGCGGACGGGCGTCCAGGTCACCGTAGCCGCGCCCGCCCCGGTGTGCGGTTCTCGCCGCTCCCGCCGATCGTGCCGCCTACGCTGGCCGTCATGGGAGCCACAGGTGTCGGGGCCGGTCAGAAGCTGTTCGTCCGGGCGCACGTCGCGCTGTTCCGCGCCACGGGCGGACGTCTGGGCGGGCGCGTCGCGGGCCTCGAGCAGGTGCTGCTGACCACCACCGGACGCCGGTCCGGGCAGCCGCGCACGGTGCCGCTCGCCGCGACGGTCGACGGGTCGGCGCTGGTGCTGGTCGCCTCCAACGGTGGCGCCGCACGGGATCCTGCCTGGTTCGGCAACCTGGTGGCCGACCCGCGTGTGCAGGTGCAGCGCGGTCGTGAGGTCCACCCGATGGTCGCCCGTGTCGCGCAGGGCGAGGAGCGGGCCCGGCTGTGGGTGCGTGTCGTGGCGAACAACCCCGGGTACGAGCGGTACAGCGACCGCACCCAGCGGGTCATCCCCGTCGTGGTCTGCGAGCCGGACGCCGCGAGCTGACCGCCGGGCCGGGGTCGCCCGGGCTCACCGCCCGGCGAGCGGTACCAGCCGGCCCTGGGCGGGCGCCCCGACGATGTCCAGCTCGCGGCGCACCAGGTCGACGAGCCGGCCGAGCTCCCGGTCGCCCTCGGTCTCCAGGAACGTGCGCTGCATCTCGATCAGCTCGAGGTTCATCGGGTCGCTGCCCACCCGGTCGAGCACGTCGGAGCACCACTGCTCGGCCCGGTTGGCGGCGTCGACCACGGCGGTGCCGGTGTAGATGCCGGCGGTGCTGCGGGCCATCCGGAACACCAGGTGCACCTCGTCCTGCACGCGCAGCGACTGCTCGTGGTCGCCGACCCGCAGGGGCCGGCCCGCGCTGACGGTCTGCGTGGTGGCCCACAGCACGTTGTCGGTGGCGCGCAGCAGCTCGCTCGTGGCCTGCACGAGCCCCTTGAGGGCGGCGGACCGTTCGGCCCGTTCGGCGACGTGCGCGGCGTGCCGCAACGTGATGTCGCGCCAGACGTCCTCGGCGTGCTCGACGGTCTCGTCGGACTGGTCGGCGCTGCGCCGGATCGCCCGGGACACGACGAGCGCGACGAGCAGCGCGCCGAGCAGGGGGGCGACACTCGGCCCCCACTGCTCCCACCAGGTCAGCGCATCATGGGCGAGGGCGGCGGGGGACAGGGTCACCATGCCGGGAGCCTACTGATATCAGGACGAATCGGACATGACCCTCACCCGTCCGGTCGTACCGGTTCAGTGCCCGGCGGTCCGCGACCCCCCGAGCAGCTCCTCGAACGAGGGCACCGCGTCGTACAGGCCGACCGGTGCGGCCGGCTCCCGGTCGGCGACGGTCTCGGCGAGCTCGCGCCCGGCGCGGCGGATCCGCTCGGGCAGCGGGTTGGTCTGGTCGCCACCCGCACCTGCCCAGTCGTCGGTGGCGGCGAACACCGAGGTGCCGGTGACGTCGGCGTGCAGGTAGCCGAACAGGGGCCGCAGGGCGAAGTCGATCGCGAGGGAGTGCCGCGGCGTGCCGCCGGTGGCGCCGAGCAGCACGGGCACGCCGGCCAGGGCGTCCTTGTCGAGGATGTCGACGAACGACTTGAACAGGCCGGAGTAGGACGCCGTGTAGATCGGGGTGACGGCGATGAGGCCGTCGGCCGCGGTGATCGAGGTGATCGCGTCGGCCAGCGCACCGGTGGGGAACCCGGTGAGGGTCGCGTCGACGACGGCGTGCGCGAGGTCGCGCAGCTCGACGACCTCGACCTGGGCGGTGTGCCCGCGGGCGGCCAGCTCGGTGACGGTGGCCTCGGTGAGGCGGTCCGCGAGCAGGCGGGTGGAGCTGGGCTGGGACAGCCCGGCGGAGATGACGACGAGGCGGCGGTCGCTCATCGGGGTCCTTCTCTCAGGTGCGTGGTGGGTCGTGCGGTGCGTGGTGGGGCGGGGCGGTCAGAGACCGAACGCGGCACCCGGGCGGGCGGCGGCGGCCGGGGTGGCGGCATCGGCGGCGTCGATGTCGTCCTCGGCGGTCTTGCCGGTCCAGTGGTCGCCGGCGGCGACGGTCTGGGTGTGCACCTGCCCGGCGGCGCGGGCGGCAGCCACGCGCTCGGCGTGCGTGGGCGGGTTCGCGGGCACGTGCGCGGGGCGGGCGGACTCGGCCTCGCGGCGCAGCACGGGAACGACCTCCTCGGCCAGCAGGTCGATCTGCTCGAGGACGGTCTTGAGCGGCAGCCCGGCGTGGTCGATGAGGAACAGCTGGCGCTGGTAGTGGCCGACCTTCTCGCGGAACGCGCCGTAGCGGTCGATGACCTGCTGCGGGGAACCGACGGTCAGGGGTGTCTCGCGTGTGAAGTCCTCCATCGAGGGGCCGTGCCCGTAGACGGGTGCGTTGTCGAAGTAGGGGCGGAACTCGTCCCACGCCTTCTGCGAGTCCTTGCGCATGAACACCTGCCCGCCGAGCCCGACGATGGCCTGGTCGGCGCGGCCGTGGCCGTGGTGCTCGTACCGCTGGCGGTAGTAGCGGACCATCTGCTGGGTGTGGCTCATGGGCCAGAAGATCGCGTTGTGCAGGAACCCGTCGCCGTAGAACGCGGCCTGCTCGGCGATCTCGGGGGTGCGGATCGAGCCGTGCCAGACGAACGGCGGGACGCCGTCGAGCGGGCGGGGGGTCGAGGTGAAGCCCTGCAGCGGGGTGCGGAACTTCCCGGACCAGTCGACGACCTCCTCCTCCCAGAGGCGGCGGACCAGGGCGTAGTTCTCGACGGCCAGCGGCAGGCCCTGGCGGATGTCCTGACCGAACCACGGGTACACGGGGCCGGTGTTGCCGCGGCCGAGCATGAGGTCCATGCGTCCGTCGGCGATCACCTGGAGCATCGCGTACTCCTCGGCGATGCGGACCGGGTCGTTGGTGGTGATGAGCGTCGTGGCGGTCGACAGCGTGATCTGCTTCGTCACGCCGGCGAGGTACCCGAGCATGGTGGTGGGGGACGAGGCGACGAACGGCGGGTTGTGGTGCTCCCCGGTGGCGAACACGTCCAACCCGGCCTCGTCGGCGTGCCGGGCGATGGTGAGGATGTTCCGCACGCGCTCGGTGTCGTCCGGGGTTCGGCCGGTGGTGGGGTCGGTGGTGATGTCACTGACGGTGAAGATCCCGAACTGCATCTCGCGCCTCACAGGTCTATGCGTTTGCATGTACTCGCGCCTCAACCCGGGACCTTCGTCACCTATTCCCCGACCCGTCCGGCGACACGCCCCGCACCGTGCCGCCCGACCGCGCGCAGGCAGGGACGTCCCGTTACCGTGACGGCAGGACCGGACGACCGTGCGGGACGCAGACCCGGCACGACGGCCGGACGGCCCTGCCGTGCGGAGGTGATGCGTGAGCCGAGCCCAGGTGGCCGACGAGTGGCAACGCCACGGACCCGCGCCCACAGGCCCGCTCGCCCGGCTCGGCCGGTGGTGGGCCGAAGAGGCCTCCATCGTCGAACGGCAGGTGCCGTTCACCGGCCTGTACGCGCTGGCTCTGCTCACCCTGCTGCTGCCCGCGTTCGGGGCCGCAGACCCCCGCAAGGTGGCCGTCGGCGCGCTGCTCGTCGGGCTCGAGACCCTGGCGGCGTTCACGCTGCCGTGGCGTCGCTGGCCCGACTGGACCCTCTACGGACCCCCGCTCGTGCAGATGCTCGCGGTCGGGCTCCTGCGGGTGGGCACGGGCGGCCCGTCGTCCCCGTTCGCGCTGATCATGGTGCTCCCCGTCGTGGACCTGGCGGCCCGGCGCGGGCGGCGCGGCGTGTACGTCGCAGCCGTCGGTGCCGCCGGCATCATCGCCGTCCCGCTGCTCTCCGACGTCGGGGCGATCACCGCGACCCTGCTCGTCCGGGCGTTCTTCGTGCCCCTCGTCGTCCTCGTCGTGGCCTACACCGTCAACGGGCTCACCGAACGCCTGCGTGCCCGCACCGAGACGCTGGCCACCCTGCGTCGCATGCAGGACGCCCTGCTCGAACGCATGCGCGCCGACGCCGTCGAGCTGGCCCGTGTCGCCGCCGACCGCCGCGCCGCCCGCGACACCCTCCTGTCCGTGTTCGACGCCGTCACCGAGCAGGCGATCATCGCCGCCGACGACGAAGGACTCGTCGACGTGTTCAACCCCGGCGCCGAACGACTCCTCGGGTACGCGCGCGCGGACGTCGTCGGCCGCATGCGACTGACCGACTTCCACCTGCGCGCCGAGCTCGACGCCCGCCGCGCCGAGCTCTTCCACGACGACGACGAGGTCGACAACCCGCGATTCCTGCTCGATGCGCTCGTCGCCCCCGCGCTCGCGGGTCGACCGGACGTGCGCGACTGGACGTACCGGCGCCGTGACGGCTCGACCATCACCGTCCGCCTGGCCGTGACCCGACGGGCCGACCCCGACCCCCGTTCCGCCGGGTACGTCGTCGTGGCCACCGACGTCACCGCCGAACGCGAGGCCGCCCGGCTCAAGGAACGGTTCGTCTCGCTCGTCAGCCACGAGCTGCGCACACCCATCAGCTCGGTCCTCGGCTACGCCGAGCTGCTGCGCGACGGCCCCGATCCGCTGACCGCCGAGCAGTCCGCGCACCTGGAGGTCATCGAGCGCAACGCCCGCACCCAGCTGCGGCTCGTCGCCGACCTGCTGCTCACCGCGCAGGTGCGCGCCGGGCGGTTCACGGTGCAACGGGCCCGGATCGACCTGGCCGACGTGGTGCGGGCCAGCGTGGAGACCGCCGTCCCCGCCGCGCAAGCCGCGGGTGTCGAGCTCGAGGCGAGCACGGGGGAGGTGGTCACGGTCGACGGCGACGCGGACCGGCTCGCCCAGGCCGTCGACAACCTGCTGTCCAACGCCGTGAAGTTCACGCCGCAGGGCGGTCGGGTCGCCGTCGCGGTGCGTCGCACCCGCGGTCCGATCGGTCAGAGTCAGGCCGAGATCACCGTGACCGACACCGGCATCGGCATCCCGCCGGACGAGGTCGCCCACCTCACCGAGGACTTCTACCGGGCGACCACGGCGACCCGCGGGGCCGTCCCCGGCTTCGGCCTGGGTCTGGCCATCGCTCAGGCGATCGTCACCGCGCACGGCGGCCGGCTCGAGATCACCAGCCGTGTCGACGAGGGCACCACCTGCACGATCGTGCTCCCGGCGGTCACGGGCCCGGCGCGGGGGTGAACGTCGGCGCCGTCGTGACCCCCGTGGTCACCGGCGCCTCGTCGACGAACACCGCGCCCGTCGTCCCGACGGCAGGCGCGAGCAGCGCCAGCAGCCCCACCAGCAGCGCCGCCGCCAGCCGCAGCCACGAGCCGCCCTCGGCCTGCCACCATCGCGGGACGTCAGTCGAGGAGGAGGTCATCGAACCGGCTCCCCTCGTCCGCGGGACGCGCCGGCGCGGCACGGCGGCGCTGCCGTGCGCCGACCACCGCCATGATCTCCAGTGCGGCCAGGGCCAGCAACGGGGGGACGAGCATCGTGGCCCGCCCCCGGGCCGAACCGGCCCACTGCAGCACCCAGCCCCAGCCCTCGTGCACGGCCAGGACCACACCGCGCACGCGGGTCAGCGGCGTCGCGTTCGGGTCGCGCAACGGATTCGCGTCGCCCTTGGTCACGATGTACGGGTTCTCCACCACGTCACCCGCGTCGTCGAGCAGCGGGACCGAACGCGTCGGGTCGGTCGGGTCCGCCTCCAGCTGGGGCAGCATGTGCAGCTCGACCACCCGGTGCGTGACCAGCGACTGAGAACCCACCGGCCAGAACGAGACGACCTGCCCGACCTTGAGCTGCGAGGGGTCCGTGATGCGCCGCAGCACCACGGCGTCGCCCGCCTCGAACATCGGGGCCATCGAACCCGAGGTCACGATCAGCAGCCGCTGCTCGTGCGCCTGGAACCACAGCGGCACGGCCAACGACGCGGCGTAGGCCGTGCCACCCACGACGACCACCGCCCACAGGGTCGCCGTCACCGCCCGCAGCCACCACGGCCGCCCGACCGTCCGGGGTCGTCGGGACCGGCGGTGGCCGTCCACCTGCCGGCGCTCGACGGTCGGCGTCTGCCGACGGGCCCGGGTCATCGGCTCAGTTGTTGACCGTCTGCTCGGCCACGAACCGGAGCGTGATGTCGGTGGTCAGGCTCTGGAACTCGTTGCCGGCCGCGGCGTCGAAGTCCACGCGCACGCACAGCTCCTCGGCGCTCAGGGCAGCCAGGACACGATCCCCGTCCTGCGCGCCGGGCGCCGACGAACCCAGCAGGGCCGTGTCGGTACCTGCCAGCCCGAACCCGGTGGTCGTCAGCTGGGCGGCCGTCCCGACGGCGGCCGCGGTGGCGTCAGCCGTGCACGCCGCACCGTCCAGGTCGAACAGGCTGAGCGAGAGCGCATCCTGCAGGGCGCCGGTCACCACAGGGGTCTCGAGGTCCGGTGGGGTTCCGGGCGTGCCCGCCGCGGCCGAGTAGCGCACCGCGTAGCGCAGCTCGAGCGACCCGTCGTTGTCCACCGTCACCGGCGCGACGACGGCGTCCCCGGGGGCCAGGCCGCCGGACGGCATGGTGAACGTGAGGTCGCCACCGGCGATGTCGACGGTGCCGGAGGTGATCGCCGCGTTGACGGTGTCGTTGTCGGTGAACAGCGCCGAGGTCGTCAGCGAGGTCGCGCCCACCACCGACAGGCCCACGATCGCGACGGTCGCCCACAGCCGACGGCGCCGCGGCTTGTCACGGGGCGCCGGGGCGGGGTCGATCATCTCCTGGAGCAGGTCGTCGATCACAGCGGGTGCCCTCCTCGGGCTGTCGAGCTCGGCGTGGTGCGGGAACCGTGCCGAAAGTACAGGTATCGGCAGGTGACTCGTCGGACTTGAGCGTTCCGTGTCGAGTCGGGCGATCAGGGTCCGCTCGGGCGGTCCGTCCCGGTGGCGGCCTCGACGCCGCGGGTGGGCACCGCCCCAGCGGTCGCCGACGCCCGGCTGGACCCGGTGTGACGCGGGTGGCGTTCTCCCAGCGAAGCACGCAGCTGCGGCACCTGCCTGGCGGGCACCGCCTCGGAGTACAGGAACCCCTGCGCGTGGTCGACACCCAGACCCCGCAGGATCCCGGCGATGTACTCGTCCTCGACGCCCTCCGCGACGACGCGCAGGCCGAACGAGTGGGCCAGGTCGACCATGGCCTGCACGACGACCTCCGCACCGTCCCGCCCGCCCTCGCGCAGGTCCGACACGAACAGCCGGTCGATCTTCAGCTCGTCGACGGGCAGGTCCCGCAGCTGGGAGATCGAGGTGTTGCCGATGCCGAAGTCGTCGATCGCCACCCGCACGCCGAGCTCGCCGAGCCGCTCGAGCACGGGCACCACACGGGACCGGTCGGCGACCAGGGCCGTCTCGGTGATCTCCACGTCCAGCAGCGCGGCGGGCACCGCGTGGTCGGCCAGCAGCGACTCGATGAGCTCGACGACCTGCGACGTGGTGACGTCGTGCGCGGACAGGTTCACGGCCACCGGCACGTCGTGCCCCTCGGCCCGCCACCGGGCCAGCTGGGTGACGCACTCCGTCAGGGCGAACCGGGTGATGTCGTGGATGAGCCCCGACTGCTCGGCCAGCGGCACGAACACCGTCGGGGCGATCAGCCCACGCGTGGGGTGGCGCCAGCGCATGAGCGCCTCGAAGCCGACCGTGCGGCCCGTGGAGAGGGCGACCTTCGGCTGGTAGTGCATGACCAGCTCGGGTGCGGCCCCCGGCTCCGGTGCGAGCGCCCGGTGCAGGTCGCCGAGCAGCACCAGGCGGGCGGGGGAGGAGTCGTCCTCGTCCGGGGAGTACACGGCCACGCCCTTGCGGTGGTTCTTCGCCGCGTACATGGCGATGTCGGCGGTGCGCATCAGCGAGGACGCGTCGTCGGCGTGGTCCGGCAGGCACGCGACGCCCACCGAGGTGTCCACGTGCAACGGGATCTCCCCGAGCGTGAACGGAGGCACGAACAGGTGCCGGACCCGGTGCGCGAGACGTTCGGCGTTCGCCACCGAGCGCACGTCGGGCAGCAGGATCGCGAACTCGTCCCCGCCCAGCCGGGCCACGACGTCCTCGTGCCGCAGCGCGTTGCGCAGCCGGGCCGCGACCTGCTCGAGCAGCTCGTCGCCGCGGTCGTGACCGAGGGAGTCGTTGATGTCCTTGAACCGGTCGATGTCCAGCAGCATCAGGCCCACGCGGGTCTCGTCGCGCCCCGCGTCGAGGATCGCGCGGCGCATCCGGTCGGCCAGCAGCCGGCGGTTCGGCAACCCGGTCAACGAGTCCAGCAGGGCGAGCCGGGCGTTCTCCAGCGCGGTCGACTGCAGGCGCCGCGACGTGGTCATCACGGTGCGGAAGAGCAGCAGGAACAGGGCGACCAGCCCGCCGGCGGTCACCAGGGTCACGGTGCGCACCGCCTCGGCCAGGGCGGCCGACGACGCGGTGTGGTCGAGCAGGATCTCCGCCGCGCCCACCACGTCGTCCGGGGCGAGCGTCGAGCCGGCGTCCAGCAGCCCGGCGGTGTCGGCGACCTGCACGGGCGTGTAGACGTCGAGCACGTCACGCTCGGTGGCCCCGGCGGTGGTCCGCTCGCCGCTGACGTCCACCTGCACGCGTGCGTCCGGGTTGCCCGAGGCCATCACCCGGTCCAGCCGTTCACCGTCGGGGAACCCGGTGGATCCCCGCTCGACCGAGCTGAACAGCAGCACGCCGTCGGCACTCCACAGCCGGACCTCGACCAGCCTGTCCCCGAACCCGGCGATCGACCGCTCGACGGCGTCGGCCTGCTCACCGGTCAGTGCGCCGGTGACCGCGAACGCGTCGGCGGGCACCGTGGCCGTGGCGTACGAGCTGACCGCGGTGGCCATCGTGGTGCCGTCGCGCAACGCCTGCGTGGTCATCACCGACGAGGTCACCCACACCAGTGCCACCCCGAGGGCTGCCATCGCCAGGACGCTCACGACCGCGAAGTACCGCGGGAGCGACCAACGCCGACGGACGGCAGACGTCACCTGGACCTCACGTGCTGCTGGACGGGCTGGCGGTCGGGGTGGAGTGATCGAAGGGTGCCGACGAGGGGCACGGACAGTCGAAGGGTAGGCGGTGGGCCCCTGGTTTGCGACATTCCACGCGTCCCGCCCTCGCTCGGCGAGTCGCGCGGACGCGCCGGGCGCGTGCGCCTACCTGTCCCGGCGACGGGCACGGTAACCTCCGATGACGACCCGGCCACGGACGGCCACAGGGGCTCAGGAGGTCCAGCTTGCACGAGATGCGCCCGTGCACCGTGGCGGGCGCAGAGGCCGGCGTCACGGGTCACATCCGCTCGTTCGACGGGCGCGACGCCGTGGTGGTACCCGAGGCGTTGCCCCGCGGGCTGACGCCGGGCATGCCTGTGCGACTGCGGGTCATGGACGACGTGCGGGGCGAGTGCCACTACGGCGGGTACGTGGTGCGCGTGGGGGCCATCGTCGAGATCGGCAGCATCGAGCTGGAGTCCGTGGTGCAGAAGCGCGACGGGGTGCGGGTCGGTGTGCGCCTGCTGTGCATCGCCGCGCTGGAGCGTGCGGACACGCACCTGCCGGGCGATGCGGCCGACACCGGTGAACCCGCGGACGAGCACACCGCTGACGACGAGGACCCGGCCGACGAGGCGCCGGGTCGCAGCGTCGGCGTCACCGTGCTGGACCTGTCCGCCAACGGCACGCGACTGACCTGCACGGCCAGGCTGGACGTGGGCGACATCCTCACGTTCGACCTGCCCGCGGTCGTGGTCGGACGAGGTGGCGCGCTGCCGCTGCACGTGCAGGCCCTCGTGGTGCGCACGCAGTCCCTGGCGGGGGTCGTGCACTACGGCTGCCGGTTCGTGGGCCTCGACGAGCGCTCGTCGGACCACCTGTACGCCTACGTGGCCAGGACGCAGCGCGAGCAGCGACGCGTGCGCGCCGAGAGCACCTGACCGCCCGGAGCACGTGACCGCCCAGCACACCTGACCGCGGCGGCAGGCCCCGGTCGGCCGGTCAGGTGGTCGGTGCCAGGGGCATCGAGCCCAGCAGCGCGGCGGCCCGATCGGCGGGCACGGCACGGTCGAAGAGGAACCCCTGCGCGCTCTCGCACCCGATGTCCCGCAGGATCTCCAGCTGGGCGTGCGTCTCGACGCCTTCGGCGATGACCGTCAGCCCGAGCGCCCGCCCCATCGCGACGATCGCGCGGACCAGCTCGCGGGACTGCTGCTCCTCGGCGAGCCCTTGCACGAACGACCTGTCGATCTTGAGGGCGTCGACCGGGTACCGGTGCAGCGTCTGCAGCGAGGAGTGGCCCGTGCCGAAGTCGTCGATGTGCAGCTGCAGCCCGGCGTCGTGGAACTTGCGCAGCAGCTGGTCGGCCAGCCCGGGGCGGCGGGCGATGACCCCTTCGGTGATCTCCAGCGTGAGGCACTCGGCCGGCACGCCGTGGCGTGCGAGGCAGTCGTGCACGTGCTGCGCCAGCCCGGTGTGCCAGAACTCGCGGTCGGAGAGGTTCACGCTCACGGTGACCGGGCCGTCGTACGTCGCCCGCCACTGCGCCAGGTCGCGGCACGTGTGGTCGACGACCATCTGGCCGAGGCGGACCACGAGCCCCGTCTCCTCCATGAGCGGCAGGAACGTGCCGGGCAGCACCAGGCCGCGCGTGGGGTGGTTCCAGCGCACGAGCGCCTCGAACCGCGCGACCGGGGAGTCGTCGAGCTCGATGATCGGCTGGTAGTACACCTCGAACTCGTCGCGGTCGAGCGCGAGCTGCACCTCGGCCTGCAGGCGCAGGTGCTGCACGGCGTCCTGGTGCATCTCGGCGTCGAAGAACGCCGCCGAACCGGGCTCGTGCGTCTTGGCGTGGTACATCGCCGTGTCGGCGTCGCGCAGCACGTCCTCGGCGTCGGTGTAGCCCACGCTGCTCGAGGCGACGCCCAGGCTCGCGGTGACCCACAGGGCGTGGCCGTCGACCTCGAACGGACGCGACAGCGCATCGATCAGGCGACGCGCGACCATCGGGACGTCGTCGGACCCGATGCCGTCGAGCAGCACCGCGAACTCGTCGCCACCGAACCGGGCCGCCAGGTCGGAGGGTCGCAGCGCGGTCGCCAGTCGTTCGCTGACCGCCCGCAGCAGCCGGTCGCCGGTCTGGTGGCCGAGGGAGTCGTTGACGACCTTGAACCGGTCCAGGTCCAGGAACACCACGGCGTAGGGGACGCCCTCGACCCGCGCACGGGCGACGGAGCGCCGCAGGCGCTCGAGGAACGTGCGCCGGTTCGGCAGTCCGGTCGCCGTGTCGTACATCGCGTGGCGGCGCAGCTCCTCCTCGAGCTGCTTGCGCCGGGTGATGTCCGACATGGAACCGAAGATGTGGGCCGCGCGGCCGTCGGCCCCGATGCTGGCGGGCATGGCGCGCGCGAGCATCCACCGCTGGTCGGCGTCGAGCGGTCCGCGGTAGCGGTACTCCACCTCGGCCAACGGCAGCTCGCCGCGGGCGATCCGCCGCAGCGTCTCCTGCAGCCGCTCGAGGTCCTCGGGGGGGATGCCCCGACGCCAGGTGTCCGTCCGGGTGGCGACGGGGGTGTGCTCCAGCCCGAGCAGGGCGAGCGCTCGTTCGGAGGCCGTGACGTCGTCGGTGGCCGTGTCCATCTCCCACAGGCCTTCGTTGACGGCGGACGCCAGCAGGCTGTGCCGTTCCTCGGAGTGGCGGACGGCGCGGACCAGGTCGTGCTGGTCGAACGCCGAGGCGAGCAGCGCAGCCCAGTGCGCGTACGTCTCGCGGTTGGAGTCGACGTCGATCCCGCCGACGAGCGCCAGCAGCCCCCACTCGCGCCCGGGGGATCCCACGGGCACCACGTAGGCGACCTCGCCGGCGTGGGAACGCACCTGGTCGAGCAGCTCGGTGGGGGGGAACTGCGCGGCGGTGGACCGGCGCCCGACCAGTCCGTGCAGGGCCCGTTGCGGGTCGTGCGTGCCGGTGATCTCCAGCTCGTCGCCGCGCCACAGGGCCAGCGCGCCGACGCGCACGTGGGTGCCGGCCAGCCAGCCGAGGCGTTCGGGTGGCGCCGTGTCGGTGCCGAGCAGGGCGCGACCCACCAGGTACCCCTCGAACAGCGACTCCTCGGCGCTGAGCGAGCGCTGCAGGTAGCGCGCCGCGTGCAGGTGCGAGCGGGTGGCGGACAGCCGGGCCCGCAGCGTGGCCACGGTCGCCGCGAGGGGCGCGGGGTGTGCTTCGCGTGCGGTGCGCTGCAGGTAGGTGTCGACGGCGGTGACGAGCGCGTCGAGGCCCTCGGCGCGCAGCAACGCCTGGCTGAGGTGCTCGAGGGCTGCCGCGACCCGGTCGGACGAGGGGACCACCCCGGTGCGCAGGGCGTTCTCCACCAGCTCCTCGACGGCTGCGGCGGTCGCCGCGAGGTGCGTGCTGGCGTCGGCACCCTGGTCGGTCTCCGTCACGGTGGTCAGGTCGGCCAGCAGCTGCTTCGCCGGTGTGGGCGGCTGCTCGACGGTCGGCACCGGGGGCCGTGCCGCGCCGGCGGGTCGCATCGGCCCCGGGTCGGCGCCGTCGCCTTCGCCCACGCAGCCGCACGACGTGCGGGGGACGACGTGCGCGCTCGGTGCGTACTCGACGGTGCGGCCCTGCAGCGCGTCGGGGCCGTCCTCGACCAGGCGCACCAGGAGCAGTCCGGCGAGGGAGCCGACGGTGTGGAACTTCTGGTCGACCGTGGCCAGGGCGGGCGCGGTGTACGCACCGGCCTCGATGTTGTCGAACCCGATCACGGCGACGTCCTGCGGGATCGACAGCCCTTCGCGTCGCACGCGTGCCATGAAGCCCACCGCGTTGCGGTCCGTGGCGCACATGACGGCGGTGGGTCGCTCGCTGAGGGCGAGGAACCGCTCGGCGGCGAGCATGCCGCCGAGCTCGCCGTTCTCCGCGCAGGGCAGGAAGTGCGTCGGTTCCGGTTCGATCCCGTGCTCGAGGAGCGTCTGGTGGTAGGCGGCGTACCGCTCGCGCATGTCGGTGCCGGCCAGGTTGCCGACGAACCCGATGCGCGTGTGCCCGTGCTGGAGCAGGTGGGCGACGGCGGCGGCCGTGCCGCCCAGGTTGTCGGGCATGGCGACGGGTGCGACGAACCCGGGGATGTGGTGCGAGACGAGGACGACCGGGACGCCGGACTCACCCAGGCGTTCCAGCGAGGTCCGGCCGACCGCGCCGGCCACGGACACCGCGCCGACGGCGTGGTCCCACGCCACGGGCATGGTCGGCTGGACGGAGTCGGCCTCCACGTAGGGGAGCGTCTGCGCCGCGGTCTGGTGCACCACCACGCGTCCTCCGGCGCGGGCGACCTCCCGCTGGATCCCGGCGAGCGTCTCGCCGAAGTAGAAGCCACCGGTGAAGGAGACCAGCACCAGGACGGTATCCGTCCGCTCCATCGCACTCCTCCCCGGGGACTCGCGGGGCGCGCGCCCGCCTGTGCGACGACCGTCGGCCGCGTCGCACGTGTCGAGAGTGCCCATCGACGTCGCACCTGTCCTGTTGAGTGTCCTGAGGCGTTGCTGGTCAGGTGTCCGACTCTTGTCCCCCGGACGGAGCAACCGTGGGCTCTCGTCGGCCCTGATGGACCTCAACGCGGTGGTGCGCCACCACCGCGAGGCCACGGAACGTCCGGGCGGACCGTGGTGTTGCAGCAGGCATGGGATACCAGGTGACGAGGTCCGACGAGGAGTGGCGGCTGCTGCTGGAGCCGCAGGAGTTCGCGGTGCTGCGCCAGGCGGCCACCGAACGGCCGGGGACGGGAGCGCTGCTCGGCGAGGCGCGGGTCGGGGTGTACGGCTGTCGGGCGTGCGGGCAGGAGCTGTTCCGCTCGGAGACGAAGTTCGACGCGCACTGCGGGTGGCCGAGCTTCTTCTCTCCGTTGGCCGCCGACCGGGTGGAGCTGGTCGAGGACCGCACGCTGGGCATGGTCCGCACGGAGGTGCGGTGCGCGCGCTGCGGTTCGCACCTGGGCCACGTGTTCGACGACGCACCGCAGACCCCGACCGGCGACCGGTACTGCATGAACTCCGTGAGCCTGACGTTCCGGGCGCAGGAGGGCTGATCCGGACGACACGCCCACGCGGCTCGGACGACACGCCCACCTGTTCCGGCTCGCTGCCGAGACGACCTGAAGAAGGGGCGTCGAGGTGCCGATAATGGTGTCGTGGACACAGTGCTGACGGTGCGACGGTGGAGGCGCTACGGCGCCGACCGTCTGTTCGTCACCGAGTCGACGGGGGCCCGCGCGGGGTCCGTGGACCTGCAGTCCGGTGAGGTCGTCGTGGACGAGCCGCACCTGGAGTCGATGCTGCGTCGCGCCGTGCAGGCGTACCTGCGGTCGGACGTCACCGAGCTGGTGCTGCCGCTGCCGGGCCCGCGCGACGCGCTGGACGCGCTGGACGAGGCTGCGATGCGGGCCTGGTTGGGTCCGGACGGTGCTCCCGAGCTGGACGCGGACCGGCGCGAGCGCATGGAGCGGGGCAACCCGGTGGGTGTGCGGCTGGACCGGTTGGCGGAGGAGGGCTGGCAGGCGCTGCACGACGTGCCGCTCGGCCGTCAGGGCACGGTCGTCGAGCACCTGCTGGTGGGTCCTGGTGGCATCTTCACCATCTGCGAGCGCCGCCATCCCGGTCAGCGGGTCTGCGTCGAGGGTCGCCGCATCGAGGTCGACGGGCGCCCGGTGCCGTACCTGCGGGACGCCCGGCTGGAGGCCGCGCGGGTCCAGGGTCTGCTGCACGCGAGCGGGGTCGCTGCCGTGACGGTGCGCGGCATGGTCGTGCTGCAGGGCGAGCTCGAGCTGTCGCAGGAGCCGCGGACGCAGGACGCGGTGGCGGTGTCCCGGCAGGACGTGCCTGCGGTGTTCCGGCAGATGCCGACCCGCTTGGACCCGGACCGGGTGGCCGCGATCACGGCGATCGCCCGGCAGCGCACCACCTGGCTGCGCTGACCACCTGCTGACCGTCTGCCGAGGGCGTGGCGAGTTCTGCCTGCCCCTGAGGGTCAGCGGCGCACGGAGGCGGCGACGGCGGCGTTGAGCCGCGCGAGCTGCTCCGCCAGGCGCCGCAGCTCGTCCTCCTCCCACGGAGCCAGCGCCTCGCGCAGGAACCCGCCTCGCGCCCCGCGTGCCCCCTCGAGTCGTGCGGTGCCCTCGACGGTCAGCTGCAGCAGCTGCCCGCGCTGGTCGTCGGGATCGGGTCGGCGCTCGACGAGGCCGAGCTCGGTGAGCCGCGCCAGCTGGCGTGAGATCGTCGCGCGGCCGATCCCGAAGTCGTCGGCGACGACGCTGGCGCGCACGCCGGGGCGCCGGGCGATGTAGGCGAGCGTGGCGTACACGCCGGGCTCCAGGTCGGGGTGCACCTTGCGGGCGATGGTCGCCGAGGCGGCGTGCGCGCGACGCAGCAGCATGCCCAGCTCGCGTTCCACCTGGCGGATCGGTTCCTCGGCCTCCACACCCCCATCCTCCCGGACGGGGACGCCGGACGGGACCGCGCAGATCACCGGGTCAGCCGAGCGTCGCCGCGGTGACCGCGGGTGCGCTGGTCGGCGTGCTCTCGGCCGGGGCCTGCGACGCCTCGGCCTGCGCCCGCAGCTCGGCGCCGGAGCGGGTGCCCAACGGCACCTCCCGCAGGAAGCACACGGCGACGAGCGAGACGAGTGCGACGGGGACGGCCAGCAGGAACAGCTCGGCGATCCCGTCGCCGAACGCGGACTCGACGACCACCCGCACGGGGTCGGGCAGCGTGGCCAGGTCCGGCAGCGCGCCGGAGCCGCCGCCCAGGGCGGACGGGTCGACGCCCAGGCGCACGAGCCCCTCGGCGATCAGGTCGCCGACACGTGAGCCGAGCACGGCGCCCAGCACCGAGACGCCGATGGTGCCGCCCAGGGAGCGGAAGAACGCGACGGTGGCGGTGCCTGCACCGATGTCCTGCACGTCGAGGGTGTTCTGCACGGCGAGCACGAGGTTCTGCATCAGCATGCCGACGCCGGCGCCCAGCATGGCCATGTACACCGCGACGAGCGTGAACTCGGTGTCGTAGTGGATGGTGCCCATGAGGGCCAGGCCGGCGGTGAGCGTGATCGCGCCGGCGACCATGAAGCGCTTGTAGTGGCCCGAGCGGGAGATGGAGCGGCCGGACAGGGTGGAGGCCAGGACCATGCCGGCGACCATGGGAATGGTCATCAGACCGGACTGGGTGGGTGTCTTGCCGCGTGCGAGCTGCATGTACTGGCTGAGGAACACCGATGTGCCGAACAGGGCGATGCCGACGGAGATCGAGGCGACGACCGCCAGCACGAGGGTGCGGTTGCGGAACAGGCGCAGCGGGATGATCGGCTCGGCGGCCCGTGACTCGACGAGCACGGCCAGGGTCAGCAGTGCCAGCGCGCCGCCGACCATGGCGGCGGTCTGCCAGGAGCCCCACGCGAAGTTGTCGCCGACGAACGTGATCCACAGCAGCAGCGTCGCGATGCCGGCGGACAGCAGGCCGGCGCCGGCGTAGTCGATGTGCACGACGCGGCGCGGCCGCGGGGCCAGGTGCAGCGTGCGCTGCAGCACGACGATCGCGGCGACGGCGAACGGCAGCCCGAAGAAGAAGTTCCAGCGCCACCCGGGTCCGTCGGTGACGACGCCGCCGATGAGCGGTCCGCCGATCATGCCGAGCGCCATGATCGCGCCGGTGTAGCCCATGTACCGGCCGCGCTCGCGCGGGCTGATGATGTCGGCGATGAGCACGGTCGCCAGGGCGGTGAGGCCGCCGGCGCCGATGCCCTGGAACGCGCGGGCGGCGATGAGCTGCCCGGTGGTCTGCGACAGACCGGCGAGCGCGGACGAGACGACCGACAGAACGAGCGCGACCTGGATGAGCATCTTGCGGTCGAACAGGTCGGCGAGCTTGCCCCAGATGGGCGTGGTGACGGTGGTGGTCAGCAGCGTGGCGGTGACGACCCAGGTGAAGGCCGACTGGGAGCCGCCGAGGTCGGTGATGATCCGGGGGAGCGAGGACGAGACGAGGCTCGTGGCCAGGATCGAGACGAACATGCCCAGGAGGATCCCGGAGAGTGCTTCGAGCACCTCGCGGTGGGTCATGGTGGGGGTCGTCGCGGCGGCCGGCGTGGTGGGGGTGTCTGTGGGGTTGTCCGTGGGGATGGCCATGCTCGGCTCTCGTCGTGCGGAGGTGACGGGCGTTCCCGTCCGATGTCGTTGCCTCGGGCAACCATAGGTCGGGTAGTTGCCCACGGCAACGGTTCTGGTGGGTCGGTGCCTGTGACGTCCATGACAGCACCGCCCGCGACGCCCCGGCCGTCCCGCGTGCCGCCAGCGGCTCAGCGGGTGTACGTCGCGCCCTGCATGTCCTCCAGCTGCATGCCCTTGGTCTCCGGCACCCGCGCCAGCACGAACACGAACGACAGCGCCGCGAACACCGCGTACATCAGGTAGGGGACGGTCGCCCCGAACGCGTCCAGCAACGGCGGGAACGACACCGTGATGAGGAAGTTGGCGACCCACTGCGCCGCGGCGGCCACCCCCAGCGCCGCCGCCCGGATCCGGTTCGGGAACATCTCCCCGAGCAGCACCCACACCAGCGGCCCCCAGGACGCCCCGAAGAACACCACGAACGCGTTCGCGGCGATCAGCGCCGTGGTGCCCCAGCCGGCCGGCAGCGAGATGTCCTCGCCCACGGTCGTCGCCTGCGTGAACGCCAACGCCATCAGCCCCAGCGAGAGCGTCATCCCCGCAGACCCCACCAGCAGGATCGGCCGGCGACCCACCCGGTCCACCAGGGCGATCGCCACCAGGGTCACCAGCACGTTCGTCACCGAGGTGATCGTCGAGACCAGGAACGACTGGCTCTCGTCGAAGCCCACCGCCTGCCACAGCGTCGTGGAGTAGTAGAAGATCACGTTGATCCCCACGAACTGCTGGAACACCGACAGCAGGATGCCCACCCACACGATCGGCAGCAGCCCGAACCGCGGACCCCGCAACGAGGCCCGATCCACCACCGCGGCGTCCCTCGCGATCGTCCGCTCGATCTCGGTGACCCGGCCCTGCGCCTCCTGCTGCGTGCCCAGCACCCGCGTGAGCACCTCGACCGCCTCGGGCGTGCGGCCCTGCGCCACCAGGAACCGCGGCGACTCGGGGATCCGCAGCGCCAGCACCCCGTAGACGCCGGCCGGGATCACGGCCACCAGGAACATCCAGCGCCACGCCTCCCACCCGAACCACAGCTCCTCGGCGGCGCCGCCCGCCGTGCTCGCCAGCAGCTGGTCCGACAGCAGGGCCGCGAAGATGCCCAGCGTGATCGCCAGCTGCTGCAACGAGCCGAGCATGCCGCGCACGGCCGCCGGTGCGATCTCGGCGATGTAGGCCGGGGCGATCACCGACGCGATGCCGATGCCGATCCCGCCGATCACCCGCCACACCGCCAGGTCCCACGCCGCGAAGGCCAGCGCCGAGCCGATCGAGGACACGAAGAACAGCACCGCGCCGAGCAGCATCACCCGCGTCCGCCCCCACCGGTCGGCCAGTCGACCGCCGAGCCATGCACCCGCCGCGCACCCCAGCAACGCCACCGCGACCACCAGGCCCGTCACCGTGGCCGCCAGGTCGAACTGGCCCTCGATCGCGTCGACCGCACCGTTGATCACCGAGCTGTCGAAGCCGAACAGGAAGCCGCCGACCGCCGCGGCGACCGCCAGCGCGACCGCCTTGCCGTGGTGCTCGCTCCTGGGCGTGGGTGTGCTGTCCGTCATGTGTGGTCTCCCCGGGGGTTGAACGGCCCGCACCCCTGCCGGCCGCTCCTCACTCTCACCCGCGGGCTGCGTGCGCGCACCCGGTGCGATCATCGAGGGCATGTCCCAGCCCACCGACGGACCCCGCCGGCCGCGCCGCCCGGCCCTCATGGACGGCGCCCAGGCCGACGCGATCCCCGGCGGCCTCGACCCCGAGGCCCGCGACGCCCTCGCGCACACCACGGCGGCCGCCCTCGTGCAGCACGGGCGCGCCGAGGCGGGCGACCCGCAGGTCGTGGCCCGGCTCGTCGCGCTGGTCGAGACCGAGGGGCTGGACCTCGTGGCGAACCTGTGGGCGCAGAGCCCGCCGGTGAGCCTGCCGGGCGCGCTGTGGCGGCTGTACGTGCTGCGCGAGTGGGTGCGCCGCGACCCGCAGACCGTGGCCGACCGGTTCCGTCAGGGTGTGGCGGCCGCGCCCGTGCACGGCGCGATCGCCGGCGTCGTCGACCCGCCCGGACCGGACGACGTGCGCGTCGCCGCCGACGCGGTCCTGTCGGGCGTGTACACCGGTGACCTGGCCGATGCCCTCGACCGGGCCGCCGCCCTGTGCCACGTGCTGGCCACCGGTGCCGCGTTCGACGCCGACCACCTCGACGTGCTCGACCCCGACCACGCCGACCGCACCACCCGCAGCGCCGCGTCGTTGGCCCGGACGGGTGACGAGCTGACCGCCGCCGCGCAGCAGTGGCGGGCCGGTCACCTCGACTGAGCGGGGGCGTAGCATGGTCGTCGACGTCGGGCCGCGGTAGCCCCGGGCTCCAACTCTCGCCGCTTCGAGCGGCCTCGCGCCGAGAGGCGCTCCCGGCCCGACGTCGCCCCACCTGCTTGATCGCCCCCCGGGCGCCGCACACCTGCCGTCCACCTAGCAGCCGTCTCACAGGCATGCACAGGACATCTGGCGTTGGGGAATCGCCGGACGGTGACCTAGCCTGTGTCCCGTCCGTCAACCCCCTCATGGGAGCCCCCCGTGCGACTGCGCCTCACTCCGCGCGACACCACGTTCTTCGATCTCTTCGCCGCCTCTGCGCAGCACCTCGTCACCGGAGCGAACCTGCTCGGCGAGATGCTCGGGGCCGACCGCCCGACCCGCAAGGAGCTCGGCAAGCGGATGGCCGACGCCGAGCACGCGGCCGACGACGCGACGCACCAGATCATGCGTCGGCTGAACTCGACGTTCGTCACACCGTTCGACCGTGACGACATCTACGACCTGGCCTCGAGCCTCGACGACTGCATGGACTTCATGGAGGAGGCCGCCGACCTCATCGTCCTGTACAAGGTCGAAGAGCTGCCGGCCCGCGTGTCCGACCAGGTCCAGGTGCTGCAGCGTGCCGCCGAGCTGACCGCCGAGGCCATGCCGCGGCTGCGCTCCATGGACTCGCTCTCGGAGTACTGGGTCGAGGTCAACCGCCTGGAGAACCAGGCCGACAAGTCCCACCGCAAGCTGCTCGCGCAGCTGTTCGACGACGTCGCCGACCCGATCCTCCTGATGAAGCTCAAGGAGATCGTGGAGAAGCTCGAGGACGCGGCCGACGCGTTCGAGAAGGTCGCGAACACGGTCGAGACCATCGCGCTCAAGGAGTCCTGAGCGCGGTGGAACTCGCGCTTGTCGTCGTCGTCGTCGCGCTCGCCCTCGGGTTCGACTACACCAACGGATTCCATGACGCCGCCAACGCGATCGCGACCTCGGTCTCGACGCGCGCGCTGACCCCCCGGGCGGCGCTCATCATGGCGGCGGTCATGAACTTCGCCGGCGCGCTGCTGGGCACCGAGGTGGCCGAGACCATCGCCAAGTCGATCGTCGACCTGCAGGACGCCTCGCCGCACCAGGCGCTGATCGTCGTGCTGTGCGCGCTGGTCGGCGCGATCGTGTGGAACCTCATCACCTGGTGGTTCGGTCTGCCCTCGTCGTCCACGCACGCCCTCATCGGCGGACTGGTCGGCGCAGGCCTGGCCGGTGGCCTGGCGATCTACGGCTCGGCGATCGTCGACAAGGTCGTCCTGCCGATGATCATCTCGCCGGTGGTCGGGTTCGGGCTGGCGTTCCTCGTCATGGTCGGCGTGCTGTGGATCTTCCGGTCGGCCTCGCCGACCCGTGCCACGCGCCGGTTCCGCCTGGCGCAGACCGCGTCCGCCGCGGCCATGGCCCTCGGGCACGGTCTGCAGGACGCGCAGAAGACCATGGGTGTCATCTACATGGCCCTCCTCACGGTCGGCTGGGCGAGCACCGACGGCGGCATCCCGATCTGGGTCAAGCTCGCCGCCGCCACCGCCATCTCGCTGGGCACGTACTCCGGCGGGTGGCGCATCATGCGCACGCTCGGTCGCCGCATCATCGAGCTCGACCCCGCCCGCGGGTTCGTCGCCGAGTCGGTGTCCGCCGTGGTGCTCTACGTCAACGCGTTCGTGCTGCACGCGCCCGTGTCCACCACGCACACGATCACCTCGGCGATCATGGGCGTCGGCGCGACCAAGCGGCTGTCGGCCGTGCGCTGGGGCGTCGCGAAGAACATCGGCGTGGCCTGGGTCCTGACCATCCCCGCCGCGGCGACCGTCGCCGCGGTCGTCTACTGGGTCCTCAGCCCGATCCTGCTCTGACGGCCCGCGCCGCACGCGCAGCCGACCACGACGCCGGACCTCCCCTCGGGGCGGTCCGGCGTCGTCGTTCACCCGGCGGGCACCGGGACCCCGTCCGGTCCTCGCTCAGTCGGCGGGCGGGCGGTGCGTCTCCGCCGCCACCACCCGAGGGCCCTTCGCCGTGTGCGCGACGTGCGCCACGAGGACCTGCCCGGGGTGCAGGAACGGGTCGTGTGCCGGCAGCTGGTCGGCCACGGCGCGCCGGGCGTGCTGCGCCAGCACGTCCACCACGGTGGGCAGCACCGGGCGGTGCGTGCACAGCACCGAGTCCGCGGACGTCTGCAGCAGGTCGAGCACCGCTGCGGCCACCCTGGCCGGGGAGCGTTCGTGCTCGGCCTCGGTCAGCATGCCCAGCACCTGCGGCGTGGTGGCCGTCGCGATCGAGTACGGCGTGATCGTGGAGCGGCACCGCGCCCACTCGCTGGTGGCCAACCGGCTCACGCCGAACGCCGACAGCACCGGGACCAGGGCCGTCGCCTGGCGTTCGCCGTCGCGCGTGAGCGGACGGTCCAGCTCGCTGCCGGGCCAGGTGGAGCGCCGCTGCGCGGAGCCGTGCCGTGCGATGACGAGCGTGCGGGTGTCGAGCCGACCCTTGTCGTAGGCGTGCACGAGCGCATCCAGCGGGGCCCGGTCGGCCTTGTTGGTCAGCCGCTCGGCGGCGGTGTCCACGTCCCACCAGCGCACCTGGTCGATCTCGGCGCGGGACGCGCGCGGCACGGGCGGTCGGGCGCGCAACGCGGCGGCGTCGCGGCGGCCGGCGACCTGCGCCGCCCAGTAGTGCACCCGCTTGGTGCGGCCGTCGGAGATCGGGTACAGCAGGCCCGGCAGCGGCATGCCGAGCACCACCTCATGGCCCGTCTCCTCGGCGACCTCGCGGATCGCGGCGCCCACCGCCGACTCGCCCGGGTCGAGCTTGCCCTTCGGCCACGACCAGTCGCGGTACCGGGGGCGGTGCACCAGCGCCACCTGCAGGCGGCCGAGGCGCACACGCCACACCAGGGCACCGGCCGCCTCGACGACGGCCGGTTCCGTGCTGCTGCTCACCGTGCTGTGCCCCTCCGTCGCCTCTGCCGTGCGATGAGGGTGGCCTGCATGTCCGTCAACGGGGTGCCGTCGACCTCGCTGCGGCGCTCCCACGTCCCGGACTGGTCGAGGTGCCACGAGGCCGTCCCGGCGTCCATCGACTCGTCCACCAGGTCCAGCAGCTCGGTCACCTGGTCGGGGTCGGCCACGCGCACCAGCGCCTCGACCCGGCGGTCCAGGTTGCGGTGCATGAGGTCCGCCGAGCCGATGTAGACCTCGGGGCCCTCGAACGTGGAGTCCGGTGCCGGCGAGCTGTGCGCGAACGCGAAGATGCGCGCGTGCTCCAGGAACCGGCCCAGGATCGAGCGCACGCGGATCGTCTCGGACAGACCCGGCACACCCGGGCGCAGCGCGCAGATGCCGCGGACCACCAGGTCGATCGGCACCCCGGCCTGCGAGGCCCGGTACAACGCGTCGATCGTGGCCTCGTCCACCATCGAGTTGACCTTGATCTTGATCCACGCGGGCAGCCCCGCGCGGGCGGCCTCGGCCTCGCGGTCGATCCGTTCGATCAGCCCCGCCCGCACCGAACGGGGGGCCACGAGCAGGCGGTGGAACCGCGACTTGGGTGCGTAGCCCGACAGCTGGTTGAACAGGCGGGTCAGGTCCTGGCCGACCTCCGGGTCGGCGGTCAGCAGGCCCACGTCGGTGTACAGGCGGGCCGTCTTCGGGTTGTAGTTGCCGGTGCCGATGTGGCAGTAGCGGCGCAGGCCGTCGGCCTCCTGCCGCACCACCAGCAGCAGCTTGCAGTGCGTCTTCAGCCCGACGATGCCGTACACCACGTGCACGCCGGCCTGCTCGAGCTTGCGGGCCCACGAGATGTTGTTCTGCTCGTCGAACCGCGCCTTGATCTCGACGAGCGCCAGCACCTGCTTGCCGGCCTCGGCGGCGTCGATCAGGGCATCCACGATCGGGGAGTCGCCCGACGTGCGGTACAGCGTCTGCTTGATCGCCAGCACCTGCGGGTCGGCCGCGGCCTGCTGCAGGAACGTCTGCACCGACGTGGAGAACGAGTCGTACGGGTGGTGCAGCAGGATGTCGCGCTCACGGATCGCCGCGAACACGTTGGTCGCCGTCGCGCTCTCCACCTCGGCGAGCTGACGGTGCGTGGTGGGCACGAACACGGGGAACTGCAGGTCGGCCCGGTCCAGGTCGGCGATCACGTTCAGGCCGGTGTGGTCCAGCGGCGCCGGCAGCGAGTACACCTCGTTCTCGGCCATGCCCAGCTCGCGCACCAGCAGCTCGCGCACGCGCGTGCTGATCGTGTCGGCGACCTCCAGGCGCACGGGCGGACCGAAGCGGCGGCGCAGCAGCTCCTTCTCCATGGCCTGGAGGAGGTTCTCGGCGTCGTCCTCCTCGACCTCGACGTCCTCGTTGCGGGTCACCCGGAACGTGTGGTGCTCGAGGACGTCCATCCCGGGGAACAGCTGGTCGAGGTGCTCGGAGATGACGTCCTCGACGGGCACGAACGACATGGGCCCGCGCTCGACCGACCCGGCTTTCTGGTCGGGGGCGCTGGGGCGGCCGGCGGCGTCCACGGCGATGAACCGGGGCAGCAGCGGCGGCACCTTCACGCGTGCGAAGTGCTCCTTGCCGGTGGCCGGGTTGACGACCACGACCGCCAGGTTGAGCGACAGACCCGAGATGTACGGGAACGGGTGCGCCGGGTCGACCGCGAGCGGCGTCAGCACCGGGAAGATGTGCCGGCGGAAGAACTTGCGCAGCCGGTCCTGCTCGGACTCGCCCAGGTCGGCCCAGTGCACGAGCGTGATGCCCTCGGCGGCCAGCGCGGGCTGCACCTGCTCGGCGAACACCTTCGCGTGCCGCTCCATGAGCACGTGCGCGGCCTCGCCGATGCCCTCGAGCACCTGGCGCGGCGACAGGCCGGAGGCGGCCGTGACGGCCAGGCCGGTGGCGATGCGCCGTTTGAGGCCGGCGACCCGCACCATGAAGAACTCGTCGAGGTTCGAGGCGAAGATCGCCAGGAACCGCACGCGCTCCAGCAGCGGCAACGTCGGGTCCTCGGCGAGCTCGAGCACCCGTTGGTTGAACGCCAGCCAGGACAGCTCCCGGTCGAGGAACCGGTCGTCGGGCAGGGGTTCGTGCACCACCTCGGGCAGCGAGCCGGTCCCCGGGGGCTCGGGCAGCTCGAGGTGCTCGGCGATGTGCGCGGCGAGCGAGGCGTCGATGGCGGTTGCGTCCGTCATCGGACCATCGTGGCACCGCTGGATGAACGATGGGTGTCGAGCGCGTACATCACGTCCACGGCGGACCGTGCGAACCCGACCCGCTCGTACGTGCGCACGGCCACGGCGTTGGCGGCCTCGGTGTACAGCACGACGCTGCGCAGCCCCCGGGCGGACAGCCAGGCCAGCCCTCGGCGGGTCAGCGCGCCCCCCAGGCCGAGCCCCTGCGCGTCCGGGTCGACGCCGAGCACGTAGATCTCGCCGACCTCGTCCGGGCCCAGCTGACCGGCGGCGTGCACCTTGGTCCACACGAACCCGAGGAGCTGGCCGTCGCGTTCGGCCAGCAGGAACCCTGCCGGGTCGAACCAGGGTTCCCTCTGGCGGGCGCGCAGGTCGGACGCGGTCATCCGCCCCTGCTCGGGGTGCTGGGCGAACGCCCGCGAGTTGACGCGCCGCCACGCGTCCTCGTCCTGGCCGGGGACGAACGCGCGGACGGTGACGCCGGCGGGCAGGTGGTCGTCGGCCGGCACGGGGCGGCCGGGCAGCTCCAGCCGCATCTGCCACAGCTCGCGCACGACCGCGAGCCCCGACCGGTGCGCGCTGGCCCGTGCGGCGGGCAGGTCGCCGTGCGCCCACACCGCCACCTGCGAGGCGCCCTCGGCGCGGGCGCGGGCGACCGCGGCGGCGACCAACGCCGTGGCCAGCCCCTGCCGGCGGGCGTCGGGGTCGACGACGAGCTCGACCTTGGCCTGCTCCGCGGCGTCCAGGTCCAGCTGCGCGTAGCCGAGCAGGTGACCGTCGGCGGCCGGGACCAGCAGGTGCTCGACGGGTGCGTCCGGGTCGCCGAGCCGCAGCAGCGGCTGCTCGGACAGCGGGGCGACACCGTCGGCGGTGTGGGCCCGCCGCGCGAGCGCCCGCACCTGGGCGGCCTGGGCGGGATCGAGCGGCGCAGGGCTGCGCACGATGCCGGGCACGCTGCTGGGCGCGGTGTCGTCCTGCGGTGTCCCGGTGCTGGTCATGGGGTCATCCCACCACGGTCGGCCGGTTGGGGCGTGGCGGCGGCCCCCTCGGCGGGCGTCACGTGCCTGAGTGCTGCGGCAGTCGGGTGGTCCCCGTGTGGTGGTCGTGTGACGGACGGCCGCAGGGGGTCCGTGACGGCGGGGCAGCAGGTACGTTGGTCCGGTCATGGACTCCTTCGTGCGCACCCCCGACGCGAGTGCCCCCCAGGAGACGGCGGCGCCGGCCGGTCGGAGGGCCCGCCGTCGGGCTCAGGAGTCCGGTCCCCGCACGGTCGACGTCGACGTGGTCGTCGTGGGTGCCGGGCAGGCCGGGCTGTCGGCGGCGTACCACCTGCGGCGCATCGGGTTGGTGCCGGTCGGCGCCGACGGCTGGGAGCAGGCGCCGGGCACGTTCGTCGTGCTCGACGACGCGGCGCGGCCGGGTGGCGCGTGGCAGCACCGGTGGCCCGGTCTGACGATGGCCGACGCGCACGCCGTGCACGAGCTGCCCGGCAAGGCGCTCGTGGTGCCGGACAGCGCGCAGCCCGCCGCCGAGGCGGTGCCGTACTACTTCGCCGAGTACGAGGAGCAGTTCGGTCTGCACGTGCAGCGCCCGGTCCGTGTCGAACGGGTCGAGGACGAGCCGGGAACCGTGGTCGCGCAGGGCGGGCGGCTGCGGGTGCACACCCGCAGCGTGCTGGCGCCGGACGCCCGGGTCGTGTGGCGCACGCGTGGCCTGGTCAACGCCTCCGGCACGTGGCAGAAGCCGTTCTGGCCGGTGTACCCGGGGCAGTCGAGCTTCCGGGGGCGCCAGCTGCACACGCACGACTACCGGCGGCCCGAGGACCTCGCCGACGGGCACGTGATCGTGGTCGGTGGGGGCACGTCGGCCGTGCAGCTGCTGCTGGCCCTGGCCCGGGTGACCACCACGACCTGGGTCACCCGCCGGCCGCCGGCCTGGCGCGACGAGGACGAGATCACGCCCGAGCGGGGACGCGAGGCCGTCGCGCTGGTCGACGCCCGCACCCGCGCGGGGCTGCCGCCCGAGAGTGTCGTCGGGGTGACGGGTCTGCCGCTGACCGACGCCTACCGGGCGGGGATCGACTCCGGCGTGCTGCGGGCCCGGCCGATGTTCGACCGGCTCGTCCCGGACGGTGCGCAGTGGGACACGGCGGCCGTCCCGGTGCCATCAGGGGGTGCGCCGGGGGCCGCCGACCCGCACGGGTGGGTCGACGGCCCTGCGTTCGTCGAGGCGCGCACGGTGCTGTGGTGCACGGGATTCCGGGCGGCCCTCGACCACCTGGCGCCGCTGCACCTGCGTGGCCCCGGTGGCGGGATCACGATGGACGGCACACAGGTGGTCGCGGACCCCCGGCTGCAGCTCGTCGGCTACGGGCCGAGCGCCTCGACGATCGGCGCGAACCGCGGCGGACGCGAGGCCGTGCGCAACCTGCGACGGCTGCTGTCGCTGTAGCGCCCGCTCACGCGCACGCCACGGCGGTGCCGGCTACCGGGGCAGTCCCCGTGCCGACGAACCCGTACGTGGTGCTCGCCCCGGCGGCCAGCAGACCATTCCACGCGGCGTTCGACACCGTCAGGGTCGAGCCCGCCTGGCTGTACGTGCCCGACCAGCCCTGCACGGTGGTGCCGGCCGGCAGCGTGAGGCTGGTGGACCAGCGCGGGATCGCCGCGGTGCCCGCGGTCACGGTCACCGAGCCCTGGAACCCGCCCTGCCACGTGCCGACCGTGGCGTAGGTCGCGGTGCAGGTCCCCGTGCCGGCCGTGGGCGTGGGCGTCGGGGTGGGTGTGGGTGTGGGGGGCGTGGTCGGGGTGGGTGTCGGCGTCGGTGCGGTCCCGAAGATCGTGGCCGGGACGGACGTGGCCCGCAGCCCGTTCGGGCCGTCGACCAGGCGCCGACCCCACGTGGACAGGTTCGCCGGGTCCCACCCGGTGGCCAGGTCCAGGTACTCCACGCCGCCGCCGTTGCCGGACCACGACCAGCCGTACCAGCCGATGCCGCGGGCCTGCGCCTGCGCCAGGATCGTGTCCTCGTCGACGTCACCGTCGGAGTGCGTGTTGCCGAACTCGCCGACCACCAACGGCAGACCCTGCGCCGCGAACGCGTCGAAGTAGGCGTTGATCGTCGAGGCCTGCGCGTACACGCCGTACATGTGCACCGAGAACAGCACGTTGTGCTGCGGGTCGGCCGCTGCGACGGTCGTGGCCTGGTCGCGCATGATGCCCGCCCAGTCCTGACCCCACGAGGGCGCGTCGACGACGATGTTGTGCTGCAGCCCCGCCGCCCGCAGCTTCACGACCGCGGCCGAGGTGTCGGCCGCCCACCCGGCGTTCACCGAGGTCGTGTTGCCGTACGGCTCGTTGCCGATGTTCAGCTGGACGTAGTCCTCCTGGCCGACCAGCACCGACTTCAGGGACACGAAGTAGTCGGCGGCCTTGTCCAGGGTCACCGCACCGGACTGCTCGCCGTAGCCCGTGGTGTCGTGGTCCTCCAGCATGCAGATGAGCTTCGCGGCCTTGCACCGGGCGATCACGTCGGCCACGTCGGCGGCGTCGTTGCGCGTCCACCGGTCGCCGCCGGACAGGACCACGCGGACGGCGTTGGCGCCGGCGGCCTTGATGTCGGGGATCGCGGTCGCGGTGCGCGAGGTGTACCAGGTGTGCGCGTGGTTGATGCCGCGGGCCACGAACGGGGTGCCGTCGCGCTCGACCAGCCGCGCGTCCTCGATGTGCAGGCCGACGGGTTCGGCAGCCTGCGCCGTCGTCGGGGTCAGCGACACGGCGCTCACGGTGCCGAGGGCGACCAGTGCGGCGGTCAGCAGTGCACCGGCCAGCGCACCGGTCGCCGAACCGGTCGGCAGGGCTCGAGATCTCATGGACGTCCTCGTTCCTGGTCGCGGGCGGCCGGGACCAGGAACGGTCGCGGGCGCCGGGGTGGTTGGCTCCCGTCCGCCGGCTCGATGGCCGCGGCGGACGGGTGCCGGGCGCCAGACAACCAGCCGGGTGGCGGGCGCTCCACCGGCTGAAACGCTTCGTGCCGCCGTCGTGCCCGCCACCCGCCCGCGACCTGCGGGTTCAGGCCCGCCGGGAATCGAACATGTGTACGATGCCGAGGGTCGGATCGGGCGGGGACGTCGGGCGGAGGGCTGATGGCCGGGCAGGGTGAGCTCTGGGGTGTCGTGGTCGAGCAGTCCCTCGTGGACCGCACCGTGCCGCCCCTGTTCGAGGTGCTGGCCACGCTGCCGCTGGGTGGGTGGCGGCTGCTGCTCGTCGGCATCGACGAGGCGTCGCTGGCCGACGGGGTCGCGCAGCTGCGCGCCGCGATGGTCCCCGCCGCGCAGGAGTGCTGGTACGCGCACCTGTTCGACGAGGGGCGGCTGGTGGTCGTCTTCGCCGACGCGGTGTTCGACGTGACGCCGGACGCCCTGACATGGGAGCCGGTCGTCATGCACGGGCTCGCGCGCGGCGTGCCGTTGGAACAGCTCGACTTCGACCCGTGCACGCAGGCCGACGCCCGCGCGCGGTTCGGGTTGGCCGCGGGGTAGCAGCCGGCGGCCCGTCGCGGGGGTGGGACGGCCGCTCTAGCATCGGGTCGAACGAGAGGTCGCACCCATGCCCACCCCCGAGGTCCCGCAGCCCGGCCCGTCCCGCATGGTCCCCGTGGCCGGTCACCCGCTGGTGGTCGGGGTCGTCCCCGGTCAGCCGGCGCTGGTGGCGCTGACGGCCGCCGAGTGGGCCCGCGCGGCGGGTGCGTCCGAGCTGTGCTGTGCGTTCGTCGACGGGTCGCGGTACACCCGTGCGGAGCACGAGGACGGGTCGGTCCAGCACGAGGCGATCGACCCCGACGGCGCCGACGACGGCTGGTTGCGTCGGCAGGAGCTGATCGAGCAGTCGCTCGCCGAGGTGCTCGCGGACTGCGGGGTGCCGTGGACGTTCCGGTACCTGGCCGGTCGGGCGGACCGGGCGCTGACGCATCTGGCGCGCGCGGTCGACGCGGCCGGCTTCGTGGTGGGCACTCGTTCGCCAGGGGCGGGGGCGCGCGTCCGGGAAGCCATCGAAGGCTCGGTGGCCGTGCGGCTGACGCACCACCAGCACCGGCCGGTCATGGTCGTGCCGCTGCATGTCGTCGACTGGAAGACGCCGCTGCTCGGCTGAGGTGCCCCCGATCGGGGCGACGACGGGTGCTCGGTATGCTCCCGGGGAACCCCAGGAGACCCCTTTGACGACCCGTGCGGCACACCTGACGCCCTCGCTGATCCTGCTCGTCGGCCTCGGCGGTGCAGTGGGCACGGGCGCCCGGTACGCGCTCACCTCCGCGGCCCCGGTGGCCGACGGCGGGTGGCCGACGGCCACGTTCGTCGAGAACCTGCTCGGGGCGTTCCTCCTGGGTCTGCTGCTCGAGTCGCTCGTGCGGCGCGGCCCGGAGTCCTCGGGCATCCGTCGGCTGCGCCTGACCCTGGGCACGGGTGTGCTGGGTGGGTTCACCACGTTCAGCACGTTGGCGATCGAGGTCGAACGGCTCGGCGCTGCCGGGCACGTCGGGACCGCGCTGGCCTACGCGCTGGCGAGCGTGGTGCTGGGCTTCCTCACCGCGCTGGCCGGTGTGCTGCTCGGCGCCCGGCTGCACGAGCGGCGTCTTGCCCGACGGGCCCGCTCGGACGACTCGGCCGGCTCGGGGCGCGCCCTGGAGGGATCGCAGTGACCGGGCTGACCGCGTTGACCGTGCCGCTCGTGATGCTCTTCGGCGGGCTCGGCGCCGCGACCCGGTTCGTCGTCGACGGGTCGATCCGTGGGCGCTGGGCGCGGGTGTTCCCGCTGGCCACCGTCACCATCAACGTCACCGGGTCGCTGCTGCTCGGCCTGCTCAACGGCGCGCACCTGTTCCACGGGTTCGGCTCGGTATGGTTCACGGCGCTCGCCACGGGCTTCTGCGGCGGGTACACGACGTTCTCCACGGCCATGGTCGAGACGGTCCGTCTGGTGCAGGCCGGCGAGCGGGGCATCGCGGTGGGCAACGCGCTGGGCACGCTCGCGCTGTGCGTCACGGCGGCGTCCGCCGGGGTCGGCCTCGTGTGGCTCACCGCGCGCTGAGACGTCGACGGCCCCCGGCGGCACGGGTGTGCGCCGGGGGCCGTCGAGGCCGGTCGGGTCAGCGGCCCTCGAGCACGCTCACGTCACGCACCGCACCCTTGTCGGCCGACAGGGCCATCGCGGCGTAGGCCCGCAGGGCCGTCGAGACGACTCGCTCGCGCGAGCGCGGCCGGTACCCGCCGCCGGCCTCGAGGGCTGCGCGTCGGGCGGCGAGCACCTCGTCCGGCACCGCCAGGCGGATGCTGCGCGAGGGGATGTCGATCTCGATGGTGTCGCCGTCCTCGACCAGGGCGATGAGCCCACCGGCGGCCGCCTCGGGGGACACGTGCCCGATGGACAGGCCCGACGTGCCACCGGAGAACCGGCCGTCGGTGACCAGCGCGCATGCCGCACCCAGGCCGAGTCCCTTGAGGTACGAGGTCGGGTAGAGCATCTCCTGCATGCCCGGACCGCCGCGGGGACCCTCGTAGCGGATCACGACGACGTCGCCGGCCTTGACCCGCTTGGACAGGATCGCCTCGACGGCCTCGTCCTGGGACTCGGTGACCAGCGCCGGGCCGGAGAACCGGAAGATCGACTCGTCCACGCCGGCGGTCTTGACGATGGCCCCGTCCACCGACAGGTTGCCGCGCAGCACCGCCAGGCCGCCGTCGACCGTGTAGGCGTGCGCGACGTCGCGGATGCAGCCGCCCTCGGCGTCCAGGTCCAGCGTCTCCCAGCGGGCCGACTGCGAGAACGCCGACGCCGAGCGCTTGCGGCCCGGGGCGGCGTGGAACAGCTCGACGGCCTCGTCCGACGGTGAGCCGCCGCGCACGTCCCAGTCCTTCAGCCACGCCTCCAGCGAGGGGGAGTGCACCGAGTGCACGTCGCGGTGCAGCAGACCGGCCCGGTCGAGCTCGCCGAGGATCGCCGGGATGCCACCGGCCCGGTGCACGTCCTCCATGAGGTACGTGCCGTTGGGGGCGACCTTGCACACGCACGGGACGGCCCGCGAGCGCGCCTCGATGTGCGTCAGGTCGTAGTCCAGCTCGGCCTCGTGGGCGGCGGCGAGCAGGTGCAGGATCGTGTTCGTCGAACCGCCCATGGCGATGTCGAGCGACATGGCGTTGTCGAACGCCTCACGGGTGGCGATCGCACGCGGCAGCACGGACGCGTCGTCCTGCTCGTAGTAGCGGCGCGTGATGTCGACGACCGTGCGGCCGGCCTGCTCGTACAGGGCGCGGCGGGCGGTGTGCGTGGCCAGCGTCGAGCCGTTGCCCGGCAGGGCCAGGCCGAGGGCCTCGGTCAGGCAGTTCATCGAGTTGGCGGTGAACATGCCCGAGCACGACCCGCAGGTGGGGCACGCGGCCTCCTCGATGAGGTCGATGTCGGCGTCGGAGACCTCGTCGGCGACCGCGTCGGAGATGGCCGTGACCAGGTTCAGCCGGGTGCGGCTCGACCCGTCGGTGAGGACCGTCGAGCCGCCCTCCATGGGCCCGCCCGAGACGAACACCGTGGGGATGTTCAGCCGGAACGCCGCCATGAGCATGCCCGGCGTGATCTTGTCGCAGTTCGAGATGCAGATGAGCGCGTCGGCGCGGTGCGCCTGGACCATGTACTCGACGGAGTCGGCGATCAGGTCGCGCGAGGGCAGCGAGTAGAGCATGCCCTCGTGGCCCATCGCGATGCCGTCGTCCACGGCGATCGTGTTGAACTCGCGCGCCACCGCGCCGGCGGCGTGGATCGCCTCGGAGACGATGCGGCCGACGGGCTGCAGGTGCGTGTGGCCGGGGACGAACTCGGTGAACGAGTTGGCGACGGCGATGATCGGCTTGCCGATGTCCTCACGGGCCACGCCGGAGGCGCGCAGGAGTGCGCGGGCTCCGGCCATGTTCCTGCCGTGGGTGACGGTCCGGGATCGCAGCTGAGGCATGGGCCCATCTCAGCACCCCGACGGGGCCGGTGACGCCAGTGACCGCAGGACGGTCAGGCGCGGGTCAGGTGCGGGGCGGCGCGGACAGCCCCGCGGCGATGAGGTCCATCACCGAGGAGTCGGCCAGGGTCGTGGCGTCGCCGACCGTGCGGTGCTCGGCCACGTCACGCAGCAGGCGTCGCATGATCTTGCCCGACCGTGTCTTGGGCAGCTCGGGCACCACCAGCACCTGCCGAGGCTTGGCGATGGGGCCGATCTCGACGGCGACGTGCGCCCGCAGCTCCTCCTGGACCTCCTCGACGGGTCGCCCCTGCGCGACGGCCTCGGCGCGCAGGATCACGAACGCGACGACCGCCTGGCCCGTCATGTCGTCGCTGGCGCCCACCACGGCCGCCTCGGCCACCGACGGGTGCGAGACCAGCGCCGACTCGATCTCCGTGGTCGAGAGCCGGTGACCGGACACGTTCATCACGTCGTCCACGCGGCCCAGCAGCCAGATGTCCCCGTCGGCGTCCCGCTTGGCGCCGTCGCCGGCGAAGTACAGGCCGGGGAACCGCGACCAGTAGGTGTCCTTGTAGCGCTCGCGGTCGCCCCAGATGCCGCGCAGCATCGACGGCCACGGTTCGCGGATCACCAGGTACCCGCCGGCGCCGGGCGGCACGGAGCGGGCCTCGTCGTCGATGACGTCCGCGGCGATGCCCGGCAGAGGCACCTGCGCCGACCCCGGCTTGGTGGTCGTGACGCCCGGCAGCGGGCTGATCATGATCGCGCCCGTCTCGGTCTGCCACCACGTGTCGACGATCGGGGCACGGTCGGCGCCGATGGTCCGCCGGTACCAGACCCACGCCTCGGGGTTGATGGGTTCGCCGACCGAGCCGAGCACGCGCAGGCTCGACAGGTCGAACGAGGCGGGGATGTCGTCACCCCACTTCATGCACGTGCGGATGGCCGTGGGGGCGGTGTACAGGATCGTCACGCCGTACTTCTGCACGATCTCCCACCAGCGCCCGCGGTGCGGGGTGTCGGGGGTGCCCTCGTAGATGACCTGCGTGGCGCCGTTCACCAGCGGCCCGTACACGACGTACGTGTGCCCGGTGACCCAGCCGATGTCGGCCGTGCACCAGTAGACGTCGGTCTCGGGCTTGAGGTCGAACACCGCCCGGTGCGTGAACGCGGCCTGCGTGAGGAACCCGCCCGTGGTGTGCAGGATCCCCTTGGGGCGCCCGGTGGTGCCCGAGGTGTACAGGATGAACAGCGGGTGCTCGGCCTCGACCTGCACGGGCTCGTGCTGGTCGGACGCGGTGTCGACCACGTCGGACCACCACACGTCGCGCCCGGCAGTCCAGTCGACGGCCTGCCCGGTGCGGCGCACCACGAGCACGTGCTCGACACTCGGGGCGCCCTTGGCCAGGGCCTCGTCGACCGCGGGCTTGAGGGCGTTCGGGGAGCCCTTGCGGTACCCGCCGTCGGCGGTGACCACGAGCGTGGCGGCCGCGTCCACGATGCGCGAGTGCAGGGCCTCGGCGGAGAACCCGCCGAACACGACCGAGTGGGGTGCGCCCAGGCGTGCGCACGCCAGCATGGCGATGACGGCCTCGGGGATCATCGGCAGGTAGATCGCGACCCGGTCGCCGGAGCCGACCCCCAGGGCGGCCATCGCGTTGGCGGCCTTCGACACCTCGCGCTGCAGGTCCGCGTAGGTGAGCGTGCGGGTGTCGCCGGGCTCACCCTCGAAGTGCAGGGCGACCCGGTCGCCGCGCCCGGCTTCCACGTGCCGGTCGACCGCGTTGTACGCGGCGTTGAGCCGACCGTCGCCGAACCAGCGCACGAACGGCGCGTCGGACCAGTCGAGGACCTCGTGGAACGGCGTGGACCAGCTGATCAGCTCGCGGGCCTGGTCGGCCCAGAAGTCCGGCCGGTCGGCCGCGGCCCACGCGTACACGTCGGAGCCGACGTTCGCGTGCGCGGCGAGCTCCGCGTCGGGTGGGAACCGGCGGTCCTCGGTCGAGAGGTTGTCCAGGGTGGCGCCGGTGCCCGGGTGCGGGGCAGCAGGGGTCTGGGTCACGGGTGCTCCTTCGCAACGACGGTGGTGCGAGCAGGACTTTCGTCCTGACTGTAGACCCGAGGTGCGGCGCCGGGCACGGTGCCGCGTCCGGCGCTCAGGGGGTCGGCGGCACCGGTTCAGGGCGCTGCGGCGCGCCCTTCGGCGGTGGCAGGGTCGCCCGGCCCGGGTGGTGCCGCTCACGGAAGACACCCAGGTGGACGCCCTGCCGACGCGCCATCACCGCCACGAGCCCGCCGAGCAGCAGCAGGAACCCGGCCACCAGCAAGGTCCCCGACGTCCCGGCAACCACCACCTGCGTGATCGTCACGTACCAGTGCTCCGAGGGCAGGACCACCAGGGTGCGCTCACGCGCCAGCCACGGGGTGAACAGGAACACCCCGCCGGCCACCGTCAACGCAGCGCCACCGGCGATCGGCAGGGCCGGCGTCCACAGGGCCAGCAGCAGCACCGCGCCCAGCAGCACCAGGCCGATCGTCACCAGCACGATGCCGGCCAGCTCGGTGGTCGCGTCCCACCCGTCCGCCTGCGCGACGAGGATCCGGGACTGGCCGAGGAGGACCACCGCCATGCCGATCGGCGCGAGCAGCAGGCCCAGCACCGCACCGAGCGCGTGCGTGCCGAACGACGTGGTGAACGGCGCACCGGCCGCGGGGAACAGCTCGGACGACGGCTCCGACGTGCGTGCCGTGGCCGCCGCGGGCGTGCGTGGGGGCGTCGGCGCGACCTTCTCCGCCGGCTTCTCCTCCGCCGGCGTCGTGTCGGCCGGCTGCTCGACTGTCGGCTTCTCGCTCGCCGGCTTCTCGCTCGCCGGGGGCACCGGGGGGACCGGGGGCACCGGGGGTGTCGACGTGTCCGGCTCGGCGGCCACCGGCGGGGCCTTCGGGCCGGTGGCTCCGATCGGCTCCGGGCGGGGTGCGTCGGAGGTGCTCATCCGTGCTCCTCGGGTCGCGCGGTGACGTCGACGCACGTCACCGTCCCGATCCACGCTATTGCGCGACGGGCTCCAGCGCCGGGTGAGCCGTCTCCTCGGGGGCCGCGGACGTTCCGTGCGCGGCGGACGCGGCGGCCAGCACCGCGCCCGAACGGCCGCGGTACGCGTACGCGGCGCCGACCAGCAGCCCGCCGCCGACCAGGTTGCCCAGGCCGACGAGGGCGATGTTGCGGGCCATCTCACCGACCGTCGCACCCGGCAGGTCGCCGTACAGCCCCAGGGAGAACGTCGTCATGTTCGCCACGACGTGCTCGAACCCGGAGGTGATGAAGACCATGACGCACGCGAAGATCGCCGTGATGCGCGCGCCCTCGCTGCGCAGCCGGTTCGAGCACCAGATGGCCAGGCACACCATCAGGTTGCACAGCACGCCGCGGAAGAACAGCTGGGCGTTCGTCTCGGCGGCCTTGTGCTCGAGCATCCAGGCGATCGAGTCACCCGGGTCGGTGCCCGGGGCGGTGACCCCCGAGAAGTGCACGAGCGCGGCGAAGACCATCGCCCCGAGCAGGTTGCCGACCATCGTGGCCAGAAGCACCACGGCGGCGCGGCCCCACGTGATGCTGCGGCGCAGCGCGCCCTGCGTGAGGTACATCATCGAGGAGGTCGCCAGCTCGGCGCCGGCGATCACCACGATGGTCAGTGCCACGCCGAACACCAGGCCCTGCACCAGCGGAGCCCACGGGGAGCCCGCCATCTTCAGCGGCCCGCCGGCCGTCACCATGATGATGACGCCGATGCCGATGTACGCACCGGCCAGCATGGTGCGGACGAGGAACAGGCCAGGGTCACGGGCCAGGTCGACCTTGTCGACGGCGGTGTGCACCTGGTGGTCGACGGCCTCGGGGATGCTCAGCACCCGTCCAGGGTCGCGCACCCGTCGGCGGCACCCGTGGGACGTTGGGCCGATTTCTCACGGCGGTCCTGCGCGGGGCGTCGACCGCCCGGGTGGAATCATCCGGGCCCGTGCGGGGTTGCCCGCAGGCATGACCCACCTGTTCTCCCCGATCACCCTGCGCGGCACCACGTTCGCGAACCGCGCCTGGCTCGCCCCGATGTGCCAGTACTCCGCCACCGACGGCCACCCCGACGACTGGCACCTGGTCCACCTGGGCGCCCTGGCCTCCGGCGGCTACGGCCTCCTGCTCGCCGAGGCCACCGCGGTGGTCCCCGAGGGGCGGATCAGCCCGCGCGACACCGGCCTGTGGGACGACGCCCACATCGCCTCGTGGCGCCGGATCACCGACTTCGTGCACGCGCGCGGCACCCGGATCGGTGTGCAGCTGGCGCACGCGGGCCGCAAGGCGTCCACGCAGCCCCCGTTCGGGGCGTCGGGCGAAGGATCCGTCCCGCTCGAGGACGGGGGGTGGGTCACCGTCGGCCCGTCCGCGATCGCGTTCCCCGGGTACGCCACCCCGATGGCGCTCGACCAGGCCGGCATCGCCGCGATCCCGCGCGCGTTCGCCGACGCCGCCCGCCGGGCGCTGGCCGCCGGGTTCGACGTCGTCGAGGTGCACGCCGCCCACGGGTACCTGCTGCACCAGTTCCTCTCGCCGTTGTCCAACCAGCGCGACGACGAGTACGGCGGCTCGTTGGAGAACCGGGCTCGCCTGCTCGTCGAGACGGTCGACGCCGTGCGGGCCGTGTGGCCCGACGAGCTGGCGCTGCTGGTGCGGTTCTCGGCGACGGACTGGACCGACGGCGGGCTCACCGTCGACGAGGTGGGCCAGGTCGCCAAGGAGCTGGCCGGGCACGGTGTGGACCTGGTCGACGTGTCCTCCGGCGGCAACGCCCCCGCGCCGATCCCCGTCGGCCCCGGCTACCAGGTGCCCGCCGCCCGATCCGTGCGCGAGACCTCCGGGCTGCCCGTCGGGGCGGTCGGCCTCATCACCGACGCCCGCCAGGCCGAGCAGACGCTCGTCGACGGCGCCGCCGACGTGGTGCTCCTCGGTCGGGCCGCGCTGCGCGACCCGTTCTGGCCGCTGCGTGCCGCGCACGAGCTCGGCGTACCCACGAGCGCGCTGCCCGTGGCCGCCGGCAGCGCCGCGCCGGGCGTGCAGGGCGTCACCGGCTGGCAGCCGCAGCACGTGCGGGGCGCCTGGCGCTGACGGCGGGCGAGGTCGACCGGCACCCGGTCCGCCGCCGAGGGCGCTCAGACGTCCGTCGCGGCCGGCCGGGTGCCGTTGCTCTCGTGCGCGGCGCGGGCCACCGCCGCGGCCACCACCGTGGTGACCTCCGGGTTGAACACGCTGGGCACGATGTACGTCGGGTTCAGCTCGTCGTCGGTGACCACCGAGGCCAGCGCGTACGCGGCGGCCAGCAGCATCGCGTCGGTGATCCGGTGGGACTGCGCGTCGAGCAGACCGCGGAACACCCCGGGGAACGCCAGCACGTTGTTGATCTGGTTGGCGAAGTCCGAGCGCCCCGTGCCGACGACCGCGGCGTGCACGGCCGCGTCGTCCGGGTCGACCTCCGGGCGGGGGTTCGCCAGGGCGAACACGATCGAGTCGGGGCCCATCGTGGCCACGTCGTCGCCGGTGATGACGTCGGGCGCGCTGACGCCGATGAACACGTCCGCCCCGACGAGCGCCTGCGGGATCGTGCCGGTCACCCCGCGCGGGTTCGTGTGCTCGGCCGTCCACCGCAGCGACGGGGCCAGGCCGGGGCGGTCGACGTGCACCACGCCCTCGATGTCACCGACCACCACGTCCACGGCACCGGCAGCCAGCAGCAGCCGCAGCACCGCCGTGCCCGCCGCCCCCGCGCCCGACAGCACGATCCGCACGGCACCCAGGTCCTTGCCGACGACCTTCAGCGCGTTCGTCAGCGCCGCCACCACCACGATCGCCGTGCCGTGCTGGTCGTCGTGGAACACGGGGATGTCCAGGCGCTCGCGCAGGCGTCGCTCGACCTCGAAGCAGCGCGGGGCCGAGATGTCCTCCAGGTTGATGCCGGCGAACACCGGGGCGATCGCGCACACCGTCTCGACGATCTGGTCGACGTCGGTCGTGTCCAGCGCGATGGGGAACGCGTCGATGCCCGCGAACCGCTTGAACAGCACCGCCTTGCCCTCCATCACCGGCAGCGCCGCCAGGGGGCCGATGTCGCCCAGGCCCAGCACCGCCGTGCCGTCGGTGACCACGGCGATGGTGTTGCGCTTGATGGTCAACCGGCGGGCGTCCTCGGGGTGCGCCGCGATCGCCTCGCAGACGCGCGCCACGCCGGGCGTGTAGGCCATCGACAGGTCGTCGCGGTTGCGCAGCGGCACCTTCGACTCGATCGACAGCTTGCCGCCCAGGTGCATGAGGAACGTGCGGTCCGACACCCGGTCCACGTGCACGCCCGCCAGGTCGCGCAACGCGTCGACGATCTGCGCCGCGTGCTCCTCGCCGCGCGTGGCGCACGTGACGTCCACCGTCATCCGCTCGTGGCCCGAGTGGGTCACGTCGAGCGCCGAGACGATGCCCCCCGCCGCCTCGATCGCGGTGGTGAGCTCGCTGACGGCGGTCGGCCGGGCCTGCACCTCCAGGCGTGCGGTGATGGACGACGACACGGAGGGGGCAGGAGCCATGCGCCTCATCGTGGCACCGGGGCGTCGCGCCGGCTCACCAGCGGCGTCGCACGGGCTCGCGCCGGTGGCCCGTCACCAGCCCCAAGCCGAGTCCGGATGGCGTTCCGGGCACGTGCCGCCCGGGTCGATCACCGGCTCGAAGTGCCAGACCTCGTTGTCGTAGGTGCGGCACAGGCCGAACTGCGCGCCGTGCTCGTCGAGCCAGTACGCGCCCTCGGTCGGCCCCACGTCGACGGCCAGACCCTGCACGTGCGCCGAGTGCTCCGGCGGGAGCACCCACCGGTGGGCCTCCTGCTCGGACCCGTACCGGGTGATCGTGTCCTGCACGACCTGCTGCTGCTCCGCGGCGGACCGCCAGCCGGAGGTCACCCGCAGCGTGATCCCGTCCGCGGCCGCCGCCTGCACGGCCTGCTCGACGCGGCGCTGCAGCTCGGCGTCGAGCGCGGTGGGGCTCACCGCGGGGGCCGGGTCGTGGCCGACACCGCCACCGTGTCCGTGGTCGGCCCCGGCGAGCAGGTCCGCGACGGCCCGCCCGGCACCGGCTGTGAGCGCCACCGCCAGGATCGCGACGACGACGGTCGTGCGGCGGCGACGGACCCGACGAGCCGTGCGGGGTGGCCGGGGGGCCGTGGTGAGGATCGACATGACCCCGAGCCTGGGCCGCGGCAGGGGTCGCCGGCGTCGGCCGGCGGTCGTGACCTGCGGCGATCCTTCGATGGTGCGGACCGGCGGTCCGACTCATCCGAACGGTGGGGGATCGGGCGATCCACGTCATCCTGGGGGTGGTCGCCGGGCTCGGCGCCCCTTGCGTAGCGTCGCCCGCGTGGAGCGGACCGGGGGCGGGTGGGCGTGGCTGGAGGACCTGCTCGTGGCCGCCGCGGTCGGGGTCGTGTGGGTCGCCGCGGTCCTGGTGGCCGAGGAGTCGGTCTACTGGTCCCCGTCGGGCATCCGCGTGTACTGGTGGTCGGGGGTGTGCACCGCGATCGTCCTCGCGCTGCGCCGGCAGGCACCCGCGGTCGGCTTCTGGCTCGCGGTCACCGCGTACCCGGTGACCTACTGGCTCACGCTGCGCTCGGACTTCCACGTGCTGCCCGTGCTGCTCGCGGCGTACGCCGCCACCCGGGCCGCCGTCGTGCGACCCTTCGTGGCCGCCACCGGGGCGCTGGGCGCCACGGTCCTGCTCCAGCTCGGCGGCGAGCAGGTCCTGCAGGCGCCGCCGCCGTACGTGTGGCTGTGGGCGCTCGACCCGTCCCGCGCCCTGGTGCTGGCTGCCCTGGCCTGCAGTGCCGTCGTCCTCGGTGCGACGATCCACCGCCTCGCGGACACGACCGCCGAGCTCGGCGCACGCAACGCCGAGCTCGAGGCCTTGCAGGAGGTCCGGGCCAGGCAGGCCGTCCGGCAGGAGCGCACCCGGATCGCCCGCGACCTGCACGACGTGGTCGCGCACCACGTCAGCGCGATGGTGGTGCGCGCGCAGGCCGCCGACCGGGTCGCCGACACCCACCCGCAGGCACCGCTGGAGGCCGTGCGCTGGATCGCGCCGGCCGGGCGGGAGGCGCTCGACGCGATGCGCGGCGTTGTCTCTGTCCTGCGCGAGGACGACGGGCGTCCCGTGGCGCACCCCTCGTGGCCCCCGCTGGTGCTGCCCTCACCGCCGGCGTGGTGGGACCCGGACGGCGCGGCGCCCCTGGCGCCGACCCCCGTGCTGGACGACCTGGTCGTCGTGCTGGAACGGGTCGTCGGGGCCGGGCTCGTCGTCGAGACGGACCTGCCCGACCCGCTGCCGGTGTGCGCGCCCGACGTGGGCCTGGCGATCGTCCGCATCACCCAGGAGGCGCTGACCAACGTCCTGGTCCACTCCGCGGCCGGGACCACCCGGGTGCGGCTGCGCGTCGTCGACGAGCACCTGGTGCTCACCGTCACCGACCCGGGGCCGGCCCGCACGCACTCCGGGCCGAGCCGGGCGGGCAACGGTGCCGTGCACATGCGCGAGCGGGCCCAGGCCTGCGGCGGCAGGGTGAGCGTCGGGCCACTCGGACCCGAGGGTGCCGAGGGCTGGCAGGTGCACGTGGTGCTGCCGCGTGCCGGCCTGCGCACCGCGCCGACCGAGCACGGCACCGCCGACCGCCTGCCGGCCGCGCGGATCGGAACGGCCCGGTGAGCGGCGCCACGGGGTCCGGGCTCGCGGCGGGGACACCGCGGACACTGCGTCTGGTGGTGGTCGACGACCAACCGACGATCCGCCTGGGGATGACCATGATCCTCGACCACGAGCCGGACCTGCAGGTCGTGGGAGAGGCCGGTGACGGGCAGGCCGCCGTCGACGTCGTGCGCGCGCTGCTGCCCGACGTGGTCCTCATGGACGTGCGGATGCCTCGCACCGACGGCGTGGAGGCGACGCGGCGCATCCGCGCGGACGAGCACTGCGCCGCCGTGCGCATCGTGGTGCTGACCACGTTCGACGACGAGGAGTACGTCGAGGGTGCCCTGCGCGCCGGGGCCGACGCATTCCTGCTCAAGGACGCCGAACCGGCGACGCTGGTGGACGCCGTGCACCGGGTGCACGCCGGCGAGAGCCTGCTCGACCCGAAGGTCACCCGGCAGGTCGTGGCCCGCTGGCGGACACTCGTCGGGCCTGGGTCGGGCGCCGTCGGGGTCCGCGCAGGCGACGGGGGCGCGGGCAGCCCTGCCGGACGGGTGGACGACCCGGCGTGGGGCAGCCTGACGCCCCGCGAGCGCGAGGTGCTCGTCGAGGTGGCCGGTGGCGGGTCCAACCGCGCGGTCGGAGCCGCCCTCGGGCTGAGCGAGGCCACCGTCAAGGCCCACGTGCACTCGCTGCTCACCAAGCTCGGCTGCGAGAACCGGGCGCAGCTGGTGGTCGCCGCCTACGAGGCCGGTGTCGTGGTCGCCCGCGGAAGGGCCGCCGGCACCGGCCTAGGGTGATCCGGTGACCCAGCCCGACCCGCTCGCCCCGCTCGTCGACCTGCCCGGGGTCGCTGACGCCGTCGCGCAGGCCCGGCAGGCGTGCGAGGAGCTGCGCTGGCACGAGGGGTACCGGCGGCGGTGGCGTGAGGTGCGGGCCGAGGCGACCGTGCGCTGCGCGCAGGCGTCCGCGGCGCTCGACGGCGCACGCCTGCCCGTCGAGGCGGTGCGGGCGCTCGCGGTCGGCCTGTCGGACGGTGCACTGCTGGGGGCGACCGGCCACGTCGGGGCGGACCGCCCCGACGCCGTCGGCGCGGTCGTGCTCGGGGCGCTGCGCGCCGGAGCCGGCGTCGAGCTGCTCATGCCCGCCCTCGGTGGACGCGACCGGGCCGTACCCCTGCCGTGGGCGCAGGTGCTCACCCGGCTGCACACCGCGGCGGTCGGCGGACGGCTCGACGCGGACCTCGTCGGTCGGGTCCGCCCGGCGGGTGTGGCGCCGACCGACCTGCGGGGTCTGGGGACCGCACCCGAGGGTGAGGAGGTGCCCGCGCGCCTCGAGCTGCTGGGTCGCACGGTGGCCGCGACGTCCGCGCCGGCGCTCGTGGTGGCCGCCGTGGCGCACGGGGAGCTGCTGGCCCTGCGCCCGTTCGCCGCCGGCAACGGGGTGGTGGCGCGCGCGGTCGGTCGACTCCTGGTGACGTCGCGCGGGCTGGACCCCACCGGTTCGCTGGTGCTCGAACGGGCCTGGGCCCAGCAGCCGAACCTGTACCTGTCGGCCGCGGCCCAGTTCGCGACGGGCACGCCGGAGGGGGTCGGGGCATGGCTGCTGACGTGCGCCCAGGCCGTCGTCGGGGGTGTCGCCGAGGCGCGTGCCGTCGCCGATGCGGTGCTGGCGGGCCGGCTCGCCTGACGCCTGCGGGACGACGGGTGCCCGGATGGCGGACCGTGCATCCACCATGCGGTCGGGGAGGGTCGGTGACCTGCGCCCGCGCAGCCACCTCTTCCCACCGGGGTCCGCGCGGTGTACCAAAGTGTCACAACTGCATGACCGCGAAGGCACCCACGTGCAGGAGCGCCCCCCTAGGGGCAGGTCGACCGGGCTGGCCCCGTAGCGACCCGATCAGAGCACGCAATGATCACCTTCACGGTCATCCGTTCGGCGACGGCGTCCCCCGGGGCGCCGTCGTCCGTGTCAGGCCCCGCCACACCAGCAGCGCCACCACGGCGCACGTCACGGCCGCGACGACCGCGAGCGCCTGGCCCGAGGGGCGACGCAGGTCGAGCAGGCGCACGGGCCGCCGGAACGTGAGCACCTGCCAGCCCTTCTGCGCGGCCAGCCGGCGCAACGCCCGGTCGGGGTTCACCGCGAACCCGTGCCCGACGGCGCCCAGCATGGGTGCGTCCGTGATCGAGTCGGAGTACGCCGAGCTGGCCTGCAGGTCGTACCCCTGCCGGGCGGCCAGCTCACGGATCGCCTGCGCCTTGTTCTCGCCGTACGCGTAGAAGTCGATCTCGCCTGTGTAGCGGCCCTCGGCCACGCCCATGCGGGACGCGATGACGTGGTCGGCGCCCAGGAGCGCCGCGACGGGTTCGACGATCGCCGACCCGGAGGCCGAGACGATGACGACGTCGTGCCCGGCGGCGTGGTGCTCGGCGATGAGCGCGACGGCCTCGGCGTAGACCGTGGGGTCGATCGACTCGTGCAGCGTGCGCGCCACGATCTGCTGCACCTGCGCGACGTCCCACCCGGTGACCATGCGGGACAGCTGGACGCGCAGGCGTTCGGTGCGGTTCGCGTCGGCCCCGCCGAGCAGGTACTGCAGGTGCGCGAACCCGGTGCGGGCCACCGAGCGGCGGGTGAGCAGGCCGCCGGCCAGGAACGGTCGGGAGAAGGCACTGGCCGACGACGTCGCGATGATCGTCTTGTCCAGGTCGAAGAACGCCGCCGTGCGCAGCGCCGCGGGCGCCGCGTCGGGCGTCGGGGACGGTGTCATGCGTGGCTCCGGGGGCTGGCGTCGGCCGGCATCGTCGGTGTTCGTGCTGGTCGTGCGGGCGTGGTGCCGAGCCTAGTTGGTGGGTGGTGCGCCGGGTTGGTGCAGGGGCCCGGCACGGCGTGGCCCCGAACCGCCCCCAGCCCTGCCCGCGCCTCGTGCGCTCGCCGCACCGGGGCCAAGGTGGCGTGGTGGCGTCGGTTGCCCCGGCACGGTGTCCGGCGGAGGTGGTCGACCCGTGGTGACGATCGAGGTCCCGGCACCGGTGCGCAGCATCGCGGCCGTGAGCGGTGCACGGCCCGACGAGGGCACGTCCCCGCCCGGCACGCGGCCGACCTGGCCCGGCAGGGCGAGCACGACCCCGGCCGGCAGCCGGGCGCACGTCGTCGGGGTGATCGGTGCGCGTGGCGGCGCCGGCGCCTCGACCCTCGCGTCGGCGCTCGCCGACCGCCTGGCCCGGCTCACGGCCACGGTCCTGGTCGACGCGGACAGCGCCTCGCCGGGGCTCGACGTGCTCGTGGGGGTCGAGCGTGAGGCAGGCCTGCGCTGGCCCGACCTGCACGACGCCCGCGGTGAGGTCGACGGCACGGACCTGCTGGGGCTGCTGCCCCGCTGGGGGCGATGCGCCGTGCTCAGCGCCGACCGGACGCGGCCCGGACCGCCACCCGCGGACGTGGTGCCTGACGTGCTCGGCGCCCTGCGCGGTGCCGCCGGCGCCGTCGTGCTCGACCTCGGGCGCGCGGACGTCCTGGCCGGGTCGGCACCGGTGGACGCGTGCGGCACCGTCCTGCTCGTGGTGCCCCGAGACCTGCGGGCCGTCGCAGGCGCGCTGGCCGTCCGTGCGGCACTGGCGGCACGGGCCGCCGGGCAGGGGCGGGCCGAACCCGACGTGCGGCTCGTCGTGCGGGGGCCCGCCCCGGGTGGGCTGGGGGTCGCCGAGGTCGAGGAGGCCGTCGACCGGCCCGTGCTGTGCGCCGTGCGCGAGGACCGGCGGCTGGCCGCCCACCTGGAACGGGCCCTCGTGCCCCGCTCCGGGCCCCTCGGTGTGGCTGCCGGTCGGGCTGCCCGGCTCGTCCTGGCCGGCGAGCGCGGATGACACCGCAGCCCGGGTCCGGTGTGGTCCGTGCGGAGGCCACCGGCCAGGCGGCACCCGCGGTCGACCGTGCGCTCGTGGACGCCGTGCGTCCCCTGCTCGAGGCGAACGGCGCCCCCGGGCACCTCGATCGTGCCGCCTTCGACGCCGCGCTGGCGGTCGCGGTCGAGCAGGCCGTGCGGGCCAGCGGCGCGATCCTCGGTTCGCACACCTTCGCCCAGGTGTGTCGGGCCGTGCGCGACGAGCTCGTGGGGGCGGGTCCTCTGCAACCGCTGCTGGACGACCCGCTGGTGACCGACGTGCTCGTCAACGGCCCGCGCGAGGTGTGGGTGGAGCGCGCCGGGCGGCTCACCCGCACCCGGGTCGACCTGGGCACCGTGCAGGACGTGCGGGCGCTCGCGGTGCGGCTCGCCGGTGCGGGCGGCCAGCGACTCGACGACGCGAGCCCCACCGTCGACGCCCGGCTGCCCGACGGCACCCGCCTGCACGCGGTGCTGCCACCCGTGGCGCCCCGGTGCCCGCTGCTGAGCCTGCGCGTGGTCCGCAGCCGGGCGTTCACGCTCGACGAGCTCGTGGCGGCCGGCACCCTCGCCCCCGGGGTCGTCGCGGTGCTGCGTGCCCTGCTCGTCGCCCGTGCGAACCTGCTGGTCAGCGGGGCGACCGGATCCGGCAAGACGACCCTGCTGGCCTCGCTGCTGTCCGCGGTCCCGCACGACGAACGGCTCGTGGTGATCGAGGAGGCCGAGGAGATCGCGCCGGCCCACCCGCACGTGGTCCGCCTGCTGGCCCGCCGTGCCAACGTCGACGGCGCCGGGCAGGTGGAGCTGGCCGACCTGGTCCGCCAGGCGTTGCGCATGCGGCCCGACCGTCTGGTGCTCGGGGAGTGCCGCGGCGCCGAGGTCCGTGAGGTCATGGCTGCGCTGAACACCGGCCACGAGGGCGGGTGCGCGACCGTGCACGCCAACGCCGCCGCGGACGTCCCCGCACGGCTCGAGGCCCTGGCCGCCCTGGCCGGGCTCGGACGCGACGCCGTGGCCGCCCAGGCCGCCAGCGCGTTCGACGCGGTGCTGCACATGCGTCGTGAACGGGACGGGATGCGCCGCCTCGCCGAGATCGCGATGGTCGACCGGGCCCCGGACGGTGCGCTGCGGGTCGCGGTCGCCGTGACGGTCGACGGCGACCGTGCCGTGCCCGGCCCTGCCTGGGCGGCGCTCGCCGCACGGGTGGGCCTGCGGACCGCCGCGGGGGCGGCATGACACCGCTGGTCTGCCTCGTGCTGGGCCTGGCGGTGCTTGCTGCCTGCGGGCCCCCGTCCCGGCGGCCGCACCTCGGCGGCGTGGGGCGCGCCCGATCCGCCGTGCCCCGTCGGGCCTCGGGCGTCCGCACGCGGTGGCGCCCGCGCACCCGCCGGCACGACCTGGACCTGACCGCGTTGCTTGCCCAGGTCGCCGCGCAGGTCCGCGCGGGTGCGGCTCCCCGTGCCGCGTGGGCGCAGGCCATCGGCACGCCCTCCGTCGGCGCCGTGCCGACCCTCACCGAGCTCCTCGGCGCGCAGACCGGACGGTCGTCGGCAGGGCTGGCGGGACGAGCTGCCGCGGCGCTGGCGGCGAGCCGGTTGGCCGACGACCTCGGGGCACCGTTGGCCGAGCTGCTCGACCGCGTCGGCGATGCCCTCGCCACCGAGGCGGAGCTCGAGAGCGATCGCCGGACCGCACTCGCGGGACCCCGGTCGACGGCGACGGTCCTGTCGTGGCTGCCGGCGCTCGGGCTGGTGCTCGGCACCGGCCTGGGGGCGAACCCCCTCGGTGTGCTGCTCGGCGGGGGAGTGGGCACCGCTGCCGGCGTGCTGGGCCTCGCCGCGCTCCTGGCCGGGCGGGCCTGGACGCGTGCGCTGCTCGCCCGCGCCGCGCGCCCCGCACGGGTGGGTCGCCGATGACGCCCGGTGCGTTGGCCGTGCTGCTCACGGTGCTCGGGGCGACCGGTACGGCGCCGTGGTGGTGGTCACGCCGCAGCCGCCTGTCGGTGCAGGCCGTCACGCGGTGTGCGGCCCGTGCGGCCGTGACCGGCGGCGACCGCACGGACGTGGCGCGTGCCGGTCCGAGGGCGCGGTTCGTGCGGTCCGCGGGCCCGGACGAGGACGTCGAGGTCGGCCCGGCTCTGCTGCTCGAGCTCGTCGACGCCGCGCTCGGCACCGGTGCGGCACTGCCACGGGCGTTGGAGGCGGTCGCCGCGGCGCTGCCGGGCACCCAGGGCGAGGACCTGCGACGGGTCGCGTCGGCTCTCGCCCTGGGTGCGTCCTGGCCCACGGCCTGGACCCATGCACCCGACCTGCGTGATGTCGAGCAGGCGCTGGCGGTCAGCTGGTCGACCGGCGCCGCCGCCGGTCCCACGCTGCGCGCCGCTGCGGACCGGCTTCGCCGCGACGCACGCAGCGAGGCCCGCGAGGCCGCCGCGCGGCTCGGGGTGCACCTGGTGCTGCCGCTGGGTCTGTGCTTCCTGCCGGCGTTCATGCTGCTCGGGCTCGTGCCGGTGGTCCTGTCGCTCGCCGGCGGCCTGCTCGGCTGATGCCGAGGCGTCCACAACCCGTCTGCACGCGACGGCGGCACCAGGGCAGGCGCACCCTCGCTCGGCGGGCTCCGACCGACGTCGATCCTCGAGCGACCGCGGTCGCGCTGGGCGACCCGGGCTGAGAGGAGACGACGATGGCCGCATCGACGGCAGACGTGCAGGACACCACGAGCACGCAGCTCGACCCGGCAGGCGCAGCGAGCGCCGGGCAGCACCCCGCAAGGACTGGCACGGACGGGAACGCGGCCCCGCAGGCCCTCGCGGGTGCCGGGCCGCTCGCGCCGTCCGCCTGGCCGCCGGTGCCGGCAGGGGCGGCGGGGCGACCTCGGCGCTCGCGGCGGCGGGCTGCCGGCGACCTGCTCCTGTGGTGCGTGGGGCCGCGCGCGTGGGCGGGCGCGCGCGAGCGCCTGCGCCGGGCTCGGGTGCTGGGCGCCGAGGCGGGGATGGCGACCGCGGAGTACGCGATCGCGACGCTCGCCGCGGTCGGGTTCGCCGGGCTGCTGCTGGTGATCCTGCGCAGCGACGAGGTGCGCGGCATGCTCACCGGGCTGATCCGTCAGGCGCTCCAGCAGTGACGCGCCGACGACCGCTCGGCGACCGGGGCAGCGTCACGGCCGAGCTGGCCGTCGCGCTGCCGGCCGTGGCGGTGCTGCTGCTGGTGGTGCTCGGCGCCGTCCACGCCGTGTCCGTGCGGTGGGAGTGCGCGGACGGTGCCCGGGCCGGTGCCCGTTCTGCGGCGCTCGGTGAGTCGGATGCGGTCGTCGTGCAGACGGCGCGCCGCGCGGCGGGCGGGTCGGCTGCGGTCGACGTCGTGCGGGACGGGGAGTGGGTGACGGTCACGGTCGCGCGCGGTGCGACGGGGTGGGACAGCGTCCCGCTGGACGTGCAGGCGCACGCCGTCGCCCGGTCCGAGCCGTGAGCGTCGTCGGGCCGTCGCGGCCCACCGGTGGGGACGACCGGGGGTCGGGGACGGTCGTGGTGCTGGCCCTGATCGCCGTGGTCCTGGTGCTGGGAGCAGGGCTCGGTCTGCTGGCGGGCGCGCACGGTGCGGCCGGCAGGGCCCAGGCGGCGGCCGACCTGGCCGCGCTGGCCGGGGCGTCGACGCTGCCGAGGTCCGGGCTGGAGGTCGCGTGCGGGATCGCCGAGGAGACCGCGGCCCGCAACGGCGCCCGGGCGACGGGGTGCGTGGAGGACGAGCCGGACGTGCTGCGTGTGACCGTGAGCCTGGGGACGGTCACCGGTGCGGCCGTCCGGGCGGCCCGGGCCGGACCCGCGTCGGCCAGGGGATCGGCAGGTGGCTGAGCGGTCGGCCGGGAGAGTCCGGTGCGGCTCAGGCCGGGGCGTGGGCGAGCACGGCGTCGAGCAGGCGCACGGCGGCGTGCTTCTCCAACGGGTTGTTGCCGTTGCCGCACTTGGGCGACTGCACGCACGCCGGGCAGCCTGTGGCGCACGGGCACGAGGCGATGGCGTCCCGGGTGGCGCGCAGCCACGTCGCCCCGAGGGTGAACCCGCGTTCGGCGAACCCGGCGCCGCCCGCCAGTGCGTCGTGCACGAACACGGTCGCCTGCTCGGTGTCGACGTGCAGCGCACTGGACAGCCCGCCGAGGTCCCACCGGTCGCACGTGGCCAGCAGGGGCAGCAGCCCGATCGAGGCGTGCTCGGCGGCGTGCAGGGCACCGGGCGCCAGCTCGGCCGTGACACCGGCCGCCTCCAGCACCTCGGCGGGGGCTGTCCACCACACGGCGGCGGTGCGCAACGTGCGGGCGGGCAGATCCAGGTCGGTGTAGCCGATCACCTGCATGTCGGGCAGGTGCTTGCGCTGGTAGCCGATCACCTGGGTCGTCACGTCGACCTGGCCGTACCCCCAGGTCAGCGGACCCCAGCGGACCTGCGCGTCGGTCGTGACGATCGTGGTGGTCGACACCCAGCGGGCCCACGTGCCGTGCTCCAGGTCGCGGCGGGTGACCAGCGCGACGGCGTCCTGCTGGTGCAGCTCGTCCACCTCGAACGTCAGGCCCTGGTGCACGTACACCGCGCCGGGGTGCACGGTCGCGTCGGCCGACCCGGCGTCGACGGTGCCCAGCAGCCGGCCGGTGGCACTCTCCACGACCCGCACGGGGTCGCCGCCGGTGCCGCGCAGGTCGGTCAGCCGGGACGCCGGTTCGGCGTGCGTCCAGTACCAGCCGGACGGTCGGCGGCGCAGCGCACCCCGTTCGACCAGCTCGTCGAGCAGCTGGCCGGCGCGCGCCCCGCCGAACAGGTCGAGCTCACCGGCGCGCACCGGCAGCTCGGCGGCGGCGGCGCACAGGTGCGGGGCCAGCACGTACGGGTTCGTGGGGTCGAACACGGTCGCTTCGACCGGCGTGTCGAAGATCGACCCGGGGTGGTGCACCAGGAACGTGTCGAGCGGGTCCTCGCGGGCCACCAGGGCCACCAGCCCGTCGGCGCCTGCCCGCCCGGCCCGCCCGGCCTGCTGCCACAACGACACGCGTGTGCCGGGCCAGCCCGCGATGAGCACGGCGTCCAGACCGGCGATGTCGACGCCCAGCTCCAGCGCGTTGGTGGTGGCCAGCGCCCGCAGCTCACCGGAGCGGATCGCCTTCTCCAGGGCCCGACGCTCCTCGGGCAGGTACCCGCCGCGGTACGCCTGGACCGCGGAGGCCAACGACGGGTCGATCTCGCGCAGGTGCGCGCGCGTGGTCGTGGCGACCGACTCCGCCCCCCGGCGGGACCGCGTGAACGCGAGCGTGCGGGCTCCCGCGGCGGTCAGGTCGGCCAGCAGGTCGGCGACCTCGGCGGTGGCGGTGCGCCGCGGGCGGTCGTCGGCCTCGGCCACCAGGCGCTCACCCGTGCCCAACGGACCCGACCCCTCCGGCGGCGGCGCGGCGGGTGCAGCCTGCGGGGAGTCGGAGACGTCGGGTGCGGCGGGCGGTTCGCGGTCGGGTGCCGGGACGGGGAGCGCGGTCGCCCACGGGTCGTCCTCGGGCAGCAGCGCGGACCACGGCCCGTCACCGCCGGGCAGCTCGGGTGGCTGCCAGAGCACGAACGTGCGGCGGCCCGCGGGGGAGCCGTCCTCGGTGACGGCGGTGACCTGCTCGGGTTCGACGCCGATGAGTCGGGCTGCGCTCGCGGCCGGGTCGGACGTGGTGGCGGAGGCCAGCAGGAACACGGGGTGCGCACCGTACGACTCGGCGAGTCGCCGCAGCCGCCGCAGCACCAGGGCGACGTGCGCACCGAAGACTCCCCGGAACGCGTGGCACTCGTCGAGCACTACGTAGCGCAGCGAGGCGAGCAGCCGGGTCCAGCGTCGGTGCTGGGGGAGCAGTGCGTGGTGCAGGAAGTCGGGGTTGGTCAGCACGACGTCGGCGTGGTCCTGCACCCAGCGCCGTTCCTCGAACGAGGTGTCCCCGTCGCACGTGGCGACGCGCAGGTCGCGGGTGCCGGCTGCGGTGAGAAGGCGGTCGAGCCCGGCCAGCTGGTCGGCGGCCAGTGCCTTGGTGGGGCACAGGTAGAGGGTGGTCCCGCGGCGTGTGACGCTCTCGATGCGTCCCGGGTCGAGCGTGCCGGCGGCGACGTCGGCCCGGACGGCGGTGAGGGCGGGCAGCCACAGGGCGAGGGACTTGCCGGACCCTGTCGAGGTGGACAGCACGGTGTGCCGGCCGGACCAGGCGCTGTCGGCGGCGTGCGCCTGGTGCGTCCAGGGGCGCTCCACGCCGAGGGCCCGGTAGCCGCGCACCAGGTCCGGGTCGGCCCAGGCGGGCCAGTCGGCGGGGTGCCCGTCACGGGCGGGGAGCACGCGCACGTGGGTGGCGCTGTCGGCGCGCCGTCCGGCGGCGAGCAGCACGTCGAGCAGCTCACCGGGACGGACCACGTACACATCCTTCCACCGGCCTCGTGCGTGATGGGCCGGTG
>NZ_JBQIAR010000030.1:0-1282 GCF_052036975.1 Cellulomonas soli
GGTGTGTGGTTTCAGCACATCGGCGACAGCATGTCTCAGGACATCGGCGACAGTTGTCCGGGATGCTCGCTCATGTCGACTCGTGCGCGTCTGGTGATCACCGCGGTGGTTCTCGAGGGCCGTCCGGTCGCGCAGGTCGCGGCCGAGTACGCCGTCCACCGGGCCTGGGTCTACAAACTGGTGACCCGCTACCGCGCCGAAGGCGAGGCGGCGTTCGAGCCACGATCACGACGCCCGCACCACAGCCCGGCGAGCACACCGCCCGAGGTCGTGGCCCTGATCGTCGACCTGCGCGCCAAGCTGACCGCCGACGGCCAGGACGCCGGCCCCCACACCATCGCCTGGCACCTGGCCACCCACCACGACCTGCACCTGTCCCCGAGCACGATCTGGCGCCACCTGAAGAGCGCCGGGCTGATCACACCCACCCCCAGCAAACGACCCCGCTCCTCCTACATCCGCTTCGAGGCCGACCTGCCCAACCAGCTGTGGCAGACCGACTTCACCCACGTCCGCCTCGCCGACGGCACCGACAGCGAGGTCCTGACGTTCCTCGATGACCACTCCCGCCTCGTCCTGGCCTGCACCGCCCACCACCGCGTCACCGGCACCGACGTCGTGACCACGTTCAGGGCCGCGATCAGCGCCAACGGCATCCCCGCCGCGGTCCTGTCCGACAACGGCATGGTCTTCACCACCCGCCTGGCCGGCGGACGCGGAGGACGCAACGCCTTCGAGTGCGAACTGGCACGTCTGGGCGTCGAGCAACGCAACTCCCGCCCCAACCACCCCACCACCTGCGGCAAGGTCGAACGCGTCCAGCAGACGATGAAACGCTGGCTGGCGGCCCGCCCCCGCCCCGCCGGCCTCGACCAGCTCCAACGACTTCTGGACGCCTGGCGCGAGGACTACAACACCACCCGCCCGCACCGATCCCTGCACGGGCGCACCCCCGCGGCCGCCTACAGCTGCCGACCCAAGGACCAACCCGCCGGGCACCACGCACCCCACCACCGAGTACGCAACGACCGCGTCGACGAGCACGGCGTGGTGACCGTCCGCCACGCCGGCAAGCTGCACCACATCGGCATCGGCCGCACCCACGCCCGAACCCACGTCATCCTGCTCATCCAGGACCTACACATCCGCGTCATCCACGCCCTCACCGGCGAGATCCTGCGCGAACTGACCCTCGACACCACCAGGGACTACCAACCCCAAAAACCACGACAGCCCGAACCCTGATGGGTTCGGGCTGTCGCCGATGTCTTGCGACATCACA
>NZ_JBQIAR010000003.1:0-294703 GCF_052036975.1 Cellulomonas soli
CCACCGGGTCGCGCTGCGCAGCCTGCTCGACGGCGACGCCCTCTCCCGACCCCACCCGCGCCCGGGAGCACCCGCTCCCGCCGACCGGACCGCGACGACCGGGCAGGTCCTCGTGGGCTCCGTGGTGATCCCCGCGCACGACGAGGAGCAGGTCATCGCGCGCACCCTCGCACCGCTCGCGCACGCCGCCGCCTCGGGGCAGCTCGAGGTGGTCGTGGTCTGCAACGGCTGCACCGACGACACCGCCGCCGTCGCACGCTCCGTGCCCGGCGTGCACGTCGTCGAGATCGACGTCGCCTCGAAGACCGCCGCGCTGCGGGCCGGGGACTCCACGGCCACGCGGTTCCCCCGCCTGTACCTCGACGCCGACATCGAGCTGGGCGACGGCGCCGTCGACGCGTTGTTCGCCGCGCTGGCCGCACCCGGCATCCACGCCGCCCGGCCGACCACGGTCGACGACCTGACCGGCGCCACGTGGCCCGTCCGCGCGTTCTACCGCGTCCGGACCCGGATCCCGGCGCTGCACGAGCACCTGTGGGGCGCCGGTGCGTTCGCCCTGGACGAGACGGTCCGTGCCCGGCTGGGCGCGTTCCCGGACGTCACCGCCGACGACCTGTGGGTGGACCGGCAGGTGGCCGCCTCCGAGAAGACCCGGGTGCCCGAGGCCACCGTCGTCGTGCGACGGCCGCGGGACACGCGGTCCTTGCTCGCGGTGCTGCGGCGCACCCGCCGCGCCGACGCCGGCGAACCCCGCACCTCGACGCCACCCCCGCCGTCACCGGAGAGCGGCTCCGACGCCGCCCCCAGGACCGTGACCCCGGCAGATGTCGTCCGCACCGTCCGCGGCCCCCGCACCCTCGTCGACGCGGCCGCCTACGTCGCGCTGGTCACCCTCGCCCGCGCCCAGCTGCGACGCGCCCCGGCACGCGGGTGGGAACGCGACGACTCGTCCCGTCGCTGACGGGCGACACCCCCGGCGGACCCGCAGGTCCGCCGGCTGCGCCACGTCAGCCGGCAGCGCCGCGCGCCCGGACGAAGGCCTCGAGCTCGTCGTCGGTGACCACCTCGGCCGACGCGACCGGGGCCGGGTCGACGAACGGGCCCTGGCCCGAGCGGTGACCGGTGACGTCGTCGAAGACGGAGACGTACGTGGCCGCCTGCGGCGACCAGTCGAGCTCGTCCACGCAGCGCCGCCGCGCCGCCAGCGACAGCCGCGTGCGCAGGTCCTCGTCGTCCAGCAACCGCTCGACCGCATCGGCCATCTCGGTGACCGACCCCACGTACAGGGCCGTGTCGGCGGCACTGGCGCGTGCCTCGACCAGGTCGAACGTGACCGCGGGGACGGCGAACGCCATGTACTCCATGGTCTTGTTCATCGTGGAGATGTCGTTCAGCGGGGTCTTGCGATCGGGGCACAGCCCGACGCTCGCCGCCGAGAGGTACCGCACGATCGTCTCCTTGCCGGCGCGGCCCGTGAACTCCACCACGTGCTCCAGGTCGAGCTCGCGCGACAACGCCCGCAGCTCGGCCTCGCAGTCGCCGAAACCCAGCAGGGCGGCCCCGACGTCCGTCCGCCCCCGCACGTGCACCAGCTCGTGCACCACGCGCAGCGCGACGTCCACGTCGTCCTGCGGACCCATGATGCCCAGGTAGACCAGCAGGTGCCGCCCACCGGCCACGTCCTGCGTGCCGCGCACCGGACGCATCACCCGGGTGTCCGGACCGCTGCGCACCACCGCGGTGTGCCGCCGGTCGACCCCGCCGCGGCGCATCGCGACCGCACGGTAGGACTCGTTGGTGGAGATGACCCGGTGCGCCGCCCGGAACGTGCGCCGCTCGAGCCAGCGCAGCCCGGCCAGCTGCGCCCGCGCCCCCGCCGAGGTCGGCTCCCCGAACCGGGACAGGAACAGCTCGGGGTTCAGGTCGTGGTGGTCGAACACGAACCGCACACCGCGCACCCGCCACAGCAGCGCCAGGGCCCAGTACGTGTCCGGCGGGTTGCAGGCCTGGATGACGTCGAACCCGCGCTCGCGGCGCACGGTCAGCGACAGCAGCGCGGTGCGCACCCAGGAGTAGACGAACTCCCAGACGAACCCGAGCAGCCCGCGCGCCTGCGGTGCCGGGCGGTACTTGTACAGCGCGACGCCGTCGACCTCGTGCCGGGTCGGGTCCCCCGGACCCTGCGGGCAGATGACACTGACCTGGTACCCCGCCGCGACGAGCGCGCGGCACTCCAACCACACGCGCCTGTCCAACGGCACGGGCAGGTTCTGCACGATCACCAGCACCCGCGGTGCGCGCGGTCCTCGCCGTCCGGCCATGGTCTCCCCCTCAGCTCTCCGTCGCGCGGGTGACGTGCACGGCGGCGTCGAGCACCTCGCGTGCCGCCCGTCCCCACGTGTAGTGCGCCCGGCGCGCGTCAGCCTGCGCTGCGCACGCCTGGTACAGATCGTCGTCCGCGAGCGCGTCGAGGACGACCTGGGCCAGCTCGTCCGGGCTCTCCGAGGCGACCAGGCGCCCACCGGAGACCGGGTCGATGATCTCGGGCATCGCGCACGCGTCGCGGCCGATGCACGGGAGCCCCCGGGTGAGCGCCTCGGCGAAGACCATGCCGAAGCCCTCCATCCGTGAGGGCATCACGAACAGGTCGTGGCTGTCCATGAGCTCGCCGACCCGCGCACGGGGAACCCGCCCCAGGAAGTCGACGCCGTCGGGCACCTCGCCGCGCAGCGGCCACCGGTCCGGCCCGGCGACGGTCAACGACACGGTCGGCCCCAGCTCGGTGCGCAGCCGGGCGAACGCGGCGACCACCTGGGCACCGCCCTTGGTGTCGAAGTCGCGACCGACGAGCAGCAGGCGCCGCACGGGGCCGGTACGGCGCTCGGGCACGGGTGTGCCGACGGGCACGGGGGCACCGGCACCGGGGTTGACCACCCGCACGCGCTCGCGCGGCACACCGTGGGCGACCAGGTGATCGCCGAGCCAGCCGCTCATCGGCAGCAGCATCGCCGCCTGCGCGTAGACACGGTCCTGCGCACGGCGCAGCGCCTCGATGCGCCGACGGCCGAGCGACCGGAAGTGCGGCACCCCGTCCGGGCCGTACCGGTCCAGCAGCAGGGCGTAGCTGAGGTCCTGCAGCACCATGAACGGCACGGCGGGGGCGCTGAGGTCCTGGATCTCCAGCACCACGTCGGGACGTTCGCGCGCGCTGGCCCGGCGGACCGCACGGGCCACCGCGGCACGGGTCACGGTGCCGTGCCGCCAGGTCGAGGTCCAGCCGGTCGGGGTCCGCCGGGCGCCGGCCAGCCGCAAGGGTGTGCGCAACGCGGTGGGCAGCTCGACACCCAGGTCGACCACCGGGGTGATCGTCGCCAGCTCCTGGCGCAGCCGCCACGGCGTGCCCGACCAGGTCTCCTCGTGCGGGGTGGTCCAGTGGCAGGCGAAACCGAGGCGCAACGGGTCGACGGCCGCGCCCGGTGCCGTCGCGGGCCCGGGCGCGCCGGGGTCACCGCCAGGTTCGGGCACGCACCCACCCTAGCCAGGGCGCCGTCCGGTTTGTCCCCGCACCAGGCGCCTGCGGGGCAGGTTCACCCGCTGGGCGCAGCCGCCCGGGGGTCGGGGCGGCGTCCGGCTCAGTACCGCGCGGCCGACCCGTCGCTGTACACGTTGCCCACCCAGGTGACCGGGACGTTGACCCGCGCGGCCCCGTAGTCGGCGCCGCGGCCGAACTCGTTGCTGCGGATCGTGATGTTCTCCACGACGTACTGACCGTCGTTGCCGTCGACGCAGAACAGCGTGTAGTGGCCCCCGTCGAGCACGTTCTGCTCGACGAGCACCGGGCCCCTGGTGCTGGGGCCGAGGTCCGGCGCGAGGAACAGCGCCGAGTTGGCACCGCCGGCCGTGGTCATGTCGATGACGTTGCGCCGGATGGTGAGGTTCTCGACACCGCTCTGCATCTGCGCACCGTCGGCGTGCGCGCCCGGGGCGGGCGTCATGTCGTGGATCCAGCTGTCCTCGAGCACCACGTCGCTGCCGAGCTTCACCCCGTCGCCGTAGGTGGAGTGGATGTCGACCCGGGTGGCCGTCCAGGAGCTGCCGGCGATCGCGTTCTCGAAGCCGAAGATCTCCGTGTCGGTGATGGTCACGCTGCCCGAGCGCACGTACACCCCGTACGTCCCGTCGCCGTGGATCCGTGAGTTCCGGATCACCACGCCCGGCGCCTCGATGGAGATGTCGCCGTCGACGTCGAGGCCCTCGATCACCCGACCCGGCTCGGTGACCCGGATGCCACCGGACGGCGTCAGGCTCACCCCGTCCGGGACGCCCGTACTGCCCGGGCCGGGACGGGACGACAGGACGGGCGGCGCGGCGGGCGCGCCTGCCGCCGTCGACCCGCCACCGGACGACCCCGTGGGTGCTGTCGTGCCGGGCGAGGTCGTCCCGGCAGCCCCCGTCGCGGTCGGTGCGGGGTCGGTCGTCGGCGTCGGCGTCGGGGTGGGTGTCGGCGTCGGCGTGGGGGCGTGGGACTTGGTCGCCGAGGGGCTCGTCGAGGCGTGTGCCGTGACCGTCACGCTCGGGGCCGGGACGGCCGAGGCCGGTGTGCCCGGTTCGGCGTCGACCAGGACGACGACCGCCGCGGCGGCCAGCCCGATCGCCGCCGCCTGCGCGGCTCGTCGACGCCGTGAACGATCCATGCGCATCTGAAGGTCTTCCTGTCGGGCGAACGACGCCCGCGGGCGTCGTTCCGGGAACCGGGCGAACCTGTCAGACCGGCAGATATCGCCCGGCCACGGCCATCCTAGGTCAGCGTGTTCCGGGCCCGGCAAGCCCAGGAGCGCGCTCACCGGGGTGACCGTGCACCGACGCCGGGCGCCGGACACGCCGCCGACGTGCCAGGGTTGCCCTGACCTGCACCCGCACCCGCACCAGGAACCAGGAGCCCCGCACGTGAGCAGTGCACGCAGCCGTCTGCCGGGATGGGCCCGCACGGGCGCCCGCCGCGCCGCCGACGCCGTCCTGGGGCCGGTGCTCGGCTCCGTGGCGGGCGGTCGGCGCACCGACCGGGTGGCGATCACCTTCGACGACGGGCCGGATGCGTCGACGACTGCCCCCCTGCTGGACCTGCTCGAGCAGGAAGGCGTGCACTGCACGTTCTTCCTGCTGGTCCGCCAGGCCGAGCAGCACCCCGACCTGGTCCGCGCGATCCGCGACCGCGGCCACGAGATCGCCCTGCACGGCATCGACCACCGCCCCCTGACGTCGTGGCGGCACACCGACGCGGTCCGGATGCTGCGCGACGCACGCCACCGCCTCGAGGTCCTCACCGGTGCGCCCGTGACGCGCTACCGACCCCCGTACGGCAAGCAGACGCCCGCCAGCTGGGTCGCCGCCCGCCGTGCCGGGCTCGAGGTCGTCGTGTGGTCCGCCGACGCGGCCGACTGGGTGGACCGTCCCGCCACCGAGGTCGCCGCGACGGCCACCGAGCGGCTCCGCGGCGGCGGGATCCTGCTGCTGCACGAACGCGTCGAGCCCGGGCCCGCCGGCGAACCCGTGAGCACGTCGTTCGACCGGGTGGCGATGGCACGGCAGGTGCTGCACGACGTCACCGCACGAGGATGGTCCCCCGTCACCGTCGCCGAGCTGGTGCGCGACGGTGGTGCGCGCCGCACGGCCTGGTTCGGCCACTGAGCGCTGCGAGCCCAGGCTTCAGACGGGTACGGGTGCGCGCCGGTGCCCTCGGCGTGAGCGCGACCGGTCGGCGCCGTGCCGGTTCGGCGTCCGCGAGCGCACGGCGTCGACACCGAGCGCCACGGCACCCGTCGCGATCGCGCACAGCACACCGGCGATCGCCAACGCCCGCATCCGGGACCCCTGCTGGGCCGTGAACGCCGGCTCCTGCGGGCTCAGCTCGGTGCGGATCCGCAGCTGCGGGGCGACGTCCTCGGCGTCCTGCAGCAGCGTGAGCTCGGTGTCGATCCGCTCGAGCGCCTCCGTCATCGACGCCTGGGCCTCCTGAAGGCTGGCGCCCGTCGAACGCACGTCGAGCACCGGGTCCTCGTACCGGGTCTCCCACTGGCCACCCGCGTTCGGCTGGCGGATGCTCCAGCCCGAACCGACCCCCATCGACGCCAGCGTGATCTCCGCCGAGACGGTGCGGGGGGCGTCGTGCGGCCCGTTGGCCGCCCGGGACACGACACCCGCCATGCTCACCAGGGATGCCGTGGTGCTGGCCAGGGCGTTGCCCGGCGCGTCCTTGGGGGCGAGGAACATCACGCTGACCCGACCGTTGTAGACCTGCTGCTCCGTGGCGACCGCCTGCAGCACGACGAGCGACAGCGCGGCGCAGACCAGCACCGCCAGGCGCTGGCGCCACATGGTGACCAAGAGGTCCCAGATCGTCACGGCCGCCCCAATGTTCACCCCGCCGGCCCACGAGCAGGCCCGAGGGCCCAGCCTATGCTGGGGCGAACCGGACGATCGACAGGCAAACGGGCGAAGTCGAGCGAGAACTGCGAGGTGGTCGTGTACCTGTCCGAGATCCTCGCCGGCTTGCGGCGACGATGGTGGCTCGTGCTGGTCGGCGTCGTGCTGACCGCCGCCGGTGCCGCCTACGTCGTCTCGCTGGTCCCCGCGGAGCAGGTCGCCCGCGCCTCGGTGCTGCTGGTCCCGCCGGAGGTCGTCGTCGGCGACACCGGCAACCCGTACCTCGGCCTCAACGGTCTGCAGCCGGCCGCCGACGTCCTGGCCAGGGCGCTCAACGACGGCCAGGCGCACGCCGACCTCGCCCCACCCGAGGGCACCGGCGACTTCGTGGTCATCCGCGACACCTCCTCCAGCGGCCCGGTGCTCGTGGTCGAGGTCACGGACACCGACCCGGACGGCGCGATCGCGATGCTGGACGACGTGCTCGCCGCGATGCCCCCGATGCTCGAGCAGCTCCAGGCCGACGTCGAGGCACCCACCAGCTCGTTCATCAAGATGACCGTGGTGACCCGCGACGACCTGCCGGAGGCCTCGACCAAGACCCAGATCCGCGCGCTGCTCGTCAGCCTCGTGGGCGGCCTGGCGCTCACCGTGTTCCTCACCTACGCGGTCGACGGCCTGCTCGTGCGGCGCGGCCTCGAACGACGTCGGGGCGGACGCAGCGTCACCTCCGCAGGTCACGTGGCACCGGGCACGCCGACGCCCGGCAGCCCGCACGCCATCGGCGGCGCGCCCACCACACCCCCCGTGCCCACGCAGGGCACGGCACCGCATGCGCCCGCCACCGGCTCCCCTGCCGAGCCGCGGCCCCATCCGCGCCCGACCCCCGGACAGCAGCCCGGCGCACCGGCACGACCCGCCGCCGCCCGGCCTGAGCCGACGCAGGGCAGCACCGCCCCCGTGCCCCCCGGGTTCGTCGGCAACCGCTCGAAGTCGCGCTGACCGGTCGCCATCATGGCCAGACCTGCAGGCCCGCGCGCCCCGGTGGTGCGGCGATCCGTCGACGCCGGGGTGCTGCTGCTGGCGTGGGTGCTCACCGTCATGCTCGTCCCGGCGAACCTGGTCTTCGCGCCCCTCGGAGCGGCAGGGACACCCGCGCAGATCCTCGGCCTGGCGGCCGGCGCCTGGTGGCTGGCCGTGCAGCTGGACCGGTCGCGCACCACGTTGCGGCCGGCGCAGCCCGTCCGTACCGCCATGGCCGTGTTCGTCGCCGGGATGATGGCCAGCTACGTCGCCGCCGCGATGCGCCCCATCGACGCGCTCGAGCTCAGCGCGTCCGACCGCGGCATGCTGCTGGTGCTGTCCTGGTGGGGGCTCGTGATGCTCGCCGGTGACGGGTTCGCGCACCGCGGTCGGCTCGACCGTGTGCTGCGGGCGCTCGTCGGCGCGGCCGGGATCGCCGGGGCGCTGGGGGTGCTGCAGTTCTTCACCGAGAAGGCGTACGTCGACCTGATCGTGATCCCCGGGCTGTCCGCCAACACCACGCTCAACAGCGTGTACGGCCGCAACGGGTTCGCGCGCGCCGCGGGCACCTCGACCCACCCCATCGAGTTCGGTGTGCTGATGGTGATGGTGCTGCCGTTGGCCCTGCACTTCGCCCTGTCCGACACCCACCGGTCGCGGTTCGCCCGCTGGGCACCGGTGGTGGCGATCGGCGCGGCCGTGCCGATCACCATGTCCCGTTCCGCGCTGCTCGGTCTGGTGGTCGTCCTGGCCGTGCTGCTGCCGAGCTGGCCCGTGCGGCGGCGGTGGTGGGCGATGGCGGCCGTCGTGGCCGGCTTCGGCGCGGTGTACGTGGCGATCCCCGGGATGCTCGGGACCATGATCCGCCTGTTCACGGGCATCTCGGAGGATGACAGCGCCCAGTCGCGCACCGACAGCTACGACCTCGCCCTGCAGTTCATCGAACGCGCCCCGGTGTTCGGGCGGGGGTTCTCGACGTTCCTGCCCTCCTACCGGATCCTCGACAACCAGTACCTGGGCCTGCTGATCGAGACGGGAGTGGTGGGCACCCTCGCGTTCCTCGGCCTGCTCGTCACCGCACTGGTGGTCATCTTCCGGATGAGCTCGGCCCTTCCCGAGGCCGTCGACCGCAGCCTGGCCCGCGCGCTCGCGGCATGCATCGCCGCCGCCGCACTGGCCCTGGCCACCTTCGACGCGTTCGGGTTCCCGCAGGTCGCCGGGGTCATGTTCTTCGCGATCGGCTGCGTGACGGCGTTGCGGCGGCTCACCGCCGCCGGACGCGCGGTGCAGGACTCGGTGCTGACCACGGCGCTTCCCCTGCCCAGCGCTGCCCGACTGGCCGGAGTGGCGGGCCGCGGCACGTCGAGCTCCGGTGGTGCACGGCACCCGCACGGTGTGAGGCATCGGTGAGCGGGCCCGTACCGCAGGCACGCGGGCCGCTGGTCGTGCTCGCCTCCGGGGTGTCCTGGGACGACGCGTGGATGTCCGAGAAGCACCTGGCCGTGGCCCTGTCCGCCTACGTGCCGGTGCTGTTCGTGGACCCGCCGGTCTCGTACCTGACCCCGCTGCGCAAACCGCACCTGCGGGCCGGTGGGCTGCGCCCCCGGGTCGCGCAGGCGCGGCCCGGCCTGACGCGGGTGACGCCGCTGGCCCCGCCGGGGGTGAGCAGGCCGGGCCTGCGGGTCGCCGCCGCCGCGGCCACCCGGCACGCGATCCGGGACGCGGTGCGTCGCACGGGTGGCGACGTGCACGCACTGGTGGCGGCGTCCCTCGACGACGTGCTCGGTGCCTGCCCCGATGCGCTGCGGGTGCTGTGGGGCACCGACGACTGGGTGGCCGGCGCCGACCTGATGGGCTTGTCGGCCGACTACCTGCGGCGGCGCGAGGACGCGCAGCTCGCGGCGGCGGACCTCGTCGTGACGGTCACCGGTCACCTGGCCGACCTGTGGCGCGACCGGTGCGCGCAGGTCGCGGTCGTGCCGAACGGGTGCGACCCGGCCCACTTCGCGCACGTCGACGAGGCGACCCCGGCCGCCGACGTGCACCTGCCCGGTCCCGTCGCAGGGTTCGTCGGGCACCTCTCCGACCGGATCGACGTGTCCGTGCTCGAGGCCGTGGCCGACACCGGGGTGTCGCTGCTGCTCGTGGGGCCGGTGCAACCCGGGTTCGCCACGGACCGGTTGGCCCGGCTGCTGGCCCGCGAGAACGTGCAGGCCACCGGTCGGCGCCCGTTCGAGGACCTGCCCGGCTACCTGCGGGTCATCGACGTGGGGCTCACGCCGTACGCCGACACGGCGTTCAACCGCAGCAGCTTCCCGCTGAAGACCCTGGAGTACCTGGCTGCCGGGCGTGCCGTGGTGACGACCGGGCTGCCCGCCGCCCGTGAGCTGCCCGCCGACCTGGTCACGCTCGCCGACGGGCCCGCGCAGATGGCCGCGGCGACCGTCGCGGCGCTGGCGGCCCAGGCGGACCCCGCCCTGGCCGACCGGCGGCGCGCGTACGCGCACGGGCAGAGCTGGGACGCGCGGGCGCGTGCGTTCCTCGACGTGCTCGGACTCGGCGACCACGCCCTCGCGGTGCCCGCCACCGAGACCTGACCCTGCCGGGTGCGCCGCCGACCGCGGCGCAGGCTCAGATGCCCCGGTACGTCCAGCGCACGTAGTCGAGCTCACCGAGCGCCGAACGCCAGTACCCGACCAGCGACGAGGTCAGGTCCCGGTGCGAGACCGGCCCGGCCTGCTCCAACCGACGCAGCAGCGCGCGCCCGCGCCGCTCGTCGAGCACCCCCGCGTCGGTCTCCTTCGCGAACGAGACCAGCGCCATCACGTCGTCGGCCTGCGCCCCCGGGCGGTCGAGCATCCGGTGCACCGTGTCGACGGCCTCCCGGGCCAACGTCCGCCGTGCCGTGGCGTGCAGCGCTGCCGCATCGGGCAGGTCGCCGCCGGGTCCACCGAACACCACGTCGAACACGGTCGCGCGTTCCCGCAGGTCCAGCAGCGCACCCGATCCGTCCGTCGCGCTCATCGACCCCGCGTGGTCGCGGTGCAGCGCCTGGTCGGCCCCGTCCACACGACCGACGTCGCTGACGGCGGCGACCCGGCACCACATCTCCATGTCCTGGGCGTACCCCAGCCGGGTGTCGAGCGGCCCGACCTGGTCGATCACCGAGGCCCGCACCACCGCCTCGGGTGTGGTGATGCAGTTGACGCCCACCCGGCAACGCTCGGCCAACCAGTCCCGACCGGCCCACACCGTCGAACCGATCTTGCCGACCTGCGCCGGCGGGGCCACCGACGTCACGAAGTGCCGGGGGTGCCCGTAGACCAGCCCGACCTCGGGCGCGGCGTCGAACAGTGCGCACGCCCGCGCCAACGACCCCGGGGTCAGCAGGTCGTCGGCGTCCAGGCGGGCCACGAACTCGCCCGTGGCGTGCTCGAGCCCCCGGTTGAACGCCCGTACGTGACCGAGGTTCACGTCGTTGTCGACGGGCAGCACCCGCGGGTCCTCGTCGGCGAAGCCGTGCGCGACGCGACGCGTGCCGTCGGTCGAGCAGTCGTCGACGACGATCACCTGCACGTCCACGCCGTCCTGGTCGAGCGCGCTGCGCACCGCCCCGGGCAGGAAGTGTGCGTAGTTGTAGCAGGGGATGATCACCGAGACGCTCGGCCGCCGGGTCAGCGGAGCCGCCTGCCCGGCCGGCACCCGCACCCGGGGACGCAGGTGCACCGGACGGACCGCGGCCAGCAGGCCCAGGGCCGGGGTGCTCACCGACCGGGCGTCGACGAAGGACCGGGCGCGGGCCGACAGGCCACCCAGGGTGCTCATGCGTTCTCCTCCTCGCGGGCCGGAGCCCAACCCGTCACACGCAGCAGCGGACCACGAACCCGACCGGGCAGCATCTCGACGACGGCACGGGCCGTGCTCGGCATGAGGAACCGGACGGCCACGACGTGCACGACGCCGATCACCAGACCGGTGAGCCCCACCTCGACGATCGCCGGCAGACCGTCCGTGGCACGCGCCACGCCCGCGCCGGCCAGGGCGGACAGCGCCACGCACACCGCGACACCCCCGAACGGCCGGGCGACGGTCCGGGCCGGGGCGCCGATCAGGCGGCCGACGAGGACCCAGCGCACGGCGGTGGCCACAGCAGCCACACCCACGAAGCCCACGGCGATGCCGGTCAGCCCCCAGCGGACCGCCCAGGCGGTGGTGGCGACGGTCAGGACGTCGATCCCGACGGCGTAGACGAGCCAGCGCCCCGGCTTGCCCGCGCCGTAGAACAGACCGTGGTCGAGCATCGCGCCCAGGGTGAGGATCGCCGCGAGCGCGAGCGCCTGGGCGACCTGGACGCTGGGCCCCCAGCCCTCGCCGAACATCAGCGGCACGAGCACAGGACCGGTCACCGCGACGACCGTCATCACCGGGGCGACCGCCGCGTACGAGACCCCGAGGGCCTTGAGGTAGGACGTGCGCAGGCGGCTCGCCGACGAGCGCACCTGGGCGAACACGACCGTGGCCACGGGCAGCAGGGCGGCCGCGCTCATGTCCTGCGTCACCTGGATCAGCTTCTGGGCGATGCTCAGGTAGCCCAGACCCGTCGCCCCCAACGACGCCACGACGATCGCGGTCTCGGCCCACGAGCGCAGCATCGCGATGACGTCGACCCCGACGACCTGCAGGCCGAACCGGGCCATCGCCACGAAGTCGCGGGTCGAGAACAGCAGTCGCGGCCGCCAGCGGGCCCAGATCCACGCCAGCACGGCCGAGACGCCCTGCGCCACGATGAGCTGCAGGACAAGCGCCCACACCCCCATGCCGGCCAGCGCGGTGACGACCGCGACGACCTGCGCGAGCAGCGCAGCGATGCCGCCCTGCACGGCCAGTGCGCGGAACTGCATGCGGCGGCGCATCAGCGCGTACGGGATCGAGGTGACGACGACGAACCCGATGGAGATCGTCATGACCCGCAGCACGGCGACCAGGTCGGGCAGGTGGAACAGGTCGGCGAGCACGGGTGCGAACAGCAGCAGGCCCCCGCACATCAGCCCGCCGACGATCGTGGAGAACCAGAAGCCGGTGCTCAGCCGCCGCTCGTCGACCGTGTCGGCCTGCACGATGTACGCCGAGAACCCCAGGTCGGAGAACAGGTACACGATCGGCGCCACGGTCGAGGCGGCCGCGACCAGACCGAACTGCTCGGGACCGAGCAGGCGCGTGAGGATCGCCACGGTCGCCAGGCCGGAGAACCGCATGAGCCACTTCTGCGCGGTCATCCACAGGACCCCGGACGCGGCACGCCGCCCGATGTCGTCGGTGCTCCCCGGGCCTGCGGGGACCTCGGTGACCAGCGGGGTCGCCGGGTCGATGCCGCTCATCGTCGGCTCCAGCGACCGGTCAACGCCTGCAGCCGGCGTCGGGCGAACCGCAGCGGCGAACGGCGCAGCTCACGCGGCAGCTCGCGGGAGCGGCGACGGGCCCGCGCGGGTGCCGGTGCGCCCACGGGCCGGGACGGGGGCTCCCCCGCCGCACCCAGGGCGAGCACCCGCGCGGCGAACGCCAGGTGGCCACCGGCCACCAGGTCGGCGGAGAGCTCCGCCAGCCACGCATCCCACGTGAGCGCGGGGACGGCGTGCACCGAGGAGCGCGCACGGACCGGTCCGTTCGCGGACCGCCGCCCCCCGAGTGCGCTCACCACGGCCCGCATGCGGCGCAGCTCACGGTGGTCGATGTCGGGGAACCGCCCGGCGGCGTCCGCGGCCCGCCGCAGCGAGCCCTGGCACAGCAGCACACGCACCCACGTCGCCCAGTCCACCGGGTCCGGGTCGTAGGCCAGGTGCCGGCGCACGGACTGCTCGATCGACTCCCACGCCCAGCCGGCAGCCTGCTCCGCGCGGCCCTGCCGCAGCAGCGCCAGGGCGGTGCCCCGGGTGCCCTCGGGCATGTGGTGCAGCGCGAGCACCTCGCCGAACGTCGCCTCGGCCTGCTGCGGGCGCCCGTCGGCCAGCTCGGCCCGGCCTCGCGCCAGCAGCACCAGGTCACGCGCGTGCGGGGTCGGCGGCTCGGCCACGGCGGCGGACGCCCCACCGACCGGCACGAGCACCATCGGGCCGAACGGGTCGGGCTGCTCGATCCGCTGCCCCGGCTGCGCCTGCTGCTGCAGCTCGAACCACTGGCGCATCTGGTCACGCATGGTCAGGTCGTGCCGCTCGTGCACCAGCGCCTGGCCGGCCGCCGCGATGCGGGCCAGCTCGTCGGGGTGCTCCAGCAGGTGGGCGACCTTGTCGACCACGTCGTGCTCGTCGGCCATCACGCACGAGACGCCGTCGACGAACCCGGCCTGCTCGACGGCGAGGGTGCGCTCGGTGAGCAGCAACGCGCCGGCCGCCGGGATCTCCAGGTGCTTGCGGACCAGCTCGTGCGCGATCGTGCCGCACGTCGGCACGATCTGCGCGGCGCTCAGCGACCGCGCGTACGCCTCGCCGGAGATCATGCCTGCCGAGGTGCGGGCGTCGAACCACCCCGCGTGGTGCTGCTGCTCGACACCGAACCTCTCCTGCAGCAGCGCGGTGACCCGCACCCGCCACGGGTAGTTCGACTGCTGGCTGCCGGTGAGCAGCAACGGCGTGGGCCGCTCCTGCTCGTACGTGCGGAACAGCGTGCGATCGGCGAAGTTGGGCCACACGAACAGGCGGTCGGCGACCTCGGGCATCCGCTCGCGCATCACCATCGAGATGGTGAAGTACGTCTCGACACCCCAGCGCTCCATGTCGGACAGGAACACCGAGCGAGTCTGGCAGTACGCGTCGGCGTTGATCAGGCCCAGGCGCGGCACGTCGGGATGCGTGTGCGTGTTGTCGATCCGGCGCTCGCGGCGGGCGTACACCCCGGACTCGATGAGCGTCAGGTCGGGCCGGTGCTCGTCGCAGACCCGGTCGTAGTCGCACGCACCGTCCACGAGCGTCACGTCGAACTGCGCCTGCAGCGCCCGCAGGTGCTCGTCGAGGTGCTGCAGGACGAACGCCGGCAGGTCGGCGCGGTCCTGCCGCAGGAACAGCAGGCGCGGCCGGGCCGGCAGCAGCGCCGCGCCGGTGGCCGAGGCCGGGCTGCTGCCGGTGGTCGGGGCCGTCACACCGCTCACAGCCCGTACCGACGCCACACGCGCCAGCGTGCCTTGTCCTCGAGGTCGCGCAGCAGGGCGCCGACGGGGCCGGTCCGCACGGTGCCGTCGGCGCGGCACGTACGGCGCCAGGCGGCGCTGCGCTCAATCGTCGGGTCGGTGGCGCGGGCGAAGTCCAGGAACTGCTGCGCGGGTACCTCGAGCTCGATGCGCCCCTCGGCGTCGCGCTGGACGAGCCGCAGGGCGTCGCGAGCCAGCGTGCGCGCCAAGGTGGCGCGGGTGCGCTCGAGGTCGGGCAGGCGGTCGCCCTGCTCGTCCAGGAACAACGCGAACGCGTCGGCCCGCGCCTGCAGGTCCCGCCAGAACCCGCCGTGCATCGTGGAGTGCATGTTGGAGCCGTGCACCCGGTACAGGCCCTGCACGGGGCCGTCGATGCGCGCGACGGAGCCCACGGACGCCAGGCGCAGCCACAGGTGCAGGTCGGACGCGGCGGCCACCCGCACGTCGTGCCCGCCGACCTGCGCCAGCGCGCTGCGGCGGATGACCACCTCGGGCTGCAGGATCACGTTGTGGCCGCGGCGCACGCGACGCTCGATCCACTCCGGCCCGGACCACACCGACCACCGCCGCACGGCCGTGCGGGTACCGACAGGGGTGGCGCCCTGGAACCGCTGCGCGTACCCGTAGCAGAACGCCACCTCCGGGTGCGCCTCCATCAGCGCGAGCGAGCGGCGCAGCGCACCGGGCGGCAGCACGTCGTCGGCGTCCATCTTCAGCACGTACGGCGCGTCACCGACGGCGAGCGCCTCGGTGAACGTGGCGATGTGCCCGTGGTTCGTCTCGTGCACGCGGACGGCCACGCGTGGGTCCGCCGCCGCCCACCGCCGGGCGAGCGCGAGGCTGCCGTCGGTCGAGGCGTCGTCGATGATCGTGATGTCGACGTCCACGCCGTCCTGCGCGAGCACCGAGGCGACGCACTCCTCGAGGTACTGCTCGTAGTTGTGCAACGGGATGCCCACGGACACCCGCGGACGACGGTGCGTGGTCACCGTCATCGTCATCCGCGCGACCCGCGCACCGCCTGCGAGAGACGGTCGACGACCGCCTCCTGCTGCTCGACGGTCAGGTGCGGGAACATCGGCAGCGACAGGATGCGACCTGCGGCCTGCTCGGCGACGGGGAACGCCCCGACGCCGTGGCCCAGGTGCGCGTACGCGCCGGTCAGGTGCACCGGCGTCGGGTAGTGGATGCCCGCACCGATCCCGGCCTCGTTGAGCTCGGCGAGCACCCGGTCACGCTCGTCGACCTGGACGACGTACAGGTGCCACACGTCCTCGTTGCCGGGCACGACCTTCGGCGTGCTCACCCCGGGGACGTCGGCCAGCAGCGCCTCGTAGCGGGCGGCAGCGGTCCGGCGGGCCTCGTTCCATGCCTCCAGGCGACGCAGCTTCGCCTCGAGCACCACGGCCTGGACGGTGTCCAGCCGGGAGTTCATGCCGATGACCTCGTGGTCGTACTTCGCGGCGGACCCGTGGGCACCCAGCACCCGCACGGCGCGCGCCACCTCACCGTCCGAGGTGGTCACGGCACCGGCGTCACCTGCTGCCCCCAGGTTCTTGCCCGGGTAGAAGCTCGTCCCCGCGGCGAGGCCGAACGACCCCGCGGCGCGACCGTCCCGGCGGGCACCCTGGGCCTGCGCGGCGTCCTCGACCATCGGCACACCTGCGTCGGCGGCGATCTTGCCGATCTCCTCGACCGCGGCCAGCTGCCCGAACAGGTGCACAGGCACGATCGCGGCGGTACGCGAGCCGACCGCGGCACGCACGGCAGCGGGGTCCATCAGCAGGTGGACGGGGTCCACGTCGACCAGCACCGGCACACCGCCCAGCCGGGAGACCGCCTCGGCGGTCGCGATGAACGTGTTCGCCGGCAGGATCACCTCGCCACCGGGCTGCACGCCGACGGCTCGCAGGGCGAGCTCGATCGCGTCGGTGCCGTTGGCGACACCCACGCAGTGCGTGGCGCCGACGTACTGCGCGTAGGCCTGCTCGAACCGTGCGACGGCCGGGCCACCGATGAAGGCCGTCGCCCCGAACACCTCGTCCAGGCCGGCCTTCACCTCGTCGCCGATCTCGCGCTGCTGCGCCCCCAGGTCAACCAGCGGGATCCTCATCGGGCGACCGCCCCTCCTTCGATCGTGGCCGCGGGAACCCCGGTCGGCCTGCTGTCCTGGACGTGCGGCGTCCGTGCCGCCCCGTCCGGGGTCGGCGCGGTACGCGGACCCCTCGCCCTCGCGGGCACACCCACCCATGTCTCGTGGTCCGGCTGGTCGGTGAGCAGCACCGCACCCATGCCGAGCGTCGCGTACGAGCCCACGTGCACCGTCTGACGCACCGAGGCGTTCATGCCCACGTAGGCGCCGTGCCCGACGACCACGCTGCCGCCCAGGGCCACCCCGGCGCACACCGTCGAGTAGTCCTGCAGCACGCAGTCGTGCGTCAACGTCACGTTCGGCATGACGACCACGTGCTCACCGATCGTCACGTCGGCGGTGAGCACCACGCCGGCCAGCACGATGGATCCCGCACCGACCTCGCAGCCCGCCGGCACCTCGACCCGCGGGTGCACCAGCGTCGCGTAGCGCAACGGTCCGACGCCCAGCGCGACCAGGCGCTCCACGATCTGCTCACGGGCGGCGCCGCTGCCCGTGCAGACCAGCAGCTCGGCGTGCGGGTAGTCCCGGACGGCCTCCAGGGGGCCGAGCACCGGGACGCCGTCGACGAGCGTGCCCTGACGGGCCGGGCTGTCGTCGAGGAAGCCCAGCACCGGGGCGATCGCGTGCGTGCGCAGGCACGCCAGGACCTCACGGGCCAGACCGCTCGCAGCGACCAGCAGCAGCGCCGGCGCCATGATCAGGCCCCGCGCCCGGCCGTGCGCAGCGCGTCGACGACCCGCGACTGCTCCGACTCCGACATCTGGTGGAACACCGGCAGGATCAGCGTGCTGTCCGTGAGGTGCTCGGTCACCGGCAGCGGCCCGTGCGGCACCGCGGCGTGCGCGGGCTGACGGTGCGCGGCCATGATCCCGCGGCGCGCCGAGACGCCCGCCGCGGCCAGGTGGGCCAGCAGCCCGTCGCGGTCCACCGGGTACTGCGGTCCGACCTCGACCCAGTACGACTGGAAGCTGCACGTGCCCCACGCCGGGTCGGTCACGGGCCGCAGGCCCTCCAGCTCGGCGATCTGCTTGGCGTAGGTCGCCGCGATCTGGCGGCGGCGCTCCACGATCTCCGGCAGCCGGCCCAGCTGCACGATCCCGACGGCGGCCTGCAGGTCCGTCATCCGGTAGTTGTAGCCCACCTCGAGGTACTGCTCGGCCGGGGCCAGGACGCTCGCGTGCCGGTCCGCCGCCGAGACGCTCATGGCGTGCTCGCGCAGACGGCGGGCTCGGACGGCCCACTCGGGGTTCGACGTGGTGAGCATCCCACCCTCGCCCGTGGTGATGACCTTGCGCGGGTGGAACGACCACGCGGTCAGCTCGGCGCCCGCACCCACCGGTCGGCCGCGGTACGTGGAGCCGGCTCCGCACGCCGCGTCCTCGATCACGACGATGCCGCGCGGGTCGGTCACGGCACGGATCGAGTCGAGGTCGACCGGCACACCCCCCTGGTCGACGACGATCACCGCGCGGGTGCGCTCGGTCAGCACCGCCTCGACGGTCTGCGCCGTCACGTTGCCGGTGGCCAGGTCGACGTCGGCGAACACCGGGGTCGCGCCGACGTACACGGGCGCGTTCGTCGTGGCGACGAACGAGAACGAGGGCACCACGACCTCGTCGCCGGCGTGCACCCCGGCGACCAGCAGCGCCAGGTGCAGGGCCGACGTGCACGAGGACGTGGCGATCGCGTGCCCGGCCTGCTGCACCCGCGCGAACTCGTCCTCGAACCGGGCCACCCGGGGCCCCTGCGCCACCCAGCCGGAGGCCAGCACCTCGGTGACCGCGTCGACCTCCTCCCGCCCGAGCCACGGGCGCATGACGTCGATCCGGTCGCTCATCGCGCGGCCTCCCCGGCTGCGGTCGCCACGGGGGAACCCACCCAGTTGCGGTCCTCGATCCGGGCGAGCATCTCCTGCGGTGTCTGCGGCCGTGAGGCGAACCACGCGACGAGGTCGCGCACGCCGTCCTCGAACACGACCTCGGTCTCGAAGCCGGTGAGCTCCTTCATGAACGTGCCGTCCACGATGAGTCGCCGCACGTCACCGGGGCGCGCCTCGAGATGGACGGTCTGCAGGTCGGGGCGTCCTGCCCCCGCGACGACGGCCTCCGCGAGGTCGTTGATCGTGACCTCGCGACCCGAGCCCAGGTTGACCGTCTGCCCGATCGCCGCGTCGCACGAGGCCAGCGCCGCGAGCCCCCGGACGGTGTCGCTGACGTGCATGAAGTCACGGGTCTGGGTGCCGTCGCCGTACACCAGGGGCGGCAGGCCGCACAGGGCGCGCACGATCGTGCGGGGCAGGACCTCCCCGGAGTCACCCTCGAAGTGGCTGCGCGGACCGAACGTGTTGAACGGGCGCGCGACGACGGTCGCCATGCCGTGCGTGCGGTGCGCGGCCCGGGCGTACGCCTCGCCGGCGAGCTTGCTGCCGCCGTACACCGTCTCCGGCCAGGTCGGGTGCCGTTCGTCCATCGGCGCGTACTGCGCGGTGCCGAACACCTCGCTGGAGGAGACGTGCACGAACCGGCGCACGTCGTGCCGCCGGGCCGCCTCGAGCAGCCCGAGGGTCGCCCCCGCGTTGACCTCGTGGTTCTCCACCGGGTCGTGCAGCGAGTGCCGCACCCCCAGGCAGGCCAGGTGGAGCACGACGTCGACGCCGTCGAGGGCACGCTCCAGCGCGTCGGCGTCCCTCAGGTCCGCCTGGTCGAACCGGAGCCGACCGTCGCTGCCGAGCCGTTCGAGGTTCTCCATCCGACCGGTCGCCAGGTTGTCGATCACGCGGACCTCGACCGGGTCGTGGTGGTCGAGCAGCTCGTCGACCAGGTGGCTGCCGATGAAGCCCGCACCGCCGGTGACGAGGACCCGGGCGCCCGCCAGCGCGCTCAAGCGGCACCGCCGACCGGCACGGCGCCGACCGGCACGAGCCGGCCGCCGTCACCGAGGCTGCGGCCCGCGGCCTCCAGCACGTCGAGCACGCGCAGACCGGCGTGCCCGTCCGTGCGGGGCGCGCGCCCCTCACGGATCGCGGCCGCGAACTCGCTCACCATCACTCCCAGTGCCTCCTTCTCCGGCAGCGCGGGCGCCCAGGCGTCCCCGAGCCGGTACGAGATGTTCGTCGTGGCCTTGTCGGGCAGCGGCTGCCCGAGCTCGACGCCACGGTCGTAGACCGTCAGCCGCTGCTGCGGCGACAGGTCGTCCCAGACGATCGTGCGGCGGCTGCCGCCGATGACCATCTGGCGGATCTTGGTCGGGCTGAGCCAGTTGACGTGCACGTGCGCGATCGCGCCGCCCGGCAAGGGCAGCGTCAGGTAGCCGACGCACGACTGCCCGGCACCGATCGGGTCGGCGCCCTGCGCGGCGACCCCGGTCGGCACGAGGCCCCCCGGCAGGATGAAGTCGAGGATCGACAGGTCGTGCGGCGCCAGGTCCCAGAAGACGTCCACGTCGGGCTGCACGATGCCGAGGTTGATGCGCACCGAGTCGACGTAGTGGATGTCGCCGAGCGCGCCCTCGGCGATCAGCTCGCGCATCTTCAGCACGGGTGCCGTGTAGCAGAACGTGTGGTCGACCATGAGCACGCGGCCCAGCTCGGCGGCCCGCGCCACCATCGTCCGGGCGGCGACGCCCCCGTCGGCGACGGGCTTCTCGACCACCACGTGCTTGCCGGCCTCGAGCGCGGCCAGCGCGATGGGTGCATGCGTGCGTGCCGGGGTCGCGATCGCGACGGCGTCGACGTCGTCGCGGGCCAGCAGCTCGGTCACCGAGGTGACGACGTCGACGGTCGACCGCGGGCCCACCACCTTCCGTGCGCGCCCCTCGTCGAGGTCGCACACCGCCACGAGGTCCCAGTCGGGGCTCGTGCGGAAGTTCCTGGCCAGGTTCGGCCCCCAGTAGCCGGCGCCGATCACGGCTGCCCGCAGCTTGTCGGTCATCATTCCCCCACTCGTGGTTCGACACGTCCAGTCTCACAGCAGATCTGGACATGTCGGCCGATACCCGGCCTTTTCACCCCGCCTGAGCGGGCGATTCAGCCGATCGGCCGCCCCCCGACCGGACCTACGTCGCACCGTGCCAGGGTGGACGCCCGGCCGCACGCGGGGGGGGAACCGGGGACGAGCGGGGACCTCCGACACTCAGCCCGCAGGCGTGAACACCAGGTCGACGCCGTACGACGCGGTCGACGTGCCCGACGGCAGCCCGGTGCCGTACACGTAGGCACCGCCGGGCACCGCCGTGGTCAACGGGCCGCTCGTGCGCGCCGCGGCCAGACCGCTCGGGGTGACCGAGTACCGGCCGCTCGAGGAGTGGTACGCCGCGACGTAGGTCGTGCCCGGCACGAGCGCGACGGGCGCGGCCAGGGGCACCGTCTGCCACCCGGAGGCGGTCTCCGAGGTCGACGGCGCCTCGGCCAGGAGCGTCCCGTCGGCCGCCCACAGCTTCACGGTGTGCGTCCCGGTGTTCGTAGGCCCCTTGTAGAAGCGGATCGCGGTGACGGTCCCGGCGGCGCTGGTGGTGAACCGGGTACCCACCTGCACGGCGGCCGGGTCGTCCCAGGCCGCGTAGGTGGGGACGTCGGTGTCGGACCAGAACGAGACGGGGTCCGGCGCCGGGACCTGCGACGTGGTCGTGAACGACCACGAGCCACCCTCGACCGGCTGGCCGTCGACCGCGACGACCACGGACACGGTCGCCCCGGCAGGCAGTGCGGCAGTCGGCTGGAAGGTCAGCGTGCGCGAACCCGAGACGTACTGCTGCTGGCCGGCGACCGGCTGACCGTTCGCCTTCACCGTGACGGTCGGGACGGCCGTGGACTGCGACGCCGACAGGACCGCACTGACGGCGGTACCCACCGCGACGTCCGTCGCACCGGTGCCCGGCGTGCGGGTCACCACCATGGGCGGCGCCGCCGGGGCGTTCTCGAACACGACGTCCACGAAGTAGTTCGTCTGCTGCCACGTGGACGTGGGGAACCCACCGCCGTACCGGTACCGCCCGTTGCCTGCGGCCGGGACGGTGAGCGGCCCTGCGGTCAGGTCCGCCGCGAACGCCGCGGCGGTCGCCGAGTACCCGCCACGGGGCGCCAGGTACGAGACCACGTACGTCTCGCCCGGGGTGACCGTGTACGGCGAGCTGAACGACGCCGTCTGCCAGCCGCTGGCGCTCTCGTCGCCGAAGGTCACCGTGCGCAGCTGTGTGCCCGTCGAGCTCCACAGCGTGCCGGTGTGCGTCCCGGTGTTCGCGGCGCCCTTGTAGAACCGCACACCGGTGACCGCGCCGGCCACCGACGGGACGAACGAGACGCCCAGCTCGACCGCGGCACCGTCGTTCGCGGAGGCGACCGACGGGACGCGCTCGCCGAACAGCGTGCACGGGCAGCCCCCGGCCCCGGCCGTGGTGAACGTCCACACGACGTCGTCGGCCGTGGAGCCGTTGCCCGAGGCCAGCCCGGCCGCGGTGGCGGTGACGAGCGTGCCCGCCGGCAGCGGCGAGCTCGGTGTGAACGTCATCGTGCGCCCGCTGTCGGACCGCGTGAGGGCACCGGCCACCGGGCTGCCCCCGGCACTGACGGTGAGCGTGGACACGTCGGTCAGAGCCAGGTTGAAGCTCGCCGAGACGCTCGCGTCGACGTCCACGGCCGTCTGCCCGGCGGCCGGGCTCAGCGACGTCGTGGTCAGGGCCGTGCGGTCACGGGTGAAGACCACGTCGACCATGTAGCTCGTCGAGGAGCTCGAGCCCGGGTAGCCGTCCGCGTACGTGTACGCACCACTGTCGGTCGTGGTCGACAGCGGCGGACGCTGCACGCCCAGGCCGGAGAACGCCCCGACGGTTGCCGAGTACCTGCCCACGCTCGTGCGGTACGAGGCGATGTACGGCGTGTCCTTGTCGATGTGCACGGGGCTGCCGAACGTGACGGTCTGCCACCCCGAGGCACTCTCGGTGCCGAACGTCGCCGTCGCCAGCGGCGTCGAGGAACCGGCGAGCCAGAGCGCCCCGACGTGCGTGCCCGTGTTGTTCGGGCCCTTGTAGAACCGCACGCCGGTCACGTAGCCGGCCACGCTGCTGGAGAACTTCACCCCGAGCGTCACGGCCGAGGTGTCGGCGTCCTGCAGGACCCCCGGCAGCGCGGACTCGTCGTACAGGGTGACCGTCGAGGCGCCCGGCGACTGGGCGGCGGTGGCCGTGGTGAAGGTCGACGACGACTGCCCGCCGAGCGCCTGGCCGGCCGCCGTGGCCTGCACGGCCGCGGTGTACGTGGTCTCGGGTGCCAGCGACCCGTCGGGCACGAACGTGGCCGTGCGGGTGGCCGCGTCGTAGCTCGTCGAGCCGGCCAGGGTCGTGCCACCGGCGTCCGCGAGCGTCATGGTGACGTGCTCGTCGTCAGGCGCCCGCGAGAGCTGCGCGGTCACGACCGACCCGAGCGGGGTCCCGGTCGCGCCGTCGACCGGCCACCGCGAGGTCACGGTGAACGGGGTGGAGTCGGACGGGGAGAACTCCACGTCGACGTAGTACTGCGACGCGCCCCAGCTCAACGTCGGGAACTGCCCCGCGTTGGCGTAGACGCCCGATGTCGTGGCACCGAAGCCGCCGGCGACGCTCAGCGGGCTCGCCTCGCGGCCCGTGTACCAGAACGCGCCGGCCTGGGCGGCGTACCTGCCCTGCGGTGCCGTGTACGACACCACGTACGTGGTGCCCGCCTGCACGGCAACCGCCGTCGACAGCTGCGCCGTCTGCCAGCCCGTGGCGCTCTCACCGGTGAACGTGACGGAGGCGAGCGTGGCACCGGCTGCGCTCCACAGCCGGCCCTGGTGCGTGCCGCCGTTGCCCGGACCCTTGTAGAAGCGGATCGCCGTGACGAACCCGCTGACCTGCGGGGTGAACTTCAACCCGAGCTCGACGGCCGAGGAGTCGTCGACGGCGGCCACCACGGGCACGCTCTGGCCGTAGATCGAGCAGGGGCACGCGGTGGTGACGGTGCGGGTGACTGCCTGGCCGATGTTCGCCGAGTCGTCGATGCCGCGCGCGAGGATCGGCACGGCGCCGTTGCCGGAGAGCACCGCGGTGTACGTCCACGCCGTCGTGCCCGTCGCCGGGTGCCAGGAGGTCCCGCCGTCCACGGACACCTCGACGCCGGCGACGCGCCCGCCGACGTCGCTCGCCGTCCCCGTGACCGTCACCGAGGTGCCGTTGGCCAGGGACGTGCCCTCGGTGGGCGAGGAGACCTGGACGACCGGTGCGATGACATCGCTCGAGGCCGTCGCGGCGACCAGGCTGCTCATCAGCGTCGAGGGCTGCGAGCCCATGTCGGCGAGCAGGTTGACCGTGGCCTGCTGCATGCGCGGGTCGGCGGCGGCACCGTTGCCGTCGTGCTCGGAGTCCAGCCCCCACGACCACTGGATCGTGCCCGCGGAGAACACCAGCGCGCCGCTGGCCGCGCGGTACATGGTCAGGTGGTGCGTCGTCGTGCCGGACTTCACGACCGTGCCGAAGTCCTGCAGGTAGGAGTTCACCGCGCCGGTCGTCGTCGACAGGCGGATCAGACCCTCGGGACGGAAGCCGTTGTCGAGGTCCTCGTCGGACTCGTAGCCCACGGTGTGCGCGGCCAGCGTGGCCGTCGTCCCCGACGCCAGCGAGTCCAGGGTGGTCCCGCGCCACAGACGCAGCTTGCCCTCGTCCGCGGAGACCGTCAGGGCCAGGTCGGAGTCGTTGGCCATGTACATGGTGCCCGTGACGGCGTTCTCCGGCGTGCCGCCACCGTTGGCCGCCGAGGCGAACCGGGGGTCGCGTGACGTGCCCGTCCACTCCGGCGAGGGGTCGATCTTCGCGTCGCCCCAGGTCTCCTTGTAGGACACCAGCGTGCGGTCGTCCGTCGGGGTGCCCGCGACGGACGGCTCCCACCGGGTGCGCCAGTACATCTCGTTGCCGCTGAAGAACGCGAGGTTCACGCCCGCGTCACGGGCGGCCTCGACGTTGGCCCGCTGCGGTCCGGACCAGTACTCGTCGTGCCCCACGGACAGGAAGACGCGGTGGTTGAGCAGCAGGTCCCCGCGCGCGTCGGTGTCCAGGCCCGACTGGTAGGACACGTCGTACCCGTTGCGCTCCAGGAAGCGCACCATCGGGAACTCGTTGCCGAAGTAGAAGTCGCGGGCCTCCACGCCGGCGCGTGTGGCGAAGGGCCGGTTGTAGGAGATCTTGTAGGCGCGGCCGTTGGCGGCCCCCTGGTAGAAGTCCGACCCGCCGTACGTGTTGTAGGCCTGCCACGTGGTGTCCGACGTCTGGAAGATCAGGTCCGAGGTGCTCGCGTCGTCCCGTACGACGAAGGTGATGTGGCTCTCGCCGCCCGTGGCCGGGTCCTTCAGGTGCGCCAGGTACACGCCCGAGACGGCCGTGGCCGGCACCTGCCAGCTCGCCGAGACCGCCCAGTTGCCGCAGTCGTAGATCTCGGTGGCCGCGTCGGTGACGCACTGCGGCTGCACCTGGGGCAGCGCCGCCGACGGCGTGACCGTGTCGACCTTGCGGGCGCCGAGGCCGTCGTACCAACCGGTCCGGTAGATGTCGATCGTGTAGGCGGTGGCGGCGGTGTCGATCTTGAAGTCGATCGTCCCGCCGACGTTCACCGAGATGGCCGTCGCGAAGCCCTGGATCGACTCGTCACCGGCACCCTGGATGTCCCAGACGGCAGGATCGGTGCCCGGCTTGGAGTTCTCGCAGACGATCGGGTTGCCCCCCACCGCGCACGGGTCCGAGGCGGAGGCCGGGACAGCCACCGCCAGGACGCCGACCGGGATCGCAAGGACGAGCGCCGTGACAGCGGCGGCGAGTCGGCGGTGGGGACGAGAGTGCATGGGGGGCTCCGGCGTTCATGGCCGCGCGGACAAAGCGGCTATAACGGACGATACGGGCCGCGCCGACGCTCCGGGGCACTCAGGCCCCGATATCACCCGCCCCGCCCAGCCGCCGGACGGCGAGCGGGTGAGGGTGGCACCGCGCCGTCGACGCGCACGGCCCACCCCGGCACAATCAGGTGCGCCCGCGCATGCGACCACCTGCGCGCCACAGCGCCGCCCGCACCTGCCGACCGGAGGACCCCGTGACCGAGCCTGCTGCCACCATCGCACCGAGCGCCGACGTCGACCCGCGCGCCACCGTCGGCGCCGGAACCAAGGTGTGGCACCTCGCGCAGGTCCGTGAGGACGCCCAGGTCGGCCGCGACTGCATCATCGGTCGCGGCGCCTACGTCGGGCCGGGCGTGGTCGTCGGCGACCGCTGCAAGATCCAGAACCACGCCCTGGTGTACGAGCCCGCGGTGCTCGAGGACGGCGCGTTCGTCGGGCCGGCAGCGGTGTTCACCAACGACTACTTCCCGCGGGCCGTCAACCCCGACGGCACCCTGAAGTCGGCCGACGACTGGCACGCGGTCGGCGTCACCGTCCGCGAAGGCGCCTCGATCGGCGCCCGGGCGGTGTGCGTGGCCCCCGTGACGATCGGTCGGTGGGCACTGGTGGCGGCCGGCGCCGTCGTCACGACCGACGTCCCCGACCACGCACTCGTGGCCGGGGTGCCGGCACGACGGTTGCGCTGGGTGGGCCGGGCAGGCACCCCGCTCGAGCCCCGGCCCGGCGACGACACCGACGCCCAGGTCCGCACGTGGGTGTGCCCCGTCACCGGTGAGCTCTACGTCGAGCAGGACGGGACGCTCCGCCTGGTCGAGACCACCGGCTGACGGCGGACCGCCCACCACGCGTCGGCACGCGCCGCCACGCGTCAGTAGGCGCCGGACGAACCGAGCACCGCGCGGCCCGTCTTCCACAGGATCAGCAGGTCCATGGCGACCGACCAGTTGTCCACGTAGCGCAGGTCCAGGCGGACCGACTCGTCCCACGACAGGTCGGCACGCCCGCTGACCTGCCACAGACCCGTCAACCCCGGACGCACGCGCAGCCGGCGGAACACCTGGTCCCGGTACGCGTCGACCTCGACCGGCAGCGGCGGACGGGGCCCGACGAGCGACATGTCGCCGCGCACCACGTTCCACAGCTGGGGCAGCTCGTCGACGGAGTAGCGGCGCAGCACCCGGCCGACCTTCGTGACCCGCGGGTCGTCGTGCATCTTGAACATGAGGCCGTCGCGGTCGGAGTCGGCGAGCAGCGCGGCGCGACGCGCGTCGGCGTCCACGTACATGCTGCGCAGCTTCCACATGGTGAACCGACGGCCGTCCACACCGATGCGCGTCTGCCGGTAGAAGGCCGGGCCCGGGCTGCTGAGCCGCACGGCCAGCGCCGCCGCGGCGATCACGGGCGCAGCCGCCAGCAGCAGGAGCGCACCCAGCGCGTGGTCCAGCACGGACTTGGCGATCAGGCGCCCACCGGGCGGAGCCGTCTCGACCTCGAGCAGGGTCAGACCTGCCGTCGGCCGCAGCTGCAGGCGCGGGCCGAGCACCTCGACCAGACCCGGCTCGACGACCAGGTCCGCACCGACCCGACCCAAGGCCCACGACAGGCGACGCAACGCGTCCCCGGCGAGGTCGCCCCCGGTCACGATCACCACGTCGATCCGCTGGTCGTAGGCCACCTGGGGCACGTCGGCGTAGGCACCCAGGGTGGGCACGCCGTCCTGCGGCGGGGTGGCGTCCACGGACGGCAGGCACAGGCCCACGACCCGGTAGCCGTGGTGCGAGGCGTTGCGCAGGTCGGTGACCAGGCGGTGCGCCGAGGCGGCGTCGCCGACCACGAGCGTGCGGGCCATCGCCACACCCTCGTGCCGACGCCCGTGCAGCCGTCGACGCAGCACGTAACGACCGAGGGCCGCCGCCGGCGTGACCAGCAGCAGGAACGCACCGACCGGCAGTCGGGGCAGGGTGACCCCCAGCGCGACGCTGGCCAGCGCGACGAACGCCGCGGCGCTCAGCCCGGCCCGCAGCAAGGCCTGGAACTCGGCGGGCCCGTTGCCGACGGAACGGCGGTCGTAGCCCCGGAAGACGGCCACGAGGACGAGCAGCGCAGCGGCGGTGACGGCGAGCCAGGTCAGCGTCGTGGCCGATGCCGCCGCGACGACTGCGACGAGCACCCCGGCGCCGACGGCAGCCACGGTGTCGAGCAGCAGCGCGCGGCGCACGTAGCCGCCGACCAGCACCCGCCAGCCCGGCACCTGGTTCTCGCCGGGCGCCTCGGGCCGGGTCCGGCGCACGAAGGGCTGCGCGGAGGCCCACGACAGGCGCGGGCCCGCAGCGGTGCGGCGACGGTCGGCGGCGAGCGCCTCGAGCTCGTCGGTGTCGACCGTGCGGTCGATCACGAGGTCAGGCGTACTGGGCGCCACGGGCTGACCGGCAGCCCGTCTCTGGTCGTCCAGGATCGTCATGGTGGGCATCCCCCCGAATGCGGTGTGTGTCTCCGCTCGGAGGCTATGGCCGCCAGGTGCACCATGTATGCACCGTTTGTCCGTTTTCACCCCATGTATCACCCGATGGGGGCATCGGGGCGCCGGACGCGGGTGAGAACTGCGTGAGAGCGGCTCCGACGTGCGCGCAGGGCTGCGCTCAGGCCTTGGTGTGGAACCGCAGCTGCGCCTTCTCCAGCCCCTCGCCCACGACCGCCTCGACGGCGTCCGCCGCACGGTCGACCAACCACGGCAGGTCCTTGAGCTCGGCCTTGGCGAAGTCGTGCAGCACGAAGTCCGCCGCCTCCATGCGACCCGGGGGGCGACCCACGCCCACGCGCACCCGCACGTAGTCCTTGGTGCCGAGGGCCTTGGTGGTGTCGCGCAGCCCGTTGTGACCGCCTTCGCCTCCCCCGATCTTCAGCCGCACGTCGGCGAACGGGATGTCCAGCTCGTCGTGCACCATGACGACCTGCTCGGGCGGCACGTCGAAGTAGCGCGCCAGCGCGACCACGGGACCGCCGGAGACGTTCATGTACGTGGTGGGCTTGGCCAGGACCACCCGGGGACCGGGTGCCCCACCGGGCAGGGTGCCCAGACGCGCCTCGGCGACGACCGCCTGCGGCCGACGCGACAGCAGGCCGCCGGCGCGGGCGCCGAACGTGCTGCCCGTGCGACGGGCCAGCTCGTCCAGCACCATCTGGCCGACGTTGTGCCGGTTCCCGGCGTACTGCGGACCGGGGTTGCCCAGCCCCACCACGAGCCAGGGACGCTCGCTCATGCCTCACTCCTGCAGGTCGTGCCGCCACGGCCGCGGGGCCGGGTCAGGCGTGGGTCGGGGCGGGTCGGGCGGTCGGGCGACCTGACGTGCGGGCCGCGGGGCCGTGGAACCCACCGGTCGGCGCAGACGACAGCGCCCGGCACCGTCGGAACGGTACCGGGCGTCGGCGTGGGCGACCCTGAGGTCGCGGAGGATCAGACCTCGGCGTGCGCGGCGGCCGACTGCGAGGCGGCGAGCGACGCGGCGGCCTCGTCGGCGGCCAGGTCGTCGGCCGAGGCGTGCGGCACGGAGATCGCGACGACGGTGGTGTCCGCGTCGGTGACCAGCGTGGCACCGGCGGGCAGGGTCACGTCGCCGGCGACGACCGTGGCACCGCCGCGCAGGCCCTCGATGGAGACCTCGACGGCCTGCGGCAGGTGCGTCGCCTCGGCCTCGAGGGTCAGCGCCTGGGTCTCGACGACGTGGATCGTGCCCGAGTACGACTCGCCCACGATGTGCACGGGCACCTCGACCTGGACCTTCTCACCCTTCTTCACGATGAGGAGGTCGACGTGCTCGATGACGTTCTTGACGGGCTCGCGCTGCACGTCCTTGACGATCGTGAGCGTGACCTTGCCGTCGAGCTCGATCTCGAACAGCGCGTTGGACTGCTTGAGCGCCAGCATCGTGTCGTGGCCCGGGAGCGCGACGTGCACCGGGTCGGCACCGTGCCCGTAGAGGACGGCGGGGATCTGGTCGGCGCGACGCAGACGGCGGGCGGCGCCCTTGCCGAACTCGGTGCGGGTGGTGGCGGCGAGCTTGACGTCAGACACGGTGACTCCCAGAAGATCGCGGCTGCGGAGGGCGCAGACCGAGCGGTGATGGTGATGGCGACTCAGAGACGGGTGGCCTCGACGCGGGGCGCAGGACGGGCACGCGGAGGCATCCGCCCAGTCGATCACGGAGCGTGGGGGTCTTCCCGCGGTTCACGGGTGGACCGTCCGACGTCCCTCGCCGAGGCAACCTGACGATCTTACCCGCACCGGGGCGCCGCCCCAACCCCGCTGTCCCGTCCAGGTGCACGGACGTGCGTGAGCCCGCTCACGCACGTGCGGCGCGAGCGGGCTCAGGCGACCTCAGGCCGTGAGGTCCCGGCGCACGGTTGCGGTCAGGACTGGCCGTCGAACAGCGACGTGACCGAACCGTCGTCGAACACCTCACGGATCGCGCGGGCGATCAGCGGGGCGATGGACAGCACGGTCAGCTGCGGGAACCGGGCCTCCTCGGCGATCGGCAGCGTGTCCGTGACGATCACCTCACGCGCACCGCACTCCTGCAGGCGTTCGCTCGCGGGCTCCGACAGGACCCCGTGCGTGGCTGCCACGATGACGTCCTTGGCACCGGCCTCCATGACCACGCGCACAGCACCGGCGATCGTGCCGGCCGTGTCGATGAGGTCGTCGACGAGCACGCATGTGCGCCCCTCGACCTCGCCGACCACCCGGTTCGCGACCGACTTGTTGGCCGTGCGGATGTCGCGGGTCTTGTGCACGAACGCCAGGGGGCTGCCGCCGAGCTTGGCCGCCCACTGCTCGGCCACCCGGATGCGCCCGGCGTCCGGGGAGACGACGGCCACGTTGGAGGTGTCGACGCGCGTGCGCACGTAGTCGGTGAGGATCGGCATCGCCCACAGGTGGTCGACCGGGCCGTCGAAGAAGCCCTGGATCTGCGCCGAGTGCAGGTCCACGCTCATCAGGCGGTCGGCGCCGGCGGTGCGGAACAGGTCGGCCAGCAGGCGGGCCGAGATCGGCTCGCGACCGCGGTGCTTCTTGTCCTGCCGGGCGTAGCCGTAGAACGGGGCGACGACCGTGATGGTCTTCGCCGACGCACGCTTGAGTGCGTCGACCATGAGCAGCTGCTCCATGATCCACTGGTTGATCGGCGAGGCGTGCGACTGCAGGACGAACGCGTCCGAGCCACGCACCGACTCCCCGAAACGGGTGTAGATCTCCCCGTTGGCGAAGTCGTACGCGGTGGTCGGCACAAGGTCGATGTCGAGCTCACGGGCGACATCGGCGGCGAGGTCCAGGTGAGCACGGCCGGACACGAGGACGAGACGCTTCTCGCCGTCGTTGGAGACGATCCCGGTCATCGGGCGAGGTCCTTCGGGTCGGTCCCGGCAGACCGGGGGGCGGGGTCGGGCAAGGGTGCCGGCTGGTCCGGCAGCACAGGGGGCGGTGTGACGGGGATCCCCGACGCCGCGGTGGCCGCACGCTCGCGCTCGGCGCGCGCCTGCGGGGACAGCTCCGACTCCTCACGCCGACCGCCGGCCCGGGCCGCCGCCTCGGCAGCAGGCGTGCCGGCCCGCGCACGGGCGACCCACCCCTCGATGGAGCGCTGCGGGGCCGCGCTGACCGCGAGCGCACCGGCCGGCACGTCACGGCGGATCACGCTGCCGGCGCCGGTGTACGCCCCGTCACCGATGGTCACCGGGGCGACGAACATGTTGTCGGCCCCCGTGCGGGCGTACGAGCCGATCGTGGTGCGGTGCTTGTTCACGCCGTCGTAGTTGACCGTGACGGAGGCGGCACCGATGTTCGTGTGCTCGCCGATCGTCGCGTCACCCACGTACGACAGGTGCGGCACCTTGGAGCCCGTGCCGATCGTCGCGTTCTTCGTCTCGACGAACGTGCCGATCTTGCCGTGCTCACCCAGCACGGTGCCCGGGCGCAGGTAGGCGAACGGGCCGACGCTGGCGTCCGCGCCGATCACGGCGAGCGAGCCGTGCGTGCGGACCACGGTGGCACCGGGACCGACCTCGACGTCCGTGAGGGTCGTGTCGGGGCCGATCGTGGCACCCGAGGCGACGACCGTCGCACCGTGCAGCTGCGTGCCCGGCAGCAGCGTGACGTCGGGGGCCAGGTCCACGTCGACGTCGACCCAGGTGGTCGCCGGGTCGACGACCGTGACGCCCGCCCGCATCCAGTCCTCGAGGATCCGGCGGTTCAGCTCGGCGCGCAGCACCGCCAGCTGCACGCGGTCGTTGACGCCCTCGACCGCGAACGGGTCGTCCGTGCGCAGCGCGCGCACGTGGCCTCCGTCGGTACGGGCGATCGCGAGCACGTCGGTGAGGTACACCTCGCCCTGCGCGTTGTCCTGGTCGAGCCGACCGAGCGCGCTGCGCAGCACGTCGGCGTCGAAGACGTAGATCGAGGAGTTGATCTCGGTGATGGTGCGCTGCTCGTCGTCGGCGTCCTTCTCCTCGACGATGCCCAGCACGTCACCGCTGCCCGGCTCGCGCAGGATCCGGCCGTAGCCGGTCGGGTCCTCGACCTCGGTGGTGAGCACCGTGACCGCGTTGCCGTCCGCGTGGTGGGCGGCCAGCAGCTCGGTGAGCGTGCCCGGGTCGAGCAGCGGCACGTCGCCGGCGATCACCACGACCGCCCCGGTGAGCGCGGCGCCGGCAGCGGAGCCGACCACGCCCGGACCGTCGCCCGCGCTGGCCGCTCCGGCCTGGGCGGCCGCATCGAGCGCGGTCATCGCGACCTGGACGGCGCGCCCCGTGCCGGGGATGTCGTCCTGGTCGACGAGCAGGACCTGGGGGTCGAGCACACGGGCGTGCTCGGCGACCCGCTCCCGCTCGTGGCGCACCACGACCGCGACGCGCGCCGGCTCCAGCGCCCGGGCGGTCGCGAGGGCGTGGCCGAGCATGGACCGACCACCCAGCCCGTGCAGGACCTTCGGGGTGGACGAGCGCATCCGGGTGCCTTCGCCTGCGGCGAGGACGATGACGGCGGCTGGACGGTGGGTGCCAGGGGTGGTCACCTGAGGCTGCTCCTCGCGGATCTGCCCGTCACCGGGCGGCGGATCGTGCGCAGGTGCACTCTACCGCCGGTCACGGACCACTCACCCGGACGACCCGGGCGCCGGTGACGCACGTCACGCACCTGGGCACCTGCGCCCCGGCGTCCGTGCTGTGGCCTGCCCCCCGCTGCTCCGCCCCCAGGATTCGAACCCGGACCTCAAGGCACCAAAGGCCTGTGTGCTGCCGTTACACCAGGGCGGACCGCGTGCCCGGCCCCAGGGGTGCGCACGCGAGGCAGCCAGTCTGCCAGCAGCAGCACGGCATGATGGGACCGTGGCCACCGAGACCAAGCGCACGTCCCGCTCGCGCATGACCGCGGTGCAGCGCCGCGCCCAGCTGCTCGACGTGTCCCGGCGGCTCTTCGCCGAGAAGGGGTTCGAGGGAACCAGCGTCGAGGAGATCGCGGCGCGGGCCGAGGTGTCCAAGCCCGTCGTCTACGAGCACTTCGGCGGCAAGGAGGGCATGTACGCGGTGGTCGTGGACCGCGAGATCCAGGCGCTGACCGGCGCCCTGACCGGAGCCCTCGAGGGTGGCGGCCACCCCAAGGTGCTGCTCGAGCGCACGGCCCTGGTGCTCCTGAGCTACATCGAGAACTCCGAGGACGGGTTCCGCATCCTGGTGCGCGACTCCCCCGTCGCGCAGGCCACCGGGACGTTCTCCAGCCTCATCGGCGACGTCGCCACGCAGGTCGAGCACCTGCTGGCCGACCAGTTCAAGAAGCAGGGCCTGGACCCGCGCACCGCACCCATGTACTCGCAGATGCTCGTCGGCATGGTCGCGCTCACCGGTCAGTGGTGGCTCGACGCGCGCAGCCCGAAGAAGACCGACGTCGCCGCGCACCTGGTCAACCTGGCCTGGAACGGGCTCGTGGGCCTGGAGCGGCGCCCGGCCCTGAACCGGGAGACCTGACCCGAGGAGCCCGCAGGTCCCAGGACCTTGTGTTGATGTCGAGTAATCTCTCGGCATGGCAGCAGGAGCGGCACCGGACGAGGGTGGCGCGCGCGACGAGGTCGACCGGATCGTCCTCGCCTGGCAGCGCGAGCGCCCCGACCTCGACGTGCTGCCCCTGACCGTCCTGTCCCGCATCAGCCGGCTCGCCCGGCACCTGGACCTGGCCCGGCGCAGCGCGTTCGCCCGGCACGGGCTGGAGACGTGGGAGTTCGACGTCCTGTCCGCGCTGCGGCGTGCCGGGACGCCCTACCAGCTGTCCCCCGGTGCCCTGCTGACCCAGACGCTGGTGACCAGCGGCACCATGACCAACCGCATCGACCGGCTCGTCGAGCACGGTCTGGTGCGGCGGCTGCCGTCCCCGGACGACCGACGCGGGGTGCTCGTGCAGCTCACCGCGGAGGGTCTGGCCCGGGTCGACGCGGCGTTCAGTGACCTGCTCGACGTGGAGCGTGGTCTGCTCGGTGACCTCCAGGAGGAGGACCGCGACCGGCTCGCGGCCCTGCTGCGCGAGGTCGTCGCACCGTTCGACTCCCCGTGACGTCCGGCCGCCCCGTCAGCCCGGTCAGCCCCGCGGGCTACGCCGGTGACGCGGCACGAGGGCTGGCGCTGTCGGCGGTGCTCCTCTACGCGCTGAACCTGCGGGCCCCCATCACGGCCCTGGCGCCCGTGGTGGGCGACGTGAGCGCCGACCTTGCGCTCAGCCCGGCCGGCGCCGGGCTGCTGACCGGCATCCCCGTGCTGTGCTTCGCGATCGGCACGCCGCTGGCCTCCGTGCTGCTGGCGCGTGCGGGCACGGCCGCGATGGTCACCGCCTCGCTGACGACCGTGCTGCTGGGCACCGTGCTGCGCTCCGTCGGCGGGTTCAGCACGGCACTGGTCGGCACGGCGCTGATCGGCCTGGCGATCACCGTCGGCAACGTCGCGGTACCCGTGCTCATCGGACGGGACTTCCCGCACCAGGTGCCCCGGGTCACCGGCCTGTACACGGCGGCGCTGAACGTCGGCTCGGTGCTCACGACGCTGCTGACCGCACCGCTGGCGGCGGTCGTCGGGTGGCGCTGGGCGCTGGCCGTGTGGGGTGTGATGGCGGTGGGAGCGACCGCCGTGTGGCTGCGCGCCTACGGTGTGCGCGATCCCGGTGAGACCCCGGTGGTGGGCGCTGCGGCCGAGCTGCGCGGCCCCGACGGGCAGCCCACGGCCCCCGCGGCCGTGCACGTGCTGCGACGGCCCGTGACGTGGCTGCTGGCGATCGCGTTCAGCGGTCAGGCGTTCGGCTACTACGCGATCAGCGCCTGGCTGCCGGTGATCCTGCACGACCGGCTCGGCCTCGAGCAGGCCTCGGCCGGGGCGGCCGCCGCGCTGTTCCAGCTGTTCGGCGTGCTGGGCGGCGTCGGGGTGCCGCTCGCGCTCGGGCGGCACGTGCCCGTGCGGGTCGTCTCGTCGGCGATCGCCCTCGGCTGGGTGGTGCTGCCGCTCGGCCTGCTGCTCGCACCGCAGGCGTGGCCCGTGTGGTGCGCGCTGGCGGGGACGTCGCAGGGCGGCAACTTCGCGGTGATCTTCACGGTCGTCGCGCAGTCCGCGGGCTCGCAGGCGGCCGCCCGGCGCATGTCGGCGACCGTGCAGACCGTCGGCTACGGCTGCGCCGCGCTCGGACCCAGCGTGATGGGCGCCGTGCACTCGGCGACGGACACCTGGACGGCCCCGCTGCTGGTCGTGCTGGGCGGGCTCGTCGTCATGGCGGCGTGCAGCCAGCTGGCCCTGGTGCACGCCCGGCGGGACACCGTCGGCTGATCAGCCGACGATGTCGGACGCCTCCAGCCAGACCATCTCCAGCTCGTCCTTCTCGGCGGCCAACGCCCGCAGCTCGGCGTCCAGGGCCGTCACCGCCTGGTGGTCGGTGGCCTGCTCGACCATCCGCGCGTGCAGCTCGGCCTCCTGCGCGGCGATGCGGGACAGACGCCGCTCGACGCGCGCGATCTCCTTGCGGGCGGCACGCACGTCGGCTGCGCTCGGCGCGGGCGGCTCGTCGGACGCGGCACCGGCCGGTGGCGCGTCGGGTGCACCGGCCGTCGGCGTCGGGGTGCCGGGCGAGGCCACGGCGGGTCCGGCGGCGATCGCGGCGGCCCGCAGCTCCAGGTACTGCTCGACACCCCCGGGCAGGTCACGCAGCGCGCCGTCGCCCAGCAGCGCCATCTGCCGGTCGCACACCCGCTCGAGCAGGTAGCGGTCGTGCGAGACGACGATCAGGGTGCCGGGCCAGCCGTCGAGCAGGTCCTCCAGCGCGGCCAGCGTGTCGGTGTCCAGGTCGTTGGTGGGCTCGTCGAGCAGCAGCACGTTCGGCTCGCCGACCAGCAGGCGCAGCAGCTGCAGGCGCCGCCGTTCCCCGCCGGACAGGTCCCGCACCGGCGTGCGCGCGCGGTCGCGGGTGAACCCCAGCCGCTCGACGAGCTGCGAGGCCGTCAGCTCCTTGCCGCCGACCACCACGGACCGCTTCTCGCGCTCGACGACCTCGACGACCCGCAGGTCGGCCAGCTCGTCGAGGTCCTCCACGTCCTGCCTCAGCTCGGCGACCTGCACGGTCTTGCCGCGCTTCACCCGCCCCGACGTCGGCTGCAGCCGGCCGGTGAGCAGGCGCAGCAACGAGGTCTTGCCGGCGCCGTTGACACCCACGAGCCCGACCCGGTCGCCGGGACCCAACCGCCAGGTGACGTCGTCGAGCAGCACCCGGTCCGGGCCGCCGTCGTGCGCGGGGAACGTCAGCGTGACGCCCTCGACGTCCAGCACGTCCTTGCCGAGGCGCGCGGTGGCCATGCGGGTCAGCTCGAGGTTGTCGCGCGGGGGCGGCTCGTCGGCGATCAGCGCGGCGGCGGCGTCCAGCCGGAACCGCGGCTTGGAGGTCCGCGCGGGGGCGCCGCGGCGCAGCCAGGCCAGCTCCTTGCGCAGCAGGTTCTGGCGCTTGGTCTCCACGGTGGCCGCCTGCTGCGCGCGCTCGGCCCGGGCCAGCACGTAGGCGGCGTACCCGCCGTCGTACTGGTCGACCTGACCGTCGTGCACCTCCCACGTGCGGGTGCAGACCGCGTCGAGGAACCACCGGTCGTGCGTCACGACCACCAGCGCCCCGCCACCGCGCGCGTACCGGGCCGACAGGTGCGCCGCGAGCCATGCCACACCCTCGACGTCCAGGTGGTTGGTCGGCTCGTCGAGCACGAGCACCTCGTCGTCCCGCACGAGCAGCGCGGCCAGGGCCACCCGGCGGCGCTGACCGCCCGACAGCGTGGCGACGTCCGCAGCCAGGTCGAGGTCGGACAGCAGGCCGGTGTGCACCGAGCGGATCCGGGCGTCGACCGCCCACTCGTGCGTGTCCGCACCCGCGTGCACCGCCTCGAGCACGGTGCGGCCGGCCGGCAGGTCGTCGCGCTGGTCCAGCACGGCGACCCGGACCGACCCGGACCGGGTGACCCGTCCGTCGTCCGGCTCCTGCAGCCCGGCCAGCACGCGTAGCAGCGTGGACTTCCCGGCACCGTTGGGGCCGACGACCCCGACGCGCATCCCGTCGTCGACGCCGAGGCTGATGCCGTCGAGGAGGGTGCGCGTGCCAAGGGTGAGGGTGACGCGGTCCGCGCCGAGCAGGTGAGCCATCGAGCGTGCAGGCTACCCGGCCTGGTCGGCCCCGCTGACCACCCGGGTCCCGGCGACGGGTCCCACGGCGGTCAGCACCGAGTCGGCGACCCCGGAGGCGGTGAAGGCCGCGGCGATCACCAGGGCGTGCTGGCGGCTGCGCGCCAGGGCCGCGACGGTCGGGCCGGACCCGGAGACCACGGCCCCCAGGGCGCCCGTCTCGCGGGCGACGGTCAGCGGCTCGGCCAGCCCGGGGTCGAGGGCCAGCGCGGCGGGCTGCAGGTCGTTGTGCAGCGCGGCACCCAGTGCGATCGCGTCACCGGCGAGCAGCGCCTGCATGAGCGCGAGGTCGTCCTGCGGGTCGGGGTCGCGTGCGTCGTCACCGAGCAGGTCGTCGAACGCCGCGTACACCGCCGCGGTCGACAGGCCACGGTCCTGCACGGCGAACGCCCAGTGGAACTCGCCCCGCGCCAGCACCGGGGTCAGCAGGTCACCGCGCCCGGAGCCGACGGCGGTGTGCCCGGTCATCGAGAACGGCACGTCGGAACCCAGGTCGGCCGCCAGCTCGAGCAGGTCCTCGCGACTCAGACCCGTGTGCCAGAGCGCATCGCAGGCCACCAGCGCCGCGGCGGCGTCGGCCGAGCCCCCAGCCATGCCCCCGGCCACCGGGACGCCCTTGTGCAGGTGCAGGTGCACCCCGTCCTCGATGCCTGCCCGGGCGGCCAACGCACGCGCGGCGCGCACGGCGAGGTTCGTCTCGTCGGTGGGCACCAGCTCGGACTGCGGGCCGGAGACGGTCAGCCGCACGTCCGGGGACGGGGTCGCCACGACGTCCTCGTGCACCGAGACCGCCTGGAACACGGTGGACAGCGGGTGGTAGCCGTCGGAGCGGCGGGGGCCGACCCGCAGCGAGAGATTCACCTTCCCGGGGGCACGCACACGCACCTCCCGGTCCGGGACGACGTCGAGGCGCGTGAGTGTCACGCGCCCACTGTGCCAGGTCGAGCCCGGTGCGACCTGTCACCGAACGTGACCCCGGTGGCGACCAGGTGCGCGGCCACCCGGGCGAACCCCTCGACGTCGACGGTCTCGCCGCGCGCCTGCGGGTCCACACCCGCGGCGGCGATCGCCGCCACGGCCTGCTCGGCCGAACCGGCCACCCCGGCCAGCGCCGAGCGCAGCATCTTGCGCCGTTGGGCGAACGCGGCGTCGACCACCGCGAAGACGTCCTCGCGTGCCGCGCCGGCCGACGGCGGTTCACGGCGGTCCAGGCGGACCAGTGCCGAGTCGACGTTGGGCACCGGCCAGAACACGGACCGGCCGACGGTCGCGGTGCGGCGGGCCGCCGCCCACCAGGCCGCCTTGACGGACGGCACGCCGTACGTGCGGCTGCCCGGGGGCGCCGCGATGCGGTCGGCCACCTCGGCCTGCACCATGACGAGCAGCCGCTCCAGCGAGGCGAACCGCTCGAGGAAGGTCAGCAGCACGGGCACCGAGACGTTGTAGGGCAGGTTGGCCACGAGGGCGGTCGGCGGTGGCCCGGGCAGCACGTGCACGTCGAGGGCGTCGCTGAGCACCACGGTGAGCCGGTCGCGCCCCTGCGCGTCACGCAGGCGCACCACGGGCGCCCCGTCGGCGGTCGGCTCGTCGTCCAGGCGTTCCAGACCCGGCAGGTACCGGGCGACCGTGGTGGGCAGCAGGCGTGCGAGCACCGGGTCGATCTCGACGGCGACGACGTCGGCCCCGGCCTCGAGCAGCCCCAGGGTCAGGGAGCCCAGGCCGGGGCCGATCTCGACGACCCGCTCACCGTCCACCACATCGGCCTGGCGCACGATCTTGCGGACCGTGCCGCCGTCGATGACGAAGTTCTGGCCGAGCGTCTTGGTCGGACGGATGCCCGCCTGCTCCGCGAGCTCGCGGATCTGGGCGGGGCCGAGCAGGGACGTCACGGACATGACCCCGAGGGTATGTCAGCTGAACAGGCGCGGGCCGCAGTGCGGCCACTGCCCGGCACCTGACCGGTTGTAGAGCATCTTGGCCCGTGCGGTCTGCTCGTCGGCCGAGGCCGCGGACGGCAGGCCTGCCCCGCCGACGGCCTGCCAGGTTCCCACCGAGAACTGGTACAGCCCGTGGTAGAGCCCGTTCCTCGACACGATGGTCGGGTTGCCGCCCGACTCGCACGCGGCCAGCGCCGCCCAGTTCAGCGAGTCGGCGCCGCCACCCGCCGCGATCGGCCCCGGGGCCGCGGAGGACGAGCCGCTCGCGGGGGCGGTGGCCACCGGGCGCACCTTGGTCCCGACAGCCACGACCTCGTCGACCGGGGCCTGCGTGACCGTGTCGGACAGCGTCGTGCGTGCGGTCTCCACGCCGTCGACGGTGGTGACACGGTCGACGACCGTGCGCACCCCCGGTACACCGGCGGTGACGACCTTGGTGGTGCCGACGTACCGGCTCGCGTCGTCCTCCGACACCGAGGCGTACGCGACCTCGCTGGTCGTGGTGACATCCTGCACGAGGACCCGCTGCACGACGACCTGCACGCGACCCTGGGCGCTGTGCTGCACCCGTACGGTGTCCAGCTCGCCCAACGTCACGCCGAGCTCGTCGAGCACGTCGGCCACGCGCACGTCGCCGTCGGGGGTCTCGAGCACCGTGCCGTCGACGAGGACCTCCGCGGAACCGTGCAGCGTCAGGTCCAGCGCGAGCTCGGGCCGGCCGCCGGACGAGCGCGAGGCGACCAGGGAGAGGCCACCGGTGCGCGCGTCGAGCGTCTCGAGCGCCTCGTCGGCGGTCAGCGCGGTGGTCCACACGGTGCGCTCCTCGCCGGCGGCGGACACGACGATCGTGCGGCCGTGGCGCACGACGATCGTGGCGCCGTCGTCGAGCGCACCGGCAGGGGCGACCGTGTCGTGCGTGCCGAGGTCGATGCCGCGCTGGGCGAGCACACCGTCGACCGAGCCGGCGAACGTGTCGAGGGTGACGACGGTGCCGTCCACGTCGAGCGTGACGGTCTTGTGCGCGTCGGCGAACGCGACGCCGGCGCCGGAGACGACGAGGGCGGCTGCGCTCAGCAGCGCGAGGGGCACAGCACGGGAGGCACGGGGGGCACGGGGGCCGGCGTGTCCACGCCCGGACCGGTGGTCCCGGGGGCGCGACGCACCGCCCGACTCGGAGGTGGGGCGTGTGGGCGTGAGGGGACCGCGGGTGCGGGGCGAGAAGGGCACGAGGCTCCAGACGTCGAGGTGCCCGGGCACAGGGAGCGGTCGTGCCCGCAGGGCACCCGACAGGTGTGGTTCGTCCCCCGGGTCGTGCCCGGGTTCGGGTCGCACGTCCGGTCACCTGGAGGGAGGTGACCCCCGCCGGTCCGGATCCCTGATCCGGCCGTCGTGGCGGCCTGTCCCGCGAACCGGGCACGGCCACCGCGCCGCACCGAGATCGGTCAGCTCGACTGGTGTGTCGAACCCGTTCTCGTCAAGAGCGGCACGCGACCGTAACCCGATCGTGACCGATGTGCCAAGGCAACCGGAGGGTGAATGACGCCACACCGGACCACCGGCGCACGCCCGGGGCGCGGCCCTGCACCCGCACGAGGGCTCAGTACCAGCCCTTGGCCTCCGAGTGCGCCCACGCGCCGCACGGGTCGCCGTACCGCCCGGCGATGTACCCCAGACCCCACGTGATCTGCGTCGACGCACTGGTCTGCCAGTCGGCGCCGGCGGAGGCCATCTTCGACCCGGGCAACGCCTGCGGGATGCCGTACGCACCCGAGGACTTGTTCTCCGCGGTGACGCGCCAGCCCGACTCCTTGTTCCACAGCGACAGCAGGCAGGCGAACTGGTCGTCCCCCCAGCCACGCGCGGCCGCCAGCTCCTTGCCGATGGCCTGCGCGGTGCCCGGCTCGACCGCCACGACGCTCGGGTCGGGCAGCTCGGCCGTGCCGACGCGCACCACCTGGGCCACCGGCTCGGTGGTCACCACCGAGGTGAGCAGCGTCCGCCCGACCACCACGCCGTTGACGACCTGCAGCTCGTACGTCGAGGTGCGCAACCCGGCCTTGCCCGCGGTCTTGACCTTCGTGGTGCCCTTCACGAGCGTGGGGTCCTCGACCTCCTGGGTCTCGAACGGCACCGCCTCGGTCACCGTCTCGCCGGTGCTGCTGGCACGCGTGACCAGGACGACGAGCCCGTCGACGGCCGTGGCATCCAGCGGGACGGAGACATGGTCGCCCTCCTCGAGCACCAGGCCGATGTCCTTGAGCGCGTCACGCACCGTGGCGGAGCTGCTCACACCGTCGATGATCTGGCCGTCGACCGCCAGGTGGATGGTCTTCTGCGTCGAGACCCGGATCGTCTCGCGGCCCAGGGACTCACCGCGAGAGGCCGACAGCCGCACGTCGGAGTCACGCAGGCCCAGGTTGTCGACGGCCTCACCGACCGTCAGCGCGGTGGTCCACACGGTCTGCTCGGACCCGTCGACCTCCACGTCGATCTGCCGTGCGTGGCGCACCACGATTTGCCCGCCGCGCACCGCCGGCTCGGAGGGCGCCGGGGCGACCAGGTCGCGCTCGCTCACGTCGATGTCCGCGCCGGCCAGCACGTCACCGACCGTGCGTCCGAAGCCCTCGACGACGACGGCCCGCCCGTCGACGTCGACCGTGACCTCCTTGTGCAGCACCGTGAACGCACTGGTGGCACCGACCACGACACCGAGGACAGCCCCCTGGGCGGCCAGCCGGCGCAGGCGCGCACCCCGCGAGAGCGGGACGACGGCCGCCTGCTGCGCCGCACGACGGGCGCTGCGACGAGTGGTCGCAGCGGGTTCGGCGGCAGTCACGCGGTGGGTCCTTCGGTCGGCCGGAGGCAGGCAGGTCGCACCGACCGTAACCGATCCGTGACGTGAGCGGGTAGCCGGTGTCCGGAACGTCCGGTGAGTTTCACCACGGCCCGTACAGCTGCTCGGCGACGCGCGAGACCTGCGCGCACACGTCCTCGAGCGGACGTCCGGTGACCTCCGCGACGGTTCGCACGGTGCCCGGCAGCAGGTAGGGGGCGTTCGGGCGACCACGGTGCGGGTGCACCGTCAGGTACGGCGCGTCGGTCTCGACGAGCAGCAACGACGCAGGGACCTCCCGCACCGCGGCGCGCAGCTCGTCGTTCGCAGGGAACGACACCGGCCCCGCGAACGAGCAGAACCACCCGTGCTCCACCGCGAGCCGCGCCATGGCCGCGTCGCCAGAGAAGCAGTGGAACACCGTACGCTCGGGGGCACCGTCCGCGAGCAGCACCTCGACGACCTCGGCGTGCGCGTCGCGGTCGTGGATCTGCAGCGCCAGCCCGAGCTCCTTGGCGAGCGCGACCTGCGCCCGGAACGCCTCCACCTGCACCGCGCGGCCGCGCTCCCCCGCCCGGAAGTGGTCCAGGCCCGTCTCACCGATCGCCCGCACCCGCGGGTGCCGGGCCGCTGTGGCCACCGCGGCGAGCGCGTCGTCGAGCCCGATGCGGTGCCGGTCCTGCGGGTCCGGCTCCAGGCCGTCCGGGGCGATCTCGTGCACGCCGGCGTGCAGCACGGCCTCGTTGGGGTGGATGGCCAGCGCGCCCAGCAGCACGGGATGGGCGTCGAGAGCGGCCACGGTCCACGCCACGGCATCCAGGTCGCAGCCGACCTGCACCATGCGCGTGACCCCGACGGCCGCGGCCCGGTCGAGGTGGTCCTGCACGGACGGTGCCGCGACCGCCGCGCCCAGCTCGGCCGCGTCCGGGTGCGGGGAGTCCAGCGGTGCGCCGTCCGCGTCCCGCACCCACCCCGGGGCACGCACACCGAGCACCGCGTCCAGGTGCGTGTGGTCGTCGACCACCGGCACCGGCAGCGGCTCGGGCAGCACGGGCCAGCCGCGGTCCCTCGACCGGTTGCGCCCCACCCGCTCAGGCCTCGCGGAGCCGGTCGAGCTCCTCCTCGACGATCGCGTCGTCGAGCTTGGTGAACACCGGCGTCGGCTTGGCGACCGGCGCACCGGGCACCACCGGGGTCGACGCCCACGCCCGGACGGTGTCCCCGAGCCGGTAGTCGCCGGTGATGACCGGGTAGGCGCGCGAGGCGTCGTCCAGGTCGGTGACCTCCTCGATGCGCGGCAGCGGCGAGACGTCACCGGTGCCCCCGAGCGCCTCGTGCACCTTCTGCGCCGAGTGCGGCAAGAACGGCGAGAGCAGCGTGTTCGCGTCGGTGACGGCCTGCGCGGCGGTGTGCAGCACGGTGGCCAGGCGCTCGCGGTCCGCCGTGAGCTTCCACGGCTCCGTCTCGGAGATGTACCGGTTGGCCTCCTGCACCACCCGCATCGCCTCGCCGACGGCCGCACGGTGCCGGTGCGTGCCGACCAGCTCGCCGATCCGGCCGAACGCCGCACCGGTCGTCTCCAGCAGCGCCGCGTCGACCGGCTGCACCTGCGTCGGGGCGGGGATCTCACCGAAGTTCTTGTGGATCATGCTGGCCGTGCGGTTGACCAGGTTGCCCCAGCCGGCCACGAGCTCGTCGTTGGTGCGGCGCTTGAAGTCCGCCCAGGTGAAGTCCGCGTCCTGGTTCTCCGGGCCCGCCACCGAGATGAAGTACCGCAGCGCGTCCGGCTGGTAGCGGGCCAGCATGTCACGCACGTAGATGACCACCCCGCGCGAGGAGGAGAACTGCTTGCCCTCCATGGTCAGGAACTCGCTCGAGACCACCTCGGTGGGCAGCTGCAGGTCGCCGAAGACGCCCGGCGCACCACCCTTGGCACCCTTCCCGTCGTAGCCGAGCAGCTCCGCCGGCCAGATCTGGGAGTGGAACGTGATGTTGTCCTTGCCCATGAAGTAGTACGAGCGGGCCTCGGGGTCGTTCCAGTACGCGCGCCACGCCTCGGCGTCACCCGTGCGGCGAGCCCACTCCACCGATGCCGACAGGTAGCCGATGACCGCGTCGAACCACACGTACAGCCGCTTGTTCGGGTTGTCCTCCCAACCCTCCAGCGGCACCGGGATGCCCCAGTCGATGTCACGCGTCATGGCCCGCGGGCGCATGTCGTCGATCAGGTTGAGAGAGAAGTTCAGGACGTTCGGCCGCCAGTCGCCGCGCGTGCGCAGCCAGGCGCCCAGGGCGTCGGCGAACGCGGGCAGGTCGAGGAAGAAGTGCGTCGACTCGACGAACTTGGGGGCCTCGCCGTTGATGCGGCTCTTGGGGTTGATCAGGTCGATCGCGTCGAGCTGGTTGCCGCAGTTGTCGCACTGGTCACCGCGCGCGCCGTCGTAGCCGCAGATCGGGCAGGTGCCCTCGATGTAGCGGTCGGGCAGGGTGCGGCCCGTCGACGGGCTGATCGCACCCATGGTCGACTGCTCGACCATGTAGCCGTTCTTGTGCACCGTGCGGAACATCTCCTGCACGACCGCGTAGTGGTTGCGCGTCGTGGTCCGCGTGAACAGGTCGTACGACAGCCCCAAGGCCGTCAGGTCCTCGACGATGACCCGGTTGTACCGGTCGGCGAGCTCCTGCGGGGCCACGCCCTCCTGCTCGGCCTGCACCAGGATCGGCGTGCCGTGCTCGTCGGTGCCCGACACCATCAGCACGTCATGACCCGCCATGCGCATGTACCGGGAGAAGACGTCCGAGGGGACACCGAAGCCGGCGACGTGACCGATGTGGCGGGGGCCGTTCGCGTAGGGCCACGCGACGGCCGACAGGATGCGGGACATGGTGCCGATCCTAGGTGAGCGGGCAGGTCACCACCGGCAGCCGACCGGACGGCGGCCCGCGCCTCAGCCCTTGCGGGCCGCCAGGGCCGCCGCGTACAGGTCCCGCTTGCCGATGCCGGCGCTGGCCGCCACGTCCGCCACGGCGTCCTTGAGGCGTTCCCCCGCGTCCGAGCGGGCCAGCACCTCGGCGACCAGGTCCGGCAACGACAGGCCCGCCCCACGCTCGGAGCCACCCACCACCACGACGATCTCGCCGCGCACCTCACCCGTCGCCCACTGCGCCAGGTCGACCAGCGGACCGCGGCGGACCTCCTCGTACGTCTTGGTCAGCTCTCGGCAGACCGCGGCGGGTCGCTTGGCGCCGAAGGCCTCGACCATCGCGGCCAGCAGGTCACCCACGCGGTGCGGCGCCTCGAAGAAGATCATCGTGCGCCGCTCGGCGGCCAGGTCGGCCAGCGCGCGGGCACGCTCCCCCGCCTTGCGCGGCACGAAACCCTCGAAGCAGAACCGGTCGGTGGGCAACCCCGACAGCGCCAGCGCCGTCAGCACCGCACTCGGCCCCGGGGCCGCCGTGACGGGAAGACCCGCGGCCACGGCAGCCGTGACCACCCGGAAGCCCGGGTCCGACACCGCCGGCATCCCCGCATCCGTGACCACCAGGACCGTCCCGCCACCGGCGACCACCTCGAGCAGGTCACCGGCCCGCTCGGCCTCGTTGTGCTCGTGGTAGCTCACCACGCGCCCACCGATCTCGACGCCCATGCGCGCGGCGAGCGCCCGCAGGCGGCGCGTGTCCTCCGCAGCGACGACGTCCGCCTCGGCCAGCAGGCGGCGCAGCCTGGCCGAGGCGTCCTCGACATCACCGATGGGGGTTGCGGCCAGCACCAGGCGGCCGACCGGAGCACTCATCCCGCCAGCCTCCCACGGGCCCCGCCCCTACGATGACCCCGTGCCGCCCACGTCCGACGACGAGCCCACCGCCACGAGCCCGGACCCGCGTCCGGAGCCCTCGTCCGCCCCGGGTCCCACGGACCCGCACGACGACCCGCGCGACACCGAGCCCGGGGCGACGCGCCAGCGTCTGCTGAGCCGGCTGCTCGGCGACGACCGGCTGGCGCTGGACGCCACGCCGCGCGCCCGCCTGCTCGGCTGGCTGTGGCCGTTGGCGGTCACGCTGCTGGGTGGCCTGGTGCGGTTCTGGGACCTGGGCCGCCCGCACGTGCTGGTCTTCGACGAGACGTACTACGTCAAGCAGGCGTACTCGCTCCTGGCGCGGGGCTTCGAGGCCCAGTGGGGCGACGACCCCAACCCGGCGTTCGAGGCGGGCGACACCAGCTCCTTGGGCGTCGTCGCCGAGTACGTGGTGCACCCGCCCGTGGGCAAGTGGATGATCGCCCTGGGCATGCACCTCGGAGGCGGCGTCGACAGCTCGGCGGCGTGGCGCCTCTCGGCCGCCGTGTGCGGGACGCTCGCGGTGCTGATGACCGCCCGGATCGCACGGCGGCTGTTCGCCTCGACCGCGCTGGGCACCGTCGCGGGCCTGCTGCTCGCCGTGGACGGCGAGGCGATCGTGCACTCGCGCATCAGCCTCCTCGACCCGTTCCTCATGTTCTTCGTGCTGGCGGCCTTCGGTGCCCTGCTCATCGACCGCGACCAGGCGCGACGGCGGCTCGCCGACCGCACCGCCGTGCTGCTGGACGAAGGCCGACCCCTGGGTCTGGGCCCCCGCCTGGGCTGGCGCTGGTGGCGGCTGGCCGCCGCGGTGCTGCTCGGTCTGGCCATCGGCACCAAGTGGTCGGGCATGTACTTCCTGGCCGTGTTCGGCCTGATGAGCGTGCTGTGGGACCTCACCGCACGCCGGGCTGTCGGCGTGCGCCCCTGGGTGTGGGCAGGCATCCGACGCGACGGCATCGTGGCAGGCGTCTCGACGGTGCTCATCGCCGGGGCGGTCTACGTGGCCACGTGGTGGTCGTGGTTCGCCTCGAGCGACGGGTACCTGCGCCAGTGGGCCGCGCAGCACCCCGGCGAGGGCGTCTCGTGGCTGCCGCCCGCCGCCCGCTCGCTGTGGAAGTTCCACACCGACATGTGGCAGTTCCACACCACGCTCACCTCCGAGCACGCCTACGCGGCGCACCCGCTCGGCTGGATCGTGCAGTGGCGACCGACGTCGTACTTCTACCCGACCGAGGTCTCCGGGCTCACCGGGCAGCAGGCGGTCGACGCGTGCGGCGCCTCCGCCTGCTCGCAGGCCATCACCTCGATGGGCAACCCGGTGATCTGGTGGGCGGCCTCGGCCGCGGTGCTCGTCGCGATCGTCTGGCTGCTGCGGTTCCGCGACTGGCGGGCCGGGGCCGTGCTGTCAGGCATCGCCGCCGGGTGGCTGCCGTGGTTCCTGTACGCGCACCGCACGATCTTCACGTTCTACTCGATCGCGTTCACGCCGTGGGTGGTGCTCACGCTCACGTACGTGCTGGGGCTGGTCGTCGGGCCACGCACGCCCGACGCGCGCTCGCAGCGCGGTCGGCGGGCGGCGATCATCTGGGTCGGGGTGTTCCTCGGGCTCGTGGTGGGCGTCAGCGCGTTCTTCTACCCGATCTGGACGGCGTGGATCGTGCCTTACGACTTCTGGCACGCGCACATGTGGCTGCCGTCGTGGGTGTGATCGGCACCGGTCGCCGCTGACCGGCCTGCCCGCAGGGCTCAGCGGAGCCAGCGCACCTGCGGACTGGCGTACCAGCTCAGCCCGAGCCGGTCCCAGAACGCACCCTGCCCGGCGACACGCTCGCGGAACCCGTCCCAGTCGCGCCGCTCAGGGGCCGTCCACGCGACCTCGGCCACCGCCGCCAGGCGCGGCAGCAGCATCTGCGTGAGCTCGGGCAGGGTCGCCAACGTCTCGGTCCAGAGCGCGGCCTCGACCCCGATCACCTGCTCCGGGGGAAGCCCCGGCACCAGGGTCGACGGCTCCCACTCGTACGCGTCGCGCAGCTCGATCGCACCCGCCCAGTCCTGCCCGAGCGGGGTCGAGGCGTCGTAGACCATGTCGAGGTACGTGTGCTGCCCCGGCGAGAGGAGCACGTGGGCCCCCGCACGGGCCGCCGCGACCACCGCGTCCCGGTCCGCACGCGCACCGACCCGGTCGTCCCAGTACTGCACCACCGCGCCCGGCTCCAGCGGGGCGTGCGCGATCTCCTGCCACCCGACCACCTGCTTGCCGTGCGCACGCACGACCTGCGCCGCCTGCGTCACCAGCCGCGCGTACTCGGCCCGGTCCATCGTCAGCGCCTCGTCGCCACCGATGTGCACCCAGGGACCCGCCGTCATCGCGGCCACGTCGCCCAGCACGTCCGCCAAGAACGGTGCGGTCGCCGGCAGGTCGCCGTGCAACCGGCTGAAACCCACCTCGACCCCCGTGTAGGCGTCCGGCGCCCGACCGTCGGGCGTGAGCTCGCCGTAGGCGTGCAGCGCGGCGTTGACATGCCCCGGCACGTCGATCTCAGGCACCACCGTCACCCCGCGCACCTGCGCGTAGGCCACCAGGTCGGCGAACTCGGCCGCGGTGAGGAACCCGCCGGGTCCCCCGCCCACGGCACTCGCCGAGGACCGCTCCGTCAGATGCGGACGTGAGGGGATCTCCAGCCGCCACCCCTGGTCGTCGGTCAGGTGCAGGTGCAGCACGTTGAGCTTGTAGTGCGCGAGCAGCCCCACCACGAGCCGCAGCTCCGCCGGACCGAAGAAGTGCCGGGCCAGGTCGAGCGACAGCCCCCGCCACGCGTACCGCGGCGCGTCCTCGACGTGCACCGCCGGTACCTGCACGGTGCCGTCCGTGGCGTGCCGGGCGAGCTGGCGGACCGTGACGACCCCGTGCACCAGACCGGCGGCCGTCCGCGCCTCGACCAGCACGCCCGACCGGCCCACCACGACCCGGTACGCCTCGTCCCCGGCGGGCAGCGTCTCGCTCAGCCGCAGCCGGATCGCGCCCACGACACCACTCTCGTGGTGGCGGACCTCGACCGGGCCGTCGATGAGGCGCCCCACCAGGTCCGCGGCCAGCACCGCCACGGTGACCAGCTCGGCACTCGGGTCGACCAGGACCGGGGTGCCCGGTGCGATGACGAACGGGCCGCCGGGCAGCGCCGTGGCTGACACAGGCCGTGGGACCACGGCGATCTCGGGCACGGACACCTCACTGGCTCGCAGGGACGTCGGAGGAAACCTACACACCCGGGGCCGTGCGGTCGGCCAGGCGGCGCGCCACGACGGCGCAGGTCGCCAGCTGCAGCTGGTGGAACACCACCACGGGCAGGGCCACGCTCGCGGCGACCACCGGGGAGAACAGCACCGAGGCCATCGGCAGGCCCGTGGCCAGCGACTTCTTCGACCCGCACATCAGCAGGGCGACGCGATCCGGGTACGGCAGGGCGAGCGCCGCACCGGCACGCCAGGTGAGGGCGAGCATCAGGGCCAGCAGCACCGCGCAGACCCCCGCGAGCGCAGCCAGCACCCCCCACGTGACGTGCGACCAGGCCCCGGAGACCTGGGCCTGGCTGACCGAGGTGTACGCGACCAGCAGCAGCGTGGCGCGGTCGCTGAACCTGAGCAGGTGAGGGTGCGCCCGGACCCAGCCGCCGATCCACCGCTCGGCGACCTGCCCGGCGGCGAACGGCGCGAGCAGCTGCAGCAGCGTGGCCCCCAGCGAGCCGCCGGCCGACACCCCCGCCCGGCCCAGCAGGAGACCGACCATCAGCGGCGTCAGCACGATGCCCAGCACGTTCGAGACCGTCGCCCCCGTGATCGCCCCGGCCACGTTGCCGCGGGCGATCGAGGTGAACACCACCGAGGACTGCACCGTGGAGGGCAGCACCGACAGGAACAGCATCCCGGTGCGCAGGTCGGGCGAGAGCACCGCGTCGGGCAGCAGCTGCACGGCCAGCCCGAGCAGGGGGAACACGACGTAGGTGGCGACCAGCATCGAGCCCTGCAGCCGCCAGTTGCGCAGACCGGCCCGCACCTCGGTGGTGTGCAGGCGGGCGCCGTACAGGAAGAAGAGCAGGACGACCGCGCCGGTGCGCACCTGGTCGAGCACGTCGGCGGCCGCCCCGTGCACGGGGAGAAGGAGGCCGAGCAGCAGGGCGCCGACGATGAGCAGGACCAGCGGGTCGACCCACCGGACGACCGCGCCGCGCATCGCTGCCCCGCGGCGCTGCACCGTGACGGCCTCCCCTGGTCCGGCGGACCGGAGCGGTCCCGTGCCCGTGCACCGGCTGCTCCTGGTCGCTGCAACGACAACGGCCCGAACCGTGTGGTCCGGGCCGTTGTCGATGTCGGAACGACATCGCCGGGTGGAGCTGAGGGGATTCGAACCCCTGACCTTCTCATTGCGAACGAGACGCGCTACCAACTGCGCCACAGCCCCGCGAGCGGGCTACAGACTAGCACCGCGTGGACGTCGATCGCGAAATCCGCCCCGCGGCGCACGGACCCCTCCCGGGCTGTGCCGGCAGGTGCCGGTCACTCCCCCGCGGCGCGACGCTTGGCCAGGACCGCGTCCAGGTCGAGCGCACCCGTGGTCGTGGCCGGCGGCTCGAGCGGCGCGAGGGTTCCGGTCGCGTCCGCTGCCGGCCCGTGCCCCGTGACCGACGCGGCACCGCGGTCCACGGCGGCCGTCGAACCCTCGAGGTCCGTCAGTGGCACCGGTTCGCGTCGGGGCGCGGCGGCCTTCATCGTGTACGTCGGGCGGGGCACCGGCACCGGCGACCACCCGTCCTGCGTGCTCGCCGGGGCGTCCTGCCCGGCCAGGTCACCCGCCGTGGCCGACGCGGCCCCGCTCGTGCCAGGCGCGTACGCCCGCCCGTCCTCGTCGAGCTCGACGAGCCGGAACATCTCGGTGCTGGCCTCCGAGGGGTGCACCGCACGCCCGGTGACGACCGGCGCGGCGCTCGTCGGCGCACCGGCACGTCGCTCGCGGGCCACCTGCTGGCGCAGCGCAGCCCGCTCGATCTGCGCCGCCCACTGCGCGTCGGCCGCCGCACCGGCCACCACGGCACGCCGGCCGAGGGTCAGCACACCACCGAGCAGGACCGTCGGCACCAGGCCCGCGACCCACGTCACGGCAGGCAGCAGCCCGGCAGCGGCCCACCCGGCCACCGACACGACCAGCAGCACCGTGACCAGGGCGGCACGACGACGAGCACCGGCGGCACGGCGCGCGGCAGCGGCGGCCCGGGCGGCACGTGCCTGGGCAGCGCGACGCGCCGCGTCCGCGGTGATGCGGTCTTGGGTGGCGTGCGGTCGGTCCACGGTCGTGCCTCCTGTCGCAGGTCCGGTGACGAGCACCGGAACCCCCCAGCCCGGGGTCAGCAACCCCGTCCGTCCTGGTGCCGCCGGGCCGCAGTCCGCCGACGTCGCCTCGCGCGCGTCGCGGGTCCTGCGCGACCGTGCCGCCCGACCGCGCAGGCCGCCACGGTCGGTCCGGTCGGTCACGGCCAGGACGCGCAGCGCCTCGGAGAAGCGGTCGTCGGTCCGTGACTCGAGCAGCTGTTGCCGGTACCGCAGCTTGTGCGGCACCAGGTATGCGACCCACAGACCCACGAGCGCCAGGGCGACGGGGCCGGCGAGATCGTTCACGTCACGACGGTAGGGGCCCCCCGGACGGCTCGGCGGAACCGCCCCGGCGTGTCGCGTGCCAACGCGCCAGCAGACCCTCCGGCACGTCCTCCGTGGTGAGGGCAAACGTCCGGTGATCGCACCATCTGCCCTGGATGTGCAGGTATCGCTCCCGCAGCCCTTCGTCACGGAACCCGAGCTTGTGCACCACGCGCAGCGACGGGGTGTTCTCCGGCCGGATGTTCACCTCGATCCGGTGCAGCCCCAACGCGGCGAAGCAGTGGTCGGTCGCGAGCGCGACCGCCGTCGGCATGACACCGCGACCGGCGAGGTCCTCGCTCAGCCAGTACCCGATCGTGGCCCCCCGCAGCGAGCCGTACACGATCGAGGACACCGTCAGCTGGCCGGCGAGCCGGCCGTCCACGTCGACGGCGAACGGCAGGGCAGCACCGGACCGGGCCTGCGAGGCCAGCATCCGCACGAACTGCCCGAACGTCGGCGGCGGCCCGGCCACCGGCACAGGGCTCGTGGCGTCCCACGGGTCCAGCCATGCGGCGTTGCGGGCCCGCAACATCAGCCACGCGTCCTGGTCGCGACGCCGCAACGGCCGCAGCCGCACGTCACCGTCCTGGAGGACGACCGGCCACCCGGTGGCCATCAGCCCTCCAGCACGAGGCAGTGCACGACCTGACCGGCCTGCACGGACGTGTCCTGCTCGCCGACGACCGCCAGGGCGTTCGCCTGCGCCAGTCCCTGCACGGACGGTGCCGACGGGTCACCGACGGGCGTGGCCTGGTACCCCTCGTCGGGGCTGCCCACCACGATCGCCGGCACGAACTGCCGCACACCCGGCGGGGACGCCCAGCCCACGGTGACCTCGGCGGACACCGACGGGCGGAAGATGTCGGCGTGCCCGCCCATGGCCCGCAGCGCCGGGCGGACGAAGACCTCGAACGACACCTGCGCCGCCACGGGGTGCCCCTGCAGCGCGAAGATCGGCACCGCACGCTCGCGGCCGATGTCGCTGCCCACCGTGCCGAAGCCGTGCCGGTAGCCCGGTGTCATGGCCACCTGGTCCAGGCGCACCGTGCCCAGCGGGGCCAGCACGTCCTTGACGGTGTCGTGCACGAGCTCGGACAACCCGCCGGTGATGACCACCAGGTCGGCGCGGACCAGCTGGTCCTCGAGGGCCTCACGCACGGTCGCACGCTCGTCGGGCAGGATGCCCACGCGCACCGGGGACGCACCCGCATCGCGCACCGCCGCCTCGAGCGCATGCCCGTCGGACTCGTGCACCGCACCAGGCGGCACGGACGGCGCGCCCGGCTCGACCAGCTCGTCACCCACCGCCAGGAGCACCACGCGCGGGGTGGGATGCACGTGCAGCCGCCCGCGGCCCATGGTCGCGGCCAGGGCCAGCTGGCGGGCACCCAGGCGGGTCCCCGCGGTGAGCACGACGTCGCCCGCCCGCACGTCGGAACCTGCGGTGCGCACGTGCTGGCCCGGGACGGCCGGGCGCATGAACGCCACGCGGGCGGCCCCCCGGTCGGTCTCCTCGACGGGGACCACCGCGTCGGCACCGAGCGGCAGCGGAGCACCCGAGGCCACGCGCACCGCCTGACCAGGGACCAGCCGCAACCCGGCGGGCATGCCCGGCCGCAGGTCGTGCGCGACCGGCAAGGCGGACGGCTGACCGGACACCGTCACCGCGGTGTCGTGCGCGGCGACCGCGTACCCGTCACGGGCGGCGACGGCCACACCCGGCACGTCCGCCATGGCGGTCACGTCGGCAGCGAGGATGCACCCCACCGCGTCCGCGAGCACCACGTCGAGAGGCATGACGGGTCCGACCGCGGCCAGCACGGCCCCGAGGTGGTCCTGCACCGATCTCATGGGCGCATTCTGCCGCGCGGGGCACGAGCCCCCGTGCAGGCCTGCCGCAGGTCGCGGGGTCAGTCGGGCAGCGTCGCGGCGAAGCCGGTGAGCCAGGTGCGGAACTCCGGGCCGAGGTCCTGCCGTTCGGCGGCCAGCTGCACGACCGCCTTGAGGTAGTCGAGCCGGTCACCGGTGTCGTACCGGCGACCGCGGAAGATCACGCCGTGCACACCGCCGCCCTGCTCGGCCGGCATCGTGGCGAGCGTGGCCAGCGCGTCGGTCAGCTGGATCTCGCCGCCGCGGCCCGGCTCGGTCCGCTCGAGCACGTCGAACACCGCCGGGTGCAGCACGTACCGGCCGATGATCGCCAGGTTGCTGGGGGCGTCCTCGACGGCAGGCTTCTCGACCAGCGCGGTCACCCGCACCTGGTCGGGGTCGTCACCCATCGGCTCGACGGCCACGCACCCGTACAGGGAGATCTGCGCGGGAGGGACCTCCAGCAGCGCGATGACGGACCCCCCGACCTCCTCCTGCAGCGCGATCATCGTGGTCAGCAGGGCGTCGCGCTCGTCGATCAGGTCGTCGCCGAGCATCACGGCGAACGGCTCGTCACCCACGTGGGACCGGGCGACGAGCACCGCGTGCCCCAGCCCGCGCGGCTGGCCCTGGCGGACGGTGTGCACCGCGGCCAGCTCGGACGAGCGTCGCACGGCGGCCAGGCGGCCCTGGTCGCCCTTGGCCTCCAGGGCGGCCTCGAGCTCGGGCACGGCGTCGAAGTGCGCCGCGAGGGAGTCCTTGCCGCGACCGGTGACGAGGAGCACGTCGTCCAGGCCGGAGGCGGCAGCCTCGGCGACGACGTACTCGATCGCCGGGGTGTCGACGACGGGAAGCATCTCCTTGGGCGTGGACTTGGTCGCGGGCAGGAACCTGGTGCCCAGACCGGCTGCGGGGATGACTGCCTTGTGGATCGTCATGCAGCGAGGTTACCCGGGTCATGAGCGCCACCACAGTCCCCGGTCCAGAGCCCGGGACGACGCGCCGGGCGCCCCCACCACCTGGGTGCTTCACCCGATCCACACAACCGGTGTCCGGATCGGTCGGGGAGGTTTGAGACACTGGTGGGCATGAGCAGCGCCGCCCAGCCCTACCTGCACGCGACCGAGCCGGACGAGGTCGACGACGTCAAGGAGCAGCTGAGGCTCGCCATCCGTGCGGCCCGGCAGGAGCGTTCCGTGCGTCGGCGGGAGGAAGCAGCGCGGACCTTCGCCCAGGTGGTCGGCACCATCCCCGAGCTGGCGACGGCCCGCTGCGTGTCGGTGTACGCCTCGCGGCCCACCGAGCCCGGCACAGGCCCGCTGCTCGAGGCCCTGCACACCCGCGGTGTCCGCGTGCTGATGCCGGTGCTCGGCAACGGGCTGCAGCGCGACTGGGCGGCCTACGCGGGAGCCGACGACCTGCGCGAGCGCGCACCCGGGCGCCCGCCCGAGCCGAGCGGACCTGCGTTGGGGCCCGACGCGCTGGCGGACGCCGAGATCATCATCGTCCCCGCGCTCGCGGTGGACACCGCCGGGACGCGACTGGGGCAGGGTGGCGGTTGGTACGACCGTGCGCTGGCGCACGCCCGGCCGGGGGTGCGCACCGTCGCCCTGGTCTACCCCGAGGAGCTGTACGAGGCCGGTGTGCGCCCGCTGCCCCGCGAGCAGCACGACCGCCGCGTGGACGCGGTGGCCACGCCCGACGGCTGGCAGTGCCTGCGCTGACGCCTGCCGACCCGCGCGGAGGCCGCTGACGCCGGCGTCAGGGCGTCAGGGCGTCAGCGTCAGGGTGTCGCGGGCGCCGTCGTCCGTGGCGGTCTGGCTGAAGGGCCAGGTGAACGTCTCGCCGTCGGCCCAGGCGCCCAGCTGGTCGTCGTAGTGGCTGCTGGCCGGGTGCCCCGACGTGCCCGTCAGCGTGACCCACGTCGAGGAGTCCAGGTCACCCAGGTCGACGACCATGCGCATCGACGGGGCCGCCGTGACCGTGTACGTGTCTGCCGAGGCGTCCCACGCGGTCGCGTCGACCACCGAGGAGCCGCCGCCGACCGCGTGCGCCGCCGGGTTGACCAGGCTGCGCACCACCCCCGGCACCGACGAGCCGCCGAGCACGGGGTGCTCCGGTGCGGCCTGGTGCAGCCGACCCCACTGCCAGTCCTCGGCGTCACGCCCCAGCTGGGCCGTCAGCTCCTGGCGTGCCTGCACGAGCGCCTGGGTGAGGATCTCGTCGCGGCCCTCGACCAGGCCGGGCGTCGAACGGTCGTCCCACCACGGGGAGTCGGGCTGCTCGAGCAGTCGCCGCACGACCTCCAGCCAGCGCGAGTCACCGCTCGCGTCGTGGCCGTCGGGCAGGTCGTCGGCGAACGTCAGGTGCAGGATCGTGCGCCACACCGCCGCCAGGTACGCGGCCGCGGCGGAGTCCTCACCCGCCTCGCCGTCCCACGCGCGCAGCAGCTCCTGGCCGTCGTCGAAGAACAGGTCCGACACCGGCAGGTCCACCAGCGCGGGCACGAGCACGTCCGCGTACGGCGAGTGCTGGTCGAGCTGCAGGGTCGCGGTCGAGTCGACGTCGATCGCGACGCCCTTCTCGATCTGGGACGTCAGCACGTCGCGGATGCGCTGGGCGCGGAACCCGTAGTCCCAGTCGACGGTGAGGAACGGCCCCGAACCGGCGGGGGTGACCGCCTGGTTCGCCGCGACGATCAACCCGTCGGCCGGGTCGAGCGCGCGCGGCATCTCCGCGTCGTCGACGTAGCCCTGCCACTCGTACGCGCTGTCCCAGCCCGGCCGGGGCCATGTGCCGTCGGACGGCACCACGGCGCCGGCCACCGAGGCCCGCACGGGGATCGAGCCGGGGGCCTGGTAGCCGATGTGGCCGTCGGTCGTGGCGAACACGATGTTCTGCGAGGGCACGTCGAACAGGGCGGCCGCCGCGGCGACGTCGTCGGCGTCCTGCGCCAGGTCGAACGCGAAGATCGCGTCCGCGGTCGTCCCCGGGGTCAGGGCCGTCCAGGCGAGGGCGACCTCGTAGCGTCCACGGGGCGACCCCTCGGGCACGGGCGCCGCGCGGACCTCGCCGACGTCCAGCACGTCCGAGACGATCGGCCCGTGCACGGTCTCCCGCACGGTCAGCTCGACGGCGTCAGCACCGGCGACCTCGATGACCTCGGTGCGTGCGGCCACCAGGACGTCCTTGCCGTCGAGCCGGCTGGTCTGCTCGCCGACCTCGCCGTCGACGCGCTCCACGAAGAAGTCCGTGACGTCCGCACCGAGGTTCGTCAGGCCCCAGGCCAGGTCGCCGTTGTGCCCGATGACCACACCGGGCATACCGGCGAACGAGAAGCCGCTGACGTCGAACGGGCACTGCGTGCCGACCTCGGCGCAGCGCAGACCGACCTGCGCCCAGATGCCCGGGGCCGAGATCGACAGGTGCGGGTCGTTGGCCAGCACGGGCGAGCCGGACGCGGTGTGCTCACCGGAGACGACCCAGGAGTTCGAGCCGACGCCCTCGCCCTCGCCCAGCAGGTGCGGCACCGCGGCGAGCGCTGCGTCGGCGGCCTCGAGCGCGGCCTGCAGATCGGTGCCGGCGAGGTCGGTGTCGAAGGTCGTGGTGCTCGTGGGGCTCGCGTCCACCTCGTCGGCAGGCGTCAGCTCGGCCGCGTCGAGGATCGGCTGGTTCACGTCCTGCGGGTAGGCCGGGAACAGGTCGTCGACGCGCTGCACGTCGCGCACCGAGGAGTAGATGAGGGCGCGGGCCAGCTCGTCGTCGTAGTTGCCGCGCAGGTCCCAGGCCATCGCCTTGAGCCACGCGAGCGAGTCGACCGGGTCCCACGGCTCCGGGGTGGACTGCGGCACCTGCAGCCCCAGGACCGTGTACTCCACCGCGATCTCGGCCGGCGCGCGCCCCTCGAGGTAGGCGTTGACCCCGTCGGCGTACGCCTGCAGGTAGTCGCGGGTGGACTGCTGCACCAGCGGCCACTCCCGCTCGGCGACCCGGCGCCAGCCGAACGTGCGGATCACCTTGTCGGCGGCCAGCGCGTCCTCGTTCTCGCCCACCAGCTCCGACAGGCGCCCGGCGGTGACGTGCCGGCGGTAGTCCATCTCGAAGAACCGGTCCTGCGCGGCCACGAAGCCCTGCGCGGCGAACAGGTCGTGCGTGGTCTGCGCGGTGATGGTCGGCACACCGAGCGCATCACGCGTGACGACCACCTTCTCGTCGAGGCCGTCGAGCTCGAGCGTCCCCTCGACCTGCGGCAGCGGTCGGCGCACCACGACGACGCCCGTCACCACGGTCGCGGCGACCAGCACCACGAGCACCGAGGCGACGCTGACCAGAATGCGACGAATCGTACGGGGGCGGCTCACGTCAGGGAGGGTATCGGCCCGCGGTGACCTCCGGCGCGCCAGGACCGCCGCATCGGGCCCCGACCCCCCGAACGGCGGTGCTGGTCAGGGGCTCGCGGCCGTCGAGTAGAATTGGCACTCGGAAACCGCGAGTGCCAGACCGCCCTCACCGGGGCGGCGGCGGACGAGTCCCCGGGAGAGCCAGTGCCCACCTACGCCTACACCTGCACGGCGTGCGGTCACGCCTTCGAGATCCAGCAGTCCTTCAGCGACGAGTCCCTGACGGTGTGCCCGGAGTGCGCCGGGCGGCTGCGCAAGGTGTTCTCGACGGTCGGGGTCGTGTTCAAGGGCTCGGGCTTCTACCGCACCGACTCGCGCGGCACGAAGACCTCGACGGCCTCGTCGTCCAGCTCGACGTCGTCGTCCGGCTCGTCGTCGAGCAACGGCGGATCGAGCAGCACGTCGACGACGGCCAGCACCTCGTCCGGGTCCTCCTCGGCCACGCCGGCTGCCGCGAAGCCCGCCGCGTCCTCCTGACGCACCCCCAGCCCTGGGCCGGCCGCCCGGGGACGCGCGTGCCCGCTCCTGCCGGGATGACGGTCGGCCTCGCGACCTAGCGTCGCGAGCATGGCGCACCGACCCACGACCCCGCGGGGCAGCCCGCCCCCGCTCGACCACCGCACGCCGTCGCTGAGCACGCGGCTGCGCGCGCTCGCCTGGCGGGCCCGGGCCCCGCTCGCCGCACTGTGCGTCGCCCTCGCCGCCGCGGCCGCCCTCGCCGCACTGCGACCACCGGCACCGCCCACGGTCCCCACCGTCGTCCTCGCGCACGACGTCACCGCAGGCCACGAGCTCACCGCCGCCGACCTGCGCACCGTCCAGCTCCCTGCCGAGATGGCCGTCCGCGGCGCCCTGCGCGAGCAGTCCGCCGCCGTGGGAGCCACCACCGCGCTCGCCCTGCCCACCGGCAGCCCCGTCTCGCCCGGGCTGCTCGCCGAGGCGCTCGCCGGACCTCCGGGCACGGTGGTCGCGGCGGTGCGCTTCGCCGATGCCGCGGTCGGCGGCTACCTGCGGCCCGGTGACCGGGTCGACGTGCTCGCCGCCACCCCCGACGGCGGACCGGGTGGGACGCTCGCCACCCGCGCGCTCGTGCTGCCCGCGCGCACCCCGGCCACGGACGCGCCCGAGGCGGGGTCGCTGCTGACCGGCGGCACCACCCCGGCCGACGCGGGGCCCGTGCTGCTGGCGGTGAGCCCCGCGGAGGCGTCCGCCCTGGCCGGCGCCACCGGAGGGGCGCTGCTGTCGGCCGTCATCGTGGAATGATCGCGGCAATCCCGACGACACGGGACGAATCTGCTGACCAGCGCGACGGAGGCTCGACGTGACCGAAGGACGACCAGGAATCGGCAGTGCCCAGCTCTCGGGCCTGGGCAAGGTGTTCGGGGGCTTCAAGGACTTCATCTCGCGCGGCAACGCGGTCGACCTGGCCGTCGGCGTCGTCATCGGTGCGGCCTTCGGGGCCGTGGTCAGCTCGATCGTCGAGGGCGTCATCAGCCCGCTCGTGGGCTGGATCCTCGGGTCGACCAACCTGAAGGGCGTGCTGACCTTCAGCATCCCTGCGTGGACGGAGAACGGTACCGCCGCCACGATCAGCTTCGGCCTGATCCTGAACGCGCTGGTCACGTTCCTCGGCACGGCGGCTGCCGTCTACTTCCTCGTGGTCCTGCCGCTCAACCGCCTGGCCGAGCGCCGCAAGAAGGGTCTCGAGCCGGCACCCGCCGCACCCGCCGAGGACGTCCTCCTGCTCACCGAGATCCGGGACCTGCTGGCGCAGAAGAACGGCCCCACGCCCTGACCCACGGCCCGCACGCGGCGCTCCTGGCGCGGCGACAGACAGGGCGACAGACAGGCCTGACCGGCGCACCCGGACCCGCCTCATACGGCGACCCTCACCAGTGCGGTGGGCGATCCCGGGCGAGGCGGTCGTCGTTGGTGTCGGTGCCCTCGCCCCACCCGGCGCCCGAGTCGTCCGCCGACCGGTCCAGGTCGCCTGCACGCTCGAGCAGGCGGGCGAGGACCAGGTCCGGCGAGTCCGACGCCGCGGGCGAACGGGAGACCGAGGCGGCGGCGGGCGCCGGGGCGGGCAGCGTGGCGCGCAGGACGCTCTCGTCCGCGCCCACCGTGTCGGAGAGCCGCACGGCCCGCCGCGGGGCCCGCACGCTGCGCACGGCCGGACCGTCGGGCCGGTCGGGGTGTGCCTGCGAGGTCATCGCCCGATCATCCCACCGGCCGCCGCGAACACCGCCGCCGGCACTGCGCTCGGCCGGGGCGTCGGGCGTCAGCTGCCGGCTCGGGCGATCGCCGCGCGCAGGGCGGTGTCGATCCGGTAGCTGCGGCGCGTGATGCCCAGCTCGAAGCGCAGGGCCGCCGCGAGCTCGTCGCGCGTGCGCACCTCACCGTCGGAGACCAGCCAGCCGACCAGGGCGTCGAGCTCGTCGTCGCTGTACGCGCTGATGGGCAGGCCCGCGCGCACGTCCGGACGCGGCTGGGTGGAGAACATCAGCGCACCCTGCTGGGGCACCGGACCGGTGACGGCCGGAACAGCGCCGGTCACCGCGGGGACGGCACCGGTGGCCACGGGCACAGCACCCGTCGCGGCACCCGTCACGGTGGGCACCGCACCGGTGGCCGTCGGCGTCGCGCCGGTCACCGTCGGCACGGCACCGGTCACCACCGGGGTGGCACCGGTCGGGGCCCAGACGGGCATGGAGCCGGTCACGATCGGCACGTTGCCCGTCACCGGGCGGGGCTGCTGCGCGAGCTCGTCGGCAGCCGGCGCGGTCGGTACGTCGGCGGACTCGATCATTCCGGACGCCGCCGCCGGCGCACCGCCGGCGGGCCCGGCAGCGGTCGCGTCGAGGTCCGGGAACGCACCGGGCAGCGCGGGCCGGGCGCCCGGGACGGTGCCCGGCAGGGCCGCGAGCACGGCGGCGACCACCCGGTCGGCCTCCGCCTGCGGGTCCAGGAACGCCGCGGCCGACCACACCCGCACCACGGACCAGCCGAGCCGCGCGAGCCGCTCGGCCATCTGCCGGTCACGCACCCGGATGCTCTGCTCGGCCACGTACGCCTCGTCGTCGGTGAGCACCGCCACGAGCATGCGGTCCGGCACGCTCGGGTGGCCGACAGTGAGCGGGATGCGCGCGCCTCCGGCGATGCCGTGGTCGACCTCGACGCGCAGGCCGGCGCGCCACAGGCGCTCGGCCAGGTCGAGCACGAGCCGGTCGGCCTCGCCCGCGTCGTCCCCCACGCCGTGCTCCGCGCCGTCCGCGACAGGCACGTCCGTGCTCGTCGCGGGGCTCTGCGTGTCGGCCGGGACCTCGGCGGCGGGCACGTCGGACGAGTCCGAGGTTCCTTCGGCCGCGGGCGGCCCGTCGGCCGGGCCTGCGCCGTCCGTGAACGACGGCGTACCGCCCGCACCGCGCTCGGCGGCGAAGGCGAGCAGGTCGGCCAGGAGCCGGGCACCGGGACCGCGCAGCCGCTCGGGGTCCAGGTCGTCGGCGCCGAAGCACGCGACGACGGACAGCCGGTGCCGGGTGGCGCCGAGGGCGTCGAGCAGCAGCGCGTCACCGCCGGGGCTGCTGATGGGCCCGAACCGGTGCAGGATCCGCCGGTGCGGGGTGCGCCCGTAGCCGAGCGTGAAGATGATCGCCTCGCGGCGCAGGCCGGCGACGTTGGCCAGGTCGACGACCGTGAACGGCTCGGGCCGTGCGGCGTCGAAGAACGCGGCGAGCGCCGGGTTGTCGCGCACCTCGGCCAGCACGGCCTCGCGCAGGTTCTCGGCGTGGTTCGGCGACGGCGTGACGACGGCGAGCGACTCCTCGGGCCGGGTCAGCGCGTGCGTGATGACGAGCTCGACGACCCGTTCGGTCTCCTCACGGGTGGAGTCCACGGTGCCGGTGCGTTCGGTGGGCATCCCGGTGCCGTCGACCACGTCGAGGTGGACCAGCGGGCCGGACTGCGGCAGCGGTGTGGGGCTGAGCACGCCTTCGTAGCCGTGCGCGGCCAGGAACGTGGTCAGGTACGGGTCGCGGCGCGAGGCGTCGGCGTGCAGCGCGACGGTCGGCAGCACGTCGGCGAGCTCACGCACCGCGCTGCCCGAGGCGCACCGGGCGTCGCCGACCACGACGACCTGCCGGCCGCGTGCGACGGCAGCGAGGGCGACCTCGACGGGCAGGTGCGCCGCCGCGTCGATGAGCACCAGGTCGACCGTGCGGGTCGGGGGCAGCACCTGCGGCACCAGCATGGGGCTGGCGGCCAGCACGGGGCGCAGCCGCCGCGCGACGTCGGGGTAGCGAGCCAGGGTGTCGCGCACGGACGTCAGCCGCTCCTCGACGAGCTCGGCGAAGAGCCCCTCGGTCTGCTCGCGGTGCTGGCGCAGCACAGCACCCACGTGGCCGACCACGGCGGACATCACGGGCTGCGAGAGGCTGGCGACGTGCGCGCGGTCGAGTGCGGCGTACTGCGCGGACATCGCACCGAGCGTCGCACCGTCGTACCCGGCGAGGGCGGGGTCGGCCAGCAGGATCTGCTCGAAGACGGTCGTCCACCAGGCCAGGTCCAGCTCGGCAGGGGCGAGCGACGGGTCGACCCGACGCTGCGCGAGGTCGTCGAGCAGCTCGCCGAGCCCGGCGGCACGGACGTGGTGCAGCAGCGCGGTGCGTCGCGGCAGCGTCGTCAGGGCGTCGGCGCCCGCACGCAGCCGGCCGAGCCGCTCGACGAGCGGCCCGAAGCCGGCGGCGGCCAGCCCTGCACCGGCGGGCGTGCTGGCCAGGACCTCGTCGAGCGCGTCGATGTCGGCCCGCACGGCCCGGTACTGCTCCTCGATGAGGGCCAGGCCGTCGGGCAGGCGAGGCCAACCGCCGGACGGGCAGTGCTGCTGCCACACCTCACGCTGCGCCTGCACGTCGATGAGCGCGGTGTGCAGGTCGGCGACGGGACGTCCGGGGCGGACCATGTCCTTGGCCTGCTTGCGCAGCCGCCGGCGCAGCCAGTAGCCCATCTCGACGCCACGTTCGGCCCGCCACTCCTTGGTGGCCGTGGCCGCCACGAGGTCGGCGGCGGTGCGTTCGAACACCAGCGGCTGGAACACGTCGAGCGCGCCACGCACGCCGTCGAGCATGCGCAGCTGCTCCGCCCAGGCGTCCAGGGTGGTGGCGTGCACCAGACCGGTCTCGTCGGCGACGGCCTGGGTGCGGGCGACGAGCTCGGGCAGCGTGACGTCGAGGAGCCGGTCGAGCCGGTGCCGGACGACCTCCGCCTCGGCGTCGGTGCGCAGGTCGGCGCCGTACCACGGGGTGTCGCCGGGGCGGACGTCGAACGCCCCGAGCTCACCGGCACGGACCAGGTCGGCGGCGAGCGCGGCGCGTGCCGAGGCGTCCAGGTCACGGGCGACGTCGGGGGCCAGGCGCACCGTGGTGCGCGGGGCCGGTCGGGTCGAGGTCAACCGGGCCAGGTGCTGCAGCGCGTCGTACGCCGAGGCGCCCCACGGCTGGCGCTCCGCGTGCAGGGCGGTGACGTAGGCGCGCAGGGTCTCGCGCTGCGCGACGAGGTCGGCGCGCAGCCCCTGCAGGTGCGCGGCGTCGACGAGCGGGGCCTCGAGCGTCATGGCGCCGAGCAGGCGGCGCGCGGTGGCGGTGCGCCACCCTGCGTCGGGGGCGATGTCGAGCAGCAGGTCGCCGACGCCCAGCAGGTCCAGGTGCGCCGCGAGCGCGGTGGCGGCTCGCCGGTGCCCGGGCACGTAGAGCACGGTGCGGCCCGAGGCGGCGGCGTCGGCGACGATCGCGGCGAGCGTGCCGAGCACGTCGGCGCCGGCGGGGGCGTCGACGAAGGCGTGCACACCGGTGGCGACCACGTCGAGCACGTGCTGCTGGGCCGGGTCGAGGTCGCCGACCCCTCGTTCCATGCCGGGTTCGCGGTCGCCGACGACCGGGTCGGGCAGCGGGTTGGCCAGCATGAGCCGGGCGTCGTCGATGCCGGCGAGGGCGGCGACGACCTCGTGCCGTCCGAGTGCGCCGGCCAGGTTGTCGAGGTCGTCGACGAGCACCTGCCCGGGGTGCACGAACGTGCCCACGACGATCCGCTCGGTGAGGGTGAACCCGTCGAGGACGGCGGTGCCGAGCGAGCTGATGCGATCCAGTGCGCTGCGGGGGTCGAACCCGGCGGACGTGAAGGTGCCCCGGGCCACGGACCCGGGGTCGAGCAGGGCACCGCGTGAGCGCAGCGCGCGCGCCAGCACGGGGTTCACCTCGACCGAGGGTTCGAGCTCGAGCGCGTAGTCGCTCTCGCCCGAGCCGCGCGGGTGCAGGGTCACGGGCCGCAGCAGCACGGGGGCGCGCACGGTGCGCGGGTGCTGGGCCTCGGCGGTGTCGTCGGCACCGGGCTCGCGGTCGTCGGTGGGACGGGCGGCGGGTGTGCGGGTGACCGCGGCGAGCGCGGCGACGTCGTCGGTGGCCACGTCGGGGGTGGTGCGCTCGGTCCAGGTCGCGACACCGATGGCCAGGTAGGTCGGGGCGATGCCGTACCGCTGGGCGTAGGAGGCGGCGCGGGCGCTGACCGCACGGGAGCGTCGGCGTGCGGTGGACAGCGCCGCGCCTTCGCGGACCAGGTTCGACAGGCGGGTCTCGCGGCCGGCGAACAGCTGGGCCAGGCCCGAGGGGTGCGCGGCCGACAGGTCGAGGGAGGCTTCGCCGAGCAGCTCGACGTCGGCGAGGGTGGAGCCCCCGGCGGCTTCGACGAGGGCGGCACGCCAGGTCGCGACGGCCCCCTCGAGGATCTCTGCCGGCGAGGGCGGTTCGACGAGGGCGACGGGGTCGCCGTGGTCGGCGGACGGGTCGAGGTTCGCGTCGGTGCCGGGAACCCGCTCCGTACCTGAGGAGGCTCCCGTGCCCGGGGTGCGCGCGGGGACGGTACTCACCCTGCGAACGCTAACCGCGCGCACCGGCGGGGCCCTGCGGACGCGCCGGTGCGGCGCCCGATGAGTGCGAGGCGCTGCGGGCCGTCCGCGTGAAAAACGAGGGGCGGAGAGGTCGCGATGACCTCTCCGCCCCTCGGACGTCGAGACGGTGCGCACCGCGCAGGGGGCAGGCGATGCGCACCGTCAGGACGAGTGTGGATCACCAAGTACCTCCCGGTCAAACACCTGCGGGGGCGGTCATGGCCTGCAGCGGAACCTGTGAACGAACCTGACACGGCATGACCTCGGCATTCGCCTCGATCGGGATGTTCGCGCTCACAGATTCGTCACAGCATGCACGGATTTTCACCCGCATCGCAGCCCTGCCCGCAGGGCCTCTAGGTTGCCTCGCATGACCTCCTCGTAGTCCTCCGCGGCGGCGGCGAGCGCCGGGCGGGTCTCGAGCGGGTCGAGCACGGCTGCTTCGACCCCGAGGTCCTCGGCGAGGGTCCGGGTGACGCCCGGCGCCGCCGTGGTCTCGAAGTACAGGGTGCGCACCCCGTGCTCCCGGACCACCTCGGCGACCTGCCGCAGGCGCGCCGGCGACGGCTCCACCTCGGGGTCGACCCCCGCGAGCCCCACCTGCACCAGCCCGTAACGCCGCGCGAGGTGGCCGAACGCCTCGTGCGCCGTGACGAGCGTGGCGCCCGCGCAGGTGGCCAGACCCGACCGGTAGTCGGCGTCGAGGGCGTCCAGCTGCGCCGTCAGCGCCCGCTCCCCCTGTGCGTGCTCGGCAGCGTGCTCGGGGTCGACGGTCGCGAGCGCCGCGGCCACCTGCTGCCCGACAGCCGCCAGCAGCGTCGGGTCGAGCCACAGGTGCGGGTCGGCGGCCGAGGCCTCGCCGTGCGCCGCGGCGGGAAGCACGGCGGCCGCGTCGACCACGTGGTCGGGCTGCGCCGAGGCCACCGCCTGGTCGGTGGCGGCCTGGAACCCGGACAGGTAGACGACCAGGTCGGCCTCGGCGAGGTCCGCCACCCGTGCCGGGGACAGCTCGAGCGAGTGCGGGTCGGCGCCCGGGGGTGTGAGCGTGTCGACGAGGACACGCTCTCCGGCGATCTGCTCCACGACGTACTGCAACGGGTAGAAGGAGACGACCACGGTGGGTCGGTCGTCGTGCGTGGCGGGCGCGCAGGCGACCAGGCCCGCCACGAGCGCGGCGACTGACGTGGTGGCCGCGACGCGTGGCGGCACCGGCTCAGTCCTCGTGCTCGGTGTGCTCGGTCTGTTCGGTGTGCTCGGTCTGTTCGGTGTGCTCGGCACCCTCGGCGATGTCGCCGCCGACCCCGTTGAGCTCGTTGGGGACCTGGGCCAGCCGGACGCTGTTCCAGATCTCCCCGGTCTGCACGTCGACGGCGTAGAGGGTGCTGGTGGCCGGTTCGGTGATGTAGGCGGTGCCGTCCATGACGAACAGCGTCGGGCGCGGCTCCTGCCAGACCAGCGGCTCCTGCCAGGGGCTCACCACGGGGATCGAGCGGGTCAGGGTCGCGGTCACCGGGTCGATGACGTGCAGCGATCCGTCGGTGCCGAGCACCAGCGCCTCGCCGTCCTCGCCGCGGCCCAGCGAACGGAACGAGTACGAGGAGGGCAGGTCGACCAGGGTGAGCGCCGCGGTGCGGGTGTCGATCAGGGAGACGCGCACGGGCCGCTCGAGCTCGGCCTCGGGGTCGGACTTGTAGTCGCCGAGGATGATCGGCGAGACCGGCGTGCCGGACTGATTGCCGATGCGGCCGTAGGCGTCGGGGCTGGCGACCTTGGTGATCTGGCCGTCCGTCACCACCAGTGCCCCGTCCTCGCAGCCGATGACGACGGCTTCGTCGGCGGCGACCGACTCCCCGTGCACGCCGGGGCAGGCGTCCGTGGAGGCGATCTCCTGGTCGTGGGCGTCGAGCACGCGGATGCCTGTGCGGGCGTCATGGGTGCCCTCGGTGACGACGAGCGTGCCGTCGGTGAGCTCGACGGCCACACCGTGGTGGGCGCTCGGGGTGGTCAGCTCGCGTGCGTCGGCCTGGCTGTCGTCGGGGTCGGCGACATGGGTGGAGTCGAGCACCACGACGTGGCCGGTGCCGTCGTCGAACAGGGCGGTGCGTCCGTCGTGCACGACCACGTGCCCGGGTTCTTCGGCCGGGTGCAGGACGTCGGTGAGCTGCGGCTCCGCCGTCCAGTAGTGGGCGTGGTCGCCGTGGGGCTCTCCCCAGGCGCCGAGGTCGAGTGCCTGGAACCCGCCGGTGGTGGACACGAGCAGGTGCCGGTCGTCGCCGGCGGCGTTGAGCCGGGTGAAGCCGTCGAGGGGCAGGTCCGCGAGGGTCTCCAGCGTCGTGGCGTCCAGCACGAGGATGCCGCCGTCGTAGGTCAGCGCGAGCCGAGGGGTGGCCGCGGCGGCCTCGGTGGCCGCGGTGGCGCCGGGGGTCTCGGCGGTGCCCCGGGTGCCGGCGGTGGTGTCTGCGGCCGGGGCGCCCGAGGCGCAGGCGGTCAGCAGCGCGAGGGGCACGGCCAGGCCGAGTCCGAGCAGCGTGGGTCGTCGGTGGGGGCGGGCGAGGCGGGGCGTGGGGCGCATGGGTCGTCGGGGTCCGGGCGCGCAGGGGCCCGGACCCGCTCCTTTCCGGTGGGCGGGCGCACGCGTCGGGGCGTGCGTCGCCGACCGTATCAGAGAATGCGACTCGTTCTCATTAGGCCAGGAGCGCGACCACCAGGGCAGCAACACCCAGGGCGGGCGGGACGAGCTGCACGAGCGCGGCCCGTGCCTTGCTGGGCGAGGAGGTGATCAGCACGAGCCCTGCCGCCACCATCGAGCCCGCACCCGCGAGCACCAGGGTCAGACCCACCGCCTGCTGCCCGACCGTCACCAGCACCGTGCCGACGACCACCAGCACCGCGAGGAACAGGTTGGAGAAACCTTGGTTGTAGGCCATCTCGCGCGTCGCCGCAGCCCCCTCCGCCGTGGTGCCGAACGTCGCACGGGTGCGCGGCGACGTCCATGTCAAGGACTCCATCGTGAAGATGTACACGTGGATCAGGGCGGCGACGCCCGTGAGGACGAGTCCGGTGGTGATCATGTCGGCGGCCTTTCGCGAGAGGTTGTGCACCGAACGGTCCACAACTGTCGCTATAGTAGACCGAACTGTTCACAAAGTGCGAGGTGACCGACACCATGGGCCGACACCAGGGCTTCGACACGACCGAGGTCGTGCAGGCCGCCCGCGACGCCTTCTGGAACCGCGGACTCGAGGGCACCTCCCTGCCCGACCTGGAACAGGCCACCGGCCTGTCGCGCTCGAGCATCTACCACGCGTTCGGCAGCAAGCGCGGACTGTTCGACGCGGCCGTGCAGGACTACCTCGAGACCGTCGTCCGCCCCCGGCTGCAGGTGCTCGTCACCGCACCCGTACAACCTGAGGCGATCGTCACGTACATGCGCGGTCTGATCGACACCGTCGGCACCCTCCCCGCCGACTCCCCGCGCCGCGGGTGCCTGCTGCTCACCTGCGCGGCCGGTGTCTCCTCCCACGACACCGACCTGCAGCACGTCGTCGACGACTACCGCGCCGAGCTCACCGACGCGTTCCGCAGCGCTCTCGTCGCCCGCTACCCCTCGGCGTCCGACGCCCGGCTCACCCGCCGTGCCCGGCAGGTCACCTCGCTGACCGTCGCCGGCCTGCTGCTCGCCCGGGTCAACCGTGACGAGGCCGTCGCCACCCTGCGCACCGCGATCGAGCAGGTCCACGAGTGGGACCTCGACGCCTGAGGCGGCTACAGCCAGCCGTTGCGGCGGAACAACCGGTGCAGACCCAGGCACGTCGCGGCGATCACGCCCAGCACCACGAAGTACCCGTACCGCCAGCGCAGCTCGGGCATGTGGTCGAAGTTCATGCCGTAGACACCCGCGACAGCCGTCGGGACCAGGGCGATCGCCGCCCACGCCGAGATCTTGCGCATGTCCTCGTTCTGCCGCAGCGCCACCTTGCTCTGACCGGTGGTGACCCGGGCCGTGTTGGCCTGCAGCACGTCGCTGAGCTGCCGGTCGGCCAGCTCCACGCCGTCCGCCGCCCGCAGCACGTGGTCGTGCACGTCACGGAAGTACGGCTCGGCAGCCGACGGCACGTGCGGCACACCGCCCGCCGCGAGCCGCTCCAACGGGCGCACCAAAGGCAGCACCGCCCGGCGGAACTCGGCGACCTCGCTCTTCAGCTTGTAGATGCGCTCGGCGTGGTCGTCCGCACCGGGGCCGAACACGAGCGCCTCGATCTCGTCGACGTCCTCGTTGATCAGCTGCAGGGCCTGCTCGTACCCGTCCGCGACCAGGTCCGCCGCCCGGTACAGCACCCCGGCAGGGCCGAACCCGTCGCGTGGGGACTCCAGACCGGCCTCCAGCTCGGCGCGCACCCGCGCCAGGACGTCGCACTCACCGTGCCGCACCGTGACCACGAACGTGGGGCCCAGGAAGAACGCCAGCTCGGCGACGTCCACCACCTCGACGTGGTCGACGTACCGGATCGGCTTGAGCACCACGAACACGACATCGCCGTCGAGCTCCAGCTTGGGTCGCTGGTGGGCGTGCACGGCGTCCTCGACCGCGAGGGTCGGCAGGGCGAACCGGGCCGCGACCTCGGCGATGTCGTCGTCGGAAGGGTCCTGCAGGCCGACCCACACGAACCCGTCACCCTCCCGGGCGGCCTGCGCGGCGTCCGCCAGCGACAACCGCGACCCGCGGCGCCGCCCCTCGCGGTACCAGCCGCAGTCACCGATCGCGGCCCCCTCGCCGTCCGGGTGCGCCGGCCCGGGGACGCCGAACGCCTCGTCGAGCGCGTCCGCCTGGGCTGCGCGCGGGTGACGGGGACCCTGACCGACGGTCATCACCGGCTCCTTCCGGACGTGGTGCCCGTGACCCTACGACACCGGCGCTCGGCGAGGCGGGATACTTCGGGCATGGCGACGTTGCCGACGACCACCCTGCCCCGCACCCCCGGCGCCTGCTGCGACACCAGCCCCGGGACGTGCGCCCGCGGCAGGACCGGTCGATGAACGACGAGCAGGGCGCGTCCGACCGCCACGACGGGCGTGCGTCGATCGTGGTGGGGGTCGACGGCTCGGACACCTCGATGCGCGCCGCGGCCTACGCCGTGGGGACCGCCCGACGTCAGGGCGCCCGGCTCGTGTTCGTGTACGCCCGCAGCCCGGGCGGTGGCATCGGCGCGATGATGGACACCACCGGAGCCGGCCAGGCCGCTGCCCTCACCGAGCAGGACCGCACGGAGGCCATGCTGCGCGAGATGCAGCAGCAGGCCGCCGCCCACGGCACCCGCAGCGAGCTGGTGGTGCGCACGGGCGACCCGTTCGGCGTGCTCTCGCAGGTGGCCCGTGAGGTGCGCGCGGACAGCCTGGTCGTCGGCTCCTCCACCAGCCTCGGGCACCGGATCGCCGGATCGCTGGCCGTGCGGCTGGTGCGCAAGGCCCGCTGGCCCGTCACGGTGGTCCCCTGACGCACGGGACCGCGGGGGCGGTCGTGCGTCAGCGCCTCACGGGTGGGTGGTGCCGGTGCGTCCGTACCGGTCGGCGAGCCGGACGACGTCCTCGCGCCAGCCGGGCGCCGCGGTCGAGGCCTCCGCGAACAGCAGGTCCGTGAGAGCCGTGATGCGGTGCACGACGGTCGCCGGGATGTGCACGGTGTCGCCGGGGCGAAGCGTGCGGGCGGTCAGCTGGTCCTCCGCGGGTCCGTGCTCGAACGTCGCCGCGCCGGAGATGACACTGATCGTCTCGTCCTTCTCGAGGTGCAGCTGCAGGCTCAGCGACTGGCCGGCGCCGACCTCGATCAGCTTGCCGACGTACCCCTGCTCGCCGGCGGCGAACAGCGACTCGCGACCCCACGGCTTGTGCTGGGTGGCGGCGACGAAGAACTCGGCGCGGGGCACGGCGGTCGTGGCGCTCATGCCGTCACCGCCGGGTCGAGCAGCTCCTCGAGCAGCGCGTCGAGGTCGACCAGGGCGATCCGGGTGCGGGTGTCGGCGCACCCGTAGGGCAGCACGAGGGTGCGCCCGTGGCGCATCGCCCCGCACGAGTAGACGACGTCGGGCACGTACCCGGTCCTCTCGTCGCCGACCGGGGCCAGCAGCGGGCGCGTCAGTCGTCCGAGCATCCGCGTGGGGTCGTCCAGGTCGAGCAGCATCGCGCCGATGCTGTACGTCCGCATCGGCCCGACGCCGTGCGTGAGCACGACCCAGCCGCGCTCGGTCTCGATCGGCGAGCCGCAGTTGCCCAGCTGCACGAGCTCCCAGGGCTGCACCGGACCCTGGACGAGCTGCGGGGCCTCCCAGTGCGACAGGTCGTCCGAGACCGCGACGGCGTTGCTCTCCCGGTCCGCGCGGGACAGCGCCAGACCTCGGCCCCCGACACGGCGGGGGAACAGGGCCAGCCCCTTGTTCCGGGCACCCGGTCCGCTCAGCGGGGTCGAGGTGAACGTGCGGAAGTCGCGGGTGCGCAGCAGCTGCAGGGACACCTGGTGGCCGTCGTAGGCGGTGTAGGTGCCCAGGTACTCCGGGACGCCGCCGGGCTCGTCGAACCGGGTGAGGCGCACGTCCTCCATGCCTCGGCTCTCCGCGGCCGCGCGGGGCATGAGGACCCGCTCCTGCAGGCTCGACTCCCGCGGGAAGCGCACGGCGTAGGTGCGCTCGGCGAGCTGGTCCACCCGCCGGATGGTCTCCGCGGCGCCACCGCGGGTGAGCTGCTGGTCGTGCAGGCGGGCGAGCGCGCGGGCCAGGTCCTCCCGGTCGAACTCGGGCTCGAGCGCGTCGAGCACGACGCCCGAGGACGCGTCGTCGCCGTGCAGGTCGTGGATCTGGTGCGCGAACGCCGTGCGTGAGAAGCGTGCCGTGTGCGGGGCCGCGAGGTGCACGGCCCGGGGCGGGGCGTCGAAGGTCAGCACGTCGGCCGCGTCGATGGTGCCCGTGCGGAACTCGACGCTCGAGTGGTGGCCCTCGCCGATGGCGCGCAGGGACAGCACGAACCGTGTGCTGCCGGGCGCGGTGCCGCTCTGGTCGGGGTGCTCGACCATCGACGGGTTGCACAGCGCCGACCCCTCCAGGGCGTACTGCTGCGTGACGTACGCGCCGGCGAGCTGCTGGCGATCCGCGGACAGCGGCGGGCCGTCGTCGGGGAGCCGGTGCTCGACGAGCCGGTAACCGGCCCGCCAGGTGCGGGTGAGCGTGCCGTGACGCTCGCCGAACCGGACGGCCAGGTCGCGCAGCTCGTCGGCGACCTGCGCGTCGGACAGCGCCCGGATGCGCTCGAGCACGAGGGTCGCGCGGGACTCCCCCGACGCGGCCGCCTCCTGGCCCGGAAGGAACAGCAGGTCGACGGTGCGGGCGGGGTCCGGGCGCAGCACGTGCTCGGTGCGACGTACCCACGCCGGGCCGTCGGACGGTGCGCTGTGCACGGGTGCTCCCTGGTCGATCGACGTGGCACGGGCGGCCAGCTGGGCCGTGGACAGCCACGCCAGCGTCGACTCCGCGCCCTGGTTCTGGTTCACCGAGCCGCGCTCCAGACCGTCGTACCCGCCCCCGGTCGTGGCGTCGCGCATCGGCAGGCCGGTGTCGTTGTCACCGGTGAACCACTGCGCGCAGCGGGTCACCAGGCTCACCCACCGGGGGTCGTGGGTGGAGCGGTAGGCGGTCCACCCGGCTTCGGCGAGCGCGGCGACCTCGATGGGCTGCTGGTCGAACGCGGGACTGCGGTCACCGGGTGAGCGTCCGCCGGCGGGCACCGCCGACACGTGCCCGTCGAGGGTCTGCTCCTGCACGAGCCAGGTGAGCAGGGCCAGGCCGTCGGCCCGCAGGTCGGTGTCGTGCAGCACGTCGGCGACCCGGACCATGGCCTCGGGCAGGACGGCGTTGGCGTAGGTGAGGCGCCCGTACGGCCACGGCCACGGCCTGTCGTGCCGGCCGGGCAGCAGCACGGCGCGCACGTCGCGCAGCAGGCGGCGGGCGGCCAGCTCGTCGGTGTGCGCGCCGAACAGCTCGGCGGCACCGAGCGCGGCGTAGGCCATGGCGCGCGGGTGCACGGACCGGGCCTGCAGCGCGCGGGTGGCCCCCGCCTGCGCCCTGGCCACCAGGTCGGCGTCGGGGCTGTGCGCGACCGCGGTGCCCAACGCCCACAGCGCCCGACCCCAGTGGTCGTCGGTGGACGGCTCGTCGAGCCACGCGCCGTCGGCCGAACGCCGGTTGTGCATGGTCCCGTCGGGGCGTTGCGCGTCGAGCAGGAACGTCAGGTAGGTGTCGGCCATCGCCCGCACCTGCGCCGAGGGGTCCTGCTCCCGCGCGGTGACGACCAGGCCGCGCGCGACGTCGTCCACGCACATGCCGTGCTCGACCCGCGGCCGCGTCCCTGAGGCGTGCTCGTACAGCCCGGTCGACGTCGTCAGCACCTGCAGGTGGTCGAACCGGACGGCCCCCGGCATCAGCCGACCACGGGGGTGGCGGCGACCGGGGTGGCGGCGACCAGCACGGACGAGGCGAGTGCGCTGTACTGCGCCGCCACGGCGGGCCACAGCAGCTGCTCCGCCAGGCTCTGCGACACCGCTGCCATGCGCGCCGCCACGCCGTCGCCGCGCAGCACGTGCTCGAGCGCGTCGGCGATCGCAGTGGCGTCGCGCTGCGGCACGAGCTGGCCCGCGCCCCCGGCGAGCAGCTCGACGGCGTGCGGGAACCGGGTGGAGATGACGGGCTTGCCCGCGGCGACGGCCTCGGTCAGCACGCCGGACGTCACCTGCTCGAGGGAGTCGTAGGGCAGCAGGATGACGTCGGCCTCGCGCACCACACGCCGCAGCTCGGGTCCGGCCAGGTACCGGGCGTCGAAGTGCACCGACCCGGTGAGCGACAGGTCACGGGTGATGGCCAAGAGCCGGTCCCGGTAGGCCTCCCCCTCGCGTTCCAGCACGCGCGGGTGCGTCTGCCCGACGACCTGGTACTCCGGCAGCGGAATGCGTTCGCGCAGCTCGGCGAGGGCCAGCAGCGCCCACTCGATGCCCTTGCCCTCCGACAGCAGCCCCCAGGTGAGGACCGTCGGGGGGCGGGTGGGCGTCGCCGGCGGCCCGGCCGGGCGCAGCTGCGGCGCCCGGTTGTCGTCCGCGCCGTGCGCGATGACGTGCACCCGCTCGGGGTCGACACCCCAGCCGGCGATCAGCCGGTCCCGCGCGGTCTCGGTCATGGTGACCACCGCGACGGAGGCCTCGACGAGCAGGTCGAGCACCCGGTGCTGGCCCGCGGTCGGCTGCGTCAGCACCGTGTGCAGCACCGTGACCAGGGGTACGTGCAGACGCGTGGCCACCTCGAGCACGTCCTGACCGTCGGTCCCGCCGAAGATGCCGTACTCGTGCTGGATCACCGCGACGTCGTACCCGTCGAGGACGCGCGCCACGTGCTCGGCGTCACCGGGCCGGCCGGTGACCCACTCGAACGCGACGGGCCAGGACTCCGGCTGCGGCTCGTCGACGAGCCGGACCACGCCGACCTGGTCGCCCCCGGCGTGGATGTGGGCGACCAACGCCGCCGTGAAGGTGGCGATCCCGCACTGCGTGGGGGTGTAGGTGGACAGAAAGCCAAGACGGACGGCCATGAGGGCCCTGCTTCCGTGTGCCTGTGTGCAGCCGAGGCGCTGCCGTACGCGGAAGGGAGGGAGGCCACCGGAGGCGGTCGCTCAGCCAGGGAGTCACCCTCGAGCGCACGGACGACCGAACGCCGGGTGAAGTGCCACCCTAGCAGTGCGCCCTGCGCCCGACCCGGGACAGGACGCCCGCACTCCCCCGCCGACGCCACCCCTGGAGGTCACCGTCAAGGTCGCCGTGCTCGCCTCGATCGCCCATCGCGTCCCACCCCTCGACTACGGCCCGTGGGAACAGGTCGCCGCCACGCTCACCGAGGGGCTCGTGGCCCGCGGCCACGACGTCACGCTGTTCGCCACGGCCGACTCCACGACCTCGGCGCACCTGCACGCGCAGGCACCAGCCGGGTACGAGGAGGACCCCACGGTCGACGCCAAGGTGTCCGAGGCCCTGCACATCGCGGCCGTCTTCGAGCGGGCCGCGCAGTTCGACGTGATCAGCAACCAGTTCGACTTCCTGCCGCTGGTGTTCAGCCGCCTGGTCGGCACGCCGGTGGTCACCACCGTCCACGGGTTCTCCTCCGAGCGGATCGTGCCGGTGTACCGCGCCTACGACGACGTCGCGCACTACGTGTCGATCTCCGACGCCGACCGCCACCCCGACCTGCACTACGCGGCGACGATCCACCACGGCATCGAGGTCGACCGGTTCGGCGCCGGCGACGGGCAGGGCGGCTACCTGCTGTTCCTCGGGCGCATCCACCCCGACAAGGGCACCGCCACGGCGATCGAGGTGGCCCGCCGTGCCGGGCTGCCCCTCGTCATCGCCGGACCCGTGCAGGACGAGGCCTACTTCCGCAGAGCCGTCGCCCCGGCCGTCGACGGCGACCGCGTGCGCTACCTGGGGCCGGTCGGGCCGCCCGAGCGGGAGCGCCTGCTGGGCGGGGCGCTCGCCCTGCTGCACCTGATCGAGTTCGACGAGCCGTTCGGACTGTCCGTCGCCGAGTCGCTGGTCACCGGTACGCCCGTCGTCGCGTACGCCCGCGGGTCGATGCCCGAGCTCGTCCGTCCCGGCCTGTCCGGTCACCTCGTCACCGGCATCGACGACGCCGTCCGGGCGGTCGCCTCGGTGCACCTGATCGACCGGGCGGCGTGCCGCGCGGACGGGATCGCACGGTTCTCCGCGGCGACCATGGTGGACGCCTACGAACGTCTCTTCGGCGAGGTCGTGGCTGGGCGGCTACCGTCCGGAGCGTGAAGGTCGTGGTTGCAGGGGGCTCCGGCGCGCTCGGCCGCGCACTGTGCGGGTCGTTGGCGTCCGCGGGGCACGACGTCGTGGTCCTGACCCGCCGTCCGCGGCAGAGCCCGTACCGCCAGGTCGTCTGGGACGGTGCGACCGCCGGGCCGTGGGCGCACGAGCTCGACGGGAGCGCGGTGGTGAACCTCGCCGGGGAGCTCGTGGACCGGCGCCCCACCGCCGCGAACGTGGCCCTGCTGACCCGGTCGCGCGTCGACCCGACCAGGGCGCTCGTCGAGGCCGCCGAGCAGGTGCGGCGCGCCCCGCGCGTGTGGGTGCAGGCAAGCACCCTGGCGATCCACGGCGACGCCGGCGAGGCCCTCGTCACGGAGTCCAGCCCGCCCGGCGACGGCCCCCCGCAGATGGTGGACGTGGCTCGGGCGTGGGAGGCCGCGGCGGCCGGTGCCCGGACGGACCGGCAGGTCGTGCTGCGCACCAGCATCGTGCTCGACCGCGGCACCCCCGCCCTCGACCGGCTCGTCGGCCTCACGCGTGCCGGGCTGGGCGGCCGGGTCGGCAGCGGGCAGCAGTGGTTCAGCTGGATCCACGTGGCCGACTGGCTGCGGGTCGTGCACTGGAGCCTCGGGCTCGGTGCCGATCCCACCGGCGGCGCCGCCGACCGGGACATCGACCCGCTGGGGCTGCCGACGGCGCCACCACCGCGCGGCGTGCTCGTGGCCACGGCACCGCAGCCGGTCCGCAACCACGAGCTGATGCGCATCCTGCGGACGACGCTGCACCGACCGGCAGCACCACCGACACCGACGTGGCTCGTGCGCGCCGGTTCGGTGCTGCTGCGGACCGACCCAGCCCTCGGGCTGACCGGACGACGAGCCGTGTCCACCACCCTGCGCGAGGCCGGTCTCACGTTCCGGCACCCCGAGCTGGGTGAGGCGTTGCGGGACCTGCTGCACCGGCCCTGACCGCCGTCGCCCGTACTCCCCCGACGGGCCCGGTCGTGAGCACTGTGGCACGGTGGTGCGGATGAGCGCCCCCACGAGTCGAGCCCGGCGGCTGGTCCGCGCGGTCCTGGCGGCGCTGGGCACCGCGGCCGTCGTCCTGCTCCTCGCCCTGCTGGTGCGCGAGCAGTGGCCGCCCCTGGTCCGGTTCGACGAGCGGGTGGTGACCGCGGCGACCCAGCTGACCGCCTCGACCCCGGGGCTGGCACCGGTGCTGCTCGGCTGGCAGTGGGCGTTCGCCGCCTCGCGCCTGTTCGTGCCCGTCGCCGCGCTGTGCCTGCTGTTCTGGTGGCGGACCGGCCGGCGCACCCGCACGTGGTGGGCGCTGAGCACGATCCTGGCGGCCTGGGTCGTGGCCAACGTGGCCAAGGAGCTCGTGCAGCGGGCCCGCCCCGTGCTCGACGAACCCGTGGCGAACGCGCCGGGGTACTCGTTCCCGTCGGGTCACGCGACGAACACCGCGGCCATGACCACGGCACTCGTGGTGCTCGCGTGGCCGGTGCTGCGCACCGGTTCGGCGCGGGTCGCGGCAGTCCTGACAGCGGTCGGGCTGACCGTGCTGACTGCGGCGGACCGGGTGCTCCTGGGCGTGCACTACCCCTCGGACGTGATCGCGGGGACGCTGCTCGGCACCGGGTTCGTGATCGCCTCGTACCTGGGGTACCGAGGCTGGTCGCACCGCCCCGAGGCCACCCGCACCGCCACCCCACCCCCCGCCCTCACGGAGGTTCCCCGATGACCGACCTGCACCGCTGGCTCGACCGCTACGCCGACGACCCCTCACGCCCCACGGGCCGCGAGGTGGGACGCGACCTGGCGGTCCGGGTCGCGGCACCGGCGGTCGCGCTGTGGGCCGTGGTCGTCGGGGTGGGGCTGCTGCTGACCGGCCCGTGGGCGGCGTTCGGCGACCGCGAGCTGGCCCTCAACGAGTGGTTCGTCGAGCAGCGCACCGCGACGATGGACACCGTCACGCTGTGGTGGAGCAACGCGGGCACCACCGAGACGGTCATCGGCCTGTGCCTGATCGTCGGTGCTGTGGTGTGGTGGCGCACCCGGCAGTGGTGGTACGCGATCGTGCCGGCCGTCGCGGTCGCCACGCAGGCGGCGGTGTTCATGCTCGCCGCGCTCGTCGTCGGCCGTGACCGCCCGGACGTGCCGAGGCTCGACGACGCCCCGCCGACCTCCAGCTTCCCCAGCGGCCACTCGGGGGCCTCGACGGCGCTGTACGTGACGCTGGCGCTCATGGCGCACCGCATCGAACGCACCTGGTTGCGCGTCATCGTCACCGTGGTGCTGCTCGTGCTGCCGGCACTGGTGGCCTACTCGCGGCTGTACCGCGGCATGCACCACCTCAGCGACGTCGCCGTGGGGGTGCTCAACGGCCTGGTGTGCACGGTGCTGGCCTGGGGCTACCTGCGCCGCACACCCGCCGCGACCGGGACGTCGGAGGTGGCCGGACCTACCGCGGGCACCTCCGCCGTGAGCCCGACCGGAGGTGCCCGATGAACCGCGCCGCGATCGTGGCGAACCCCAGCAAGCTCGACGACCCCGCCGCGACACGCCAGGTCGTGGAGCGGGTGTGCACGCGGCACGGCTGGTCGACCCCGCTGTGGATCGACACGACCGAGGAGGACCCGGGCGGCGGGCAGGCCCGCGAGGCGCTCGCGGAGGGCGTCGACCTGGTGTGCGCGCTCGGGGGCGACGGCACGGTGCGCGCGGTGGCCGAGGTGCTGGCCGGGGGCGAGGTGCCCCTCGGGTTGCTGCCCGCGGGTACGGGGAACCTGCTGGCCCGGGCGCTGGAGCTGGCCCCGGACGACCTGGAGGCGGCCGTCGAGCTGGCGCTGACGGGGCGGACCGCCCGGATCGACGTGGGGGCGCTGCGCGCGGACGGCGCATCCGACGAGCACGTGTTCCTGGTCATGGCCGGCATGGGCCTGGACGCCGAGACGATGAGCGGCACCGACGAGCGGCTCAAGGGAGTGCTGGGCTGGCCGGCGTACGTGCTCTCGGGCCTGCGGGCGGCAGCGGGCCGCGGGTTCACGGCGCACGTGCAGCCCGAGCACGGCACGACCGTGCGGCGCCACGTCCGGGCCGTGCTGATCGGCAACTCCGGGCGGTTGCAGGGCGGGATCGAGCTGCTGCCGGAGGCGAGTCTCGACGACGGCCTGCTCGACGTCGCGGTGGTCTCGCCGCGTGGTCCGTTCGGCTGGGCGCGGACGATCGCGACCGTGCTCACCCGGGGCCGGGGCAACCGGCAGCTCGCCCGGCTGCAGGGCGCGGCGTTCCGGGTGGTGGCCGACCGACCGACGGCCACCCAGCTCGACGGCGACCCGATCGGGGTGCACCGGCGGCTGGAGTGCCGGGTGCGCCCGGGTGCGCTGCTGGTCCGCGTGGCCGGGAAGCCGACCTGAGCGCCGTGCTGCCGACCCCGGGTTCAGGTGCGTGCGTACCGCGCCCGGAAGAACGAGTACACGCCGTACGCCGCCAGCCCGGCGGCCACGACCGTCAGCAGCGCCGTGCCGAACGGCTGCCGGCCCAGGGTGCGCAGCGCCGCGTCGAGCCCACCGGCCTCCTGCGGCTGCGCGTGCCAGGCGGCCGCGACGAACAGGGCACCCACGATGCCCAGCGCGACGCCCTTCGCCACGTACCCCAGCCGGCCCGCGGCCTGCACCGCGCGCCCCGGCGAGCGCCTCAGGTCGCGCAGGAACCCGCGGGTCCACCCCTTGTGCACGTGGTACGCGCCGACGCCCACGACCACCAGGCCGACGACCGCCACGGCGACCCGCCCGCCGGGGCGCGCCATGATCTCGGCGGTCAGGTCCTGGCTCTGGGCGCTGCCCGACGTGGCCACCCCCTGGGTGACCTGGAACGCCGACCATGCCAGCACGGCGTACAGCACGGCCTTGGCCGCGGCCTTGACCCTGGCGCCGGCGCCCTCCCGGGTGCCGATCGTCTCGGTCACCTGCCACAGCGCCAGACCGGCGAACCCGACGGCCACCACCCACAGCACCACGCGTCCGCCCGGGCTGCCGGCCAGTGCGGCCAGCGCCCCGGACTGGTCGGCGTCGGCGGTCGACCCGAACCAGGCGACCTGCACGACGATCAGGGCCAACGTCAGGTGCAGCACGCCGCTGGCGACGTAGCCGATGCGGGCCAGGGCCGTCGTGGCGGGGTGGTCGTTGACCTGTCGGGCGGTGCGGGAGAGGTCGGCGCTCATCGGCTCACCGTGCCATGGCACGCCACGGGGCGCGCCCCGGCCGACTCGCGTCCGTGGTCGGGTGGGTGCCGATGAGCAGCCCGACGGCCACGACGCCGACGGGCCTCGCCCTGCCGTTCACGGGCCGCTGGTCGACGCAGAACAGCCCGGCCCGCCGGGTGCCCAGCCACGGTGCGGACGTGCTCGGGCAGCGGTTCGCGATCGACTTCGTCGCGGTCGACGAGCGCGGTCGGTCCTCGACCGTGCGTGACTGGCGGACCGTGCTGGCCCTCGAGCCGCCGGAGCGGTTCCTGGCGTACGGCCGCCCTCTGCTGGCACCGGTGTGCGGCGTGGTCGTGCTGGTCCACGACGGCGAGCCCGACCATGCGGCGCGACGTTCGCAGCTGGTGCTGGTGCCGTACGCGCTGGGTCAGGCGGCCCGGCTGCGGCAGGGGGTGACCGCCGTGGCGGGCAACCACGTGATCGTGCGGGACGACGTCAGCGGCACGTTCGTGGCGTTGGCGCACCTGCGCGCCGGTTCGTCCCGGGTGCGGGTCGGTGACCGGGTCGAGGTCGGCCAGCAGGTGGCCGAGTGCGGCAGCTCGGGCAACTCGACGCAGCCGCACGTGCACGTGCAGGTGATGGACAGCGCCGACCTGACCGTGGCGCGCGGTGTGCCGATGGTGTTCCGCGACTTCCGGGAGCACCGGCGGCACGGCGAGACGATCGACCGCTCCTCGGGGATGCCGGACGAGGGGTCGGTCGTGGAGCCACAGCGCACCGGGTGAACCGGGGCCGACCGCGGCGTGTGTCAGCCCGGGCACGACGGAGGTGGTGCCTGTCCCGCCCGGGCTGACGGTCGCCGGCGCATGACCCGCCCCCTGTCCGGGTGCGGCGACGCGTCAGGCGGGGATCAGAGAGCGACGATCGTGATGACCTTGCAGCAGGGTGCGGCGACGTCGGCCGAGGCGGCAGAGGCGCCCGCGAGGCCGGTGACGGCGGCGAGGGCGATGGCGAGGGCGATGCTGAGCTTCTTCACGGGAGACGACCTTTCACAGGATGCACCGGTCTTTCCGGCACGCAAGCATCGTCTCGGCCCGGTGTCTGGGGCGCAATGACGCACACGACACCCGACCAGACAAGCGCCCGTCCGGGGTATCCGGTCACCTGCCCGAGGGACACCAGTGCCCGTCAGTGCCCGTCAGGAGCGGCCGCGCGACAGCGGCGGCAGGGTCCCGCGGATTCCCGCGGCGGCCAGCGCACGGCTGTAGGCCTCCGCGACCCGCTCGTCGTCGTCACCGGCGACCCGCAGACGGTCGCCGATGCGTCGCCACAGGGTCGCGGCGGACCGGCCCGAGGCGATCATGTCGAGCAGGTCCGCGGCGGACCGGTACTCCTTGACGGCCTCCGTGGGTGACATCTGGGCCAGCAGCGCATCGCCGAGGACCTCGTGGGCCGAGGCGGCGTCGCGGCGGACCCCGTCGCGCAGCAGGTCGACGGCCTCGACGGCGTACCGTGCGGCGGCCTCGGAGTCACCCAGCTGCAGCCACGCCCGCGAGCGCACGGACGCGGCACGGGCCAGCTCGACCTGGGACTCGCTGATCTCGAGCGCAGTGCGGGCTGCGTCCAGGTCGGCCAGGGCCTCCTGGGGGCGGGGCGGTTCGACGGCGACGAGCAGGAACGCACGGTCGAGGCGCAGGCGGGGAAGGTCACGGTCGACCTCGTCCTCGCCGGCGAGCGCGATGGCGGCCTCGAGCTGCGCCAGGGCGGAGTCGGGCTGGCCGAGGGCCTCGTCGACGAACGCCAGGTTCCAGTGCACGGACGACAGCGCCCGGCGTGAGCCGTGGGCGCGCGTGCGTTCCAGCAGGCGACTGCCACGGTAGCGCGCGTAGGTCACGTCGCCGCGGGCGATGTACGCCCAGATGATCGTGGACTCCAGGCGGACGACCTCGTCGGTGGCCATCACCTCGGGGGGCAGCAGCGCGAGCAGCTCCTCGCCGCGACCCACCGCGCGGTGCAGGTCGGCCGCCTCGGTCAGCGCCATGACGATGCGCATGGCCGCGTAGGCGCCCTGCTGGTAGCGGTGCGCCTCGAGCAGCTTCGTGCACACCCGTTCCAGCACGTCGATCGAGGCGTCCAGGTCACCGGCCACGTCAAGCGCTTCGGCGTACGCCAGCCCGACCCGGGCGGCACCGTCGACGTCCAGCTCGGAGACGTCCACGACGTCGAGCACCTGGACGGCGGCCCTCGCGTCACCGGCACGGACGAGTCCTCGCGCCTCCACGAGGGCGTCCTGCGCGCTGCGGTACCCCGGGGCGGCCTCGCCGTCCCGCAGGAACGCCGCCGGGACGCCCAGGATCTGCGCGATGCGGGTCAGGGCGTCGTCCCCCAGGGAACGCCGTCCGCTCTCGACGTGCGAGATGTAGGTGGGGTGCACGCCCGCCTGGCGTGCCAGCTCGCCCTGGCTGAGCCCAGCCCTCTGCCGGGCGTCGCGGACTCGCTCGTGCAGCTGGCTCACGTTCCCACGATACGGAGCACCGTGACCGGCGAACAGCCGATGCCCGCACGCCACGCCGTGCTCGTCGTACTGCCGTCGCAGTACCGGCAGGTCCGTGCGCCCGGACGACGACGTGCGGCGGCCGGTTCGCGAGGCTGGTCGCACGCCATCGACGAGACGAAGGACGACCATGATCGAGCTGCGGGAGCTGACCAAGCGGTACGGGGACAAGACGGCCGTCGACGCCATCAGCGCCGTCGTGCGACCGGGTGTGGTGACCGGGTTCCTCGGTCCCAACGGTGCCGGGAAGTCCACGACGATGCGGGCCATCGTGGGCCTGGACCGACCCACCTCGGGGGTCGCGCTGGTCAACGGGCGTCCGTACGTGAGCGCACCGGCGCCCCTGGCCGAGGTCGGCGCGCTGCTGGACGCCAAGGGCGTCGACAAGGGGCGCTCGGCCCGTAACCACCTGCTCGCCCTGGGTGCCACGGTCGGCATCGGGCCGCGCCGGGTCGACGAGGTGCTGGGCACGGTGGGGCTGAGCGAGGTGGCCGGCAAGTCCGCGGGCACGTTCTCCCTGGGCATGGGTCAGCGCCTGGGTCTGGCGGCCGCACTGCTCGCCGACCCGGGCGTGCTGATCCTCGACGAGCCGGTCAACGGGTTGGACCTGGACGGCATCCAGTGGATCCGGACGCTGCTGAGCGAGCTGGCGGCGCAGGGGCGCACGGTGCTGCTGTCCTCGCACCTGATGAGCGAGATGGAGCTGGTCGCCGAGCACCTGCTGGTCATCGGTCAGGGGCGGATCCTGGCGGACACGGCGATGGACGAGTTCATCGCGGCGTCCTCACCCGGTGTGGTGGCGGTGACCTCACCCGATGCGGGCGCGCTGGCGCCGCTGATCGTCGGACCGGACGTGGTCGTGTCGTCCTCGCAGGCCGGGCACCTGGAGGTCCGGGGCGTGCCGGCGGAGACCATCGGCGACCTTGCCGCGGCGCACGGGTTGCGGATCCACGGCCTGGCCACGCAGACCACCTCGTTGGAGACGGCGTACCTGGAGCTCACGCGTGACGCCGTCGAGTACACGGGCACCGTCCGACGCCAGGCACGCACGACCTCGTCCACCTCGACCGACGCCTCCCGGAGGGCCGCCTGATGACCACCACGCTCGAGCGCCCCCTGCCGGACCTCGACACCGCCGCACGTCCGGGCGACGCGACGACCGTCCGCCCGCAGGGCTTGGGCACCGCGATCCGCTCCGAGTGGGTCAAGCTGCGCACCCTGCGGTCCAGCTGGATCGGGCTCGGCTCGGCACTGCTGGTGCTGGTCGGGTTCGGTGCGATCGCCGCAGCCGTGTCGACCGGGTCCGTGGCGTCCCCCGACGGGGGCGGTGACGGCGGGTTCGGTGGGGTCGACCCGGTCTCGACGGTCCTGCTGGGCGCGAACTTCGCCGTGCTGCTCATGGGCATCCTCGGGGCGCTGGCCGGCGCCCGCGAGTACGGCTCGCGGATGATCGCGGCGACCGTCGCGGCGGTGCCCCGGCGCTGGCAGGTCGTGGCCGCCAAGGCCACCGTGTTCGGGGCGGTGTCGCTGATCACCTCGGTGATCGGGGTGCTGGGGGCCTTCGCGGTCGGTATGGCCGTGCTGTCCGGCGGGGACGCCGCCACGGTCGCGCTGACGGACGACGGCGTGCTGCGTCAGGTGCTGGGCATGGCCGCGTACATCACGGCGGTCGGCCTGATCGGTCTGGGCCTGGGCGTGCTGCTGCGCAGCGTCGCCGGGGCCATTGGTGCCGTGGTCGCCGCGGTCGTGGTGCTGCCCCCGCTGGCCGGGGTGCTGCTGCCCGACAGCTGGGACCCGATCCTGTCGTACCTGCCGAGCTCGGCCGCCTCGGCGTTCACGGTCGTGCAGGGTGCCGGGTCCGAGGTGCTCGGGGTGGGGGCCGGAGCCGTGGTGCTCGCCGCCTGGGTCGTCGCCGCACTCGTCGGGGCCGTCGTGTCCATCGTCCGCCGCGACGTGTGAGCGGGTCCGTAGGGTGGCGGTCATGATCGCGGGACGGGCGTGGGCCGAGCAGCTGCGGCGACGCCCGTCCCTCGTGGACACGCTCTTCGGCCTCGGGCTGGGCCTGACGTTCCTGCTCGTCCCTGCGCTGCTGGCCGGCCGGATGCGGCACGAGCAGGGCGTCGACCTGCAGCTGACGGCCGTGGACGTCGCCGTCACCGTGGTGTGCGCGCTGGCACTGACCCGCGTGCGGCAGCTCCCCGAGGCGGTGCTGGCCATCACGGCGGCGGCGAGCCTGGCGGCGATGCTCGGCGACTGGAAGGTCAACCTGGCGCAGGTGGCCGTGACGTTCGCGATGTTCGGGTACGCGCGCAGCCGCCCCCGCGACCGGTCGCTACGGGCGGCGACGATCACCTCGGTGGTGCTGGGCGTGGTGTCCGTGCTCGTCGGGGGTCTGCGCGACGGGGAGTGGGCGCGCCTCGACGTGGTGCTGTGGCTGTGGTTGGCGACGGCCGCCGGGGTGGCCGTCGAGGGCCGCAGGGCGACCATGGTCGCGTTGACGGAACGGGCCCTGCGCGCCGAGGAGACCCGTGAGGAGACGGCCCGTCGCCGCGTGGCCGAGGACCGGGTGCGGATCGCGCGCGAGCTGCACGACGTGATCGCCCACCACGTGGCGGTGATCAGCGTGCAGTCCGGCGTCGCCGAGCACCTGCTCGAGCGCGACCCTGCCGGTGCGCGCGCAGCCCTGCACCACGTGCGCGGTTCGGCCCGGTCCGTGCTGGGTGAGCTGCAATCCGTGCTGGGGGTGCTGCGCCAGGACGAGACGGCGCTGCCCACCGCACCCGCCCCGGGCCTGTCAGACCTGGACGACCTCGTCGCCACCGCCCGGTCCCTGGGCACCCCCGTCGACGTCGAGACCCCGACCGCCCTGCCTGCCTTGAGCCTCGCGGCAGGCAGCGCCGCGTACCGGCTGGTGCAGGAGGCCCTGACCAACGTGCAGAAGCACGCGACGGGCGCCGCGACCACGGTGCGCATCACCCCGGCGGACGACCGCGTGACGGTCACCGTGACCAACGCCGCTCCCGCCGGGCGCCCCCGCGGCACCTCCGACACCGCAGCGGAGCCACTCGGCTCGGGGCTCGGGCTCGTCGGCATGCGCGAACGCGTCCTGGCTGCCGGTGGCACGCTCGACGTCGGCCCCACCCCCGACGGCGGGTTCCGCGTCGCCGCCGACCTACCGCTCACCGAGGAGGACCGATGACCGTCCGCGTGCTCATCGCCGACGACCAGGCCCTGATCCGTGCCGGGTTCCGCGTGCTCGTCGACAGCGCCGACGACCTCACCGTCGTCGCGGAGGCCTCCACCGGTGAGGAGGCCGTCGCCCTGGCCCGCTCCGCGCGCGCCGACGTGGTGCTCATGGACATCCGCATGCCCGGCGTCGACGGGCTGGAGGCCACCCGGCGCATCAGCGCCGACGAGGACCTGGCCGGTGTGAAGGTCCTGGTGCTGACCACGTTCGAGCTCGACGAGTACGTCTACCTGGCCCTGCGCGCCGGGGCCAGCGGGTTCCTCGGCAAGGGCGTCGACCCCGACGACCTGCTCGACGCCATCCGCCTGGTGGCCGCTGGCGAGGCCCTGCTCTCCCCCGCCGCGACCCGCTCACTCATCTCCAGCTTCCTGGCCCAACCCAGCCGTGCGACCTCCGCCGCCGCCCCCGCTCAGCTCGGCCAGCTCACCGACCGCGAGCGCGAGATCGTCGCCCTGGTCGCCGAGGGCCTCACCAACGACGAGATCGCCGAACGGCTGGTCATCTCGCCGCTGACCGTCAAGACCCACGTGAACCGGTCCATGGCCAAGCTCGATCTGCGCGACCGGGCCCAGCTGGTGGTCGCCGCCTACCAGTCGGGGCTGGTGCGCATCGGCGGCACGGGCGACTGATCCAGTCGCAAGGTCGAGCTCGGCATTGTGCGGCCATGGCGTCGTGGATCCTTGGCCGTCGCAGTTTCCGCTCGCTACTGAAGGCTCAGGGTCGATCCTTCAGCAAGGAGCGGTCGAGTTGAAGGATCGCGGGAGCGCTCGCCGACGCAGACGGCGCGGCACACTGTGGACATGCCACGGCGGCAACCTCCAGGGAGAGATCGTGCAGGGAAACGCTCAGTGACCCCGCGGTCTGGGCGCACCCTGCTGTTGCTGCTGGCTCTGGTCGGAGGTGTCAGTTCTCTGGGCCTGGCCCTCGCCGGCGCGCCCCCGTGGCTGAGTGCGACGACCTTCACTCTCGCCGGGGTCGCCGCCGCGCTGACGTCACAGCGGGTGCTGCACGGGGCGCCGACGCGGGACACCGACGTCGTCCTGGTCGAGTCCGGCGCTGGCGAGGCCATGGGTGCGGCCGCTCGGCGTGAGCGCAGCCTCGACCTGGGCAACGCCGTCGTCTCGCTCCGCGGGCAGGTCACCTACGGGCTGATGGGGCTCACCCTGCTGTTCGTCGGAACCCCGGCGGTCATGTTCGGCGTCGGCGGGGTCAGCCTGGTTGCCCTCCCCCTGGGGGCCCTGTTCCTCGTACTCGTGTGGTTCCACTGGCGCTCAGCCTGGGCGCTTCATCGCAGCGTTCCGGGTGGAACCGGCGTCAGCACCACCTGGCCCACGGGATCACTGAGCCCTGCGGATCGCCGGTGCCTGCTCTCGCTCGTCACCACCGGCGTGCTGTGGTTCTGGCTCTTGCTCGTCCTGACTGCGGCGGCCCACGAGGTCGCGGAGATGGTGGCGTTGGCCGCGGTCGCCGTGACGCTCGGTGCTCCGCTCGCACTGCGCGTCCGACGCCTCTGGGTCCGGGGACGCTGACGGTCGCAGAGGCGGCGCTCAGCCATGTGTACCGCACCTGCGCCTTCACCTGTGGCGTCTGTGGACCGGCGGCCAGCCGATCAGGCCCGCACCAGCGCGAGGACCACGAGGCCCGCGACGGCCACCGTCGCGCCCGCCCAGTAGCCGGGAGGGGGCCGGTCGCCGTCGAGCGAGCGTGCGACCGGGATGGTGACGAGCGGTGCGGTCGCCGCGACGGCCTGGGCGAGACCCGGTTGGAGGGTCTGGAGTGCCCAGACCATCGCCGTCACACCGAGCACGGGTCCCAGGAGGGCGTTCGCGCTGATCCAGAACGCGGCACGGTCGGGCAGCGCGTCGCCCAGCCTCCCCCGCTCGCTCGAGCGTGCGACGTCCCCGCCCCCACCGGAGGTCAGCCTGCCCGGCACGACACGCACCACGGCGAGGGCCACGAGGGCGACGGCCACGCCGCCGACGAGGCGGTCGAACGCGGCCGAGCTCACCACGTCGAACCGACCCGCCACGGGCATGCGCTGCACCGCGGACTCCTGGAGCGCGAGCAGCGACTCCCGGCTGATCACCACGCTCACCGCCTGGGCGATGCCGGCGGCGAGCGCGAGCACCACGCCGCGCCCGACCCGGCGCGAGTGCGCCTGACCGTGCGTGTACGGGAGCAGCCCGAGCACCACGCCTGCGAGGACCACCAGGCCGCACACCAGCTCGGCCAGGGTCAGGGCGTCCGCGAACCACACCCAGGCGAGCACACCGGCGGTGAGCGCCGCGACCGTCTCGACCACCAGCGAGGTGAGCGGCGCACCGGCCAGGGACAGTGCGCGGAAGACGCCGAGCCCGCCCAGGCCGAACCCCACCGCTCCGGCGAGGGCGAACATCGCGGACCGGTCGGCCGACGCCCGCCCAAGGGCGAACGCCGGCACCGCCATCACCGCCGCCGCGAGCGCGAGCCGACCGGCGTTCGCCCGGACGTACCCGACGAGCCGGATCGCTCGGCGGGCGCACACCGGGGTGATGCCGTAGAGGACCGCCGCCAGCATGGCCGCGGCGAGGCCCGCGGTCATCTCGTCCGCGCACCGTCGTCGGGTCGGTCTCCCGCCGCGGAGGCCTGCTCGCGCAGCCCCGCTACGAGCGCGGCGGCACCGGCCGGGGTGACGCCGTCGATGGCATGGTCGTCGACGAGCAGCGCCGGTGCGTGGTCGCACCGGCCGATGCAGTGCACCCGCTCGATGACGACGGCACCGTCCGGTGTGGCCGTCCCGGCGGGCACGCGCAGCTCGTCCTCGAGCCGGGTCCACACGGCCGCCGCGCCGGCGAGCTCGCACGACAACGTGCGGCACACCCGCACCGTGTGCCGCGCGGGCCCGCCCCGCAGGAACGAGTAGAACGTGACGACCCCGAGCACCTCGACGGGTGGCACGCCCAGGCGGTCGGCGACGACCTGCATCGCCGCGTCGCTGATCGTGCCGTGACGTCGACGGAGCTGGTGGAGCACCGGCAGGAGCGCACCGCGGTCACGACCGTGCTCGGCCACGAGCGCGTCGATGTCCGCCACGAGTCCCGGGTCGGCGAGCGGTGGGGTCGTCACCGTGATCACCTCCCCGTCCCGATGCGGGTCCCGCGTGCCGTGTACCTGGTGTGGAGCAGCCGGTGGCTCGTGGGCCCGCACGGCCCTTCGGCGAGCACCTCGCGGTAGAGCCGCAGGACCGCCGGGTTCTCGTGACTCTTGCGCGCGCGACCCGTCGCCCCGTACTCGGCGTCCTCGGCGTAGATCGCCCGCGCGCGGGCGGCCCGCACCTGCGCATTCGTCGGCACGGGCTGTCCGCCGCCACCCAGGCACCCGCCGGGGCAGGCCATGACCTCGATGAAGTGGTAGGTGGAGAACCGCCCACCGGCGCGGAGGTCCTCCATGACCTCGTGGGCGACGGCGGTGCCGTGGGCGACGGCGCACCGCAGCGTGGCTCCCCGCAGCCACTCCAGGTCCGGCAGCAGGTGGGCCAGGATCGGCGGCACGGGCCCCACCTGGTCGAGCGTCACCTCGAGCGACCGGACGCCGTCGAACCCCCGCACCGGTGTGATGTCGGCATGCGTGAAGTAGTCCTCCGCGGGGCGCCCCGTGACGAGCTCGATCACGGTCCGCAGCGCCGACTCCATCACACCGCCAGTCACCCCGAAGATCACACCGGAACCGCTGGCGGTGCCGAACGGTTCGTCGAAGTCGCTGGGAGGCAGGTCCATCGGCACGATGCCCCGCGCGCGCATCATCGCGGCCAGCTCACGCGTGGTGAGCGCCATGTCGACGTCCGGTCGGCCGTCGTGCGTGAACTCCGGGCGGGTGGCCTCGAACTTCTTCGCGGTGCACGGCATGAGGGAGACGGACATGATGTCGGCCGGGTCGAGCTGCTCCTGCTGGGCGTACCAGGTCTTGAGGAGCGAGCCGAACATCTGCTGCGGGCTCCGGCAGGAGGACAGGTGGCCGAGTCGCTGCGGGTCCCGGTGCTCGAGGTCCTTCACCCAGCCGGGGCTGCACGAGGTGAGCAGCGGGAGCGGATGCGTGGACTCACCCGTCACCAGGTTCTCGTAGAGCCTCACCAGCAGCTCGGCGCCCTCCTCCAGGACGGTCAGGTCTGCCGCGAAGCTGGTGTCGAAGACCTTGTCGAACCCGAGGCGGCGCAACGCGGTGTTCAGCTGCCAGGTCAGCGGGGTCCCCGGCTCGAGTCCGAACTCCTCACCGATGGCGGCGCGGGGCGACGGCGCGGTCTGGATGACGACGTGCTTGGCGGGGTCGGCCAACGCGGCGAACAGCTCCGCCGACCGGTCGACGGGGCGCAGCGCTCCCGTGGGGCAGCGGTTGATGCACTGGCCGCACGCGATGCAGTTCACCTCGGCCAGCGGGAGCCCCCGGTAGGTGGAGACGGCCGTGGAGCTGCCGCGTCCCACGACCCCGAGGATCCCGAGGTCCTGCAGCTCGGCGCAGGTCCGGACGCACCGGAGGCAGCCGATGCACGCGTCGAGGTCGACCGTCACGGCGGGTCCGAGCAGGTCGACGAGCGGAGCGGGACGGGCGGTCCGCTCAGGGACGGGACCGACGCCGTGCTCCGTGGCGAGCACCTGCAGCTCGCAGGCCCCTGTCCGTGCGCACTCCGGGCAGGGCTCCGGGTGCTCTCCCATCAGCAGCTCGAGCACGTCCCTGCGGGCGGCGACGACCTGAGCGCCGTCGGTCCGCACCTGCATGCCGTCGGTGACCGGGTAGGTACACGCCGCCTGAGGGCCCGGCTCCCCCTCGACGTCGACGACGCACAGCCGGCACGAGCCGACGTCGCGCAGGTCCGGATGGTGGCACAACGTCGGGATCCGGACGTCCGCGGCGGCAGCCGCATCCAGGACGGTCGTGCCGGCGGGGACGACGAGGCGCCGCCCGTCGATGTCGACGGCGACCAGGTCGGTGATGACGCCGCCGGCGGCCGGTGCCCGTGGTGCGGTCATGTCACTCACCTCCGTGGCGAGGGATGCCGACAGCGGTTGCGTCAGAGACCCGTGCCGCGACCCCCGCGTCCGGGACCCGCATCTCTGCCGGGAAGTGCTCGAGGAGCGACAGGAACACCTTCGGGCTCGCCTGGCCCAGCCCGCACTTCGACGTGAGCCGCATGGTCGCGCCGAGCCGGCGCAGGCGTGCGACGTCCTCGCGGGTGCAGGCACCGGAACGGAGCCGACGCACACCTTCGCGGAGGGCCGCCGTGCCGAGCCTGCACGGCGCGCACTGCCCGCACGACTCGTCCGCGAAGAACTCGGCGATGTTCTCTGCGACGTCCAGCAGGTCGCGGTCGGGCCCGAGCACGATGAACGCGCCGCCCGTGGCGACGTCCTCATAGCTGATGGTTCGCCCGAACTGGGTCGCCGGGACGCAGGTGCCCGCGGCCCCGCCCACGACGACCGCCTTCGCGTCGGTCCCTCCGGCGGCGCGCAGCACCTCGGCGATCGGCACCCCGAGGGGGAACTCGTACACACCTGGTCGGGCGACGTCACCTGAGACGCTCAGCAGCTTCGGACCGGTCGACCGGTGGGTGCCGATGGCCGCGAACCAGTCGGGCCCTCGCGCCAGCACCGCGGTCACCCAGGCGAAGGTCTCCACGTTGTTGACCACCGTCGGTGCGCCGTGCAGCCCCCGCACCGCCGGGTACGGCGGCCGGTCGCGCGGTTCGCCCCGTCGGCCTTCGAGGCTCTCCAGCAGGGCGCTCTCCTCCCCGCACACGTAGGCACCGGCGCCCATGTGCACGCGGATGTCGAAGTCGAACCCGGGGGCCACCTCGGGGCCGAGGAGTCCCTGCTCCCGGCGTTCCCGGAGGGCGTCGAGGAGCGCATCGCGCAGGTACACGTACTCGGCGCGCAGGTACACGACGCCGTCGGCTGCACCGATCGCGTACCCGGCGATCGTCATGCCTGCGAGCACCAGGTCGGCGTGCTCCGCGAGCAGGACACGGTCCTTGAAGGTCCCAGGCTCGCCCTCGTCGGCGTTGCAGACCACGTAGCGACGGCCCAGGGGGGCTGGTGCCTCTGCGGCGAGCCCCCACTTGCGGCCCGTCGGGAACCCGGCACCGCCGCGACCGCGCATCCCTGAGGCCACGATCTGCGAGATCACCTGCGCCGGCGACAACGCGAGCGCGGCACGCAGGCCCGCCTCCGACTCGACGGCGGCGAGTGTCATCGGTGTGCGGACCGTCACGGCGCACCTCCTTCGACCTGCGCCGGTCGACCTCCTACCGCCAGGGTAGGCACGCCCGGCGGAGCGGGACCCGGGCCGTTAGGCCCCCTGTCCCATGGCGGCCTGGGGAGTCGTCCTCGCCGTGCTCGGCTGCCCCGCGGCGACTCGACGTCGCCGCCGTCCGGGCCCCTGGGCCGTCAGCCTGTCAGGCCCAGCTCGGGCCTGTTTATCGTTGCTTTTCGACAGATCATCCTTCATCGTTGCCTCGTGAGCATGATCGTGACCAACGAGTCCCAGGTGGGCGCCGCCATCCGCCACCAGCGACTCGCGCGGGGGCTGGACCAGCGCGACCTCGCCGAGCTGGCAGGCGTGAGCACCAGCGCCCTGCGTCGGCTGGAGGCCGGCCAGGGCAGCACCCTGCGCACGACCTTGGCCGTCCTGCGCGTGCTGGACACCCCTGTCACCCTGCCTGGCGTCGAGAGCGAACCGCCTCACGGCCGCCGACGCGTGTCCGGCAAGACCCACGTACGCCCCACGCTGGAGCGCCGCGAGGAGAAGGTCTCGCTGGAGATGCACCGCGCGGTCGCACGTCGCCTCCGCGCCGACGGACCCGGCGTCAGGGCGAGAGCGAAGGCCAACCTGGAGACGGTCTCGCGCACCGTGCACGGGCCGCAGGCGCAGGAGTGGGTGCGGGAGTGGAGCGACGCACTCGCCGGACCGACAGGGGAACTCGTCGACCTGCTGGTCCGTCAGGACGAGCACGGCATCGACATGCGTCAGGTCTCGCCCTTCGCAGGAGTGCTCACCGAGGACGAGCGCGCGGCGGCGATCCGCAAGGCCCGCCGATGGTGACCCGCGACGACCTCATCCACGCGATCCTGTCGGCCCGCCATGCTGGCCGGGCGCTCGCGGACTACTCGATGTGGCCGGTCTCGGCGTCAACCTGCCGGAGGAAGCCCCTGGCCTCCTCCTCGAGCCTCTCGCGACTCAGAGGGCTGCGGTCGTTGGTCGCGATGGAGAAGCCGTAACCGGGGTTCGGCCCTGTCTCCCAGGTCAGGTGGTAGGCGCCGGCCGCGTGGGCGACGACCGAGAAGCGCTCGGCATCGACGACGAGCTGCCATGTCTCCGCGCTCATCCGACCTCCCTGTTGTCCGCGGCGGTCCGCGTCGCATCGGCGCGTCGACCCGCTGGAGACCGACCCCTCAGCCTGCTGCCGGCAGATCGGCGGCGAGCGCGTCGGTGAGCAGCGCGACGAGCGCGTCGAGCTGCACGTCGGTCGACGAGGAGCCCTCGTCCTCCCCCGCACCGTCCAGCGCACGCGCCGCCAGGCCCGACTTGCTGTCGATGAGCTCGGCGATCTTCGAGTCGATGGTCTGCGCGGCGATGACACGCCACGCGGTGACGGGTTCGGCCTGGCCGATCCGGTGCACCCGGTCGATGGCCTGGGTCTGCTCGGCGTACGTCCAGGACAGCTCGGCGAGGACCAGGTTGGAGGCGACCTGCAGGTTGATGCCCACACCGGCGGCGGTCAGGGAGCACACGACGATCGAGACCTCCGGGTCCTCGACGAAGTCCTTGATGGCCTTCGCGCGGGCCCGCGGGGTCTGGTCGCCGCGGATCGAGGAGTACCGGATGCCACGGTCGGCGAACAGCTGCTCCGCGTGGTCCATCACGTCGACGTGCTTGGCGAAGAACACGACCTTGCCGACGTTGCGGGCCAGCTGGGCGGCGTAGTCGGCGGCCAGCCCGGCCTTCGCCTGACCGATGCGGCGGACCATGCTGAACACGTTCTCGCCGCCGGTCTTCGAGCTGGAGTCCTTCAGCTCTGCCGCGGCGACGCGACGCGCCAGCTCCAGGTCGATGCCCTCACCGGGACGCTCGTGGCCTCGGGCCTGCACGGCTGCCCGGTAGTGCTCGACCATCCGGTGCGCGAGGACCGCCTCGGCCGCACGGATCGAGCGCCCCACCGCCCCGTCCAGCTCGACGGGCAGGTCGGCCACCCGGCGTGCCGGGATGTCCGCCGCGACGTCCGCCTTGCGGCGCCGCACGATGCCCCGCTCGATGACCGCCTGGCGGGCTGCCGCCGCGAAGCCCCGGTCGGCGGGCGTCAGCCCGGTCTCCTCCAACGCCGTCATCAGGGGGCCCAGCGGCACCGTCTCGTCGATCCAGCCGAGGAACTGCCAGATGGCCCGGAAGTCCTCGATGTCGTTGATCAGCGGCGTGCCGGTCAGCGCCATGAGCAGCGGGCGGGACGTGCGCTCGCGGATCCGCTCGGAGAGCGCCAGCACGTGCTGGGACCGCAGGGACGTCTTGTTCTTGATGAAGTGCGCCTCGTCGACGACCATGCCGCGGAACCCGAGGTTCCCCAACCAGCCGACGTGCCGGTCCAGCAGCTCGTAGTTGACGATGACGACGTCCGCGAACGCGTCGACCTGCTCGCCGTCGCCGTGCACCACGGTGGCCGTGCGCAGCGGCGTCCACAGCCCGACCTCGTGCGCCCAGTTCGTCTTGACCACGTTGGGGACCACGACCAGCAGCGGGAACGCGTCGGCTGCCTGCGCGGCCAGCAGCGCCTGCGCGGTCTTGCCGAGCCCCGGCTCGTCGGCCAGCAGGAACGTGCGGTGACCGCGGGCCGTGGCGGCGACCACCTGCGCCTGGTGCGGCATGAGCTCACGGCCGGGCACCACGATCGTCGAGCGGCCCTCCGGCAACGTCATGCACGCCGGAGCACCCGGACCGGCCACCTCGAACGAGCGGAACAGCGGCTCCAGCAGCTCCCACCCGGCCAACCGGCGCGGACGTGCGGCCAGCCGTTCGGCCACCGCCTCGAAGTCCGGCTCCAGGAACGGGTTGGCGCGCTGACGGGCGATCGCCGAGATGGGCACCACCCGGTTGTCGGCAGCCGGGGTCGGTGCGACCACCGGGGCCGGCTCAGGCTCCTCGGGCGGTTCGAGCCCCCCGGCCCGCATCACCGTCGCCTTGTACGCCCGTGCCGCGTCCGACACCCGGGCGTCCTCCGCCAGCAACGCCAGCAGCGAGGTGTCCCTCGCGGCCGTCTTCGCCAGCTGCGTCGCCACCCCGTCGAGCCGCTTGAGCTCCTGGGTCCGCTTCGACTCGGTCAGCGTGCGGTCCGCGATCACGCGCGCCCGCTCCTCACGCACCAGCAGCGCCACGACCTGGAACTTGGTGCGCACCGCCGGACGCGTCGGGGGACGCTGCACCGCGTTGTCGACCTCACGGGCCACCCCGGCCAGCACCGGGATCAGGCCCTCCTCGTCGGGGCGCGCGGTCCGGCGACGCGGGGAGCCCGACTCGCTGCGCGCGCGACCGGACCTGCTCTGGCCAGGTCGTGCCACATCTCCTCCTTCGTCACCGACGACGCGACGGCAGCGCCCGGGCGGGCCGCGCCCGCCGGCAGCGGTAGGGCGTCGAAGCCTGAGGGGCGACCGTGTCAGGTCGCGCGGCAGGGGCTACGCCGCTGCGACGTCGAACGCGCGGATCCCGCGTCATCGCGACTCGCAGGATACCGTCCCGACTGCGGCACCGGCGGCGACACGAGGACCGCCGCGATCACCGAGGGTTCACGCCGAGCGCAGCGACCTCGGTCAGGCACGGAACGAGGCCGCCGCCGCCCTCTCCGCACGTTCCCCGAATGCCTGTGCGAACTCACGAGGACCGACGGCCTCGACGCGGACGAGATCCAACCCGAGCAGCAGTCGCAACGCGAGCACGGAGCAGTCATGGTGGGCGCGTCGCACCCCGTAGCGTGTAGCACCGCGAGGTCCTCGAGATCGATCAGACAGCTTGGTCGCCTCTGATCCTCGGGGACCTCGCCCCCCTACCGCTCACCGCGCCGACCCACGGCAAGAGCGGACGTCAGGGTGCCCGGCGGTCTGGGTTCAATCTCGACTTCTCCGCCTTGGTAGAGAACCAAACGCTCCCACGCCACCGCGGCAATGTGCACTGAAGTCCTCGCCGCACCCGGATCGTCTCCTCGTCAGACATCCCAGAGGTGATGTGCCAGTCGAGGCCCGAGCTGGCGACATTACTGACAAACACAATTTCCACCGCCAGTCGGACTCGCCGCCAGTCATCCGTCGTGACCGCCTCGCCCGCCTCGATGCGCGTCCAAAGAGCCCAGGCCTCGCGGGAGAGAGTCTCAGCGCAGCCGAATCCCAACGCGGCCGCCGGTTCCTCCGTGGGGCTGGCCGGGCCATCCCTGTCCAAGAGCGCCGCTCGAGAAACTGCCTCTGCATCTCATCAAGTGCGACCGGCAACGCCGACGCCTCATCCATGACGATGAGGATGTCAGCGATCAAGTTCCCGCGCCCACCGGATCGGCGAAGAGCCCGTAGAGTTGCGGCAGGGCCGAGTGGATTCCAAGCACACTCGCGAAGAGGCGAGCGCGTCGCATCCAGGCGGCAGGTAGTCAAGCGAGCGTCTTGAGGCGCTCGCTGAGCTTCTGCCGAAACTCCGAGCGCGCAGTTGTGCCCAGGCCATACTTGAGGTACCGGATGGACTGCAGGTCGAACGGCACGTCGTCTGCATTCTGCGTGACGAGCACTGTTGGCCTAGGAAGTGCGTGCGCTAGCCCCGCCTCATAAAATACGTTCGCATTCTTTCCAGTGAGATCCGCGATCACTATCCGCGAACGCCACAGGAGCGACAGCACGTCTCCCATGACATGATCGTGCTCCCAGATGTTGTCGGCGCGGGCACAGACCAGACCAGCGTCGTTGACAGCCATCTCGATCGTCTCGTATACAACGTCAAACTGGGGGGAGAACGGCATCATCACCGCCACAAGTGACAGGTCGCGAGGCAGTTCGGTGGGGAACCGGACGGCCCTGGGAGGTCGAGGGCCACCGCTGCCAGCAGATCCGGGCCCCGCGTCGTACTCCAGGAGGACTTGGAACACGTCAACATCCTTGACCGCCCAATGTGTCCTCTTGAACTCCCAACTCCCTGGATCCACACCCAAACTCGCCGCCATCTCCTGGATAACTGCTAAGGGAATCGGACTCAGATTCGGGTTCGGTACAAACGTGAACCGGTAGTCGCTTCCAATGCGGTGCATTGCAGTGATCGTGCCGACCTGCGCCACCTGTTCGAAACGATCATCTCCGATCTCCGGCATTGCCAGAGCGGGGAGCATCGACAATGATGCGGCGTAATCGCGTCCCAGCCGGGTCTTTACGGCATCGTCCGTGTACTCGAGAAGCCGCGCGGCCTGCACCGTGCCGTCGTTTAGCCCAACCAGCAGACTGAACATAGCTCGTACCCTTCGCCTTCCTTCGCGCCAGCCCGGCCGCAATGAGCCTAGTGGGCTCGGCCCTTCCGCGGGCGAGCCCGCCACTGCGCGCGCGTCGCGTGCGACCCGCCAGGCTGGCCCCGGGACCCACCTGGTCGCCCCGCGAGCATCGCGCAGATGCAGGAAGAGTCACGGCCCGTCATCGGCCCGTGACCGCAGTAGCGTGCGAGTCTTGGCGGCCTTCGGTCATGAAGCGGACACCACTCACCCGGCCGAATTCCGGATCGCACGCGCCGCGGCTTAGTGCTGTCCCGGCGACCGCAGGTACTCGAACAGGCGGTTCGGAACCTCGTGGACGTTGACTATGACGTCGTGCGCCTGAACGCGGCGGGCTGGCAGGCGGCGTCCGCCGTGAGCCACAACCTCGCGAGGCGTGGCGGTGGTCCATTCGGACAAAGGACTGCAGGCCGGAGCGAAGTCGTCCCGACCACCGAGTCGACCCCAGCGGCCTGTGGATCGAGTTCGCGTGGGGGCCCTCGCGCTACGCCCAGAGCCCGCGTGCCCTAGCCTGGAAGGCCACCGGCTTCTGAGGACCCGGCGAAGGCTAGCGAGGTTCGCCTGCATCCTCCGCGTCCGGAGATCGAATCGAGACGTGAGATGTGCCGCCGACCCCGCGCCACCGGCGGACACCGCGGTCCGGCAGGCATTCGCAGTAACTGCCCCTGACCTGCATCAATACTCGGTACGCCTGGGCAAGATCGAACGGCCGACACCCGTTTTGGGAGTCCGCTCTGGGCGGCCGCGTGACTCCTTTACCTGCAGAAGCACAGGCAGGTAGTTCCGTCGTTGCGCCACTTCCACGCCGCCTGCTGACCACATGCTGACCACGGCAACGCTGTCCGCGCCGGCACGACCTCCTGGGTTCCTTGGCAGCACGCTCGTGTGACCTCTGGCGGATGATCAGCCGACGAACACTTCTGACGCCCTCCTTCGCTCGGTGCGAGCATCGCCGCCACGGCAAGGACACCGGCGCAGGACGGCGTGAGGTCAGCCAGCCGCCGGGGACTGGCTGGGTGCGGCCTGCCTCGATATGCCTGGAGTCGGGCTCGGCCGCGACGGCGCCGAACTGGGAGACGATGGCACGCTCGTCGTTGAGGCTGGTATTGGGACTTGTTGGTCCTGGTCTGGTGCCCCGGCAGCTAAGGTCACCCAGATCGTCACGACGCCGATGACGAAGGCGATGATCGTCGCTCCGATCGCCCACCCCAGAGCGTGGCGACTGAGCTTGGTTTGCTCCTGCGAGTGCTGGGCGGCGTCGGCGGAGTCGTTGCGCGCGGCGTCGGCGTCCGCCTTCGCCACGTCGAGCATCTGGGCCATCGTGTCCACCAGGTCACCGAGACGCTTGTTGGTCTCGCGCTGCTCCTCGAGCACCTCCCAGCCGGGGTCGGGCGCTGGCACGATGCCGGAGAGGTCTGGGGTTTCCCACCCGGACCACTCGGGCGTAGACGGCAGTGGCTCGACGAACTTGATGTTCTCGCGCAGTCGATCAGTGAACGGCGACAGCGCCCGCGTGAAACTCCCAGCGCTGCTCTCCAGCATCTTCTTCACACCGTCGCGAAGCGGCGCCATCACCTCGTCAGAGACTGCTTTCGCCTTCTCGTATTGCGGGTGCGACGGGTCTTCGAGAATCGCCTCCAGTTCGCCGAGCCTCAGTGCCCACAGCGCCTCGTACTCCGGGTCATCGGTCGGCACACGCGGCGCTGGCTTGAGCACGCGCCACTCTCCGTCGGCGCCCTTGACGCGGATGACGGGGTCATCCTCAAGATCGTCCGGATCCTCCGGCTCGGCCCGGTCACCACTGCCCTCGGGCGGCATCTCCCCGGGCCCGCCATTCCGGCCGTCAGTGCTGGTCATGACGCGCAGCCTAAGGCTGCCCGCGGCACAGCCGGAGAGATCGGGAGCCCATGTCGGGAACAGCTGGCCCGCGTCCGAGGTCGGAGATCGCGGTGCGCTCGACTGAGGCAAGCCGGCTCACCAACGAACGACCCGTGATCTTTACCCGGTTCGACGGACTCAGTGATAAGGAGCGAGCGTCTGCTGGCGAGTGATGTTCTCGAGCTCAGGGGGTGTGGCCCAGCCGGGCGCGGGGTGACGGCGTCGGCGGTTGTGGAAGCCACCGACGTACTCGAAGATCGCGATGGCCAACTCGACACGGGTGTTCCAGCGTCGTCGGTTCAGAAGCCCGGTGTGCATGCACCCCCCCAGAAGGACTCCACGACGGCGTTGTCGCAGGGATCGCCGACGGTCCCGAGAGAGGGCAGCAGGCTGGCGCGGAGGGCGCGTTCGGTGAAGGCCGACGAGGTGAACTGCGGGCACTGGTCCCCGTGGATGATCGTTCCAGGCGACGGTGGGCGTGAGTCGATCGCCATGCCGAGGGCGTTGGTGGCCAGATCAGCGCGTTGCCGAGAGTCGAGGGCCCAGCCAACCACGCGCCGGGAGTACGTGTCGATGACCACACAGCAGCAGCGCTTGCCTTCACGGGTGGGGTGCTCCCCCGCGAGCGGGGGTACCCCCAGGTGATGCCGGTGACCCAGAGCTCATTCGGCCCGAACCGGTGAAAGCCGCGACGCACCAGGTCGGTCCCAGTAACCCGCGAGTCCGTCGAACCGGGTCAAGATCAAGGTGCCCGAAGAAGCGGGTCAGGCTCCCTGCTTCGCGACGCGAGCAGGAGGCCGACCGGCACCGCAACGACGGCCCCGCGCGGCCGAGGCGACCGCGGGCGCGCGCAGTTCCGCCCGCCCTCGGTGACCGAGCATCAGCCGATGTGGAAGTCGCGCTCGAAGTCCTCGCCCCTAACCTGCCACCGAACACGGACGACCGGTTCGTCCGCACCACCCATCGCGCGAACGGTCTCGATCGTCCTCGTCTGACCAGCGTGGATCACGGTTGGTTGACCGTCCACGCCCAGGTGCAGCCCGCTGTCTCCCACGCTCTCGAACGTGACCAACTCGGCGTCATCCGACCCCTGGTTGGTGACCTCGATCCACCGTCGGGTGGTGTACTGCGGCCTGCCTTGGCGGGTGTGGCCCTTGAGTTCTCGCTGCTGCATCGGCTGCACGAGGAGGCCGACCTTCGCCGAAACATTCGGCAACGTCACATTGTGTGGCCCCATCGCGGCGATGTCGTGCTCGATCGCCTTCCAGACCTCGTGCTCCAGCTGACTTGCGTTCGCGAACTCGCCGAGCAGACCGCGCTGCTCCATCTCGCTTCGGAAAGCGCGCAGACCTTCCAGCTGTTCCAGGTCGACGTCACGCGGAAGTGGGGCCGTGGAGAAGTAGAGGTGGACCGGTTTTCCTTGCGCCGTCGCGCGCTCGATCTCGCTCACCGTCCCCGACGCTGCCTCGGGTGTGGGCGATCCCAGCCGGCTCCCGAAGATGGCGATGACGATGTCGGAGTCGTCGACGCCCTGGGAGTTGATGAGCGCCTGGGGATGCCCACCCAACAGCGGGACCGCCGACGACTCCCATCGCCACGGCTGAAGGATGTAGCCCTTCACCCGAGCGCTGGCGTCGTTCCATCCGTGCACCGCCTGCTCGACCGCGTCACGCTCGATGGGGACATCCGACGGGGAAGCGATCATCACGCGCAGGACCGTCGCGGCGTAGGACATGGGCCCGACCTTAACGCCGTGCGCTTGCCCTCGACCGTGCCAACCGCGGAATCGGACTGCCAGTCAGGAGTGGTGAAAGCCCGCCACGCTGTGCGCACCTTGCTGACCACATGCCGGCTTTGAACCGGACATTGCGGTCGCAGCCATCCCGCTAATCGCACCCACATCGCGCTGACCTGGACCAACACACCGTGCGCCTGGGCAGATTCGAACTGCCGACACCCGCTTTAGGAGAGCGGTGCTCTATCCCCTGAGCTACAGGCGCGCAGGCCCCGTCGGATGCCTAGTCAGTGACGCGGCGCCGAGGGCGTCGTGAACAGCTGGCGGGGCAGCGGGAACCCGTGCTGCGCCGATGGAGGCGAGAGCCGACCATCAGCGCGCGTCCAGGGTACCGGGCCGCGGTCTCGATGGATGCCAGGCCCGGGTAGACGGAGCGCCGACGCTCGGGACCACACTCCCCCTCCGCCAGGCGCCGCCTGCGCCCGTCACCAGACCGGTCGGGGCATCTCCTCGGTCCTGATCTTCGGCGGCAGCGTCGAGAGCCGGTAGAGGTGGTACGCGGCGATCGCCACGAAGACGACACCCGTGGCGTAGAAGATCGGGGTGTCGAACACCTCGGGCAGTGCGAGCACCCACATGTTGGCGCCGGGCAGGAACGTGTTGATGGTGCCGATCAGGATGACGATGGCCAGGCCCATGCTGGCGCCGCGCCGGCTGTTGTCCTGGGCGCCTCGCTTGAGCCACAGCACGCCGGGTGCGGCGGCGATGAGCATGTTGGTGAACAGGAACCACTGCAGGACGCTGCCTTCGCCCATGAAGCTGATGAGGATGTTGACGAGGGCGTACATGGCGGGGATCTGGATGGCGACGTAGAGGGCGGCGGTGCGGAAGGTGACCTCGCCCTTGACGTAGTCGCCGAACACCTCCTGGCGTTCGACGGTGAGCACCTTGGCGATGTTGTAGACCTCGAAGCAGTTCCACACGATGAGCGCCAGGCCGACGGCGGTCAGGAACCAGTTCCAGTCGTTGCGGGAGGCGGCCAGCAGCATGATCACGGCCCAGCTGCTGTCGTGGGCGAGGTAGAAGGTGTGCATCCACACGGGGTAGGGGGCGCGGCCTTCGCGGCGGATGAGAGCGAACGAGTACATGTACTCGAGGTAGCCGATCAGGAACGTGATGCCCGCGGAGATCAGCAGCGGGGTGTTGTCGAGGGTGAACGCGTCCATCAGCGGCTGGTACCAGTCGGGCATCTCGGCTCCTCGGTCCGATCGTCAACTTAACGATCGGTAAGGTACCAGCGAACTGAACAACTGGTAAGTTCGCCGCCGAGCGCTCGAGAGGAGGTGTGCCGTGGACGCTGCACCGCAGTCGCCGGACCCGAAGGGCCTCAAGCGCACCCGAGGGGGACGCGAACGGATGCTCACCGCCGCTGCGGAGCTCTTTCGGGCCCACACCCTGGCGGGGACGTCGCTGCAGATGATCGCGGACCGCCTCGGCGTCTCGAAGCCGGCGATCTACCACCACTTCCGCTCACGCGACGACATCGTCGCCACCCTGATGGAACCCGTCATCGCCGACGTGACGACCGCCCTGGAGAGCCTGCGCGGCACCAGTGCCCAGGACAGGCCGGCAGCGGCCCGCGGCTTCTACCTCACGTTCGTCGTCCGCCACCGGCAGGTCATCAACATGGTCTTCTTCGACCGGAGCGCCCTGCCGGGAGACCTGCCCGAGCAGGTCGACCACCTCGTCGACGAGCTCGCCGACGCCATGGCGGCCGGCAGGAGCACCGGGGCGGTCGCAGCCGGGAACATCGTCATCTACGGCGTCGCCGCGCTCGTGACACGACGCACAGAGCTCGACGACGCCGCCCTCGGTCGCCTCGTCCGCGAGGCACTCACCCTCCTGCCGTCGGAGCACTGAGGGTTTGCCCCGGTCGGCGGCGCCGCGCGCGTCGTCCGACGGGGCGGGGAGTCGGGGGACATCGGATCCCGCGGGAATAGGTGCTGACCGGCCTCACTTATGAGTGAAGTCACTGCCACGTGGGTTCGCGACGCACCTCGTCGCAACCTCCCACGGGCAGACCCGGCCCAGGCCGTGACCCCTGTTCGCCCGACGTGAGGAAACGCACGCATGTCCCTCTCCCCTTCGCTCTGGCAGCCGTTCACCCTCGGACGGGTCGAGCTGAACCACCGCCTGGCGCTCGCGCCCATGACCCGCAGCCGGGCCAACCCGGACGGCACCCCCGGCGAGCTGGTCGCGGAGCACTACGCGCAGCGGGCCTCGCTCGGGCTGCTCATCACGGAAGGCACCCAGCCCTCGCCGGACGGGCAGGGGTACCTGGGCACACCCGGCATCTACACGCCCGAGCACATCGAGGGATGGCGCGAGGTCGCCGACGCCGTGCACGCCCAGGGCGGGCACCTGTTCATCCAGCTCATGCACGTGGGCCGCATCTCCCACCCGGACAACACCCCGCACCACCGTCAGCCGGTGGCCCCCTCGGCGATCTCCGCCGAGCAGGACATGGTCACCCCGACCGGCACGCAGAAGACCCCGGTGCCGCGCGAGCTGAGCACCGAGGACATCCAGGTGGTGATCGAGGAGTTCCGGCACGCCGCCGCCGCGGCGATCGCCGCGGGCGCCGACGGGGTCGAGCTGCACGCCGCGAACGGGTATCTGCTGCACCAGTTCCTGGCCCCGAACGCCAACCAGCGCACCGACTCCTACGGCGGCTCGGTCGAGAACCGCGCCCGGTTCGTCGTCGAGGTGGCCGCGGCCGTCGTGGACGAGATCGGTGCCGACCGCACCGGCATCCGCATCTCCCCCGCGTTCCCGCTCGGTGGGCTCGACGAGGGCGACACCGACGCGGTCCGCGCCCAGTACCGGCACCTGGTCGGTGAGCTCGCACGGCTGAACCTGGCCTACCTGCACGTGCACCACCTCGGCGACGACGAGCTGCTGCGTTCCTTGCGTGAGGTGTGGCCGGCCGCGGTGCTCGTGGTCCGGTACGGCCGCGAGCGCGAGCAGATCGCCGACGACATCGACGCCGGCCTGGCCGACATCGCGCCCCTGGGGCGGTTCGCGCTGGCCAACCCCGACGTCGTGGAGCGGCTGCGCACGGACGCCCCGCTCAACGACCTGGACCCCGCCACGCTCTACACCGGCGGGGCCGCGGGCTACACCGACTACCCGACCCTTGCCCGCGTCTGAGCACCCCCAGCCGCCCGCTCGTCCGGGACCCCTGCCCCGGGCGAGCGGGCCCACGCCGACCCGGCCACCCGGTCGGCGCGACCTCCCCCCACCTCGAAGGAAGAACCACGAGCATGCCCACTCTTGACGGAGCAGTTGTCCTGGTCACCGGCGCGAACGGCGGCATCGGCACGCAGTTCGTGCACGAGGCTCTGGCCCGCGGTGCGGCCAAGGTCTACGCCAGCGCACGCACCCCCCGCACCTGGGACGACGAGCGGGTCGTCCCGCTGACGCTCGACGTGACCGACGCCGCGTCCATCCAGGCAGCGGTCGAGGCGGCACCCGACGTGACCGTGCTGATCAACAACGCCGGGGCGTCGGTGTCCAGCGCCGGCATCCTGACCCACTCCGAGGAGGAGATCCGCCGCAACGTCGAGACCAACTTCCTCGGCCCGCTGTTCCTGGCCCGGGCGTTCGCGCCGGTGCTGACGGCCAAGGACGAGTCGGTCCTCATCGACATCCACTCGCTGCTCAGCTGGTACGCGGTGGCCGGCATCTACTCGGCGACCAAGGCGGCCCTGTGGTCGGCGACCAACTCGCTGCGCCTGGAGCTCGCACCCGCCGGCGTGCACGTCGTCGGGGTGCACGTCGGGTACGTCGACACCCCGATGGCGGCCTACGCCCCCGAGCCCAAGGTCGACCCGGCGGTGCTCGTCCGTGCCGTGTTCGACGCCGTGCAGGCCGGGGAGTTCGAGGTGCTCGCCGACGAGGGTTCGGTCCAGGCCAAGGCCGGCCTCAGCGCACCGATCGAGGCTGTCTACCCCCAGCTCAAGGCCACGAGCGCCTGAGCGGACCGACCCAGATGGCCACGCCGGTCCTCACCCGGCGTGGCCACCTGCGTCCGTCCGTGACGAGGTCGTCGCGCGCGCCACCGAACCGGGCCTCGTCCTCACCCGGCGGAGAACTCCGCGGCGCGTTCGACCACACGCTCGGGCGGCACCGTGAACCTCACCGTGTGCTCCCCCGGCGCGAGCTCGACGGGCTCGGAACCGTCGGGCAGGACCACCTCGGCCGTCGTGGACGGCGGGACCAGCACCACGAGCACCACGTCGTCGCCGGTGCGGTCCCAGCGGACGGCGGCCGTCCCGTACGGCGTCTCGTGGGTCGCGGCCGCCCAGTCGAGCGCACGCGTGGGCAACGGGGCGATGCGCAGCCGGCGGTACCCGGGTGCGGCGGGGGCCAGACCGGCCACGCGCCGGTGCAGGAAGTCGGCCACGGCACCGAACGCGTAGTGGTTGAACGACGTCATGCCGCCGGGGTTGATCGATCCGTCGGGCAGCATCGAGTTCCAGCGTTCCCACACGGTCGTGGCACCCATGGTCACGGCGTACAACCAGGACGGGCACTCGCGCTGCAGCAGCAGCTGCCAGGCGGTCGCGGCGTGACCGGTGTCGGCGAGCGCGTCGCACACCAGCGGTGTGCCGAGGAACCCGGTGCCGATGCGGAACTCGTCGGCGGCGACCTGCTCGGCGAGCAGCTGTCCGGCGTGCGCGCGCTGCTCGGGCAGCAGCAGGTCGAACACGATGGCCAGGGCATAGGCGGTCTGCGCGGGGTAGGCGGCGCGGCCGCTGGGCGTGAGGTACTCGGCGCGGAACCGGGCGGCGGTACGGTCCGCGAGCGCGCCGTACCGCACGCCCGCCTCGTCCTCCCCCACCACCTGGGCGGCGTCGGCGATCACGCGGGCGGAGCGGGCCAGGTAGGCGGTGGCGACCAGCTGCCAGGGCACGCGGGCCTTCCACGGCTGGTCGTCGGGGGCGGAGGCGCCGAGCCAGTCACCGAACGAGAACCCGCCGGAGGAGAAGTCCAGGTGGTCGCCGGCGCGGGCGGCGAACGCGTCGACCCAGGCGACCATCGAGGGCCACTGGGTGCGCAGCAGCCCGGCGTCGCCGGTGCGCTGGTAGAGCGTCCACGGCACGAGCGTGGCGGCGTCGCCCCAGCCGGCCTCGGCGCCGAGCGGCGGCATGTGCGGGTCCATGGCGGCCATGGGCACGTAGGGCGGCACGACGCCGTCGGGGTGCTGGTCGGCGGCCAGGTCGGCGAGCCAGCCGGTGAGCATGCCGGTGGTGTCGAACAGGAACGCGGCGGTGGGGGCGAACACCTGCAGGTCGCCGGTCCAGCCGAGGCGTTCGTCGCGTTGCGGGCAGTCGGTGGGTACGTCGAGGAAGTTGCCGCGCATGCCCCACACGACGTTCTCGTGCAGCCGGTCCAGCAGGGGGTCGGAGCACGCGAACGTGCCGGTGCGGCGCAGGTCGGTGTGCAGCACCACGGCCTGCAGGTCGGCCGGGGTGAGGGTGCCGGGCCAGCCGGTGACCTCCACGTAGCGGAAGCCGTGCGTGGTGAACGACGGCTCCCAGGTGCGCGGGCCGTGGCCGTCGAGCACGATCTCGTCGGTCTGGCGGGCGGCGCGCAGGGGGCGGGTGCCGAGCTCGCCGTGCTCGAGCACCTCGGCGTGGCGCAGCCGCACCACGGTGCCGGCGGGCGCGTCGGGCAGGTGCAGACGCATGCGCCCGACCAGGTTCTGGCCCAGGTCGACCACCGTGGCACCGGCCGGCGTGGTGAGGATGTCGACGGGTGCGACGAGCTGGGTGCGGCGCACCCCGGGGCCTGTCGGCTCCACCAGCCGCGTCAGGTCGCACGGCAGCACGTCGACGCGCTGCCAGGCGGTGTCGTCGAACCCGGGTGAGTCCCAGCCGGGCGCCTCGCGGCGGGTGTCGTGCGTCTCGCCCAGGTACAGGTCGGCGCGGGTCACCGGGCCGAGGGTCCACCGCCACGAGGAGTCGGTGCCGTGCACGGTGCGGGTGCCGTCGGCGTGGTCGACCTCGAGCTGCACGAGCACACCGGTGCGGTCGCCGTAGACGTCGCGCATCCCGGCGAAGCCGAGGAACCCGCGGTACCAGCCGTCGGCCAGGTGCGCGCCGAGCACGTTGTCGCCGTCACGTACGAGCGCGGTGACGTCGTGCGTGACGTAGCGCAGGCGGTGCTCGTAGGTGGTCCAGCCGGGGGTGAGCACGTCCTGCCCGACGACCTGGCCGTTGAGGTGCAGCGTGACCAGGCCGTGCGCGGTGGCCCGCAACCGAGCGCGGACGATGTCGCCGTGCAGGGTCGCCACGCCGCGCAGCAGTGCCGCGGGCTCGCCGTCGGTGCCGGGGGCCGGCAGCCGCGGGCCGAGCATGACCGCCTGCCACCCGGCGGGCTCGAGCAGCCCGGTCTCGAGCACCGTCGGTTCGCTCCACACCGAGGGCCCGTCCGCGTCGGGGCCCCAGACGCGCACGCGCACCGCACGTCGGTCGCCGGGCCCGAGGGGCGCGGCCGGCCACGCGACGAGCACCTGCTCGTCGGAGGTCACGCGACCGGTGCGCACGGTGGCGGCCGGCCCGTCGGGGTCAGCGACCTCGAGCTCGTACCCGAGCTGACGCCACCCGGGGGTCGTGGTGCGGGTGGTCCACGACAGGCGCGGGGTGCGCTCGCCGATGCCGAGGGGCGTGCGGTGATGCTCGACGACGACGGGGTCGACGTGCAGGTCGGCGCTCAGCAGGTGGTGCGCGAGCGCCACCTGCTCGATGGTCGGGCCCATGGTCGGCCGCCGCCGCTCAGCCGGCCACGACGGGCCGGTAGCCCGCCACCGCCCGGGCGTACGCGGACGCGGACGGCTTGGGCGTGCGCGTGAACGTGGTGCGGTCGACCTCGACGAGCCCGAGCTTGGGGCCGTAGCCGAAGATCCACTCGAAGTTGTCCAGCAGCGTCCAGTGGCAGTACCCCAGCACGGGGGTGCCCGCGGCGATCTCGGCGGCCAGGTGCTCCAGGGCCTGCGGCACGAACGCAGCCCGCTGGGTGTCGTCCTCGGTCTGCATGCCGTGCTCGGTGACCATGACCGGGACGCCCGAGACCTGGTGCGCGTACCGCACCGCGCGCGCCAACGACGCCGGCTCGACCAGGGTGCCCATGCCGTTGCGGGGCCCGTCGGGCACGACCTCGCCGTCGGGTCCGTGGAACGCCGACTCGTAGTTCTGCACGCCGACGAAGTCGTCGTCGCGGGCCACGGTCAGCCAGTGGTCGTACACGGCTGCCCGCTTGGCGTCACGGCGCTCCTCACCGCCGGGCAGGGCGACCTCGTCGAGGATCGCGATCGACACCCCGGTCGGCAGGTCCGCCCGCCGGGCCTTGATGGCAGCCACGGCGGCCCGGTGCGCCCGGGTGAACGCCTCCTGGAACGCGTCCTGCTGGTCGGCGGGGATGACGTTCGAGGCGAAGTACCGCTCGACGCCAGCGTCACGCGCAGCGGCGGCGAGCATCTCCTTCTTGATCTGCTCGGCGATGGGCGGCAGCTTGCCGCCGGCCTGCAGCACCTGCTCGAGGTTCGGCTCGTTGAGGGTCACGGCGCTCGCGATGCGGTCCCCGAACCGGGCCATGACCCGGTCGCACTGGTCCGCGAACAGCGCGGGCGCGTCGGCCGCGAGCCAGGAGCCGCCCGCGGCGAACCAGTGCGGCGACGCGAAGTGGTTGAACGTGACGACGGGCGCCAGCCCGCGGGCCAGGCAGCCGTCGACGACCTGCTCGTAGTGGTCGAGGGCCGCGGTGTCGACCACGCCACGCTCGGGCTCGACGCGGGCCCACTCGACGGAGAACCGGAACGCGTTCAGGCCGAGGTCGGCGACCAGGTCGAGGTCCTCCTCCCACCGCTGGTAGTGCCGGCACGCGGGGCCGGACGGTTCGACGAACAGCGACGGCGTGGTGTGCTCCAGCGTCCAGATGTCGCTGCGGTCGTTGTCGCCCTCGCCCTGGTGGCCGGCGGTGGCGACCCCCCAGAGGAAGTCGTCGGGGAACGTGCTGGTCATGTCGTACACCTCGTGGTTCGTGCGTTGCGCGGCCCGCGTGCGTGGGTGGTGCGGCGGCCCGGGCGCGGGTTGCCCGGGCCGCCGTGGGTTCATCGGTGGGGCGAGTGCTCAGCGCACCCCCTTGATGAGCGGCATGAGGGCCGCCCCGGCGATGCAGAGGACGGCCGCGCCGATCCACAGGGCCGCGTAGTTCTGCCCGGCACCGAGGGCCAGGACGGTCGGGCCGAGGGCCGGCACCAGGATGTTGGGGATGTTCAGCGCGAGCCCGAACACCGCCATGTCCTTGCCGGCGTCGCGGGAGTCGGGCAGCACCGAGGCGCACAGCGCCAGGTCGACGGTCAGGTAGGCGGCCTGGCCGACGGCGAACACGACCCACGCGACGGCGAACCCGGTGAAGCTCGACGCGGTGGCGCCCAGCACGAGGCCGGCGGCCATGAACAGCGCGGCGACGGCCACGATGGGCTTGCGGCGGCCGATCTTGTCCGACAGCCAGCCCGACCCGGTGAAGAAGATGATCGACACGGGTGCGGAGATGAGGGTGAGCAGACCGGCCTTGGCGCCGACCTCGGGCAGCGGCACGTGCAGCACGTCGATCATGAAGTAGATGAAGTAGGTGAACAGGGCGGCCATGGCCATGCCGGCCAGGAACCGGGCGAGCCACGTCCAGCCGAAGTTCGGGTGCTTGCGCGGGTTGACCAGCATCCCGACGGCCATGGAGCGCACGTCGAGGGCGGGGACCTCGGTGCGGACCTTGACCGGGTCGCGGTACAGGACGAGCAGCGGCAGGGAGGCGATCAGGGCGAGCAGGACGGGCACGGTCATCAGCAGCAGGGGCTGGTCGACGAGCGCGCCGGTGAGGTACGAGCCGCCGGAGAACGCCAGCGCACCGAACAGGCCCATGACGCCCATGACCCGGGCACGCATCGCGTCGGGCACGGCCTCGACCGGGATGACGGCGTAGGCGTTGAAGCCGGCCTGCATGGCTGCCACCGCCACGATGTACGCCGCACCGATGACCAGCGGGTTCGGCGAGGCGCCGACCACGAGGGCACCGAGCAGGGTGACGAGCAGACCACCGACGATCCACGGCCGGCGGCGGCCGAACCGGCTGGTGGTGCGGTCCGAGAGGGCTCCGGCGAGCGGGACGACGACGAGCATCGCGAACGCGCCGATCGACACGATGCGGCTGTAGAGGACGTCCTTGGTGTCGGGGGCGACGGAGGCGATGCGCAGCGAGAGGGCGGTCGACAGGCTCATCGCCATGACGTACATGCCGACGGCGGCGATGAGGACGAGCGCGATGGTCTTCGCGGTGGACCCGGCGGTGTCGGTCTCGGGGTGTGCCGGGCCGTGCGGTCCGCCGGCGGCGGGGTCCACGGACTGAGTCGTTTCAGCGGAGGTGGTCATGTGGGCTTCCCTGGAGGAAGGGGCCGCGACGTTGCGGCCGGTGTCGACGTTGACGCCCCGTCTTCGGGGATGCTGGAACGGTAGACCCGAAAATATGAAGCCGTCAATGTTTTCGTGGCCGCGACTACCCTGCAGACATGGCCGGGCCCCGCGGTGAGTACCGCAAGAGCGCAGAACGACGGGCGCAGATCCTCGAGGCGGCACACGTCGTGTTCGCCCGCTCCGGGTACACCGGCAGCTCGGTCAACGAGATCGCCCGCCAGGTCGGCATGACCCAGACCGGCGTGCTGCACCACTTCGCCGGAGGCAAGATCGCCCTGCTGCGCGCCGTGCTCGAGAGCCGCGACTCGGGCGCCGAGGACATCCTGGCGGGACGCACCGGCCGCGACTTCCTCGCCGGGCTCGTCGAGATCTCCCGCCGCCAGGCCGACCAGCGGGGCATGGTCCAGCTCTACAAGGTCCTCGCCGCCGAGGGCACCGACCCCGACCACCCCGCGCACGACTACTTCGTCGAGCGCTTCTCGCGGATCACGCAGGCCGTCACCGCCGCCTACCAGGCCATCGCGGCCGACGGCGGGCTCGCCGACGGCGTCGACCCCGGCCGCGCCGCCATCGACACCCTGGCCGCCACCGAAGGACTCGAGGTCCTGTGGCTCAACGGCCTCGACGTCGACATGGCCGCCGACATCGAACGCCTCATCTCCGGCTTCCTCACCGCACCGCTCGCGCCGTACACCCCGGCACGGCAGCAGGCCGACGCCCCCGTCAGCTGAAGCCGACCACCCGCTGCGCCACCCGGTACGTCGCCACCGACACCCCGCGCCCGACCCGCCCCGGCAGGTTGGCCACCTGCACGGCACCGCCGCGGCGCACCTTGCGGTACAGCCACGGGTCCTGCTCGCGCAGGTCGGCCCACAGCCGGTCACGTTCGCGCAGGGCCTCGGCGGTCCCCGAACGGACCAGCAGGATCGAGGACACCGCGCAGATGATCTCGGCGTAGTGCACCAGGTACCGGTGCAGGTGGGCGTCCGTCACGTCGGCCTCCTGCAGGTGCTCGAGCATGAGCCGGTTGACGCGCAGCTGCTGGTCGAGGCGACGCAGCATCACGGCCTCGTGCACCGACTGGTCGTCGCGGCCGATGAAGTACCGGTACAGGTCGACGTCCAGGTAGTACAGGGTGCGCACGTGCGCGAGCGGCACGAACGCGTACAGGTTGTCGACGTAGAACGTGTGCTCGGGCAGCCGCAGGCCGCACGCGCGCAGCACGTCGGTGCGGTAGATCAGCGCGTGCATGAGCAGGTACTGGCCCTTGCGGAACTTGCGCGTACGAGCCCACGTGGTGACCTGCCGTCGCGGCAGCGCGTTGGCGTACCGGACGGCGACCTTGGTGCGCTTGCCGTCCTTCTCGTACACGAAGTTCGAGACCAGCAGGTCCACGTCGGTACCGTCGGCCACGAACCGGGCCAGCGTGCGCAGCACCTCGTCGAGGGCCGCGCGGTCCACCCAGTCGTCGGAGTCGACGATCTTCACGTACCGGCCACGGGCGTGCACCAGACCGGCGTTGATCGCCGAGCCGTGGCCGCCGTTCGGCTTCGACACCACCCGCACCACCCCGGGGTGGCGCTGCGCGTACACACCGGCCAGAGCCGCGGTGCCGTCGGTGGAGCCGTCGTCGACCACGACCACCTCCAGGCGCGTGCCGGCACCGACGAGGGTGTCCAGGCAGCGCTCCAGGTAGTCCTGCGAGTTGTACGCCGGGACGATCACCGTCAGCAGCGGCTCACCGTCGGGCGCGTCGGGCCGGGGCCGCTCGAGCACCGGGGTCAGCACGCTCACGGCTGCGCCTCGGCGGTCGCAGGGGCGGCGGCGGGCTCCTCGACGGGCACCTGCTTGAAGATCACCTTGAAGATGGGGAAGAAGACCCAGAACGAGATCGCCGCGTTGATGATCATCGTCGTGAAGTCCGCCAGCGTCTCCCCCGTCCCTCCCAGTCCCCAGGTGTCGATGAACAGATCGTAGACGGGCGCCTTGTACAGCCCCTGCGCGGCGGCCGCCCCGAGGGTGATCGCGATGTACGCCACGACGTACCAGAACGCCGCCTTGCCCATGCTGCTGTTCGACTTGAACGTGACGTTGCGCTGCAGGAAGAAGTTGATGACCTGCGCGATCAGCAGCGTGATCTGCACCGCCAGGAAGTACGCCAGCCCGCCGCCACCGTCGGGCAACGCACCGGCGGCGTAGTCGAACACGTAGTACGTCGACCCGTCGGTGTTGGTGCCGACCGGCCACAGCTGGAACGTGGTGCTCACCAGCGCGGTCATGCCGAACAGCCACTTCAGCACCGGCATCAGCGCCAGCTGGAACACGGTCATGCCGTTGCTGAGCAGGAAGAACACGACGAACTGGGCCGTGCCGGGACGGTTCTCGGCGAATCGGCCCCAGGCCTGCCGGATGCGGGTCACCATGTGCGTCGATCTCTCTTCCGTGGGTGCCGTCGGACGACGGGTCGTACAGGGGGTGCGGCTCAGGCGCCGTCGCGCAGCTGACGCGCGGTGCGGCGGTTGGCCCGTGCGTTGCGGACCCAGGCGCCGACGGTGGCGCCCGCGCCGGAGAAGAAGTGCCCATTGACGATCCGGACGATGCCGTCGACCATCTCGGCGCTGACCATGCCGTTCGTCATCTTCGCGATGGCCCGGAACGGCATGTTGAGCAGGAACAGGATGTTCAGGTCGGGCGTGCCCTTGGCCTCCGCGCGGTCCTTGCGGGAGCTGAGCACCCGGTGGGCCAGTCGTGCCAGGGGGCTGCGCGCGTCGGCCAGACGGTCCAGGGCGTCGTTGGGGCCGAGCGGCCCGGACCATGTGGCCGACGGCACCGGCCGCCCGAGCAGCGCAGCGAACTCGGTGTCGGAGACGTCGCGCACGGCGGCGCTCGCGTAGCTGGGCAGCGCCGGGTCGGGCGCGGCGGCGGGCATGGTGCCGGTGACGTCCACGGCCACCGACGCGCGCACGTCGTCCACGTGCGAGCCGACGAGCACGGCGTAGCGCCCCTGCTCGACCTGCCACGCCCCTGTGCCGACGTCGAAGTGCCGGAACGCCCGCTCACCGAGCGGCACCGTGACGGTGGTCGACTCCCCCGGCGCCAGCTCGACGCGTGCGAACCCCTTGAGCTCACGGTCCGGTCGGTGCACGCCGGGCGTCTCGCGGTGCACGTAGACCTGCACGACCTCGGCGCCGGTGCGCTGACCCGTGTTCGTCACGGTGACGCTGACCTGCTCGGCGTCCGCGACCACGTCGCCGTAGGCGAAGGTCGTGTACGACAGGCCGAAGCCGAACGGGAACGCCACCGGCACCCCGGCGCTCGTGTAGTACCGGTACCCGACGTACAGGCCCTCGCGGTACTCGGCCGTGCGCTGCAGGGCCGGGAACGTGTCGGCGGTCGGGGTGTCGGCCAGGCGCAGCGGCACGGTCTCGGCCAGCCGGCCCGACGCGTCGACCTTCCCGGTCAGCACGTCGAGCAGCCCGCCCGCACCGGCCTGGCCTGCCAGGTACCCGTGCACCAGCGCACCGCACCGGTCCAGCCACGGCACCTCGACCACACCACCTGCGCTGAGCACCACGACCACGGCCGGGTTCACCGCGGCGACCTCGGCCAGCAGCTCGGTCTGCACGGCGTGCAGGTCCAGGTGCGAGCGGTCGATCCCCTCCGACTCGGCGATCTCGTCCAGCCCGAGGAACAGCAGCACCACGTCCGCCCGGCGCGCGGCGTCCACAGCCGCGCGGCGCAGCTCGGCGTCGGGCGTGCCGTTGCGGCGGAACCCGGGCGCGAACTCCACCAGCTCCAGGCCGCTGTCGCCGACCAGGTCCAGCACGCTGTCCAGCCGGGTGGGGTTCACGGCCGACGAACCGGCGCCCTGGTACCGGGGGGTCTGCGCGAAGTCGCCGATCACGGCCACCCGCGTGCCTGCCGCCAACGGCAGCAGCTCGTCCTGGTTCTTCAGCAGCACCGCGCTGCGGGCCGCGGCGTGCCGGGCCAGCGCGTGGTGGGCGTCCAGGTCCACCGGGGCGGCCGCACCGGGCTGCGCGGCGTCACGCACCAGCGCGAGGATCTCACCGGCGCGGGCGTCCAGGTCGGCCTGCGCGAGCGTGCCGGCGCGCACCGCGTCGACCAGCTGACGGGCCGAGTCGAGCCCGGCGCACGGCATCTCCAGCGAGCTGCCCGCCCGCGTGCCCGCGACGATGTCGTTCGAGCCGCCCCAGTCGGTGACGACCGCACCCGTGAAACCCCACTCGTCGCGCAGCACCTGCTGCAGCAGGAACGGGTTCTCGTTCGCGTACACGCCGTTGACCAGGTTGTACGCCGACATGATGGCGCGCGGGGCGGCCTCCTCGACCACGATCCCGAACCCGGTCAGGTAGATCTCCCGCAGGGTGCGCTCGTCGACCACGGAGTCGCTGACCATGCGGCGCAGCTCCTGGGAGTTCACCGCGAAGTGCTTGGGGCACGCGGCCACACCGTGCGACTGGATGCCGCGCACGTACCCGGCGGCCAGCTTCCCGGCCAGCAGCGGGTCCTCGGAGAAGTACTCGAAGCTGCGGCCCCCGAGCGGGCTGCGCTTGATGTTCAGGCCCGGGCCGAGCAGCACGTCCACGCCCTGCGCGGCGGCCTCGGCACCCAGCGCCGCACCGATCTGCTCGGCCAGCAACGGGTCCCAGCTGTTCGCCACGGCAGCGGCCGTCGGGAAGCACGTGGCCGGTTCGGAGGCGTTCAGGCCCAGGTGATCGGCCGAGCCGACCTGCTTGCGCACACCGTGCGGGCCGTCGGCCAGCCACAGCGAGCGGACCCCGTGCCGCGGCAGGTCGTACGTCTCCCACACCGACTTGCCGGTGACCAGCGCGGCCTTCTCCAGCAGCGACAGGTCCTGCACCGTCACGTCCTGCGCTGCGCGCGAGGACGTGCTGCGGTCGTGCACCGGCCGTGCTGTCGTGGCATCGCCGTTGGTCTGCACGTTCACTCCTTGGTTCGTCGCGGGCGACTTCTCGCCCTGGCACCTCGTGCGGTGCTCTCCTGCCGGTACGGAGACCCGCGGTTCTGCGCGGGCCCCCGCACCGGCCCGACCGTCGGGCCGGCGGTGGTGGGCGCCTGCCGGACCGACGGAGGATCCGTCGCCGGGTCGGCACGTCGGGCCCATGAGGTCGGGCCCGACGCGCCGCCGGCTGCTGGTGCTAGTCCGTGCCGCCCGCGACGGCCGGCGTGCTGCCGTCGACCGCGGTGCGGCGGTGCCGCAGCACCCGACGGGTGACGAGGAAGCCACCGAGAAGGACCAGCAGGCCGATCACGACGGTCGCGCCGATCTGCACGTACACCCAGGTGGGCGGCGTGTAGGCGATCGTGGCGCCCGTGGCCAGGCCGTTCATGGCGTTGGAGTTCGCGACGGTGAACAAGATGTTGTGCGTCGCGTCCCGGATGTCGCTGACCGCCTTGGCCGAGGACGTGTCCGAGAAGGACTTCGACGGCTGGAACGTCAGGGTCAGGTCCGTGCCCGCGCTGATCCCCTGGTTGGGGTTCATGTACGGGTACAGGTTGAAGTCCGAGATCGCGAAGCCCTCGAAGCCCCACTCCTCACGCAGCACGGTCGTCATGAGCGCCTGCGAACCGCCGGCCCACGTGGCACCGATGCGGTTGAACGAGCTCATCACCGCGGTGGCCCCGACCGTCGTGGTCGAGATCGTGCCGTCGGTGTCCGCGATGTACGGCACCTCCATCGAGATGTTCTTCACGGCCATCTCGAACGGCTTGAGGTACAGCTCGCGCATCGTCTGCTCGGTCGCCCAGGTGGCCAGACCGTTGTTGACGCGGTTGGTCTCCTGGTCGTTCATCGCGAAGTGCTTGAGCGTGGTGTACACGCCCTTGGTGGCCGCACCGTTGGACGCCGCCGTGGCGAGCATGCCCGACAGCAGCGGGTCCTCCGAGTAGTACTCGAAGTTGCGGCCGGCGAACGGCGAGCGGTGCAGGTTCATCGCCGGCGCGTACCAGCCGTTGATGTCCTTGAACAGCGCCTCGTTGCCGAGCATCACGCCCATCGCGTGGGCCATCTCGACGTCCCACGTCTGCGCGATGAGGAACTCCGAGGGGTACGCCACCCCGTTGATCGAGGAGTTGATGAACGAGGAGAACCCGGCCGGGCCGTCGGGCTCGGTGGTCGCGGGCTTGCCGATCGAGCCGATCGCGGCGGTCTGGTAGGCGCCGTTGAGCAGCACGTCGGTCATCTCGCCGACCTTGAGGGAGTCGAGCAGCTCGTCCCACTGCGGGTCGTCCTTGGGCAGGCCGCGCAGGTCGATCAGCGACAGGTCGGTGTCGGCGCCCGTGGTGGGCATGTCGCCCTCGAACGCGTCGGCCGCCGCCTCGTCGTCCCACACCGCGAAGCCCTCCGCCACGGCGTCGCTCGCGACGAGCTGGTCCGCGCTGGGTGCCGTGGGGAACGTGCCGGCGAAGTCCGCCCGCGACATCGGGACGATCTGGCCGTCCGTCGGCTCGGCCGAGAACTGCGCCGAGACGTCGTCGAACTGGTTGGTGACCTCGGTCAGGTCGCTCGCACGGTGGTTCTCACCGGAGTACACGACATCGGAGTCGACCGTGTAGACGATCGGCTGCGTGCCCTCGGCCACGGTGTGCGAGTCGGTGCGCACGGTGAGGTCGTAGTCGCCGGCCTCCAGCACGTACGCCTGCTCACCCAGGTAGTCGTAGGAGGCCATGTCCTCCACCGCGATCTCCAGCGTGACGGACTCGCTCGCGCCCGGCTCGATCACACCGGTCTTGGCGAAGTCGCCCAGGACGACCTCGGCCTTCTCGATGCCGCCGTCGGTGTAGGGCGCCGTGTAGTACAGCTCGACGACGTCCTTGCCCGCCGCCGCGCCGGTGTTGGTGACCTCGACGGTCACCGCGACCGTGCCGTCGACCGCACCGGCCTGCGTGTCGGTGACCGCCCACGTGAAGTCGGTGTAGCTCAGGCCGTACCCGAACGGGTAGACCACGGCGTCGTCGTAGTCGAGGAAGCCCTCGGCCGCGGCGGTCTCGTAGTAGCGGTAGCCGACGTAGATGCCCTCGGCGTAGTTCACGAACGGGGCGTCCGAGGTGACCGTCGCGTTGGACGTCGCCGTCTCCAGCGAGGACACCGGGTACGACACGTCGAGGTTCTCGTAGACGAAGTCGCCGAAGTTCACGTACGTGGGGTCCGCGGTGAAGTCCGCCGCCCACAGGTCCGCCGTGCGACCCGAGGGGTTCACGTCACCGCTGAGGATGCGCCCCAGGGCGTTGAAGCCCGACGCGCCGGGCGAGCCGGCCAGCAGGATCGAGTCGATCTGCGGGTCGTCCTGCAGCGCACCCATCTCCATCGTCGTCGAGGCGTTGACCACCACGACCACGGTCTCGAAGTTCGCCTCCGCCAGCGCGATCAGGTCCTTCTCGTCCTGGTTCAGCTCCAGCTGGTGCTGACCCTCGACCGCGTTGTCGTCCCAGTCGCTCATGTCCTGGGTGAGGTCGCCGCCCTCGCCACCCGGGCGACCGACGACCACCACGGCCGCGTCGGAGTACTCCGCGAACGAGGACTGCTGCGCCTCGTACTCACCGACGGGCAGCTCCCCGACGTAGTACGAGGACGCACCCGGGTTGTCCATCTCGATGTAGCCGCGGGGGTTCTCGGCGGCGTACGCCTCGATGGTGGTGAAGACCTGGTCGTTGACCTGGAACCCGGCGTTCTCCAGCCCGCCGCGCGCGGTCACCGCGGAGTTCGTGTCGACCGAACCGGAGCCGGAGCCACCGAAGACGGGGTCGGCGGCCGCACGGCCCAGCATTGTGACCTTCGCACCCGCGGCCAGCGGCAGGGCGGCCGCGTCGTTCTTCGCCAGGACGATGCCCGCCCCCGAGATCTCCTCGACGAGCGCCTTCGCGGCCGCGTCGACCTCGTCGATGCTGCCGAAGTCCGAGCTGTAGTACTCGGTGTCCCAGTCGGCGGCCTGCGCCGAGTTGGTGAACGTGTACGTCCCGGTGCCCAGCTGCGAGGCGACCCACGGGCCGGCGACCACGAGCGCGACGTTGGCGACCACGGTCACCGCCGTCACCGTGGTGAGCACGGGCGCCCAGATCCACAGGTACTTCTTGTTCGACATCGGCGTCTTCGCGCGGGGGGCGTTCTTCTGCGCCTTGGCGTTCACTGCATTCCTCCTTGAGTGCGGGCCGGCGGCCAGGCTAGGTGCGGCCGCACGGGCCGGCCGGTCCGGTCGCACGATCGGTCGGATCGGCGGCACGGACCGTCACCGTCGGGTCCCCGGCCCGCCCGGCCCGGCGCCGGACGTCGACCCACGACGAGCGGGTCGGACGGTCGGCCGCGGCGGGCACGGACGGGTGGGGCACGGTCGGACGGGCTACTTGGACACCTTGGTGATGGTGCCGTCCTGGTCGATCTGCCAGGTCTCGCCGGTCGCCGCCGAGTCCCCGTCGATCGTGTACTTGCCGTCCTCGATGTTGATGGTGCCCTGGATCCGCGAGGCAGCCTCCGAGAAGGAGTAGGGCACCACGAGCAGCCCGTACTTCACGGTGGGGGACTTCACGTCGCTCGCGAGCATGATCTGGGCCCAGGAGTCGTCCTCGGCCAGCGCGTCCGCGACGGCCGTGCGTGCGGCCTCGAGGTCCGTCGCGATGTCGGACTCCGTCTCCTGGCTCTGCCCGGCCGGGCTGTCCGAGCCGTTGTCGTCGCTGCTGCACGCCGTCAGGCCGAACGCCCCGGTGAGGGCGACCACGAGCCCGAGGCCGGCGGTCAGCACCCTGTTTCGCTTCACTTCTGCTCCTTGGTGAGATCTGGCTGCGGGCCCACCCCGCGGCCGGTTCCCTGCGGGTGGCCGACGGCGTGCACCGCCGGCCACCCGCAGGTCGTGCTCGACGCGATCAGTCCGCGATCGGGCCCGCGTAGTTCAGGCCGAAGCCGAACAGGTAGGAGTTGCCCGCCGAGTCCACGTACGGCTCGGTGTCCTCCTGGACGTCCTCCAGCTGCTTCTCGACCGCGTCCATCGACGCCGGGAAGGCGATCGGCAGACGGCCCTGGGGCTCCGAGAGGCCGATGGCCGTCTCGATGAGCGCCTGGTCGCTGACACCGAAGCCGACCAGGATCGCGTCCGTGCGGGCCTCGAACTCGGCCGGCACGGTCGGGTTCGTGGCCTTGAGGACCGTGATCACCGGGATGTCCTTGCCGGACGCCTCGACCGCGGCCACGGCACGGTCGAACGCGTCGAGAGCCGACTCGTTCGAGGTGCGCGACGTGTGGCCGAAGTACGAGCGGTTCTCCTGGGTGCCGTCCGCGAGGATGTCACCGGAGATGGAGACCTGACGCACGTTCGCGCCGTCGGCCGTGTACGGGCGGTACTGCAGCGACAGCGGGTACCACTCGCCGGTCTCCTTGTCGTGACCGGAGTTGGCGAACACCGCACCGCTCTTCGGGCTGGTCATGCCGACCAGCACCAGGTCCACGTCGCTCAGGTCGGGAGCCGTGTAGCTGGTGACCTTGCCGTCGGCGTCCAGGACTGCCTCGTCGGTGACGACCTTGCCGAAGTACTGCTCGGCGATCTCGATCGTCAGGCCGGGGCCCTCCGTGAACTCACCGGGGCCGAACAGGCCGGCCTGGCCGGTGTCGTACGACCGCGGGATGTAGACGGTCTTGTCCTTCCACGACTCGGCGTCGCTCGCGCTGATCGTCGAGCCGTCGTTCTTCAGCATGACGACCGAGTCGAGCTGCGCCTGGTAGCCGGCGTCCAGCTTGTCCTGGCTGGCGACGACGGCCTTCGACTCCTCGAGGTCCAGGTACGCGTTCTCGTACAGACCCGGCTGGAACAGCATCGTCAGGATGCGCGTGCCGGACTCCTGGAACCGCGTGTCGGCGTCGATCTCGTTGACGCCGGCCTCGAAGTCGGCCTGCCACATGTCGTACGCGGCGAGCACCGGCTCGACCGCGTTGTTGCCGCCGAACATGTCGACGCCGTTCTTGAGGATCGCGTAGTGGCGCTCCTCGACGGTCAGGTCGTCGGCACCCCACGAGGTGCCGATGAACGCCTCGGGGTCGGTGTTGCCACCGGCGGTGACGCCCCAGTCGGTGACGACGACGCCGTCGAAGTTCTCGCGCAGCAGGCTCGTGCGGGCCGAGTCGTACGCGCTGCCCATGCGGTCGCCACCCAGCAGCGGCTGGCCGTCGGCGTCGAGCGCGATCGAGTACGCCGTCATGACCGCGGCGGAGTCCATCGCACCCAGGAACACCTCGGCGTGGGCGTCGAAGTTGTCACCCGGGTACACGCCGTACTTGCCGGCCTCGGTGTGCGCCTCGCGGCCGCCCTCGCCCGGACCGTCGCCGGCCCAGTGCTTGATCATCGCGTTGACCGACTCGGTGCCCCAGCCGTCGGCACCGGGCGTCGCCTGGAAGCCGTCGACGTAGGCGGCCGCCATGGCGCTGGCCAGCTCGACGTTCTCGCCGAACGTGCCGTCGACGCGCAGCCAGCGCGGCTCGGTCGCCAGGTCGATCTGCGGGCTCAGGGCCGTGCCGATGCCCAGCGCGCGGTACTCGGCCGAGACCATCGTCGCGAACGTGCTCATCGTCTCGGTGTCGAATGTCGCGGCCAGGCCCAGGTTCGACGGCCAGCGCGAGATGTCGCCGGACGCGTTGTAGTTGCCGCCGCTCTCCGCGGTCGAGCGCGGGTCGGAGCTGAAGTTCACCGGCACGTACGGCTCGTCCTCGGTGGCCAGCGACTCGGCGTACGCCTGCAGCTGGTTGGACCAGGTGACGTTGGCCTCGGTGTCGTTCGGGCCGGCGTTGAGCACGTTGCGCAGCCGCGACTGCGACATGTACTCCTTCTGCGCGTCCGTGATGCCGTCGGCGGGCGAGCGCTCGTGCGAGCTGAACAGCATGAGCCCGGCGATCTGCTCGATCGACAGGTCCTGGGCCAGGTCGGCGGCGCGGTCGGCCGCGGCCTCACGCCAGTCCTCCCACGTGTCCAGGGTGCCGTTCGCGTTCATGTCCTTGAACGCGTAGGTCTTGCCGTCGACCTCCTCGGTGAGGAGCTCGATCTTGCTGTCCGCCCCGTAGGACAACGTCGGCCCGTCACCGGGGTTGTCGACGGCCACGAACGTGGTCTTGCCGTCGGTGACCTCGCGGGTCGTGTAGGTGTCGGCCTCCGCCGAGTCGTCGGAGGTGCCTCCGGTGCACGCCGTCAGGGCGAACAGGGCGAGACCAGCCACCACGGCTGTCCCCTTGACCTGTGCTGCCGAGCGGTGGAGCCGTCGCGCGTCTGTGGTTGTCTTCATCGACCTTCCCTTGTCGTCTAGCGGCCCTGCCCGCACCCGCCGTCGTCGCACCTTCATCGGGCGAGAGGGCGGCACGTGCGCGACACAGCGCACTGTGCGAGCTGATCGCGGCGTCGGGACGTCGTGGTCCTGCGGCCGCGGTCGTCAACGTAGGAGCGCGCCGGGTGGCCGATCGGGCCGTGTGCACGGACTGTTGTTTCGCGTGCACGAACGGCCAGCAAGGTCACGGGCAGGTCACCGCGAGATCACAGATCGGGGTGCTGGGGCACACCCGGACGCCGGTGCCGCGCCCCTACACTGGCCGCGCCCGGGGCCCCCGGAGCACGCCCGTCGAGGGAAGGCATCGCATGGACCTGCTCGTTGTCGGCGCCGGGCTGTTCGGGCTGACCGTCGCCGAGCGTGCGGCCGACGCCGGCCTGGACGTCACCGTCATCGACCGGCGCGACCACCTGGGCGGCAACGCGCACTCCGAGGTCGACTCGGCCACCGGCATCGAGGTGCACCGCTACGGCTCGCACATCTTCCACACCTCGAACGAGCAGGTCTGGCAGTACGTGCGTCGGTTCACCGCGTTCACGCGCTACCAGCACCGGGTGATGACCACGCACGCCGGGTCGGTCTACCCGATGCCCATCAACCTGGGCACCATCAACCAGTTCTTCGGCACCGCCCTGGGCCCCGACGCGGCCCGCGCCCTGGTGGCCGAGCAGTCCGCCGAGATCGGCCGCGACGAGGCCCGCAACCTCGAGGAGAAGGCGATCTCGCTGATCGGGCGCCCGCTGTACGAGGCGTTCGTGCGCGGGTACACGCTCAAGCAGTGGCAGGCCGACCCGCGCGAGCTGCCCGCCGCCGTCATCGCCCGCCTGCCCGTGCGGTACACGTACGACACGCGCTACTTCGCGGACACCTACGAGGGGCTGCCCGTGCACGGGTACGGCGCGTGGTTCGAGCGCATGGCCTCCCACCCGCGCATCGACGTGCGGCTCGGCACGGACTTCTTCGACGCCGACCAGCCGCTGAGCAAGGACCGCGCGCGCGGGCAGGTGCCGATCGTGTACACCGGGCCCGTCGACCGCTACTTCGACCACCACGCCGGACGGCTGACCTGGCGCACGCTCGACCTGGAGACGGCCACCCTGCCGGTGCGCGACTTCCAGGGCACCGCGGTGATGAACTACGCCGACCTCGACGTGCCGTGGACCCGGATCCACGAGTTCCGGCACTTCCACCCCGAGCGCGAGGACCGGCACGCGCAGGACGCCACCGTAATCGCGCACGAGACCTCGCGCCTGGCGGTCGACGACGACGAGCCGTACTACCCGGTCAGCACCGCGCAGGACCGCGAACGCCTGCGCGTCTACCGCGACCTGCAGCGCGACGAGCCGGACGTGCACTTCGGCGGGCGCCTGGGCAGCTACCTGTACCTGGACATGCACATGGCGGTCGCCGCGGCGCTGCAGCTGTGGGGCACGGGGATCTCGGGCCTGCGCACCAGCGGCTGAGCCGCCGACCGCCGCCCGCCGTCAGGGCGTGGCCAGCTCCTGCTCCTCGGGCGCACCGTGCGGGTGGGTCCGCCAGTCGGTGGCGGGCAGGAGCACGCGCAGCGTGAACCAGTTCTGCTCCGTGCGCACGGTCATCGAGCCGCCGTACTTCTCGGCGGCGTGCCGGATGCTCTTCAGGCCGTAGCCGTGCCGGTCCGGGTCGCCCTTGGTGGTGACGATCCGCCCGTGCTCGAGCTGCAGGGCGCCCGGGAAGTAGTTCTCGACGACCAGCATGACCAGGTCGCCCTGGGCGTACACGGCCATGCGGATGAGCCGTTGGTCGGCGTCCTCGACCTGATCGGTGCCCTCGATGGCGTTGTCGAGCGCGTTGCCGACGACGGAGCAGATGTCCATGACCGACATGAAGCCGAGCAGGCGCCCGTCGGCCACGCACGTCAGCTCGATGCCCTTCTCGGCGCAGATCGCGCTCTTGGTGGACAGCAGCACGTCGAGCACCCCGTTGCCGGTGCGGGTGTGCGTGGCGTAGTCGCGGATGCTCTCCTCGAGCTCCTCGAGGTAGGTGGTCTTCTTCTGCGGGTTGTCCTCGGCGCGGATCACCGCGATCTGGTGCTTGAGGTCGTGGTACGTGCGGTTGACGGCCTCGATGGAGCGCTTGGACTGCAGGTACTGGGCGTGCTGGGTGCGCAGCACGCCGTCGATCGCGGCGAGCTCGGCGCGGGCCTGCGCCTCCAGCCTCAGCCCCTGCTGGGCGTGCAGGGCGACGAAGCCCCCGAAGTCCACCAGGGTGCGGATGTAGAACACCTCGGAGCCCAGGCGCCCGCTGAACGGGGTGCGCGCGCTGAGGAACGACATGTTGCTCATGCCGAAGGTGACCAGGGCGATCGCCGCGGCCAGCGCGAGCTCGCGGTGGCTGACGTCCAGCGGCACGCCCCGCGGGTAGTTGCGCGACTCGACGGCGGCGGAGATGCCGAACGCGGCCGTGTACACCCCGACCAGGAACGCGATCTGGCCGATGCCGGTGGGCGCGGGTGCGGCGTCGAAGAAGAAGCAGTGCAGCTGCCAGTGGAACGAGGCGACCAGCTCGGCCAGCACGAACGCGCGGGCGAGCAGGTAGCCCGCGGCGCGCCACGGCAGCCGGGCCGCGACGCGCAGGAACAGCAGCATGGTCAGCACGGCGACGGCCATGCCGACCGGCCACATCATCAGGGGCTGCCGCCCGGCGACCACCTGGACGACGACCTGCACCCCGAGGAACAGGACCGAGAAGGCCACCAGGCGCACGCGCGGCAGGTGGCGTCCGAGCAGCAGCACGTACACCAGGCACGCGCTCCACTCCGCGATGCCGGTCAGCACGCGGGGGATGTCGGGCAGGGTCGCGGTGATCATCCGTGCCGTCCACCCAGGTAGTCGGTGAGGGCGGCCAGGAACGGCTTCTTGCGCGGGCGGCTGATGAGCAGCTCGTGCCCGCCGACCATCAGGCAGGTGCTGTCCTTCACGGACGTCACGTGCCGCAGGTTCACCAGGTAGCAGTTGTTCGACCGGAAGAAGTTCTTGCCCTCGAGCTCGGCCTCGACGTTCTTCAGCGCGCCGGAGAACGCGTAGGTGGCGTCGGTGGCGTGCACGACGATCCGGTGCTTGATCGACTCGACGAACACGATGCGGGACGTGTCGACGCGGGCGAGCCCGCCGGCCACAGGCACGGTCAGGTAGTCGGTGGCCTGCCGCCGGGCACGCTCGACGGAGCGCTTGAGCTGCTGGGAGAACGCGAAGTACGGCACAGGCTTGAGCAGGTAGCTGAGCGCGTCGACCTCGTACCCGCGGATCGCGTACTGCGCCATGTTGGTGATGAACACGATCACGACGTCCTGGTCGACCTGGCGGATCTGCTCCGCGGCGCTCAGCCCGTCCAGGCCGGGCATCTCGACGTCGAGCAGGAGCAGGTCGTAGTCGGGCCGGTACCTGGCGACGATCTCGCTGCCGTCGGTGAACACGGAGACGGCGAACTGCTCGCCGTGCTCCTGCTCGTACCTGTGCAGGTAGTCGACGAGCAGCTGGGCGCTGGCTGCGTCGTCCTCCGCGATGCCGATCCGGATCATGGTGGGGCCAGACGATACCGGGCCTGCCGGATGGTCACGTTTCCATGCAGAACTCACCCGCAGGCACGTCCGTCGGTGTCAGGTCCGGGACCTGCGGGAACGACCCGCCGCTGAGAGACGTGACGCGCATCACATCTGCGACGACTCACCGGGGCCCGTCCGGCGACGACCGGTCGGGCAGCGGCACAGCCCGCCCGGAGCCGAGCAACGGCGCCGCTCCGCCCACACAGGAGACCCCCGTGACCACACCCGGCACCACCGCCGCGCCCCGCACCGCCACCCCTCGGCCCACACCCGCCGGTCCGGGCAGCGGTGCACACCTGCTCGCCGTGCTCCCCGCCGCGCTGGCCGCGCTCGTCGTGGCCGCAACCTCCGGCGCCGGCTGGCTCGGCTGGGCCCTGGCCGTCGTGGGTGGCGCCGCCTCCCTCGGACTGGCAGCCCGTGCCCGCCACCGGCTCGACGCCTCGGTGCAGCGCGTGCGCACCCTGTCCGCCCAGGCCGCCGCAGGCGACCTCACCGGCCTGCGCGAGCTGCAGGGTGACGCCGACCCGCTCGGCCTCACCAGCAGCGTCGGCGCCGCGTTCGACCGCCTCGGCGGCACGCTCGGCCAGATCGCCCCCGAGGCCAGCCTGCTGACCATCGCCGGCGAGGAGCTCAGCATCATCGGCGACACCATCGCCCAGGGCGCCCGCGGCACCAGCGAGCAGGCCAGCACCATCGAGGAGGCCGCCCGCGACGTCTCGCAGAACATGGAGCTCGTCGCGGCCGCCAGCGAGCAGATGCGCGCCTCCATCGGCGAGATCGCCGGCACCACCTCGGCCGCCTCGCAGGTCGCCCGCCGCGCCGTCGACTCCGTCACCACGGCCGCCTCCACGATCCGCACCCTCGGTGACTCCTCGGCCCGCATCGGCGACATCATCCAGACCATCACCTCGATCGCCGGGCAGACCAACCTGCTCGCGCTCAACGCCACCATCGAGGCGGCGCGGGCCGGCGACGCCGGCAAGGGGTTCGCCGTGGTGGCCTCCGAGGTCAAGAGCCTGGCCCAGGAGACCGCGAGCGCCACCGAGGAGATCTCCTCCATGCTCGGGCGCATCCAGGCCGACTCCGCCGAGGCCGTCACCGCCATCGGCGCGGTCAGCGAGATCATCGACCAGATCTCGGAGTCCCAGCTGACGATCTCCTCGGCGATCGAGGAGCAGAGCCAGACCACGCAGCAGGTCTCCCAGACCACGCAGGGCGTGTCCTCGGCCGTGCAGCACATCGCCGAGTCCATCGCGACCGTCGTCGACCTGGCCCGCTCCAACACCGAGGCCGCCGACCGCAGCCGGGTCGCCGTCGGGGAGATCTCCCGGATGGGCGCCACCATGACCAAGGAGACCGCCGGCCTGCGGTTCGCCACCGCCGCCGGCGAGGGCTACTTCGACATCAGCTGGGACCGCACGCTCAACCGCCTGTCCGACGTGTGCGTGGGCCTGTGGAACGACGCCACGTGCGACGACTACGTGCGGGTGCTGTCCGCCGCCTACAAGGAGAACAAGCCCGGCTGGACGTTCCTGGTCGACTTCAGCGCCCACCCGGCACAGGCCGAGCGGGTGCAGCGCACCCACGAGGCGATGATGGCCGAAGCCGTCCGCAACGGGCTCACCTGGTGCGCGTTCATCGCCTCGAACCCGCTCGTCGCGATCCAGATGCAGCGGCTGTCGACCAAGACCGGGTTCCCGGTCACGTACGTCGCGACCCGCGAGGAGGCACTCGCGGTCCTGGCCCGCGCGACCCAGGGCTGATCCGCCCGAACCACCTGCGGCGGTCCGGCCCTCCCCCGGGGCCGGGCCGCCGCAGGTCCGTCAGGTCCTACCGCAGGTCTTCCAGCAGCGAGGCGTACAGCGCGTCGACGTCGTGCGCACCGCCGGTGGGGATCACGACCTCGTTGCCGAAGCCGGTGTACGTGAGCACCAGCCGGGCGTTGCCCGACAGGCCCGACAGGCTGTCCGGGTAGGCGCGTGCCGGCGCCGTCGCGTAGAGCAACGACAACGCGGACAGCGCCGAGCGCGCCGCGACCTCGATCGTGAAGACCCCGAGCGCCTCGTCGTCCTCGGGGAACGGGCCGCGGGCCGGCATCCGCGTGAAGGTGACGTAGGCGACAAGGTCCTCGGTGTAGACGACCAGGTGCCCGTTGGCCCGGGCCGGCGAGCCGCCGTCGAGCTCGGCGGTCAGCGCGGCGAACACCGGTGCGGCACCGCGCAACGCCGTCCGCACCTGCGCCAGTGCCGCGTCCGGCAGGCAGTATCCGGTCGTCGACGCCCTCTCGACGGCGTCGACGTACAGCTCGAGCGGTACGACGTCCATGCTCTGCTCCCTGAGGTGGCTCGGTGCGGGCCTGCCGACAGCGAGTCCATCCCACCAGCGACGCCCCGGCAACCGGTGGCGCGACATCCCGTCGGCAGCGGTCATCACCCGCCCGCACCCCCACGGGCACGATGCCCGCCGCTCCCGCACAGGTCCTCCACCGGCCCCCCACCGGCGCGGCCCCGCCCTGCCGACCGGTCACGTAGCGTGCCGGGCATGGACCGGTGGCGAGCACGACGGACGATCCGGCTGCTGCTCGCCGCCTGGGCGCTGGTCGTCGTCCGGCTCACCCTGTGGCCGGCCCCCGCGCCCGACGACACGTTCGACGTGGTCCGCGCGACCATCGCCTGGCTGGTCGACCACGGGATCCCGGTGACGTACGCCGGCGTCGAGGCCGTCGCGAACGTGCTGATGTTCGTGCCGTTCGGCGTGCTCACCGGCCTGCTGCTCGTGCGTCGGTGGCCGGTCGTGCCGATGGCGGCCGTCCTGTCGGCCGCCATCGAGCTCAGTCAGCGGCTGTTCCTGCCGACCCGCGTGCCGACCCTGCAGGACGTCGTGCTCAACACCCTCGGAGCGGGTCTGGGCCTGCTGGCGCTGGTGTGGTGGTCGTCGCGCGGCGACGGCGGAGCACCAGCACCGCCGTCCCCGACCCCATGAGGACCACGACCAGCAGCAGCAGGGACGGCACGTCCGCCCCGGTCCGGGCCAGTGCGAGCGAACGTGTCGCGGTGGTGGAGGTCCCCGCGGCGCGGGAGGCGGTGGCACTCGCCCCCGCCTGCGCGGTGCCGCCCGTCCCGCCGCCGGGGGTGAGCACCACGGGCGCGACCTGCAGGCGCACCGGACCCATCACCGTGCTTCCCGCGGCGTTGGTGACCACGAGCCGCACCTGCAGGCCCGTGTCGGCCGCGGACGGCGTGTAGGTCAGCCGGTAGGCGGTGCGCGTCGCCGGGGCCGCCGCCCGGACCACGAGGCTGCGGACGGCCGCCACCCCGGTGACCTCCTGCGTGGTGGCACCGGCGGGGAGCGCACCCCACGTCGAGCCGCCGTCGCGCGAGGCCTGCCAGGTGCCGACGCCGTCGGAGGCGAGCACCACCCAGCCGATGGTCACCGGTGTGCCCGCGGCCCCGGCCAGCGTGCCGGTGGGCGTCACCCCGTCGGGGCCGGAGACCTCCACGGGCAGGTCGACCACGGTGAGCGTCGCCGCGGCGCTGGCCTGGCTGCGCGGACCGGCGACCAGGGTGCTCGTGGCGACCGCCCGCAACAGCAGCCCGTCGTCTCCCGCGGCAGCCGCCAGGTCCAGCACCCCGCCGACGGCCCCGGGCACGGTGACCCAGGTGAGCCCGTCCACGGAGGTCTGCCAGCCGATCGTCGGTGCCGGGTTGCCGGTGGCGGTCACCGTGAACCGCGCGGTGCCGCCCGGGACGGTACCCGCGTCCTGCGGGTCGCTCACGGACGGTGCGGTGAGCACCGTGAGGGCCGCCGCATCGCTGGTCGCGTCGGCGAGCACGCCGTTGCCTGCCACCGCGCGGAACTCGTGGCCGTGCCGTGCGGGCGTCGCGGTCACGGTCAGCGTGCTGCCGCTCGCGCCGACCACGTCGACCCAGGTGCCGTCGGCCGTGGCGCGTTCCTGCCAGCGCACGGACGGCGCAGGGTGTCCGCCCGCGGCCACGGTGAACGTGGCCACGTCGCCGTCGTCGACCGTGGTGCCCGCCGGCTGCGTGAGGATCGACGCACCCTGACGCACCTCGAGCGTGGCCGTGCCGGACAGCACGTCGGGGCCGAGCGGGCCGACGAGGCGGGCACGCACCTGGGTGCCGTCGGCCGCCACGTCCACACCCGTCAGGGTCAGCGTCGACCCGGCACCCACCGCCACCCAGCCACCGGCGCCGCCCGGCGCGAGGGCCTCCCAGGTCACGGTGGGCGCGGGCCGCCCGTCGGTCACGACGGAGAACGTCGCGTCCTGCCCGGCGAGCGCCGTCGCGTCGACGGGCTGGGTGAGCACCGCGTGCACCCAGCTGACGTCGAGAGCCGCCTCCGCGCTGGTCACGACGCGGGGGCCGCTGACCAGCGTCTGCTCGGCGCGGACGCGGAACCGGGCGCCGTCGAGCGCGCGCGTCACCGCGACGTCGAGCGTGGCCGTGGTGGTCCCGGCACCGCTGGTCGTGGTGCCACCGGACAGGTCCGTCCAGGTGCCGGCGCCGGCGTCGAACCGCTGCCAGACCACACGGGTCGGCGCCGGGGTCGCCTCGAACGTCGCCGACAGGCTCACGGTGCCGCCCTCGACGCCCGTGGCCGCCGACGGCGAGGTCGCCACGGTGGCAGGCGTCTGCACGTGCAGCACGGCGACGTCGCTGGTGACCGGGCCGACGGAACCCTGCACCACGGCCCGCACCTGCAGCCCGTCGTCGGCCGCCGTCACCGCCGGGCGCACAGCCGTCGTCGCGGTCCCGCCCGGCACGTCGGTCCAGTCCGCCGTGCCCGCGGGCGCCGTCTGCCACTGCACGGTCGGGGTCAGGTGCCCGGCCACGCCGACCGTGAACGTCGCCTCGTCGCCGACGACGACGGTCGTGCCGACCGGCTGCGTGGTGATCTCGGCACCCCACAGCACCTCGAGCGTGGCGACCCCGCTGGTGGTGGTGCCGACCATGTTCGTGGCGAGCAGCCGGTACCGGCGCCCCTGGTCGGCACGGGTGGCGGGCACGTCGAGCGTGGCGGTCGTCGCACCGGGCACGTCCGTCCACGTCGAGGAGCCCGCGGGTGCGCTCTGCCACCGCAGCGCCGTGGCGGCCGGGTACGCGTCGACGGTCGCGGCGAGGGTCGCCGTCTGCCCCTCGGCCGCGGACACGTCCACCGGCCCCACCAGCTCGGGCACGGAGGAGTGGTCGATCTGGCCGCTGACCGTGACACCGTCGAGCGTCGCCGTCGCCGTCACGGACCTCTCGACGCCAGGGGTGTACCCGACCGACAGGACACCCCCGGTCGTGAGGGTCGCCGGCCCGCCGGCCGTCCCGGACCCCTGCACGAGGGTGAGTTCGCCGACCGTCCCCGCCAGGAGGGCAGCCAGCGCCGGCGCCACGGCCGTCCCGTCCGACAAGGTCAGGTGCGCCGAGGCGGTGGTCGCCACACCCCTGGTCGGGTAGTCGGGCGCGGTCGGCGGCGTGAGCGTCGCGAACGGGACCGTCGTGGCACCCACCGCGGCGGCGCCCGCCCCGGTCGCGCTACCCCACCAGTTGCCGGCGGCGCCGATCGGGCTTCCCGTCGTGGCGAGCACCGACACCGGCGCGGTCGACCCACCGACGGTGTCGGTGTTGCCGACCAGTCGGGACGCCGTCACCGTGCCGCTCGCGAGCGCCAGGGCTCCCCCGCCGCCGGCGACGGCGCGGTCCGCGGAGGAGGTCAGCGTGTTGCCCTCGACGACGCTGCCGGAGATCGTCGCGGCACCGGCCCGGGCCACGGTCGCCCGCACGGCGGATCCGAGCGCAGCGGTCGCGGAGGTCGACGTCACGGCGTTGTGGCGGAAGGTCGAGCCGGTGACGCTCAGCGCCACGTCGTCGGCGAACACCGCACCGCCGGCCAGCACCCCGTCACCGGCCCCTGGGGTGATCACGTTGCCCTCGAACGTGGACCCCTCGATCACCAGGGAGTCGGAGCTGTCGATGCCGAACATCGCGATCGCACCGCCGGGAGCACCGTCGGCCACGTTGCCGGTGAACGTCGAGTCGCGCACCGTCAACGTGCCGCCCGTCATGGACACCGCCCCACCGGCCGCGCCGGCCACCCCCTCGACGCCCGTCGCCGCGTTGCGGTTGTCCTGCACCAGGCAGTCGACGATCGTCAGGCTGTCCGGCGCACCCGGGTCGGCCGACCCGGCCAGGATCGCGCCGCCGCCCGGCCCGGCGTCGGCAGCGGTCGACGCACCGTGTCGCAGCACCACGCCGGTGAGCGTGACGTCGAGCCCGCCGGACATCGACGGGTCGAGGTCGAGGATCCGACGGTCCGCGCCGTCGATCGTGAAGCGCCCCGGGCCTGCCGTGCGCACCGTCACGTCGGTCGACGGGAGCACCGGGTCCACGACCAGGGGCCCGACCGCCAGGGTCACCACGAAGCCCGCCGGCACCACGACGGTCGCCGCGGGCTGACCGGCCGCGCTGCACAACGCCTCCCGGAGGCTGAGCCCGGCCAGCGAGTCGCTGCACCCTGCGTCGACGGGGGCGTCCCGGTCGACCGTCACGGTCAGCTCCACGCCCCCTGCGGCCGCCGCCGTCGGCAGCGCGACCGGTACGGCCAGCGAGGCGAACGCGCTTGCGGCAGCGGCGAGCGCAGCGAGAGCGACAGGGGCGGCACGGCGGGTCGGCACGCTCGGAGCCTAGGAGGATTCACCCTCGCACACGGGGCGAAAGACCCCAGAAGGGGGTGAAGTTCTTCTAGGCTCGCAACGCGCTGACCTGCGGGAATGCGGCAATTCGGATCTTTGGGACAGTCACTCGACCTTCGGAGGCCCCAGGTGCTCACACGCCGCACCGTGCTCGTCGCGGGTGCCGGTGCCGTCGCCGTCGGCACGGTCGGGACCGCCGTCGGCAGGGCCGTCCTGCGCGGGCGGCCGGACACGCTGCCGCTCGACCTGACCGCCCTGTCCGCGCTCGTGGGCACCCGGTTCCTGGTCGACGGCACCCACCCGGTCACGCTCACCACCATCGCCGGTTCTCGTGGAGACAACCCCCGAGCCGAGGCGTTCACGCTGGCGTTCGACGGCGACCCGTCCACGCACGAGGTCCCCGCCGGCATCCACACCCTGCGCCACGCCGAGGGTGAGCTGGTGCTCGCCCTGGGTCCCGTCGGCGCCGAGGGCACGCGGCTCGAGGCCGTCGTCAACCGGACGAGGAGCTGACCATGGAGCCCTACCTCGGGGAGATCCGCCTGTTCGGGGGGAACTTCGCGCCCGCCGGATGGGCCATGTGCGACGGGCAGCTGCTGCAGATCTCGGAGAACGACGCCCTGTTCACGCTGATCGGCACCACGTACGGCGGCGACGGCCAGGAGACGTTCGGGCTGCCCGACCTGCGCGGCCGCCGACCTGTCGGGGTCGGCAACGCCGGCCACGGCGCCGCCGTGATCGGGCAGGCCGGCGGCGTGGAGCTCGCACCGCTGAGCACCACGCAGCTGCCGGCCCACAGCCACACCGCCCTCGGTGCGGCGGCAGCCGCCACCACGGGCAACCCTGCCGGTGCCGTGTGGGCGTCCTCGACCGGCCCGGCGTTCGCCGTCCCCGGCGGCGGGAGCCTGCCGACGGCCCTCGCCCCGAACGCGCTCACCGCGGTGGGAGGGGGCCAGCCGCACGAGAACCGGCCCCCGTACCTGGCGTTGACCTTCATCATCGCCCTCGTCGGCATCTACCCGTCCCCGAGCTGAGAGCACGCCATGGAACCCCTGCTCGCCGAGATCCGGCTGTTCGCCTTCGGTTTCGTGCCCAAGGGCTGGGCCCCCTGCCAGGGCCAGCTGCTGCCGATCAACCAGAACCAGGCCCTGTTCTCGCTCCTGGGCACCATGTACGGCGGCAACGGTCAGACCACCTTCGCCCTGCCCGACCTGCGGTTCCGCAGCCCGCTGCACGTCGACGACCAGCACGTCCAGGGCGAGTCCGCCGGGACGACCGCCCACCAGCTGACGTCCGCCGAGCTGCCCGCGCACCGCCACACCGCGGTGGCCGCCTCGACCGCCACGACCGCCGATCCGAGCGGCGCCCGGTGGGCGACCACCGGCCGCCCCCACTACGCAGGCACCGCCCAGGTCGCACTGCACCCGGGCACGGTCGAGCAGGTGGGCGGCAGCCAGCCCCACGAGAACATGCCCCCGTACCTCGCCCTGCAGTACGCCATCGCCCTCCAAGGCGTCTTCCCCAGCCGCGAGTCAGGTACGGGCGGCGATCCCTACCTCGGCGAGGTGCGGCTCTTCGCGGGGTCCTTCACCCCCGGCGGTTGGGCCGCGTGCGACGGGCAGCTGATGGCCCTCGCCCAGAACACGGCACTCTTCTCCCTGCTCGGCACCACGTACGGCGGCAACGGCATGACCACCTTCGGGTTGCCTGACCTGCGCGGCGCGTCGCCGATCCACCACGGGCAGGGCCCGGGGCTCGAGTCGTACCAGCTGGGTGAGCAGGGCGGGACGGAGACCGTCATGCTGACCGAGGCCGAGATGCCGGCGCACACCCACACGGTGCGGACCGTCGCCGCAGGGACCACCGGCACCAGCGGCAACCCGTCGGGCGGCGCGTGGGCCACCTCCGTGCAGGGCCGTCTGCGCGAGCAGCTGTACTCCACGGACGCGGGCACCCGGCCGATGTCCGAGCAGGCCACGGCCGTCACGGGCGGCGGCGTCGCGCACAACAACATGTCGCCGTACCTCGCGGTGCGGGCGATCATCGCGTTGCAGGGCGACTTCCCGCCGCGCAGCTGAGCACCGCCACGCCGGTCGACACCGCGGGCGTCGCCCCGACCGACGCGATCCGCCGTGGCAGGATCGCGGGATGACTGAGCTGCAGAACGCGCACGGCACCCGCCTGTGGGTGGAGCGCACCGGGGAACGCAGGTACGTCGGCCACAACTCGCGCGGCGCCCGCGTCGAGATCGGCGACATCAAGTACGAGGGCGCGTTCACGCCCGGGGAGCTGGCCAAGATCGCACTCGCCGGCTGCAGCGGGCTGAGCGCCGACAGCGCGCTCTCACGTCGCCTCGGTGAGGACGTCGAGGTGACCATCGAGGTCGGCGGGCTGTCCGACCCCGAGGAGAACCTCTACCCCGAGCTGGTGGAGAACCTCGTGGTCGACCTCAGCAGCCTCGAGCCCGAGGAGCGCGCACGGCTCGTCACCGTGCTGCAGCGGGCGATCGACGCCGCCTGCACGGTCGGTCGCACCTTCAAGGCGGGCGCCAGCGTCGAGCTGACGGTCACCGGGGAGCGCTGAGAGGCGTGCCGCGGCTCGTCGAGGCAGCGCTCGGACGCGCGGTGACCGTGCCGTCCTCGGTCATCCACGCACACGTCGACTCGGTCCGACGACGCAACCCCGAGGCCAGCCCCGCGCAGGTCGTCGCGCTGCTCGAACGTGAGTACCTGCTGGTCGTGGCCAGCACCGGTGGTGCGGTCGGCGCCGCCGCGGCCGCACCGGCCGTGGGGACCGCCACCGCCACCGTGCTGACCGTCAGCGACGTGGCCACGTTCTTCGCCGCGTCGGCGGCCTTCTCGCTGGCGGTGGCCAGCGTGCACGGCATCCAGGTCGACGACGTACCGCGACGCACCACGCTCCTGCTGGCCACGATCCTGGGCGAGTCGGGCGTGCGGATGGTCGGGGACTCCACGCAGATCACCGCGATGCACGTCGGCCGTGCCGTGCTGACCCGGATGCCGACCCGCACCATCCGCAAGGTCAACACCACGCTGACCCGGCGGCTGCTGCGCACGCAGGCCACCCGGCACGGCGGGCTCGCACTGGGGCGTCTGGCCCCGTTCGGCCTCGGCGCGTTCATCGGCATCACCGGCGGTCGGGCCCTGGGCCGCACGGTCGTGGCCGGGGCCCGCGAGGCGTTCGGGCCGGCCCCTGCGCAGTTCCCGCAGGCCCTGGAGGTCGTCGCACCGGGCGGCGTCGCGCACATCGAACCGGCGCCGCAGCCCGCCGAGCACGACGGGGCGGGCCGCGGCGCCTGAGCTCACCAGCGGTCGTGCACGTGCTCCCGGATACGGGTGTCGTACACGTCACGCAGCGCGTCGAGCGTCGAGGCGTCCAACGGGGCCAGGTCGGCTGCGGCGGCGTTGCCCCGGGCCTGCTGGGCGTTGCGGGCGCCGGGGATCACCGTGGTGACACCCGGCTGGTCGATGATCCACCGCAGTGCCAGCTGCGCGGTGGTGGCACCGGCCGGGGTGTGCTCCCCGACCTCGCGGGCTGCCGCGACACCGACCTCGTAGGGCACGCCCGAGAACGTCTCGCCGACGTCGAACGCCTCACCGTGCCGGTTGTAGCTGCGGTGGTCGTCCGCCGCGAACGTGGTCGACTCGTCGTAGCGGCCGGTGAGCAGCCCACTGGCCAGCGGCACCCGGGCGATGATGCCCACCCCGGCGGCTGCGGCGGCCGGCAGCACCCGCTCGAGCGGCTTGCGGCGGAACACGTTGAGGATGATCTGCACCGAGGCCACGTGCGGGCGGGCGATCGCGGCCAGCGCCTCCTCGACGGTCTCGACCGAGACGCCGTACGCGGCGATGCGCCCCTCGTCGACGAGCACGTCGAGGTCGTCGTAGGTGCTCTCGCGCATCAGCACCTCGGTCGGCGGGCAGTGCAGCTGCACCAGGTCGAGCGTGTCGACCCCCAGGTTCGTCCGGGACCGGTCGGTCCACGCCCGGTACGCGTCGAGCGTGTAGGCGCCGGCCACGTGCGGGTCGGCGCGCCGACCCATCTTGGTGGCCACCGTGATGCCGTGCGGGGCGTCGTGCGAGGCGAGGAACTCACCGACGAGCCGTTCGCTGCGTCCGTCGCCGTAGACGTCAGCGGTGTCGAGGAACGTGACGCCCGCATCGGTCGCGGCGCGCAGCACGGCCAGGGCGGCGTCCTCGCCGACCTCACCCCAGTCCGCCCCCAGCTGCCAGCACCCGAGACCGACGACGCCGACGGCGCGGCCGGTCCTGCCCAGGATCCGTGTCTGCATGGCACCGACGCTACCGGGCGGGCAGGGCCCCGGCGTCCGGGCACGGGCAGCGGCGGCACGCGGCCGGGCACGGCGGCCCCGACGAACCTGGGTTGCGCACGTCGCGCAACAGATCGCGGAACAGACCGGACATCGCACAACGGATCGATGGTCGGCGCGCAACACCGCGACACGGGTCCACGCACGGGCGACGCGTACGCTCGGACGAAACCCACCGCCGCGTCCTTCCCCGAGGAGATCGATGTCTGCCAGCGCGCCCGGACGTACCGCCCGCCATTACCTGATGTGCGAGCCGACCCACTACACGGTGTCGTACGAGATCAACCCGTGGATGGACAAGACGCGGTACACGGACGTGGAGCTGGCCCTGCAGCAGTGGCGCCGCCTGCGCGACACCTACCTCGACCTCGGCAACACCATCGAGACGATCGACCCGCTCGAAGGCCTGCCCGACATGGTCTACGCGGCCAACGGCGCGACCGTGATCGACGGCATCGTCTACTCGGCCCGGTTCCGCTACCCCGAGCGTCAGCCCGAGGGCCCGGCGTACCAGAAGTGGTTCGCGGACCGCGGGTACCTGACGCACACCGCCGAGCAGATCAACGAGGGCGAGGGCGACATGCTGTTCGTCGGTCGCACCCTGCTGGCCGGCACGGGGTTCCGCACCGACCGCGCCGCCCACCGGGAGGCCGCCGCGCTGTTCGGCATCGAGGTCGTCTCGCTCGAGCTGGTCGACCCGCGGTTCTACCACCTCGACACCGCCCTGGCCGTGCTGTCCTCCGACGTGGACGACCCGCAGGTCGCCTACTACCCCGCGGCGTTCTCCGCCGCCTCGCAGGAGGTGCTCGCGCAGCGGTACCCCGATGCCGTGCACGCCGTCGAGGCCGACGCGGTCGCCCTCGGGCTCAACGCGGTCTCCGACGGCGAGAACGTCGTGGTCGCCCCCGCCGCCACCCACCTGGCCGGCGCGCTGCGCGAGCGCGGGTACACGCCGATCCCGGTCGAGACCACCGAGCTGCTCAAGGGTGGGGGCGGCGCCAAGTGCTGCACCCTGGAGATCCGTCCCGCCCTCTGAGCCGTCCGACCAACCCACCCCCGCCACCGGGCCCGAGGAGACGAGCATGTCGACCAGCCTGCACGTGAGCGGGTCCGGCCTGCTCGCGCCGAACTACCACCCCTTGCCCGTGACGATCGCCACGGGCGAGGGGTGCTGGGTCACCGACACCGACGGGCGCCGGTACCTGGACCTGCTCGCTGCGTACTCGGCGCTCAACTTCGGGCACCGGCACCCCGCCCTGGTCGCGGCCGCGCACCACCAGATCGACCGGCTCACCCTGACCTCGCGGGCGTTCGACCACGAGCTGCTCGAACCCTTCGCGCAGGCGGTCACCGACCTGATCGGCCCGCACGTGGCCGGCCCGGCCATGGTCCTGCCGATGAACACCGGCGCCGAGGCCGTCGAGACCGCCGTCAAGGCCTCCCGCAAGTGGGGTTACGAGGTCCGTGGGGTCGCCCCCGACCGGGCGACGGTGGTCGTGGCCAGCGGCAACTTCCACGGGCGCACCACCACGATCGTCTCGTTCTCCGACGACGAGGACGCCCGCCGTGGCTTCGGCCCGTTCACCCCGGGATTCCGCGTGGTGCCCTACGGCGACGCCGAGGCCGTGCGCGCCGCCATCGACGAGACGACCGTCGCGGTGCTGCTCGAACCCGTGCAGGGCGAGCAGGGTGTCGTGATCCCCCCGTCCGACTACCTGCCCGCCGTGCGGGCCCTGTGCACCGCCGCCGACGTGCTGCTCGTCGCCGACGAGGTCCAGTCGGGCCTGGGGCGCACGGGCAGCACCCTGGCCTGCGAGCTCGTGGGGGTACGGCCAGACCTGGTCACGTTGGGCAAGGCGCTCGGCGGCGGCATCGTGCCGGTCTCTGCGGTCGTCGGGCGGGCGGACGTGCTCGGCGTGCTCACCGCCGGCACCCACGGATCGACGTTCGGCGGCAACCCGCTGGCGTGCGCCGTGGCCATCGCGGTCGTCGACCTGCTGACCCCGGGAACGCTGCAGGCGCGGGCCGCCGAGCTCGGCACGCACCTGACCGAGCGCCTCGACGCACTGGTCGACGAGGGGCAGCTCGCCCGCGCCCGCACCATCGGGCTGTGGGCAGGGCTGGACCTCGGCCCGGTACGCCCGGGCGGCCCGAAGGACGGCCGGGACCTGTGCGAGCGTCTTCTCGCGCGCGGGGTGCTGGCCAAGGACACGCACGGCGCCACGGTGCGGCTCGCCCCGCCGCTGACGATCGAGCGCGACGAGCTGGACCTCGCGCTCGACCGGCTGGCCGACGCCCTGCGCTGACGGCGGCGGCTCCCTGACGACGGCCGCTGCCTGACGGTGACGGCTGCCTGCTGGTGGCGGCTACTTGAAGAGCACGGCCCCGAACAGGAAGCCGGCACCGGTCGCGCCGCCGACGTACATGGTCGAGACGTCCGTGCGCAGCATCTGCGCGTTGTGACCCGGGGAGTTCTTCCAGCCCGACATCAGGGACGACAGCCCGCCGTTCGAGCAGCCGACGATGTTGTCACCGCCCGAGTGCCAGATGCCGCCCGCGGTCGACATGGTGATCGCGTGCTGCACCAGGTTGCCGGAGCGGTTCACGCTCAGCGTCGGCAGGCCCTGCGAGGCACGGTAGGAGTTGATGGCCTCGCCGATCGCGCCGACGCTGGACTCCGACCCGGACCCACCGGCACCGCGGCAGACCAGGCCGCCGGCGGGGATCCCCACGGCGGCCGGCGCAGCTGCTGCACCTGCTGCACCCGCCGAGGGCGCGGCAGCGCGGGACGTGCGCGGGGCGGTGCTGCGGCGCGCCGCCGCAGCGGCAGCCTCCGCTGCGGCCTTCTCCGCCGCGGCCTTCTCGGCCGCGATCCGGGCGTCCTCGGCTGCCTGCCAGGCTGCCTGCGCCTCGGTGGCCGCCTTCTGGGGTGCGGCCAGGCCGGCGGCCAGCGTGTCGATCGCGGCCGGGTTGACCTGGTCGGCGGTCACCGCGGCGGACACGGAGTCGATGGACGCCTGCAGCTGGGCTCGCGGCGCGTCACCTGCCTGCGGGGTCGCGGCGAGCACCGCGGCGGCCTGCGCCAGCACCGCCGAAGCGCGTGTGTAGGCGGCGTCGTGCACGGTCGAGGTCGCCGCCAGGACGGCCCGCTCCTGCGTCGCGCCCTGGAACACCTCGTCCTGCTGCGCGCCGTCGAGGGTGGCTGCGACGCGACCCTGGGCGCGCGCCAGCTCGGCGGCCCGTGCGTCGGCCTGGGCGTTGACGACCAGCCCGCCGCCGAGCGCACCCACGAGCGCCGCGACCGATGCGGTGACGAGTGCGAGGCGGCGCACGGGGCGTCGGGTCCGGGCCGGTGCCGCGACGGTCTGCGGGGCGGGGGCGGTCGGGCTCTCGAGCGGGGCGGTCGGCGGCGTGAGGACGGCCGGGGCCGCGACGCGCTGGGTGGGCACGATGGGGGCCGGGGCCGTGCGGCTCCGGTCCCGGCGTGCCGGGGCGGACTGAGTCGGGACGACCGGTGCGCCGTGCTCGGCGGCGTCCGGCGCGTCGGCGGGTGCCGGTGCCGGCTGCACACGCTGGGTCGGGATCGTCGGTGCGGTGGTCGCCTCGTCCGTCGCCGTCTGCAGCGGCGAGCGGTTCGCGTCGAGCATGTCCGTCATGTCGGCTCTCCCGTGGTCGGCAACCCGTCGGGGCCGCCTGCGGTGCGCCCGATCCGCCGTCGACGTCCGGGCCCTGCGCTCCGCAGAGTGCCGCGGCGACGTCCTCCCCCACCACATCGGCGCCTTGCACGGGTTCTTTAGGACACATATGTCTGATTCGTTGAATCAACGTGCGGGTCACATGCACGAACGTGCGTCCGTTCCCCCGTTCGGCCCAGTCGACCGACGGCGTGCGCAAGGATGAGCGGGTGTCCGCCGACGCCGACCTGACCGCCGCACCCGACCCGCTCGACCCGCTCGACGCACTCATCGTGCGCGAGCTCGCACTCGACGCACGGACCACCTACGCCGAGATCGGCAAGGTCGTCGCCCTGTCCGCGCCGGCGGTCAAGCGCCGCGTGGACCGTCTCCTCGACCGAGGCGTCATCCGCGGCTTCACCGTCCGCCTCGACCCGGCGGCCCTGGGCTGGCAGACCGAGGCGTTCGTCGAGCTGTTCTGCCACGGGTCGACCAGCCCGGCCACCATGCGCGCCGCGGTGTCGCAGTACCCGGAGGTCGTGGCAGCCAGCACCGTCACCGGTGACGTGGACCTCGTCGTCCAGGTCCGCACCTCCGACATGCGCCACCTGGAGCGCGTCGTCGAGCGCCTCGCCGCAGAGCCCTTCGTCGCCCGGACCCGGTCGACCGTGGTGCTGTCCGCACTGGTGCGCCGACCCGACGTCCCCCCGACCCCGTCAGACCCCTCGCCGACGGCCTGACACCTCAGCCCGCCTCGCTCCCGGCCGGCGACTCGCTCTGCGCCCACGTGTGCGCACGGTGCGTCACGACCATCACCGCGCACTCGGCGTGGTGCAGCACCGCCTGGCTCGTCGAACCCAGCAGCAGCCCGGTGAACCCGCCCCTCCCGCGCGACCCGAGCACCACCAGGTCCGTGGCCTGCGAGAACTCCGTGAGCAGCTGCGCACCCGTGCCGTCGAGCGCGTGCCGCTTGACCACGACATCCGTCCGTCCGGCCAGAGCCCGGTCCACCACCACGTGCAGGCCCTCGGTGACGTCGGCGAGGATCTGCTCGTGGTCCACCGACGCCGGCAACCACGCCAGGATCCCCGTGCCCGCCCCGATCGGCACCCCCGCCACGGCCGTCAGCTCGGCACCCCACGCCGCCGCCTCGTCGATCGCGACCCGCAGCGCCGCCTCCGCCTGGGGCGACCCGTCGATGCCCACCACGATCCGGCGCAGCGGACGCACCGCCGGCAGGCTCTCGTCGTCCGGCAGCGCACGGCCGTGCCCCCGCAACGGCACGACGACCGTCGGGCAGTACGCGTGCGCCGGCAGGGCCGAGGACACCGTGCCCAGCAGGCGGTCCGCGAACCCGCCGCGACCCCGCGTGCCGACCACCGCCAGCGACGCCTCCCGCGACAGGTCCACCAGCACACCCGCGGCGTCACCGGTCACGACGCTCGCCGTGACCTCCAGACCTCGACCGGCCACACGCGCCGACGCGTCGGCGAGCACCGCCTTGGCGCCCTCGAGGATCGCCGTGTCGTCCAGCGCCGCGTACCCGCCGTCCAGCGAGGCCGCCGTGAACGACGGCAACGAGTAGCAGCACACCAGCCGCAGCGCCCAGCCGCGGGCCGTGGCCTCGGCCGCCGCCCAGTCGAGCGCGTGCAACGAAGCTGTCGAACCGTCGACCCCCACGAGGATCACTGGGCGCGGCATGGGTACCTCCAGGTGCTGATCGTCCGATGCCAGTCTGGTCCGATCATGCCTGGTCCGCAGCGGATCTGTGCCATCGCCTGAGCATGTCTTGGCCCTTCCTTGAAAGAACCAGCCACCGCGGACGTCGTCCCGCGTCAGGCGACGGACGACTCACCCGAGCCGAACCACCCCAGGTACGGCTCCCACTCCGAGAGCAGGTCAGGGCTCGACGCCGTCCCCAGCACCGACACCTGCGGGGCCGCAGGGGTGAAAGGCAGCGTCCACCCGAGCTCGGACAGCAGATGGTCGGCCTTGCGGTGGTTGCAGCGGCGGCACGCGGCCACCACGTTCTCCCAGGAGTGAGGTCCCGAACGGCTGCGCGGGACGACATGGTCGATCGTGTCGGCCCGCGCGCCGCAGTAGGCGCAGCGCTCGCGGTCCCTGGCCAGCACCCCTCGACGGGTGATCGGCACCCGTGCGCGCCGGGGCACCTTCACGTACCGGTGCAGGCGCACCACGGACGGAGCCTCCAGCGTCAGGTGCTCCGACCGCAGGACCGCGTCCCCGACCCGCTCCACGACGGCCTTGTCGAGCAGCAGGAGAACCACCGCACGGCGGACCGGCACCACGCACAACGGCTCGTAGGAGGCGTTGAGCACCAGCGTGCCGCTCACCGGGCCGGCTCTCTCGTGGCCCGCCGTGCGGGCCCGCACGGCGGCAGCGTCCAGGTCGGGGCGTCCCCGACGGCGGTCGTCAGCACGGCGTCCTCCTGACCTCGTGCGGTCGGACCGGCTGGCTGCCGGCCCGCGAAGCGACGTGACCTGAGTGGTGCGCGACCAGCGTACGCGACGCCTCTGCGGATCTACCGGGAAACGCAGGAGGCCCCGACGACCGGCGGGTCGTCGGGGCCTCCTGCAGCGTTCAGCGTCAGCCGATGCGGATGAACATCGGGTTGCTCTGCCAGATCTCACGGAACTGGACGGTCTTGCCCGGCCGCGGGGAGTCGATCTGCTGGCTGCCACCGGCGTAGATCGCGACGTGCCCCGGGCTCCAGATGATGTCGCCGGGCAGCGCGTCGGCGGCGGAGACCACCGTACCGATGGACGGGTAGGCACCCGAGGAGTGCGGCAGCTCGATACCCAGCTGCGCGTACACGTACGAGACGAAGCCGGAGCAGTCGAAGCCGTCCGGGGTCGAGCCGCCGGAGACGTACGGGGTGCCCACGTAGCGGGCCGCGATCTCGAGCACGGCGTTGCCGGCCACCGACTGCGGGATCGGGTTGCTGGCCACCGCGGTCCGGGCCTCGCTGCGCGAGGTCGTCGTCGCAGTGGCGGTGCGGGCGGGCGTCTCCTTGACGACCGGCTTGACCGCCGTGACGGTCGGGGTGTCGAAGCTCCACGACACCTCGGCGGGTGCCGTCACGACGGGCGCGGTCTCCAGGACAGCACGCGCGGAGGCGGTCAGCGAGGTGGTGTCGACGGCAGGAAGAGCCCCTGCCTCGTTCTGGTTGGCTGCGGAGGCGGGGCCACCGAGCATGGTGACGGCCAGGCCCGAGGCGGCGGCCACGACGGCCGTCCGACGACCCACCGTGCCCATCTGCTCCGATGCGGCACTGGCGATCTCGGTCAGCGGCGTCGACGGACGCCGCGCCGCACGATGGCGGGCACGAGGGGTACTCACGGTCACGCGTTGCCTCTCCTGATCGCCTACGAGGTGAGCTGTCGGGTTCGGGTGGGAGAACACCCGGTCGTCCGCCGGCCAAGGCCGTCGTGCGACTTCACCCCAAGGACACCGTCAACTTCCCGGTGCCCGCGATTGGGTCCCCCGCCCCTGCCGGCGGTCTGTACGGAACCTCGGACGGCGGCAGGGTTCGGCGTTCCGCTCGAGGGCTACTGGGAGGAGGGTTCCTAGAAGCAGGACGAACGTACAGGACCCCCGGCGCGATTGTCACGCTCCGGTCACGGACATGTCGGGACACGCACGGACGAATCCCCGCGCGTCGCCGACGACACGCCGATCGGCGCCGTCAGGGACGGCCGACGAAGATGTGCCTCGCGACCTCGTCGGGCAGGTCGAGCACCGTGGCCGAACCAGGGGCGCCGATGGTCACGACACCCTCGCCGCGCTCGATCGAGATGGTGCCGCCGGGACGGACACCCGCCTCCTGGAGCCGCGTGAGCAGCTCGACGTCCACCTGCAGCGGCTCGGCGATGCGCGCCACCACGGCGCTCGACCCGCTGCGGTCCAGACCGCCGTCGGTGTCCGCGCTGTCGTAGGCCACCAACGAGGTCACACCGTCGAGGAACGCCTGCTCGGCCGCCTCCTCGTCGATCTCGGCCAGACCCGGGATCGGGTTGCCGTACGGGTCCACGCGCGGGTGGTCCAGCAGCGTGGCCAGACGCCGCTCGACCTGCTCGCTCATCACGTGCTCCCAGCGGCACGCCTCCTCGTGCACGTGCGGCCAGTCCAGGCCGATGACGTCCGTCAGCAGACGCTCCGCCAGGCGGTGCTTGCGCATCACGCGCACCGCCTTGGCCAGACCGTCGGCCGTCAGCTCCAGGTGCCGGTCCCCGGTCACCACCACCAGACCGTCGCGCTCCATGCGTGCCACCGTCTGCGAGACGGTCGGACCGGAGTGCCCCAGACGCTCGGCGATCCGGGCGCGCAGCGGTGTGCGCCCCTCTTCGGTGAGCTCGTAGATCGTCTTGAGGTACATCTCGGTCGTGTCGATCAGGTCGCTCACCGCACTGCCTCCCACGTCGTCGCACGTCGCGTCCACATGCCCGTGCCCAGGGTAGTTGGTCCCGCCCACCGGGCGCGGCGACGGGGGCCTATCCTCGGCCTCGTGCCCGAGACGACGCCAGCACCCGTGACCATCCCCGCCGACCTGCTGCCGCGCGACGGCCGGTTCGGCTCGGGGCCGTCGAAGATCCGCCGTGCCCAGATCGACGCCCTGGCCTCCGTCGGCACCTCCCTGCTGGGGACGTCGCACCGTCAGGCACCCGTCCGCACCCTCGTCGGTCGGGTCCGCACCGGGCTGGCCGAGCTGTTCGGCGCCCCCGAGGGCTACGAGGTCGTGCTGGGCAACGGCGGCTCCACCGCGTTCTGGGACATCGCCACGCTCTGCCTCGTCGAGCAGCGCTCGCAGCACGCCGTGTTCGGGGAGTTCGGCGCCAAGTTCGCCGCCGCCTCCGCACGGGCACCGTTCCTCGGTGCGCCGACCGTGCACGAGGCCCCGGCCGGCAGCGTCGCGCTGCCCACCCACGAGCACGGTGTCGACGTGTACGCCTGGCCGCACAACGAGACGTCGACCGGTGTGGTCGCACCCGTGCGGCGCGTGGCGGGATCCGCCGACCAGGGCGCCCTCATGCTCGTGGACGGCACCTCCGCGGCCGGCGGGCTGAGCGTGGACGTCGCGCAGACCGACGTCTACTACTTCGCACCGCAGAAGTCGTTCGCCTCCGACGGCGGGCTGTGGCTCGCCGTCGCCTCCCCCGCGGCGATCGAGCGTGCCGCGCGCGTCGAGGGCAGCGGGCGGTGGGTGCCGGAGTTCCTGTCGTTCAGCACGGCCGTGGCCAGCTCACGGCTCGACCAGACGCTCAACACGCCGGCGCTCGCCACGCTCGTGCTGCTCGCCGAGCAGCTCGACTGGATGCTCGAGCAGGGGGGCCTGGCCTGGGCCGCAGCACGGACGGCGACCTCGGCGGGCCACCTGTACGGCTGGGCCGAGGCCCGCGACTGGGCCGCACCGTTCGTCGCCGACCCGCAGGCCCGCTCCAGCGTGGTCGGCACGATCGACCTGGCACCCGAGATCGAGGCACCGACCGTGGCGAAGATCCTGCGCGCGCACGGCGTCGTCGACGTGGAGCCCTACCGCAAGCTGGGCCGCAACCAGCTGCGCGTCGCGATGTTCCCGGCGGTGGACCCCGAGGACGTCCTGGCGCTCACCGCGTGCATCGACCACGTGGTCGACCACCTCTGAGCACCGCCGGGCGTACGCCCGGCACCCGCGGAGCGCACGCGTGGCCCACCGCCCGGAGGCACGCGACGGCCCCGGGAACGAGTCCCCGGGGCCGCCTCGTGCGACGCTCGGCGTGCGTCAGCGGTGAGCGTCGCGAGCCCGGCTGCGGGCCACCACGACGACGGCCGTGCCACCGACCACCAGCAGCGCGAGCGCCACGACGACGAACGGCATGACCTCCGAGCCGGTCGCAGCGAGCACCGCGGTGACGATCGCCGGTCGGGACGTCGAGACGGAGCTGTCGGCCAGCACGACCGTGGTCGGCGGGCTCGTCAGGCACTGGGGCGACGACGGCGGGTAGGTCACGGCGACGGTGGCCTCAGGGTTGACCTGGAGCTTGACGCTCACGGTCGGGCGGACCCAGCTGTACCCGTCGTCGGTCTCGATCCAGGTGCCGTCCTCGAGCTGCTTCCAGCCGGGCCAGTCGATGCCCTTGCCGTCGGCACCCACGACCATGCCGGGCCACCGGACCTGACCGCTGAGTGGCAGGTCGCTCATGACGACACTCGCACCGTCAGGGTTGACGAACGTCAGGGTCACCGTGGTGTTCGGCGTCCCGACGGCCTGGACCGCGTAGTTCAGCAGGGCCACGTCGTCCACGCAGGTCGGCGTCAGGTCGGTGACGACCAGCTCGCACGGCAGCGGGGCTCCGTAGCCGTCCTTCTGGTCCAGGCACCCGTACTGGCCCGCCGGGGGCGTGACCTCTGCGGCGGCGGGCGCTGCCGCAGCGGCTGCGGCTCCGACCGCGACGAGCACTGCCAGGCACGCACGCGCGATCGTTCTCATGACACCCTCCCGACTTCACAACTCCGACATATCACCACCATCATGACGCGCGCAGGTCGCTGAGAACCGTCATCTATCGGGTGATTTCGGACAGTGGACACCCGGGGCCCGGCCGTCAGGGGGTGCAGGAGGCCACGACAAGGCCCGGGGTGGTCGTCGTGGGGGTCGTGCGGACGACGACGCGACCGTCGCGCACGGGCACCGTGAACGAGTACGACTCGCTCTGCCCGGGGTCGAGCGACGAGCGCACGACCTGCACGGCACGCCCCTCGATCGTCGCCGTGGTGCCCGACACGTACGCGCTGCCCCAACCCAGCGCCCCGAGGGCAGCACCGACGGGGGCGTACACGGTGACGTTGGTGTCGACCCAGCCGTCGGGCCGGCCGTCCAGGTGGCGGCCGATGACGTAGTCGGGGTAGGTCGCGATGTCGTCCGGCGGGTCGTAGGCGAGCGTGAGGCGCACCCGCGCGGTCGGCTCGGGCCCCTCGCACACGAGGTCCTCGACCGTCACCTGCGCCTGCAGGAAGTAGTCGAGCTTGCCGGGAGTGCCGTCGTTGAGGAACACGCCGACCTCGTCGGCGCTCTGCTCGGCCAGGAACGCCCCGGCGAAGTCCGTCTCCAGGATCTGCGCCTGCTCGTCGGGGTGCGCCGACCACATGCGCAGACGCCCCTCCTCCCCCGACCGCACGAGGGCCTGACCGAGCGCACCGACGTCGCCGCGACCGGCGGCCACCGCACCGAAGATCGCGCTGGCGACACCCGCGTAGTACCGGTCGGCCTCGGCGGCGTCGGCGTGGCGCAGGTAGCTGTCGTGCAGCAGAGCAGCCACCACGGTGGACTGGTCCAGCGTGCTGCCGTCGGGGGTGCCGATCGGTCCGGTCGCACCGAGCAGGTACGAGACGGCCACCGGGTCGGCGGCGATCACACCGTCGGCCGAGCCGCCGGTCTGCTGCTCCCAGCGCGCCGCCACGAGCTGTGCGGTCCGCGGGAAGTCCGGGGTCATGGTGGCGTCCTGCACCCAGCGGCCGAGCCGGTCGGTGTCGATCGCCAGCTCGGCCTCGGACAGCGGCAGCACCGGCGCCTCCAGACCCGGCAGCTCGGCGGTGCTGACCTGGCCGACCAGCTCCATCTGCCCGTCCTGCGCCTCGAGCACGACGACGGCGCCGACGATCCCGCCCCCCGAACGTAGCTCGGCGGAGTTCAACGACAGCAGCAGGTAGGTGCGCGGCTCGTCGGAGCCGAGCATCGCCGGCAGCAGCGACGCGATCCCGGCACCCCCCTCGAGCGCGGTGGCGGCCTCCTCGAGCGCGTCCCGGGCCCTCGTCACCGGATCCACCAGGGGGCCGAGCAGGGCGCCCGTGTCGAGTGCGGCCACGTCGTCCGCCGCGCCACGGGCGGTGGTGGCGGCCTGGACGAGGTCCGGGGCGACCTCGACCAGCTGCGCGAGCACCAGCCGTCCGCGTTCGGCATCCGCCTCGCGCCCGTCCAGGGCGGAACCCAGCGAGGCCACCGCGGGCAGCACGTCGACCGCGACGTCGTCGAGCGAGGCCGACACGACCCGCACGGCGCGCAGCTGGTCGCCGAGGACGGGCAGCACCTCGGCGGCCCGCCACACCGGGTCGCCCGACGAGCCGTGCGCGCTGCGTGTGAGCTCCTGGATCGCGGGGACCGCATCGGCGAGCGACTGCATGTCTCCGGCACGGACGTCGTCCTGCACGGCGCCGACGAGGTCCTGCGCCTCCCGCAGCGCCTGGGCGGTCTGCCACGCGCGGTACCCGACCCAGCCGAGGGCCAGCGCGAGCACGCCGAGGACGACGAGCAGCACCAGCACGACGCGACGGACACGGTGCCGCGCGGGCCGCGCCGGGGTCTCGTGCACGTCGGTCGGCGCCGCGGCGGGGGTGGCCCCTGCGGCGTCGTCGGCGGTCACGAGCGGATCGGCCATGAGCAGATCGTCACATGTCGGACATCTCGCGCGGGCGCCCGGTCAGGACTTCCGCCGGACTTTCACCCGGGTGGCCGGTGCGGCGGGCGGGATGGCGCTCAGGCCGCCGACTGCTGGTCGGCGGCGTCCTGCGCACCCAGCCGCCGTGCCGTGACGAGGCGCTCTGCCGGACCGCCGCTGCGACCACCAGGACCGCCGGGACCGCCCGTGCCGTCGGGGCCGTCCGGGCCGCGCTCCTCGCCGCTGCCGAGGACGTCCGGTGCGGGGCCGTCCAGGTGGACGACCTCGACGTGCGGGCGGGACGTGACGTGGTACCGGACCTGCACGTGCCAGGCGCGGGCGGCCCACACGGCCGCGCCGGTCGAGACGAGCAGCGCGCAGATCGACCCGATGCCCACGGCCCACCGGGGGCCGAACGTCTCGCCGACCCAGCCGATCACCGGGGAACCCACGGGCGTGGCCCCGAGGAACACGATCATGTACAGCGCCATGACACGTCCGCGCATCGCCGGGTCGGTCGACAGCTGGATGGTGGAGTTCGCGGCGGTCATCATCGTCAGCGAGGCCAGCCCCACCGCGATGGACGCGACGGCGTACGACGCGAACGTCGGCATGAGCGCCATCGTGCCGCTGGCGATGCCGAAGGCGAACGCCGAGCCGATGACGAGCCGCACCCGTGGCCGTTCCCTGCGGGCGGCGAGCAGCGCCCCGGTGAGCGACCCGATCGCCAGCACCGAGCCGAGGATGCCGTACTCCCCCGCACCGCGGCCGAACTCGGTGCGGGCCATCATCGCGGAGGTCAGCTGGAAGTTGAGGCCGAACGTGGACACCACGCCGACCACGACCATGATGACGAGGATGTCGGTCCGGTTGCGCACGTAGCGCACGCCCTCGCGGATCTGCCCCTTGGCGCGCGGCGCGGTGGGCATGCGGTGCAGCTCCGAGGTCCGCATGAAGGTCAACGACAGGATCGTGGCCCCGAACGTGACCGCGTTGAGCAGGAACACCCAGCCGGTGCCGACGGCCGCGATGAGCAGCCCGGCCAGGCCGGGGCCGATGAGTCGTGCGGCGTTGAACGAGGCGCTGTTCAGGCCGACCGCGTTGGACAGCCGGTGCGCGGGCACGAGCTCGGCCACGAAGGTCTGCCGCACGGGTGCGTCGATCGCGGAGACGCAGCCCAGTGCCGCGGCGAACGCGTACACGTGCCACAGCTGCGCGTGACCGCCGAGCACCAGCACACCCAGCCCGAGGGCCAGCACGCTCTGCCCGACCTGGGTGGCCACGAGCAGCTTGCGGCGGTCGACCCGGTCGGCCAGCAGACCGGCCCAGGCCGACAGGAAGAGCACCGGGGCGAACTGGAGGGCGGTCGTGATGCCCACGGCGACACCGGACTCGTCGGACAGCTCGGTGAGCACCAGCCAGTCCTGCGCGACGCGCTGCATCCAGGTGCCGATGTTCGCGACGAGGGCACCGGCGAACCACAGGCGGTAGTTCCGGTACTGCAGCGACGTGAACGTCGGACTCATGAGGTGGCGATCCTCCGCAGGAGCTCGATGGCGTCGGCGAGGCGGTCGCGCTCGTCGGGGGTCATGGCGGTCAGCCGGGCGGTGAGCCACGCGTCGCGGCGACGGCGGGTCTCGACGACCTCGGCCTGCCCCTCCTCGGTGAGGCTCACCACGACCTGGCGGCCGTCGGTGGGGTGCTCGTCCTTGCGGACGAACCCGAGCTCGACCAGGCAGTTGACGGTGCGGGTCATCGACGGGGGCTGCACGTGCTCCGCCTCGGCCAGCTGCCCGGGGGTCATGGGGCCGTCGCGGTGCAGGAACGCGAGCACGTTGAACTGGGGGTCGGGCAGTGCGGCGTCGCCCCGTTCGGCCTTGAGCCGGCGGCTGGCCCGGCTGAGCGAGACGCGCAGCTCGGCGGCCAGGGCGGGGACGGGTGTGCTCACAGGTCCTTACCTTAACTCATTACCTCAGGTAATGAAATCGGCAGGAACCGGACCCCGCTCTCCCCCGGGGCAGCGCCGACGCCGGCGCTCAGTCGCGCCCGTAGATGTCGCGCGTGTAGACCTTCTCGGCGACGTCGTCGAGCACGGCCGTGCGACGGTTGGCCACGATCACGTCCGCACGCCGCTTGAACTCCTCCAGGTCACGCACGATCTCGGACCGGAAGAACTCGTCCTCGGGGAACGTCGGCTCGTAGACGATCACCTCGACACCCTTGGCCTTGAGCCGCTTCATGATCCCCTGGATGGAGGACGACCTGAAGTTGTCCGACCCCGCCTTCATGATCAGCCGGTAGATCCCCACCACCTCGGGCTCACGGCGCAGGATGTCGGTCGCGATGAAGTCCTTGCGCGTCGTGTTGGCGTCCACCACGGCCGCGATGAGGTTCTGCGGCACCTCCTGGTAGTTGGCCAGCAGCTGCTTGGTGTCCTTGGGCAGGCAGTAGCCGCCGTAGCCGAACGAGGGGTTGTTGTAGTGCGACCCGATCCGCGGGTCGAGACCGACACCCTCGATGATCTGCGCCGAGTCGAGCCCGCGGGTGACCGCGTAGGTGTCCAGCTCGTTGAAGTAGGCCACCCGCAGCGCCAGGTAGGTGTTCGCGAACAGCTTGATGGCCTCGGCCTCGGTCGGCTCCGTGAGCAGCACCGGGACGTCGGTGGCGATCGCCCCCTCGAGGAGCAGGTCCGCGAACTGCTTGCCCACCGCCGACCGGTCCCCCACGACGATCCGCGAGGGGTAGAGGTTGTCGTGCAACGCCCGGCCCTCCCGGAGGAACTCCGGTGAGAAGAGGATGCGGGCGCCGGGGTGCGCCTCCTGCATCCGCTGCGTGAAGCCCACGGGGACCGTCGACTTCACCACGATCGCCGCACCCGGCTCGGCTACCAGCACCTCGGCGATCACCGACTCCACGGACGAGGTGTCGAAGTAGTTGGAGACCGGGTCGTAGTCCGTCGGCGTGGCCACCACGACGAACTCGGCGCCACGGTAGGCCGACGCCGCGTCGGTCGTCGCGGTCAGCGACAGGGGAACCCGCTGCAGGTAGTCCTCGAGCTCGGGGTCGATGATCGGGGAGACCCGACGGTTGATCAGGTCGACCTTCGCGGCGTCGATGTCGAGGGCCACGACCTCGTGGTGCTGGGCCAGGATCACCGCGTTCGACATGCCGACGTACCCCGTGCCCGCGACCGCGATCTTCATGGTGCACCCCTCGTCGACGCAGACCGGCACCCCCCGGTGCACGCACACGCACGACGGCGGTGCCGTTCGCCATGGTAGCCAGCCACCGCCGGACGACCCGGGTGAGGTCGGGTGATGTCCGGGTCGCACCCGCACGCACGACGGGCCGGGTCCGCACGTGGCAGACCCGGCCCGTCAGGCATCAGCACTGCGCCGTGGCGCAGCGTGGTGCCACGTCAGATACCGATGGCGTCCTTGATCGGACCGAGGGCGAAGTAGGCGACGAACAGCGCCGCAGCCACCCACATGAGCGGGTGGACGGCCTTCGCCTTGCCCACGGCGACCTTGATCACGACGAACACGATGAAGCCCGCACCGATGCCCGCGGTGATGGAGTACGTGAACGGCATGAGGATCATCGTGAGGAACGCCGGGATCGCGATCTCGTAGTTCTTCCAGTCGATGCCCGAGACCTGCATGACCATGAGGAACCCGACCACGACCAGCGCCGGGGCGGCCGCCTCGGACGGAACCATGTCGACCAGCGGCGACAGGAACGTGGCCACCAGGAACGCCAGACCGGTGACCACGGAGGCCAGGCCCGTGCGCGCACCGTCACCCACACCGGACGCCGACTCGATGTAGGCGGTGTTGGAGGACACCGACCCGGCACCACCGGCGACGGCCGCCAGGGAGTCGACCACCAGGATGCGCTCCATGTTCGGCGGGTTGCCCTCGTCGTCGAGCAGCTCGGCCTCGGCGCCGACGGCCACCATGGTGCCCATCGTGTCGAAGAAGTCGGCCAGCAGCAGCGAGAAGACCAGCAGCGCCACGGCGACGACACCGATCTTGCCGAACGCCCCGAAGAGCGAGAACTGGCCCAGGAGCGAGAAGTCGGGCACCTCGACGAGCGAGTCGGGCAGCGCCGGCGTGTTCAGCTTCCAGCCGGTGGGGTTCTCGGCGTCGAGCAGACCGACGTTGGCGACGAGCTCGACGACGATCGCGAGGACCGTCGTGCCGATGATCGCGATGAGCAGCCCGCCGCGGACCTTCTTGACCATGAGGACGATGGCCGTGAGCAGGCCCAGCGAGAAGACGAGCAGCGGCCAGCCTGCCAGCGAGCCGTCGATGCCGAGCTGCAGGACCGGGTTGCCCGGGCGGACGAAGCCCGCGTCGACGAACCCGATGAGCGAGATGAACAGGCCGATGCCGACGGAGATCGCGACCTTGATCTCGCGCGGGACGGCCTTGAAGACCGCGGTCCGGAAGCCCGTGAGCACCAGGACGAGGATGACGAGACCCTCGAGGACGACGATGCCCATCGCGTCGGCCCAGGTCATGCCCGGAAGCGTCGCGATCGAGTAGGCGACCACGGCGTTGAGCCCCAGGCCCGCGGCCAGCGCGATCGGGAAGTTCGCGACCGCACCCATGAGGATCGACAGCACACCGGCGACGAGCGCGGTGGCCGCCGCCACGAGGGCGAGGTTCGGCTCCGTGCCGCCCCCGAGGTAGTGACCCGTGCTGTCGGGCACGGTGCCGATGATCAGCGGGTTGAGCACGATGATGTAGCTCATCGTGAAGAACGTGGTCAGGCCGCCGCGGATCTCCGTGCCGATCGTCGAGCGACGCTCGGTGATCTTGAAGTAGCGGTCGAGGGGCGAGCGAGGAGGTGCGGGGGGAGCCTCGGAGGGCGCGGCTCCGGAGGGGGAGGATGCCATGCGCGAAGTGTGGCAGAGCCCGTGCAGGACCTGTGGACGGTTCCGCGGAGTTCACACGCCTGTAACACGGGAGGGGGCGCCGGACCGGTCCGGACCGAGGCGGGCCGCCCCGGACACCACCGGTCGGGTGGAACTGCTAGGCCGATCGGGTCACCGCAGGCCCGCGCAGGCCTTGCCTGACCGGTCGCGCCGGGCAGGATAGGACGAGTGACCCCCGCCGACGTGCCCACGCCGTTCCGCGTGCTCGCCGTCTGCTCCGGGAACGTCTGCCGATCCCCCGCCGTCGAGCGCCTGCTCGCCACCCGGCTGGGGGCCGCCTACCGGCGGCCTGCCGTCCCCGCGGCCCGTCGTCGGCTCGTGCCCGCCGTCGAGGTGGCCTCGGCCGGCACCGGGGCCGTGGCCGGGATGCCGATGACCGACCTCACGGCCCGGCTGCTCGTGGAGCACGGGTGCGACCCCACCGGGTTCGTGGCACGCCAGGTGACCCCGGGCATGCTGCGTCAGGCCGACCTGGTGCTCGCACTGACCGCGCAGCACCGCTCGCAGGTGGTCCGGCTCGAGCCGCACGCCGCCGTGCGCACCTTCACCGTGCGTGAGCTGGCCCGCCTGCTGCTCGGCATGGAACCCGCGGACCTGCCCGGCACGGGTGCCACGACCGCCGACCGGCTGCGGGCGATCGTGCCGTTGGCGGCCGCACGACGCCGGACCGTGCGCCCGGAACCCGAGAACGACGACGTCATCGACCCGTACCTGGGCACGGAGAAGACCTACCGCGCGGCGTTCGCCCTGCTGGCGCCCGCGGTGCTGGAGATCGCCGCCGCCGCACGGGCGGACGTCGGCGAACGCCGGCCCGGACCTCAGATCACCAGGAGCGAGAACTTCCCGCGACCGTAGCCCTCGATCGTCATGTCCAGGTCCGTGCGACGCACGTAGGCCAGCACCCACTGGGCGATGTCCGCCGGCAGCGGATCGCGCGGCTGGTACACGCAGTCCAGCCGCACGTGCGGGGCACCCTCCGCGTTGAACAACGACGCCATGACGTTGAGCACCTCGCCGGCGTTCTCGGACAGGTTGTCCGTGAGCGTCTCCTCGTACGCCGCGTCCTTCGCGGCGGCCGCCGGCACCAGACCCAGCGCAGCACCGATGTACGCCGCGAGCGGCACGTCGAGGATCACCAGGGCCGTCAGCTGCAGCCGGTTGTCGACGTACACGCCGACGAGCGCACCGGACGGGCTGGTCGGGTCGACCATGCCACCACCGGTGAGCACCTCGACGTCACGACCGACCAGGCCCATGACGATCTCGCGGACGTCCTTGGCGTTGGGGAGCGGGGTGTCCTGGCTCATGCGAGTGCCGGCTCGATGACCTCGCGGAACGCCTCCGGGGTGAAGGGCTTCGCGATGAGGAACAGGGCACCGGCCGCCTCGGCCGTCGCCCGCATCTCGGGCGACCCCTCGGAGGTGACGAAGCCGAACGGCGTGGCGAACCCCTCGCGACGCAGCGCCCGCAGGAACTCGATACCGGTCATCTCCGGCATGTTCCAGTCCGAGAGCACCACGTCGGGCTCGTCCGCCCGCACGGCTGCCAGACCCGCGGCGCCGTTCTCGGCCTCCCGCACGTCCCAGTCGTACCCGGCCTGCCGCAGGGTACGGATCACGATCTGCCGCATGACGCGGCTGTCGTCCGCGACGAGGACACGGATCATGAGTCTTCCTTTCCGATCAACTGCTGGTCACTGGAGGAACTGCTCAGAGGAACACCCACGTGGTCACCACGATCGGGCGACCACGCCAGGCCAGCCGCAGCTCGTGCACCGGGCTCGCCCCCGAGACGTCGGGCAACGCGTCCGAGACCTGCGGCAGCCCGAGGGTGCCCTGGGTCGGGAGCAACGACTTGATGTTGCCACCCACGACGTTGGCCACCTCCCCGAACGCGTCCTCGAGGTCCGCGCGCGAGACCTCCTCATCCTCGCCCATGCCGAGCAGCGCACGGGCCAGGTCGTGCGCGACGGCCATCTCGGTGGTCAGCGCCGACCGGGCGGCCAGGTCACCGTGCAGGTCGACCCAGGCGACCACCGGGTCGTGGAACGTGGGCAGGTCACCCTCGAGCGGGACGAGGAGACCCTCGTCGCCGTCGATCATCGCCGCGAACACCTCTTGGGCGATCGCGAAGACCTGGTCCTGCTCGACGATGGTGCTCATACTGTCTCCTCCACGGGGACGAGCCCGAGCAGGTCGAGCTTGTCGCGAATGGCGTCCGGGGTGAACGGCTTGATCAGGTACTCGTGCGCTCCGGCGGCCAGCGCCTTGACGATCTGGGCGGTCTCCGCCTCCGTCGTGACCATCATGAGCGTGATGCCCCGACGGCTCGGGTCGTTGCGGACCTCGGTGACGAACTGCAGCCCGTCCATGACCGGCATGTTCCAGTCGACGCACGCGAGGTCGACCTCGAGGCCTGCGTCGAGCAGGTCGAGGGCCTCCCTGCCGTGCTCGGCCTGGGCGGTCTCGAAACCGAGCCGCTCCAGGGTTCCTGCGACGATGCGCCGCATGGTGCGCGAGTCGTCGATCACGAGGGCTCTCATCGGCGTGCTCCTACGGACGTGACGGGCGTGGACGGGGTGGTGCGGGACAGATACGAGGCCGGGGCCGTGGTGGCCGCGGGGACGGCGTTGACCGGGGTGCGTGGCTGCGGGACCGGTGCGGTCGAGTCCCCCGGTCGGTAGACCGAGCCGGTACCCACGGGGATGCGGGCCCAGTCGTCGTCGACACCGATCGTGGTCTCGGCCGCGCCGAGCACGAGGATGCCGTCGGGCTTGAGCACCTGCCGGAGCCGACCGAGGATCGCCCGCTTGGTCGGCAGGTCGAAGTAGATGAGCACGTTGCGCAGGAAGATCACGTCGAACGGCCCACCCAGCGGTGCGGGGTCCAGCAGGTTGTGCTGCTTGAACGTGATCGCCCGGCGCAGCTCGTCGCTGATCTGCCAGTCGGTCCCGGCGCGCACCATGTGACGCACGAGCATCGGCGCAGGCAGACCTCGGTTGACCTCGAGCTGGGAGTACGTGCCGCTGCGGGCCCGTTCCAGCACCTCGGTCGACAGGTCCGTGGCGAGGATCTCGAACGACATGGACGCCGGGAGCGCATCGGTCAGGGTCATCGCGATCGAGTACGGCTCCTGGCCGGTCGAGCACGCCCCGGACCAGATGCGCAGCCGCGCGGACTGCCCGCGTGCCGCGATGAGCGGCGGCAGGATGTGCTGGCGCAGGGCCACGAACGGCGCCGAGTCGCGGAACCACGAGGTCTCGTTGGTGGTCAGGGCCTCGACGATCCGCACCAGGTCGACCTCGGTCGGCCGGCTGCGGACGCCACTGACGTAGGCGTCGACGTCGGCAGCGCCGCACTCGCGCGCGAGCGGCATCAGCCGGCTCTCGACGAGGTACTCCTTGCCGGGCGTCAGCTGGATCGCGCTGCGGCGACGGACCAGGTCCGCCACGTAGGTGAACGTGTCACGGTTCAGGGTCATGCGGTTCCCCCTCCGGCACCGACGGCAGCGCCGTGGAGCACGCGTTCGACGGTGGGTGCGATGTCGCCGAGCGGCAGGACACGGTGGGCCAGTCCGGCGGTGGCGACCGCGCCGGGCATCCCCCACACGACGCTGGTCGGTTCGTCCTGGACGATCACGAGGCCACCGGCGCTGACCACGTCCTCGCAGCCGGTCCGACCGTCGGCCCCCATGCCGGTGAGCACGACGGCCAGCAGGTCTCCACCGCACGCCCGCACCGCGGAGCGGAACAGCACGTCGACGGAGGGACGGCAGTAGTTGACGGGCGGACCGTCGGTCAGCTGGGTCTGCAGGGCCGCGCCGACCCGGCGCACCTCGAGGTGCCGGTCGCCGGGCGCGATGTACACGTGGCCGTTCTGCAGCGGCACGCCGTCACCGGCCTCGTGCACCTGCGCCGGACCGAGGCGGTCGAGCCGCGCCGCCAGCTGCCGGGTGAACACCGGCGGCATGTGCTGGGTGATGAGCAGCGGGACCGGCAGCGGGTTGTTGAGCGCCGTGAAGAGCTTGGACAGCGCCTCGGGCCCACCGGTCGACGACCCGAGGATCGCCAGCCTCAGCGGGTGCACCGGCGGCTCGGGGCGGGTCGTGACGGCACGGGGCACGCGCGCGGGCGGCGGGGCCAGGGCACCGACGCTGCGGGCGCCCGGCAGGCCGCCGGCGGCGGGGCCGGCACCGAGCGAGCCGCGCGTACGCCCGCCGAGGGCCGGGCTGGCCACGAGGGCCTTGATCTTGGGCAGCAGGTTGTCGGCGACCTGGGCCATCGACTCCTGCACGCTGCCCACGTTGGCGGGCTTCGTCACATAGTCGCTGGCTCCGGCGACCAGGGCGTCCAGGGTCGCCTCGGCCCCGCGCTCGGTGAGCGTGGAGAACATGATGATCGGCATGGTGTGGCCGGCGCGGCGCAGGGCCCGCACGGCCTCGATGCCGTTCATCTCCGGCATCTCGACGTCCATCGTCACCAGGTCCGGCGCGAGCTGCTCGACCTTGGACTGCGCGAGCCTGCCGTTGGCTGCGACTCCGACGACCTCGATCTGGGGGTCGCGCGAGAGGGAGTCGGTCACGAGCCGCCGCACGACGACAGAGTCGTCCACGACGAGAACGCGGATGCGTGTCACGTGCTCCTCCTCGGGTGCCTGCGCGGTGCGCGGCGTCTAGGTCCTCATCGGCGCGTGCGGGGGCTCGTTGAGCGGTCTGCCGCGCCGCGGCGGGGTGATGTCGGGCGCCTCTAGGACCTTCGGCACGGGTGCGCAGGTCACGGCGGGTTCTCGGGCGCGCCACCGCCCGGACGCACGCAGGCCGCCCTGGGAGGGCCCCAGGGCGGCCTGCGTGGTCTGACGTCCGGCAGGGGACGCGCGTCAGAAGGTGAAGGCGGACACCTGCTCGCGCAGCGTGCGCGACAGCCCGGCCAGCTCGGCGACCTGCTCCGTAACGGACCCGACGGCCGTGGTCGACGACTGCGCGGCAGTGGCGACGCCGGTGATGTTCACGGCGATCTCGCCGGACCCGGTGGCGGCCTCGGCCACCCCGCGGGACATCTCGTTGGTGGTGGCGGTCTGCTCCTCGACCGCGGAGGCGATGGTGAGCTGGTAGTCGTTGATGCTGGCGATGATGGCGCCGATCTCCCCGATGGCCTCCACGGCGCCGGTGGTGTCGGCCTGGATGGCCTCGACCCGGCGGGCGATGTCCTCGGTGGCCTTGGCCGTCTCCTGGGCCAGTTCCTTGACCTCCCCGGCCACGACCGCGAAGCCCTTGCCGGCCTCCCCGGCCCGGGCCGCCTCGATCGTGGCGTTCAGTGCCAGCAGGTTCGTCTGCTCCGCGATGGACGTGATCACCTTGACCACGTTGCCGATCTCCTGCGACGAGGCACCCAGGCGGGCGACCTGCTCGTTGGTGGCCTGCGCCACCCCGGTCGCGGCACCGGCGACCTTCGCCGCCTCCGTCGCGTTCTGCGCGATCTCCCGGATGCTGGCACCCATCTCCTCCGCACCAGCCGCCACCGCCTGCACGTTGCGGGAGACCTGTTCCGCGGCCGCCGCGACCACACCCGCCTGCGCCGAGGTCTCCTCCGAGCTGGCCGACACCTGCGAGGACGCCGAGGACAGCTCGTCGGCGGCCGCGGCCACCGACCCCGCGGTGGCCACCACACCGGCCATCAGGTCACGCAGGTGCTGCTGGGCGGTGTTGAGCGAACCCGCCATCCGTCCGAGCTCGTCGTGCGAGTCCAGGTCGACCGACACGGTGAGGTCACCACGGCCCATGCTCTCCACCGTCTGCTGCACCCGACCCAGGTCGCGCACGTGGCGCCGGACCACCACGACGACCAGCCCGATGGCGAGCAGGGCACCGAGGGAGCCGACGACGATCACCGTGGTGATGGCCGAGCGGGCGTTCGCGTCGCTCGCCTCGACGTCCGCGGCGGCCTGGGCGGCCACGGAGTCGGTCAGTGCCTGCAGCGCGTCCCCGATCTCGCTGGTGAGCGGGCGGACCTGCTCCACGTAGGCGTCGTGGTACGCGACGGGGTCCTCGGCAGCCAACGGCATGATCGCGTCGGCCGCCTGCTGGTAGCGCCCGTAGGCGTCCTGCAGGGCCGCGTACGCGGCGTCGTCGAGGACGAACGGGCCGTACCCCTCGATGTTGTCGAGCGCGTCGGCGTCGTAGCCCGCGCGCTCCTCGACGATCGTGGCCCGGTCGGCCTCGAGCACCATGCCGTACTCCAGCACCCGGGCGCGGCTGGCCTGGAACCAGCGCTGCGTGCCGACCAGGTAGCTCTGCGGCTCGATCGCGGTGGTGTGCAGCCGGCCGATCGAGTCGTCGAGCGACACGATCCGCGTCAGCCCGATCACGGTCACCGACAGCAGCACGAGCACGGCGATCGCCAGGGCGGCCCCGATGCGGGCACCGACCGGCAGGTCGGCCAGCCGACGGGAGCGGCGGGCGGCAGGGAGGGGATGCGACATCGCGGGGTTCCGTTCTCGGGGTTCTGCGAGCAGCGGCGCCACACGAGCGCCTACCGGCCTGATCGGACGTCAGCGAGGCCCGGTGAGCCCGGCTCGGGGTGAAGACCGCGTGATTCCGCGGTTGTCAGCGGTCGCCCGTGCACGGCACGAGACCGCCTCCCCGGTGCCGGGAGGCGGTCTCGTGGTCGGTGTCGAGAACCTCAGAAGCGGAAGGCCGCCACCTGCTGACGCAGGTCACCGGAGAGCTGGGCCAGCTCGGCGACCTGGTCGGAGACCGCACCGATGGCCTGCGTGCTCGACTGGGCAGCGGTGGCGACGCCGGTGATGTTCACGGCGATCTCGCCGGACCCGGTGGCGGCCTCGGCCACCCCGCGGGACATCTCGTTGGTGGTGGCGGTCTGCTCCTCGACCGCGGAGGCGATGGTGAGCTGGTAGTCGTTGATGCTGGCGATGATGGCGCCGATCTCCCCGATGGCCTCCACGGCGCCGGTGGTGTCGGCCTGGATGGCCTCGACCCGGCGGGCGATGTCCTCGGTGGCCTTGGCCGTCTCCTGGGCCAGTTCCTTGACCTCCCCGGCCACGACCGCGAAGCCCTTGCCGGCCTCCCCGGCCCGGGCCGCCTCGATCGTGGCGTTCAGTGCCAGCAGGTTCGTCTGCTCCGCGATGGACGTGATCACCTTGACCACGTTGCCGATCTCCTGCGACGAGGCACCCAGACGGGCCACCTGCTCGTTGGTGGCCTGCGCCACCCCCGTGGCCGCCCCGGCGACCTTCGCCGCCTCGGTCGCGTTCTGCGCGATCTCCCGGATGCTGGCACCCATCTCCTCGGCACCAGCCGCCACCGCCTGCACGTTGCGGGACACCTGCTCCGCGGCCGCGGCCACGACACCGGCCTGCGCCGAGGTCTCCTCCGAGCCCGCCGACACCTGCGAGGACGCCATCGACAGCTCCTCCGAGGCCGCCGCCACCGCCCCGGCCGTCTCGACGACCCCCGACAGCAGCGCCCGCAGCTGCGCCTGGGCGCGCGCCAGGGCAGCCGTCATCGCTCCGAGCTCGTCGCGCGAACGCACGTGCAGCGGCACCGTCAGGTCGCCGTCGGCCAGGGCCTCGACAGCACCCTGCACCTCGCCGACATCACGGCGGATCCGCCCGGCCACGACCGAGCCGACCAGCATCGCCAGGGCCGCACCGGCCACGACCACGCTGATCACGACGATCCGCAGCAGCGAGGCCTGGTGCTCGGCATCAGCCACCACCGCCGAGGTCCGCTCCCCCAGCGAGTCGACGAGCGCCTTGGTGGCGTCGCTGATGGCGAAGTAGACCGTGTACCCGTCGCCGAGCAGCAACGCGTCGGCCTCGGCCAGGGCCTCCGGCGTGCCCGCGGCGTACGTCTGCTGCATCTGGGTGTCGATCGCGTCGAACTGCGACCACAGGTCCTGCACCTGCGCGAACGTCTCCTGCTCGGAGGACGTCAGCAGGCTGGTGTCCACGGCAGCCAGCGCGTCCTCGAGCGTGGCGCGCGAGTCGCGCATGCCCTGCAGGTTCGCCGAGCCGTCGGCCAGGCCCTCGGCGGCACCCAGCCGGTAGACGTCCCAGATGTACGACAGCTGCCAGCTGGCGATGTCGCCGTTGAGGAACCTGACCTCACCGACCTGCGTCGAGAGCTCCTGCAGGTCGGCCAGGTCATGGGTACGCGAGGAGAGCGCCCCGTAGCCGGCCAGCGCGACGCCGCCGACCACGGTGGCGACGACTGCGCCCAGCGCGGCCACGGCCCGGATCTTGGTCCGCACCGAGCGATCCGCCCAGGGGCGGCGTGCAACGGCAAGGGCCTCGGTGCTCGGGAGTGCGATGGACACGGGTGGCTCCTCTCGTGGGTACTGCGTGCTGCCTCGCAGGAGGCCGGTCAGAAGCGGAACGCGGCGACCTGCCGGCGGAGGTCGCCGGACAGCTGGGCCAGCTCGCTGACCTGGTCGGAGACCGCGCCCACGGCCTGCGTGGACGACTGGGCGGCGGTGGCCACACCCGTGATGTTGACGGCGATCTCACCGGACCCGGTGGCGGCCTCGGCCACACCGCGGGACATCTCGTTGGTCGTGGCCGTCTGCTCCTCGACCGCCGAGGCGATCGTGAGCTGGTAGTCGTTGATGGAGGCGATGATGGAGGCGATCTCCCCGATCGCGGCCACCGCACCGGTGGTGTCGGCCTGGATGGCCTCGACCCGGCGGGCGATGTCCTCGGTCGCCTTGGCCGTCTCCGAGGCCAGGTCCTTGACCTCACCGGCCACCACGGCGAAGCCCTTACCGGCCTCCCCCGCACGCGCCGCCTCGATCGTCGCGTTCAACGCCAGCAGGTTCGTCTGCTCCGCGATCGAGGTGATCACCTTGACCACGTTGCCGATCTCCTGGCTCGACGTGCCCAGGCGGGCGACCTGGTCGTTGGCCGAAGCCGCCACGGTCGTGGCCGCACCGGCGACCTTCGCCGCCTCCGTCGCGTTCTGCGCGATCTCCCGGATCGACGCGCCCATCTCCTCGGCACCAGCCGCCACGGCCTGCACGTTGCGCGAGACCTGCTCCGCGGCCGCGGCCACGACACCGGCCTGCGCCGAGGTCTCCTCCGAACCCGCCGACACCTGCGACGACGCCGCCGACAACTCCTCGGCCGCCGCCGCCACCGACCCGGCGGTCTCCACGACACCGGCCAGCGTGGCCCGCAGCGCGTCCTGGGCCGTGCCCAGCGACCGGGCCATCTGACCCAGCTCGTCCGAGGAGGTCACCTCGGCGCGCACCGTCAGGTCACCCGTGGCCAGGGCGTCGATCGCCACCTGCAGCGACTGCACCGAGCGGCGCAGCGCGGCGGCGAACCACAGCCCGAGCACCACCAGCAGCACGATGCCCGCCGCCAGCACGACGCCGATCAGCACCACGGTGCGAGTCGCCTCGGCCTCGGCGTCGGAGGCCACCCGGGCCAGGTCCTCGGCCACGGTCACCTCGACCGCACCCAGGCTCTCGACCATCTGCCCACCGACGGCACCCAGGCCGTCGCGAGCCGCCTGGAAGCCGGCACGGTCGCCCGCGCGAGCCGGCACCACGAGCGTCTCGTCGACACCGGAGCGGTAGCCATCGAGCGCGGTGAGGAACTCGTCGAAGTCCCCCGGCAACTGCTCGCCGGACTGCGCGTAGGCCTCCGTGAACGCCGTCACGGCCTCGTCGAGCCCGTCGCTGGCGGCCACGTAGGCGCTGACCTTCTCCTCGACGTCGCTGCCGACGAAGATGCCGATCACCGAGACCGAGTTGCGCATGGTCCACAGCGCGTTCTTGAGGTTGCTGAGCGAGGCGGTCACCGAGGTCTGCGTCTGCGCCATCTCGGCGGTCGTCGCGCGCAGACGCGTCGTGCTGGTCATGGCGACCACGCCGAGCGTGAGCGCGACCGCGGCGGCTGCTGCGACGATCCCGAGCACCTTGGCCCGCACGGTGCGCCTGGCGGTGGATCCGGACTGCGACATGAGTGCTCCTCGACGGAGGGCGCGGCGTCGGGGCCGCTCACCTCACTGATCGACCGGGGCAGGCCAGGTGTGACGAGGACGACACCACCAAGGGGGTGACAACCGGAGATTTCACCCCCCGGTGGCCACCACCCCTCGGGGCGGTCGAGCGGGTCGCGTCAGAGGCGGAACGAGGCAACCTGCTGGCGGAGGTCTCCGGACAGCTGGGCCAGCTCGGCGACCTGCGCCGAGACGGACCCGACGGCTGCGGTCGACGACTGCGCGGCGGTGGCCACACCTGTGATGTTGACGGCGATCTCGCCGGACCCGGTGGCGGCCTCGGCCACACCGCGGGACATCTCGTTGGTGGTGGCCGTCTGCTCCTCGACCGCCGAGGCGATCGTGAGCTGGTAGTCGTTGATGGAGGCGATGATGGAGGCGATCTCCCCGATCGCGGCCACCGCACCGGTGGTGTCGGCCTGGATGGCCTCGACCCGGCGGGCGATGTCCTCGGTCGCCTTGGCCGTCTCCGAGGCCAGGTCCTTGACCTCCCCGGCCACCACGGCGAAGCCCTTACCGGCCTCCCCCGCACGCGCCGCCTCGATCGTGGCGTTCAACGCCAGCAGGTTCGTCTGCTCCGCGATCGACGTGATCACCTTCACCACGTTGCCGATCTCCTGGCTCGACGTGCCCAGGCGGGCGACCTGGTCGTTGGCCGAGGCCGCCACGGTGGTGGCCGCACCGGCGACCTTCGCCGCCTCCGTCGCGTTCTGCGCGATCTCCCGGATCGACGCGCCCATCTCCTCCGCACCAGCCGCCACGGCCTGCACGTTGCGCGAGACCTGCTCCGCGGCCGCGGCCACGACACCGGCCTGCGCCGAGGTCTCCTCCGAACCCGCCGACACCTGCGACGACGCCGCCGACAGCTCGTCCGCGGCCGCCGCCACCGAACCCGCCGTGGCCACCACACCCGCGACCAGACCGCGCAGGCTGTCCTGCGTCGTCTGCAGCGCGATCACCAGGCGGCCGATCTCGTCCTGGCCGTCGACCGTGGTCGCCACGGTCAGGTCGCCCTCACCCACCGCCGCCAGCGCACGGGCCGTCGAGTCGAGACGACGACGGATCGAGCGGGCCACGACGAACGCCAGGACGAACGCGAGCAGCGCACCGATGCCGAAGGCGACCAGCACCTGCACCCGCGAGGTCTGCACGAGCTCCTGGGTGTGCGTGGACAGGGCCGCTGCCTGCTCCTCCTGCGCGGCCGTCTCGACCTGGATCGCGTCCATCACCCCGGTGGTCAGCGGTCGGATCGTCTCCTGGAAGAACGCACCGAACGCCTCGGTGTCGCCGGCGTCCGCGAGCGGGAACAGCTCACCGTGCGCGGCGGAGTAGTAGGCGTCGAACGCGCCGACCATGGCGTCGACGGCAGCGTCGTCGACCGCGACGGCCCGGTAGGCCTCGACCAGGGCGTCCAGCTCGACCCGACGCTCGTCCAGCTCGGTGGCCAGCTCGGCGCGCGTCTCGGCGTCCGCGATGCCGTACTGGATGACGCGCGCGCGGTCACCCTGGTAGGCGCGCTGGATCTCGGTGAGCTGCGTCAGGGGAACCACGCGCGACTCGTACATCGCGGCGGCGTCGGCGCGCAGGGCGTTGACGGCCTGCAGGGCGACGGTCGTCACCAGCAGGGCCGCGGCGGCCATGACGGCCACCACCACGACGATCTTGGTGAGCACGGACCGGTCGGCCCAGGCTCGGCGTCCGGCGTCGGGGGTGCGGGCGGTGCTCATCGGTGCTCCTCGGATCGAAAGCCTGCTGTCCGTCCCATCGACGCCACGGGGCGTGCCGTGAGAACTCCGTGGAAGGACCTCTCTCGGCACGCCCCGTGTGCGTGCGCCGGCGTCGGGCGCCGGCTGATCGTGCGACCCGTCAGAAGGTGAACGCGTCCACCCGTCCGCGCAGGTCGGCGGCCATCTGCGCGAGCTCGGAGACCGAACCGCCCATCTGGCTGAGCACCTGCGCCGAGGTGGAGGCCGCGGTGGCGACGCCGGTGATGTTCACCGCGATCTCACCCGACCCGGTCGCCGCCTCGCCGACACCGCGGGACATCTCGTTGGTCGTCGCCGTCTGCTCCTCGACCGCGCTGGCGATGGTCAGCTGGTAGTCGTTGATGCTGGCGATGATCGCCGAGATCTCCCCGATGGCCTCCACCGCGCCGGTGGTGTCGGCCTGGATGGCCTCGACCCGACGGGCGATGTCCTCGGTGGCCTTGGCCGTCTCCTGCGCCAGCTCCTTGACCTCCCCGGCCACCACCGCGAAGCCCTTGCCGGCCTCCCCGGCCCGGGCCGCCTCGATGGTCGCGTTCAACGCCAGCAGGTTCGTCTGCTCCGCGATGGACGTGATCACCTTGACCACGTTGCCGATCTCCTGCGACGAGGCACCCAGACGGGCGACCTGCTCGTTGGTGGCCTGCGCCACCCCCGTGGCCGCCCCGGCAACCTTGGCCGCCTCCGTCGCGTTCTGCGCGATCTCCCGGATGCTGGCACCCATCTCCTCCGCACCAGCCGCCACCGCCTGCACGTTGCGGGACACCTGCTCCGCGGCCGCCGCCACGACACCCGCCTGCGCCGAGGTCTCCTCCGACCCCGCCGACACCTGCGACGCCGCCGCCGACAGCTCCTCCGAGGCCGCCGCCACCGACGCCGCCGTCTCCACGACACCGGACAACGTGGCCCGCAACGCACCCTGGGCCCGGCCCAGCGACGCCGACATGCGACCCGTCTCGTCACCGGACTCCACCGGCGCGTGCACCGTCAGGTCACCCTCGGCCAGGGCGTCGAGCGCCGCCCCCACCCCGCGCACCGCGCGGGACAGGCGCCGCACGACCGCCATCGCCAGCAGACCGGACACCGACGCGCCGATGATGAACGAGACCGCCAGGATCATGATCGTGCGGTCCACCTCGGACTGACCGGCCGCCAGGATCTCGTCGACCGACGCCCCGACCTGGCCCTCGGCCAGCGACAGCGCACGGCCCGCCCAGTCCGGGTCGGCCGCGACGCTGGCGTCGATCGCCGCCGCGAGGCCCGCCTCGTCACCGGCCTGCACCAGCGGCATCAGCGTCGTGTCGCGGTAGGCCACCCACGCGTCCCACCGGACCACGAAGTCCGACCACTGCGCCGTGTCCGACTGCGGGAACTCCTCGATCGTGGCGACCTGACGGTCCACGTCCGCGTCGACCCACGCCGAGGACTCCAGCAGCTGGGTGCGCACGGCCTCGTCCGAGGCCGAGGCGGCCCGGCGCACCAGCACGTGGCTGCGCGCCTGGTCGGCACGCAGCTGCGACATCGCCGACTGCAGCTGACCGGTCAGCACCGACATCTCACGCAGGTTCTCGCCCGCCCGCCACAGGGCCACCGCGCCGAGCGCGCCGACCATGGCGAACACGGTGCCCAGCACCAGCATCGCCACAGCGATCTTGGCGCCCACCGGGCGGTCCCAGAACCATGCCGCGCGGCTGCTGCGAGCCTCGCCCTGCGGAATCCACTCCTCGTTCGTCCCGACCATCGTCGTCGTCCCGCCTGTCCTGGGTGCCGAACCTGACTGCGCTGCCCGCGTGCTCACGAACCCGGCGCTCACAGGTCCGCCGCCTCGTAGTAGCCGCTCTCGATCAGCACGGCCTCGTAGTTCTCGACCGTCACCAGCTGCGGTGCCAGCAGGTACGAGGGCACGACCTTCTGGCCGTTGTCGTACGTGGCGGTGTCGTTGACCTCGGGCTCCGTGCCGTCCAGCAGCGCGCGCACCATCGAGACGGCGACCTCGGCCAGCTGGCGGGTGTCCTTGTAGACCGTCGCGTACTGCTCACCCGCGACGATCGACTTCACCGAGTCGAGCTCGGCGTCCTGACCCGAGACGACCGGGAGCGGCCCTCCGAGCGTCGAGACGGTCTCGAGGATGCTGCGGGAGATGCCGTCGTACGGCGAGAGCACACCGTCCAGGTGCAGCCCGGTGCCCTGGTACGCGGGCAGCAGCGTGGCCATGCGCTCCGCGGCGACGTCACCGGACCAGCCCTGCGTGGCGATCGTGGCGAAGTCCGTCTGCCCCGAGGGCACCACGAGCACACCGGAGTCGATCAGCGGGGTGAGGACCGACATCGCGCCGTTGTAGAACACCGTCGCGTTGTTGTCGTCCGAGGAGCCGGCGAACAGCTCGACGGCGAACGGACCCGACGCAGCCGTGCGCTGGCCCGACGCGTCGAGCACACCCAGGCCCTGCAGCAGCGAGTTGGCCTGCAGGACGCCGACCCGCCAGTTGTCGAACGAGGCGTAGTAGTCGACGTCCGGCGAGTCCCGGATCAGCCGGTCGTACGACACGATCGGGATGTCCTTCTCGGCCGCCTGCGCCAGCACGTCCTTCAGCGCGGTGCCGTCGATCGCCCCGACGATCAGCGCGTCGGCGCCGCCGTCGACCATCGCCTGCAGCTGCGCGACCTGCGTGGGCACGTCGTCCTCGGCGTACTCCAGCTCGACCGTGTAGCCGAGCGCGTCGAGCTGGCGCTGCAGGTTCTCCCCGTCGGCGATCCACCGGGCCGACGTCGTCGTGGGCATGGCGACACCGACCAGGGGGGCGTCGCCGGCGGCGTCACCCGACGCGCCGGAGCACCCCGCCAGACCCGCGGTGGCGGTCAGTCCCAGGACGAGGGCGGCCGCCCTGCGTCGCATCCTGTTGCCTGTCATCGCTGATTCCTCTCACCCATCGTCGGGTGTCAGTAGGTGAACTGCCCGACGGCGCCGCGTACGTCGACGGCGAGCCGGGCCAGCTCTGCGGTGGATACGGTCATCTGGGTGGTGACCGCACTGGTCGCGCCGGCGGCGGTGGCGACGCCGACGATGTTCTCTGCGATCTCGCGGGCGCCCGAGGCGGCCTCGGTCACGCTCCGGCTCATCTCGTTCGTCGTGGCCGTCTGCTCCTCGACGGCCGACGCGATGGTCAGCTGGTAGTCGTTGATCGAGGCGATGATCTGGGAGATCTCCCCGATCGCCGCGACAGCCGTGGCGGTCTGCGCCTGGTTCTTGGCGATGCGGGCCCCGATGTCCTCGGCCGCCCGCGCGGACTCCTGCGCGAGCTCCTTGACCTCACCGGCCACGACCGCGAACCCCTTGCCCGCCTCACCGGCGCGCGCGGCCTCGATGGTCGCGTTCAGCGCCAGCAGGTTCGTCTGCTCCGCGATGGACGTGATGACCTTCACGACCGCGCCGATCTCCTGCGCGGACGCCCCGAGCTCGTTCACGGTGTCCGCGGTCGTCTGCGAGTAGCTCACCGCCTGCGCGGCGACCCGGGTGGCCTCGGTCGCGTTCTGCGCGATCTCACGGATCGAGGCCCCCATCTGCTCCGCACCGGTGGAGACGGCCTCGACGTTCCGGGAGACCTGCTCGGCGGCCGCGGCGACGACACCCGCCTGCGCCGAGGTCTCCTCCGACCCGGCGGCGACCTGCGTCGACCCGGCGGAGAGCTCCTCGGCGGCGGAGGCGACGGTCTCGGCGGTGGCGCCGACCGAGGTCATGGTCTGCCGCAACCACTCGAGCGCGCGGGTGAGCGAGGCGGCCATGCGGCCGAGCTCGTCCTGGGTGTCCACGGCCGGCGGGCGGGTGAGGTCACCGGCGGCGAGCGCCTCCAGGCTCTCCCCGACCACGGCGACCGTCCGCACCACCGAGCGCACGACGCGCACCGCGAGGAAGCCGCCGAGCGCCAGACCGACCAGCAGGGCGATGACCAGCAGGCGCTGCAGGTTCGCGGCCTGTCGCGTGCCCGCGTCGTTGAGCTCGGTGGCGTGCGCGGCACGCGCGTCGCCCTCGGCGGTGAGGATGTCGAGCGCCGCGTCGGCGTGCGCGTACAGCGTGCTCTCGTACAGCGCGTGCAGGTCGACGTCCTGTCCGCTCTCGGAGGCCAGGATCGCGGTCATCCACTCGTCGTCGATCGCGTCGTGGAACGCCGTGAGCTCGTCGACGAACGGCCCCTGCATGTCAGCCGTCAGCGCCTGCCCCGCGTACTCCTGGGCCTGCTCGATCAGATGTGCACCGCGCTCGTCGAGCTCGGCGACCAGGTCGGCCCGGTCCTGCGGGTTCGCGAACGCCAGCACGTTCGCCCGCACCCGGCTGCCCTGCACGTCGCGCTGCATGTCGGCGAGGGCGACCAGCGGGTCGACGGACTCGTCGTACATCTGCTGCTGACCCTCGCTCAACGAGCGGGAGACCACGATGCCGAGGACCCCCATCACGGAGGCGACCAGCGCGAGCAGGCCGACCGCCACCCCGATCCGGACCCCGATGGGGCGGTCGACGAAGCGGCGGCGGGCGGTGGGCGGTGCGGCAGACGACACAGGCGGGCTCCAAGACGTGTGGGGGTATGCGCCCTTCCCATCGGCCGCCCAGCCCGCTCACTGACCGGAATCACGCGGTTGCGTGCACCGCGAGCGTCCTGCCGGGTGGAACCGCAGGTCGCAGCGGTGCGGTTGACTGTGACGTGCGCGCGGCCGTCACCGCTGCACGGCCGGCCGCCACCCGTATCACCCGTCGCCACCGCATCGTCGCGGCCGACCGCCACCCCGAGGGAGAGCATGAACGAGCACCCCGTCATCGCCGGGTTCCACCCCGACCCGACCATCTGCCGGGTCGGCGACGACTACTGGCTCGCGACGTCGTCGTTCGAGTACGTGCCCGGGGTCCCGGTGTTCCACAGCCGCGACCTGGTGCACTGGGAGCAGGTCGGCAACGCGCTCGAGCGACCCACCCAGCTGCCCACCGCGGGCCTGGTGAGCAACCGCGGTGTCTACGCCCCGACCCTGCGGCACCACGACGGGCGGTTCTGGCTGATCACCACCGACGTCTCGGCCGGCGACGGGCTCGGGCACCTGATCGTCACCACCACCGACCCCCGTCAGGGATGGTCCGACCCGGTGCGCACCCCGGGCCTGCTGGGCATCGACCCCGACCTGGCGTGGGACGAGGACGGTCGCTGCTACCTGACATGGGCGGCGTACGCCGACGGCGCCAGCCGGATCCTGCAGGTCGAGCTGGACACCACGACGGGGGCCTCGTTGACCGAGCCGCGCTCGCTGTGGAGCGGGACCGGACTGGCCAGCCCCGAGGCGCCGCACCTGTACCGGGTCGGCGACTGGTGGTACCTGCTGATCGCCGAGGGCGGCACGGAGCGCGGGCACTGCGCGTCGGTGGCGCGCTCGCGGCACGTCACCGGCCCGTTCGAGGGTGCGCCCACCAACCCGGTGCTGACGCACCGCAGCACCGGGTGGCCCGTGCAGAGCACCGGGCACGCGGACATGGTGGAGCTGGCCGACGGCAGCTGGGCCGCGGTGCACCTGGGGGTGCGGACGGCCGGCTGGACGCCGCTGTACCACGTCAACGGCCGGGAGACCTTCCTCACGGGCATCGACTGGGTGGACGGATGGCCGGTGTTCGTCGAGGACCGGTTCACGGTCGAACCGCAGGACCACTCGTTCGTCGAGACGTTCCCCGCCGGTCCGCTGCACCCCCGGTGGGTGTGCCCGGGGGCCCACCCGGACTCGTTCACCAGCCGCGAGGGCGACGGCCCGCTGCTGCTGCACGCCGCCGCCGAGCCGGGCCCGGAGCCGCGGCTGCTGTCGGTGCGGGCACGCGACCCGCGCTGGCACGTGCAGGCGGTCCTCGACGTGAGCGCCGGCACCGCCCGTCTGGTGGTGCGAGTGGACTCGCGCCACTGGTACGCCCTCGAGGCCGACCCGACCGGTGTGCGGGTGCGCGTCCAGGTGGGCCCGTTCGAGCAGGTCGTCCACGAGGTCGCCGCCCCGGGCGAGGACCGGGTGGTGCTGCACGTGCGCAGCACCGACCCGTCCGACGGGCCGCAGGGCTTCCCGGAGGGGCCTGACGACATCGAGCTCGGGGTCGACGGGCCGGACGGCTACGTGCGCCTGGCGGCCCTCGACGGGCGCTACCTGTCGACCGAGGTGGCCGGTGGGTTCACCGGGCGGGTCGTGGGGGTGCTGCCGGTGGCCGGCACGGTCGGGCTGCACGAGGTGCGGTACACGACGGTCGCCTGAACGACGACGGCACGGCCCCCCGCTGACCGGGGTGGCCGTGCCGTCGTGCTGGTCCCTGCGGGTGCTGGGGCCTCAGAAGGTGAAGGCGTCCACCCGGCTGCGCAGGTCGGCGGCCATCTGCGCCAGCTCGGAGACCGAGCCGCCCATCTGACCGAGCACCTGCGACGACGTGTGCGCCGCGGAGGCGACACCCGTGATGTTGACGGCGATCTCGCCGGACCCGGTGGCGGCCTCGGCCACACCGCGGGACATCTCGTTGGTGGTGGCCGTCTGCTCCTCGACCGCCGAGGCGATCGTGAGCTGGTAGTCGTTGATGGAGGCGATGATGGAGGCGATCTCCCCGATCGCGGCCACCGCACCGGTGGTGTCGGCCTGGATGGCCTCGACCCGGCGGGCGATGTCCTCGGTCGCCTTGGCCGTCTCCGAGGCCAGGTCCTTGACCTCCCCGGCCACCACGGCGAAGCCCTTGCCGGCCTCGCCTGCGCGGGCCGCCTCGATCGTGGCGTTGAGCGCCAGCAGGTTCGTCTGCTCCGCGATGGACGTGATCACCTTGACGACGTTGCCGATCTCCTGGCTGGAGGCACCCAGGCGGGCGACCTGGTCGTTGGCCGACGCCGCCACGGTCGTGGCCGCCCCGGCGACCTTCGCCGCCTCCGTCGCGTTCTGCGCGATCTCCCGGATCGACGCGCCCATCTCCTCGGCACCAGCAGCCACCGCCTGCACGTTGCGGCTGACCTGCTCGGCCGCCGCCGCGACCACACCGGCCTGCGCCGAGGTCTCCTCCGAACCCGCCGACACCTGCGACGACGCCGCCGAGAGCTCCTCGGCCGCCGCCGCGACCGACGCCGCGGTCTCCACGACACCGGACAGGGTCGCCCGCAGCGCGTCCTGCGCACTGGTCAGCGACGCCGCCATCTGGCCCAGCTCGTCGGCCGAGGTCACGTCGGCGCGCACCGTCAGGTCGCCGTCCGCCATGGCGGTCAGCGCGCGCTGCACGCGGTCGGTCGCCCGACGGATCTGCCGGGCGATGACCCAGCCGACCAGCGCGAGCAGCGCTGCGGAGGCCACCAGCACGACCACGACGATGGTGATCGCCCGGGACGCCTGAGCTTCGGCCTGGGTGCCCACACCGTCGATGTAGTTGTCGATGTCCGCCGCCGTCGCGTCGAGCGCGTCGACGTACGTGTCCTTCAGCGGCTCCGTGACCTCCTCGAGCACCCGCTCGTACTCGGGAACGTCGTTCGCCAGCGCGGCCGGGACCAGCTGGGAGTCACGAGCCTCGCGCCACGCCTGGTACGCGGGGACGAAGTCGGCCCACGGCTGGACGATCGTGCCGCCGGCCTCCTCGAACGCGGCGATCGCGGCGTCGACCTCGGCGTCGTTCTCCGCCTGGTCCGCGACCCACGCCTCCTCGGCCTCCGGCGAGCGGACCGCGGCGATCTGCGCCGCGATCATGCGGCCCTTGAGCTGGCCCTGGTGCACGGTCTGCAACGGCGCCTGCATGTCGTTGACGATGTCCGCGATGGAACGCGTCTGGTCGGCGACCGTCTTCAGCTGCATCAGCGTGAACGTGCCGACGCCAGCGGACAGGACCACCGCGAGCGCCATGAGGGACAGGATCTTGGTGCGCACACCGCGGTCGCCGAACCAGGCCGACCGCGGTCGGCGCGAGGCTCGCAGCGACGGCGTCGCAGCGCCGATCGTCGAAGACGACATGGTGACTCCTCCCGACGAGACCCCGGTGGCCTCGACAGAAGTCCGATCGGCCATCCGGGGGACCTCGTGAGTGTGACTCACCGGTAACCACCGGGTGAAAGGCCTGCACCTGGGTCCAAGTACCCAGGCGCAGGCCACGGGCACGGCACGAGGCCCGCACCCCCGGGGGCGGGGTACGGGCCTCGTGGTCGTGCACCGCCGGCCACCCACCGTCGTGGCAGGCCGGTCATCCGAGGGGTCAGGCCGCGGCGGCCTGATCCACGTCGAGGATCAGCAGCAGACCCTCCTCGCGCTTGTGCGCGCCCAGCACCAGCGAGCGCATCCCCGACGCGAGCGTCTCGGGCGGCGCCTCGAAGGTCTCCGGGCCCACGTCGACGACGTCGCCGATCTCGTCGACCAGCAGGCTCACCGGCTCGCCGGCCACCTGCACCACGACCATCATCGGCTCGGCGTCGGCGCGACGGGCCAGGCCCAGGCGCGTGCGCAGGTCGACGGTGAGGACGACCTGGCCACGCAGGTTGACCAGACCGGCCACCGTGTCGGGGGAAAGCGGCACACGGGTGCGGGTGTGCGAGCGCAGGGCCTCCTGCACACGCAGCACGTCGATCCCGTACAGGCTGCCGTCCAGCGTGAACGTCACGTACTGGCTCATCGGTTCGCTCCCACCAGGTCGGAGTGGGCGACCAGACCATCGTCGACGGCCGGGTCGTCGTAGAACGCGGCATCCGCCGCGAGGATCGCCGTGCGCACGTCGAGCAGCTCGGTGACCCGGTCACCGAGGACCGTCGAGCCGACCAGGCCCGCGTCCTCGATGTCGGAGTGCCGCCCGGCGTCGTCGTCGACGATGTCGACGATCTCGTGCACGACCATGCCGACGCTGCGCCCGCCGCGGCTGTAGACCACGACCAGCAGCTCGTCGGACTGCTCGGAGCCGTACGCCCCGAGGATCCGGTCAAGCCGGGCCAGCGGCAGGATCGTGCCGCGGTACTGCACGACCTCGCGCCCACCGACCAGCTCGACCTGCGTGGCCTCCACGTGCTCCAGGCGGGCCACGGACGCCAGCGGCATCGCGACCCGACGGCCGCCGCCGATGCCCACGACGAGCACCTGCTCGACCTCGGTGGCACGGGTGGTCTGAGCCTGCGCGCGGGCCTGGTCGCGGGTCATGCCGTCGATCTCGCCGACCATCGCCCGGCGGGCCAGGGCCTGCACGTCGAGGATCAGCGCGACGCGGCCGTCACCGAGCACCGTCGCCCCGGAGTACGCCCCGATGGACTTCAACCGGGCCGAGAGTGGCTTGACGACGATCTCCTCGGTGTTCAGCACCCGGTCGACCAGCAGGCCGAAGCGCTGGTGGTCGGCCTGCACGACCGCGATCACGGCCGGCTGGTCGGGCACCGCGTCGCCGCTGCCGGCACCGTCGAGCTGCAGCACCGACGCGAGCGAGACCAGCGGGAGCAGCTCACCGCGCAGCCGGTACACCGGTGCGGCGTGCACGTACTCGATGCCCGACCCGGCGCGCTGCCCCTGCCCGTCGAGAGCGACGAGCTCGAGCAGGTTGACCTGCGGCACCGCGTACATGTCACCGGAGCACTCCACGGTGAGCGCCGGCATGATCGCCAGCGTCAGCGGGATGCGCAGCCGCCAGACCGTGCCGACACCCACGACCGACTCGACGTCGACGTTCCCGCCGATGCCCTCGATCTTGGTGCGGACCACGTCCATGCCGACGCCACGTCCGGAGACGTTCGTGACGGCCTCGGCGGTGGAGAAGCCCGGCAGGAACAGCAGCTGGAGCAGCTCGGCCTGGCTGGCCGCGGCCAGCTGCTCGGCAGTCCGCAGACCACGCTGCAGGGCCTTGGCGGAGACCTTGTCGGTGTCGATGCCACGACCGTCGTCGGCGACCTCCACGACCACCTGACCGCCCGCGTGGTACGCACGCAGGCTCAGCAGGCCCTTGGCGGGCTTGCCCGCCGCGGTGCGCTCGTCGGCCGGCTCGATGCCGTGGTCGACCGCGTTGCGCACCAGGTGCGTCAGCGGGTCCTTGACGGCCTCGAGCAGACCCCGGTCGAGCTCGGTGTCACCACCGGTCATCTCCAGCTGCACCTCGCGGTGGCAGGCGGCGGCCAGGTCACGCACGATGCGCGGCATCTTCGACCACACGTGCTCGATGGGCTGCATGCGCGTCTTCATGACGCCCTCCTGCAGCTCACCGGCGATGAGGTTGAGGCGCTGCGCGGAGCGGGCCAGGTCGACGTCCTCGGTGCCCGTGGCCAGCCGGCTGATCTGGTTGCGGGCCAGCACCAGCTCGCCGACCTGACGCATGAGCGCGTCGAGCAGGTCGACGTCGACACGGATCGAGGTGTCGGCGGCACCGCGCAGGGTGCCGACCTCCTCGACGGGGGCCTGCTCCACGACGGGCGGACGGCCCTGGGCAGGCAGCACGGGCCCGGCGGCGGCGGGGGCCGCCACAGCGGGCGCGGCGGGTGTGGGTACCGGTGCGGGCTGCTCTGCGACCACCGGGACCACCTCCTCGACGGCGGGGGCCGGTGCGTCCTGGACGGGCGCCTCGGCGACGGGTGCGGGCTGGGGGGGTTGGGCCTCGGCCACGGGCTGAGCGGGCTCAGCCGGCTCGGCGGCGGGCTCGACCGGTGCGGGCGTCGCCGGTGCGACGTCGACCGGTGCGGGCGCGGCGGGGGGCTCGGCGGCGGGCTCGTCGCCCGGCACCTCGGCCCGCACGGCTTCCAGGGCCGCCATGCAGGCATCCACCGACACGGCCCCCTCGGTGCCGTCGACCTCGATGGCCTGCAGGATCTCGCGCACCGTGTCCGTCAGGAGCAGCAGCACGTCCGTCGTGCGCTGGTCCATCTGGCGGCGTCCGTCCCGCAGCTCCACGAGCAGGTTCTCCCCGATGTGGGTGACCTTCTCGAGCTTGCCGAACGCGAGGAACCCGCTGGTCCCCTTGATGGTGTGGATCGTCCGGAAGATGCTGCTCAGCAGCGGGCGCGATCCCGGCGACTCCTCGAGTGCGACCAGGTCGCGGTCCAGCTGGTCGAGGTTCTCGTGACTCTCGACCAGGAACTCACGGACGATCTCGTCGACGTCCTCCACGGCTTCCTCCCGACCGCCGTGGACCGTGTGTCCCGGCGAACGACCTCATCGGTCGTCGGAGGATGTTGCTGAGGGGTCCTCGGGGGTGAGGCCCGCTGCCGGCGGGACCAGTCGACGCAGGGCGGCTGCGGTCGCCGCGGCCTCGGCGTCGTCGTTCGTGGCGGACTCGGCGTTCGCGGCCTGCACGGCCTCGAGCACCTCGGCCCGGTGCACGCGCACGTCACGGGGGGCGTCGATGCCCAGTCGGACGCCGTCGCCCCGGACCTCGATCACCGTGAGGACGATCCCGTCGCCGATGACGAGACGTTCCCCGACACGACGGCTGAGCACGAGCATGCGGCGACCTTACCGCCCGGACGGGCGGTAGACGGCGACGGCGGGCCGGTCAGCCCCAGCCGGCGTCGGGCACGGCGGCGCCCGCCAGGCTCGCGGACAGCACGGAGGCCCACGCCAACGACGTGGCCGGCACACCGTCCATCCAGGCGACCGGCACCCCCAGGTCGAGCACCGTGCCGGGCTCCGCCGTGTCGAACAGCCCCCGCACGGCCACCGCGTCGACGGTGCGCTCGGGCCGCTGGGCAGCCACCTCGTCGGTCCACCGGCGCACGTCGGCGGCCTTGGTGCGGGCGTCGACCACGGCCCACACGGTGTCGCCGCGCAGCCCTCGCAGCAGACCGGCGGCGGCCGTGCGGTCGGCCTGCGTGGGGCCCACCGCGAGCGCGACGACCCAGGCGTGCGGGGCCTCGTCGGCGGTACGGCGCCACCGGGCGACGGCCTGCGGCGAGGCGAGCGGCGCACCGGGGCGGCCGGCGGAACCGCGCGGGCGGGCGTCCGCCGGCAGGTCGTCGGGTCGGCTGCCGACGGTCCCGGCACGCACGACGGCGTCCGGGGCGCACCTCAGCCGATCGGCGAGCACCGGGGCGACGGCGTCGACGTCGGCGCCCGTGCCGACGACCACGACCACGGTGCCCGGGGCGCGCGAGGGTGCGGTGACCACGGGGATGCGGGCGACGACGGCGGGCACCGTGAGGGGGCTGCCCTCGAGCAGCCGGTCGGGCACGCCGAGCCGGTGCAGGTCGTCGCGCAGGGCGCCCTCGTCGGCCGCTGACTGGCGGTCCGGTGCAGCCGGTGCCGTGTCCGTGCTGCCGGGGCGCGTCTCGCGTGTGCCTGTGGCGACCCCGTCCGGGCCGGAGTCGTCGGCGTTCACCTCGTCGGCGCCTGCCTCGTCGGCGGCGGCGTCACCGGTGTCCCCCACCCGTCGGGTGGGCCGCGCGGACGGTGGGGCCATCGGCTCGAACGGTGCGGGCACCTCGATGTCGGCCGGCGCCGGGGCGCCCGCCATGGACCGCACCAGGTCGAGCACGGAGGCGAACTCGGCACCGCCGGTCGACACGCGCGGTCCGGCGGCGGGCAGCTCACCGCCCGGGGCCTGGTCACCGCCCGAGGAGGACTCCGCGAGCGTGGACGTCCCGAGGTCGAGGGACCCGGCGGGTGTGCCGTCGGGCAGCACGTCGGCGGCGTCCGCGGCGGCCAGCAGCCCGTCGAGGCCGGCCGCGGCCCGTCGACGGGCCGTGAGCGTCAGCGGCGGGGGCGTCTCGGGGACGTCGACGGTCAGCTCGTACCGCTCCTTGGCGAAGAACCCGGCGAACCCGCCGGAGCGGATGCGCTCGGCACGGACCACCTTGGTGCCGTGGCCGTACTCGTCGCGCACGTGCGCGAGCAGCTCGGTCAGGTCGGCGCCCTCAAGCAGCAATCGCGTGGCCACTGCTCACCACCCCTGCGGTCTCGATGGTGACCCCCGTGCCGGTGACCTCACCGTAGGCCAGGACCGGCAGGCGGGGCAGGCCGAGCGAGACCAGGCGGCGCAGCGCGGGCCGGATCGCGGGCGCGCAGGCCAGCACGACGGGCCGGCCGTCGCTCTCGGCGGTCGCGACGACCTGACGCAGCTGGTTGAGGATCGCGTCCAGGACCCCGGGCTCGACGAGCAGGTGCGAGCCGCCCTCCCCCGGGCGCAGCTGCTCGAGCAGCTGGTGCTCGAGCACGGGCTCCAGCGTGACGACGCGCAGCGCACCGTCCTGCACGTGCGGCTGGGCCAGCGCCGGGCCGAGCGCGGCACGGGCGGCCTCCACGAGCCCCTCGGGGTCGGTCGAGGTGCGGGCGCGCAACGACAGCGCCTCGTAGATGCGGGCCAGGTCGCGGATGGGGACCTCCTCGGCGAGCAGGCCCTGCAGCACGCGCTGCACCTCCCCCAGCGTGAGCAGGCTGGGCACGAGCTCCTCGACGACCGAGGGGTTGACCCGCTTGAGCGCCTCGGTGAGCATCCGCACGTCCTCCCGGCCGAGCAGGCGGCCGGCGTTCTGCGTGATGAGCGAACCCAGGTGCGTGATGAGCACCGACACGCGGTCGACGACCGTGGCACCGGTCAGCTCGGCGGCGTGCCGCAGCTCGGCGGGCACCCACTTGCCGGGCAGCCCGAACACGGGCTCGGTGACCAGCGTGCCGGGCAGCGAGGCCAGGTCGTCGCCGAGGGCCAGCACGCGCCCGCCGGGGGCCTCGCCGCGGCCGACCTCGACGCCGGCGATGCGCACCACGTAGGTGGAGCGCGGCAGGTCGACGCTGTCGCGGGTGCGCACGGGCGGCACGACGATGCCCAGCTCGAGGGCGATCTTGCGGCGCAGGCCGCGCACACGGGCCAGCAGGTCCGCCTCGGGGCCCTGGCCGACCAGGTCGACCAGGTCGGGGGCGAGCAGCACCTCGAGGGTGTGCACGCGCATCTGCTCGATGAGCTGCTCGGGGGTGTCGGCCGGGGTGCCGCCGGCGGCCACGGTGGGGCTGGCTGCGGCCGCGAGCGCGGCCTCCTCCTCACGCGCCTGCGAGGCCCGCACCCGCTGGGCCAGGACCAGCAGACCGCAGCCGACCAGCAGGAACGGCAGCTTCGGCATACCGGGCAGCAGCGCCAGCGCGATAGCTCCCCCACCGGCGATGTACAGGGCCTGCTTGGACTGCAGCAGCTGGGTGGCGGCCGCCGTGCCCATGTCGCCCTCGGCCGTGGCGCGGGTGACGACGATGCCGGTGGACACCGACAGCAGCAGCGCGGGGATCTGCGTGACCAGGCCGTCGCCGATGGTCATCAGGCTGAACTTCTCCAGCGACTCCTGCGCGGTCAGGCCCATCTGCAGCATGCCGATGACGAAGCCGCCGATGAGGTTGATGACGGTGATGATGATGCCGGCGATCGCGTCGCCCTTGACGAACTTCGACCCACCGTCCATGGCGCCGTAGAAGTCGGCCTCGGCGGCCACGTCGGAGCGGCGCTTGCGGGCGGTGTCCTCGTCGATGAGACCCGAGTTGAGGTCGGCGTCGATGGCCATCTGCTTGCCGGGCATCGCGTCGAGGGTGAACCGGGCGCCGACCTCGGCGACACGGCCGGCGCCGTTGGTGATGACCACGAACTGGATGACGACCAGGATCAGGAAGATCACCAGGCCGATGACCAGCGACCCGCCGACCACGAAGTGCCCGAACGCGTCGATCACCTCGCCCGCGAACCCGTCACGCAGCACGAGCCGGGTGGAGGCCACGTTCAGGCCGAGCCGGAACAGCGTGAACACCAGGATCAGCGAGGGGAAGATCGAGAAGTCGAGCGGTCGCTTGACGTACATGCTGGTCATGAGGATCACCAGCGAGGCGGTGATGTTCACGGCGAGCAGCACGTCGAGCATCTGCGAGGGCAGCGGGATGACCAGCAGCAGCACGATGCCGACGACGCCGGCGGGCACTGCCATCTGGGCGATCGGCCGGTTCTTCACGGGCGGGCCTCCGTCGGGTCGAGCGGGGTCGTCACGGGTGTGGTGCGGATGGCCGGCGCGCGGCGTGCGGCACGGGCGGCGCGGGCGCGGCGCTTGGCCTCACGTGCGGCGGCACGGTGGTCGGTGGGGGCCTCGGCGGGCAGCGCGGTGCCGCCGGGGACCCGGTGCTGGCCGGTGCTGGCGCCGCGTCGGCGCAGGGCCATGACGAACGCGAGCACGCGGGCCACAGCGGTGAACAGGTGCTCGGGGATCTCCTGGCCCACCTCGCACGCCGCGTGCAGCGCGCGGGCCAGGGGGATGTCCTCGACCATCGGCACCTGGTGCTCGGTGGCCTCGGCGCGGATGCGGGCCGCGAGCGCCCCGGAGCCCTTGGCGACGACCTTCGGGGCGCCGGAGCCGGGTTCGTAGCGCAGTGCGACGGCCACGTGCGTGGGGTTGACCAGGACCACGTCGGCCTGCGCGACCGCGGCCATCATGCGGTTGCGGCTCATGGCCATCTGCTTGGCCCGGATCGCGCCCTTGACCTGCGGGTCGCCCTCGGACTTCTTGTGCTCCTCCTTGACCTCGCGCAAGGTCATGCGGGTCTGCTTGCGGTTGCGCTTCATGACCACGACGAGGTCGGCCACGCCGAGCAGCAGACCGGCCACGATGCCGAACCGCAGCAGGCTCGCGGTGCCGCCGGCGGCCGTGTCGAGCAGCTGCTGCAACGGCAGGCGCCCCGACACGGTCAGCACGGGCACCAGGCCCTGCACGACGACCAGCAGCACGAGCGCGACCACACCGGTCTTCAGCAACGTCTTGACGCCCTGCCACCACGCCTGCGGGCCGAACAGCTTCTTGGCGCCGGCCGTGGGGTTCAGGTGCTCCACGTGCAGCTTGAGCTTGCGCACGTGGATGCCGCCCTGCGCGGCCGCGACCGCCACGGCGGCCAGCGCGACGACCGCCAGCAGGGGGGCCAACGTCGGCACGATCGAGCGCAGGCCGTCGCCGAGCACCTGGGTGACGCTCACGGAGGCCGGGTCGAGGGCCACGTCACGCACGGTCGCCAGCTGCCCGACGGCGGCGCTCCGGGCGCGCGAGATGACCCCGGGGAGCATGAGCATCGCGACGCCCAGACCCACCCAGGCGGACAGGTCCTGCGACGTGGACAGGCCGCCCTTGCGTCGCACGTCCTTCATGCGCTGCGGGCTGGCCTTCTGGTTGCGCTCCTGGCCGTCGCTCACGGCAGCACCCCCAGCATCGCCCCGAGCGAACGCCCGGTCAGGGTCTCCACCACGTGCGGCAGCGCCAGGTAGGCGAACGAGCCGAACGTCAGGGTGAGCAAGATCTTCAGCGGGAAGCCCATCGCGAAAGCGTTGAGCGCCGGTGCCACCCGGGTCAGCAGGCCCAGGCCGACATCGGCGAGGAACAGCACGACCAGCAGCGGCCCGGCGATCTGCAGGGCCGCGACGAACATCTGGGTGGTGCTCTCCACGAGCGTCGAGGAGAACGCGGGCATGTCGAGCCCGACACCCAGCGGCAACGCGTCGAAGGTGCGCACCAGGCCGGCCAGGACCAGCTGGTAGGCGTTCGAGGCGAACAGCAGGGTCAGGGCCGTCATCTGGTACAGCCGCGCGAACTGCGCACCGTTGGTCATGCTCATCGGGTCGAACGCCTGACCCATCTGGAACCCGCCGAACACGTCGATCAGCGCCCCGGCCGACTGGATCGCGTCGAAGACCAGCGCGACCAGGAACCCCAGACCGGCACCGATCGCGGCCTGCAGCACGAGCGCGCCGACGAACACCGGTGTGGTGTCCGAGGGCAGCGCCTCGAGCCGCGGTCCGACGGCGAGGGCAAGGCCGATCGCCAGGACGACCTTGACGGCGCCGGGGATCGCCCGGTGGGCGAACGGCGGGGCGATGACCAGGAACGCGGCCATGCGCACGCCGGCGAGCATCGTCGTCTCCAGCTCCGCCAGGGGCAGCGTGACCGCGACGGGGTCCACGTCAGCCCCCGACCAGGGCCGGGATGCGCGCCATCAGCTCCTGCGTGAACGTGACCAGCTCGGCGATCATCCAGTGCCCGGCGACCATGAGGGCGATCGCCGCCGCGATGGCCTTGGGCACGAAGGAGAGCGTGACCTCCTGGATCTGGGTCACGGACTGCACCAGCGAGACGATGAAGCCGACGACCAGCGCGGTGACCAGCACGGGTGCAGAGAGCTTGGCGGCCAGGATCAGGGCGTCCATGCCGATGTCGAGGACGGCGGTGGTGTCCATGCGCGATCACCCGCCGCCCGCGTAGGAGCCGACGAGCGAGGTGAGGACCATGCCCCAGCCGTCGACGAGCACGAACAGCAGCAGCTTGAACGGCAACGACACCATCGTCGGCGGCAGCATCATCATGCCCATCGACATCAGCGACGCCGAGACCACCAGGTCGATGACCAGGAACGGCACGAAGATGACGAAGCCCATGATGAACGCGGCCCGCAGCTCGGAGAGCATGAACGCCGGCACGAGCGTCGTGAACGGCACGTCCTCGGGCGACTGCGGGTTCTCCAGCTCGGCGGCCCGCGTGATCAGCGCCAGGTCCGACTCGCGCGTGTGCTCCAGCATGAAGTCCTGCAGCGGCGCCTTGCCGACGTCGACCGCCTGGGAGAACGTCAGCTCGCCCGCCAGGTAGGGCTGCACCCCGGTGTCGTTCACGTCGGACAGCACCGGTCCCATGATGAACAGCGACAGGAACAGGGCGAGCCCGGCCAGCACCTGGTTGGGCGGCACACCCTGGAGGCCGAGCGCGTTCCGGGTGATCGTCAGGACGACGAAGATCTTGGTGAAGCTCGTCATCATGATCAGCAGCGACGGCGCCACGGACAGCACCGTGATGGCCAGCAGCACCACGATCGAGCTGGACGGCGTGCCGTTGACGCCGTTGAGGCCCACGGTCACCGACTCGCCCAGGGCGGGCGCGCCGGGCGCGGTGGGCGCCGTGGGGTCCACGGGGGCGTACGGCAGCAGGGCCACGCCCAGGGTCAGCAGGTTCACCGGCGCACCGTGCGTTCCTGCAGGGCCTGCCAGGTCTGGCGCCACGTCGTCGGCGCGAGCAGCGAGCCGTGCAGCGCGGAGGTCGGACCTGCGGTGCGGGGCACGACGGCACCCACGAGCGCAGGCTCGCGCAGCTCGACGTCGGGCATCGGGGCGTCCAGGGGCGAGTCGACGGCCGTCGAGGACACGGGCGTGGTGCTCGGGGATGCCGTGGGTACAGGGGTGCGCCGCGGGCGCGGCAGCACGGCCGCCGGCGCCGCGACCGGTGCCTCCTCCTCGACCGGGTCGAGCTCGGCGAGCATCGTCACCTGCGTGTCGCCGTAGCCGACGAGCATCCGGCGGGTACCGACGGCCACCACGGCCACGCCGTTGTGCCGGCCGATGGTCTGACGACCGACCAGCCGCACGCTCGGCTCGTGCGAGGCACGCCGCGCCTGCGTCTGGCCACCCAGCCGCCGACCGGCGTACCAGATGATCCCGATGACGCAGACGAGTGCGAGCAGCACACGCAGCACGAGCAGCGGCCCCTCCATCAGCCGACCGACTCCGTGCCGGCGACGATCTCGGTGATCCGCACGCCGTAGTCCTCGTCGACGACGACGACCTCGCCGCGGGCGATCAGCCGACCGTTGACCATGATGTCCGCGGGGCTGCCCGCGGTGCGGTCCAGCTCGAGGATCGCGCCGGGCGTCAGGTCCAGCACCTGGCGCACGGGCAGCCGGGTCCGGCCGATCTCGGCGGTGAGGGTCATCTCGACGTCGTAGAGCACGCGCATGCTGGCGCGCTGCGAAGGCACGTGGTTGGCGGTTGGGCGGGTGACCTGCGGGCCGCGCAGCCGCACCGCGAACCAGGCGAGCGTGACGCCCTCGTGCTGCAGCGCGAACAGCTCGGTGTCCGCGCCGATCACGTCCGCGGTCGTCTCGGTGCGCGCGGTGTCCAGCACCCCGGCACCCAGCTCGTGGGTGGCGGCCTCCAGCGCGGGACGCAGCGCCTCGGCCGGCCCCAGCGCCGCACCGGCCTCCTGGCCCGCGGCGATCGCATCGGTGACCGCGTCACCGGCGATGATGGCCAGCTCGGCGCTGGGCGAGCCGACGAACGAGGCGACGATGGCCACGGCGTCCGACGCGGGCACCTCGCCCGCGGCCGGCACCGCGGTCAGCGGCACCGTCGAGGGCACGAGGACGGCGGCGGCCTGCGCGGCCCGCGCCGCGAGCTCTGCCGTGGCGAGCGTGGTGTTCATCAGTGGATCTCCTCGACGGTGACGACCTGGCAGGCGAGCCGGGACCCGTGGCTGCCGGCGGCGGCACGGGCGAGCACGACCCCGTCGACCACCACGTCCAGCGGACGGCTCGACGGGTGGGACAGGGGAAGCACGTCGCCGACCTGCAGGTCGACCACGTCGCGGGGGTGGACGGTGATGGGCGTGAACCGCACCGCCACCGGCACCGGGACCTCCTGGACGGCCTTCTCCAGGTCGGCCTGGGCGGCCAGCGCGGCCCGACGGTCCTCCTCGGACCGGCCGTCACCACCCTCGGAGGCGCGCACCGCGGTGAGCAGCAGCTCGGCGGGCAGCATGAACGTGGCGGTGTCCTCCCGCTCGGCGGTGCGCACCGTGAACTGGGCGACGAGCACCGCGTCACCGGCGGGCACGGCCTGCACGAACTGCGGGTTGTACTGCACCGAGCGCACCGTCACCTCGAGCGGGGTGATCTGCGCGAACGCGTAGCCCAGGTCGCCGAGGGTGTGCTGCAGCAGGTCCTTGACCAAGGTGAACTCGATCTCGGTGAGCTCGCGGCCCTCGCGGTCGTCGCCGCGGCCGGCCCCGCCGAACAGGTAGTCGATCCACACCATGGCGGCACCGACGGGCAGCTGCAGCACGGCCGTCTGGCGGTTCTGCTCGACCGTGCACAGCACCATCGCGGTGGGCGTCGGGAGCGTCGAGACGTACTCGTCGTACGGCATCAGCGTCAGCTGGTCGAGCGTCGTGTGGGACAGCACGCGCAGCCGCGCGGTCATCTGGGTGCCCCACTGCCGGGCGAACCGCTCGAAGGCCATCTCGAGCAGGCGCGCGTGCTCGCGCGCGAGCGTCAGCGGGCGCCGGAAGTCGTAGAGCTCAGGCTCGGTGCTCTCCGCACCGGCACTGCTCCGCGAGCCCCGGCGGGGTCGGGCTGTCTCCTGGACCGTCACAGGCAGCCCATCGGCGGGCGCGCCGAGGTTGTGAGCAACCGGGTGCGAGAACTTCTCTCCGCGGCGTCCCCTCGTGGGACACCCCTGCGTGCGGAGCGGTGCGGCGCCCTCCGTGGCGCCCCGACTCGCCGGTGGGCAACCGGCCTGTGTGCCCTGAGCCCAGGTGGGCTACTGCGTGACGTAGTTCGTCAGGTAGACGTCCATCACCTCGCCCTCGTACGCCTCGGACAGCTGGTGGGCCAGCTCGGTCTTGAGGGCGTCACGCTGCGCGGGGTCGGAGACCTCGGCGACGGTACGCCCGGAGAACAGGGAGATCGCCAGGTCGAGGGCGACCGACGGGTCGGGCGTCTCCTCGCCGACGTCGGCCGTCAGCTGCAGGCCCAGGCCGATGCGCAGGTAGTGGCCGTCGGCCAGGTTGATGCTGATGGGCTCGACGGGCAGCACGGCACCCGCCTCGGCGGTCGGCTCGGGCGCCGGTGCGGCACCTTCCGCACCGGAGGCCTTGCCCGGACCCATCAGCAGGTACCAGGCGGCCGCGGCGGCCAGCACCACGACGACCGCTGCGACGATGATGATCAGCTTCTTCTTCGACTTCTTCGCGGGCGGCTCCGGCTCCGGCTCCGGCTTGGACGACCCGCCCCCGCCGCCGATCTTCGCCCCGATCTTCGGGCTCGACATCACCCGCTGCTCGATAGCTGCCATGGCTACTGCTCCGTCCCGTTCGCGATGCTGGGGATCAGCGCGCGCACCGTGTCCGGTGCACTGCTGAGGATGACGAGGTCGACGCGGCGGTTCTGGGTCATCGCCGCCTCGTCGGTGCCCGCCACGAGCGGCCGGGTGTCCCCGTAGCCGACCGACCTGATGCGGTTCGCCGGCATGCCGGCGCGCTCGACCAGGTGCCGCAGCACCTGCGTGGCCCGGTCGGCCGAGAGCTCCCAGTTGGTCGCGTACCGGCCGCTGACGGGCAGCGTGTTCGCGTGGCCCTCGACCGAGATCTCCTCGCTGATGGCCCGCATGGTGGGTGCGGCGACGTCGAGCACCTGACGTGCGGTGTCGGTCAGGTCCGCGCTCTCCGGCGCGAAGAACACGTCGTCGGCGACCAGACCCATCACCAGGCCCCGGTCGTCGATGCGGAACCGCACCGCGCCGTCGAGCCCGCTCTGCGCGAGCATCGTGGCGATCTGGTCACGGATCTCCTGCAGGTGCGAGGCCTCGGCCTGCGCGGCAGCCATCGTCGCGGCGTCCACCTGCGCCTGCGTCTGCGCCACCTGCGGGTTCGCGCCCTGCTCGCCCAGTCCCAGGTCGGCGTCGACCATGCCCGCGGTCCCCGGGGCAGGGTTGGCCTGCGCCATGGACTCACCGTCGAGCGTCCCGGTGGTGCCGTCCAGCACCGACGGCGACCCCATGTCGGCGAACCCCGCCGACAGCGACTCGCGCAGCGCGATGTACTTCTCCTGGTCGACCTGGCTGATCGCGAACAGCACGATGAACAAGGCCATCAGCACGGTGATCATGTCGGAGTAGCTGACCAGCCACCGCTCGTGGTTGACGTGCTCCTCCTCGTGGCCGCCACCCCGGCGCCGACCACGTCCACCCCCTGCGTGCCCACTCATGCGGCCTTCTCCTCCTTGGCCTTGCCGTCGTCGGGCAGCAGGCTGCGCAGCCGCTCGCCGACCAGACGCGGGTTGGCGCCGGCCTGGACGGCCAGCAGACCCTCGAGGGTGACCTCCATCTGGGTGCACTCCAGGTCGGAGATGCGCCGGATGCGGGCGCCGATCGGCAGCCACACGACGTTGGCGGACAAGATGCCCCACAGGGTCGCGACGAACGCCGCAGCGATCGAGTGGCCCAGCGCGGACGGGTCGGCCAGGTTCTCCAGCACGTGCACCAACGAGATGACCGTGCCGATGATGCCGATCGTGGGGGCGTAGCCGCCCATGTCGGCGAAGTACTTGGCGTGCACGCGGTCCCGCGTGCGCTTGGTGGCGATGCGGTCCTCGAGGATGATCCGCAGGTCCTCCGGGTCCGTCCCGTCGATCGCGGCCTGCAGGCCGCTGCGCAGGAACGGGTCGTCGATGGTGCGGGCGGCGTCCTCGAGCGCGAGCAGACCCTCACGGCGGGCCCGGTCGGCCAACGACACGACCGTCTCGACCGTCGCGGACGGGTCCGGCGCCTTGCTGCGCATCGCCCGGGGCACCGCGGCGAACGACTCGATGACGTCCTTGATGGTGTGGCCGGCGATGCCCACACCGATCGTGCCCACCCACACCAGCAGCAGCGGTGCGGGCAGGAAGATCGACATGGGGTCGGCGCCCTCGAGGAGCAGGGCGCCGAAGATCGCACCGAAGCCGAGGACCAGCCCGATGATGCCTGCGGGGTCCATCAGCGGCTCCTCGGACGCAGCGGCACCGCGGGTGCCAGCGGATGCTCGTCCTCGGCGCCGTCGTCGTCCTGGTCCTGCACGACCTCGAAGCGCGGTTCGGCCTTGAGCTCGCGGGCGCGGGCCAGCAGCAGCGAACGGTGCTCGTTCACGCGGTCGATCACCTCCTGCATCGACTCCTCGACGATGAACTTCGACCCGTCGATGAGGGTGAGGATGGTGTCGGGCGCACTGTCGATGCGCTGGACGAGGTCCGGGTTCACCCCGAACTGGCCCCCGTTGAGGCGCGTCACAACGATCACGGCTTGGTCCCGTCCCTGGTCACAGTCCTGCAGCGGCGTACGCCGCCCGGGCCCGTCCGTGGGCCCTTGCACCCCTCCGATCGGCGGACCGCTCTTCGATGTGAGCGGTCCGTCCCGATCAGCCGTGGAAGCCCCAGTGCCACGGTTCGCGGGGGGTGTCCTCGGTGAATCCATACTCGTCGGCATGCTCACGCATCCACGCCTGGGCGGTGTCGTCGAGCGCAAGGTCGACCGCCATGCCCCAGCCGTGGTCCGACGTGCCGGGCACCGCGGCCAGGCCGCCGTTCTTGTACAGCCCCTTGCGCTCGGCCACGTCGACCTGCGCCTCGTAGGAGCGGTACGAGTCGGTGATGCCGATGGTCACGCCGTCGGCGGCCGCGCCGGCGATCAGCTGCGTGAGCTTCTCGGCGGCGGGCGCCCACAGGCGGTGCCCGGTGGTGCCCACCTGTGCGAGCGCGGACGCGGGGATCTTCCCGTTGCCGTACGCGGCGAGCTCGACGGGCACGCCGTCGCCGTTGAGGCGGGTCGAGGACCCGCCCGTGACGGCCTCGGCGAGCGCCGCGGCGAACGCCGTCCCCGAGCTGCTCGACGTGCCCGAGGCGCTCGACGCGCTCGAGCTGGTGACGTTCGTCGTCGAGGTGGCCGACAGCGTCGACCCCTCGACGAGCGAACGGATCTCGTACATGCGCTGCGAGATCGCAGCGACCCCTTCCAGTCCCATCAGCTACTCACGTCAACGCTTGAGGTTGACGAGCTCCTGCAGCACCTCGTCGGAGGTCGTGATGACCCGCGAGTTCGCCTGGAAGCCACGCTGGGCGACGATCAGGTTGGTGAACTCGCTGGACAGGTCGACGTTCGACATCTCCAGCGCACCGCCGGCCAGCGTGCCGCGGCCACCGGTGCCGGCGGCGCCGATCTGCGCGTCGCCCGAGTTCACCGACGTGCTGAACAGCGAGCCACCGGCCTTGGCCAGACCGGCCGGGTTGGTGAACGAGCCCATGGCCAGGCGGCCGATGGTCTGCTTGAGGCCGTTGGAGAACGAGCCGGTGATGGTGCCGTCGGCGCCCAGCGCGAACGACTGCAGCACGCCGGCCGCCTGCCCGTCCTGCGTCTTGGCCTTGACGGTGTCCAGCCCGGCGAAGCCCGTGAGCGTGGAGATGTCGACCGTGACGCCGCCGACGGCGAAGGTGGTCGGGCTGGTCAGCGAGCCGTCCGCGGCGAACGTCATCGCACCGGGCGTGACGGTCGTCGTGCCGTCGCTGGCGTCCAGGCTCCAGCCGGTCGCCGACTTGGTGAACGTCAGGCTCAGCTCGCGGGCGGCGCCCGTGGCGTCATACAGGTCGATGGTCCGCTCGATGACGGTGCCGGTCGCCGCGTCGGAGGCCAGGTTGCCCTCGTAGGTGGCGCCCGTCGAGGCCACGGCCGCCATGACCGAACCGGCAGGGACCCGCAGGTCGCTCACCGGGCCGTTGGTGTCGATGACACCGTTGACGGCCGCCCAGCCCTGCACGAGCGCGCCGTCACCCGGCAGCACCATCTGGCCGGTGGCGTCGAAGTCGAACGAACCGGCACGCGTGTAGAACGTCTCGGCGCCCTTGCGGACCACGAAGAACCCGTCGCCCTGGATCATCATGTCGGTGCTGCGGCCGGTCAGCTGCGAGGCACCCTGCGTGAAGTTCGTCGTGATGCCCGCGACGCGCACACCCAGACCGACCTGCGCCGGGTTGGTGCCACCGGCGCCCGCGCCGGTCTGCGCCGCACCGGCGTTCTGCAGCATCTGGCTCAGGGTGTCCTGGAACTGGATCTGCGAGGACTTGAAGCCCGTCGTGTTGACGTTGGCGATGTTGTTGCCGGTGACGTCGAGCATGGTCTGGTGGCTGCGCAGACCGCTGATGCCGGAGAAGAGTGAGCGGAGCATGGTTCTGTCCCTTCGGGGGTGGGTCTGTCAGGCGGTGGTGGTCGAGGTGGTGCGCTTGACGGAGGCGACGGAGTCGAGGGCGATCTCCTTGCCGCCGACGAGCACGGTGGGCACCGCGCCGGCGTAGGAGACGGAGTCGACGACCCCGGTCTGGGCGACCCCGTCGGCGTCGGCCCAGCTGACGGTCTGCCCGACGAGGTTGGCCGCGGCCATCCGCATCGAGACCGCGAACTGCTCGCGGGAGGTCGACGTGAGCTCGATGAGGCTCTCCATCGTCGACATCTGGGTGGTCTGCTGCATGAGGGCCGAGGAGTCCATCGGGGAGCTCGGGTCCTGGTTGCGCAGCTGGGCGATCATCAGCTCCAGGAAGTCCTGCGAGCTGAGCTCGTTGGGGGTGTCGGTGCTCGTCGCCGTCTGACGCGTGGTGGTCAGGTACGACACCGGGATGTCGGTGCTCACGGGTGTCCTCCGGGTCAGATGACGACGTCGAGCGCGCCGGTGGGCACGCGGATCGGGGTGGGCTGCGCGGTCGGCGCAGCGTCGGTGGCGGGGCGGTTGCCGCGTGCCGCGGGGCCGGCGGACGGGTCGGTACCCGATCCGTCGTCGGTGCCGGTGCCCGCCTGCGCGCCGGTCCGGGACCCGGCCTGGTCGGACGTCGCGTCACCCGAGCCCAGGTCGACCTGCAGCCCGTGCGCCGCGAGGTCGCGCCGCAGGTCGGTCAGCGACTGGCGCAGCGCGTCCCGTGCCGCCTCGGTCGCACCGACCAGCTCGACGCGCACGTGGTCGGCGGTGATGTGCGCGACGACCCGGACCGGTCCCAGGTTCTCGGGGTCGATCGGCACGCTCAGCACGTGCTTGCCCTGGCCGAGCGCACCCACGGAGGCGAGCCGCGCACCGAGCTGGTCGGCGAGCGGCAACGGCGTGGACGGGGCCGGGGCAGGGGTGGCGGTGGGCGCGACGGGGGCGGCCGTGGGCCGGGCCGTGTCGAGCGCGGTCGTCGAGGGCACGACGACCGGGAACGTGCTCGCCCGGTCCGCACCGGGCACGGGAGTCGCCGCCGGCTCGACGGCCGGGCGCTCGGTGGCGGTGGCGGCACCTGCCGGTGCACCGGCCGCGTCCGCGCCGTCGACGGTGCTCTGCGCGCGGGCAGTCGTCGGGGACGCGCTCGCGGCCGGGGCCGGGGAGGTCGGTGCCGACGCCCCGGTCGCGTCCGTGGTCGCGTCGGCCGGGACGGGCGCGCCGACCGGTGCCGGGGCGGGGGCGGTCGGGGTGGCCTCGGCAGCCGGGGCGGTCCCGACCAGGGCCGCGGTGGAAGGGTCGTCGTTCGATGCGCCGGTGACCGCGGCGACGGTGCCGGCCACGGTGGCGGCGGGCCCGCCGTCGGTCGATGCGGCAGCGGGTGTCGCGGCCGCGGCGGCCTCGGTCGAGGCGTTCACGGCGGCGACCAGCACCGCCGGCACCAGCTGGGCCGCGGGGTCCACGGTGGGTGCCGCGGCGGTGGTGGTCTGCGCCTGGTCGGCGGTGGGCTGCGCCGGGCGGTCGGTCCCGGTGCCCGTGCTGTCCGCGTCGGCAGCGGTGTCCGTGGGCGTGCTGCCCTCGGTGCCCGCCCCGCGCTCCGCGCCCTCGGTGCGGGCGTCGGCACGGCGGTCGGCACTGCGGTCGGCACTGCGGTCCACCGGGCGTTCCGCGGCGCGGTCGGCCGGACGGGCGCCGAGCTCGGCGGCCAACGTCTGCGCGAAGTCTCCCCCGGACGACGGCCGGGCCGCCTGCCGGGAGGCCGAGGGTGTCGTGCTCGGGCTCGGTGCCACGGCGACGGTGCTCATGCGGTCACCTCCGGTCGGTGCGGTGCGTGTGCCCACGTCTGGCTCATCGGGTCCCCCGCCTGCGTACGGTGCCGGCGGCTGCTGCCTGCCGGCTCGGTCCATGCCTGCCTCGTGCTGCGCGTCCTCACGGTGCGCCCCCCTCGGCGGGGTCCTCGGCGCCCAGGCCCGGTGTGCGGGCCCGGCCGGCGACCTCGTCGAGCACCAGCTGCTCGGCGCGGTTCTCCTCCAGGCGCACCGTCTCCTCGTGCCGCTCGGCCAGCCGCTCGAGCGCACGGGTCTCCCGGCGTGCGTGCGACCAGGCCTGCGTGCACACGTCGACGTCACCGAGCGCGCGGGCGGCCTCGTCCTCGCGCTCCACCAGCAGCGCGCCCAGGGCGATTCGGCTGGCGGTGACGGCACGCCACGAGGTCAGGTCGACCCCCTCGGGCATCGCGGTGCCGCGCAGCATCGCCTCGGTCTGCAGCGCACGGGTCTGCGCGCGGTCGTGGCGCGAGTGCGCGCCCGCCAGCTCGGCGGCGGCCCGGTCCTCGGCCATGCCGCGCAGGCGCAGCAACCCGCCGAGCGGGAACAGGCGGCTCATGTCAGGTCTCCGAGCTCGGCGACCAGCGCGGACAGCCGGCCCCAGGCGTCGGCCGCGGTGGACCGCTCGTCCATGCCCTGCTGCAGGAACGCGTCGATCGCACGACCGTGCGTCACCGCGGCGTCGACCAGCGGGTTCGAGCCGGCCACGTACGCGCCGACGTCGAGCAGGTCCTGCGCCTGCCGGCGCGCGGCCATCACCGAGCGCAGGCGCCGGGCGGCGTCGCGCTGCGGGGCGGTCGTCACACGGGAGGCCACGCGGCTGATCGAGCCGAGCGCGTCGACCGACGGGAAGTGCCCCGAGACCGCCAGGCGGCGGTCGAGCACCACGTGGCCGTCGAGGATCGAGCGGGCGGCGTCGGCGATCGGCTCGTTGTGGTCGTCGCCGTCGACGAGCACCGTGTACAGGCCCGTCACCGAACCGGTCGGGCCGGTGCCGGCACGCTCGAGCAGCTGGGCGAGCATCGCGAAGGTGCTCGGCGGGTACCCGCGGGTGGCGGGGGGTTCGCCGACCGACAGGCCGATCTCGCGCTGCGCCATGGCCACACGGGTCAAGGAGTCCATCATCAGCACCGCGTGCGTGCCCTGGTCGCGCAGGTGCTCGGCGATCCGGGTCGCCACGAACGCCGAGCGCAGCCGCACCAGCGGCGGCTGGTCGGACGTGGCGATGACCACGACGGACCGGGCCAGGCCCTCGGGTCCGAGGTCGTCCTCGAGGAACTCGCGGACCTCACGGCCACGTTCGCCGACCAGCGCGATGACGGACACCTCGGCGTCCGTGCCGCGCGCGATCATCGACAGCAGGCTCGACTTGCCGACACCCGAGCCGGCGAACAGGCCCAGGCGCTGGCCACGGCCGGCGGTGACGAGCGTGTCGAGCACGCGCACGCCCAGGTCGAGCGGCTGGTCGACACGGGCACGGTCCAGCGGGTGCGGCGCGTGGCCGTCGACGGGCAGCCACGCCTGTGCCCGCAGCGGCCCCTTGCCGTCGATGGGACGACCCAGGCCGTCCAGCACCCGACCGAGCAGCGCAGGACCGACGGGCACGTGCAGCGACCGGCCCGAGGGCTTGACGGGCAGCCCGGCCTTGAGCCCACGGGTGGGTCCCAGCGGCATGCAGCGGGCGGTCCCGGCCGAGGTCGCCACGACCTCCGCGAGCACCTGGTCGGGGTGCTCACCGATGCTCACGAGCTCACCGACGGCTGCCCCGGTGCCCACGACCTCGATGCCCAGGCCGACGATCGCCCGCACCTGCCCGACGACCTCGGGGCGGGCCGCCTCGAGGGCCGCCGCCCACGGCTGGTCCGGGGCGGTGCTGGTCAGGGGCGCCGTCATCGCGAGCGCGCTCATCATCATGAGGGGTCCAGCAGGGCGTCGAGCGCACGGGTGAGCGCCTCCCCGAGCCGGGCGTCGAGCAGCCCGTCGGGGTGCTCGGCCACGGCGTCACCGGGGGCCAGCGAGGGGTCCGGGGTCAGCACGACGCCCTCGGCGAGGGTCGCGTCGACACCGGCGACGCGCAGCGCCTCCAGGTCACGCGGGTGCAGGTGGACGTCGACGGCGGCGGGCAGGCGAGGGTTGCCGAGCACACGGGCCAGCGCGGCACGCCCGGCCCGCTCGGCGTCGGAGAGCTCGACACCCAGCAGCGCCTGCGCCAGCTCGACGGCGGCCAGGTGCAGTCGACGCTCCACCTGGTCCAGCACGGGCTGGGTGCGGGCCTGTGCGGCGGCGGCCGCCGCGGCGAGCACCTCCAGCGCACGCGTGTGCTCGGCGGCGCGACGGGCCGCGGCCTGCTCGACGAGGGCTGCCACGCCCTGCGCCTCGGTGGCGGCCACCCGGGCGGCCTCGCGGGAGCCGGCCGCGTACCCGGCGGCGAACCCCTGGGCGCGGGCGCTCTCGTCGACACCCTGGCCGGTGCGGGCGGTGACGGGCGCGGCGCGGAACGGCAGCACCCGGGCCAGCGGTCGCTCGTCGGACTCCTCGACCGACGTGGCGCCGGGGGTCCCAGCGGTGACGAGCGCACTGGGTGCCCGGCGTTGGGCGGGCACCTCGAAGGCGCCGCGCAGGCTCACCGTGGCTGCGCTGGCGACGGGGCGGGCGGGCACGAAGCCGTGGTCCTCACGCAACGAACTCGTCCTCGCCCTCGCGCCGGATGACGATCTGGCCGGACTCCTCCAGGCGACGGATCACCTGGACGATGCCGGCACGGGCGTCCTCGACCTGCGACAGACGCACCGGGCCGAGCAGGTCGATCTCCTCGATGAGGTTCTCGCGCGCACGCTCGGACAGGTTGCGCAGGATCTTGTCGCGGACCTCCTCGGCGACACCCTTGAGCGCGACCGACAGCTCGGAGGTCTCCACCTGCCGCAGCACGAGCTGCATGGCCCGGTCCTCGAGCAGCACGATGTCGCCGAAGACGAACATGCGGCTGCGGACCTCTTCGGCGAGGGCCTCGTCGCGGGCGATCAGGCCCTCGAGGATGAGCTTCTCGGTGGTCGGGTCGGCGCGGTTGATGATCTCCACCAGCGGCTGCACACCGCCGACGGCGGCCAGCTCACGCGGGGCGAGCACGGTCGAGGCCTTGCGCTGCAGCGCCTCGGCGACCACGGTCACCACGTCCGGCGAGGCGCGTTCCATGAGCGCGATGCGGTGCGCCACGTCCCCCTGCATCTCGCCGGGCAGGCCGGCCAGGATCGCCGAGGCGTGGTCCGGGCGCAGGTGCGCGAGCACCAGGGCGACGGCCTGCGGGTGCTCGCCGTTGAGCAGCGAGACCACCTGTCGGGCGTCGGCCTGCTGCAGGAACTCGAACGGCTGACCGGCCATCGACGTCTGCAGGCGCTCCATGACGCCCGCCGCCTGGTCGCGGCCGAGCGAGGCCTCGAGCAGGTGCTGGGCCATGCCCGCGCCACCGCCCACACCGGGGCCGAGCAGCGAGACGTCGTAGAACTCCTCGAGCACGGCGTCGGCCAGCCCCTGGTCGACGCGCTCCAGGCGCATGATCTCGGCGGACAGCTCCTCGATCTCGATGACGTCGAGCTGCGACATGACGCGTGCGGCGTTCTCCTTGCCCAGCTGCAGCAGCAGCATGGCGGCCTTCTGCGTGCCGTTCAGGGCGACCATCAGCGACGCCCCGATCCGGAGCCGGCGAGCCAGCCGCGCAGCAGGTCGGCGACCTCACCGGGCTGCTCGGTGGCCAGCGCGCTGATCTCGGCGCGCTTGAGCACCAGCGGGTCGTTCATGGGGGCCGGCGCCGGCGGCAGCACCGGCAGGTCGTCCTCGTCGTCCAGGCCGAGCAGGTCGCCGACGGGGTCGACCTGCAGCTCGCCCAGGTCCAGCGCCTCACGGCGGGCCCGGCGCGAGCGGCGGCCCAGGACGATGGCCATGATGATCACCAGGAGCAGCACGCCACCGGCGATGGCGCCCTGCTTGATCAGGTCGCGCTGCGCGGCGGCCGCGGCAGCCGTGTCGGCTGCGTCGAGAGCCTCCTGCGCTGCGGCCGCGGCGGTCGTGTCGAACGCCATGCGCTGCACGGCGATGGTGTCGCCACGGGCGGTGTCGATACCGGCCGCGGCGGCCAGCGTGGTGGTCAGCTCGGCCATGTCGAGCGCGGCGGCCGCGTCGGCGTCCACCACGACGGCCACGGACTGGCGTGCCACGGCACCGGCGGGCTGGGTGATGACCTCGGTCGACTTGTTGACCGCGTTCTGCAGGTCGGTGCTCTCCGAGCTGTACGTGCCGGTGCCGTCCGTGGAGGGCACCGCGATGTTGTCCGGCCCGAGCACGCCCGCGGCACCCGAGCCGGAGCCCGTGTACTGCTCCTTGGTGGTCGAGGAGGCCAGCGGCGGGGTGTTCGGCGTCGCGGAGAACTCCTCGACGGTCTTCTGGCTGTCGGCGGTGCTGACCTGCGCGGTGACGGTCACGGCGGACCGGCCCACCCCGACGACGGAGTCGAGCAGGCTCTGCACGGCGGCGGTGACCCGCGCCTCGTAGTCGTTGGTGTCGGAGCCGGGCAGACCGGTGGTGCCGGTGCCCACGGCGGAGAGCACCTTGCCGGTGGAGTCGATGACGGCCACGTCGGTGGTCTTCATGCCCTCGATACCGGCGGAGACCAGGTGGACGATCGCCTGCACCTGGTCGGAGCTCAGCTCGACGCCCGCACGGGTGCGGATGAACACCGACGCGGTCGGGTCGGCCTTCTCCGAGACGAACACGGTCTCCTGCGGCACGGCCAGCTGCACCGTGGCGGCCTCGACACCCTCGATCGCGCCGACGGTCTTGGCCAGCTCGCCCTCGAGGGCCCGCTGGTAGGTGGTCTGCTGCTGGAACTCCGAGGACGTCATGGGCATCTCGTCGAGCAGCGAGTAGCCGCCACCGTCGGCGTTGGCGGGCAGGCCCGCGGCGGCCAGCTTGATGCGCTCGGCGTACAGCGCGTCGGCGGGCACCAGCACGGTGGTGCCGCCGTCGGCGAGCTCGTAGGACACGCCGTCGGCGGTGAGCTGGTCGACGACCGCACTGGCGTCGGTGCCGGACAGTCCGCTGAACAGCGGGCTCATCGTGGGGCGCGACATCCAGCTGCTGAGGGCGAAGCCGCCCAGGACGAGCACGGCCAGGCCGATGAGGGCCAGCGTGCGCTGCGCGAGCGTGAACTGCTTGACGGCACCGGTGACGCGGTCGAGGGCCGCCTGGACCTGGGCGGGCATCAGGCCTGCATCCGCATGATCTCGGTGAACGCGTCGACGGCCTTGTTACGGACCGCGGCGGTCAGCTCGAGTGCGAGGGACGCCTCGGAGGCGGCGACGGTGTAGTCGTGCACGTCCTCCAGGTCGCCGGAGACGGCCTGCACGGCCAGGTTCTGGGCGTTCGACTGCGCGGCCTGCAGCCCGTCGACGGACGACAGGACCGAGGCGAAGTCGGCACCGGAGGTGCCCGCAGCCACCGGGTCCGCGGCGGAGGCCGCCTGCAGGTACTGGGTGGGGGCGACGCCGGTGACACCGGCCAGGGCGGGGATGGCGATGCTCATCAGGAGCGTCCGATCTGCAGTGCTGCCTGGTAGGTCTCCTTGGCCCGGTCGACCACCGCGGCGTTCGCCTGGTAGCCGCGCTGGGCCATGATCAGCTGGGTCATCTGGCTCGACATGTCCAGGTCGGGGTACTTCACGTACCCGTCCTCGTCGGCCAGGGGGTTCGCGGGCTCGTAGACCAGGCGGCCCTCCGCGGAACCGAGCAGGACCTCCTTGACCTGCACGCCGCCGGTGTCGCCGGCCATCTCCTGGGCGACGACGTACCGCTGCTGGAAAGCGTCCTCCGAGGTCCGGGTCGCGGTGTTCGCGTTGGCCAGGTTGTCGGAGACCGCGTCGAGCCACTTGCGGTGCACGGTCAGACCCGTGCTGGCGATGCCGATGGCGCCGAAGATCGTCATGTCAGTTGGTCCTCATCGCCGTGCGCAGGGACGAGTACGTGCCCGAGACGGCTTGCGTCGCGAGCTGGTACCGCAGGTTGGTGTCGACGTTGAGCAGCGTCTCGGTGTCGAGGTTGACGTTGTTGCCGTCCTCGCGGGTGGGCTCCAGGGAGCGGGCGACCGTGGCGGTCACCGATCCCGAGCCCTGGCTGACCGCACGGGTCAGCTCCTCCTCGAACGCCACGCGTCGCGCGTGGTAGTTGGGGGTCTGGACGTTGGCGATGTTGTCCGCGATGACGCGCTGGCGCAGCGCAAGGCCGTCCAGCGCGCTGTTGAGCGCGCTGTAGCCCACGGAGTCGAACAAGCCCATGACGAGGCCCCTCACCCAGGTGCAGTGCGGTGCGGCCTATCCGTGGCCTGGTTGGCGAGCGATCCGTGCTCAGTCCCCCCATCGACCGGGGGTGAGACGTCGTGAGACGTCCTGAGCCGTTTTCGCGGGTGGAACCACGGATCACCCGAACGGCGCACCACGAACCGGGACAACCCGGTGGGGGTGGCTGGAGCGCGGCCCGTCAGGCGTCGGTGTCGAGGTACACGGGCACCTCGACCTGACGCGGGCGCAGCGCCTGGGAGGCCTGTGCGTGCCGCCGGGAGGCGACCAGCGCCTCGGCGGTGCGCCGGGCGAGATCCAGCTGACGGTCGAGCACCGCCTGGGCGCGGTCACGCAGGGAGGCCGGCAGCGGGCCCAGCCCTGCGGGCGGCTGCCAGGGGGTCGAGGCAGCGAGTGCGTCGGCCTCGACGAGGTGGGCGTGCACCAGGTCCCGTTCGACCTGCTCGACGTCGAGCTCGAGCGCGTCGAGCGCACGCGACCACGCCGCGTCCCAGGCCTCGTCCGGCCGGGGCGTGTGCGCGGGAGCCGGGGGGCGGGGGGTGCGGTCGAGGAAGGTCTCGACGGTCGCCGCGGGCGCGACGGCTGCGACGAGGGAGGCGGCACCGGTGCCGCGCGCGCGGGCCATGTCCGTCAGCCGACGCCGAGCAGGCCGGAGCCGTCGTCGGCACCCCCGGCTGCGGCGAACTGGGGGACGGAGCGTCCGCGTGCGGGGGTGGCGGGGGCCTGGTCGGCGGCCTCGTGCCAGGCGGAGGCCAGCGGGGCGACCAGGGCGCGGCACGCGCGCACCTTCTCGACGTCGGCGCGCACGTTGGCCTCGACCAGCTCGGTGAGCACGAACCCGTACAGCGACAGCAGCTGCTCGGCGCCGTCCCACGCGTCGGTGTCGAGGCTGGACATGAGCTCGCCGACGATGTCCTGGGCGTGCACCAGGCACTGCGACGCCGCGCCGCGGTCACCGACCTGCAAGGACGCCTCGGCACGGTCGAGGTCCACGAGCAGCCGGTCGTAGAGCATCGTCAGCAGCCGGGTCGGCCCGGCGGTCTGGACGGCGTCGGTGAGGTAGCGCTGGCGGACGTCGTTCATGGTGTTCCCCTCTGCGGCCGGACCGGTCGACGGGTCAGTTCGAGGACGTCGACGACGTCAGCGAGGCGAGCTGGCCGCTGAGCCAGGTGGACTGTGCCTGCAGGTTCGACAACGAGACCTCGAGGTTCGTGTAGATCCTGGTGAGCGACTCCCGACGCACCGCGAGCCGGTCGTCCCAGTCGGCGATGCGCTGGTCGAGGTCCTTGACCACGCCCTGCTGGGCCTGGATGTTCAGGGTCAGGGTGCCGTTGGTGGCGTTCGAGGCCGTCGTCGCGGTCGAGGCGAGCCGCTCGGCGACACCGCTGACGATGGACTGGACCTTGGCCGGGTCGTCGGCGAGCGCGCTGCTGAACAGGGCGTCGTCGAACGTGAACGTCCCGTCCTTGTTGATGACCAGACCGATCGTGGACGGCGAGACGCCGTCGACGGGCAGCGAGGCCTTCTCGAGCAGGTCCTGCCGCAGCTGGCGGATCGCGGAGTCCCCGGCGAACAGCCCGCCCTTGAGGATCTTGGTGCCGTCGGCCGCGGTGCCGTTCGTCGAGGCGGAACGCGAGGAGATCTCCGAGAGCACCACGTTGAGGTTGCTGACGAGCGCGGAGGCCATCGACTTGGCGTTCGACGTGTCGCGCGCGACGGTCAGCTTGACGTCGGCGGCGTCGGCGGCGGTCACGGCGGACACCGTGACGTCGACCCCCGTGGCCAGGCCGGTGAACACGTTCGAGGCGGACGTCACGGTGGCCTCGGCGGCGGTGCCGCCGAACAGCGTGAGCGATGCGTCGGACGCGGCGGTGGTCGTGGTCAGGCCGAGCGCGGCCTGCGCCGGGGTCCCGTTGTCGTCCTTGGTGTACGCGACGGTGAAGGAGTTCGCGGCACCGGTCTCGGCGCCGGTGAGCTGCAGCTTGTAGACCGGGACCGCCGAGGTCCCGACGTTGATGGCCGAGGCCTTCACACCGGTGCCGTCGGCGTTGAACGCGGCGACGATGTCCTCGATGTGGGTGCTCTGCGCGGTGACGGTCGACGTCGTGGCGTCGGGGCCCGTGCCGTGCGTGATCGTGAAGGTCGGCGAGCCGGAGAAGTCGGTCGGGACCGAGGCGAGGGAGGTCTGCGCGGCGGCCACGGCGGTGACCCGGAAGCTCAGCGAGGCCGGCTGGGCCGACGTGGAGGCGGTGGCCGTGACGGTCGTGTCGGAGCTGGTGGCCTTCGCCTTGGCCCAGGAGGCCGCGGTCGACGCGGTCGTGCCGGCGGTGGCCAGCGAGGCGACCTTCGTGTTCAGGGTCTGCAGTGCGGTGACCAGCGTGGAGGCGGTCGACTGCTTCGTCTTGAGCAGCGTCTGCTGGTTCGCCTCGACGGCCATGAGGCTGTTGATCAGGCTCGTGGTGTCGAGCCCGGACACGTACCCGTCGATTCCGGTCGCCATGCCTCGTCCTTCGTCGTGCGCCGGCGGCGCGGTGCAGGTGGATCAGGTACTGCGGTGGTGCCGGTACAGCAGACCGGCGGCGGGCGGACGGTCGTCCACCCACCGCCGGTCGGTCAGCTCATCGGGGGTCGAGGGTCACCCGGTGGGGTGACCCGCGGCTCACTGGAGCAGCTGCAGCACGCTCTGCGGGAGCGACTTGGCCTGCGCGAGCATCGCCGTTCCGGCCTGCGAGAGGATCTGCGAGCGGGTGAAGGACACCATCTCCGAGGCCATGTCCGTGTCACGGATCCGGCTCTCCGACGCGGACAGGTTCTCCACCGCGACGTTGAGGTTGTTGATGGTGTGGTCGAAGCGGTTCTGCACGGCGCCGAGGCCCGAACGGACCTTGGAGACCTCGGTGATGGCCGAGTCGATCAGGTCGATCGCCTCGTTCGCACCGGAGGCCTGCGTGAACACCGGGGAGGCCGCAGCGACCTCGGCGGCGGTCGCACCGGCGGCCGGGGCGGTGCCGGTGAAGACCAGGTCGGTGGTGCCCGACGCGGCGGCCGTGACCGTACCGGTGCCGAACGCCTTGTCCAGGCCCGCCTGCAGCTTGACGAGACGCTGGGCCGCGGTGTCGGTCGTCGCGTAGGTGACCGAGGTGAGGTCCAGGCTCTTCGAGCCGACGGAGATCGTGCCGTTGAGCGCGTCGAACGACGCGGCGGCGGTGAAGTCGCCCGCGGTCGACAGCTCGCCGGCGGTGCCGGCCACGGCGTTGGTCGCCGTCGCGGAGATGGCGTTGGACGCCACGGCCGTCACGTCGACGCCCGCGAGGCCCAGACCGGCCGTGTCGAGACCCTTGCCGTTGGCCGTCTTGACGTCGACCGTGATCTTGTCCTGCGCCGAGTTGTTGGCGCCGACCTGGAACACACCGGAGTAGTTGCCGTCCAGCAGCTTGGTGCCGTTGAACTGCGTGGTCTCGGAGATACGGGTCAGCTCGGTCTTGAGCTGGTCCATCTCGTCCTTGATGTTGTCCTTGGCGGTGCCGGACAGGCCACCCTCGTTGGACGCCTGCACCGACAGGGTGCGCATGCGCTGCAGGATGGAGTGCGTCTCGGTGAGCGCGCCCTCAGCGGTCTGGACGACGGAGATGCCGTCCTGCGCGTTGCGGACGGCCTGCTTGGTGCCACCGATCTGGGCACGCAGGTCCTCGGAGATCGCGAGGCCGGCAGCGTCGTCAGCAGCGCGGTTGATGCGCAGGCCGCTGGAGAGCTTCTCGAGCGACTTGCTCAGGTCGTTCTGCGTGTTCGTCAGGTTGCGGTACGAGTTCAGCGCCGCGATGTTGGTGTTGATCGAGAGACCCATGATGAACGTCCTCCTTGAATCGGGTCAGAGCAGCCCTTCCGTGGGCACACCCCCTCCATCGGCGCTGCCGGGAGGCTGTTGAGAAGTTCTCGGACGAGTTTCTCGTTCAGGCTGCAGGGTCGTCGGCGCCGGCGGTGACCAGCCCTGGCGCGACGACCTGCAGCTCGGACAGCAGCGCAGCGGTGTCCTGGTCCTGCACGAGCGCGAGCGCCTGCTCCAGCCCGCTCAGGCCGCGCTCGTCGCCGTACGCGCTGAACGCGAGCGCGCCTGCCAGCGCCCGCTGCCGCGGGTCCTGCCGGTCGTCCAGGCAGATCTGCACGAGCGGGCACTGCTCCCCTGCCCCTGCTCCTCGCAGGACCATGGCCCAGCGGGCGGCCGCCTCGAGGCTGAGCACGGGGGCCAGCAGGGCGACGGACCCGAGCACGGTCGGGTCCGCAGGGCGCACCTCGTGCATCCAGTCGAGGAACGTCAGGCTGTCGCTGTCGGCGGCCATGACGCACCAGGTGGCGTACTCACGCCACAGCCGGTCGTCGAGCGCGCCGAGGACCGCGACCGTGCGCTCGTGGCCGAGCAGCTGCACGAGCCCGGCGGGGGCGCCGGGTGCGACCCCGCGGCGGGCGGCGTCGAGGGCGACCTGGCCGGCGCGCCGCGTGCGCCCGAGGGTGGCCAGCGCCCACACCTCCACCGTCACCGAGCCGACCCGTTCGAAGCGTTCTCCGAAGGCGTCGACGGAGGTGGTGGGCACGGGTTCGAGCGCGGCGAGCGCGGCGGCCGCGTCGCCCTTCGCGGCGGCGCGCCGGGCGCGGGCGGCCCGGGCGGGCCAGGGCGTGTGGTCGTGGGTCTCCCAGACGGTGAGCCACCGGTCGTAGGCATCCTCGTCGTCGAGCGCCTCGGCCGACAGGAGCACCGCCTGCGCGAGCATCACGGCGTGCCGGGGGTTGAGGAACCCGTCGGGTCCGGCGACCTGGTCGGCCAGGTCGAGCGCCTCACGGTGCCGGCCGGTGAGCACGGTGGACCGCGCCAGGTGCTCGCGGCGCTCCTCCAGCTCGGCCGGCGCGAGGCCGGCACGCACGGCGCTGTCGAGCTCGTGGCGGGCCAGCTGCACGTTGCGCTCGGCCTTGCCCTTCTCCGCCACGACGTCGGCCTGGTACCCGGAGTGGTGCAGGACGACGTCGAGCAGGGGCAGCAGCACGGGACGCTTCCCGTCGACGCGGACCGCCTGCTCGTGCAGCGCACCGCGCCAGGTGTGCTCGGTGCGGCGGAACACGCGGGCGACGGGCACGTCCGCGTCACCGCGCGCGAGCGAGAGCGGCAGGGCGGCACCCTGGGTGCCGCGCACCATGACCGAGTGCAGCGACATCCCCTGGCGCCCGAGCTGCGCCCGGAACCGCGCGGGGTCCGCCTCGAGCACCTCGTCGGCGTCGATGGACAGGACCCAGTCGGAGGTGGCGTGCGCGAGGGCCCTGTTGCGGGCGGCGGCGAAGTCATCGTCCCAGTAGCCCTCGACGACGATGTCGGTGTGCTCGCGGGCGATCTCGCGCGTGCGGTCGGTGGAGCCGGTGTCGTACACGACGATCTCGTCGACCCATGCCACGGACTCCAGGCACGCGGCGAGCACGGCCTCCTCGTCCTTGACGATGAGCACCGCGGACACGGTCACGGCCTGCTGGCGCACGAGGACTCCCTCCCGGGGACGTCCTGTACGCACCCCGTCACCCGATCGGCCGGTCCGACGCCGTTGTGAGCGACGCGGCACGCCCGGGTGGGCAGAGGGAGGGCGGTCAGGCGGTGAGCTCGGCCTCGCGGCCCATCACGCGGTCGCCGGCGATGTCGGTCCCGCGCTGGGTGGGCACGACGCCGGGCCCGGCGGTCATCGACGCAGCGGGGGCCAGGGCGGCCCGCGCGGCGACGGCGGCGAAGTAGGTCTGACGACGACGCTCGGCGACGCCGTCGGGACGGCTCGCGGCGGGCACCAGGTCGGGGTCGAGGCCGGCGTTCATGCCGTCGCGCAGCAGCGTGAGCGCCTCGGTGCGCAGCTGGCTGATCCGCGACTGCGTGACGCCCAGCTCGTCGGCGAGCTCGGCCACGGGCCGGTCCTGCAGGAACAGGCCTTCGACGACGAAACGCAGGCGCTCGGGCAGGGTGTGCACGGCCGCACCGAGCCAGCGCAGGCGCTCGTCGACGAGCAGCGCCTCCTCGGGGTTCGGCGACTCGTCGCGGACCAGGTCGGCGACGGGGTGCTCGGTGGCGTCGATGGACAGCACGCGACGCTCGGCGTCCTGGCGGGCCCGGTCGACGGTCTCGACGTCGGAGCCCAGGGCCTCGGCGAGCTCGACGCGCGAGGGGGTGCGGCCGAGGGCGGCGGTGAGCCGCTCGGACGTGGCGGCCAGCTCGCGCACCCGGTGCCGGGCGCCGCGGGACGCCCAGTCCATGGAGCGCAGCTCGTCGACGAGCGCACCGCGGATGCGCAGCGCGGCGTAGCGGGCGAACGGCACCCCGGTGGAGGGGTCGTAGGCGCGGGCTGCCAGCACCAGCGCGAGGGAGCCGGCGGAGGCCAGCTCGTCGCGCGAGACCGTCGGGGGGACGCGGTGCAGGAGCTCGCTGACGTGGTAGCCGACGAGCGCAAGGTTGGCGAGGACGAGAGCGTCGCTCTCGGCGCTCGCCTCGCTGGTGTTCCGGCTCTGCTTCACGTTGCTCACAGGTCGGTGGTCGGTTGCCATGGCGGCAGTCTTGAGCACGAAGGCTCTTCGCGGGAACAGCCAGTTTTCGGGGCCGGGTGAATCCCATCGTTGGCAATCCGGACGTACCCGGTCGGCGAATCGCCCAGCGTGACCCATAGGCGTGTGGACCGGGCTCACCTTGTGTGACGGACATCACACAGGATTCTCCTTGGTCTCCCCCGTCGATGTGCTGCTACCCGGACGTACGTCCAGTTCAGCGACGGTCCGCACCGCGTGATTCCGCCGCAGAACCCCCACGCCCGCAACTTCCTTCACCGAACTCGTCAGCAACCGGACGCAAGGCCCGATGGGCAGGGAACGACCGGTCGGCGACCCGAGCGGCGCACGCAGGAGAAGGGACGACGATGGCTCTGAACCGGCTGTCCGAGGTGCTGTGGCAGGAGCGCCACCTCCTCGAGCTGCTGCTGTTCAAGCTCGAGGAGGAGCAGCTGCTCCTCACGAGCGGACGCACCCGTTGGCTCGCCCACGCCACCCGCGAGGTCGAGCAGGTGCTCGCCGAGATCCGCGACGCCGAGCTCGGCCGGGCCGTCGAGGCCGAGGCCGTCGCCCAGCAGCTCGGCATCGACCCCGGCACGAGCCTGGGCGTCCTCGCCGACCACGCACCGGCACCCTGGGACGAGCTGCTGCGCGCGCACCGCGACGCGTTCGCCGTCCTCACCGCCGAGATCTCGCAGCTGGCCGACGGCAACCGCGAGCTCCTGGCCATGTCGCACCGGGCCACGCAGGAAACCCTGATGACCCTGCACGAGACCGTCCACACCTACGACGGCACGGGTCAGCGCCACGACGGCGAGGTCTTCGCCCAGCTGCTCGACCGCTCGATCTAGGAGGCACCACCCCGTGAGCACCTTCTCCGGACTCGGCACCGCGCTGAGCTCGTTGATCGCCCAGCGCCAGGCCCTCGAGGTCTCCGGCCAGAACGTCGCCAACGCCAACACCGTCGGGTACACGCGCCAGCGCGCCACCATGGTCTCCCAGCCCACCGCCGTGGTCGCCTCGATGTTCTCCACCTCGGACGGCGTCGGCAACGGCACCCGCGTCAACGGCGTCGCCCGCCTCGCGGACAGCTTCCTCGACGCCCAGGTGCGCGTGACCACCTCCTCCACCGCCTACCTCAGCGTGCGCGCCACCGCGTACTCCACGCTCGAGAAGTCCGTCGGCGAACCGGCCAAGACCGGCCTGGCCACCCAGCTCAGCAGCATGTGGTCGGCCTGGCAGGACCTGGGCAACACGCCGAACAAGGACTCCGCCCGCGCCGTGGTGATGGAGACCTCCACCGCGGTCGTCGACCGACTCGCCTCGCTGTACACCGCCGCCCAGACGCAGTGGGAGCAGGCTCGCACCAGCACCGTCGGTGCCGTCGCCGAGGCGAACACCATCGGGGCGAACGTCGCCGACCTGAACAAGCAGATCCTCAACATCCAGAACGCGGGCGGCAACGCCAACGAGCTCATGGACCAGCGCGACCTGTACGTCACGCAGCTGTCCGAGCTGGTCGGCGGCGTGGCCAGCGTGCGCGACAACGGGCAGATCGACGTCCTGGTCGGCGGCAACGCTCTCGTCTCGGGCACCACCGTCCACACGCTCGCGGTCACCGGCGCCACGACGTTCGCGCAGGCCACCGACCCCACCACGCCGGTCGGCGTCTCGGTGGAGTGGGCGCACCGCCCGGGCGTGTCCGCCGGCCTCAGCAGCGGCACCGTGGGCGGGCAGCTGTCCGTGCTCGCACCGGCGGACGCCAGCGGCACCGGCGGGATCCTCGCCGAGGCAGCCGCCCGGTACAACGCGCTCGCCACCACGATCGCCGGCCAGGTCAACTCGCTGCACCAGAGCGGGTACACCATCGCCGGTACCACCGGCAGCGACTTCTTCTCCCTCGCGCCGGGCACACCGGCGGCCCTCGGCCTGACCATCGCGGTCGCCGGCCCCGCCGACATCGCGGTGGGTGGCGCGAACCTCGGTGCGCTCGACGGGTCCATCGGCACCAAGATCGGTGCACTCGGCGCCTCCCCCGCCGGTCCCGACGCCCAGTGGAGCGCCACCGTCGTCGAGCTGGGCAGCCGCGCCGGCAGCGCCACCGCACGGCACACCGTGGCCGAGGCGGCACGCACCAACGCCGCCACCCAGCAGCTCTCGCAGGCCTCCGTCGACACCGACGAGGAGACGGTCAACATGCTGGCCTTCCAGCGCGCCTACGAAGGTGCCGCCCGGGTGATGACCGCCATCGACGAGATGCTCGACACCCTCATCAACCGGACCGGCGTGGTCGGGAGGTAGTGACCAGTGATTCCCCGAGTGACCCACCTGACCGTGCAACGGTCGACCCTGGGCAACCTGCAGACGAACCTGCGGTCCATGGCCGACCTGCAGACCAAGATGTCCAGCGGCAAGAACGTCAACGCGCCGTCCGACGACCCGGCGGCGGCCTCCGACATGCTCCGGCTGCGCAGCGACCAGCGCACGGCCAGCCAGTTCGGCCGGAACGCCACCGACGCCGAGGCCTGGCTCACCACGGTCGACAGCGCCCTGACCACGTCGCTGGCAGCCCTGCGCCGCGCACGCGACCTCACGGTGCAGGGTGGTGACGCGGCCCTCGGGGCGCAGTCCCGCGAGGCCCTCGCCGCCGAGATCGACGGCGTCAAGGCCCAGCTGCTGAGCCAGTCCAACGCCACGTACCTGGGCCGCACGGTCTTCGCCGGCACCTCGAACGCCGGCTACGCCTTCGACGAGACCACCTACGCCTTCACCGGCACGGTGGCCGGCACCACGCCGCCCGTCGAGCGCACGGTCGGCGACGCCGTCGAGGTCCGCGTCGACGCCGACGGCGCCGCGGTCTTCGGCGAAGGCGCCACCTCGGTGTTCGCGCTCCTCGACGACATCGCCACGCAGCTGCGGGCCGGAGGCGACCCCACGGGCTCGCTCGACGAGCTCGACGCGCACAAGGACGCGATGCTCACCCAGGTCGCCTCCGTCGGTGCCCGGCACAACCAGGTGCTCACCGCGCAGTCCACGCTGGCCGACCGGCAGCTCGCGCTCACCACGCAGCTGTCCGCCATCGAGGACGTCGACCTCGCCGCGATCATCCTGGACCTGCAGGCCCAGGAGGTCGCCTACAAGGGCGCCCTCGGCGCCACGGCCAAGGTGCTGCAGCCCACGCTCCTGGACTACCTGCGATGAGCGCCGCCACCCTGACGAAGGAGGCGCCCACCGTGCGCACCTCGACCACGCTCCCCGTGCGGACCACCCGCGGCACCGACGCGGTGCCCGCACTCCTCACGCTCGTCGACCCGCTGCCCGGCCTGCCGGCGCACGACACGCTCGAGCTCGACGCGCTCGACGACGCCGGCGCGCTGTTCGCCCTGCGCAGCACCGACGACACCGGGGTTCCTCTGCGACTGTTCGTCGTCGCACCGGACGCGTTCTTCAGCGGCTACACGCCCGACGTGGCCGCCACCGCGGCTCGTCTGCGGGCCGACGGCACCGACGCCGGGCACACCGTGCTCGTCGTGGTGCACCCCGCCGGCCCCCACCACGCCGAGCCGACCGCCAACCTGCTCGCACCACTCGTCGTGGACCTCGCCTCCGGGCGCGCCGCCCAGGTGGTCCTCGAGGGCGACTGGCCGCTGCGGGCACCACTGAGCTGACCTCCCGCACGACGGACCTCGGCGACCTCCTCAGAGTCGGCGCCGACCGACCGATGGTGCGAGGGACAGCTCAAGAACACGAGGGAGGGACGATGAGCGTGCTGCACGACTTCAGCTTCCGACGTCACGTCGGGTCCGTGACGATCCAGCGTCAGCCGATCGTCCACCCGGACCGTAGCGTCTTCGGCTATGCGGTCCGGGCGCAGATCATCGGCGCCGGCGGCACCCCGGAGGCCGACGACCGCGTCGAGCACCTGGTGGACGCCGAGCTGGGCCAGCTGGACCTGGAGGCGCTCGGCGGCGACCGTCCGCTCGTGCTGCGCGCCACCACCGGCATCTTCACCGGACGTCAGCAGCTCACCCCGCCCCGCAGCGGACTCCTGCTGGAGATCCCGCTGCCGCTGGCCATGCGTGACGACGCGGTCGCGCTCGCCTCCACGCTGCGCGGCTCCGGGCAGCGACTCGTGCTCGGCGACTACAGCGGGACCGCCTCGCAGGACGCGCTGCTGCCGTACGTCGACCACGTGAAGCTGGACACGGCGCGCAGCGCCGACCGCATCGCGACCCTGGTCGAGCGTGCGCACCACAGCGGCGCGGGCGTCATCGGCGAGCGCGCCGACACCCGCGAACGGATCCGCCTGTCCCGCGAGATCGGCATCGACCTGCTGCAGGGCCCGATGTTCGAACGCAACCACGAGGTCACCGGCCGCGACTTCACCGCCGGCGAGCTGCAGTGCCTCGAGCTGATGCAGCTGCTCTCGGCCGACTCGATCGACCAGGCCGCCGTGGTTCGCATGGTCGGCTCCGACCCCGAGCTCGCGATCCGCGTGCTGCACCTGGTCAACTCCAGCTCGTACGGCATGCGCTCACGCGTCGACTCCGTGCACCAGGCCGTCGTGCTGGTCGGCCCGCAGCAGCTGGCCGCCCTGGCGATGGCCTCCCTCATCGACGCCCGCCCGACCACCGTCGGCGCCCTGTGGGCCGTGCTCACCCGGGCCCAGACCGTGCGCTCGCTGGCCGGCTCCGACGCGGGGTACACGGTCGGGCTGCTGTCCGCCGTCGCCGCGCAGCAGCACTACTCCGTGGACGACCTCGTGCGGCGCACCGGCGTCTCGGACGACATCGCCCAGGCGCTGCGCACGTCCACGGGACCGTACGGACCGGCCCTGGCGGCCGTGCTGGCCCACGAGGAGAACGACGTCGAGGGGGTCCTGGCCACCGGTCTGGAGCCGTTCGACGTGGCGCACACGTACCTGGCGGCAGTGCCCGAGGCCCTGGCCACGGCGAGCGCGCTGGCGATCAGCTCGGCCGGCTGAGCGGCGTCCGGCGCCCCACGGGCGCGCAGTAGGCTCGGGCCCGTGGGCACCCTGCGCGAGGACCTGATGAACCCGAGCACCCAGTCGCCGGTGGACCCCGTGAAGGTCGACCTGCGGCACGTGGTGCTCGTCGGCATGGCGCTGTGGACCGTCGGCCTGATCGTCGTCGGCGTGCTCGCCCTCACCGGCCGGGCACCCGGCCAGGCCGTCGCGGTGTGCGTCGCGGGTCTCGTGCTCGGCGTGCTCGCCCTGCTCTGGACGCGCAGCCACACCGACTGAACCTCAGCAGCCGCCCTCGTCAGGGGTGTGCAGCCCGTCCAGCTGCACCTCCACCGCCCGGTCCGGGTCGGTGAGCACCTGCTCCACGGCGTGCCGCAACGTCCAACCACCCACGGCCCACGCCAGGCCGGCGGCCAGCCCGGACACGGTCGTCGCGTGCACCTGCGCGTCCGCACCCGAGCCCAGCACCCACCAGTCGACCGGTGCACCGTCGACCGTCAGGTCCTCGTGCTCGTACCAGCGGTCCGGGGCCCCGGGGAGCAGGGCACGGACCTCCGGCGGCACGTCCACCAGGGCGCCCTGCGCGTCGACGAGCCCCTCGGCCAGGTCGGCGGCGTGCGGCACGTCCAGGAACGCCGCCAGGGCAGCCGCCCGCCCTGGGTCGACCGCCGGGACCATCGCCGCCACGTCGGTCCGCTGCCACCAGAAGGGTGCGTCGGCCACCGCGGCGTCCTCGGCACGGACCACGGCGACCCGCCCGGGGCCCACCAGCGCCGGCACCGTGGCCGGCGCCCAGTCCGTCGCGGCACCAGGCTGCGGGCCCTTCCCGTCGCCCGCGTGCGACGCCACGGACCATCCCGCAAGGCCACGCCACACCGCGACGGCCGTACGCACCTCGACCGCCGAGCCGACGCGCCCCAGCCCACCCAGCACCGCCGTCCAACCGTCCGCGTCGAGCTCGGTCGTCTCCGCGACACCTCCCAGAGCCCGCTGCACCTGCACGTCGAGCCCCGCCAGAGCCGGGGGTGCACCGGGCAGCGTCGCGGCCAGCACCGCGGCAGCCCCGTCCACCGCGAAGGGGCCATCGGGCACGGCACCCGATCGTGTGCGCACCCACCACTGCGTGTACGACGGCGCGTGGCCGCCCCGCTCCGCCCGCACCGGTACCAGCAGCGCGTCGCGCAACGCCGTCGTCGACGCGATCCGGTGCAGCACGCGGGGCCACGCATCCACGTCGACCGCATCCAGGTCGGCCACGGCCACCAGGTCGCCCACGTACTCCCCCGCACCCAGCCGCACCGCCAGGTCGTCCAGGTACTCCGGCCACCCGTCGAGCTGCTGGGCGGCCAGCGCCGCGGCGTCCGTCGCGTCCGGGTCGAGCGCGTCGGCGTCCGCGACCTGGTCGGGCAGCGCGACGAGCACCAGGTCCTGCCGCACCCCGGCAGTCACCAGGGCGCGCGCACCCCAGCGCTCCACGGTCTCCAGCGCCACCGGGGCCAGCACCCGGTGGTCGAGCAGCTGCGCGGCCGGTGAGCCGGGCAGGACCAGGCCGTGCGCGGGGGTGGGCTCACCGTCCGCGGCAGGCAGCGTGAGCAGACCCAGCCACGCGGCCACACCGGGCTCGAGGGTCGGCACCGCGAGCCGCCCCTCGGCGGCCTGCGCCCCGTCCTCCGGGTCGTCGTCGTGCAGCACCGCCGCCACCAGGGCGAGCACCGCGTCGGTCACCTCGTCCGCGAGCTCCAGGTCGTCGTCGTCCGCCTGCGCCAGCACGGCCGCGCGCACCGCCGGGTTGCCGAGCAGCCCCGCGGCGCCGGTCTCGTCCGCGCCGAGCCGCCCGAGCAGCGGGTCCGCGGCAGCAGGATCCACCACCCGCAACCCCCAGCGACCGAGCAGCGCCAACGCCCTCGCCCCGACCCGGTCGACCACGTCGGCGGCCAGCAGGACCGTGCCCCGCACCCCCCGCACGACCCGCCCGTCGACGAGCGGGACGGGCAGCCCCCCGAGCGCCTCGCGCACCTGCGGGTCCGCGTCCGCGGCAGCCAGCGCCGCGTACAGCCGCGCCCACGGCACAGCCGGGTCGGTCGGCAGCTGCTCGACCACGTCCGCCAGCGGACGCACCTCGACCCCGAGCACCCGGGCCTCGGTCTCGCGGCCCGGCGGGACACGCACCAGGTCGGCCACGGCGTGCGCCAGCGCCTCGACCGCGCCCTCGTCGCGCCCCACCGCACCGGCGACCGCGACCGCACGGTCCGGTGCCACGAACCCGCCCTCGTCGGCGGGGTCGTGCGTGGGCAGCAGCGGCGTGCGCGCCAGCCGAGCGACCACCCGCGCCCGCAGCGACCCGTCGAGCGTGCCGGCCGCGAACCCCGTGGGCACCAGGGACAGCGGGTCGCCGCCTTCGCGGGCCAGCTCCTGCGCCAGCTCGGCCAGCACGTCCGCGGCGTGGTCGAGCACGGCGTCGGTGGCCGGCCCGGCCGCCACGTGCCGTCGCGAGGGGTCCAGCGGCACCGTCGCGATCAGCAGCGCCGGGACCGTGCAGTCCTCGTCCGTGGGCGTCGGGGCGTGCACCACGGGGTCCCAGCCCACGTCGACACCGGCGCGAGGCACGGCCCAGGTCACCCGCCACGACCGGCTGCCGCGCTCCTCGACCGGCCGGTCGGCCAGCAGGTGCGCGGCGAGCTCACCCTGGCCGCTGGCCACGTGCCACCGGGACGCCGCATCGGCCACCCGCCGGCCCGGGGCGTCGGAGGTGAGGTCCTCCACGACGATCTCGACCAGCCCCGGCAGGCCCAGCAGCAGCGGGTCCCCGACCTCGGCCAGCAACGCACGCACCTCGTCGGCGGCGACCTCGTCACGCAGCCGCAGCACGACGGCCGTGTCGTAGCCGCTCGGCGGGCGGCCGTCGGCCGGCAACGGCAGGCGCAGCGCCGGCAGCGAGCCGTCACGTCGGTGCACCTCCTCGGCCAGCACACGGTCCTGCGCGCCCGCCTGGTCCAGCAGTGCCCGGGCGTCCGCCAGCGAGAACCGCACACCGCCCGTGGTCGAGAGCACCGACACGTCGTCGGACACGGCCCGGACGGCCGCGAACCCGACGCCGAACCGCCCGACCACGGCACCCCCGTGGGGTGCGCCGGCGTCCGTCCGGTGCGCCGTGCCCGGCCACTTCGCCGAGGCCCGCATCGACGCGAGCGAGGCCACCCCGGCGACGTCGAGCGGCGCACCGGTGTTGGCCGCGACGAGCACCGGCCCGCCCGACCGGTCGCCGGCCACGTGCCGGGACCCGTCCTCCGGGCCGTCGGTGGCGTGCGTCAGGCGCAGGAGCAACCGCCCGGGGACCCCGGCACGCACCGCGGCGTCGGAGGCGTTCTGCGCCAGCTCGACGAGCACACGGTCGCGGTAGTACCCCCGGGCGTGGTCCTCCTCGAGGTTGGCGTCCTCGCGCAGGCGTGCCGGTGACAGACGCCACGCCTCCAGGACGGCGGCGCGCAGGTCCGCCGTGCCGAAGACGTCGGGGCTCACGGCCCCTGGTCGGTGTCGGGCTCGGCGGGAGCCCCGTCCACGGCGGGTGCCTCGTCGACGGCAGGAGCCTCGTCCGCGGCAGGCTCGTCGACCTCGGGGGTCTCCTCCGCGGCCGCTGCGGCATCCGTCGGTGCGGCGCCCGTCGCTGCGGGCTCGGCCCGCTCCTCGGGTTCCACGATCTCGAGCAGGGCCTCGTCGATCAGCGGGTCCGGCGCCGGCCAGTCGCTGGGCACCGGGTCGACGTCCGTCTCGGAGTGGGCACCGCAGCCGTGGTCCACGCTGACGACCTTGCCGTCGTCGGGCGACCACTCGTTGGCGCACACCCCGAACACCGTGCCGAGCGACCCGCGCAGCGCGACCAGGAACCCGCACGACCCGCACGCCGCCGCCGAGGCGAGCGACCCCGCGGACGTCGGTCCGCGCGACCCGCGGTACCAGCGCTCGGCGGCCTCGTCGCGCCCCTCGGGCGAGAGCACCCGGGCACGGGCCAGCGCCAGCTCGTCGATGGCGACCGCGTCGAGCTCGGGGTCGCCCGACGGCGTCCACCCCGGCTCCAGGCGCGGGTCGTCGGCGCGGAACGGCAGCACGTCCCCGGGCCCGATGTCGCCCGGACGCAGACGGTCGGCCCACGGCACCCAGGCGGGCGCGAGCACGGCGTCCGGGCCGGGCAGCAGCTCGGCCTCGCAGACGGTCGCGGTCCGGGCGCGGGGCACCCGGGCGACGGTGACGGTCCACTCCCAGCCGCGGTACCCGCGCGCCGTGCACGCGAACCGGTGCGAGACGAGACGCTCGCCCTCGACGACCAGACCGAGGTGCTCACCGACGTCCGAGGGCTGCTCGGCGAGGCCGAGGGCGACCTCGCGGGCGAGCTCGACGGCCGAGCCGAGCACAGCGTCCTTCGTCGCGGCAGCCACGTCAGGCCTCGATGTCGTCGGCGACGGCGCGCAGCAGCGTGGCGTACTGGGTGGCGCGGGCCTTCTCGGGGTACCGGCCGCGGCGCAGGTCGTTGCCGACCTTGTCGAGCACCTTGATCAGGTCCTCGACGATGATCGCCATGTCGTCGGCGGGCTTGCGCTGCGCCTTGGCGACCGAGGGCACCGGGTCCAGCAGCGTGACGGACAGCGCCTGCGGGCCGCGCCGGCCGTCGGCCACGCCGAAGTCGACCTTGGCGCCGGGCTTCGGCGCGGTCACCCCCGCGGGCAGGGCGGAGGCGTGCAGGAACACCTCACCGCCGTCGTCGCTGGCGATGAAGCCGAAGCCGCGTTCGGTGTCGAACCACTTGACCTTGCCGGTGGGCACCGCAACCTCTGGGATCCTCGGAGAACATGGACGGCCCCAGGCTACCGGCATGCAGCCGCTCCGGGGTCGGTCAGCCCTGCGCGAGCCGGTCGAGCGCGAGCGCCGCCAGCACGGCCGGCCCCACCGCGAGCGCCTCGTCGGCGAACCGCGCCTGCGCGGAGTGGTTGTAGGCGGCCGTCGTCGGGTCGGCACCCACCGGTGTCGCCCCGACCGCCAGGTACGCCCCGGGGACCTGCTGCAGCACGTACGAGAAGTCCTCGGCACCGGAGATCGGCTGGGGGGCCTCCAGGAAGGCGCGCTCGCCGAACAGCGCGGTGGTCAGTCGCCCCACGCGCGCGAACTCGTCCGGGCGGTTGACGGTGACCGGGTACCCGCGCTGGTAGTCCACGCTCACGGTCAGGCCGTGCGCGGCGGCGACACCCTCGCACACCCGCTGCACCCGCTCGGGCACCAGCGCGTGCACGGGCTCGGAGAACGTGCGGACCGTGGCCTCCAGGTGCGCGGTCGCGGGGATGACGTTGTCCGTGGTGCCTGCGGCGATCCGGCCGACGGTGACCACGACCGGGTCGAACACGTCGAACTGGCGGGTCACCATGGCCTGCAGGGCCAGGACGATCTCGGCGGCGACGGGCACGGGGTCGAGCGCGAGATGCGGCATCGAGCCGTGGCCGCCGGCACCGTGCACCGTGACGTGCACCGTGTCGGCCGCAGCCAGCAGCGTGCCGGGCCGTGAGGTCACCAGCCCCGCGGGCAGCATCGAGGACATGACGTGCAGGCCGTAGGCGGCCACGACCCGCTCCCCCGCGGCGTCGAGCACGCCCTCCTCGATCATCAGGCGTGCGCCGTGGTCGCCCTCCTCGCCGGGCTGGAACATGAGCACGACCGACCCGGCGATCTGCTCACGTCGGGCGGCGAGCAGCCGGGCGGCACCGACCAGGCCGGCCACGTGCAGGTCGTGACCGCACGCGTGCATGACGCCGTCGCGCTCGGACGTGAACGGCTCGCCCGAGCGTTCGGTGACGGGGAGCGCGTCCATGTCGGCACGCAGCAGCACGGCCGGGCCGGGCGACGCGCCGCGCAGCACGGCAACGACCGAGCTGAGCCCCGTCCCGGTCGTGACCTCCAGGTCGAGGTCCGCGAGCGCGTCGAGCACGAGTGCCTGCGTGGCGGGCAGGTCCAGGCCGATCTCGGGTGTGCGGTGCAGCGCGTGGCGCAGCGCGACGACCTGCTCGAGCTGTGCGGCGGCGTCGGCGCGCAGCCCGGCGAGGGTGCCGGGGTCCAGGAACGGCTGCGCGGCGGGGTCGGTGGTCACATCGGGTCCTTCGCTGACGAGGGTGCGGAGCGGGCAGGCACCCGGTCGGGCAGTGGGTCGGGGTCGGCGCCGGCCGCGTCGGCTCGCGTGCCGGCGAGCGTGTCGACGGGGTACAGCAGCCGTTCGGACACGCGCCACGCGCCGACCGCCGAGACCGTCAGACCGATCGCCGCGTACACGGGCACCAGCCTGAGGGCGTCGCGCGAGACGAGCCACTCCGCGACGAACAGGAACGTGCCGCCGAACAGCGCGATGGCCGCCCCCGCGGGCACCCCGAGGGCCACCGCACGGATGGGCACCGGGAACAGCCGGGCCCCCGCCACCGGGGTCACGCCCAGCTGCAGCCCGATGCAGGTCGTGAACAGCGGTGCGGCGACCACGTACGGCAGCACACCGGAGGCCATCGCGAGCAGGAGCGGCACCACGAGCACCGCGGCGGCGGTGAACCCGGTGCGGATGAGTGGCAGCGGCCCGAACCGGTCGGCCAGGAACCCTGAGGCGATCATCGCCGCGAGCAGGCACACCAGGGCGACGGTGTGCTGCGAGGTGGCTTGCGCCTCGGTGTACCGCCCGGTGTGCACGGCCAGCTCGGGCAGGTAGACGCTGCCCAGGTACACGCCCATGGTCGATCCGATCGTGAGCATGAACGCCAGCAGCATCCGTCCGGCGTGCGCACGCACCAGCGGCAGGGTCGGTCCGACACCGGCGGCCCGGACCTTCTCGAACACCTCGGACTCGGGCACGCCGCGGCGGATCCACAGGGCGAGCAGACCGCACAGCGAGGCGACGGCGAACGCGATGCGCCACCCGCCGTCCTCGACGCCGTCGACGCCCATCGCACCCAGGAGCACCGCCAGCACGATCGTCCCGGCCAGGGTGCCCAGCGCGTCGCCCGAGTACGCGAACGCCCCGAACCGGTGCCGCCGGTCGGCGGGGGCCACCTCGACCACGTAGGTCGCCGCGGTGGCCACCTCGCCGCCCATGGCGATGCCCTGCAGCATGCGGGCCAGCACGACGATCACGGCGGACCAGGCGCCGACCGCGGCGTGCGTGGGTGCGACGGCGATCAGGGCGGAGCCGACGGCGATCATGCTGACGGAGGCCAGCAGCCCTGTCCGCCGGCCGCGGGTGTCGGTGAGCCGGCCCATGAGGAACGAGCCGACGGGTCGGGCGATGAACCCGACGGCGAACACGACGTAGGCGCTGAGCACCTGCGTCACCCGGTCCGCCCCGGGGAAGATCTGCCCGGCGAAGTACGGCGCCAGCAAGCCGTAGATCGTCCAGTCGAGGGACTCGACGAAGATCCCGCCCGTGCTCGCGACCACGATCCGACGACGGCCGACCGCCATGACCCCTCCTCGCCGCGCGGGACGGCGCCCGCATGCTGGGACGCCAGTGTCCACCGCGCAGGTTACCGGTGGGTAACCACGGGTGACGCGGGCTCGGCGGGGTCGCCGGCTCAGTCCAGCGGGAGCGGCCCGAGCACCCCGCTGAGCAGCTCGCGGGCCTCGCGCACCCCCGCGAGGTACGCCATCGAGACCGCGAACATCTCGCGTGAGAGCTCGGCCACCGGTTCGGTGTCGAACTCCACGGCGGCCAGGTACGCGTCGAGCACGTCGCAGGCCACCTCCACCTCGTGCGTCGGGCGTGTGCGGTGGATCGAGGTCCCCAGCTCCTCGACGCTCATGTCGAGCAGCTCGGCGACCATCCGCACCAGGGTCTCGGTGGACGCGGCCAGAGGGTCGTGCGGCACCAGGATCTCCGCGGCGCTCGCACGGGCCAGGGACCGCAGGGCGACCTCGTCGTCGCGGTGCCCGGCGATCGCCATGACCTCGAGCACCAGCATCGACCGGAACCGGTAACGACCCAGCAGCACGAGGGCCTGGTGCAGGTTGCGCACCCGTTGCCCGGCGCCGGCCACGGAGTTCACGACGCGGAACACCTTCAGGGTGATGGCCGGGTCGGCGGCGGTCAGCCGCGCCAGCACCCGGTAGGACACGTGCGGGTCGCCCAGGCGCACGAGCAGCCGGGAGGCCACCAGCGCGTGGTGCACCAGCGCGGGCCGCGACAGCACGACCGGTCGACGCAGGTGGTAGCCCTGGTACAGGTCGAACCCGGCGTCGGCCGCCAGCGTGAAGTCGTCGGCGGTCTCGACCCGCTCGGCCACCAGCCGCGCGCGCGGCGCCTGTCGACGCACGTGGGCGACCAGGTCGGGCAGCGCCTCGACCGGTACGTCGCCCAGGTCGACCTTGACGTACTCGCACAGCGGGAGCATCTCCTCGCGGTGGTCACCCGGCGCGTAGTCGTCCAGCGCGAGCGCGAAGCCCCGGCGGTGCAGACGGTCCAGCCCCGCCATGACCTGCTCGTCCGGGGCGACCCGTTCGAGCACCTCGAGCACGACGCGGCGGGGGTCGAGGGGCACGGGCAGCTCGTCGACGATGAACGAGCGCGGCAGGTTGACGAACAGCTGACCGTCACCGGCCAGGTCACGCGTGCCGAACTCGGTGGTGGTGGCCACGATCACGGAGGCGGTGGCCTCGTCGTCGCCGGTGACCCGCACACCCTCGGTCTCGGGGCCGATGCCCACACCCGAACGATCGGCGGTCCGGCTCGGCCGGAACAGCAGCTCGTGCCCGACCACCCGACCGAGCACGTCGTGGATGGCCTGCCGACCCACGCAGATCTCCCGGACCGCAGGCGGGAGCACCTCGATCGGGCCAGAGCTCACGTGACCACCTTCCGCGTGACGTACCTGGTCGCGTCGTGCTGACAGGTGACCTTTCCCCACTCAGCTCCCCCTCCCATCGACCCCGGCGTCCGGGGCGTGAGGAACTCCACCCACGTATCGTGGTGCGGATGGCCACGTTCACGGGGTACCTGCGCTCGCGCGGCGACGACATGCTCGTCGAGCTGCTGCGCCGACGCCCCGACCTGGCGGCGCCCTCCCCGGCGACGCTGACCTCGCTGGCTGCGCGGTCGACGAACCGTACCGGGCTGGAACGCGCACTGACGCACGTCGACGCGCAGGTCCTGCAGGTGCTGGAGACCGTCGTCGCCCTCGGACCGCTCCGCCGCGACCAGGTCCTGCAGGCGGTCGGCGCCGCCGACCCGGCGGACGCCCGTGCGGTGACGCACGCGATCGACGAGGCGGTCGCACTGGCCCTGCTGTGGCCGCAGGAGGACACCCCTGACGCACCGCTGCACACGAGCCCCGGCCTGGCCGAGGTGCTCGGGCCGTTCCCTGCCGGGCTCGTCCCGCTGGACGGCACGGCCGAGATGCCGGCCCGGCGGCAGGCGGCCGCGCAGCCGCCACGGGATCCGCAGGAGCTGGACGCGCTGCTGGCGGGGGCGCCCGCCGGGGCCCGCCCCGTGCTCGACGCGCTGACCTGGGGGCCTCCGGTCGGGGTCGCGCCCCCGGCGGGGTCCCCGGCAGGTCAGGCCGTCGCGTGGCTGACCGAGCACGGGCTGCTCGACCAGGGCGACGCACGGCACGTCGTGCTGCCGCGCGCGGTCGCCCTCGCCCTGCGGGAGGGCCGCACGCACCGCGAGCCGGCTCGCGCGCCGTCGCTCGGCACCGAGGCGGTCGACCGTCCGGCCGCGCTGGTGAGCGCCGAGTCGACCGCCGCCGCCGAACGCGCCGTGCGGCTCGTGGCGCACCTGGTGCGCCTGTGGGGGCGTACACCCCCGGCGGTGCTGCGCGCCGGGGGCCTCGGGGTGCGCGACCTGCGGCGGACCGCCGGGCTGCTGGAGGTCGAGGAGGCCGAGGCGGCGCTCGTGGTCGAGCTGGCCGGTGCGGCCGGGCTCGTGGCCGACGACGGCGAGGAGACACCGTCGTTCGTGCCGACCGTGCTCGCCGACGAGTGGGCCGCCACCCCGCTGCCCGACCGCTGGGCGCGGCTGGCCGGCGTCTGGCTGACCACCACCCGCACGCCGTGGCTGGTCGGCGGGCGCGACGAGCGCGGCACCGTGGTGGCGGCGCTCGACCCCGAGCTGCACCGCCCGTGGGCGCCCCGGCTGCGCCGCTCGGTGCTCGACGTGCTGGCCGACGCCCCGGACGGCTCGGCGCCCGGCGCCGAGCGGGTGGTCGAGACGTTGCGGTGGCGCACGCCGCGCGCCGTCCCGCCCACCGCGGCCGTCGCGGCCGTGCTTGCCGAGGCGTCCCTGCTCGGGGTCGTCGGCGCGGGCGCACTCTCCCCGTCCGGTCGGGCGTTGCTCGGCGCAGGCACCGACGGTGCCGCCGAGGACGCCACCGCGCCCGCCCTGCCCCCGACAGCCCCGGCGACCCAGGCGAGCTCGGCGGTCTCGGTGAGCGACGCGGCCGTCACCGGTGCCACACCGGCCGCGCGGGCCCTGGCCGCCACGCTGCCGGAGCCGGTCGACGAGCTGCTGCTGCAGGGCGACCTGACGGGCGTCGTCCCGGGCCGCCCGACGGCCGCCCTGGAGGACCTGCTCGACCGTGCCGCCGTGGTGGAGTCCCGCGGCGGCGCACTGACGGTGCGCTTCACCCCGGCGTCGGTGCGCGCGGCCCTCGACGGCGGCAGCACGGCGGACGACCTGCTGTCCGAGCTGGCCACCCGCGCCCGCGGCGGGGTGCCGCAGGCGCTGGAGTACCTGGTCCGCGACGCGGCCCGGCGGCACGGACGCCTGCGGGCCGGCATGGCCTCCAGCTACGTGCGTTCCGACGACCCCTCGCTGCTGGCCGGTCTGGTCGACGACCCGCGTCTGGCGCGGCTGGGCCTGGTACAGCTGGCCCCGACCGTGCTGGCGGCGCAGGCACCCACCGGCGAGCTGCTCGACGCGCTGCGCGAGCACGGCCTGGCCCCGGTCGCCGAGACGCCCGACGGTCAGGTGGTGCACACCGCGCTGACGGTGCACCGGGTGCGCGGCCGGGTCGCCGACCGCGCCCGCCGACGTGCGCTCGACGGCGCCGCGGCGCCCGCGGGCGACCCCACCGCACGCCTGGCCTCGCTGGTCCGTCGGCTGCGGACCGCCGAGCCCGACGGCGCCGGCACCTCCACGGCCGCGGGGTCCGACCTGTCGGGCCCCGACGGACTGGGCGGCAGCGGGGTCCCGGCGGGCGGCGGAACAGCCGAGCCCGCCGAGGCGTTGGTGCTGCTGCGTGAGGCCGCCGCCGAGCGCGCGCAGGTGTGGGTCGAGCTCGTCGGCTCGCAGGGCGTGCCGCAGCGACGGCTGCTGCGCCCGGTGGTGGTCGAGGGCGGCCGCCTGCGTGCCGTGGACGCCGAACGTGAGGCCGAGCTGACCGTCGCCGTGCACCGCATCGCCTCGGTGACCCGCGCCTGACACCTGACCGAACCCGCTACACCGCCACACCACCCAGCCCCAGGAGGCGCGCGTGCCCGACGGCCCGCTCATCGTGCAGAGCGACAAGACGCTGCTGCTCGAGGTCGACCACGACCAGGCCGAGGCCTGCCGGCGCGCGATCGCCCCGTTCGCCGAGCTCGAGCGCGCCCCGGAGCACGTGCACACCTACCGGCTGACCCCGCTGGGCCTGTGGAACGCCCGCGCCGCCGGGCACGACGCGGAGCAGGTCGTCGACGTGCTGCTGGAGTACTCCCGCTACCCGGTGCCGCACGCGCTGCTGGTCGACGTCGCCGAGACGATGTCCCGGTACGGGCGCCTGCAGCTGGTGCAGGACCCGGTGCACGGGCTCGTGCTGCACGCGCTCGACGCCGCGGTGCTCGCCGAGGTGACCCGGTCCAAGCGCACCGCAGGCCTGCTTGGGGCGCGCCTGGACGACACCGACGTCGTGGTGCACCCCTCCGAGCGCGGGCACCTCAAGCAGGTGCTGCTCAAGCTCGGCTGGCCGGCGGAGGACCTCGCGGGCTACGTCGACGGCGAGGCGCACCCGATCGAGCTGCGGCAGGACGGCTGGTCGCTGCGTCCGTACCAGCAGCAGGCCGTCGACGGTTTCTTCCACGGCGGCTCGGGCGTGGTGGTGCTCCCGTGCGGCGCCGGCAAGACGCTGGTCGGCGCGGGCGCCATGGCACGGTCGGGCACCACCACGCTGATCCTGGTGACGAACACCGTCTCGGCGCGGCAGTGGCGTGACGAGCTGGTCAAGCGCACGTCCCTGACCGAGGACGAGATCGGCGAGTACTCCGGTGCCCGCAAGGAGGTCCGCCCGGTCACCATCGCCACCTACCAGGTGCTGACGACCAAGCGGAAGGGCGTCTACACGCACCTGGAGCTGCTCGACGCGCGCGACTGGGGTCTGGTCGTCTACGACGAGGTGCACCTGCTGCCCGCGCCGATCTTCCGCATGACGGCCGACCTGCAGGCCCGCCGCCGGCTCGGCCTGACGGCCACGCTCGTGCGCGAGGACGGCCGTGAGGACGAGGTCTTCAGCCTCATCGGCCCCAAGCGGTTCGACGCGCCGTGGAAGGACATCGAGGCGCAGGGCTACATCGCGCCCGCCGACTGCATCGAGGTCCGGCTCACGCTGCCCGACTCCGAGCGGATGACCTACGCGACGGCCGAACCGGAGGACAAGTACCGCCTCGCGGCCACCGCGTCCGGCAAGAACAAGGTCGTCGAGCAGATCGTCGCGTCCCACGACGGCGCGCCGACCCTGGTCATCGGCCAGTACCTCGACCAGCTGCACGAGCTCGCCGAGCACATCGGCGCCGACCTGATCACGGGCGAGACGACGGTCCGCGAACGCCAGCGCCTGTTCGACGCGTTCCGCGCGGGCGAGATCACCAAGCTGGTGGTGTCCAAGGTGGCGAACTTCTCGATCGACCTGCCCGAGGCGTCCGTCGCCGTGCAGGTGTCGGGCTCGTTCGGCTCGCGGCAGGAGGAGGCCCAGCGTCTGGGCCGGCTGCTGCGCCCCAAGGGCGACGGGCGCACGGCGCACTTCTACACGGTCGTGGCCCGCGACACCGTCGACCAGGAGTTCGCCGCCCACCGTCAACGGTTCCTGGCCGAGCAGGGCTACGCCTACACGATCCTGGACGCCGAGGACCTGGACGCAGGTCCTCGCTGACGCCACCGCCCCGGACGGGAACCGGGGGTCGGCACCCCACGTTGCACCGGTGTGCCGGCCTGAGAAAGGATCGAACCCGTGCCTCCCCGTCGTCGCAGGTCCGTGTCGTCCCTTTCCTCCGCCGCCGGAGGGGTGAGGCCATCGGCGCGAGCCCGGTCGGCGCGCCTGGCCGCGGTCGCCGCGTCCTTCGGCGCCCTGGCGCTGGGCCTGGCGCCGGCCGCGTCGGCCCTGGCTCTGCCGACCACCGACCCGTTGACGCTCACCGCCGAGATCACCGACCCCGTCGGTGCGCTCGAGGGCAGCACGGACGACGTCCAGGCCGCCCTGGACCAGCTGGCCACCGAGACCGACTACCAGCTGTACGTGGTGTACGTGGACGACTTCGGCGACGCCACTCCCGACGAGTGGGTGCAGGCGACCGCCGAGGCGTCCGGGCTCGGCTCGCAGGACCTCATGCTCGCCGTGGCCGTCGACGCACGGCAGTACCTGCTCGCGCCGGACAGCGTCGAGGGGTTGTCCAGCAGCGACCTCAGCTCGATCGCCTCGAAGACCGAGGACGCGCTGCGGGACGGCGACTGGGCGGGTGCGGCGATCGCCACGGCCGACGCGATCCGGGAGGAAGCCACGGGCGGCTCCGGCGGGACCTTCGTCTGGCTCCTGCTGGGCGGGCTCGTCGTGATCGGCGTGATCGTCGCCGTCGTGGCGGCCCGCGGCCGCCGTGCGGGCTCCCCGGTCATCACCGGCCCGGGCGCCCCCGGCGAGGGCGACGGGCTCGACGCGCTGCCCACCGCCGAGCTGGACCGGCGCTCGTCGTCGGCGCTGGTCGCCCTGGACGACGCCCTGCGCACGTCCGAGCAGGAGCTCGGGTTCGCGCACGCGCAGTTCGGCGACGAGGCCGTCAAGGAGTTCGACACGGTCCTCGCGCAGGCGAAGGCGCAGGTCATGGAGGCGTTCAGGCTGCGTCAGACGCTCGACGACGACATCCCGGACACCGAGCCGCAGGTCCGCGAGACCGCGATGCTCATCATCCGCCAGTGCGCGAAGGTCTCCGGCGAGCTCGACGCCCAGGCTGCGGCGTTCGACGCGTTGCGCGACGCGCAGGCGACCGTGCCGACCGCGCTCGACGAGCACGAGCGCGCCGCCGCGGCCTGCGCTGCACGTGTGGACACCGCGAACGCCACCCTGGCCACGCTCGGGGCGACCTACCCGGCGCAGTCGCTGGCCTCGGTCGCGCACAACCCCGCGCAGGCGCGTCTGCTGCTGGAGCAGGTGAGCGACGCCGTGGCGAAGGGCCGGGCGGCCGTCGCGGCCGAGGACCGCGCCACCGCCGTCGGCTACGCGCGCGCCGCGCAGGAGGCCCTCGGCCAGGTCGGCACGCTGCTGGACGCGGTCGACCGCGCCGGCAAGGACCTGGCCTCCGCGGGTGTGCGGCTCTCGGCGGCGATCGAGTCGATCAGCGCCGACCTCGGCGACGTCGACCGCCTCGCGGCCGGCAGCGCCGACATCGCCCCGTTCGCGCAGGACGCCCGCACCGCCGTCGAGGAGGCACGGGCGGCCCGCGACGGCGGCGGCGACCCGCTGGCGGCCCTGCGCCGCATCGGCGAGGCGGAGGCGGCGCTCGACCGCGCACTGGCTCCACGGCGCCAGGCCGAGGAGGTCGCCCGCCGGGCCCAGGCGCAGCTCGTGGAGACGCTGGGCCGGCTGGACTCCTCGATCCGCGCGACCACCGACTACATCGAGACCCGCCGCGGCGCCGTGGGTCCGGCGGCACGCACCCGGTTGGCGGAGGCGACCCGTCTGTTCCGGTCGGCCCTCGACCAGCAGGTCCTCGACCCGGCGGCGGCCCTCAATGCGGCCGGCCGTGGCGAGAAGCTCGTCCAGGAGGCGCAGTGGAGCGCCCAGGGTGACGTCGAGCGGGCCGAGCAGGACCAGGCGCGCCGCGGGGGCGGTGGCAGCCCGTTCAACGGCGTCGGCGGCATGGTGCTCGGGGGCATCCTCATCGACTCGATCCTGCGCGGGGGCGGCGGGGGCGGGTTCGGCGGGGGCGGCGGTTTCGGCGACGGCGGTGGGTTCGGCGGCGGCGACGGGGGCGGCTTCGGCGACGGAGGCCACGGCGGCGGGTTCTGACGGCCGGGCAGCACAAGGACGGCCGGTCCACGGCACCAGGACGAGTTGAACGGCAAGGACGCAGGTGTTCCTACGACGAAAGGCACGACCGATGACCGAGAAGCAGTCCATCTTCGGACGCATCACCCAGCTCACCCGTGCGAACATCAACGCGCTCATCGACAGCGCCGAGGACCCGCAGAAGATGCTGGACCAGCTCGTGCGCGACTACACGAACTCGATCGCGGACGCCGAGAAGGCCATCGCGCAGACCATCGGCAACCTGCGCCTGGCCGAGCAGGACTACAACGAGGACGTGCGGGCCTCGAGCGAGTGGGGTCAGAAGGCGCTGGCCGCCTCCGCACGGGCCGACCAGTACCGCGCCGCGGGCGACGCGCTCAACGCCGACAAGTTCGACAACCTGGCCAAGGTCGCGCTCGGCAAGCAGATCACCGCCGAGCAGGAGGTCCGTGACGCGGGCCCGATGATCGCCCAGCAGCGCGAGACGGTCGAGAAGCTCAAGGCCGGCCTGGCGATGATGAAGGACAAGCTCGGCCAGCTCAAGCAGCGCCGGGACACGCTCGTGGCCCGGCAGAAGTCGGCGCAGGCGCAGCAGACCGTGCAGACCGCGATCTCCTCGATCAACGTGCTGGACCCCACGAGCGAGCTGGCCCGGTTCGAGGACAAGGTGCGCCGCGAGGAGGCGGTGGCCATGGGCCAGGCCGAGATCGCCGCGTCGAGCTTCGACTCGCAGTTCGCCGAGCTCGAGCAGTCGACCGCGTCACTGGAGATCGAGGCCCGGCTCGCCCAGCTGAAGTCCGGTTCGTCGACGCCGCAGATCGCACCCACCCAGGTCACCCCGGCCATCGAGGCCCCCTGACGTGACGGGTGAGGCCCGAGCGCCGGGTGCGCGCGGGCCTCACCCGGTTCGCCCGGCACGTTGGACCCTCGTGCGCCGAGCCTTCACCACGTCGGCGTGGCAGCGTTCTCATACCGTGACCACCATGTGACCTGCGCGGCTTCGGTCATGGGACGAGCGGGGGGTACCGTGCCTCCTCGTGAGTCCTGCGCACACCCCCGTCGTCACCGTCGTGCAGCTCGATGCCGGCGTCCCCCTCGACCGTTTCGCCGACTGGCTGGACGGTGTCGAGACCCGCACCGTGCACGCCTACCGTGGCGAGCCCCTCACCGTCGACGAGGTCGGCGACGGCCTGATCGTCCTCGGCGGCCAGATGTCCGCGCTCGACGTGGACGTCCCCGGCATCGCCGCGACACGCACGCTGCTGGCCGAGGCGGTCGCCGCCGGTGTGCCGACGCTCGGCATCTGCCTGGGCGCCCAGCTGCTGGCCGTCGCGCAGGGCGGTCGCGTGCACGTGGCGGCCCCTCCCGGCCGTGAGGCCGGTGTCATCGAGGTGCACTGGCGCCCCGAGGCCCTCACCGACGCGCTCGTCGGGCCCCTGCTCGACCCGGGGACGCCGGAGGAGCGCCGCACGACCCCGATGCCGTCGATGCACGCCGACGCCGTGGTGGACCTGCCCCGGGGTGCCGTGTGGCTCGCGCACTCGCGCCAGTACCCGTACCAGGCGTTCCGGGTCGGCCCGTCCGCGTGGGGCCTGCAGTTCCACCCGGAGGCCTCCCCCGCGACGCTGCACGCGTGGGCGCAGCTGCACGCGGACGTCGACACGGCGGCCGTCGACGAGGCCGTGCAGCGGCACGACCGGTCGATCGCGGCGCACGGCGCGCTCCTGGCCCGCACGTTCGCCGGTGTGGTGCGGGAGCGCACGCAGGACGCCGTCCTCGTCTGACGGGTCCGGGGCGCCCGCGACGCCCGCCGGAGCGGGGCGGGAACGTGGAGCCGGCTCCCAGGCGGCTCCCAGGCCGGCCCGGCAGACTGGGTGCATGACCGCCCCGTCGTCCGCGCCCGAGGCGCGCCTGCTCGTCGTGGACGACGAGCCGAACATCCGCGAGCTGCTCGCCACGTCGCTGCGCTTCGCCGGGTTCGAGGTGCACGCCGCGGCGGACGGTGGCCATGCCCTGCAGCTGGCCCGCGACGTCGAGCCGGACCTGGTGGTGCTCGACGTGATGCTCCCCGACATGGACGGGTTCACCGTCACCCGGCGCCTGCGCGAGAAGGGCCAGCACGTGCCCGTGCTGTTCCTCACGGCGCGCGACGACACCTCCGACAAGGTGCAGGGCCTGACGGTCGGCGGCGACGACTACGTCACCAAGCCGTTCAGCCTGGAGGAGGTCGTGGCGCGCATCCGGGCGATCCTGCGCCGCACGCAACCCGGCGACGTCGACGACTCGAGCGTGCTGCGGTACGCCGACCTGGAGCTGGACGACGACTCGCACGAGGTGCGCCGCGCAGGCCACGACATCGAGCTGTCGCCCACCGAGTTCAAGCTGCTGCGCTACCTCATGCTCAACCCGGGACGGGTGCTGTCCAAGGCGCAGATCCTCGACCACGTGTGGCAGTACGACTGGGTGGGTGACGCCAACATCGTCGAGTCGTACATCTCGTACCTTCGGCGCAAGGTCGACCAGCTGGAGGACGCCGACGGGAACCGCCTGCCGCCCCTGATCCACACCAAGCGGGGCGTGGGGTACCTGCTGCGCGAGCAGTCGTGACCTTCGAGGCCACGCACGCCCGGTGGGCGGGGGTGTCGCTGCGCACCCGGCTGGTGACGATCATCGCGGTGCTGCTCGGTGCGGGCCTGATGCTCGCGGGCGCCGCCACCGCGACGCTGCTGCGGGGCACGCTCGTCGGGCAGGTCGACGACAAGCTGCAGGCGGAAGCCGGGTACCAGGCCAAGGCGGTGCTCTACGGCCAGTCGATCGGCGAGTACGCCCCCAGCGACTACTACGTGCGCTGGCAGTTCCCCGGCCTGGAGAAGGCGTTCCTCTCGCGCGCCGCGATCGCGCAGTACGGCGAGCCGTCGGTGCCCGACATCGGTGCCGACGAGGCAGCGGCCGCGTCCGGCGTGCCGTTCACGACGCACTCCTCGCTGACGGGTTCGCGCTGGCGGGCCGTGGCGTACCCGCAGTCGAACGTGCTCGGTCAGCAGGGGTCGGTGGTGGTGGCGCTGCCGCTGCTCGACGTGGACCGCACGGTGCGTCAGGTCACGCTGGCGATCGTGCTCACCGGGCTGGGCATCGTGCTGATCGGTGTCGTCGTGGGCGGCTGGGCGGTGCAGCGCTCGTTGCGCCCGTTGCGTGAGATCGAGACGACGGCGGCTGCCATCGCGGACGGCGACCTGTCGCGGCGTGTGCCGCCGGCCCCGGAGTCCACCGAGGTCGGCCGGCTGTCGGCGGCGCTCAACGGCATGCTGACCCAGATCGAGCAGGCGTTCGAGGCGCGCACCGCCTCCGAGGCCCGGATGCGCCGGTTCGTGGCCGATGCCTCGCACGAGCTGCGCACACCGCTGGCCACGATCCGCGGGTACGCCGAGCTGTACCGGATGGGCGCGCTGAGCGAGCAGGCACAGGTGGACGACACGATGCGACGCGTCGAGGAGTCCGCCACCCGCATGGGTGGCCTGGTCGAGGACCTGCTGGCCCTGGCCCGGCTGGACGAGCGACGGGCGCTGCGGACGGACCCCGTGGACCTGACGGTGCTGGCGGGCGACGCGATCAGCGACCTGCACGCCCTGGACCCGGGCCGACCGACCCGTCTGGTGCCGCTGACGGTCGACGGTGGCATCGGCCCGTGCGTCGTGACGGGCGACGAGGCACGCCTGCGGCAGGTCGTGGCGAACCTGGTCGGCAACGTGGTCCAGCACACGCCGCCGGGGACACCGGTCGAGCTCGCCGTCGGCACGCACGAGGGGGCCGGGGTGCTGGAGGTCCGCGACCACGGTCCGGGCATCGACCCCGCGCACGCCGCGCGCGTGTTCGAGCGGTTCTACCGGGTGGACGCCTCGCGGACCAGGGAATCGGGCGGTGCGGGCCTTGGCATGGCGATCGTCGCCGCGATCGTGCAGGCGCACGACGGCACGGTGGACCTGTCCGCGACCGAGGGGGGCGGGACCACGGTCCGGGTGCGGGTCCCCCTGGCTCTGGCGGCGCAGGAGCAGTCCACGTCCGGTCCGGGCGGTTCGTGACGGCAACTGCGGGCTACGATGACGGGTCCGAGACATGTTCGCCGTCACGTGAGGCTTGTTCATGGGCGTCATCGACGCACCGCAGTGGTTGTTGTCCGCGTACCAGCGCAGCGCTCTCGAGGCCGGTGCGACCGCCTCGCCGGCGGAGGTGCACAGCAGGGCCGAGGAGCTGGTCGCCCGATGGAGCGCACCCGGCCGCGAGTTCCACAACCTCCGGCACCTGGTCGACGTCCTGCAGCGGGTCGACGAGCTCGCCGAGGAGACCCACGAGCCGGCGCTCGTGCGCCTGGCCGCCTGGTACCACGGGGCCGTGTTCGACGCCGCAGACCTGAAGGCGTACGCCAACAAGGGCGGTGAGGACGAGGTCGCCAGCGGCGCCCTGGCCTACGCCGAGCTGACCGAGCTGGGGGTCCCCGCGGATCGCGCGGCCCGTGTGCGCGACCTGGTGGTGGCCCTCGTGCGGCACGCCCCGGACCCGAGCGACTTCGACTGCGCGGTGCTGTGCGACGCCGACCTGGCCATGCTGGCCGCCGAGCCGCAGCGGTACAAGGCGTACCTGCACGACGTGCGGGCCGAGTACTCGCACCTGCCCGTGGCCGACTACGTGCGGGCCCGGGTGCGGATCCTGCACAAGCTGCTGGACCGCGAGTCCCTGTTCGTCAGCCCCCTCGGCGCGGCGTGGGAGGAGCCCGCGCGGCAGAACCTGTCGGGCGAGCTGCAGCGGCTGGAGAAGGAGCAGAGCCGGTTGGCCGAGGAGGCTGCGGCACGCCAGGCAGCCGAGCAGTCCGACGTCGACTCCTGAGCAGCACCAGGGGCTGCGGATGGCCCAGCGTGGCGCTGAGGGGCACTGACGGGCACTGACGGTGCCGAACCGCCCTCAGCCCGCGCTCACGGGCCGGACGCCCGGTAGGTGTCCGGCAATCTCGGGCGGGCCCCGCAGCGCTCGTAGCGTCGGGACCTCCACCGCCGGACAACGGCCGGTGCCCGCCCGGGCGCCGCGCCTTCCGGCCACCCGGGAGGTCCCCATGAGCAGGTACGAGGTCGACAGCGCGCAGCTGGCCACATCCGCCGCATCGGTCCAGGCACGCGCCGCGACCATCCGCACCGAGGTCGCGGCCATGCACCGTCAGCTCGCCGAGCTGCAGGCGGGCTGGCGTGGTGCGGCGGCCGGGGCGTTCGCCGGTGTCATGACCGACTGGTCGGCCACCGAGGCCCGGGTCGACGCCTCGCTCGAGCAGATCGTCGCGGCCATGAACGCCGCGGCCCGCACCTACGCCGAGGCCGAGTCGCACGCCAGCCGGCTGTTCGTGCGCTGACATCCCCGTACGCTCGGCCGGTGACCGTGCTCGTCGACCCCCCGGTGTGGCCCAACCACGGGCGACTGTGGGGCCATCTGGTCTCCGACACGTCACTGGCCGAGCTGCACGCGTTCGCCGCCCGCGCCGGCCTGCCCGAGCGGGCGTTCGACCACGACCACTACGACATCCCCGACTCGCTGTACGACCAGCTCGTGGAGCTCGGTGCGCAGCCGGTCTCGGCCCACGAGCTGATCCGCCGGTTGCGTGCCTCCGGGCTGCGCGTCCCGGCCAGGGAGCGCGCGCGCCGGCACTGACCGGTGCGAGGATCGAGCCATGCGTATCGCGGTCACCGGAGGCTCGGGCAAGCTCGGTCGGACGGTGGTGCGCGAGCTCGCCGCCGCCGGCCACGTCGTCGTCAACCTCGACCGGGACGGCACCCGTGGGCCGGGCTTCGTGCGGGTCGACCTGACCGACTACGGGCAGGTGGTCGACGCCCTCACCGCGGTCGACGACCAGCACGACGGCCTCGACGCGGTGGTGCACCTGGCGGCGATCCCTGCCCCGGGGATCGTCCCCGACGTCGCGACGTTCCACCACAACATGCCTGCGACCTTCAACGTGCTGTGGGCGGCGACCCGGCTCGGCATCCGGCGGATCGTGCACGCGTCGAGCGAGACCGTGCTCGGCCTGCCGTTCGACACGCCGCCGCCGTACGTCCCCGTCGACGAGGAGTACCCGGCGCGCCCCGAGTCCGTCTACTCGCTGGGCAAGCACCTCGAGGAGACCCTCGCGATCGAGCTGGTGCGGTGGAACCCGCAGCTGGCGCTCACGTCGCTGCGGTTCTCCAACGTGATGGACCCCGAGGACTACGCGCAGTTCCCCGCGTTCGACGCCGACGCGACACTGCGCAAGTGGAACCTGTGGGCGTACATCGACGGCCGTGACGGCGCGCAGGCCGTGCTGCGTGCGCTCGAGTCCGCCCCACCGGGGTACGACCGGTTCATCATCGCCGCCGCAGACACCGTGATGAGCCGCCCGAATGCCGAGCTGCTCGCCGAGGTCTTCCCCGAGGTGCCCGTGCGCGGCGAGATCGGGGAGCGCACCACGCTGCTGTCGATCGACAAGGCCCGCCGGCTGCTCGGCTGGGAGCCGCAGCACAGCTGGCGCGACCACGTCGCCGATGCCTGAGCAGTCCCGACCGCAGTCTCGGCCTCAGCCCCGCCCGGGCACCGACGGCACCGACGCGCTCGTCGCCCGGCTGCGGACCGCCGGGTGCGTGTTCGCCGAGGACGAGGCTGCGCTGCTGCTCGAGGCCGCCACGCGCGCCGACGGCACGCTCGACCCGGATGCGCTCGAGTCGCTCGTCACCCGTCGGGTCGAGGGGCAGCCGCTGGAGCACCTGCTGGGGTGGGCGCAGTTCTGCGGGCTGCGCGTGGCGGTCGAGCCGGGAGTCTTCGTGCCGCGTCGCCGCACCGAGCTCATGGCGCACGAGGCTCTCCGCCTGCTCGGTGCGTCGCACGCCTCGCACCGGGGCGCGGCTGCACCGCCACCGGTGGTCGTCGACCTGTGCTGCGGGTCCGGCGCCGTCGGTCTGGCCGTGCTCGCGGCGCGCCCCGACGCGCACCTGGTGGCAGCGGACATCGACCCGGTCGCCGTGGCGTGCGCGCGCCGGAACCTGGGGCCGCGCGGCGCGAGCGTGCTCGAGGGCGACCTGGACGAACCCCTGCCTGACGCGCTGCGCGGCCGGGTCGACGTGCTCACCGCCAACACCCCGTACGTGCCGACCGATGCCGTGGTCCTCATGCCCGCCGAGGCGCGCCTGTACGAGCACCCGGTCGCGCTCGACGGCGGCCACGACGGCCTGGACCTGCAGCGTCGGCTCGCCCGGGTCGCAGTCGACTGGCTGGCACCGGGCGGTCACCTGCTCGTCGAGGTCAGCGACCGTCAGGCACCGGTGGCGCTGGCCGTCATGGTCGAGCACGGGCTGCAGGCCCGGCTGGTCACCGACGACGAGCTGGACGCGACGGTGGTCGTCGGCACCCGCCCGGAAGGCCCCGACCTGCGACGGGGCTAGGCTCGAGCCATGCCGCTGCGTCCCCTCGACCAGTCCGCCAAGCTGCGCCACGTCCTGTACGAGATCCGGGGCAAGACGCTGGACGAGGCCGCCCGCCTCGAGGCCGAGGGTCACACGATCCTCAAGCTCAACACGGGCAACCCGGCGGCGTTCGGCTTCGACGCACCGCACCAGATCGTGCGCGACATCATCGCGGCGATCCCTTCCGCGCACGGCTACTCCGAGTCCCGCGGCATCCTGCCCGCACGACGTGCCATCGTGACCCGCTACGAGACGACGCCCGGCTTCCCGCCGCTCGACGTCGACGACGTGTTCGTCGGCAACGGTGTCTCCGAGCTGATCACCATGGTGTGCCAGGCGCTGCTGGACGAGGGCGACGAGGTGCTGGTGCCCTCCCCCGACTACCCGCTGTGGACGGCGATGACCAGCCTGTCCGGCGGGGTTCCCGTGCACTACCGGTGCGACGAGGAGGCCGGCTGGGAGCCGGACCTGGAGCACCTGGAGTCGTTGATCACGCCGCGCACCAAGGCGCTCGTGGTGATCAACCCGAACAACCCGACGGGTGCCGTGTACTCACGCCAGGTGCTCGAGGGCATCGTGGCGATCGCCCGGCGGCACAGCCTGCTGCTGCTCGCCGACGAGATCTACGACCGGATCCTGTTCGACGGCGCGCAGCACATCCCTCTGGCCTCGCTGGCCCCTGACCTGCTGTGCCTGACGTTCAACGGGCTGTCGAAGACGTACCGGGTCGCCGGGTACCGTGCCGGGTGGCTGGTGGTGACGGGCCCGCGCGAGCACGCCCGCGGGTTCCTCGAGGGCATCATGCTGCTGGCCTCGACGCGGCTGTGCCCGAACGTGCCGGCGCAGCACGCCATCCAGGCGGCGCTCGGCGGCGTGCAGTCCATCGACGCGCTCATCGCCCCCGGGGGGCGGTTGCACGTGCAGCGCGACGTCGCCTGGCGCGGGCTGACGTCGATCCCGGGTGTGCACTGCGTGCGCCCCGACGGTGCGCTGTACCTGTTCCCCCACCTGGACCCCGAGGTCCACGAGATCCACGACGACAGCCGCCTGGTGTACGACCTGCTGGTCAGCGAGCACATCCTGCTGGTGCAGGGCACCGGGTTCAACTGGCCCACGCCCGACCACCTGCGCGTCGTGACGCTGCCCGAGGCGCGTGTGCTCGCCGAGGCCGTCGAGCGCATCGGCAACTTCTTGTCGAGCTACCACCAGTAGCGCAGCGACCACCCCCGCCGGGGATGACACCCCGGGCACGACGAAGGGCCGGCCACCCGTGGGTGACCGGCCCTTCGTCCGAGCGTCTCGGCAGCTCAGGGCTGTCGGGTGGGGCTCAGCGGATCAGAAACCGCCGCCGAAGTCCTCGCCGCCACCGGGGCCGGCCGGGGCGGCCTTCTCCGGCTTGTCGGCCACGACGGCCTCGGTGGTGAGGAACAGCGCCGCGATCGACGCCGCGTTCTGCAGCGCGGAGCGCGTGACCTTGACCGGGTCGTTGACGCCGGCGGCCAGCAGGTCCTCGTAGGTGTTGGTCGCGGCGTTCAGGCCGTGACCGGTGGGCAGGTTGCGGACCTTCTCGGCCACGACGCCACCCTCGAGACCGGCGTTGATCGCGATCTGCTTGAGCGGGGCCTCGATGGCGAGCTTGACGATCGCGGCACCGGTGGCCTCGTCACCCTCGAGAACCAGGTTCTCGAACGCGACCTTGCCGGCCTGGATGAGCGCGACGCCACCACCGGCGACGATGCCCTCCTCGACCGCAGCCTTGGCGTTGCGGACGGCGTCCTCGATGCGGTGCTTGCGCTCCTTGAGCTCGACCTCGGTCGCCGCACCGGCCTTGATGACGGCCACGCCGCCGGCCAGCTTGGCGAGGCGCTCCTGGAGCTTCTCGCGGTCGTAGTCCGAGTCCGAGTTCTCGATCTCGGCGCGGATCTGGTTCACGCGACCGGCGATGAGCGCGGCGTCGCCGGCACCCTCGACGATCGTGGTCTCGTCCTTGGTGACGACGACCTTGCGCGCGGTGCCGAGGACCTCGAGGCCCACGGTGTCGAGCTTGAGGCCGACGGTCTCGGAGACGACCTGACCACCGGTGAGGATGGCCATGTCCTGCAGCATCGCCTTGCGGCGGTCGCCGAAGCCGGGGGCCTTGACGGAGACCGACTTGAACGTGCCACGGATCTTGTTGACGACGAGCGTGGCCAGGGCCTCGCCCTCGACGTCCTCGGCGACGATGAACAGCGGCTTGCCGGACTGGATGACCTTCTCCAGCAGGGGCAGCAGGTCCTTGACGTTCGAGATCTTCGACTCGACGAGCAGGACGTACGCGTCCTCGAGGACGGCCTCCTGACGCTCCGGGTCGGTCACGAAGTACGCCGACAGGAAGCCCTTGTCGAAGCGCATGCCCTCGGTGAGCTCGAGCTCCAGGCCCAGGGCGCTGGACTCCTCGACCGTGATCACGCCCTCCTTGCCGACCTTGTCGAGCGCCTCGGCGATGAGCTCGCCGATCGCGACGTCACCGGCGGAGATGGCGGCCGTGGCGGCGATCTCCTCCTTGGACTCGACCTCCTTGGCCTGCGCCAGGAGCTGGGCGGTGACGGCCTCGACGGCCTTCTCGATGCCCTTCTTCAGGGCGATCGGGTTGGCGCCGGCGGCGACGTTGCGCAGACCCTCGCGCACGAGCGCCTGGGCGAGCACGGTGGCGGTGGTGGTGCCGTCACCCGCGACGTCGTCGGTCTTCTTGGCGACCTCCTTGACGAGCTCGGCGCCGATCTTCTCGAAGGGGTCCTCGAGGTCGATCTCCTTGGCGATGGAGACACCGTCGTTGGTGATCGTGGGGGCGCCCCACTTCTTGTCCAGGACGACGTTGCGGCCCTTCGGGCCGAGGGTCACCTTGACGGTGTCGGCGAGGACGTTGAGCCCGCGCTCGATGCCGCGCCGGGCCTCCTCGTTGAAGGCAATGATCTTGGCCATGGGGCTGTGATCCTTCACTCGGTTCGTGGGTCGGCCGCACTGGTGCCCGCGACGGACGGGTCGCCGTGCGCGGTCATGTCCCGCACCCGACGGCCCTCACCGGACGGCCGTGGTGATTCTGTCACTCTCCACCGGAGAGTGCTAAGTCCATGGTTAGCACTCGACCCCGGCGAGTGCAAGGCCGTCCGCCCCCGGCGAACCGTCCGCGGCCCCGGCACGGGGGCCCTGCAGACACGAGGAGGCCACCGTCGGCCGCGGTGCTGCGCGCGACGGTGGCCTCCTCGCACGTCCGCGTGCTGTGGGGCACGGGACGCGACACCTGGCACGTCAGGTCACACGGGCCGGACCTGCTCCGCCTGCGGCCCCTTGGTGCCCTGACCGACCTCGAAGTCGACCTCCTGGCCCTCCTCGAGGGTCCGGTAGCCGTCCACCTGGATCGCGCTGTAGTGGACGAAGAGGTCCTGCCCACCACCCACAGGGGTGATGAAGCCGAACCCCTTCTCCGCGTTGAACCACTTGACCGTGCCCTGGGCCATGCGCACTCCTCGCCGATCGGGACCCCGACGCTCCGCATGGCGGCGGGGTGCCGGTGAGCCTAGTGGCGCAGGTCACGTCCCGACCAGGGTGTGACTCAGGGGGCGCTGAGCAGCACGACCGAGATGCCGCCAGGTGCGTCCGCGAGCGAGAGCGTCACAGTGGCGATGCCGAGGGTCTGCGCGACCAGGTCCGCGGTGACCTTCAGGTCCTCGCTGCCGTAGTAGACGACCGAGTCTGCGAGATCGCCCGCGTCCTGGTTGCCCGTCGTCACCGCGGTGAAGCCGGCAGCGGTCAGGGTCTCGGCGGTCGAGGCCGCCAGACCGGCGATCCCCGCAGCGTTGTAGACCACGACCGGGGTGGTGAGCACGGGCGTGGGCGCTGGCGTCTCGGCCGGGGTCTCCTCCACCGGGGTCTCCCCCTCGGCGGGCGTCTCCGCCGCGGCCGACTCCTCGGCCGCCGGTTCCGAGGCACCGGAGTCCCCGCCGACGATCGGCAGGGAGTCGTACCGCGCAGCCAGGTTCACCAGCACGAACGCGAGCGTCGGCACGACCACGAGGACCGCCACGAACGGCCACCACCTGCTCCACCACGAGCGCGGTGCCAGGTACGGGTCACGCGGCGCGTCCGGGCTCCGGGGCGCGTCGAACTCGTCCGGCGGGTACGGGTAGTCGGCCTTGCTCACGGCCGACAGGCTAGCGGGTCACCCTGGGCGTACGGCCGAGGACGGGCCGCGCGGCGCCGGTGGGCGGTCGCCGGACGAGGGCCCCCGCGCACCAGGGGCACGACTCAGCCCTCGGCACCGAGCCGGCGAGCCGTGCGCGCCCGCTGGCGCGAGGAACGCATCCGCCGCAGCCGCTTGACCAGCATCGGGTCGTGGGCGAGGGCGGCGTCGTCGTCGATCAGGGCGTTCAGCACCTGGTAGTACCGCGTGGCCGACATGTCGAACAGCTCACGCACGGCCTGCTCCTTGGCACCGGCGTACTTCCACCACTGGCGCTCGAAGGCGAGGATCGCCTGGTCCCGCTCGCTGAGGCCGCTGCCCGCCGCGGCAGAAGGGTCGACCTCGGGGCTCGTGGTGAGCATCGCCGTCACGGTCATGCGTCCTCCTCCGGTGCTGCGGGTCCGGTGCTGCCGGGCCTGCGCCCGCGCCGCGACCATCCGGCCCCCGCCATGGTACGGCGCGAACGACACGGGTGTCATTCGACCGGCCGGGTACCCTCGCGCCCGTGACCGCAGCCCCGCTCGACCAGCTCGTGGCCCCCGACTGGGCCGCCGCCCTCGCTCCTGTCGAGCCCGACCTGCGTGCCGCGGGCGAGTTCCTGCGGGCCGAGGTGGCCGCCGGTCGCGGCTACCTGCCCGCCGGTGACGCCGTCCTGCGGGCGTTCCAGCGGCCGCTCGCCCAGGTGCGTGTGCTGATCGTCGGGCAGGACCCGTACCCGACGCCCGGGCACCCGATGGGCCTGTCGTTCTCCGTGCAGGGCGACGTGCGGCCCGTGCCGCGCTCGTTGGCGAACATCTTCCGGGAGCTCGTCGACGACCTGGGCGTGCCGGCACCCACGTCGGGCGACCTGACCCCGTGGGCCGACCAGGGCGTCATGCTGCTCAACAGGGTGCTCACCGTGCGTCCCGGCGAGCCGGCCTCGCACCGTCGCCGTGGCTGGGAAGCCGTCACGGACCGGGCGATCGAGGCCCTCGTGGACCGCGGCGGGCCCCTCGTCGCGGTGCTGTGGGGTCGGGACGCGCAGTCGTTGGCGCCCGCGCTGCGCGGCGTACCGGTCGTGGCGAGCGTGCACCCCAGCCCGCTGTCCGCCAGTCGGGGGTTCTTCGGCTCCCGCCCGTTCTCCGAGGTGAACCGGCTCCTGGCGGAGCAGGGCGCCCCGCCGGTCGACTGGACGCTCCCCTGACCGCCGAGGGCAGATGGCGGGGCGCACGGCGGCCGCAACCAGGCACACTGGCCCGATGAGCATGCCCGCCGACCGCCAGGGCGACACCCCCGACCCCTCCGGCGCGGTCCGCTGGAGCCGTTACGTGGCGCTCGGCGACTCGTTCACCGAGGGCCTGTGGGACGCGCCCGGCTACCCCGCCGGCCCCCAGCTGCCGTTGCCGCCTGCCGACGCCGTGCTGCGCGGCTGGGCCGACCAGCTGGCCATGGCACTCTCGCAGCGCCGCACCGCGGCCGGTCAGGAGCCGCTGGAGTACGCCAACCTCGCGATCCGCGGACGCCTGCTGCGCCCGATCCTGCGCGAGCAGATTCCCGTGGCGCTCGACCTCAAGCCCGACCTCGTCAGCCTGGTCGGCGGCGGCAACGACATCCTGCGGCCCTCGGTCGACGTCGACCGGCTCGCCCGGGACCTCGAGGCAGGGGTCGCCCGGCTGCGTGCGGCGGGTATCGACGTCCTGCTCGGCACGGGGGTGGACTCGGCCGGCTCACCCCTGGTGCGGGCCACCCGGGCACGGGTGGGCGTGTACAACGCGCACGTGTGGTCCATCGCCCGCCGTCACGGCGCAGCGGTGCTGGACCTGTGGGGCATGCGGGCGCTCGGCGACTGGCGCATGTGGGCCGACGACCGGATCCACCTGACCACGGAGGGGCACGCCCGGGTCGCACAGGCCGCCCTGGTCGGGCTGGGTCTCACGCCGGACGTGCCCGACTGGGACGACCCGCCGGCGCCGCTGCCACCCGTGCCGCGGCTCGCGCAGGTCCGCGACGACGCCCGGTGGGCCAAGGTGCACCTCTACCCGTGGGCGACCCGTCGCCTGCACGGCACGTCCAGCGGTGCGACCCGCACTGCGAAACGACCCGAGGCGACACCCGTCGAGGTCGAGAGCACCGACTGACCGCACGCGGTCCGCCGCATCACGATCCCCAGCATCACGGCCCGCTGCGCGCAGCGCTCACTCGGGCAGCACGAGCAGGAAGGCGTCGTCGACCGGCGCGGCTGCCAGGTCGGCGTCCGGCAGCGCGTCCACCAGCCCCGCCCGCAGCACCACGTCCGAGCGGTGCACGACCTGCCCGTCGGCGCGGTACACGACCTGCACCGGGGTGCCCTCGCACGCCTCGGGGACCGTGACGAAGCGCGTGCCGGTGATCCCGTAGCCGTCCTGCGCGTCGAGCGCGACCTCGTACGACCAGCGCACACCACCGGCGTCGCAGCCCTCCGGCCCGATCCCGACCAGCTGGTCGGTCGCGCGGGCGGAGGCGTACAGCCCGGCGACCGAGACGGCGGCCAAGGAGCTCGCCCAGAAGACCCGCCGTGAGGACGGTCGACGGCGCGGCACACTCGGGGTCGACGGCACCGACCCTCCCCTCCGTGGGCGGTCGCGCGGTGAGCGCTCGTGCGGTCAGCCTCCTGCCGACCGTCAGGCCCCCGCCCGTCGCCGGTGTGCCGGCGGCCGCACGAGGGTCCTGCACCAGCCCATCGGGCAGCACGCGGCGGGCGTGAGCACAACGGGTGCGGATCGCCCGGCTGGCCCAGCCGGGCGCCGATCAGCCGAGAGGCTGGCAGGCCTGCGCCGACAACGTCATCCCGCCGGCGATGCTGGCCGTGTTCCAGGTGTCGGTCCCCACCAGGCGGTAGGCCGACGACGTGAGGGCGGTCCCGGCGTACGAGCCCCAGCGCGAGCTCGGTGCCACGTTCGACCACGACGTCAACGTCCGACCGAGCATCGTGGTGGCCTGCGCCGCGGAGATCGACCCGGCGGCCGCCGCCTGCTGCACGGCAGCTGCCCAGTCGACGTCGGCCCGCCACCCGACGAACGGCACCAGACCCGTCGAGGTCGGCTTGGTGAGCCCGGTGATCGTCGTGGTCACGCACAGCTGGTGGTTCTGCACGGATGCCGCCTGCGCCACCGAGTAGGTGGTGCTGCCCGCCTCCACGACGGCCGGCGAGGGCGCGGCGGGGTCGCAGATCGTGGCGGTGGTGGAGGCTCCCGCCGCCAGCACCCGGGTCGGCTGCCACCCGGCGCCCTGCAGCAGCAGGTGACCACCGGTGACCGTGTACGGCGAGGGTGCGGCGACCGCCTGGGACGTCGTCGTCCCGGCGCGCACCGGCTGCAGCTGGGTGGTGCCGCTGGTCAGGTTGTAGCGGTCGGACCGGATCGAGGTACCGGCGGGGACGTTGAAGGGCGCCTGCGCGAGGTCGATGTCCAGGACCCAGGCCACCGGCGCGGTCGAGGTGTTGGTGATCCTGAACGCGACGCAGAACGCGGTCGCCGCCTGCGTCGCCCAGCTGTGCTGCGAGACGACAGTCCCCGCGGTCGTGGGCGTGATCGGCTCGACCGCCGCGGCGAACGTCCAGGCCGTGCGGATCCGCCACGTGTCGAGCGTCAGCACGGCGCCGGCCACCGTGGCGGCGTTGTACTGGGCAGGGTTGCCCGCGTTGCCGTACGGCACGGTCAGGGTTCCGCCCGGGAACCCCACGGGCACCGTGAACCGGGCCGCCGAGGCGACCGGGTTGCCGTTGCCGCGCACCAGCAGCACGTAGCCGTCCGTCCCGGCGCACGAGGCCGGGACGGTGAGCAGCAGCCCGCTGCGCTGGTTGCCGGTCCCGGCACCGGGTGCCACCGTGACGGCCGCGTCCGAGCAGCGCGCGAGCGAGGTGGCGAAGAACCCGGGCCTGGCGGCGGAGAAACTCAACCCCGCCGCGTGGGCGACCTGCGCGCCGAGCAGGGCGAGGACGACCGTCGCCAGCGCGAGGGCGACGGCGCGACGCAGGTGCCTCACGGCCCCGCCACCTCCTCGGCGGCGGCGACCCGCTCGGTTGCCGCCGGGGACACGGCCGGCGTCTCCGTGTCGGCCGGCGCCTCCGGGGAAGCCTCCTCCGGCGGCCCCGAGGGCTCACGCCGGCCGGGCCACACGAGCAGCGCCAGCGCCAGCACGATCAGACTCACCCAGATCCACGGGTTGGTCAGGGCGGTGGCCACCAGCCCGACCCTCGGCACGTGCACGGCGGCCACGCCCACGACGTCCTCGTCGGTAGGGACGAAGGGGTCCTCGTACGCGTTGTTGTCACCCTGGATCACCCAGCCCTCCGGGGTGCCACCGACGATGCGGTGGATCACGCGGGCGCTGCCGTAACCGGGGGGTTCGTAGACCACCACGTCACCGACCTGCGGGTTGCCGCAGCGGGAGACGACGATGTCGCCCGTGTAGTAGGTCGGTTCCATGGAGTGGCCGTTGACCAGCGTGATCGTGGTGCAACCGCCCAGGCTCGTAGGCCACAGGAACCAGGCCGCCACGGCGGCGGCCACGTACAGCAGGACCGTGGGCACAGCACCCAGCAACCGACGCGCCCGAGAGGCGTCGGTTGCCGGGTGCTGCGGCTCGCTGCTCATCGCACGAGCGCCCTGGTCCCCTGCCCTGCTCAGCTGTAGATCGTCAGGGCGATCTTCGCGACGGCGTCGACGTCCGTGACGGACAGGCCGGTCACGGCGATCGAGGTGCCGGCGACGGTGCCCGACTTCTCGGCACCCACCACGGCACCGGTCGCGTCGAGCAGCGAGACCTTGTACGACTTGCCGGCGCACAGGGCGTCGATGTTGGCCAGCGTGACGCTGTCGGTGACGTACGCGCCGCCGGTCAGCACGGGGGTGCCGAACGACGAGTCGACGGTGGCGCTCTGGCACGAGGCGACGGTGTCGACGCCCGCCTGGAACTGGGCCTGCGGCGCGGCGAAGTTCAGCTGCGCGGCCGACGCGAGGGACAGACCCGCGACGCCGACGACGGCGAGACCGACGGCGAGCGCCTTGCGGTGGTTGGACGACTTCGTGGAGGACATCCCAGACTCCTGTGATCGCGGGGGACCATGCGGACAGGCATGGCGAAACCCGACGAAGTTAGGCGCTCCCAGACCGGGCCAGAGCCGACGATCAGGTCAAAGCACCCCCGGCGTCCGGAACGTCCGAATGTTTCACCCGCGCCGCGACCTGCAGAAATGGGCGATCCGGACAGGCGTCCTGATCATCTGTCCAGGAATGCCCGACGTGCGTCGGCCACGAATCCCGCATGCTGGACGAGGCGGGGCAGGTGCGACACCTCAGGACACGACCGGACACGTCCGGCAGCCGTCACCGTCACCCGCGCACCGTCACCCGCGCAGCGAGGCGACGGGCAGCCACGCCTCGAGCCGCGCGCCGCCCTCGGGCCGTGAGGTCAGCTCCAGCCGCCCGCCGACCAGCTCGAGCCGCTGGGTCAGTCGTGCCGTCCCGGACGCGTGCACGACGGTGGGGTCCAGACCGGCGCCGTCGTCCTGCACGCGGACCACCAGCTGGTCGCCCTGCCGATCGAGCCCGACCTCCAGGCTCGTCGGGTTCGCGTGCCGCAACGCGTTCGACAACCCCTCCTCGACCACCCGGACCGCCAGCAGCCGTTCGGGCTCCGACAGCCACCCGGCGGTCGGGTCGTCCAGCTCACGCACGCCCGGGCTGACGACGAACCGCACCGCGATGCTCGTCGGAACCCGCCGCAGCAGCTGGCGCACCGCCGGGGTGACGCCGATCTCCAGCTGGTCGGGATACAGCAGGCGGCTCATCTCCCGCACGTCCTGCTCGCGCACCACGTCGATGTCGTCGCGCACCGCCCGCAGGGCCTCCAGCTCGTGCTCGGTCAAGGTCCGGCCGGGGGCGTCCCGCAGGAAGGCGTCGAGGCCGGCGACGATCACGACAAGTCGCTGCTGCAGGCTCGAGTGCAACCCCTCGGCCACCGCGCGCCGCACCCGCACCTCCTCCTGCTGCAGGGCGTGCACCGCGTGCTCGACGTCGACCGCGCGACGCGCCGACTCCCGTGCACCCACCCGGATCTCGCGGACGAGCACCATGGCACGCACACCGACGAGCGAGGCGATGACGCCCGCCACGAACCCGCTGATCAGCTCGGCCCTCAAGGTGGAGGCGTCCCAGTGCTGATACACGCCGGTGACGGTCTGCGAGGCGACCCGCACCAGCGAGCACGCCACGCTCGCGATCAGGCACCGGATCGCCACGGCGCCCAGCGTCGGCGCCCGGTGCACACGCAGCAGCAGCTGCCCGAGCGCGAGCACCACCACGGCCAGCGCGTTGCCGGTGATCCTCGCCATGACGGGCACGGCATCCCACTCGGGCAGGTACTGGGCGTAGATGTAGGCCGCCTGGACCGATGCCCCGAGCCCGTACAGCCCGGCGATCACCGCGGACGCACGCAGCAGCGTCCGGCGGTCGCGGCGCACGTCGGCCGCCCACTCCTCGGACTCGCGCGCGGTCGTGGGGCGCCGGGCGTCCGGTGCGGGCACGTGGGCGGCGAACCGGGCCGCCATGGTGCTCTGGCGCGGTGCCGCCTGGCGGGGGCTCGCCGGGGGCGGGCTGCTGGGGCCTGACGTCATCGTGGGGCTGCCTCCCGCCGTGTCACCGGCGGGGCGAAGAGCCGCACCTGACGTGGACGAGGATACTGACGTCCCATGAGCCAGCCTGCCTCGGACCCCGTGCGCGTCGCCGTCGTCGAGGACCAGCCGCTCTTCCGATCGATGCTGGAGCACACGCTCGGCAGCACCCCGGGGCTGCGCGTCGTGGCCTCCGTCGGCACGGTCACCGAGGCCACCCAGCGCCTCACGCCCGGCACCGTGGACGTCGCGGTGCTCGACATCGACCTGCCCGACGGGAACGGCATCGCGCTGGGCGTCACGCTGCGCCGTCGGCACCCGCGACTGGGCATCCTGCTGCTGTCCGCGCACGACGCGATGGACCTGCTGCTGGACCTGCCCGGTGACGTCGCCGCCGGGTGGAGCTACCTGTCGAAGACGTCCGGCACGAGCGAGGAGCTGCTGGTCACGGCGGTGCGCGCCGCCGCGGTCGGCGAGACGGTGCTCGACCCGGCCCTGCTGGCGCGGGTGGCCCCGCGCGCCGGGTCGGGGGTCGCACGCCTCACCGACCGCCAGTACGAGGTGCTGCGCCTGATCGCGCAGGGTCTGTCGAACGCCGGCATCGGCGAACGGCTCGGAATCACGGAGAAGTCCGTGCAGAACCACGTGAACGCCATCTACGCGACGCTCGGCATCGACGTCGACCCGCAGCGCAACCCGCGGGTGAGCGCTGCGCTGCGACTGCTGGAGGAGACCGGTCCGGCGTTGTGACCATCAGCGGCGGGCGCCGGGCGGGCCGGGTGCCGTCGTCGGCACATCCGCCCGGCCGGGACGAAGGTCCTGGTCGGGCGCTACCCTGACGCCGTGCAGGCATCGAGCGGGCGCGGGTTGGGTGCTGGTCGCCTGCTGCTCGTCTCGACGACGGTCTTCGCCCTGGGCGTGGGCGCGCACGTGCTCGGCGGCGGGGCCACGCCCGGCGCGCGCACGCTGGGCGCCCTCGGCGCGCTGGTCCTGGCGTGCACGGCGTGGACCACCCGCGCGCCGCTGCGGGCACGCAGCCTGCTGCCGCTCGCCGTGCTCGCCCAGGCGGGGCTGCACACGGCACTGGCCTGGCTGGCTCCCTCGGGCACCACCGCGACATCCCCCGGCTCCGGGGGCAGGCACCTGCACGCGGACGCCGCACTCGCCTCGTTGGCGGCTGCGGACCCCGCCGGCGCGGGCGTCGGCACGCACGCGCACGCGTTCAGCCTCACGATGGTCGCCGCGCACCTGGCGGCGACCCTGCTCACCGTCGCCCTCCTGATCGGCACGGACCGCGCCGTGGCGACGGTCGCCCACCTGTGGACGGTGCTGCTGCCCGCACTGCTCACACCGCGTGCCCGACCGATCGACCGTCCGGTCCGGCACATCGGCGCGCGGCACGCCGACTGGGCGACCGCACCTGCGCTGCTCGCCCGCACCCAGGTGCGGCGAGGCCCCCCGACGGTCGCCCCGGCCGGCTGACCGTCGGACCTTGCCCCTCGGCAGGGTCCGCGAGGCGGCCGTCCCTCCGACGTGCCCTGCCCCTCGGCGTACCGCCCCCGTCCGTGCCCGACCGTCCCCTCGGTCCGCCCGGTGCGGGGCCTGCGGTCGCGTGCTGTCGTCCCCGGAGCGTGTGATGCCTGTTCTTCGGCGGGTCCTGGCGACCCTCCTCCTCGGTGGCCTGTCGGCCATCGTGTCCCTGGCGGTGGCCGCACCCGCCACCGCCCACGACCAACTGCTCTCGACCTCACCGGCCGACGGCGAGGTCCTCACGGTCGCACCGTCGCAGCTGACCTTGGAGTTCAGCGCCGACGTGCTCGACCTGTCCACGGCGGTCGTCCTGACTCCCGCGGGCGGCACACCGACGGACCTCGTGACGAGCATCGACGGGCCGACCGTCACGGCAGCCCTGCCCGCTGACCTGCCCTCGGGCACGTACACCGTCGCCTGGCGCGTCGTCTCCGCCGACGGGCACCCGATCGAGGGCACGTTCGGCTACGTCGTCGACGACCCGTCACGGCCGCCCGCCGCGGCGCCGACAGCGACGCCGACCACCAGTGCCACGGAACCCGCGGAGACGGAGTCGACCTCCCCGCAGGACCCGACGTCCGCCACCCCGACGGCGACCGCGACCCTCGGCCAGGGCTCCCCGTCCACCGACGCCCCCGCCGTGAGCACGGGGGTCTGGGTGGGGCTCGGCCTGGTCCTGGCGGTCGTGGTGGTCGTGGTCGTCGCCGTCCTCCGACGCCGGCGCCGGACCACCACCTGACGGTCGCGCCGCCGCCCGCCTGCACCCCCTTCCCTTCCGTTCCTTGGAGATCGACGTGACCTCGTTCGACACCACCCGCCGCGCCGCCCGTGCGGCCACCCGCCCCGCCCTCGCGCTCGGCATCCTGATCGCCCTGACGGCCTGCTCGTCCAGCACCCCCGGCTCGGACGCGCCCGACGGCACCGACGCCACCACCGCCGCGTCTGCGGCCGATCAGACCGGCACGGCCGCCGCCGTCCTCACCGTCACCGACGCCTGGGCCACGGCGGCCGACTCCGGTATGGCGAGAGGCTTCGGCATCCTGCACAACGACGGCGAGGAGGACCTGCGCATCGTCGGTGCGACGTCCGCGGTCTCGCCCATGGAGCTGCACGAGATGGTCGCCGGCGACGACGGCACCATGGTCATGCAGCCGGTCGACGGCGGGATCGTCGTCCCTGCGGGCGGCACCACCGAGCTGGCCCCCGGCGGTGAGCACCTGATGTTCATGGACCTCGACGCGCCGCTGCTCGCCGGGGACCTCGTCGAGATCACACTGACCGCGGAGGACGGACGCACCACGACGTTCACCGCGGCCGTGCGCACGTTCACCGGCGCGAACGAGGAGTACGCGGGCGCCGACATGACGGGCATGGAGACGCCATCGCCGGAACCGAGCGACTCGTGACCGCACGCGAATGGGACCGGCGCTCGTTCCTGCGTGGGGGTGCCGTCGCCCTCGGCGGGGCGTCCGTCGCCGTGGCCGGGCGCGCGATCTGGGACGTCACCCGCACGGACGAGGCTCCCCCCGCCGACCCGGTGGACCCCGTGGACCCCACCGCGGCGGGGTCGGCGACCGTGCCGTTCCACGGTCCGCACCAGGCCGGTGTCGTCACCACTCCCCCGGCCTGGGCGACCTTCGTCGCGCTCGACCTGCGCGACGGCGTCGACCGCGGCGCGCTCGTGCGGCTGCTGCGGATCTGGACGGACGACATCGCGCGCCTGACCGCCGGGCGGGCAGGCCTCGCCGACACCGAGCCCGAGCTGGCGGCCGTCCCCGCCTCGCTCACCGTCACGCTCGGGTTCGGGCCACGGGTGTTCACCGCGGCAGGTCTGGAGGAGCAGCGACCCCCGTGGCTGGCACCGTTGCCGGCCTTCGGCGTCGACCGGCTCGAGGACGCCTGGTGCGGGGGCGACCTCCTGCTGCAGGTGTGCGCCGACGACCCCGTCACCGTCTCGCACGCCGTCCGCCTGCTCACCAAGGACGCGCGCACATTCGTCGCGCCGCGGTGGGTGCAGCGGGGGTTCCGCCGCAGCCCCGGCACCACCCCGGCCGGCACCACGATGCGCAACCTCATGGGCCAGGTCGACGGCACCCGCAACCTGGTCCCCGGCCAGGACGACGACCTGATCTGGCAGACCGACGGTGACCCCGCCTGGCTGGTCGGCGGCACCGCGATGATCGTGCGACGGATCGCCACCGACCTGGACACCTGGGACCAGCTGGACCGCGTCGGCCGCGAGCTGGTCATCGGTCGCACGCTCGACACCGGGGCACCGCTGACCGGCACCTTCGAGCACGACGAGCCGGACCTGGCAGCACGGGACACCCTGGGATTCCCGGTCATCGACACCGCCGCGCACATCCGGCGCGCCCGCACCGACGACCCCACGCAGCGGTTCCTGCGCCGCGGCTACAACTACGACGACCCGCCGCCCCCGGGCCGCAGCACCGACTCCGGACTCGTGTTCGTCACGTTCCAGCGCGACCCGCTGCACCAGTTCGTGCCCATCCAGCAGCGCCTCGACGAGGCCGACCTGCTGAACCGCTGGACGACCCCCATCGGGTCGGCCGTGTTCGCGGTGCCACCGGGCTGCGCCGAGGGCGAGATCCTCGGTCACACCCTGCTGGAGGGCTGACCGGTCGGCTACTCGCCCTGCGTCACCGGCGCCGTGGGTGTCCCGACGGACTCGGCCGTCACCGCCGACCCGGCAGCCAGCCCGGCCGCCATCGAGACCAGGAGAGTCGCGACCGCGACGACATGCTTCTTGCTGACGGCGACGCGACGCATCGAACGACCCCTCGGTGGACCGGATGGCGCCCCGCACCCTGTGCGCGCGGCGTCCGCGCAGCCCATCGGCAGACGCCGACCCCGCACGAGGAGTTCGCCGGGCTGTTCGAGTTCCTGCACCCGACAGCGGCAGTGGTCGCGCTGCTGGGTGATCGATCGAGGGCGACGAAAGAGGGCCTCTGAGCTCGCCAGAGACCCTCGTTCGCGTGGAGCCCCCTATCGGATTCGAACCGATGACCCCCTGTTTACAAGACAGGTGCTCTGGCCGACTGAGCTAAGGAGGCGGGCAGGTCAAGCGTACCCAGAGCACGCGGACCCGTGGAGCAGTCCGTGCCCGGCACGGGCGGCGACGCCGACCGGCAGTCCCGAGGGACCGGCCGGCCGGCGGCGCGCCGTGCGTGCGGGGATCAGCCGATGGCGGCGGTGATCGCCTCGCTGAGCGGCCCCACGGTGGTGAAGTCGCCCTCGAACTTCTCGCCGTCGATGAGGATCGTCGGCGTGGAGATCTTGCCCAGGTCCACGAGCGCCTGCTGGGTCACGGCTGCGGTCCACGGGGCGAACGTTCGCCACGTGCCCTCGTGCTCCACGGCGTCGGCATCGGCGTCGGCCTGCGTGCTGTAGGTGCCGGTGACGGTCTCGGTGAACGTGTCGACGACTGCCTGCGGCACGCCGGCGTCGAGGGCGAGCTGCTCGATCTCGGTGTCGCTGAGGCCCTCGGAGTTCTCCTCGGGCTGGTTGGCGTAGAGCGCGCTGATGAACGCCGTGTACTGCTCGGGCGCCTGGTCGGCGACCACCGCGGAGGCGTTGGCCGCGCGGGTGGAGAAGTTCGTGCCCTGCGAGGTGTAGTCGAGGAACGAGAGCACGTGGTACGTCACCGTGACGTCGCCCGACTCGACGAACGCGTCGAGCTCGGCACCGTTGGTGCGGTCGAAGATGCCGCAGTAAGGGCACATGAAGTCCATGTACACCTGCACGACGACGTCGTCGTCGCCGACAGACCCCACGCCGTCGCTGCTGACAGGGATGCCGCCGCTGGAGTCGCCGCCGGCGGGTGCGGTCACGTCGGCGAGCGCGGGCGCCACGACCGTGTCCTCACCGCCACCGTAGGCGACGTCAGCGAACGCGGCGTCGTTGGCGGCACCCTGCCGCAGGATCATCGCGACGACGACGCCGAGGGCGATCACGGCGACACCGAGGCCGCTCATGGCGAGGATGCGGGTGCGCTTGGCCTTGGCCTCCTGCTGCTTGCGCAGCTCGGCGGCCTTCTCGCGGGCGGCGTCGCGCCGGTCCGCCTTGGACAGGCGGGGGTCGTTGCTGGGCATGGTTCTCCTGGTGGTCCGGGTCGTGCGGTGCGGGGTGCGGGCGGAGACGCGGTGCGGCGGGTGCCGGGCGCGTCAGGCGAGCGCCGGTGGCCCGCGGTGCGACCAGGTGAGCAGACCCGCACGGGCATGCACCCGACGCGCGACGACGGCAGGGAGCACCGGGCGTGCCACAGGGGCCCCGTGCACGGGGACGAACGCGTCCCGGAACCGACCGGTGACCTCACGCAGCACCCGGGCCAGGACGCGCAGCGCACGACGGATGACGACGAGCAGCCCCAGACCGCACGCCGCGAGCACCAGGTGCAGGGCGAGGACGGGCAGGGCCACGCTGAGCACGAGCACCGCACCGCGTGAGGTCGCACCGAGGCCGTACGTGCCGGCCGGGCAGTCCGCCGCGTCGCGCAGCAGCGCCAGGCGCAGCCCGAGGGTGCCGAACGCGTCACCGGGCAGGCAGCCGTGCAGCAGCAGGCGCCCCTGGGCCACGGCACCGGCGGCGACGGCCGCGACGAGCGCGAGCCCGCCGACCAGCGCGGCCGGACGCAGGCGCGCGGGAACGCCGGACGGCGCTCGACGCGTCTGCATGTCCCCAGGGTAGGGCCACCTGCCTGGGATCCGGCTGGGAAGCGGGCCGGCGTGCGTCGTCACGGCAGCGTGGGCTGCGGCAACGGCTCCCAGTGGATCGGGGCACCGGAGGCCACCTGCGCGCCGAGCAGCGCGGCGACGGCCAGCGCGAGGACCACGAGCACGAGGGCGCCGACCCACCCGGGTGCGACGACGGCGAGCACCCGCCGCGCCCCGATGCGGGTCATGGCGGACAGCGGACCCCACCAGACCGTGGCGATGCCCACCAGCACGGCGAGGCCGACGACGACCGACGCGGTGGTCCCCTCGGGTTCACCGCCCGACTGCGAGTCGCCGAGGGTCACGGTGCCCGAGCCGAGCGCCCACCACGCCACGCCCAGCAGGATCACCAGCACGCTGGCGCCGACGACCACCGAGGGCACCAGCCCGACGGCGGACCGCAGCAGGTGCCAGGGCGCGGTGAGGACAGCACCGGCCCGGTCGGCCCGGCGGACCCCGCGCCGTTCACGGCGTCCGTGCAGCGCCTCGACCGTCGAGCCGGTGGCACGCACCAGGAGCACCAGCGCGAGCACCACGAGCAGGGTCCAGCCCGGGTACAGGGCCCCGACGACGGCGGTGAGCAGGCCGAGCGCGAGGAGGGTCCCCCAGCGGCGGACGGTCGGGGGCCGCACGTAGCCGGACCCTTCGGGTTCGTCGGCGCCCGAGTGCTCCAGGTCGTCCTGCAACCACTCGACGCCCTCCTCGTCGCCCTCCTCGTCGTCCTCGTCGTCGTCGCCGACGGCATCGCGGCCGCGTCCGCCGTCCCACTGGGTGGGTGCCGCGTCGAGCACGCGGGTGCTGCCGTCCTGCGCGCGGGCGGCATCGCCCGCAGGCAGCACCACGGTGGCCGGTGCCTGGGCCGGCGCGGTCGCCTGTGCAGCGGCCGCGCCGACCACCCCCGAGGCGGGGAGCACCGTCGTGGCGTCCTCGTCGGCCGTGCCCTGCGGTACGTCGCCCTCGTCCGCGACGACCGCGAGCGCCGCCACCACGTCCGCGGGGGCGGTCCGTCCGGCCGGGTCCGGGGCGAGCGCACCACGCAGCGCGGCGGCGGTTCTCGCCCCGAGCCCTTCCACGTCGGGTGTGCCGCCGTGCGCGCGCGCCAGCACGCCCTCGAGCGGTCCGGTGCCGAAGGGCGGGCGGCCCGTGGCGGCGAACACCAGCACGGCCGCCCACCCCCACAGGTCGCTGCCCGGTGTCGGGTCGGCGCCGTCGAGCAGCTCGGGGGCCAGGTAGCCGGGCGTGCCCACCACGAACCCCGAGGAGGTCAGCTGCGTGTCGCCGGAGGCCTGGGCGATGCCGAAGTCGATGAGCACGGGCCCGTCGGGGGTGACCATGACGTTGGCCGGTTTGAGGTCGCGGTGCACCACGCCGGCGCCGTGCACGGCGTCGAGCGCCCCGAGCAGGCCGCGGGCGAGCGCGAGCAGCGCATCGGCGTCGAGGGGGCCGCGGCGTCGCACGTGCACGTCGAGCGAGTCGCCAGGCACCAGCTCGGTGACAAGGAACGCCTCGGTCGAGTCGGCCTCCGCATCGAGCACGGCGGCGACTGCCGGGTGGCGCAGCCGTTGCAGGGCCTGCACCTCGCGTCGCAGCCGGTCGCGGGCGACGGGGTCGGCTCCGACGTGCGGGTGCAGGAGCTTGAGCGCGACGGTGGTCCCGCCCCCGTCGACCGCGCGGTAGACCGTGCCCATGCCCCCTGAGCCGAGGGGCGCGACGACGGTGTACCCGCCGATCTCCGCCCCCGGTTCCAGCCCGATGCGCTCCATGTCGGCACGGTAGCCGTCACCCTGCGACGGCACGCGTCCGGCGCGCTCACCTGCCCATCGGTGATCCCCGGACCTGGGGTGACGGTCGGCGAGCGGGTGAGCTGTGGGTGAGGTCCGGATAGGGTCGAGCGAGACCCGAGGAGTTGATCACCCGTGGCCCCTGCCCAGTTCGATCTCGTCGTCGTGGCCAACCGGCTGCCCGTCGACCTGTCTCTCGATGCGGACGGAGAGCCCACCTGGACCCGGTCCCCCGGCGGTCTGGTGACCGCGCTCGCCCCCGTGATGGCCAAGACCGAAGGTGCCTGGGTGGGCTGGGGCGGCCAACCCGGGCTCGAGCTCGACCCGTTCGAGGTCGACGGCACCGAGCTCGTCCCCGTGCCGCTGTCCGAGGAGGAGGTGGAGCGCTACTACGAGGGGTTCGCCAACGACACCCTGTGGCCGCTCTACCACGACGTCATCGCCTCGCCCGCGTTCCACCGGCACTGGTGGGACGCCTACCAGCGCGTCAACCGACGGTTCGCCGAGGCTGCCGCCGCGAAGGCCGCGCCCGGCGGCACCGTGTGGGTGCACGACTACCAGCTGCAGCTGGTGCCGAAGTTCCTGCGGCAGCTACGACCCGACCTGCGCATCGGGTACTTCCACCACATCCCGTTCCCGCCGCTGGAGATCTTCGCCCAGCTGCCGTGGCGCCTGCAGGTCGTCGAGGGGCTGCTCGGTGCTGACCTGGTGGGGTTCCAGCGTGGCGGCGACGCGGCGAACTTCGTGCGGGTCGTGCGCCGCCTGACGGATCTGACCACCCGCGGCCAGGTCGTCACGCTGAGCAAGCACGGGCGGGTCGAACGGCACGTGCGCGCCGCGGCGTTCCCGATCTCGATCGACTCGCACGCGTTCGACGAGCTCGCGCGCACGCCCGACGTGCAGGCCCGCTCGACGGAGATCCGCAAGGAGCTCGGCGACCCCGAGGTGCTGCTGCTGGGAGTGGACCGCCTCGACTACACCAAGGGCATCCGGCACCGCCTCAAGGCGTACGGCGAGCTGCTGGACGACGGGCGCCTGTCACCGCAGAGCACCACGTTCGTGCAGGTGGCCAGCCCGAGCCGGGAGAACGTCGGCGCCTACCAGCAGCTGCGGGACGACGTCGAGCTGCTGGTCGGGCGGATCAACGGCGACCACGGCCAGGTGGGGCACGCGCCCGTGCAGTACCTGCACCAGTCGTTCCCGATGGAGGAGATGGCCGCGCTGTACCTGGCGGCCGACGTCATGCTGGTGACCGCGCTGCGGGACGGCATGAACCTGGTGGCCAAGGAGTACGTCGCGGCACGCTCCGACGACCGCGGCGCCCTGGTGCTCTCGGAGTTCACGGGTGCGGCCGACGAGCTGACCGGCGCGATCCTCATCAACCCGCACGACATCGACGGCATGAAGGACGCCATCACGTACGCCGCGCACCTGGACCCGCGCGAGGCCCGCAAGCGCATGCGCCGCCTGCGCCGCCGCGTGCTGAACCACGACGTGGCCGCCTGGTCGGAGCAGTTCCTCGCCGTGCTCACGGCCGTGCCGAACCGGCAGGACCATGTCTGAGCGCGCGCACGGCACGCCCGACGGACTCACCGCCGCCCTGCGGGCCGTCGTCACCGACCCGACGACCCGCCCGTTCCTCGTGGCGCTCGACTTCGACGGCACGCTCGCCCCGCTGCAGGACGACCCCTCGGCATCGCGCATCCTGCCCGCCGGGGTGGGGGCGCTCGCGCGGCTGTCGCAGGTCGAGGGGGTGGAGCTGGCCCTCGTGTCGGGTCGGGCCATGACCGACCTGCACGCGCTCGCGGAGGTCCCCGCCGGGACGTTCCTCATCGGTTCGCACGGCGCGGAGCGTGCCCGGGTCACCGCGTTCGGCCTGGACCGCGACGTCGTGCAGCTGACCGACGAGCAGGCCGACCGGCTCGCCGCGCTCGGCGCGCAGGCCGCCGCGGTCGCCCGCGGGCGCGACGGGGTGTGGGTCGAGACGAAGCCGACGGCCGTGGTGGTGCACACGCGGCTCGCCGAGCCCGACGTGGCCGCGGAGGCCACCGAGGAGGCGGCCGCGCTGGGTGCCCGGTTGGGCACCGGGGTGCTGCGAGGTCGCGACGTCGTCGAGATCACGGTGCTGGCCGCCGACAAGGGCGAGGCGTTGAGCGCCCTGCGCGCCGAGCTAGGGGCGTCGGTGGTCCTGTACGCCGGGGACGACGTGACCGACGAGCACGCGTTCGCCGCGCTCGGCCCGCAGGACCTCAGCATCAAGGTCGGCCAGGCCGAGACCGTCGCGCGGTACCGCCTGGCCACACCGCAGGAGCTGGTCGACACCCTGGGCGGGTTGGCCGCCGCACTGGTCTGACGGACTGCCCCCGCCGGGCGCTGCGGGCGGTTACCGTGCCGGGATGGGTGGCATGGCGGACGTCGAGCTCGTCGAGGACGAGGAGCGCCCGCGCCGCGCCTCGGGGCGGGACGCCACCTCGAGTGGCCTGGCGACGCCCGTCGAGCCGGACGACGGCCCTGCCCCGGACCCTGCGGGACGCGACCCGCGGCTGCGCCGCCTGCGCCGGGTGGCGCTCGCCGGCCTCGCCGTGCTGGTGACCGGCCTCGTCGTGACGCAGCAGGTCGTCGACGCCCAGGAGCGCGAACGCCTGACGCGGTACTCGGACGTCGCCGGTGTGCTGGCCCCGCTGCGGCCGGACGCCCACGAGCTGTGGCGCAGGTCGGCGCGGACCGACATGGCGTTCCCCCAGTGGAGCGTCGTTGGGCCCCGCGGTGACCTGCTGCTGGGCGGCGTGGTCGACACCGACGGCTCCGTGACGCTGACCGCGGTGGAACCCGACACCGGCGCGGACGTGTGGACCGTGGACGTGGAGCTGACCGCGGGACCACCCCGGACCGACTTCCCCGGCTCGGTGAGCTGCCTGCCGGAGCCTGCCCCGCCGGCCGCGTCCGCTCCGTCCGCCGCGACGGCATCCTGCCTGGTCACGCTTCCCGAGCAGCTCGTCGACCTGGCCTCCGAGGACGGCTCGACGTACCAGTACGCACTGGGCCGGTCCGCACTTCTGCTGATCGACACCGCGACCGGCGAGGTGCTCGAGCACGTCGAGGCACCCCTCGGCACGCAGTTCCGCAGCCTGCCCGGCGGGTACGTCACGGCGACCCCCGACGTGACCCTCGACCCCGCCTGGACCACACCTGAGGACATCCCTCCGTCCGCCGTGACGGTCGCCCGGTACGACTGGGGCGAGACCACACCCCTGTGGACGTTCCGCACCACGCCGGAGGCGGACGGGTTCGGGCGGAACTGGGTGTTCGGCGACGCGCAGCAGGTCATGGTCGAATCCGGCAGCACGGTGTGGCTGCTCGATGCCGACGACGGCGCACTCATCGGCTCGCTCACCGGGCCCGACGGCTACTCCGGGTCGACGATGACGATCCCCGGCGGTGGTGTGGTGTCCTCCTCGTACGCGGGTGCGGGCCCGAGCTCGCAGATGCTGACCGCCGCCGGCACCGTCACGGACCTGTCCGGTCTGACCCCGGTGACGCGGCTGGTGGACGACGGCAGCGCGTCCGACGTGGTGCTGCTGGCCGAGATGACCGCGAACTGGAGCACGGGTGCGCTCGTGGCGGTCGACGCCCGCACCGGTGCACGGCGCTGGGAGTCGGAGGGCACCGCGGGGTGGTCGGCGATCGTCCTCGGCGGCGTCGTGTACACCTCGGCCGGCCGCGAGCTCGCTGCGGTGGACGCGCAGGACGGCTCGGTGCTGTGGGCCCGCGACCTGACCAGCAGCGACGCCCAGCTGCTCACGGACGGATCGGCCGCGATCCTGGCAGGCGAGGGACGCATCGACGCCTACGACCTGCGCGACGGCACACCCTTGTGGTCGTCCCTCGTGGTGAGCACCGACGGCTCCGCCGCGCTCCAACCCCTCACCGGCGCGCCGTCCGTCACTGCCACCGCGGCGGGCGGCCTCGGCGACCGCGACTCCTGGGTGACCATGGTCGGTCGCCACCTGGCCCTCATGTCGCCGACCGGCGAGATGGCAGTGCTCGGCTGATCAGCCCCGCCGGTCCGGCGCGAGGTCGAGACCTGAGTCACAGCGGTCGGTACCCCTGCTGTGGCATGATGGCCGCGGACCGAGGAGGGTCATCCGACCCCCCTCTTTCCGTGTCAGCGAAGACACTCTGACACTCTTCACGACGGATCGTCCGGCACGTACCTGCCGGTGAAGGGAATGATCACGCATGGCTACGGTCACGTTCGACCAGGCAACCCGGGTGTACCCCGGCACGGAGCGTCCCGCGGTGGACGCACTCAACCTCCACATCGAGGACGGCGAGTTCCTCGTCCTCGTCGGCCCCTCCGGCTGCGGCAAGTCGACCTCCCTGCGCATGCTCGCAGGGCTCGAGGACGTCAACGCCGGCCGCATCCTCATCGGCGACCGCGACGTCACGGACGTCCAGCCGAAGGACCGCGACATCGCGATGGTGTTCCAGAACTACGCGCTGTACCCGCACATGACGGTCGCCGACAACATGGGCTTCGCCCTGAAGATCGCCGGCACGCCGAAGGCGGAGATCCGCACCCGTGTGGAGGAGGCCGCCAAGATCCTCGACCTGACCCAGTACCTGGACCGCAAGCCCAAGGCCCTCTCCGGTGGTCAGCGTCAGCGTGTGGCCATGGGTCGCGCCATCGTGCGTCAGCCCCAGGTGTTCCTCATGGACGAGCCGCTGTCGAACCTCGACGCCAAGCTCCGCGTCCAGACCCGCACGCAGATCGCCTCGCTGCAGCGTCGTCTGGGCGTCACCACGGTCTACGTCACGCACGACCAGACCGAGGCCCTGACCATGGGTGACCGCATCGCCGTGCTCAAGGACGGTCTGCTCCAGCAGGTCGGCACCCCGCGCGACATGTACGACACCCCGGCCAACGTGTTCGTCGCCGGCTTCATCGGCTCCCCGGCCATGAACATCGGCACCTTCCCGATCTTCGAGGGCTTCGCCCAGCTCGGCCGCGCGAAGATCGCCGTGCCGCGTGAGGTCGTCTCCGGCCTGACCCCCGAGGACAAGAACCACGTCACGATCGGCTTCCGTCCCGAGTCGCTGGACGTCGTCGCCGAGGGCACGCCGGACGCCATCCCGGTCATCGTGAACCTGGTCGAGGAGCTCGGCTCCGACGCGTTCGTCTACGGCTCGCTCACCAACGAGTTCGGTGCCGCCGAGGCCGTCACCTCCGGTGCCGGCGACGCACAGGTCATCGTGCGCGTCGACCCCCGCCAGGTGCCCGGCAAGGGCCAGACGATCTACGTGCGGATCCGCACCGGCGAGCAGCACCTGTTCCACGCCGGCTCGGGCGAGCGCATCGGCTGACCCAGCCCGCTGCACCTGTAGCACCCGCGTGAAGGGCGGTCCGGTACTTCCGGGCCGCCCTTCACCGTTCCCGGACCTGAGAGGATCGGTGCATGAGCGCCACCCCGCAGAGCCTGCAGATCACCGCGGCCTCGCCCGACCCTGCGCTGCTGGACCTGCCCTGGCACGTCCCGCTCGCCGAGTGGCCCGCGGAGACCCTCGCCGCACTCCCCCGCGGCATCTCCCGCCACATCGTGCGGTTCGCGCGTCTGTCGGGCCGGGTCATCGCCATCAAGGAGATCGGCGAGTCCGTCGCGTACCGCGAGTACGAGCTGCTGCGCCAGCTGAGCCGGCTGGACGTACCGTCGGTGGAGCCCGTCGGCGTCATCACCGGGCGGCGCAACCCCGACGGTGAGCCGCTCGAGGCGGTGCTCATCACCGAGCACCTGCAGTTCTCGCTGCCGTACCGCGCGCTGTTCAGCCAGTCGCTGCGCCCCGACACCGCCACGCGGCTGATCGACGCCCTGGCCGTGCTGCTGGTGCGCCTGCACCTGATCGGCTTCTACTGGGGTGACGTGTCGCTGTCGAACACGCTGTTCCGCCGCGACGCCGAGACGTTCGCCGCGTACCTGGTGGACGCCGAGACCGGTGACCTGCACGAGAAGCTCACCGAGGGGCAGCGCTCGTACGACCTCGAGATCGCGCGCGTGAACATCATCGGCGAGCTGATGGACCTGCAGGCCGGGGAGTTCCTCGAGGACGACGTCGACGCGGTGGCCATCGGCAACGCACTGGCCGACCGGTACCGCGAGCTGTGGACCGCACTGACGTCGACCGAGTCGTTCGGGTTCGGCGACCGGTGGCGTGTGCAGGCACGCATCGACCGCCTCAACGACCTGGGGTTCGACGTCGGCGAGCTGGACATCACCACCGACGTCGACGGCACCACGGTGCGGATCCAGCCGAAGGTCGTCGACGCCGGCCACCACTCGCGTCGCCTCATGCGCCTGACCGGGCTGGACGTGCAGGAGAACCAGGCCCGTCGCCTGCTGAACGACCTCGACGAGTACCGTGCGGCCACCGACCGGCAGCGGGAGGACGAGTCGTTCGTCGCGCACGACTGGTTGACGGAGATCTTCGAGCCGGCGGTGCGCGCCGTGCCGCGCGACCTGCGCAAGAAGCTCGAACCGGCGCAGGTGTACCACGAGCTGCTCGACCACCGCTGGTTCGTGTCCCAGCAGGAGCAGCGCGACGTGCCGATGCACGAGATCGTCAAGAGCTACATCAAGCACATCCTGCCCACGCGGCCCGACGAGCAGGCGATCCTCGGCGTGCAGGCCTCCGACCTGCGTGAGGACGAGGGCGACCTGCCCGGCGACCTGCTCATCGGCTGACCGGGGACGACGAGGGGGACGGACCACCACGCGGCGGTCCGTCCCCCTCGTCGTGCGTCAGGCGGTGCGCTGCCGCGCGACCTCGTACAGCGCGATGCCGGCGGCCACACCGGCGTTGAGCGACTCGACGGCGGAGCCGATCGGGATCGAGGCGATCGCGTCGCACTCCTCGCGCACGAGCCGCGACAGTCCCTTGCCCTCCGAGCCGACGACCAGCACGAGCGGGTCGCCCACGTAGGGCAGGTCGGCCACGGCGACGTCCCCGCCACCGTCGAGCCCGACGACGAACAGACCGGCCTTCTTGTAGGCCTGCAGGGTGCGCACCAGGTTGGTCACGCGCGCCACGGGCACGCGGGCCGCCGCACCGGCGGACACCTTCCACGCCGAGGCGGTGACCCCGGCGGCACGACGCTCGGGCACCAGCACGCCGTGCGCGCCGAACGCCCCGGCGGAGCGGAGCACCGCGCCGAGGTTGCGGGGGTCGGTGACCCCGTCGAGAGCGACGACCAGGGCGGGGCGGCCGGTGGCCTCTGCGGCGTCCAGCAGGTCCTCGTCGTCCGCGTACGCGTACGGCGGGACCTGGATCGCGACACCCTGGTGCACGGAACCGTCGGTGAGCCGGTCGAGCTCGGCACGGCTCACCTCGAGCAGCGGGTAGCCGGCGTCAGCGGCCGTGGTGATGATCTCCTTGGTGCGCTCGTCCGCCTCGAGCCGCGCAGCCAGGTACACCGTCGAGACGGGGATGCCGGCGCGCAGCGCCTCGACCACCGAGTTGCGCCCGGAGACGATCTCGTGGGTCGAGGAGCGGGTGCCGCCCTTGCCGCCGGACCGCGGCCCGCGCGGGCCTGCGGTGCGCGGCGAGGCCGACGTGCCGGTGGCGGCTCGTCGCTCGGAGGCCACCTTGGCCTTGTGCGCCTTGTGGTACGGGCGGTCCTCGGCCTTGGGGGTCGGGCCCTTGCCCTCGAGCGAGCGGCGGTTCTTGCCGCCCGTCCCGACGGTCGCGCCCTTCTTCGAGCCGGGCTTGCGGGTCGCCCCGCGGCGCTGGGAGTTGCCAGCCATGTGTCCTTGTCCTTCGGTCTAGGGGGTGTCGACCCGGGTCTGCGCCAGGGTCCAGCGCGCCCCCGCGGGCGAGTCCTCCACGACGATCCCGGCGGCGGCGAGCCGGTCCCGGATCGCGTCGGAGGTCGCGAAGTCACGTGCCGCGCGCGCCTGGGCCCGGGCCTCGAGCTCGGCGGCCACGACCGACTCGAGCGCGTGCGCGTGCCGTTGGTCACCGGCACCCGTGGTCCACGTGCTGCTGGACGGGTCGAGGCCGAGCACGTCGAGCATCGCGCGCAGCTGCACCATGGTCGCACGCACCACGTCCGCCTCGCCGCGCGAGAGCGCGGAGTTGCCCGTGCGCAGCCACTCGTGCACGACCGCGAGCGCCGCGGGGACGTTCAGGTCGTCGTCCATCGCCTCGACGAACGCGGCCGGCAGCTCGACGTGCGCGACCTCGGCGGCGTCGACCTCGCCGACCTGCTCGGCGGCCCGCTCGACGAACCCGGCGAGCCGCTCCCACGTGGCCTCGGACTCGCGCAGCGTGTCGTCGGTCCACTCGAGCATGGAGCGGTACTGCACGGCGGTCATGGCGTAGCGCAGCACCACCGGGCGGGTCTGGGCGAGCACGGCGTCGACCAGCAGGCCGTTGCCGAGCGACTTGCTCATCTTGGCGCCGCCCTGCGTGACCCAGCCGTTGTGCAGCCAGTAGCGGGCGAAGCCGTGCCCGGCGGCGCGGGACTGCGCCTGCTCGTTCTCGTGGTGCGGGAACCGCAGGTCGAGGCCACCACCGTGGATGTCGAACGTGTCACCCAGGTAGCGCTGCGCCATGGCGGAGCACTCCAGGTGCCAGCCGGGGCGGCCGCGGCCGAACGGGGTGTCCCACGACGCGGTCGCGGGCTCGCCGGGGCGCGGGGACTTCCACAGGGCGAAGTCGCGCGGGTCACGCTTGCGGGTGTCGTCGGCGCCACCCTCGGGGGCGGGGACCATGTCGTCGACGCGCTGGTTGGTCAGCGAGCCGTACTCGGGGTAGGAGCGCACGTCGAACCACACGTCGCCCGGGTCGGTGACGTACGCGTGGCCGGTGTCGACGAGCCGCTGCATGAGCTCGACCATGGCGGGCACGTGGCCGGTGGCGCGCGGCTCGTACGACGGGGGCAGCACGCCGAGCGCGTCGTAGGCGGCGGTGAACGCGCGCTCGTTGGCCATGGCCCACGCCCACCACGGCTGACCGGCGTCGGCGGCCTTGGCGAGGATCTTGTCGTCGATGTCGGTGACGTTGCGCACGAGCGTGACGCGGTGCCCGCTGCGGCGCAGCCACCGGACGAGCACGTCGAACGCGACGGCGGAGCGCAGGTGGCCGATGTGCGGGGGCGCCTGGACCGTGGCACCACACAGGTAGACGCCGACCTCACCCGGGACGAGGGGGACGAAGTCGCGCACCGTGCGGGTGGCGGTGTCGAACAGGCGCAGGGTCACGGGAAGAGGCTACCGGCGCACGTCAGCCGAAGGTGCGCCCCTCACCGCGGTACGTCGGCACCGACGCCTCGAGGTGCTCGCCGCGCACCAGGTGCACCGTGTCGAACCGCTCCATCTGCTCGCCGGCCTTGGCGTGCCGGAACCAGACCCGGTCGCCGACCCGCAGGTCCTGCCCGCGCGTGCGCAGGGGCGTCTGGACCTCGCCGGCACCTTCGCGCCCGGTGAGCTGCAGCCCGGCCGGTTCGACGGGTCGCGGCAGCCGCGAGCGGGTGGCCGGCCCGGAGGCCACGTACCCGCCGCCGAACACGGTCGCGTAACCGGGGCCCGGCACCCGGACCACGTCGAGACCGAAGTACGCCGCCGGGCGGGGCGTGAACGCGCGGTAGTGGTCGAACAGGGTCGGCACGTACAGGCCGGACCCGGCCGTGACCTCGGTGACGACGGGGTCGGCGGCGCTGGTCTCGAGCGAGCCCGACCCGCCGGAGTTCACCAGCGCCAACGGGTGGCCCAGCGCGTCCTGCACGGCGTCGACGACCTGCCGGCGCCGTCGGTCGAGGTCCGCCACCGAGGCACGTTTGACGGCCCGCACCAGCGGGTCGGAGTCGGGCATGCCGGCCACCTGCGCCTCGTAGAACATGACGCCGCGGACGTGGAGGCCGTCCCGGGTGGCGACCTGCGCCGCCAGCTGGGCGGCGTCCTGGGCGGTGCGGACCGGGGAGCGCCGGACGCCCAGGTGCGCCCGCCACGGGCCCCACCCCAGGTGCAGCGAGGCGTCCACGTCCAGGCACAGCTGCAGCCGCGCCCCTCGGCGTGCGGCGGCGCGGGCGAGCAGGTCCACCTGGGCCACGTCGTCCACCATGAGCGTGACGGCGGCCGCCGCGGCGGGGTCGACCGCGAGCGAGTCCAGCGCCTCGGTGTCGACGCTCGGGTAGCCCACGAGGATGTCGTGCACACCGTGCCCGACGAGCCAGTGCGCCTCGCGGACGCTGTAGGCCATGACGCCGGCGAACCCGGGTCGGGCCAGCACCTCGGTGAGCACGTGGCGCACGCGCAGCGACTTGCTGGCCAGGCGCACGGGTGTGCCTGCGGCGCGGCGCACCAGGTCGGTGGCGTTCGCCTCGAGCGCATGCAGGTCGAGCACGGCCAGGGGTGCCGGTAGTCCCGCGGTGGCGGCGTCGAGCCGCTCGCCGAGCGTCATGTGCGGACCTCCTGCGTGTGCGGGTCGGGGACCGGGGTGGCGCGTCGGCCGAACCTGCCGGCGACGGCCGCCACGGCGAGCACGAGCAGCACCGGGACTGCGAAGCCGATGCGGAACGTCGAGGCGGTGGCGATGGCGCCCACGAGGACACCGCCGAGCACCGCTCCGACGTAGTTGAACACGTTGAGCCGCGCCACGACCGCGTCGGCGTGCCCCGGCGCGAGGCTGCCGGCGGCCGAGAAGCACAGCGGGGCGATCGGTCCGAGGCCCGCACCGGCGAGCGCGAACCCGAGCAGCGCGAGCGGCACGGACGTGGCCACGACCACCAGGGCGAGCCCCGCAGCGCCGATCAGCGCCGCGACGCGCACGACCGGTCCCCGACCCCAGCGGCGCACGCACAGGTCGCCGGTGAGCCGCGAGCCGAGGGTGGTGCCCAGGTAGGCGGCGTAGGCGAGCGGTGCCACGGCCGTCGGGGCGAGCAGCACGTCGCCCAGGTAGATGGTGCTCCAGGTCGACACCGCGGAGTCGGCGACGTAGAACGCGACGACGCCCAGGCCGAGCAGCAGCACCGGGCCCCACGGCAGCCGGGTGTCCTTCCGGGCAGGCTCCGGAGCGGGGGCGCGGGCGGCCGCGCGGTCGACGTCGGGCGTCACGTCGACGGGCCGCGAGCGCCAGCCCCACCGGGCGACGAGCACTGCGGCGAGCGCCGCCACGAGCCCGCCGGGCAGGAGCGCCAGCCCGTCGGGTGCTGCGGCGGGCAGCCGGGCCGCACCGGACACGACGAGCGCCCCGACGATCCCCGCGACGGTCCACGAGGCGTAGAAGCTCGTGAGCAGGGAACGGCCGTACGCCCGCTGCACGCTCACCGCCTGCATGTTCGTCCCGGCGTCGACCAGTCCGAGCCCGAGCCCGTAGACCGCGAACGCCCCGACGAGCACACCGGTCGTGGGGGCGGTCGCTGCCAGGCTCACGGCCACGACGAGCACCGCGAGCCCGAGCGTGAGCACACGCCGGCTGCCACCTCCGCCGCGGGCCACCGTGTCGGCGAGCCAGGTACCCAGCGCGGCCACCACGCACACACCGAGCACGACCAGCGTCACCTGGCCGTCGTCGATGCCGTAGCGCTCCTTGAACCCCTCCAGGCTGGTCAGCAGGAGGGCGTAGACGAGTCCCTGCGCGGCGAACCCGCCCGAGACCGCGAACCTGGCGGCTCGGGCGCCGGGCCCCGGCACAGGGGCGTGGTCGACCGCGCGCACTCAGGCGTCCGGCGCGGGTGTGGTGCCCGCCGGGTGCGGCGCCTGATCTGCGCCCTGGTCGTGCGGCGCGTCCGGCGCGGGTGCGGCCGTCGGCGCCGGGCGGGCGAGGGTCGCCAGGTAGCCGCCGACGCTGCGCAGGCCGCTGCGGGCGGCGCCGTCGTCGCCGTCGACCAACCAGGCCAGGGAGTACCCGTCGACGAGGGCGACGACCACCCGTGCCAGGTCGGAGCGGGGCACGGACCAGGTGACCCCGGCGGCCTGCTCGATCATGCCCAGCGCCTGCTCGGCGGCCGTCCAGCTGCCCTCGTACTGCTCCTTGGCCACCTGGGCCAGGTCGGCGTGCCGCAGGGAGGAGGTGGTCAGCTCGTAGCTGAGCAGCTGCGAGCCGCGGTGCGAGCTGATGCCGTCCCACAGCCCGCCGAGGACCGCGTCGATGATCTGCTCCACCCGGGCGTCCGCGGGCAGGCCTGCGAGCGAGCCGGAGGCGTTCTGGCCGGTGATGGCGTGCGCCATGGCGCGCATCAGCTCGGCCTTGTCCTGGAAGCAGTAGTGGACGACGCCGAGCGACACCCCGGCCTCGGCGGCCACGGCGCGCACGGTGGCGGCGTCGATGCCGTCCCGGCTGGCCACGGCCAGGGCCGCCTCGATCAGCTGTTCTCGTCGTTCTGCCACCGGCAGGCGGTTCATCGGGCCCTCCCCGTCCATCTGTGCATCATGGTGGGCATGACACTAGTCAACGCAGGGCTATGACCGGAACACTTGACGTGGACAGGTGTCCAGGCGACGCTCGCGTCATGGGTCGCCGCAGCGTCGCAGCGCACTGGGAGAACTGGTCACGCACCGAGAGTGCGTCACCGAGACGCGTCGCGCACCCCAGGGACGAGGTCGAGGTGTGCGAGCTCGTGCGCACCGCCGGCACGCTGCCCGTGCGAGCCGTCGGCGCCGGCCACTCGTTCACCGGGGCCGCCGTCACCGACGGGGTCCAGGTGCACCTCGACCACCTCGCCGACGTGCAGCGCGTCGACCCCCGGCCCGACGGCACCACGCACGTCACCGTCGGTGCAGGTATCCGACTCGGCCGGCTCAACACCGAGCTCGCCCGCCGCGGCCTGGCCCTGCGCAACCTCGGCGACATCGACCGGCAGTCCATCGCCGGGGCGATCTCCACCGGTACGCACGGCACGGGCGCCCACCTGGGCGGCCTGTGCACCCAGGTGGTGGGCCTGCGGCTCGTCACAGCCCAGGGCGAGGTCGTCGAGACCTCACCGACCCACCAGCCCGAGCTGTTCGAGGTCGCGCGGCTCGGGCTGGGATCCGTCGGGCTGCTCACCGCCGTCACGCTCGAGGCCGTGCCGGCTTTCCGCCTGCGAGCGCGCGAGGAGCCATGGCCGTTGCCGACCGTGCTCGAGCAGATCTCCGACGCCGCGAGCATCGCGCACCCCGACGGCCTGGTCGAGGGCAACGACCACGCCGAGTTCTACTGGTTCCCGCACACCCGCATCGCCCTGACCAAGCGGAACAACCGCGTCGAGGACGACGTCGACGAACCCTTGCCCCGCGCCCGCGCGTGGGTCGACGACGAGCTGCTGTCCAACGGGCTGTTCGCGATGACCAACCGCTTCACCACGCTCGTGCCCGCCGCCGTCCCGCCGGTCAACCGCGTCGCCGCCCGCGCGCTGTCGGCCCGCACCTACACCGCGCCGTCGTACGAGGTCTTCGTCTCGCCCCGCCGGGTCCGGTTCCGCGAGATGGAGTACGCGGTGCCGCGCGAGCACGTGGCCGACATGCTCACCGCGATCGACGCCTGGACCCGGTCGCACGACACCCCCGTGCCGTTCCCCGTCGAGGTGCGCTTCGCCGCGGCCGACGACGTCTGGCTCTCGACGGCCTACCGGCGCCCGACCGCGTACATCGCCGTGCACCAGTACCTGCGGCTGCCGCACCGGCGCTACTTCGACGCGGTCGAGCGGATCGCGGCCGAGCTGGCCGGACGCCCGCACTGGGGAAAGCTGCACGGGCTCGACGCCTCCGACCTGGACGCGCTGTACCCGCGGTTCGCCGACGTGCAGCGCGTGCGCGCGCAGGCCGACCCCGACGGGGTGTTCCGCAACGCCTACCTGGACCACGTGCTCGGCGCCGACCGGTAGGTCGACGGCACCTCCCCCCTGGTGTGCGCGTGACAGGGGGTGCACCCTGTCGTGATGCCCCTCGCCCCGGGAGTCCAGCCTGCCCGCGCCGTCGTCGCGACCGCCTACGGCGGCCCCGAGGTGCTGCAGGTGGTGCCGATCGACCCCGGCCCCCCCGGTCTCGGGGAGGTGCTGCTCGACGTCAGGGCGGCCGCGGTGAACCCGTGGGACTGGAAGTCCTACTCCGGCACCGCCGGTCACGACCCCGCACGCCTGCCGCTGCGCCTGGGCCTGGAGGCCGCCGGTGTGGTGCTGGAGGTGGGGCCGGGCGTGCGGTGGCTCGCACCCGGCGACGAGGTCGTCGCCTGGCCGGTCCGCGGCGCGTACGCCTCGCGGGTGCGGGTGCCCGAGGCGTCGTGCGTGCGCAGACCCCCCTCGCTCGGCTGGGCCGAGGCCGCCGGGCTGCTGTCGACGGGCGCCACGGCGATGCACGCGCTGGCCGCCACGGCGGTCGGCAGCGGCGACGTCGTCCTGGTGCACGGCGGCACGGGAGGCGTCGGCCGGCTCCTCGTGCAGCTGGCCGTGCTGCGGGGCGCGCGAGTCATCGCGACCGGCTCGGCCGACTCGGCGGCGGAGCTGCAGGAGCTCGGTGCGATCCCCGTCGCCTACGGGGAGGGGCTGCTTGACCGCGTCCGGGAGGTCGAGGCCACGACGGGGCCCGTCACGGTGGCGGTCGACACCGCCGGCACCGACGAGGCGCTGGACGCGTCGGTGGCCCTCGTCGCCGACCGCACCCGGGTCGCGACGATCGCGGGGTTCGCGCACGGTGCCGCACTGGGCGTCCAGCTGCTGGGCTCAGGGCCGGGGGCGGACCCGGGCACGCAGGTGCGCGAGGCGGCCCGGGCGCAGCTGGTCGAGCTGGCCGCCGACGGCTCGATCGAGGTGCACGTGGCCCGCACGTACCCGCTCGAGGCGGCCGCCGAGGCGCACCGCGACAGCCGAGCCGGGCACGCGCGGGGCAAGCTCGTGCTCCTGCCCTGACGGTCCCGCCCTGACGTCGGCGCCCGCGCGACGACGTGGCGCGGGCGCGGGGACTCAGAAGCTCGGGCGCGGAGGCAGCGGCCCGCTCAGCACGGGCCGGTGCACCTCGTCGAGGCTCTGCAGGCCCTGCCAGGCCGCCTCCAGCACCTCGGAGGGCACCCGTACCCGGACGCGCACGCGTGCGACCGGGGCGCGCCTCGGCAGGCCCACGGGGGAGAGCTGCGGGAGCGCTCCCGTCCTCATCGATCCGATGGCGAGCTGCTCAGACGTCGACGTCACGGGCGGGACGCTACAGGGGATATGTCCGATTCTCTACATGCTCCAGGTCACGGACGCGGACGGGCGCCGACGACCGCACCGGCCAGGTCCTCCAGCTCGGCGAGCACCCGCCGCACCACGAGCCGTTCGGCACGGTCGGGGCGGACCAGGGCGTCGATCCGTCGCCCCGCCCGCACCCCCGCCAACGGCACCAGGCGCACCCGGGGGTCCGTGCCCGAGGTGTAGCGCGGCAGCAGCGCGATGCCGTGACCGGCGGCGACGAAGGCCTCGACCACGTGGAAGTCGTTGATCCGGTGCACGATCCGCGGGGCGCCGCCCGAGGTCGTGGCGACCGCCGCGAGCACCGTCGCCACCGGGAATCCGTCGCGGACCGCGATCCAGTCCTCGCCGACCAGGTCGGCCGGATCGATCGCCTCGCGCTCGGCAAGCCGGTGGCCCGCAGGCACGGCGACGTCGAGGGGCTCGCGCAGAAGCGGCACGGTGAGCACCCGCACGCCGGCGGCGGACCAGTCGTGGCTGCGGTCCGGCCGGTGCGCCACGACCACGTCCACGCGGTCGGTGAGCGCCGCGAACTCGTCCTGCGCGACGTCCTCGTCGCTGCACTCCAGAGTGATGCCACCGAGCGCCGCGACCCGGGTCAGCAGCCCTGGCAGCAGCAGCTGCGCGCCGCTCTGGAACGCGCTGACGCTGACCACCCCCTCAGGCCGCCCGAGGAACGTCTCCGCCGCGGCCCGGGCGCGCTCCAGCGCGACCGCCACGTCGACGGCCGCATCGGCGAGCGCCTGACCGGCCGCGGTGAGACGCAGGCCACGACCGACGCGCTCGGTGAGCGCGACCCCGACGTCGCGCTGCAGCCCGGCGAGCTGCTGCGAGACCGCCGACGGGGTCAGGTGCAGCACGCTGGCGGCCGCGGTGACACCGCCGTGCGTGCCGACCGCACGCAGCGTGTGCAGTGCGCGTGGGTCGAGGTCGCCCGCGCTCATCCCCCACCGCCCGCGCAGGTCGACACTGCCGGGTCACCGTCGAACCGCGCGCTGGTCCACGCGAGCAGCTCGGGCACCAGCGGCGAGTCCGCGCGGACCAGACCGACGTGGTCGAGCCCCGGGTAGACCCGGTAGTCCAGCGACTGACCGGCGGCGCAGCGGCGTGCGACGTAGCCGGCCTGGATCTGCGGGGTGATGAGGCCGTCGGCCTGCCCCTGCGCGAGGAGCAAGGGCGCGGGCACGTGCCCTGTCGGTGTGTTCTGCTCGAGCCGTTCACCGAGAGCACCCTGCGTCGGGTCGACGGCGAGCACCTGTGGGTCGCGCGTGAGCGAGAGGGCCTGCAGCACGGAGACCGCGACACCCGGTTCGGCGAGGCAGCGCCCGCTCATGGCGCGCACGAGCTCCTGCGCCGCCGGGCGCACGGTGGCGGTGAACGAGACGTCGTCGTAGGTCGCGGTGTAGGCGGCGATCGCGTACGAGAGGAACACGCTGCCGCCGGTGACGTCGGCGAGGGCGGGCAGCAGGGCCCCGAGGTCGGCGGCGGGCGCGAGGGCTGCCACGCCGCGCACGTCGAGGTCGGGCGCCACCTGGTCGGCGAGCTGACCCGCCCACAGCGCGGCGTGCCCGCCCTGGGAGTGCCCCCACACGACGGTCCGGTCGTCGAGCCGTAGGCCGTCGAGCGCGTGGGCGGCGCGCACCGCGTCGAGCACGGCCCGTCCTTCGCCCTGACCGACGAGGTAGCCGTGCGGGCCCTCGGTGCCCAGACCGACGTAGTCGGTGGCGACCAGCACCCAGCCCTCGGCGACCACCTGGTCGGTGACGAACAGCGCGCCGGACTCGAACGGGTGCGCGGCCAGGGACGGGGCGCACGCGCGCGCGTAGCCGGTGGTGCCGTGCGCCCAGGCGATCACCGGCAGGGCCGCGTCGTGGCGTTCCGGGGCGACGACCAGCGCGGACGCGACAGCCGGGACCCCGTCGTCCCGCGTCGTCGTGTACAGGATCCGCCACCCCTGCGCCCCGTCGGGCACGTCGCGCTCGAACGGCGCGGCTCGCAGCAGCGCGCCGGCCTCGTCGGGGACGTCCTGCGGCGCGTCGTAGAACGCGTCGACGACCGGAGTGCCCTGGTGGACGGCCGCGCTGACCGCCGCCAGCCCGAGGACCAGCACGAGCCCGAGGACGGCACCGGCCGCCGCGAGCCGACCACGGCGCGGACCGGTCACCCCCTCGGCGGGGCCGCCCGGGTCGACGGCAGGCACTGTGCGGCGCACCGCAGCCAGCAGGTGGACCAGACCGACCGCCAGCGTGCGGGCACCGAAGGCCACCGCGACGACCAGCAACGTCACGTCCGGCCACGACAGCGCGAGCAGCCCCAGCACGAGCGTCGCGCCGCCGAGCCCGGCCGCGACGACCCGGTCCAGGCCGCGGGCGCTGCGGACCCCCCACGCGCGCCGGGCGCCGCTGACGACCATCGCCGCCCCGACCAGCAGCGCGACGACGCGCAGGCTCGGCCCCGGCCAGACCACCAGGACGACGGCGGCCGCGAGCTGCACCGCGCCGGCGACCCTCGACCTGTCCGGGCCGGGGAGCAGCTCACCGACGCCCGCGACGAGCAGACACCCGGCACTGACCAGGACGAGGGTGGTGAGCGAGGCGAGCGGACGCGTGAGCAGCCAGACGCCCCCGACGACGCACAGCGCGCCGAGCACCGCGCGCCAGACCCGCGGGGCACGACCGAGCCACCCACTGACTGCCGCGGTCGGCAGACGAGAGACCATGCAGCGACGCTACACAGACACGTCACGAGAAGTCGATGGTGCTCAACGGTCCCGTCCGGCAAGACTCGGGCCATGCCCCTGCGCGACCGCCTCCTCGCCGTGACCGTCGCCGTGTGCTGGGGCCTGAACTTCCTGGCCATCCACCTCTCGCTCGCGCAGTTCCCCCCGTTCTTCCTGGTGGCCCTGCGGTTCGCCCTCCTCGCCGTGCCCACCGTGCTGCTCGTACCGCGGCCCGCCGTCGCCTGGCGGTGGATCCTGGGTTACGGGGTCGGCTTCGGCGTGCTGCAGTTCGTCTTCCTGTACCTGGCCATGGACACCGGCATGCCCACCGGGCTGGCCTCGCTGGTGCTGCAGTCCTCGGCGCCGTTCACCGTGCTGCTGGCCGGGGTGCTGCTGCGCGAGAGGTTCACCGCCCGGCAGGCGGTCGGCATCGGACTGGCGGTGATCGGCCTCGGCGGGATCGCGGTGCACCGCGCACAGCTGGACGGCGGCGCGACCCTCCTGCCCGTGCTGCTGACCCTGTGCGGTGGCCTGGGGTGGGCGTTCGGCAACCTGGCCAACAGGCAGGCCCGGGCCCCCGAACCGCTGCGGCTGACGCTGTGGATGTCGGTCGTGCCACCCGTGCCGATGCTGGCCCTCTCACTGGCCACGGAGGGCCCCGCGCAGATCGCCGACTCACTCAGCGGCCTGGGCACCCGGCAAGGGCTGCTCGCCCTCGCCGGGCTGCTCTACACCGTGCTCGTCGCGACGCTGCTCGGCTCAGGTCTGTGGACCGCGCTCATGGCCCGGCACCCCTCGAGCGTCGTGGCGCCGTTCTCGATGCTGGTTCCCGTGGTCGGCATCGGCACGTCCTGGCTCGTGCTGCGCGAACCCACGCCGCTGGTCGAGATCGTCCTCGGCACCCTGGTCGTGGGCGGGGTGCTGCTGGGCAGCAGCCGGGCGGCTCAGACCGGCAGGACGGGGACGACCAGCGCCGAGGCGATGCCGGCGACGCCCTCGCCGCGCCCGGTCAGCCCGAGCCCGTCCGACGTGGTCGCCGAGACGCTCACCGGCGCACCGGCCGCCGCCGACAGCACGCTCTCGGCCTCCGCCCGCCGCTGAGAGAGCCGGGGCCGGTTCCCGATCACCTGCACCACGACGTTGCCGATCTCGAACCCTGCCCCTCGGACCCGGCGTGCCGCCTCGGCCAGCAGCACCGCACCCGCCGCACCGGCCCACTCCGGCTCGGCCGTGCCGAAGTTCGATCCCAGGTCACCCAGACCGGCGGCCGACAGCAACGCGTCCGCCGCGGCGTGCGCGGCCACGTCGGCGTCGGAGTGCCCGGCCAGCGGCCGCTCCCCGGGCCAGGCGAGACCCGCCAGGTGGAGCATCGCGCCAGGTGCCGGGTCCGGGTCGAAGGCGTGCACGTCGACCCCGATGCCGGTCCGTGGGATCGGCACGGCCGTGCCGCGCGGCCGGTCGTCGGCGCCCGCGCCGTGGTCGGGTGTCTGGCTCATGCGCGCTCCGTCCTCAGGCCGGCGACAGGTCGTCGCCGAGCAGCTCGGCGACGGCGAGGTCGCGAGCGGTGGTGATCTTGGCGGCCCGCTCGTCGCCCGGGACGACCCACACGGGCTCCCCGAGCCGCTCGACCAGGCCGGCGTCGTCCGAGGCAGCCACGGACTCGTCGTGCGCATCGGCCGCCGCCGCGCGGTGCGCGCGGTCCAGCAGCGCCCGGTCGAACCCCTGGGGGGTCTGCACGGCGCGCAGCTCCGCACGCGGCACCGTCGCCTCGACGGGCCAGCCGAGCACGCCGCCCGGCCCCACGCGCTTGACGGTGTCGGTGACGGGCAGGCCCGGCACCACGGCCCGGTGCCCGGCACGGACGGCCTCGACCACGGACGCCACCAGGGCCGGGGGCGCGAACGGGCGGGCGGCATCGTGCACGAGCACCACGTCGACCTCGGGCGGCAGGGCAGCCAGGCCCGCGGCGACCGACGCCTGCCGACTCGCGCCGCCGACCACGACCACCGGGGGTACGACCCCCGGACCGGCGCCGAGGTCGGTCTCGAGCGCAGCACGGACGTCGGCGACGAACCCCTCGGGGGCAGTCACCACGAGGACCGCGACCCGCTCCCCCGCCTCCGTACGGGCGGCCATGAGCCCACGCGCGGCGTGCACCAGCAGGGGCTCGCCCCGCACGGGGACGAGCGCCTTGGGCAGCACATGACCGAGCCGCGCCCCGCTACCGGCCGCAGTCAGGACGACAGCGGTGGTCACGGGACGCGGCTCAGGGAGTTCAGGCGGTGACGAGGCGCGTCAGGACGCGAGGACCTCGTCGAGGATGGCCTCGGCCTTCTCCTCCTCGGTGTGCTCGGCCAGGGCGAGCTCCGAGACGAGGATCTGACGAGCCTTGGCGAGCATGCGCTTCTCACCCGCGGACAGGCCGCGGTCGGCGTCACGACGCGACAGGTCGCGGACGACCTCCGCGACCTTGATGACATCGCCGGAGGCCAGCTTCTCGAGGTTCGCCTTGTACCGGCGAGACCAGTTGGTGGGCTCCTCCGTGTAGGGCGCACGGAGCACCTCGAACACGCGGTCGAGGCCTTCCTGGCCGACCACGTCGCGGACGCCCACCAGATCGACGTTCTCCGCGGGCACCTCGATCGTCAGGTCGCCCTGGGCCACCTTGAGCTTCAGGTAGAGCTTGTCCTCTCCCCGGATGGTCCTGGTCTTGATCTCTTCGATCAACGCTGCACCGTGGTGCGGGTAGACAACCGTCTCCCCAACAGTGAAAGTCATCTGCTGGTGTCCCCTTTCGCAGAGGCCTATCTTACCACGCCGGATTTGCCACGATCGCGGACCAGATTTCCTTTTCGAACCGCGTTCTTGCAGGTCAGCGCATTGCCCTTCGAGTCCGCGCGCCAGGCCGATACGCTGGCCCCGTCTGCCCGCGCCCCCACCGAGGAGTCATCGTGACCCCGTCGACCCCGTCGACCGCCCTCCCGAGCGCCCCGTCGTCAGCCACCCGCCGAGCCCGCCGCACCCGCCCTGCCGTCATCGCCGCCGCAGCGCTGGCCGTCGCCGGTCTCAGCGCCTGCTCGGCCACCAACCCGCTGCAGACCGCCGAGGCGTACAGCGCCGCGGACGGCGTGGGCACCACGCTCGGCGACGTGCGCGCGGTCAACCTGCTCGTGATCACCGCGGCCGAAGGCGAACCCGGCGTGCTCATCGGTGGCCTCGCCAACGACGGCAGCAGCGACACCGAGGTCACCCTCACCGTCGACGGCACGCAGAGCACCGTCGAGGTCCCTGCCGACGGCGTCGTCACGTTCGGCGGCGACGACGGTGAGTCCTTCGAGATCGACAGCGTCGGGGCGGCCCCCGGTGCGCTCACCACGCTGACGATCGCGACCGGCTCGGCCGGCTCCGACGAGCTGGAGGTCCCCGTGCTCGACGGCACGCTGCCCGAGTACGCCGATCTGGTGCCCGCCGCGGGCTGACCGGTCAGCGCGACCGGGCACGCCACCCGACCGGCCGGTCGGGCGGCCTCGGCCGATCAGCCGAAGCGGCCCGAGATGTAGTCCTCGGTGGCCTGCTCGTGCGGCGAGGAGAAGATCGTCGCCGTCTCGTCGATCTCCACCAGACGACCCGGCTGGCCCGTGCCGGCCAGGTTGAAGAATGCCGTCCGGTCCGAGACCCGCGCCGCCTGCTGCATGTTGTGCGTGACGATGACGATCGTGTAGTCGGCCTTCAGCTCGGCGATGAGGTCCTCGATCGCGAGCGTGGAGATCGGGTCCAGGGCCGAGCACGGCTCGTCCATGAGCAGCACCTGCGGCTTGACCGCGATGGCCCGCGCGATGCACAGACGCTGCTGCTGACCGCCCGACAGGCCCGAGCCGGGCCGGTCGAGCCGGTCCTTGACCTCGTTCCACAGGTTCGCGCCGCGCAGCGACTGCTCGACGAGGTCCTGCGCGTCGCCCTTGGAGATGCGCCTGTTGTTCAGGCGCACACCCGCCAGCACGTTCTCCGCGATCGACATCGTCGGGAACGGGTTGGGCCGCTGGAACACCATGCCGACCTGGCGACGCACGGCCACCGGGTCGATGGAGTCCGCGTACAGGTCGATGCCGTCCATCTCGACCGTGCCCTCCACGCGCGCACCGGGGATGACCTCGTGCATGCGGTTGAGGGTGCGCAGGTAGGTGGACTTCCCGCAGCCCGACGGGCCGATGAACGCCGTCACCGACCGCGGCTCGATCTGCATCTGCACGTCCGCCACGGCCTTGAAGTCGCCGTAGTAGATGTTCAGGTCCTTGACGTCGATGCGCTGTGCCATGGGTGTGTCTTTCAGCCGAGGTTCTTGGGGGCGAAGAAGCGGGTGATCAGGCGTCCGAGCAGGTTCAGCAGCATGACGATGAGGATCAGCGTCAGCGCCGCGGCCCAGGCACGGTCGTAGTTGATCGTCGGGATGCAGGCGGTGTCGCCCGGGGTGCACGGGACCAGCCCCTGCTGGAACTGGCGGTACACGAAGACCGGCAGGGTCATCATGCGGCCGTCGAACAGGTTGAAGTTGATCGAGTCGACGACACCGACCGTGATCAGCAGCGGTGCGGTCTCACCGATGACACGGGCGATGGCCAGCATGATGCCCGTGCCGATGCCGGCGACCGCCGTGCGCAGCACGACCTTGACCACCACGAGCCACTTCGGCACGCCCAGGGCCAGTGCCGCCTCACGCAGCTCGTTGGGCACCAGCCGCAGCATCTCCTCGCACGAGCGCACGACCACCGGGATCATCAGCACCGACAGGGCGACCGAGCCGACCACGCCCATCTTCACGCCCGGTCCGAAGATCACCGCGAACAGCGCGTAGGCGAACAGACCGGCGACGATCGAGGGGATGCCCGTCATCACGTCGACGAAGAACGTCACGGCCTTGGCCAGCGCGCCCCGGCCGTACTCGACCAGGTAGACCGCGGTGAGCAAGCCGATCGGCACCGAGATCAGCGTCGCGAACAAGGTGATCTCGACCGTGCCGACGATCGCGTGGTAGATGCCGCCGGCGTCCATGCCGCCGTACACGCCACGCATCGAGTACTGCAGGAAGTCCAGGTCGAACCGTTCGATGCCGTGCGAGATCACGGTCCACGACACCGACACGAGCGGGACCATCGCGAGCACGAACGCCCCGGTGATCAGCACACGCATCATCAGGTCGGTGCGCTTGCGGCGCGGGTCGTGCGCCTCGAGCTGGGCGCGCAGGTCGCTCACCGGGGCCGTCGCCGGCCCGGACGAGGCGGAGGGGGTCGTCGTCGTCATCAGTTGGCCCCCGAGAAGTCCTTGCGGCGCGCGACGATCGCACGAGCCGCCATGTTGACCAGCAGCGTGATGAGGAACAGCGCCAGGCCCGTGGCGATGAGGGTCGAGACACCCATCGGGTTCGCCTCGGGGAACTGGCCGGCGATGTTCGCCGCGATCGTCTGCTGCTGGCCGGCGACCAGGAGCTTGAACGAGTAGAGCATCCCGGGCGACAGGATCATCAGCACGGCCATCGTCTCGCCCAGCGCACGGCCCAGGCCGAGCATCGCGGCCGAGACGATCCCCGAGCGGGCGAACGGCAGCACGGCGGTGCGGACCATCTCCCAGCGGGTGGCGCCCAGCGCCAACGCCGCCTCCTCGTGCAGACGCGGCGTCTGCAGGAACACCTCACGCGTCACCGCCGTGATGATCGGCAGGATCATCACCGCCAGCACCATCCCCACGGTCGCCAGCACCCGGCCCGTCGGCGAGACCACGCCGGAGAACAGCGGGATCCACCCGAAGGTGCTCCCCAGCCAGGCCCACAACGGCTGGATCGCGGGAGCCAGCACCAGGCTCCCCCACAGGCCGTAGACCACCGACGGGATGGCCGCCAGCAGGTCCACCACGTAGCCCAGCGCGTTGGCCAGGCGGCGCGGGGAGTAGTGCGAGATGAACAGCGCGATGCCCAGCGCCACCGGCATCGCCAGCAGCAGGGCGAGCGCCGCGGCCAGCACCGTGCCGAAGACCAGCGGACCGACGAACTCCAGCAGCGTCGAACCGCCGAGCAGGCTCACCTCGTCGGCCAGCTGCTCCGCCGGGGTGCTCAGCGCCGGCCACGCCTTGATCACGAGGAACACCGCCACGGCGGCCAGGACCACGAGGATCAGCGTGCCCGCGCCGGTCGCCAGCCACCGGAACACGCGGCTGGCGCCGCGGTCGGCAGGCCGGGTCGTGCGGCGGCCCGGCAAGCCCGCCCGACGAGGGCGTCCGCTGCCGGGCTGCGGCGTGCCGGCGGGCGCCGGCGTACCCGTCCCGGGGGCCGACGCCCCCGGGGTGGGGATGCTCTGGGTGGATGTCACGGTGCTCCTGCCGATGTGCTGCGGGGTCCTGTCGTACGGCTGCCGATGGTCGGCCCGTCACCCGTGGTGGGGACGGGCCGACCATCGGCGGCCCGGCGGGAGATCAGCCCGCGGTGATCGCGTCGATCGCGGCCTGCACGTCCGTGCGCAGCGCGTCCGAGATCGGCGCGGAACCCGCGGCGTCCTCGGCGGCCGACTGGCCCTCGGCGCTGACCACGTAGGAGAGGAAGCCCTTGACCAGGTCCGCGTTCTCCTGCGTGTCGTACTGCAGGCAGGCGACGGCGTAGCTGACCAGGATCAGCGGGTAGGCGTCCGCCTCGGTGGTCTCGCGGTCGATCTTGATCACGATGTCGTTCGCGTCACGTGCGTCGTCCCGCGGCGAGGCGTCGACCGCGATGGCCGCACCCTCCTCGGACGGGGCCACGAACGCGTCGCCGACCTTGATCGCGACCTTGCCGAGCGTCCCGGCGGCCGAGTTGTCGGCGTACGTGATGGTGCCCTGGCCGCCCTGGACGGTCTGGATCACGCCGGACGTGCCCTGCGCGGACTCGCCACCCTCGATCGGCCACACGCCGTCGGCCTCGAACGTCCACGCGCCACCGGAGGCCTTGGCCAGGTAGTCCGTGAAGTTCTTCGTGGTGCCCGAGTCGTCCGAGCGGTGCACGGGCGTGATGGCCACGGCCGGCAGCGTCGCGTCGGGGTTGTCGGCCACGATCTCGGGGGCGTCCCACGAGGTGATCGAGCCGTTGAAGATGCCCGCGATCGTCGCCGGGGTCAGGTTCAGCTCGGTGACGCCGTCCAGGTTGAAGACGACCGCGATGGGGCTGACGTAGACCGGCAGGTCGATGGCCTGCGTGGTGCACACGTCGGCCGACTGCGCGATCTCGTCCTCGTTGAGGGCCGAGTCCGAGCCGGCGAACAGCACGCCGCCCTCGAGGAACTGCGTGCGGCCACCGCCCGAGCCGACCGGGTCGTAGTTGACCGTGACGTCAGGGTTCGTGCTCTGGAAGGCGGCGCGCCAGGCGTCCATCGCCTTCTCCTGCGAGCTGGCGCCCGCACCGTTGAGCTCGCCGCTCAACGTCGAGGCCTCCGTCTGCTCACCCGAGCCGCCGGTCGCAGCGGCAGCCGTCGGGTCGTCCGAGCCGCAGGCCGCGAGCGTGAGGGCCAGGGCGCCGGTCAGGGCGACCGCCCCGATGCTGCGGTGGAAGGAGAGCTTCACTGTGTTCCGTCCTGTCGGTCCAGGCGCGCACCGGTTGTGTGCGCCGCCGTGGTCCGACGGTAGGAAGCCCAGATGACCTGTCCGCAGGTCCTGGGTGAACCCCAGGTGAACGTCAGTCGACGGATGGTCGGCCGTCCAGCAGGGTCAGTCGGCCAGCTTGTAGCCCAGCCCCCGGACGGTCTGCAGGAGCTCGGGCGCGGCCGGGTCGACCTCGATCTTGGCCCGCACCCGCTTGACGTGGACGTCCAGGGTCTTGGTGTCACCCACGTAGTCCGAACCCCAGATCCGGTCGATCAGCTGCATGCGGGTCAGCACCCGGCCCGCGTTGCGCAGCAGCATCTCCAGCAGCTCGAACTCCTTGAGCGGGAACGCGACCAGCTCGCCACGCACGTGCACGGTGTGCCGCTCGACGTCCATCTGCACCGGGCCGAGCGTCAGCACCGACTCGTCCTCGTCGTCCGGCTCGGCCTCCGGGCGCCCGGTGGCCGACCCGCCGGCCGCCGCGCGACGGCGCAGCACCGCGCGCACCCGCGCGATCAGCTCGCGCGAGGAGTACGGCTTGGTCACGTAGTCGTCGGCGCCCAGCTCCAGGCCGACGACCTTGTCGATCTCGCCGTCCTTGGCGGTGAGCATGATGACCGGCACGTCCGAGCGCGTGCGCAGCTGCCGGCACACCTCGGTGCCGGGCAGGCCGGGGAGCATGAGGTCGAGCAGCACCAGGTCCGCGCCGCCCTCGTCGAACCGCGCCAACCCGTCGGGGCCGGTCGCGGCGGTCACCACCTCGTACCCCTCCTTGGTGAGCAGGTACTCCAGCGGCTCGGAGTACGACGGCTCGTCCTCGACGATCAGGATGCGGGTCACGGGGTGGAGGTCCTCTCGTGTCGGGGCAGGCGCAGGGTGAAGGTCGAGCCCTTGCCGGGCTGCGACCAGACGGTCACCTCACCGCCGTGGTCGGCGGCGACGTGCTTGACGATGGACAGACCGAGCCCGGTGCCGCCGGTGTCGCGCGACCGCGCGGGGTCCACCCGGTAGAACCGCTCGAAGACACGCTCCTGGTCGACGGCCGCGATCCCGATGCCCTGGTCCACCACGGCGATCTCCACCACGTCACCGGACCGGTGCACCCCGACACCCACCCGGGTGCCCGCTGCCGAGTAGGCCACGGCGTTGTCGACCAGGTTGCGCACCGCGGTGACCAGCAGCGCACGGTCTCCCAGCACCTGCTCACCCTCGTCGCCACCGACCACCAGCTCGACGTTCTTGGCGCCGGCGGTCGTCCGCGCCCGGTCGACCGCCTCGGCCAGCACGTCATCGATGTCGACGGGCGCCATGTCCTGCAGCGCACCGGAGAACTGCAGGCGGGACAGCTCGATGATCTCGTGCACCAGCACCGACAGCCGCGTGGCCTCCGAGCCCATGCGTGCCGCGAACCGGCGCACCGCGGCAGGGTCGTCGGCGGCGTCCTCGACGGCCTCGGCCAGCAGCGACAACGCGCCGACGGGCGTCTTGAGCTCGTGCGAGACGTTCACGGTGAAGTCGCGGCGCACCGCCTCGAGCCGGCGCTCCTTGGTGAGGTCCTCGGCGAGCACCAGCACCAGCTGCGGCGTCACCTGCGCGACGCGGACCTGCAGCAGCATGCGCCCCTGCCCCAGCGGACCGCGCGGCAGGTCGAGCTCCTCGTCACGGATCACACCGTCACGGCGGACCGCCGCGACCAGCTCCCGGACGGCCGCGTGCTGCAGGCGCCCGTCGCGCACCACCCCCAGGGCGTACGCCGGCGGGCTGGCCCGCACCACCCGGTCCTCCGGGTCGAGCGCGACCGCGGCCGAGCGCAGCACGGCCATCATGCGCACCAGCCCGTCGTCGAGCTCCGGCTCGGGCTGCGGCGGCACGGTGCGCAGCGCGCGCTCGCTCCAGCCGAACGCCCATGCAGCCCCGATGCCGGTCAGCAGCCCCAGCGCACCGGCCAGCAGCAGGACAAGCCCGTCGATCCCCTCCACAGCCCACACCCTAGGTGCGCCCGCGGGCCGCCTCGGGCACCGTGGGCGTGCAGGCACACCTCGGCCGTCCAGTGTTCACCTGGGCGAGGAGATCCGTTCACCTGCCCGTGCGAACCTGGGCGCCGCACGCATCGGAGAGGGAGCACATGCGGGAGATCTTCGACGCCGAGCTCAAGCAGCTCGGTCAGGACCTGGTGGCAATGAGTGCCCGGGTCGAGCAGGCCATCACCGACGCGGGGATCGCGCTGGGCACGGGCGACCTCGCCCTGGCCGAGTCCGTCATCGCGCACGACCTGGCGATCGACGCCGTCGAGCGCGAGCTCGACGAGCGCTGCGTGCTCCTGCTCGCGCAGCAGCAGCCCGTGGCCACCGACCTGCGGGTGGTGGTCTCCGCCCTGCGGATGAGCGCGTCGCTGGAGCGGATGGGCGACCTCGCCCGGCACATCGCCCAGGTCGCCCGCCGCACCTACCCGCGCAAGGCCGTGCCGCAGCCGCTGTCCGGCACGTTCTCCGAGATGCACGACGCGGCGGTCCGGGTCGCCCGGCGCACCACGACGCTGCTGGAGTCGCGCGACCTGGCGCTGGCCGAGCGGATCGAGGCCGACGACGACCTGCTCGACGAGCTGCACGAGGACACCTTCACGGCGCTGCTCGGCGGCTCGTGGATGGGCAGCCCGCAGGAGACCGTCGACGTGACGCTGCTGGGCCGGTACTACGAGCGGTTCGGCGACCACGCAGTCTCGGTCGCCCGACGCGTGGTGTTCCTGGTGACCGGCGACTTCGCCGAGCAGGTCGACGCGCCGACGGCGTGATCGAGGCCCCCAGGGGGCGACGAGGACAGCGGGCTCGCACGGTCACCGGGGGGTGGCGTGCGGGCCCGCGTCGTCGTCGGCACACCGGCTGATCGGGCGCACCGGCCGGTCAGCCGCGACCGGCACCGCGACGGGGAGGGCGCTGAGGACCGGCGGGCAGGAACGACGACGGCGCCGGCCCCCTCGCGGGGTGCCGGCGCCGTCGCGGCGTGGCGAAGGTCAGCGACCCTGGTTCGCGACGGCCTTGATGGCCTCGGCCGCGGCCTCGGGGTCGAGGTACGTCCCGCCCGGGTTCGTCGGCTTGAGGGTCTCCTCGTCGAGCGTGTAGAGCAGCGGGATGCCGGTCGGGATGTTGATCCCGGCGATGGTGTCCGCGTCCACGTCGTCGAGGTGCTTGACCAGCGCGCGGATCGAGTTGCCGTGCGCGGCGACCAGGACCGTCTTGCGGGCCTGCAGGTCCGGCACGATGTCCGACTGCCAGTAGGGCAGCGCACGCACGAGCACCTGGGCCAGGGCCTCGGCCCGCGGGATCGGCTCACCGGCGTAGCGCGGGTCGCTGTCCTGCGAGAACTCCGAGCCGAGCTCGATGTCCGGCGGCGGGACGTCGTAGGAACGACGCCAGAGCATGAACTGCTCCTCGCCGTACTCCTCGAGCGTCTGCTTCTTGTCCTTGCCCTGGAGCGCACCGTAGTGGCGCTCGTTCAGGCGCCAGCTGCGCTTGACCGGGATCCACAGGCGGTCGGCGGCGTCGAGCGCGTAGTTCGCGGTGGTGATCGCGCGGCGCAGCAGCGAGGTGTGCACGACGTCGGGCAGCACACCGGCGTCGGTGAGCAGCGTCCCGCCGCGCTTGGCCTCCTGGACGCCCTTCTCGGACAGGGCCACGTCGACCCAGCCGGTGAACAGGTTCTTGGCGTTCCACTCGCTCTCGCCGTGGCGGAGGAGCACGAGGGTGTAGGTCATGGGGCAATCCTGCCCCACCTGCCGCCGACGCACGCAGGGACGTCCGTCCCACGGTCAGCCGCGAGCGCCGAGGCGCGCCTCCCGCGCGACGTCGTAGACCTTGAGCATGCGGTCGGCCGCGGCGTCCCAGCCGAACCGTTCGGCGACCGTGCGCGCCGCTGCTCCCAGGCGCAGCCGGCACGCGGGGTCGGCCAGCACGCCGGCCAGCACGTCCGCCCAGTCGGCCGGGTCGTGCCCCTCGACCAGGTGCCCGGAGACACGGTGGTCGACGATGGTGCGCAGCCCGCCGACGGCCGCCGCGACCACCGGGACCCCGCACGCCTGCGCCTCGGCGGCGACCAGGCCGAACGACTCCGACCGGGACGGCATGGCCACCACGTCGGCTGCGCGGTACCAGTCCACGAGCACGTCACGGGTGGCCGGGGGGCGCACCATGACGTGCTCGGCGACGCCGGTCATCGCGGCCAGCGCCTGCAGCTCGCGCACGGAGGTCGACCGGCCGCTGGGACCGCCGAGCACCACCAGCAGCGGCACGGGGCGACCGGTGGCGGCCAGGACGCCCAGCGCCCGGACCAGCACGTCGGGGGCCTTGAGCGCCTGCACCCGTCCGGCGAACAGCACCACGTCGCGCTCGAGCGGGAGCCCGAGGGCCTTCCGGGCCTGCACGCGCGAGTCCGGGCCGCCGGGTGTGAACCGGTCGAGGTCGACGCCCGGCTCGACGATGTGCACGCGGTCGGGGTCGGCGCCGTACAGGTCGACGAGCTCGCCGGCCTCGACGGGTGTGCTGGCGACCAGGGCGTCGGCGGAGGCGACCAGCTCGTCCTCCCCCAGGATCCGGGCGGTCGGCTCGGGGGTGTCGCCGGGGGCCAGCGAAGCGTTCTTGACCCGCGCCAGCGTGTGCGCCGTGTGCACCAGCGGCACCTCCCACCGTTCGGCGGTGAGGCGGCCGACCTGGCCGGACAGCCAGTAGTGGGAGTGCACGACGTCGTACCAACCGGGACGCCGGGCGGCCTCGGAGCGCAGCACGCCTGCTGCCATGCCGCACAGCACGCCGGGCAGGTCGTTCTTGTCGAGCCGTTCGAACGGTCCGGCGGGCACGTGGTGCACGAGCACCGGCGGCACCACGAGCGGCGGGACGTCCTCGGCGAGCAGCACGCGGCGGGCCGCGTCGCCGGTCAGGGGGGCACCGTCGGCGTCCGTGCCGTCGAGCACGACCGTCTCGGGCAGGTCGGAGGAGACCGCGCGCGTGAAGATCTCGACGCGTGCGCCCCGGGCGGCCAGGGCGCGCGCGAGCTCCAGCACGTACACGTTCATGCCGCCGGCGTCCCCTGTGCCGGGCTGCTCGAGCGGGGAGGTGTGCACGGAGAGCATCGCGACGCGCGGCGCACGTTCGGGCGTCACAGATGCTCCTTCCTGCGATGGCGGGCTGGTCGTGCCCGAGGCCAGGGCACCATTCTCGCGCCCTGTGGTCAGGCTCCGGACGGGACTGCGGTCACGCAGGTCGGTGCCGGGACGTCCGCGTGACCCACGACGGTGCCGTCGGCCGCCAGGACGACCAGCCCACCGTCGACCTGCTGGGCCACGACCGTCCACCCGGCCACGACGGCGTGGTGGCGCGGCCACGACCCGGGCAGGGCGTGGTCGGTGCGGTGGCGCGGCAGCAGAGCGGCGCCCGGGCCGTCATCGTCCGGCGCCAGCCGGTGCTCGGCCAGCACGTCCGCACCCCGCACGCCGACCAGCAGGCGGTCACCGTCGAGCGTGACGTGCGCCCCGAGCGAGGGCACGGTCTCGGGCCGACCAGCGGCCGGTCCCGTGCGGGAGAGCTGCAGACCGGTCGGGGACCCGGCTGCGGGCGCGGCGGCCTGCGTGGGCACCGAGGCGACGAGCGTGCCGCTGGCCGTCGCGCAGTCCCAGGTCAGCACGTGCACGTGCCCGTCGAGCTCGCCCACGACGTACGCCGCCGCGGGAGCGGTCGTGTCGGCCGTCCCGAACACCAGGTGGCGCGGGCCGGCACCCGCGGGGAACGTCGCGGCGATCCCGTCCGGGGTGAGCAGGCCGTCGGCGTCACGTGCATAGCGGCGCAGCTCGTCGGTGCCGAGGTCGACCACCAGCACGTGCGCACCACCGGGGGCGACGACCGCGAAGTGCGCGTGCGGGCTCGTCTGCCGCTCGGCGTCCGGGCCCGACCCCTCGTGCCCGAAGACCTGCACGGGGCCGGCCGCGTCGAGCGCGGCGGGGGCGAACGTGCCGTCGGGGGCCAGCGGGATCACCCCGAGGGTGCCGGACGTGTAGTTCGCGACGTACAGCGTGCGGGCGTCGTCGTCGAGCGCGAGGTGGCACGGGTAGGCACCGCCGGAGCCGACGGTGGCGAGCGGTCGCAGCGTGCCGTCCGGCTCGACCGCGAACGCGGTGACGCTGCCGACCTGCGACTCGTCGGCCGCGTAGAGGACCGCGCCGTGCGGATGGGCCAGCACGAACGACGGCGACGGGGTCACGACGACCTGTCGCGGCCGACCCAGGGCACCCGTGGCCGGGTCCAGGTCGACCCGCCAGATGCCCTCGCCCAGGCCCGTCGGGGTGCCTGCGCCGGCGACCGGGTAGGTGCCGACCCAGAGCGGGTTCGGTGCTGTGGTCTGCGTGCTCACGGTCACCGAGCGTACGGCTCAGCCGACCGGACGCAGCCACGCCCCCGGCTCGGCGATGACGGTCCGCAGCACCGCGAGCGCCCCGCCGGTCATCGCCGGGTACGGGTGGGCGACGGCCCGCGAGACCTCCAGCGGCGACCAGGGCGCGAAGATGACCCGCCGGGCCAGTTCGGCGGCCACCTCGTGCTGCAGGTCGTCGAACAGCAGCGAGAACGTGCCCCCGAGCACGATCTCGCCCAGGTCGACGACGTTGACCACGTTGGCCAGCGCGACACCGAGCGAGCGGCCCGCGGCCCGCACCGCGGCACGTGCGCGCCCCTGCGCAGCAGGTTCGCCGTGGTCGAGCACGTCGCGCAGCGCGTCGAACGCCCCGCCGACGGGCAGCCCCGCGGCGCGCAGGATCGCGTCCTGCCCGGCCAGCTCCTCGAGCGTCCCGGACTCGGTGCACGTGTCCAGGACGATGTGCCCGATCTCGCCGCTCCACCCGTGCCGCCCGAGGAAGATCTCACCGTCCAGCACGAGCGCGCCACCGATGCCGACCTCACCGGAGACGTAGACGAAGCTGGGTGGGCCGTCGCCGGTGTCGCGGCGCGCGTGCGCCTCGGCGCGTGCGGCCAGGTTGGCCTCGTTCGCCAGGCGTGGCGGGTGGGCGGCCAGGGCGGGCTCGCGGCACAGCTCGGCGACCACGTCGAGGTCGCGCCAGTGCAGGTTGGGGGCGACACGCAGCGGGCCGGTGACCCGGTCGACGAGCCCCGGCAGGGCCAGCGCCGTTCCGGCGACGCGCACGTCGGCGGCCTCGAGCCCGCCCAGCACCTCGGCCGCGGACCGGGCCAGGCGCCCGAGCACGTCCGCAGGGTCGGAGGCGCGCAGGTCGACCTTCTCGACGTGCTCGGCCAGGACCGTGCCGGCCAGGTCGAGCGCCCGCACCCCCAGGTAGTCGACGTTGACCTCCATGCCCACCCCGGCGACGGTGCGCTGCGCGGGCGCGAGGGGCACGGCGGGGCGCCCCGCCCGCTGCTGGGAGACCGGGTCCAGCTCACGGACCAGCCCGGCGGCGATCAGCTGGTCGACGAGCCCCGTGACGGTCGCCCGGGCCAGTCCGGTGGACGCCGCCACCTGCGCGCGCGACAGCGGGATGCGGGAGTCCACCACCCGGCGCAGGGTGAGGCTGAGGTTGTGCTCGCGCATCCGGTCCTGTCGCGCCACCTGGGCGTCGTCGCGGCTCGGCATGGCTTGACCTTACCGCTGCGGTGGGGATAAATTCATGCCGGAAACAAAACTCGACGAGGAGGCACTCCCTTGGCAACGAAGCCCACCCCCGCAGACAAGTTCTCCTTCGGTCTCTGGACCGTCGGCTGGAACGCGCAGGACCAGTTCGGCAGCGCGACCCGCCCGTGGCTCGACCCCGTCGAGTCCGTGCACAAGCTCGCCGAGCTCGGCGCCGCGCACGTCACGTTCCACGACGACGACGTCGTGCCGTTCGGCTCCAGCGCGGCCGAGCGCGACCAGATCCTCGCCCGCTTCAAGGGCGCGCTGGCCGAGACCGGCATCACGGTCGAGATGGTCACGACCAACACCTTCAGCCACCCGATCTTCAAGGACGGCGCGTTCACCTCGAACGACCGTCGCGTGCGCCGCTACGGCCTGCGCAAGGTCGTCCGCAACGTCGACCTGGCCGCCGAGCTCGGCGCCGACACGTTCGTCATGTGGGGCGGCCGCGAGGGTGCCGAGTACGACTCGGCCAAGGACCTCAAGGCCGCGCACGACCGCTACGCCGAGGGCATCGACACCGTCGCCGCGTACATCAAGGAGAAGGGCTACTCGCTGCGCATCGCGATCGAGCCCAAGCCCAACGAGCCCCGCGGCGACATCCTGCTCCCGACCGTCGGCCACGCGCTCGGCTTCATCGCCCAGCTCGAGCACGGCGACATCGTCGGCCTGAACCCCGAGACCGGCCACGAGCAGATGGCGGGCCTGAACTACACCTCGGGCATCGCGCAGGCGCTGTGGGCCAACAAGCTGTTCCACATCGACCTCAACGGCCAGCGGTCCATCAAGTACGACCAGGACCTCGTGTTCGGTCACGGCGACCTGTTCTCCGCGTTCGCCACCGTCGACCTCATCGAGAACGGCTTCCCGAGCGGCGGCCCGCGCTACGACGGCCCCCGCCACTTCGACTACAAGCCCTCGCGCACCGAGTCCTTCGACGGCGTCTGGGCGTCGGCCGAGGCGAACATCCGCACCTACCTGCTGCTCAAGGAGCGCGCCCTGGCGTTCCGTGCCGACCCCGAGGTGCAGGAGGCGCTCGAGGCGTCCGGCGTGCTCGAGCTCGCCACGCCGACCCTCGCCGAGGGCGAGACGCTGGCCGACCTGCTGGCCGACACCTCGGCCTACGAGGACCTCGACGTCGACGCGGTCGCCGCGCGCGGCTTCGACTTCGTGCGCCTCAACCAGCTGGCCCTCGAGCACGCGCTCGGCGCCCGCTGAACCAGCCTCACCAGGTCTGACCCGACGAGCCGGTCGGTCGGTGCGCACCCCGCACCCGACCGGCCGGCTCTCGGCACATACGGGCGCGCACCGACGCGAGCCCGCGCGCACCACCACCCGTCGCCCTCACATCCCAGGAGCAGCCCCCATGACGCTCGTCGCCGGGGTGGACTCGTCCACCCAGTCCTGCAAGGTCGTCATCCGTGACGCCACGACCGGCGCCCTCGTGCGCAGCGGCCGCGCCAGCCACCCCGACGGCACCGAGGTGTCCCCCGACCACTGGTGGGACGCCCTCCAGGCGGCCATCGCCGACGCCGGCGGCATCGACGACGTCGAGGCCATCGCGGTCGGCGGCCAGCAGCACGGCATGGTCGCGCTCGACGCCGACGGCGCCGTGATCCGCGACGCCCTGCTGTGGAACGACACCCGCTCCGCGCAGGCCGCCACCGACCTGATCGCCGAGCTCGGCGACGGCGACCCCGTGGCCGGTGCGCAGGCCTGGGCCGACGCCATCGGCTCGGTGCCCGTCGCCTCGCTCACCGTGACCAAGCTGCGCTGGCTGCGCGACGCCGAGCCGGAGAACGCCGCACGCGTGGCAGCCGTCGCCCTGCCGCACGACTGGCTGAGCTGGCGTCTGGCCGGCCACGGCCCCGGGTCGGGTGCCGCCGGTCTGGCCGCGCTGCGCACCGACCGCTCCGACGCCTCCGGCACCGGCTACTGGTCGCCCGTCACGGACGACTACCGCACCGACCTGCTCGAGCTCGCGCTCGGGCACGGGGCCGTGCTGCCGCGCGTGCTCGGCCCGCACGAGGGCGGCGAGCGCTCCGTCATCGGCGCGCTGCGACCCGTGATCGGCCCCGGCGCCGGCGACAACGCCGCGGCGGCGCTCGGCCTCGGGCTGGTGCCCGGCGACGTGGCCATCTCGCTGGGCACGTCCGGCGTGGTCTCCGCCATCGCCGCCGCCCCCACCGCCGACGGCAGCGGCATGGTCACCGGGTTCGCCGACGCCACCGGCGCGTTCCTGCCCCTGGCCTGCACGCTGAACGCCTCGCGCGTGCTCGACGCCACCGCGCGCATGCTCGGCACCGACCACCCCGGTCTGTCCGCCCTGGCGCTGTCCGCCCCCACGGGCGCCGACGGCCTGGTGCTCGTGCCCTACCTGGAGGGCGAGCGCACACCCAACCGCCCCGACGCCACCGGTGCCCTGCACGGCCTGCGCCTGGGCAACACCACCCCGGCCCACGTGGCCCGCGCGGCGGTCGAGGGCATGCTGTGCGGCCTGGCCGACGGGTTGGACGCGCTGCGCGCCCAGGGTGTGCAGGTCAACCGCGTGCTGCTCATCGGCGGCGGCGCCCAGTCGGAAGCCGTGCGGCACATCGCCCCCGCCGTGCTGGGCCTGGACGTCACGGTGCCGACCCCCGGCGAGTACGTGGCCGACGGCGCTGCCCGTCAGGCCGCCTGGGTGCTGTCCGGTGCGCAGGACGCCCCCGCGTGGACCGCCGCCTCCTCCGCCGAGGTGTTCAGCGCGGCGGCCGCACCGCGGGTGCGCGAGCAGTACGCGGCCGTGCGCGAGCTCACCGGCGTCCGGCCCGCCTGATCCTGGTGCGCCCGGCAGGGCGCGCCACCCGCAGGTCCCGCAGCACGACGAAGGCCCGGTCCCCTTGGGGGGCCGGGCCTTCGTCGTACGGTGACCAGGCTCAGTGAGCGGCCTCGTACAGGGCCTTGATCGTCGCGGAGATGCGCCCACGCTCGGACACGTGGTGGCCGTTCTCCTTGGCCCACTCGCGGATCGCCTGCGAGTCGGCCGCGGCGCCGCGCTTGGCACGGGCGGACGAGGTGCGAGCACCCGCACGACCACCGACACGGCGGGCGTGGCCGACCCACTGCGCGAACGCGTCACGCAGCTGCGTGGCGTGCTCGGCCGTCAGGTCGATCTCGTACGTGATGCCGTCGAGGGCGAACGACACGGTCTCGTCGGCCGCGCCTCCGTCGATGTCATCGACCAGCAGGACCTGGACCTTCTGCGCCATCGTCTGCTCCAGATTGTCTGAGAAGAAAGAATTGCGTGACGGCGCACAGCATTGCACCCGCCCGAAGGGGCGTCAATCCGAGTGCTCAGGAATCGTTTTTCTTCACACCGTCATCACGAACGGCGTCGGCAGGCCGTGCCTGAAGGCGCTCTTCGGCGTCCATTCGCGCCAATGCGGCACGCTCGGTCCGGTCCGCATTCACGACCGCGCGCATCGCGTACCAGAAGAGCAGGCCGACACCGATCGACGGCAGCACCGCGGCCAGCGCCGCACCCCATCCGCTCATGCCACACCCCTCCTCGACATCCGGCCGATCAGACCTGCGGCTTCACCAGAGGGAACAGGATCGTGTCGCGAATACCCAGGCCCGTCAGCGCCATGAGCAGACGGTCCAGACCCATGCCCAGACCACCCGAGGGCGGCATCGCGTACTCGACCGCAGCCAGGAAGTCCTCGTCGAGCGGCATCGCCTCGTCGTCACCCGCCGCCGCCAGCAGCGCCTGCGCCTCGAACCGCTGCCGCTGGATCACCGGGTCGACCAGCTCGGAGTACGCGGTCGCCAGCTCGAAGCCGCGCACGTACAGGTCCCACTTCTCCACGATGCCCGGCTTGCTGCGGTGGTCGCGCGTCAACGGGCTCGTCTCGACCGGGAAGTCACGCACGAACGTCGGGGCGTGCAGGCCGTCACCGACCAGGTGCTCCCACAGGTTCTCGACCAGCTTGCCGTGGCTGAGGCGACGCGGGTCGACCTCGACCTCGAGCCGCTCGGCGATCGTCTTGAGCTGCGCGACGGTCGTCTCCGGGGTGATCTCCTCCCCCAGCGCACCCGACAACGAGTCGTACATCGACAGCTGCGTCCACTGCCCACCGAGCTCGTACTCCTCACCGTCCGGCAAGGTCACCAGCGTCGTGCCCAGGGCGTCCATCGCGGCGGTCTGCACCAGGTCCTGCGTGAGAGCGGCCATCGTGTCGTAGTCGCCGTAGGCCTCGTAGGCCTCCAGCATCGCGAACTCCGGCGAGTGCGTGGAATCGGCACCCTCGTTGCGGAAGTTGCGGTTGATCTCGAAGACGCGCTCGATACCGCCCACCACCGCACGCTTGAGGAACAGCTCGGGCGCGATACGCATGTACAGGTCGATGTCGAACGCATTCATGTGCGTCACAAAGGGTCGCGCGGAGGCGCCACCGGGCTGCGTCTGCAGCATCGGGGTCTCGACCTCCAGATACCCGCGGCGGTGGAAGTTCTCGCGCAGGGAACGCACCACCTCGGCGCGCAGACGCACCGTGTCACGGGCCTGCTGGCGCACGATGAGATCGACATAGCGCTGGCGGACCCGCGCCTCCTCGGACATCTCCGTACCCTCGTACAGGTTCGGCAACGGGCGGATCGCCTTGGCGGCCAGCTGCCACGCGTCGGCGAAGACCGACAGCTCGCCACGCCTGGAGCAGATGACCTTGCCGTGCACGAACAGGTGGTCGCCCAGGTCGATGTCGGCCTTGAACGCCGTCAGCCGCTCCTCGCCGACCTCGGCCAGGCTCAGCATGGCCTGCAGGCGGTTGCCCTCACCGTCCTGCAACGTGGCGAAGCACAGCTTGCCCGTGTTCCGCAGGAACACCACGCGACCGGCCACGCCGACCTCGTCGTCCGTCTCGGCGCCCGCCTCGAGGTCCGGGTGGGCCGCGCGGACCTCGGCGATGGTGTGCGTGCGGGGCACCGAGACCGGGTACGCCTGCACGCCCTCGGCGAGCATCCGCTCGCGCTTCTCGCGGCGGACACGGATCTGCTCGGGGGCGTCGTCCTGGTCCGCGCCGAGGGGGACCGACGGTGCGGCCGAGGTCGTGGTGGGCGTCTGCGGCGTCTGGCTCACCGGGCGATTCTACGGGCGTGACCACCGGCGTCGTCCCGCGCCGACGCGACCCCCACCGGTGCCGCGGACGGCTCAGTGCGGGGTCAGGTCCAGCGCGAGGTCCAAGATGGGCGAGGAGTGCGTCAGACCACCCACCGACAGGTGGTCCACACCGGTCAGCGCCACCTCACGGGCGCGCTCCAGGGTGAGGTTGCCCGTGGCCTCCAGCTCGATCCGCCCGGTCGTGGCCTCACCCGCCCGCACCGCCGCGACGACCTCGCGCAGCACCGGCGTGGGCATGTTGTCCAGCAGCAGGAAGTCGGCGCCCACACCCACGGCCTCGAGCGCCTGCTCGAGCGTGTCGGCCTCGACCTGGATCGGCACCCCCGGGAACCCCGCCCGCACCGCAGCCACCGCCGCCGCCACCGACCCGGCCGCCACCACGTGGTTGTCCTTGACCATGGCCACGTCGAACAGACCCATGCGCTTGTTCGTGCCACCGCCGCAGCGCACCGCGTACTTCTCCAGGGCGCGCAGACCCGGCGTCGTCTTGCGGGTGTCGAGCACCTGCGCCCCCGTGCCGTCGAGCGCATCGGACCACCGGCGGGTGTGCGTGGCGACGCCCGAGGCTCGCGACGCCAGGTTCAGCAAGGTGCGCTCGGCGACCAGCAGCACCTGGACGGGACCGGTCAGCTCGGCCAGCACGTCACCGGCGTGCACACGGGTGCCGTCGGGCACGTGCACGCGCAGCACGGGGCACGGCAGCGACAACCGCTGCGCGACCTGGGCGAGCACCTGCGGCACGACCACCAGTCCCGCCAGCACCCCCTCGGCCCGGGCCATCAGCAGCGCGGTGCCCGTCGCGGCGGCCGGCACGGTCGCTTGCGTCGTGACGTCACGCCCCGGGGCCGGGCCGAGGTCCTCGTCGAGCGCGGCGGACACCATCCGCGCGATCGCGGACGGATCCGGGCCGGGGTCACCGGGCAGCACACCGGGCAGCACGTCCGCCGTCCCGGCGGCCCGCTGCGCGTCGGGCTGCCGCTCGGCGGTCGGCGAGACGGGGTGCTGCGGGTCGGGCTGCGGGGTCGCGGTCGTGCTCACCCGGTCACGGTAGTCGTCGGGCAGCAGGTGCACCGCGCCCGGCCCACCTGCCGCTCACTCGACGGGCGTGTGCCGCGACCGCACCGTGCCGTCCGGCTCGAGCGTCAGCTCCAGACGCAACCGCCACGCCTCGTCCGGCGACGGGAAGTCGCTGCGCGCATGCCCGCCGCGGCTCTCCTCGCGCTCCAGCGCCGCAGCGGTGAGCACCGAGGCGACCTGGTGCACGTTCGTCGTCTCCCACTCGGCCACCTGCGGGTCGGCCAACGGCCGCCCGTCGGCGTGACACAGGTGCGCATCGGTCGGGACCTGCGCGAGACCCGCCGCAGCGCGCCGCAACCCCTCGCCGTCACGCAGCACCCCCGGCCCGGCCGACGCCAGCCGCTGCACACGCGACCGCGAGGCCGCCGCCACCAGGGCCCGCTCACCGGCACGCTCGACCGGCTCCAGCGCAGGCAGGTCACCGTCGGCGACCTTCACCGCGATGTCGCGTGCGGCACGGTGCGCGAAGACCAAGCCCTCGAGCAGCGAGTTCGAGGCCAACCGGTTGGCGCCGTGCACACCCGTGCAGGCCGTCTCCCCCACCGCGTACAGACCGCGCAGCGACGTGCGCCCCGCCAGGTCGGTCACCACACCACCCGAGTGGTAGTGCTGCGCGGGGGCCACCGGCACCAGGTCCGTGGTCAGGTCGATCCCGTGCTCGGCGAGCCGGTCGTGGATGGTCGGGAACCGCCGACGCAGGAACTGCGCGCCGAGGTGCCGCGCGTCGAGCCACACGTGGTCCGAACCGGTCGCGGCCATCTGCCGCACGATCGCGTGCGCCACCACGTCCCGCGGGGCCAGCTCGGCCATCGGGTGCACGTCGGGCATGAACCGCACACCGTCGGTGTCCAGCAGGCGCGCCCCCTCGCCGCGCACCGCCTCCGACACCAGCGTCAGCTGCCCCTTCACCCCGGCGCCCAGCCACAGCACGGTGGGGTGGAACTGCACGAACTCCACGTCACCCACCGTCGCACCCGCTCGCAGCGCCGCCGCGATGCCGTCACCCGTGGCCTGCGCAGGGTTCGTCGACGAGCGGAAGACCTGCCCGATGCCACCGGTGGCCAGCACCACCGCACGGCCCAGCGCCGCACCCACACCGTCACGCGAACCCTCGCCGATCACGTGCAACGTCACACCGCACGCCGGACCGGGCCGCCCGTCGGGGCCTGCCGGCCCGGTCAGCACGTCGAGCACCAGCGCGTGCTCGATCACCTCGATGCCCGGGTCGTCGCGCACCGCCTCGATCTGCGCGACCAGCGCACGGGAGATCTCCGCGCCCGTGGCGTCACCGCCGGCATGCGCGATCCGGTCGGCGTGGTGCCCACCCTCACGCGTCAGCGAGATCCGGCCGTCGGGGGCACGGTCGAACACCGCACCGCGTGCCACCAGCTCGCGCACCCGGGCCGGCCCCTCGGTGACCAGCACCTCCACGGCCCGCGGGTCGCACAGGCCCGCCCCGGCCACGAGCGTGTCCTGCAGGTGGGCGGCCGGTGAGTCGTCCGGGGCCAGCGCCGCCGCGATGCCACCCTGCGCCCACACGGTCGAGCCCGAGTACAGGCGGTCCTTGGTGACCAGCAGCACGCGCGGCACCCGGGTGCGCAGCTCGAGCGCCGCCGTGAGCCCGGCGATGCCCGAGCCGACCACGACCGCATCGGCCTCGACCGTCCAGCCCGGCTCAGGGGCGGCCAGCCGCGTCGCCAGACGCAGACCCGTCGAGGCGCCCGCCACCACCGGTGCGTCCACCGCCGACCCGGTCGGCGTCACCGCGTCGCGTGCGCGCCAGGCACGTGGCCCCCGGCCGCCAGGGCACGAGCCCGCTCGAAGGGGATGCCGCTGCCCGTCAGCCCCGACTCGTCCGTCCACGCCTGCGGCACCTGACCCGGGTCGGCACCCCGCTCGACGATGCGGTTGTCGGCGTCGACCAGCACCACGTGCGGCTCGTACGTGCGCGCCTCAGCGTCGGACAGCTGCCCGTACGCGATCAGGATCACGATGTCACCCGGGTGCACCAGGTGGGCCGCCGCACCGTTGACGCACACCTGCCCGGAACCGGGCTCCCCGGCGATCGCGTAGGTCGTCAGACGGGCCCCCGTGGTCACGTCGACCACGTCGACCTGCTGACCGGGCAGCACGTCGGCCGCCAGCAGCAGGTCCGCGTCGACCGTGATCGAACCGACGTAGTGCAGGTCGGAGGCGGTCACCGTGGCCCGGTGGATCTTGCCGGTCATCATCGTGCGCACGAGCGAGGTCATGCGGACACCTCCCCCGCGAGCAGCAGCTCGGCATTGTCGATCAGGCGGGTGGCCCCCACCCGGGCAGCCAGTGCGAGCACCACCGGCCCCGTGCGGTCCGGCCCGACGTCGGCGAACGTGCCCGGATCGACCAGGGCCACGTAGTCGACCACGTCGACCGGGCGCACGTCATGGGCCGGGACCCCGTCCGTGAGCACCGCCAAGGCCGCCGCACGCACCGCCTCCGGGCCCAGCCCGGCCGCGGCCTGCGCGCGGGCCGCCGCCAACGCGTGCGACAACGCCAAGGCCTGCCGGCGCTGGTCGGGCGTCAGGTACGCGTTACGGCTGGACAGCGCCAGCCCGTCCTCGTCGCGCACCGTCGCCCCGGCGACCACCTCGACCGGCACGTCCAGGTCGTGCACCATGCGACGCACCGCCGCGAGCTGCTGGGCGTCCTTGGCGCCGAACACCGCCGCCTGCGGGCGCACCAGGTGCATCAGCTTGAGCACCACCGTCAGCACACCGTCCAGGTGCCCGGGCCGCAGGGCACCCTCGAGCACGTCGCCGACCGCACCGGCCGCGACCCGCACGATCGGGTCACCGTCCCGATACACGACCTCGGGCGTGGGGGCGAACACGACGTCGTCCGGCCCGAGCAGCCCGGGGCCGGACAGCAGACGCAGGTCGCCGTCCAGGTCACGCGGGTAACGGTCCAGGTCCTCGGTGGGGCCGAACTGGAGCGGGTTGACGAAGATCGTCACCACGACCGCGTCGGCGATCTCCTTGGCCCGACGCACCAACGACAGGTGACCGGCGTGCAACGCACCCATGGTCATCACGACCGCCCGCGCATGCGGTCGGGCCTCGTGCGCGGCACCGTCGGGACGCGGCAGCGCACGCGCGTCCTGCACGGCGAGCGCGGCGGCCAACGCCTCACGCGACCGCGTCAGCGTCGGGCCACCCGTCGCCTCCGCCGGGGGCGTCGTGGTCGGTCTGGGGGTCGTGCCGGTCATGCGTCGTCCTCCTGCGGGCCCTGCTCGGCACCGTGGTCCTCCTGCTGCAACGGCGCAGCGGGCACAGGAATGCCCGCCACCGCGTCCAGCAGCTCCTGCGCGGCCTGCGGGCCGATCAGCCCCGCCGCGAGCGCACGCTGCGTGGCCGCGCGCGCCATGGCACGGTACCCCTCGACCACGTCGACGGCGCCCGTCGTCGCCGCCAGGGCGGTCAGCGCCACACCGTGCTCCCGGACCGTGCCGGCATCCCCGCGACGCACCGGACCGGTCAACGCCGAGATCGCCCCAGGGCCCCGCACACCCGACGGGTCGGCCCCCGTCTCGGCACGCACGGCACCGTCCAGCGCCGCACCGAGCAGCGGGCCGAGCACGCGGCCCGGGTCGTCGACACCGGCGCCCACCAGGGCCTGCGCCGCCTGCGCGACGAGCACGACCAGGTGGTTCGCCCCGTGCGCCAGGGCCGCGTGGTACAGCGGGCGGGCTTCCTCGTCCAGCACCACGGGCTCGCCGCCGACCTCGACCACGAGCGCCTGACCGATCGGCAGCACGGGCCCCGGACCGGTCACGGCGAACGTCGCACCCACCAGGCGCACCAGGTCCAGCGAGGTGCCCGTGAACGTCATCGCCGGGTGGATCGCCAGCGGGATGACCCCGGCCGCTCGCGCCGGCGCTGTCTCTTATACACATCTCGCAGGGGATAGTCAGATGACGCTGCCGACGACTCCGCGAG